>NZ_JAHDYS010000009.1 GCF_018531195.1 Pelotalea chapellei | reverse complement strand
GCTGAAAAACATGGTGCCGTGGGACCCGAATTTCATGCAACACACATAACACCTCTTGACACCTAACACAGTTGCTCCCCCAGCCCCTCCCATAAAGGGAGGGGAGCTTTGAGACCCCCGACCCTCTTTCAGGCCCTGACGACTTTAAGCCCCCTCTCCCCTCAGTGGGAGAGGGTCGGGGAGAGGGGTGGTGCCCGCCATACTAGCACCATTTCCCACGAAGACAACCCGCCACAGATGACGTTCCACTGTGGCCTGCTATACTTGGGCTATGAAAATCCTTCTGCTGGCCATGCCTGACGCGGCCCACAACTTCCACCGCATCATCACAGTTCCAAACCTTGGACTCTGCTCCATGGCTGCCGGCCTTGACGGGAATGATGTTAGGATTGTCGACCTGGTGCTGGTTCACAAAAAAATCGGCTCCTGGCTGCGTCAGTATCTGTCCACCTTTCAACCCGATCTGGTCGGCGTCAGCAGCATGAGCTTCCAGTATGCCAGCGCAGTGCAGGTCATGCATATCTGCCGTGAAGCAGCTCCGGCAGCAAAGATCGTCCTTGGCGGCTATCATGCTACTTTGACCGCGACGGAACTTGGCGAGGGGAGCAGCGTGCCCTTCGATTATTTGATCCGGGGGGAAGGCGAGCAGGCACTGCCGGCTCTGGTGATGGCCCTGGAGCGGAATCGGGAGCCGGCAGAGGTGCCAGGAGTCTCATGGTCCAAAAACGGGACCTTCATCCATAACCCGACCGACTCACTCCTGCCTCTGCAACAGCTTCCGCTGCCGAACCGTAATGCACGTGTGCTGGATAATTTCACCTACTTCAACAAAAAGATGGATTGCGTGGAAACCTCGCGCGGCTGCACCATGTCCTGCACCTTCTGCTCGATTACCGGCATGTATGGTTCGAGCTTCCGCTGCCATGCCATTGAGCGGGTCATCACCGATCTGGAAGAGGTGCAGCGGCGCGGCACGGAAACCGTGCTGCTGGTGGATGACAACATCACTCTGAATCCTGTCCGTTTCAAAAATCTGGCCGAAGCCATCATCGCACGCGGTTTAACCGGCATGGAATACCTGGTGCAGGCGTCGGTGGCAGGAATAACCGCTGATCCCCAGCTGATCCCTGCACTGGCCCGGGCCAATTTCAAACTGGTGTTCCTGGGGATTGAGTCGGTCCAGGCAAAAACTCTGGCCATGTTTCGCAAGGGAGATATCCTGGAGAAGACCGAACAGGCCGTACTGCAGCTGCGCAGACACGGCATCGCTGTGATGGGCGGTTTCATCGTAGGCAATCCCGATGACACCCGCGAAGATATTCGCAACCTGTTCCGCTCTGCAAAAAAACTGGGCATCGATCTGCCGGTCGTACAGTGCGTCACACCCTACCCCGCCACCCGTATTCGGCAGCAACTGCTCGATGCCGGCCTGGTCACCAATCCCGACGACTTGAGCAGATACACCGGGTTCACCTGCAATGTACGCACCCGCCACCTGACCAGAAACCAGCTCAACCGGCTGATGAACTGGGAAAACATCAAGCTTTTCTGTTCCCCCGCTCTGTTCAAGGAAAACTACTTCGTCAAACATCGTGAAAAGGGAGCCTTGCGGGTACTGCTGAACAGCGTGGATTACTTCAGGGGATGGTTCACCGGAGATCCGTTTCGATCGCGGCATTCGTTTTGACAACAGGGACGGGGGACGGGTGACTAGGGGGGCCTATAGGTCCAATAAGACACATGAAACTTGTTTTTAAGTCCTTCAATAAAAAGAAGTCACTCCGACCAGCCTCAAAAGACATGCATGTGCCGAAAGCCCCGCCCCATACGCAACCATCACACACAGCTCACCAGGCGATGCTCCACCTCTCAGCAACTCCTCAAGAACGAACCATACCGTCGGCGATGACATATTGCCGTACTCTGACAATATACTGCGGGTAGCTGTCAACTGCCCTTCGGCCAGCCCGATCTCCTTGCCCACTGCACCGATGATCTTGTCGCCGCCGGTGTGCAGGGCCCAATGGCAGATGTCTTTCACCCCCAGCCTCGCTTCTGCCAGAAGGTTAGACACCACCCCGGCCGCAGCCTGCTTCACCATTCCAGGCAGCTCGGTGGAGAGCTGGTTATGCAGCTGACCGTTCCTGTGCACAAAGCGAATGGCCTCACGCTGTTCCGGGGCATAGCGCCCTGTTGAGGCAACAATCTCCAGCCCTTGCGGCTCATGGCGCAATACAACAGCGGCAGCGCCATCGGCAAAAAGGGCATTGGAAAGGATCAGGCTCAGGTCGTTATCCATCTGAAAAGCAGCACTGCAGATTTCCACGCTTACACTGACCACACAGCCGCCATGGGTTTGAAGCAACGCCTCGGACACCTGCAGGTTGGGAATTGCGCCGCCGCATCCACTTCCCACCAGATCAAAAGCCCTGACATCGCGTGCAAGCCCCAGCCGCTCAATGAGGTAGGTAGATATGCCGGGACAGATATATCCGGTACAGGTATTTACCACCAGGCAGGTCACCTCCCCGGGCTCCACGCCAGCCCGTTCCAGAGCCAGCCGGCCAGCTTCCGTGGAGAGATTGATCGATTGTTCCGTAAATCGGACAACGCGCTGGTCGGGAGTCTCCTCCATGATGTGCGCCGGATCATCCACGGCAAAATGCCGCGTGCGGATTCCGGGATGGGAAAAAGTGGCGCGAAGCCAGGCTTGGCCGCGATGGCTCAGCTGCTGCTTGAACTTGTCCCGGATCAGGTCGGCGGCCACCTTCTGGTCCAGCCGAAAAGGGGGTACGACACAGGCGATGGAAGCGATATATGCGGCTTCAGCCATCGGTTCTCCTTAATTTTCACAGAAGGGCAGAGGAAAATATTAAAAGCACATCACCACCCCTCTCCCCGGCCCTCTCCCACTGAGGGGAGAGGGGGTGTAAAAGCTCCCCTCCCTTTATGGGAGGGGCTGGGGGAGGGTAAAAAGATCACCTCACACATCCATGCCGGCCAGCCTGAGGCATCGCCTCACCACCCGCGTATACCGCCAGAGCGGAGGCCGCATGCCCAGTGCTTTTCCGGTGCGGTAAATAGTGGGCAGAAAAGGAAGCCCCAGGGAATCCATTGAAATGAAATTCATGTTCTCAGCTAACGCTCTGGACAGCTCCTGCTTTAGCCATGGCATGTCCACTTCCGGCGATAGGTAAAAAACCGGCTCCAGCATCTCCTGACGGTCAAGCTTCAGCAGCCCCTCTCTTCTGGCAATAGATTCCAGTTCCGTTCCGGGATAGATGCGAATGCCGATATTGAAAAAAGCTACATCACGGGGCCGGATCTGGCTGCGGGCAAAGTCAATGCTTTCGCACACGGTGTGCCGTGTCTCTCCCGGACCTCCCAGCATAAAGATCCAGGCACAGGGAATGCTGCAGTCTCTCACTACTGCGGCGGCCCGATGCACATCACTGCTGGCAAAACCTTTACGAAGCCCCTGCAGGACAGGATCGGCAGCACTTTCCAGGGTTATGCCCATCCCTCTAAACCCTGCCCTTTCCATGGCCTGCACCAGTTCATGATCAAAGTGCAGCGGGTTCAGCTCCAGGCACTGTAGGCGAGCTCCGTGGCGCACACGTGCCAGGGCTTCACACACTTGCATGGCATGATCGCGAGGAGAGTTGAAGATGCTGTCCACAAACTCGATATCCCGAAATCCTGCCGCTGCCAGACGGAACACGGCATCAGCCACGCGATCAGGATCTTTGAGAAGGCAGTCATTGCCCTCGATCACCGGATAAGTACAGTAGACGCAATTGAACTGACAGCCGGTCTTGGTCTGAAGAGGGAAGGTGGCCAGTTGAGAGGTGTAGGCCGGAACATCCAGCCAGCGGTTATAGTCGGGCACATGACAGCCGGGAGCACCAGCGGGCGGCCTGTTTTTTCGAAAGATTTCCTGATGCAGCCAGGCAATGCCAGGTACATCCTCCAGGGGGCCATTCCGCGAGATGTTTTCCAGCAGCAGCGGAAATACTGTTTCACCGCTTCCGGTGACACAGCACAGCGCCGGACAGAACCGCAGAATCTGCTCGGGCATGACTCCCAGCGCTGCTCCCCCCAAGACCAGGGGAGCACAGCTCATACTCCGGATTTCACCCATGAGTTCCCGCAGTTCATGGAGAAAGAAATGCGGGTCTGTCATCGCATTGTTGTCGATGTTGCGCACCGAAAGGGCGATAAGATCGGGAGGATTGCGTACCAGTGCATCCCGGATAGCAGCTTTCGTCTCCCGCACAAACATCAGATCCAGCAGTTGTACGTCATGGCCTGCCCGTTCCGCAGCCTGGGCCACCAGGCAGGCCCCAACCGGCATGACCGGCATGGGCAGCGGATTGCGGTTGGTACTGATCAGTAGAACCTTCATACTCCGCCGCCACGGCGCCTGCCGCTCCAGCCTTTTTCACCAGCCATAGCTACTTCTTCTTTTTAGGCGGCTCAGGAGGTACCTTCTCGCGTTTTTCCCTCGCCTCCGAAATGCCGATGGCAACAGCCTGTTTCGGGTTGGTGACTTTTTTGCCGCTCTTGCCGCTCTTCAGTTCACCCTTTCCGAATTTCTCCATTGTTTCCCTGATTGTTTCCTCAGCCTTTTTTCCATATTTGCTCATTTTGTCCTCCCTTTGCTTGGCACCCAACCACCCCTCTCCCCGCCCCTCTCCTTTAGGCCCTATGGGTCCACTGAGGGGAGAGGGGGGTTAAAAGCTCCCCTCCCTTTATGGGAGGACCCAACGGGCCTAAAGGGCTGGGGGAGGGTGCTTCCAGGCTTCATTCCTTACCTGTCTTCCCTGCTTCCCTCTCGAACGACGGCAGTATTGCCTTGAAAAATGCATTCCTGACCAATGCCACAACTGTCTGCCAGGTACTTATCTGTGGCTTGTCGAGTTTTCCCGAGATATCGGTTTTGGTAGCCACCTCGTCACGAGGCTGGTTTTGCAACAGCTGGGAAACGCCCCCCACAAGCATTTCGTACATCTTTTTAAACAGGCTCTTCTCCTTGTCCTGGCGTGTGTCGTACACCTTCATGTCCTTGAAAAACGGCTTGATGTAGCCTGACACCTGACTGTTCTTGACGTGCAGTTCAGATACGAACGAGAAAAGTCCTGCTGTCACATCAAATTTGCCGTAGGCACGCAGCAGGTTGTTCATTGAAGTCAGCTGGGTATCATTTATCTTCACCGCCAGATCCAGATCGGGACCACTTTTCTCCGCCCGAAAAGTGGCACGTGCATCGGTGGGACCGTTACCCATGAATTTGCCCTGCAGATGCGCTTCCGCCGGTCCTTCGACAAACTGGTTCGACAAATTGGTGAGGGTTAGATTGGTGTCGGATATAAAGGCGCGATAGTTGGGATCACTGTCGGCGTTTTTCATGCCGAAGGTGCTTTCCAGAACGCGCAGCTTATCAATACGCAACAGGATATCCGGCTTGTTGCTGGCCTTTTTGGCCGCCTTGCCCGCTTTTGCAACATCTTTCTTTTGAGCTGCCGCCGTTCCGGAAGAGTAGATGTATTCCACCTCCACTCCCCGGATTTCGAGATTCTCGACATGGGCTTTTTTTATTGTCGGAGCATATTCTGTGTTTCCGGATACAGTCAGCAATCCGTTTTTTATGACCAGATTAGAGCGCGCAAGCATGGGTTTGAAGTAATCAACAGGAATTTTTTCCACTGCAAAGGTTGCCTTGGCGCCCAGATGCGGTTCCCCCAGGAAATTGGCCCGGCCGTCGATGCGCCCGTGGCCCGAGCCGAAGATCGCCGTATCCAGGTGAAATTCCGACGGGTAAACTTTGTCGGGAAGATGGATATTGCGGATGTTGTTGGCTGTGAAGTTCAAGGCACTCAGCACAAGCGGCCGCGCCGGATCCTGGTCAATGTAGGTGATGGCGCCGCTATTGATCTCTATCCGGTTGATCTTAAGCGGATAAACAGCAATCAGCGCTTCCTGCCAGCCGCGCTCCTTCAGCTTGACTTCACTCTTTGCTTCAGTGCGCAACTGCTGAAGGTTCACATGCAGCCGTGGCCGATCGAGTAACATCTCCGCCACCAGCTTTCCTGAAAAAATTTCGCGCCAGTGGACGCTCAGTTTTACCAAAGGTACCACAGCCACCGGAGGATCGGGATGTGCTTCCTGAATAATGCTCAGCTCCTTAAGTGTGAGCGTCAGGCCGATAAGCTGTAGATGCAGCTTGGGAATGCGGACAGAGTAGCCTTTCAGCGCCTTGTTCGCTTTTTGTTCCGTCATTTTTCTCAGCGGCTCATCCAGAAAAAACGAGGCAATAAAGAGCAGCAGAAGCAACACGAGCAGAGTGCCCCCAACCCAGCGAAGTACCCTGGAATGCAGTATGCCTGTGGGTCGGGGTTTTTTCTGTGAATCATTCATGGTCACTCCTATTGTGAAGCAAACTTCACCAGCCTTCCTATTAAGTCCTCTGGGTCCTATAGGACCTATCAGACCTATGAGTCCATGTTCAAACAGCTTCCAGCAAAGCCACCGGAATGGTTGAAAAGAGCTGCCCCAGGGCAAGCCTGGCTCCCCCCTCCCCTTGCGTGGCATGCAGCAGCTCTCCGGTGAGCACATTTCGGTACGATTTTGCATAAGGCAGCATCAACCGGGTGTCCGCCCATGCCTGCTCTCCCAAGGGGGCGATTTTATCCTGCATAAGGAACGGGGTGAAAAAACGGGAAGCAACCGCTATGATCCCGCTGCCGTTTAACTGCCGGGAAAAGGCACAGATATGTCTCGCCCGGCTTCCACGCACCTCCAGGGGGAGATAGGCGCCCTGATCAAACAGCTTGCGATTGTGCCGCCGAAAGTTCAGACATCTGAAGATCAAATAGAGCTTGATACGACCATCCTTCCAGTTCTCCAGCAGCTCGTTGAGCAATTGAACGGGGCCAATTTCAGCCTCACGGGATTTCAGCTCCACCAGAGCCTTGCACCTGATACGGTAATCGACTGCATTTCGATTGTCCGGATCAACCAGGGAAAAATCCCATAGTTCGGTACCCTGATAAAAGTCCGGGACACCGGGCGAGGTCATCTTGAGCAGCGTCTGAGAGAGTGAGCCATACATGCCGCATCTGGCGATCATCTGCTGGAATGCAAGGAAATCCTTTAGAAACTGATTGTCGGGCAGATCCTCCAGAATGGCATCGGCGAATGCAAGCAGCGCTTCTTCATAGGCCACATCCGGGCTTACCCAACTGCTGTTGACTTTGGCTTCCCTGACCGCCTTGGTAAGGTATTCCCTTATTCTGGCACGCAAATCCGCCAGCCCCTCCTGGTTTAAGGAACCAGTCGGCCAGACACCAATCAGCGTCTGGTAAAGCAGATACTCCTCGTTGTGATCCGGTACTCTCTGATTGTCTACGAGCTTGAATTTGCGCTTGTTGAAACGGGTCCACCTGACCAGGGCGGCATGCCAGGCATCGGGTACCTCGGAGAGGACATTGATACGCAGCCGTGCATCCTCCCCACGTTTGGTATCATGGGTGGCAGTAGCTACCAGCGAATGGGGGAAGGATTTAAACCGTTCCATGTTCTGGCCGTGAAATACCTCCAGGGGGGACCCGAACCGCCCCGGCATGCCCCCTACTTCGTTGAGGGAAATCAGCCGGTTGTAGAGATAGTAGGAGGTATCCTCCATCCCCTTGGCCATGACAGGTCCGGTAAGCTGCTGAAAGCGCATGGAAAAATTGAGCCAATCAGCCCGCATGCCTTCCGGGGCATCTTCAGGCCATTTGAGCAGCAGCACCGAGCGCAGGAAATCAAAGATCGATACACTGATGGCAGGGTTTTTACGGCGCGCCTTGTTTATGGCCGTCTCGATGTACAGGCTGTCTTTTTCCCGGATTGTCCAGGAATTGACATAGGTGCGGTAGACGGGGAAAAAAGCGATCATTTCGCTGATGGCGCGTGCAAGGCTGTTCAAGGTGAAGTCGCGGGTCTGACGATTCTGCTCGGAAAGGGCGTTGAGCCGATTGGCCAGCATGTTGACTTCTCCGGAGAGGGCAACCTCCATGACCAGTTTTTTGCTGACATAAACAACATCCGCAAAATCCGCTACACGGCCGATAAAGCGATTGTAGATGCGGTCAAAGGCTTTGGCATTTTCGGTATCAACGAAGATGCCGTTGACCTGACCGAGGAAATCGTACCCGGTTGTGCCGTGCACCGGCCATTCCTCCGGCAGGTGTTCACCCTTCAGGAGTATCTTTTCGCAGAGCAGGTACAGCGGCTTGCCAACAGGTCCGGCCTCTTCGGGTCCCTGCGTACCTCCTTCTGCAGCTGCACCGACAGATACGGCAGAGTAAGCTTCCCTAATGACCTCCTTCTGCAGGTTGTTCAGATAGGACAGAGGATCATAGAGCCCATCCACATGATCTATTCTAACGCCTGTGATCAGGTTTTCACGGATCAGGCGCAGCAGGAGCTTATGGGTTTCCTTGAAAACCGCCTCATCCTCCATGCGAATGGCAGCCAGGCCGTTGATATCGAAAAACCTGCGATAGTTGATCTCTTCGGTTGCCACCCGCCAATAGGAGAGACGGTACACCTGATCGCGGAGCAGGCCGTCAAGCAGGTCGAAGCTGTGGGAATCCCCCCGGGTGCCGTTGAAGATTTCCAGATTATCCCGTATGAAAACGGCAACAATTGCATTCTCCTCATACAGCTGACCAAGGCGCTTTTTAATGACCTCCTTCTCCCGGCTGCGCTCTTCTCTTCTGTCAGCATCCTGCTCCGTGGGCAGGGGCAGATGCTGCAATGAGGTGATAATGCTCAACAATTCCATCAGAGCAGGATCATCCGCAGCCATGCGCTGCCGCAGGGCATCCAGGCGATGTTCCAGGATTCTTACAGAGCTCTTTGGCTCCACCGGCATGTGCAACTGAAAATAGGTGATCCAGAAAGCCCCCTTCCGGAAAACCAGGTGCAAGTCTCCCTTTTCAAGAACTTTCCCATACTGATCCGCCAAAAAGGGAAGCAGCACCTTGGAGGTGAGTTCCTTTTTTACCGGTATCCAGTCAATGTCGAAGAAGCGGGCATAGGGAGAGCTCTGGCCGCTTTCGAGCACATCCATCCACCAGATGTTTTCTTCGCTTTCGATGCACATATGGTTGGGAACAATATCAAGAATCTGCCCCATGCCATGCAGCATCAGCTCGGCAACCATCTCCCTGTATTCTTCCTCGCTGCCGATCTCACGGTTGAACGCATTCTGGTTAACCACATCGTAGCCATGCATGCTCCCTTCCCTCGCCGCAAAATAGGAGGAGGCATACAGGTGGCTGATGCCGAGATCGTGAAGGTAGCCGATGATCAGCCGTGCAGAGGAAAATTTGAATTCCTTGTTGAACTGCAACCGGTACGTTGCACACGGTATGCTGGCCTGCGGCATGCTTCCCTCGCCTTTCGCCTCACTCAGGCACAATAGCCCCCAGATTGAAGTACAGCATCTCCCCCAACTGACGGAATTCCTTGACCCAGGCCACGGCATCCTCATCTCCATTACGCGCTTTAGTCAAAAATTCCTGATACCTGTTTTTAGCCAGCCGGTAATAATCGTTCTGAACCTGCCAGTAAGCTATTGCCTGAGGCAGGGCCTGCAAAAGCCCCATGAGTGTCTGCAGCCTGGCAATAAGCTTCATATCCTCAGGATTGCGCACCAGGGCGGCCATGAGGTTTTCCAGGAGCTTGCGCATGAAAAATTCAGTATGTGGAGTGGTTATTTCCACATTCCATTTCCCGATCTGCTCCACTATCCTCTTTACCGCCTGAACATCCGGTTCCTCCGGTGTCAGCGTACTGATCAGCTGCTCGCTCAATGCCGGTCCGGCCGCAGCGAGAAAGGTTTTCGGCACAGGCACGCTGTACTCGCGCATGAACTCCATCAAAGGCCGGCAATGCTCGTACATCTCCTTGTAGCTTTCAGTGAATTGATCCAGGGTCCTGGTAATGATGGAATCAAGAATTTTTCGCTGTTCATCCTTGAAAAGGTCATTGAAGGAATAACTGTGCGTTCCGAAATGGGTGTCCATGATACCAATGAGCTCGGTGTACAGCCCTCGGTCGAAAATTCCGACCATTGCCTCCCGCATGGATTCGAAGTTTGACTGGTCACGAAAGATAGTCACACCACCCTTGAAATCATGGCTGCCGAAACGCACCACCCCAAAGGTGAACCTGCCGGACTCTCCGGTTGTCACGGAAATTGCGTCAACCAGACCAACCGCAATGCAGACTTCTTCCGAGCAGAGTTTCAGGTACCCCTGCTTCTCGATGAGGTAACAAAAAATTTTGGTCTGGTCTTCATACTCTTCGAACATAGAGCTGAAGGCAAAGTGGGCGACAACCTTGTTCAGGTCGACCCGTGTCGGCAGCACAAAATGCTCATAAATCCAGGCACCGTCACCAATCTCCGGAATATTGCTGTTTGCCGATTTCAGCTTTTCAACGAATGCCTGCTCCGTCCCCTGTTCGATAATCCCCGCACCAAGCTGTAAGGCCCTGCTTGCGTACTGGATGACCTGAACCGTTTCCAGCCCGGACAGCTCATCGAAAAACCAGCCGCAACTCGTGTACATCAGCAGGGAATGGCGCTGCATCTCCAGCAGCCTGACTACAGTGACAATTTCTTCAGCCGTCAACGGCACCACGCTGTGCCGAGCAATGAACTTCTCAACCGACTCCGCACGCCGGTCGAGTATCACCTGTACATACTCATTGCGCGCCAGCCAGGGATCTTTGAACAATTTGCTTGTGGCGCGCGAAAACTCCGTGACCAGTCGATCACGCAGCCAGTCCAGGGCTGCCCGCAGCGGCCCTCTCCACTGCTGGTTCCAGTGTGGATATCCGCCGGAGTTGCACCCGCAATCACTTCTCCATCGTTCCACCCCATGGGCGCAGCTCCAGGATGTATTTTCATGTATCCGGACTTCATGATCAGGTGGATGCAATTCCAGGTATTCGCCGTAATTGGTCAGTTTTGCCAGGTTGTTTGATTCAATATGATTAAAAGTTGCTGCAAGCGCCATGTCCCCGAACGTCTGGTGATGGCCATAGGTTTCACCGTCAGTGGCAATATGAAGCAGCTGCGGCCAGTCACGCAGATCACTTTGAATTTCCATCAAACGTTGTGCAAAACCTTCCCCATCATTCAGCACCTTTTCGAAGGCAACCGCCTGAGCCAGTCTGTCATAGAAAAAAAGGGTGATACTTCGGCCAGAAGGAAGCGGGCAGAGGTAGGCACGGCTTGGGTCGATGGAGGCACCGTTGGTCTCTGTCCAGTTGGATTCGCCGATCCTGCGATAACCGGCGGCCTGATGGGGGGCAAGGATCGTGAACGCAATGCCCTGTTCGGCAAGAACATCCAGTGTTTCCAGGTCCACCGCAGTTTCGGCCAGCCACATTCCTTCGGGAAACCGTCCAAAACGGTGTTCAAAATCCCTGATGCCCCAAATGACCTGGGTACGCTTGTCGCGAGGAGAAGCCAGCGGCATGATCATGTGATTGTACACCTGGGCTAGAGCCGCACCATGCCCGGAACGCCACTCCATGCTCTGCCGGTCGGCATCCAGGATGGCCTGGTACACATCCGGGGATGCTTTTTCCATCCAGGAAAGCAAGGTGGGCCCGAAATTAAAGCTCATCTTGGCGTAATTGCTGACAATGTCCAGGATGCGCCGGTCACCGTCAACGATGCGCGAAGCGGAGTTAGGGGCATAACATTCAGCCGTTATGCGTTCGTTCCAGTCATGATAGGGAGCGGCCGAGTCCTGGACCTCGATCTCTTCAAGCCAGGGATTTTCCCGGGGGGGCTGATAGAAGTGACCATGTATGCAGACGTAACGATCCATAAATCTCCTTTGAAAGCGGGGAATGGGGATCTGGGACGGGGGATTTGGGACCAAATGCCGCCATTACCGTCCCCGGTCCCCGGTCCCCGATTTACCCCCGGTTTTCATACACCGCCAGACTGAATGGCTGCATGGGGATGTTGACTGCTCCTTGCGCCACATGCAGCTCCCGGGGTGCAAGCTCCCCTGCTCCGTCCCACTGAGGGTGCGATGAATCAAGCAGCTTCTCCCATTTTCCTGGCGGCAGAATCAGCATCACCTCTTCGGCTGCATCGCTGAAACAGAACAGGCAGAGCACCCTGCTCGTTTCCGTTTGTCGAATGACCGCCAGAGTTTTCTGCCGCTCGAATCCTTTTACCTCGATGCTGTTCCTGTCAAAGACCTGCAGACACGGTGTCTTCCGGCGCAGGGCGAGCAGGCGGCGGTAAAATTTCAGGATACAGGCCTGACGTCCTTCCCGCTTCAGGGTCAGGTTGATGTGAGAATCCAGGAAGGTGCTTTCGGCCGCCGGATCGGGAGGATCACCGGTGCAGGCTCCAGAAGCATGTTCTTCCGCTTTCCCCCGGCGTACAGCCTCAATCAGCTGCTTATCCGAATGATCGACAAAATAATGGAAAGGAGCCGTTTCCCCATATTCCTCCCCCATAAACAACAGAGGGATGTAGGGCGAAAGCAGCACCGTGCCGGCCGCCAGCAACAGCTGTTCGTGAGAGACCGACGCAGCCAGCCTGTCACCGCACTTTCTGTTGCCGATTTGATCATGGTTCTGGGAAAAGACGACGAAACGGGAGCCGGGCACCTCAGGAGAGGGACCGCCATGGCGCCTGCGACGAAAGGCAGAATACTCGCCTGTATAGACAAAACCATTTTCAAAGGCTTTGACCAGCTGGCTGAATTGACCGTAATCCTCGTAGTACCCCGTCGTTTCACCGGTCAAAAGCGTTCTCAGGCTGTGGTGAAAGCCGTCGTTCCATTGGGCATCGATACCGTAGCCACCCTGTTCCGCAGGACGGACAAGACGGGCATCGTTGGCATCATATTCGGCAATCAGATAGATCCGTTTACCCAGCATCTGCCCATGACGATGCACCTCTTCTGCAAGCCGCTGCAGAAAATGCCTGGCAGTCAGATCAAAAATCCAGTCAACTGAATCGAGCCGCAGGGTATCGATGTGATATTCGTGCAGCCAGTAAAGGGCATTGGCAATGAAGAAATCATTGACCGGATCGCTGCAGGGCCCATCGTAGTTAAGGGCGGCCCCCCAGGGAGTGCGGTACCTATCGGTGGTGTAGTATCCGAATTCCCCGGAATAATTGCCTTCCGGGCCGAAGTGGTTGTAGACCACATCCAGTATCACGGCCAATCCGTGGGCATGGCAGGCATCCACCAGACGCTTCAGTCCATCGGGACCACCGTAGTTGTTCTGGGGGGCAAACAGATACACTCCATCATAGCCCCAGTTGCGGCGCCCGGGGCATTGGGCAACGGGCATGATCTCCACTGCTGTTATGCCCAGGTTTACGAGATAATCCAGGAGGGGAATCACCCCGTCAAAGGTCCCCTCGCGACTGAAGGTACCGACATGCAGTTCATAGATGACGTACTCTTCCTGACGGATTCCCTGCCAATGCTTGTCGTGCCAGGTGAACAGGCGGGGATCCACAACCTGGGATGCACCATGAACGCCATCAGGCTGAAAACGCGAGGCAGGGTCAGGCCGACCGGTGCCGCTGTCCTTGAGATACAGGTAACGGTCACCGGCGGCTACACCGTTGACCATGCCGGAAAAATAGCCGCTCTGTTCCTGCAGAAGGGCGACCCGTTCTTCCTTGCCTCTTGCTGAAACAAGCTGGACCACCATGGATTGCGCCTTGGGTGCCCATACTCTGAAACCGGTTCCCGTGGTACCGGAAACCGTGGCGCCTATATCCAGATTCCAGGCAGTTGTTTCCATTCACTCTCCAACTTTATGAGTTGTCAGCTAAGGTGAAAGCTGATGTCAGTTTCAGACAAACTGCTTATTTATAATAGAAAAGGTTGAGATACAGTTGGAGCAGGCTGCGACACTGTCTTTTTCGGTCCGCCATAACAGGAGGCTTGCCATGATGTTTTTTATTAAAAATGACCACATTCACAAATTTCCGGTGCCCCCGCAGTGTGATGCCACCCACGGTTCCGAGCATTTGCGTGATACGGTGCCTCACGGGGTGAAACCATGCCTGTACTGCATGCACCGCTGGCCGAAACAGGATAAACTCGTAAACGAGCGTTGATCCACCGCTTATACCAACTGGTTTTCCAGGGCAAAGCGGGTAAGCTCGGCGTTGTTGTTCATGTTGAGTTTTCGCAGAATGTGAGTCCGATAGGTGCTGATGGTCTTGACGCTCAGCGTCAACTCCGTTGCTATTCTGCCGACCGGCTTGCCCGATGCGATCATGCAAAGCACCTGAAACTCCCGGTTCGAGAGATTTTTATAAATCTGGTCATGGGGTGAATTATCCAGATCAGAGACCAGTGTTTCAGCCAGGCTGGAACTGATATATTTTTTTCCCAGAGCAACCTTGTGCAGCGCTTCAACCAACTCCTGAATCGCGCCACCTTTAGTCAGGTAGCCGCTTGCGCCTGCCTTGAAAGCACGAAGGGCATATTGCTCTTCGGGATGCATGCTCATGACCAGGACCGGCATATGAGGCCTGAGACTCTTGATTTCGGTGAGTATGTCCAGCCCATTTCTGCCAGGCATGGAAATATCCAGGATCACCATGTCGTAGTCATTTTCCCGGACCTTGCCGAGTGCCTCCTGACCATTGGCCGCTTCGCCGGCGACAACCATATTGACAGTAGTTGCAATTACCTGCTTGAGCCCCTCGCAGAAAATCGCATGATCATCGGCAATGAGGATTCTTTTTGAGATGGCCATTCAGCTCTCCTTGGCATCGGCGGTCAGGCACAAAAAAACCTTGTCCCCGCCTCATGGTTCAGAAGGGGAATAGCATCAAGCATGCCACCCGCCCCGTACTCCAAATAGCAATATAATTACGGCTAGTTAGACAAAGGGGCTCCGTGTTGCAAACTTCCACTCAGCTCCTTTTTCGCCTTAATTTTTTAACAGCTTGTAAAAAAATCACCTGAACAGAACTAATCTCCCATTTCAATGTATCCCCCCACAGCACCGCTTCCTTGACATGTTCCGGTTATAAATTATTCTCGAAATGAGTTTTAATATTCACTAATTCAGGTGATTGAGGCTTTTAAATGGCGGGTGATGAAGATTTCAGTGATATTTCCCTGCTTTGTGTCGAGGATGAACAGGCAGCCCGGGAAAAACTTTGCGACGCTTTGTCCCGGCACTATCACGGCATGAGAATTTTCACCGGAAACGATGGCGAGCAGGGTCTTGAATGTTTCCATCGCAATCGGCCCGAGATCGTTGTCACAGATGTCTGCATGCCCGGGACAGACGGCATAACAATGGCCGCCGGCATTAAAGCGGCTATGCCTGCCACAGAGATAATCGCCCTGACTGCCCATGGTGAGTCGCACCATCTGCTAGGTGCAATCGAAATTGGCATCAACAGCTATATTCTGAAGCCGGTTGTTCTGGAACGGCTATTTGAGGCGATCGACGGAACCCTGACCAGAATCAGGGACAAACGGCGAATAGAGGCGCTTAACGCGCAACTTGCGTGCAAGGCACGGGAGTTGGAACATCTCAATGCGGAACTTGATTCTTTTGCATCCATGGTAGCCCATGACCTACGCACACCATTGGCTTCAATGACCACACTGGCCGAACTTGTGCAGAAACAGCACAATGAATCGCCGGACGCCGGCAGCCGAAAGAATCTCTCCATCCTGCATACCGAACTGGTGAGGATGAACAACCTCGTGGAGAAGATGCTCGCCTTTTCCCGCTGTTCACGCGGAGGGTTGGACAAGAAGTGGACCGATCTGAGCAGCATAGCGGCGGAGATAGTTGAAAGATTGCGCTCACAGGATCCCCAACGAGAAGTGGTTTTCAGGATTGCCGACTCGGTCCATGCTTTTGGCGACCCTCTGCTCTTGCGGGTCGTGCTGGAGAACCTGTTATCAAATGCATGGAAGTATTCGACCGGCACGAGTGACGCACTGATTGAATTCGATTCAATCAGTACGGAAGAGGATTTGATTTATTTTGTCAGGGATAATGGCAGGGGATTTGTGCAGCGTGAAGAATCGGGCCTTTTTTCTGAATTTCACCGTGGCGGGCAGGATCCAACCATCGATGGTTTCGGCATCGGGCTGGCCACTGTCCGCAAGATACTAGAGCGGCATGGCGGCAGAATCTGGGCCGAGAGCAATCCAGGCAGCGGAGCAGTGTTTTTCTTTACCCTCTAAAATCATTCTTCAGGAACCCTTCCTACTTTTTCCAGCGTACCTTTTGCCTCAAATAATTAAAATCATCTAAATTGAAATCACCAGCTTCTGCGTATATTGTCCCCATTAAAAATCACTTGCACCCCACGCTCCCTAAAAGGTCCTATCATGAAAAAGTTGTTTCTGCTCGGCCTCGTAGCGACCATGCTGCTGTATTTCGGGATTGCAGCCAATGCCGAAGAGACGCGAGTGGTACGAGTGGGGGCTTTTAACTTCTTCCCAGGCATTTTCAAGAACAGCGATGGAGAGATACAGGGTTTCTATGTTGATGCTTTGACCGAGATTGGGCGGCGTGAAAACATACGTTTCGAGTACGTGTTCGGCTCCTGGAGCGAGGGCTTGGAGCGACTGAAATCTGGCGAAGTCGATCTTCTTACCAGTGTAGCCCATACTCCGGAACGTGAGGAGTTCATGGATTACGCGAAGACACCCCTGCTGACTGTGTGGGGTGAGCTTTATGTACCGCTGGAATCACCCATCGAAGGCATTCGCCAGATAGAGAAAAAGAAGGTGGCCCTCATGAAGGGGGACATCAGCGGCCGAAATTTTATTGCTTTGGTCGAAAAATTCCACATCAACTGTACCTTTGTGGAACTGCCCGGATTTGATGATGTCTTCAAGGCTGTGGCGGAAAAAAAGGCCGATGCCGGGGTGGTAAGCAGTGTCTTTGGCGCCGCCAGGCACAAAGATAGCGGACTGCGCTCCACAGGCATTGTTTTCAATCCTTTTGACATTTTCTTCACCGTGGGCAAGGGAAAACACCAAGGGCTTATCACCACGCTTGACAGCTATTTGACCACATGGCGTCAGCAAAAAGACTCGGCTTACAGCAGAGCGCGCCAGAAGTGGACCTACGGCAGCGATGACCCTACGACCCCCGAATGGCTGATCGATTCGATTGTGGTGCTGGGTGGCTTGATGGTTGCTGCTTCCGGTTTCATTATTCTTCTCAGGCGCCAGGTGAGTCGTGCAACTGCCACAATTCTGCAGCGTGAAACACACCTGCGTGAGAGCACGGAAATGGTGACCTTACTGCTCAACTCCACTGCGGAGGCGATCTACGGACTGGACACCCAGGGCAACTGTACATTCTGCAATGCTTCTTGCGTAAGCATGCTGGGGTATGATGCTCCCGAGCAGTTATTGGGCAAAAACATGCACTCACTGATTCACCACCACCATGTGGATGGCAGACCATTTGACGGCAGGGAGTGTTCCATTTTCAAATCCTTTCAGGATGGAACAGAAACCCATATGGATGACGAAGTGCTCTGGAGATCTGACGGTTCCTCTTTTCAGGCGGAGTACTGGTCTCACCCGATACGGCATGAGGGAGAGATTGTCGGCTCAGTTGTGACTTTTCTGGACATAACCACCCGTAAACAATACGAAAAGGAGCTTCAGGACAAAAATGCAGAACTGGAGCGTTTCACCTATACCGTCTCCCATGACCTCAAGAGTCCGCTGATCACCATCAAAAGCTTTGCCGGTTCCATACGCAGGGACCTGGCCGCGGGAAGATCAGATCGTCTGGATAAAGATCTCACCAGAATAGAAAATTCAGCGGACAGGATGAGTTCCCTGCTGAGTGACCTTTTGGAGCTTTCCCGCATCGGCAGGATTATTGCACCAGCCGAACTGGTTGATATGAACGAACTGGTGAATGAGGTGCTGAATCATCTGACCGGACTGCTTCGGGAAAACCCGATACAGATAACGGTACAACCCGGCCTTCCTTCGCTCTACTGCGACCGTCAACGCATTGCCGAGGTTGTTCAGAATCTGGTGGAAAATGCTGTTAAATACATGGGCGCACAGCAGGCCCCCCGCATCATGATTGGGATGCGTACAGAGCAAGGCAGACAAATCTTCTTTATTCAGGATAACGGCAGCGGAATTGATCCCAGATACCACACGACCATCTTTGGCCTGTTCGACAAGCTCGATGCAGGGAGTGACGGCACCGGAATCGGCCTGGCATTGGCCAAGAGAATCGTGGAGGTGCATGGCGGCAGTCTGTGGGTAGAGTCGAAGGGTTCCGGTTGCGGGAGTACTTTCTGTTTTACACTCGACAGGCAGTGCCTTGCATCCACCTAAAACGTGTTGAAAAGCTCAGGCTGTTCAAAAATAGTCAGATCGTCGCAACCGGAGAACGCCCCGCGGAAGCGTAGCAGCGCTACGCTGCACAAGGTGGCTTTCGAGGATGGCGGCGAGATGGCTGTTTTTCAACAACCTTAAGGAGAGGATATGTTGAAAGGTGAGCCATTAACAGTCCTGCTGGTGGAAGATAATCCGGACCATGCCGAACTGGTGCTTCGCAATCTGGCCGACTCTCAGGTAGCCAATACCATCATGCATGTGGAGGATGGCGAAGCAGCTCTCGATTACCTGCATGGAAAAGGCAAATACGCCGATCGCCTGGCGTTCCCCATGCCGCACCTGATGCTGCTCGATCTGCGGTTGCCCAAGATCGATGGACTGGAGGTGCTCAAAGAAGTCAAGGAGCATCCTGACCTGCGGGCTCTGCCGGTAGTCATTCTGACAACATCCGATGCTGAACGGGATGTGGCCCGTGCCTATCACCATCATGCCAACAGTTATCTTCTCAAACCGGTAAATTTCGACTCTTTCGGCAAACTAATGAAAGAACTGGGGTTTTATTGGCTGGCCTGGAACCGACGCCCCTGGTAGCAATGTTCTAAGGAGGTTGTTGAAAAACAGCCATCTCGCCGCCGTCCTCGAAAGCCACCTTGTGCGACGTAGCGCTGCTACGTCTCCGCGGGGCTTTCTCCGGGAGCGACGATCTGACTATTTTTGAACAACCTGGGTTTCTCAACACCCTGTTAAGGAGTGCTTATGCTGACCGATAGTCCGTCGGCCCTGCTGATACTTATTGTTGAAGATGATCAAGGTCATGCCGAACTGATCGAAAGAGCTTTCGATGATGCTGCGGATTCGTATCGCCTGCTGTTTGCCACGACACTGAAGGAAGCCCGCCAAGTCCTGCAATGCCACGTTCCGCGGCTTGTTCTGACAGACTACCGTCTTCCTGATGGAAGCGGCAGCGAGCTGGTGACAACTGCGGAAGGTGCATGGCCTGTAATCCTGATGACTTCCCATGGAAGCGAACAACTGGCCGTGGAAGCTTTGAAGGCAGGTGTACAAGATTATATTGTCAAATCGCCGGAAACGTTTGCTTCGTTATCACGCATAGTGCAGCGTGTCCTGCGGGAATGGGACATGCTCCAGGAGCGCCGCGAGATAGAGGAGGCAATTCACCGCGCCAAGCACGAATGGGAACAGACTTTCGATGCGGTTCCCGATCTGATTGCCATCATCGATGGACAACAGACCATAACCCGCGCCAACAGAGCCATGGCAGAGCGATACGGATGTCGCACCGCCGATCTTATCGGCCGCAAGTGCTATGACGTAATGTATGGTGCCGCGTGTGTCCCCAATTCGTGTCCTCATCACCGTCTGCTGCAGGACAAACAGGAACATGTACAGGAAATACATGAGGAGTTGCTGGGCAGGAGTTTCGATATCTCCGTATCACCGTTGCTTGATCCGGCAGGCAACCTGAAGGCTTGCGTTCACGTGGCACGGGATATCACTGCACGCAAAAAAGCGGAAGAAGAGCGTCTACTGCTGGAGGAACAGTTCAGACAGGCGCAGAAACTGGAGAGCCTGGGGGTGCTCTCCGGAGGGATTGCCCACGATTTCAACAACATACTCTCCATCATCCTGGGACATTGTTTTCTGATCAAGGATGACCGGAAAACCGATGATGCCTGCAGGCAACATGTGGATAAGATCGAAACAGCAGCGCAGCGGGCCGCTGACCTGTGCCGCCAGATGCTGGCCTACGCCGGCAAGGACAGGCCGGTACAGGCATGCATCCAGATTGGGCCGGTTGTGAATGAGATAATGAAGATGCTTGGTTCCGGCATTGACAAAAACGTGGCAGTAGAAGTCGAGCTTGGCCATGATGTGCCGGAAATCATGGCTAACAGTAGCCAGATCCAGCAGATTGTCATGAACCTGGCCATAAACGCTTCCGAGGCAATTGGCTGCATGCCAGGAACTATCCGGGTGATGCTTGGCAGAAAAGTCGTGACACCCGGGCAGGAAGAGTTTGATTTTCAAGGCAAGGCATTGCCGTGCGGTGTGTATGCCTGTCTGGAGATTTCAGACAGCGGCTGCGGCATGAATGAAGAAACCTGCAGACGTATTTTCGAACCTTTCTACACCACGAAATTCACAGGTCGCGGCCTGGGAATGTCGGCAACACTCGGCATCATCAATGCCCACACAGGTGCTGTACAGTTTTCCAGCACTCCCGGTGCAGGCACAACCTTCAGGGTTTTCTTTCCGTCAGCTGCCCCTCAGACAGAAATCAAGCCCATGGCGCCGGCCTCCTCCCATATCGAAGCTTCGGATAACAAATCCGGTGTAATCCTGCTGGTAGACGATGAGGAGTGCCTGCGGGACATTGGGACAGCGCATTTGCAGTCACTCGGCTTTTCAGTCATCTCCGCTTCAAATGGACGCGAAGCACTGGAAGTTTTCAGGCGGCACGGGAGTTCGATCAACCTGATCATGATGGATATGACCATGCCTGTCATGGGGGGCAGAGAAGCTTATCTCGAAATTCGCAGACAGCATTCCTCGCTTCCGATTGTTATCTGCAGCGGCCATGGCCTGGAAGGTTTTGCAAAGTCAGTTGCACATGACAGTCGTGCCGGCATACTTCCGAAACCGTACACATCCGGACAGCTTCAAAACGTTCTGGCAACTTTTTTGTGATGCTGATCATTCCAGCCTTTTCAGACATGCTTCCAGATCCACACCCTCCCCAAGAATTCCCCTGAAAAGATCCCCTTTTTTTTCCAGCCGCTCGTGAATCGTGCGAATGGTAAAGTCAGCAGGATTCAGGCCAGGCTTCACCTCGTCCCATTCCAATGGTGTTGATACGGTAGCCCCTGGGCGCGGCCGAATGCTGTACGGTGCGGCAACAGTCTGACCGCGTCGGTTCTGAAGATAATCCAGGTACACCCTGTTCTGCCGTTTGGATGGTGACCGCACCAGGCTGGTGAAATCCGGTACCAGGTTGTGAGCCAGTTGAGCGATCAGGTGTGCAAAGGTTCCGGCTGTCTCATAGTCATAACGGGCGGCCAATGGGATATAGATGTGCATTCCGCTGGCACCGGATGTCTTGGGAAAAGCGGTGATGCCGACTGTGTCCAGCACTTGGCGAACTGCCAGTGCCGCTTCGACAACTTTTTCAAATGAAATGTCTTCAGGATCCAGGTCGATCACCAGGTGATCGGGATTATTCAGATTCTCAATACGGGAGAGCCAGGGATTGATTTCGATGCAGCCGAGGTTGGCCATGTACAGCAGCGTCTGCTGATCCTGGCAGAGGAGGTAGGAAATATCCTTGTCGTTGGATTCGGAAAAAATCTGTTTGGTTGGGATCCACGGTGCGACAGCATCCCGGGTCTCTTTCTGAAAGAAGCCTTTTTCCGTGATCCCATGCGGGGTGCGGTACAAAGACTCCGGGCGGTCCTTCAGATACGGAAGAATATAGTCGGAAATCCTGCGGTAATAGTCGATCACATCGCCCTTGGTGTAACCCTCCTCGGGCCAGAAGATCTTATCAAGATTGGTAAAATGGACCTTGCCCCGTACTGACCTGCTGCGCTCCAGCTGCTCTTTTTCATCTTCAGGCGTTGGGACTACCAGCTCCGGTATTTCCCGTATCACGGCTGCCGGCTCCTTGTCCTCCCGCAGCCCCAAAAAAACCGGGTGGCGCATGACTTTTTCGCCGGTCCACTCGGTGAAGGAAACTTCACACACCAACTGCGGCCGCACCCAGGTCACCGCCATGGCGGCCGGGACTTTTGCACTGAAAGGAGAATCAGGGATCACCAGCGACTGCAGCCGATTGTACACATCCCGCAAATCCTCTTCGGCGAATCCTCCGCCGCAGAGCCCGATAAAGGTCAGAACTCTCCCCTCAAAAACTCCCAGCACCAGTGAACCAAAGTAATTGCGGCTTTTTCTCGGCTTGGTGAAGCCGCAAATGATTGCTTCCTGACGAAGTTTAATCTTGATCTTCAGCCACTCGCGGCTTCGCCTTCCGGTCAGGTATCTGCTGCTGACTTTTTTTGCAATAATGCCCTCGAGACTATTCTGCCGCGCCAGATCACACAGGGCCAGCCCCTGCCCCGGAACATGATCGCTGTACCTGACGCTGTCCAGCTCAGGCACCATACTGCGAAGCATGTTCTTACGCTCCAGCAGAGTATGACTGCGCAAATCTCTTCCGTCCAGGTAGAGCAGATCAAAGACGAAGTAGGCGATTGTTCCCATCCCATGGCGGCTATAGTTCTGCAGCAGTTGAAAGTCCGAGCGGCCATTGTCATCCAGGGCTACCAGCTCGCCGTCCAGAACAGCATCATGTCCGATTGTTTCCAGATCGCTGACAATGGAAGGGAATTTAAGGGTAAAGGGGAGGTCATTGCGCGAGTACAGCGATACTGCCCCTTGCTGGATTTCTGCAATGGCTCTATAGCCATCCAGTTTGACTTCAAATATCCAGTCAGGATCATCAAATGCATTCACAACAGGGGTTGCCAGCATCGGTGCAACATGATGCGGCATCGGATCAGGAGGATCTTTGCGGTCTTGGTGCATCGCAGCTTTTGGTGCGTGGGCAGGGTCTTGCACTTTGAGTTCTTCCACCGTTTCATTACTGACAACCGAACGGTCCTTGAGAGTAATGTCCTCCGGCGTGGCAAAAGCATCATGTTTTTTGAGAAGCAGCCATGAGTTGCCTTTGCCCCCCGTGCGTGCATCACGCTGTATCTTCACCAGGGCAAATTCTCCCCGCAGCTTTTGTCCATGCAGAATGAACTTGATATCCCCCTTATTGAGTCCATTGCGAATGGCCGTTTCGCTGGCCGGCCTGTCCTGTGTGCCTGCCGCATGGTAGGTCCCCTGATCCCAGATGATTACCTCTCCGGCCCCGTAATTTCCAGGGGGTATGACACCTTCAAAGTTCCGGTATTCATAGGGATGGTCCTCAACCTGCATGGCAAGACGCTTGTGAGAGGGGTCAAGGCTTGGCCCTTTGGGAATTGCCCAGCTTTTGAGAACACCATCCAGCTCTATCCGGAAGTCGTAGTGTAGATGTGAGGCAGCATGTTTCTGGACCACGAAGCGCAAACCGGCTTCCGGTTTCTCTATCAGTGCGGGAGGTTCCTTGCTGCGGGAGACGTTTCTTTTCTTTGTATATTCTTCAAGACTCATCATGGCTCCGGTTTCAGATGTGCTATGGTTCCGGAGAAAGGGAGGGAGGAAGGATCAGCAACTGCTGGTCAGGCAGCTTTCTTCTGTTCTTTTTTGAGACTCTCTTTCAGAAGAGCCATCAGATCTATGACCTGAGCTCTCTGAACCTGTTTGACAGGTGGCTTCCTCTCAATGTGACGGGCTTTCTCCTCTATCAGGGTCATCAGTTCCTCTTTGTAGGTGTCCTTGTACTGGGCAGGATCAAAGCTTACCGACAGCTGGTCTATGAGCGTCAGAGCCAGCTTGACCTCCTGCTCTTTGATGTTTTCTCCCGCCGGAAGATTAAGTTCATTGAAACTGCGCACCTGGGTATTGTATCTGACACCGTTCAGCAACAGCATATTGTCCAGAGGCTTCACAATCCCCAGATTAGGCCGGTTCCTGAGCACATAGGAAGCGACCCCCACTTTGCCCGATTGTTTCAAGGCCTCACGTAACAGTGCATAGGCCTTGGTTCCGGTTCGCTCAGGTTCAAGGTAATAGGGCTTTTCGAAATAACGGCAATCGATTTCCTTTTCGTCAATGAAGTTAATGATATCGATTAAATGATTCTTTTCAGCATGCAGGTTTTCAAAATCCTGATCCGTCAGTACGATGTACTCGCCTTTGGAGTATTCATATCCCTTGACAATGTCGCTGTTGGAAACCTCCTTGTTATCATCCCGACAGACTTTTAAATACTTTATGGAACATAGGTCATCCTTTCGGAGCATATCCAGATCGACTGTAGCACTGTCCGAACCACTGAAGAGTTTTACCGGAATATTCACCAAGCCAAAGCTGATCGAACCTGACCACATTGCTCTCATATCGGTCCTCCTTTAACTCTGTTACTCGCTTAAAAAATCACAACCAGTAGGTACAAGAATTTTAACATAATTCCCCGCATTCTTCCTACCCATCCCTGGCGAGAATTTCGGTATGGCTTGAAATGGGATGTTCCTCTGATAGTATTGATTATAGATAGCAAATATTCCATCAAAGATTCCACTGGAGGTATGTATGCTGAGGTGGGGAATCATATTTTTTATAATAGCTTTGATAGCGGCTTTTTTCGGTTTCGTTGGAGTTGCAGGCGTCGCTATCGATATTGCTAAATTTTTGTTCTATGTTTTCCTTGTGTTATGCATCATTTCCTTTGTTTTCGTGCTGGTAAAACGCTGAACAAGAAAAGCAGAATACATATGAGTACCCTCAGATGCTTGGCAAGCTGCTTAAAAGCTCATAAAAATACTGGAATTATCAAATCATCTTTAAGGAAGTTACAGCAGTTGTTTTTATTTTGCGTCAATTTTAACGGGTATCTGGCCATAAGGAAAACCCTCTGCAGCCCTGGATTGTGCTGCATAATGCGGCACAATCCCAGGACACCCTTCAAGTTTGTCGGCAATTACATATCCCTCTCCCTTTCATGCACGAGCAGACTCAGTATGCTTCTGCATCATTATCGATTTATCGATACCCATTATGTTACCGCATTTTCATCCGACCTTCTCAAGGAACAGATCAACCTGTGGGAAACACAACGAGTTGATGACACCTATACTGTCGGTCTCACAATTTCCGATCACGACCTGGAGGGGGATCTGTCCCTGGTCCTGAAAAGAAACATGCAGAAGGTGTATGTGCTCTCCTTTACAGTTGTGCCGGGGGAGATAATTCAGGGATCAGGACATACCTTGTTCGTAAGTCGTATTCAGGGAATTAAAAATCCTGACATAGTTCGAACTGCGACCAAGGCACTCGGCGATGTATCTCCTCCAATGATATTGCTGACAGCGGCCAGAGCTATTGCCATGGCATCCGGGATCAGTTGCTTGGCCGGTGTCAGTTCTGCGACGCAGATTACTGTAGGCGAAGAAGACTCGCCCGAACAGGGATGCTACTTCAACTACGACGAGTTTTGGCACTCAAAAGGGGGCCTCAGAATGGACAACGGCCTCTTCCGGCTCAGCGTCGCCCCGCATAGCAAACCGGATGATGCCATAACAGGCAAACATCGCACCCGGACATTGCGCAAGCGCCGATTTAGCGATGAACTGCTGGAGAAGTGCCGGGAAAAGTTTGAACTGACCTATCTCAAGAAGGCCGAGACTGAAGCCGTAAAAACCAGCTGGTCAATGCACGTGGCCACACCTCTGGTAGCCTTAGTCACAGAAGCTCTTACGATCTGCTGAAAGATTCATTTTTTGATTGAACCTTCTCCTCTTTCCTTAAACAAATTCGGACAGACCCCTACTTTCAGGTGGCTGTGCGTGTGGTAAAAATTAAGCAACAGAGCCATGTTCTCTGCATCCAACTCATAGACAGGAGGAAGTTCGATGGAAAAAGCAAAAAGAATGATCTTTACAGCAGCCGCGTTGGTCGCTATTTCGGGATTTGCTTTCAGCGCCGGAGCTACCGGCAGCGGTTCAGGTCGAATGGGAAGCGGATCAAGCACCGGAAGTGGCACAGGTGGCTCCACCTATGGTACAGGCTCTGACTCGGGCAGCGGAACAGGCGGTTCCACTTCCGGCGGCATGGGTGGATCCAGCACTGGTAGCGGTACTGGCGGATCAACATATGGCACAGGTTCTGATTCAGGCAGCGGCACTGGCGGATCAACCTATGGAACGGGTTCTGATTCAGGCAGCGGCACTGGAGGTTCCACCTATGGAACGGGCTCTGATTCAGGCAGCGGCACTGGAGGCTCCACCTATGGAACGGGCTCTGATTCAGGCAGCGGCACTGGAGGCTCCACCTACGGCACAGGTGAATCTACCTACGGCACCGGTGGTTCCAGCGGCAGCGGAACAGGCGGATCAACCTATGGAACAGGCTCTGATTCCGGCACCGGTAGCGGTACTGGTGGTTCAACCGATGGGAGCAGCCGTGTTAGTCCCGGCGGTGGCAACAGAGGTGGGGCAGCGTATGGAACCAGCCCCGGCTACAGCACCGGAGCCACCGGAACAGGCAGTGGGACCGGACAACCTGCATATGGTGGCGGCATGGGCGGAAAAATGGACAATTATTCTTCCATGAGCGGTTCCAGAGGAATGAAGAAGAAGTACTAAACGGGATAAGCACCTGAGCGATGGCCTCCATGTGAGGCCATCGTCCTTTCTGGCAAGTAAAGAACTGTTTGAAATTTTAGATTGAGGGAGGTTTCCATTTTCTCCATACGTTCCTATTTCAAACTGGGCCGAATCAGCTATCTGACTTTGGCAAAAAAGGTGTACCACGAAGTTGTTAATGACGGATGCGCAGAATATGCCGCAGCCATGGCTTATTATCTGTTGCTGGCTCTTTTTCCGTTTTTCCTTTTCCTGACCACCCTGCTTGCCTATCTGCCTCTGCCGGATTTCCTCGAATCCATTTTAACGACCATCAAGCGAGTGCTGCCTAATGAGGTATTCGCCCTGTTGCAGGACAACATCCGCAAGCTTTTCTCCGACAAAAAGGGGGGACTTCTGTCCCTCGGATTTCTCCTTGCGATGTGGACATCCTCTAATGCTGTAACTGCAATTATGGAGGTAATGAACAGGCTCTACGAAGTAAAGGAGGGGAGGCCTTTCTGGAAGGTGCGGCTGATCGCAATTTCGTTGGTGATTCTGATTTCCGTACTATTCATTATCTCTCTAGTCCTGCTGATGTTTGGCCCGAAAATAGGAGATTACATTGCAAATCTTGCACAGCTTGGAAATGTTTTCCAGGTTTCATGGGATGTTCTGCTTGTACCCGTAATTCTGTTTCTGCTGATACTGGCCCTGGCTGTTATTTATTACCTGACTCCTGATGTAAAACAGGACTGGAAGTGGATCAGTCCCGGCGCGGTTTTCGCCATTCCCAGCTGGGTACTGGCCTCTTTGGCTTTTTCCTACTACATTAACAATTTCGGCTCCTATGACAAGACCTATGGCAGTATCGGCGCAGTTATAATACTGCTGCTGTGGCTTTATATCAGCGGCTTCATCATTTTGATTGGAGCCGAGATAAATGCGGTTATTGAACACGAATCGCAGGAAGGGAAAGATCCAGGGGAAAAAGTGGAGAATGAATCGGAGCATCGCCAGGATCGTTCCGGCGGTACACCCGACGCCTCGATATGAATGTCTCAAGCGCTAGCGAGGCTGCCAAGGGCGATCCAAGTAAAATCCCCACTGTGAATTCGTTCCCTGGCAGCAATAATTATTTTTGATTCCGGTGCGGAAGACCCTCAATCAAGGATCGAGCCTCCCTGACAGATCGTTCCATTGCCCGCAAATCTCTCTCCATCTGTTCGAAATTGTCCTCATTGAGATGAGATGCCTGCTCCCTTAAAGATCCAATATGCAGTGCCAGCACTTCCCGCACCCGTGATGTTTCCATTCGCGTCATGACGACTCTCCTTTGCCTTGCAAACTCAAACTGTGGACAATTTCGTGAGGCTGACCTGGCTGATCCTGGTGCTGAGGTGGGAATTTACTTGCTCTGCCATTACTATTCCTCCTCATATGCCTGGGTTATCTCTTTGTTTAAGTATATCCCCGAGGTATGGAAGTGCAATTGAGCTGGCCAACCGGGTCTGCAGAGACATAAGTCTTTCCGCTCCATCTGTTGCCATAGCCCTGTGCTCTTCTATACTTTGATATGGGGGTAATGATGCTAGACATCGATGTCATAGTAGTCGGCGCGGGACCTGTTGGCATGGTTGCAGCCCTGCTTGCGGCGAATGAAGGTCTGGAAGTTTTGCTGCTTGAGAAGTCAGACAACCGGCACGTACAGTCCCGTGCAATCGGGATTACACCTCCCTCACTTGAGATATTGCAACACATAGGTCTGACGGATCTCTTACTTGATAAGGGAATTTCCGTACGGTTTGTCCGGATCCACGATGAAACCAGACTGCTTTGCTCATTGGATTTCAGCCAATTGCCCGATACGTTTCCCTTTGTGCTTGCTATCCCTCAGCACAGGACCGAGACCCTTCTGGAGGAAGCAATTGCGCGTGTACCTTCCATCCACCTGCTGAGAGGTCACACTGTTGAGGATGTTTTCATTCAGGGAGAACAAGTGGAGGTGTACGGTGGGCACAGCCAGGGGGGGCGGTTTCATTTTATCTGTCGCTGCCTCCTTGGGTGTGATGGTGGCAGAAGTATCACCAGGGAGGCTTTGGAAATACCTTTTGATGGGGCTTCAGATTCTCAAACTTTTCTTATGGGGGATTTTGAAGACAACGGCACCAGTGGCGACGATGCGTGTTTTTTTTTACGCCACGCGGGTCGGTGGAATCATTTCCCCTACCCGGAGGGCAGCGCCGTTATGTTTTGAGAACAACATCACCTCCTATGCCCGCTTCTTCAAGGGATTATCTGCACAGAGAGCTGAAGGCCCGAGCAGGAATTGCCATTGGAAACGCACGTCAGACATGGGTGAGCAGCTTCGGTGTCCAGCGATATCTGGCAGGAACTTTTACCAGGAACCATGTTTTCCTGTGCGGTGATGCTGCCCACCTCATGTCACCTGTTGGAGGGCAAAACATGAACACTGGGTTTGCCGATGCCGAACTGGCTTGCTGGCTGACGCGATTAGTAATCGAGCGGGCAATACCGTTTGAACAGGCTGGTTCGCTTTACAACCGCGTACGCATGCAAGCAGCCCGCACAGCACTTCGGCGAGCTCATTACATGATGATGGCGGGCACATCAGGAGGATATATCTGGTCTGCTATACGCAATTCATTTCTGACTGCTGTTTTCCAGACACCACTGCGCAAAAAGTTGCTGCGGCAATTTAACATGCTGTCGATCCCTTTCCGCAATCTGGACCATTACAAAACTGTTTTTAAAGCAGAACTAAAACTTTGACACTGCTGGAGGATTGTTTGATGGGTATTATTCCTGACCTTAGAGAGAGGAATCTGACTGACAAGGAGGATATGGATCTTGCAGAGGCCAATGTAGCGACTTTACTGCGCACTGTACGACGGTTCAGGTTGATAAACATGCTGTTCAGCGCCAGCCGTAAAATCTTGCGTGATCATGTTTTCAGCATCATGGAGCGTGACCGACAACGGCACTATACATTGCTGGATGTAGGTGCAGGAGGGTGCGACATTGCGGTGTGGTGTGTACAGGAAGCTCGCCAGCGCAATCTCAGGCTCAAGGTAACTGCATTGGATAACGACCTACGGATCTTGCCCGTTGCGCAGCAGGCTGTCCGGACATATCCGGAAATTACTTTACAAGTTGGAAATGCACTTGAGCTTGAGAAGCTGGGGATGTTTGACTTCATTTTTTCAAATCACTTTCTTCATCATCTTGGATGGGACGAAATCAAGCTCCTTCTCATGCAGGCACTTACTCACACGCGACTTGCCCTGGTCATGAACGATCTCAGACGCACCCACTGGTCTTACCTGGGATGTTCACTTCTGCTTCCTTTTTTTAGCCACGGCAGCTTCGCATTTAAGGACGGGAGACTGTCTATCAGAAGAGGATTTACTGCCAGTGAACTCATTGATTTGATGGATTCCAGCTTCCCCGAAGTTAGGTATATTGTGAAGGAGGTCTTTCCTGCAAGGATAGTAATTGTTTCGTCGTGAGCTGCGGTCCGCTCTCCAGCGCTCAGACGTTCCGCTACTTTGCACACTAAAAATGTTTTGCAAGAAGCAGATTCAAATGATACAAATTTTCTCTCGACTGAATAAACCTCATCCTGCTCCCTCAGAAACATTGGCAAGGCTTCTGGTGCATAAAATCAACTTCAATTCCTGTACTTTCCTGCTGTGCCTGGGCATCATCCTGGCTATCGGCCTGCCCAGTCCGCTGGTTGCAGCGGACAATCCCTCCCTTTTTTTTTCATGGCCCATTGATTGTATCCCAGGGATGAACTGCGCTGGAAGACATTTTCGCATAGGATATCCTGATCTGACTGGTACCGGCAGATCATTTTCCTGCGGGCAGCCCGGTTATACTGGCCATCAAGGAACAGACATCATTGTTTCCTCCATTGAGCAGGATGTTACTGTACTTGCTGCTGCTGAAGGCGTTGTGCGCTGGACACGCGATGGACTTTTTGATCGCTGCCCTGATGCGAATCGGGAATGTGCAGCTGAACTCACCACACATCTTCCTGTGGAAGGGAAGCAGGCTGCCACCTTAGGTTTTAATGCAGGCAATTTCATAGTCGTGGAGCACAATTTTGGACTAAGTCGTTACTTAACCCTCTATGCACACCTTCGTTCAGGTTCCCAGTTAGTCAAGACAGGTGATCATATTGCGAGAGGCACCCGCATCGGAAAAGTTGGCAGTTCCGGTAATTCCATGATTCCACATCTGCACTTTGGGGTGTTTCGTTCAGTGAGCGGCTACTTCCAACCTGTTGACCCGTGGAACGGACCCTGCAACTCTTCCAGTAGTGGTTTATGGGACTCAGATCCACCGTATCAGCCGCTGATTGACAAGATCCTTTTCCAGAAAGATTCGACAGTGGAAGATAACTCGCAACTGCCCTGAAAAATTCTGCCTGATATGTTGAGTTTAATACTTATGCTACCTTATCGTTATCCCGTACGAGTACTTAAAGGAGAGCCCTTGAAACTTTCTCTGGTTAGTCTTTTTATCTTATGTCTCTTAGCCGTGGGCTGTTCCAGCGATAAAAAAGCCACTGAGCTTCTTGATACCGCGCGCTTTGAAGAAAAGCAAAATAATCGTGAACACGCGACCAAACTTTATGAGGAGATCATAAATAAATATCCGAGCTCCTCTGCTGCTGCTACTGCCAAGGCCCGGTTGAGTGAACTCAAACACTAGGATTTCTGTGCCTCGTATATCCATACTCATGCCGGTGCGCAATGAATCCCGCTATTTGAAGGAGGCACTTTTATCTATATTTCGCCAGACACTTGTCGATTGGGAGCTTATCGTAGTCGATGACGGCTCAACAGATGATACCCCAGACATTTTGGCTGCTGCAAGCAGGCAGGATTCCAGGCTAACTCTCCTGTCGACCGGTGGGGCTGGATTAGTTTCAGCTTTAAATATGGGAATTGCTGCTTGCAGCGCCCCTTTGATTGCGCGTATGGATGGTGATGACATAAGTCACCCACAAAGGCTCGAAATCCAGGCATGTTACCTTGATGAACATCCAGAAGTAGGCCTGGTTGCCTGCGGATTCCATCACTTCCCGCGCCATTCCATTAAAAGTGGTATGTCTTCATACGAAAAGTGGCAAAATTGTCTTTGCAGCCACGAAAGTATCATGCTGGAACGATTCGTCGAATCACCCTTCGTTCATCCAAGTGTTATGTTGCGCAAGGAACTGCTTATTAACGCAGGGGGGTATCAAAGTATGGGTTGGGCTGAGGATTACGATCTGTGGCTACGCCTTGCTTCTGAGGGTGTCGGTTTCTTCCGGATTCCGGATACCCTTTTTTTTTGGCGGGATCATCCAGAACGTGCCACACGTACCATGGATGAATATAGCCGTTCGGCTTTTAGAGCCTGCAAGTGTCATTATCTGCTGCTTGATTATCTTAGTGGTGAAAAAAACGTTACCATTGCCGGAGCTGGGCTAGAAGGCCGCGCCTGGCAACGACTTCTATTAAAAAATGGTATAGCTGTCACATGCTGGATAGATGTTGATCCACACAAGATTGGCCGCACCTTGCATGGTGCTCCCGTCATCAGCCCGGACCAGCTGAGCGACAACGGCAACAAGATTCTGGCAGCCATCGGTGTAAAAGGGGCACGTGAGCAGTTCAGAGAAGTGGCTTCGTCCAAAGGACTTGTAGATGGATTAAATTTTATCTGCGTGGCGTAAAGTAAATTCTGTTTTTATCTTATAAATAAGGATTATTACTGCAGTAACTTATAAATTATCTAAAAGAAGGGAGAAGTATGACAGTTAGCAGAGAGGAAATTGCACGGGCGCTGGATGTCGCTGATTGGCTATGTCTCAGGGCGCATCTTCAACGCGGCGGCGTAATCGTCGTTGATAAAGCACTTGAGCTGACAGAGATTGCCTGCAAAATTGCAAATAACGAAGCAGAATATGTGGCAAGCTTGATCAATGAAGGAAAACTCAGCAAACCGTCACATCAACAAATAAAACAATGGGATGCACAACCTGCAAAACTCTTTAACACGGCAATCATCAGTCCCTATGTAATAATCCAGGAACTGGGTTGAGGTTTCAGCCAAAATTCCAAAGGATTGTGCTTAAAATTTCCTGTCTTAAGGTTGAAAGCTATTTTAATGTCATACTCGCGTCTATCGTTCCTTCTCCTACCACCATTTAAAGATTGAAAAATGTCATTTGACACCATGTAATTCGAAACTCAGTTTCCCACCACTTTACCCCTGACGCTTACACAAGCTCTTGAATTCCACCAAGTTTCTAATTATTTTATAGGTTGTAACTACAAAGTCACAGAGCCGCTTCGATACTGTTAAAATTTTTCACCACTGCGACAACTGAGATAAAAAAAGGACAGCCAAAAAAGCTGTCCTTTGTATTAATATTTAACCGATTGTGTCTAGATCAGTTTTATTGCTTCCTGTGCATACTGCAGAATGATAGATGGCACAATACCAAGAACCATTGTACCAGCCACTGAGAGCACCAGACAAAGGGCAATGGGAGCAGAAACCTTTGTCCAGGCGAAATCCTCGGTAGGATCTTTCATGTACATGTACACCATTACACGCAAGTAATAGTACACGGAAGCTGCACTGTTAAGCACACCAATAACTGCCAACCAGATATATCCTTTCTGGATGGCACCCGAGAAAAGATAGAACTTGCCGATAAAACCGGCAGTTGGCGGCATACCAGACAAAGAGAAAAGAAAGATGGTCATTGCGACGGCAAGCATGGGGTGTTTGAAACCAAGGCCTGCGAAATCTTGAACGTTTCCGTTAGACTCACCTTTTTTACCGACCAGGATAATCACTGCAAAAGCGCCGATATTCATGAAGGTATAGGAAAGCATGTAAAAGAGAATGCCTGCTGTACCTGTACTATTTCCAGCTGCCATACCGACAAGTGCATAACCTGCATGTGCAATGGAAGAATAGGCTAGAATACGCTTGATGTTGTCCTGGCGGAGTGCAGTAATATTTCCGACTGTCATGGTGAGCACAGCAAGTACCCAAAGAAGCTGACTCCAATCGGCCTGGAGTGTCGGGAAAGCAATCAGAAGGAGACGCAGGGCAGCAGCAAAACCGGCTGCCTTAGGACCGGCAGACATAAATGCGGTCATAGGTGTCGGAGCACCCTCATAGACATCCGGGGTCCACATATGGAAGGGAACAACCGCAATCTTGAAACAGAAACCAGTTAAAATCAGCAGCATGCCGGCCAAAAACAGTATATTTCCAGAAGACATTCCCATTTGACCAGCTTGAGTTGCAATTACAGAAATGCGAGTGCTGCCTGTTGCGCCGTAAGTCAGGGCCATTCCATAGAGAAGAAAGCCAGTTGAAAATGCACCGAGCAAGAAGTACTTAAGGCCGGCCTCATTCGATTTTGTGTTAGCACGGTTGAATCCGGCCAGCACATAGAGAGATACAGACATAACTTCAAGACCAAGGAAAATGGTCATAAGGTCTGTTCCAGCCGCCATTAACATCATTCCGACAACAGTGAATAAAATCAGTGGATAAAGCTCACCGTGATTGCAATCTTCACGCTCCATGTACTGGTCGGCGATTAAAATGGCGAGGCCGGCAGCAAGAAGAAAGATCATTTTGAAAAAGGTAGCAAAGTTATCTTGGACAACTGCACCGCTGAAGCTTTCAATATGAGTACCCCAACCTGATCCAACCAGCACTGCGGTGCCAACAACACCGATGAAACTGATATAGCTAAGATACGTTTTTTTGCTGCTCTGTACGAATACGTTGATCAGCAACAGTGCCATTGCCAGTACAGACAGTATTATCTCTGGCAGGATCGGTGTGAGGTTGACAGCTGGAATAGTAATCATGTCCATCTAATATATCCTCCAGTCGGATTGACTCGTACTTCTCTTTACTTAGTGAGCGTTGCCAGCAGGGAGATTCTGTTCTGCAGCCGGGATCTCCATGCCGGGGTGACCGGCAGGCATTACAGGTATAGCTGCAGGGGCCTGTGCTGTCATAGACACAGGGCGCACCTGTGAAACGAGCTTCTTTATAGCAGGATCCATTTTATCAATGAAAGGTTTGGGATAAAGACCCATGAAAAAAATCAGCGCTATCAATGGCACCATGATGCCAACTTCACGAGCATTCAGATCCAGAAGTTTTTGGTTTTTGGGATTATCGAGCTCTCCAAACATGACTCTCTGAAAAACCCAAAGCATATAAACTGCTGATAGAATGACACCGCTTGTAGCTACGATCGTCCACCAGCGCAATTCGCTCTCGAATGCACCGATCAACACCAGGAACTCCCCAACAAAACCATTTGTGCCAGGTAATCCGATAGACGAGAAAGTAACAATCATGAAAATGGTGGCAAAAACCGGCATCTGCTTTGACAACCCCCCGAAATCAGTAATCAAGCGGGTATGTCGACGTTCATAAATAAAACCAACAATAAGGAACAGTGCTCCGGTGGAAACGCCATGGTTAAGCATCTGCAACATGCCGCCCGTAATACCCTGTTGATTGAAGGCAAACACACCCAACATTACGAAACCCAGGTGAGCAACTGATGAGTAAGCAACCAGCTTCTTTACATCCTCCTGCATCATGGCAACAAGAGAAGCATACACAATCCCAATCACTGCCAGTGTGGCGATCACAGGTGCAAATTTATGGGCAGCTTCGGGGAACAGCGGCATCGCAAATCGTACGTAACCGTAAGTTCCCATTTTCAACAGAATAGCGGCCAGTATTACAGAACCAGCTGTAGGTGCTTCAGTATGGGCATCAGGCAACCACGTATGCAATGGAAACATCGGTACCTTGATGGCAAAGGCAAAAGCAAAAGCCATAAAAAGCCATATTTGTGTTGAGAGGTCCAGCTTCAAATTGAACAGCTGCAGAAGACCAAAATCAGGTATACCTGCTTCGAGCCCCTTAAAGTACAAGAAAATCAGGGCTACAAGCATCAGCAATGAACCGACCATCGTGTACACGAAAAATTTAACGGCTGCATAGATTCTGTTTTTCCCGCCCCAGATGCCAATCATGAAGTACATTGGAATTAACATCACTTCCCAAAAGATATAGAACAGGAAAAGATCGAGGGAGATGAACGCACCCAGCATGCCTGTCTCAAGTAAGAGCAGGCAGATCATGTACTCCTTGACCTTCTCTTCAACTGCTGTGAAGGTGGAAAGAACCGCAATCGGCATGATAAATGTTGTTAGGATTACCAGCCAAAGGCTGATTCCATCAACACCGATGTTGTAGCGCATGACAAAAGGACCTGCTGCGATCCATGGCATGTTCTCAACAAACTGGAATTCGGCATTCGTCTGAAATCCGGTAAGTATCGGCAGTGATACTACAAAAGTCACTGCAGTTACAGCCAGGGCAACTCCTCTCAAAACTGACTTGCTGTCTTTTGGAACGAACAGCAGCAGTAGGACACCCAGTACCGGTAGGAATGTCGTCAGACTCAGTAGGTTACTCATGAATTCATGCTCCTTTATCAAATTGCAGAGTATCGTTTACTTGAAAACGTAGTAGCCAAGAATTACAACCACACCGAAGGCCATGGACCAGGCATAGTTTCCGATCAGACCAGACTGAATGAAACGGAAGATACCGCTAAAGCCCAAAACTACATTGGCAACACCATTAACAATTCCGTCAATCACTACAACATCGAAACCCTTCCAGAGGAACCGACCCAATGCTTTGCAGGGGTTAACAATGGCGAAGTCATACAATTCATCCATGTACCATTTGTTGTATACGGCACGATGAAGTGCTGGAAAGGTAGCAGTGAACTTGCCAGGAAGTTCCGTGTTCTTAATATAGAGCGTAAATGCAATGGTGATTCCGATCAATGCGATGACAACGGACAGCCCCATGAGCCCCCATTCGAGAGAATGGCTATGATGACCACCTGCATGAGCATACTGTGTGCTGTATTCATGTGCTTGCGCAAAAACAGGCTCAAGCCAGTGCTCAAAATAATTGGGAATGCCCCCAAGCATGTCACCAATCAGTTTAGGCAGACCTATGTATCCGCCAACAACTGCCAGCAAACCGAGTACCATCAAAGGAATGGTTATTACCAAAGGAGATTCGTGTAAGTGACCTTTTGCTTTTGGAGTGATGCGGCATTCCCCGAAAAAAGTCATGAATACGAGACGGAACATATAAAAAGCAGTAAAACAGGCGGCTATTGCACCAACGCCCCAAAGGACCATGTTCAATTGTCCATGAAAAGGATTGGAGAAGGCTTGCCAGAGGATCTCATCCTTTGAAAAGAATCCTGAAAAACCTGGTATACCGGCAATTGCTATAGTTGATACAAGGAAAGTAATGAAGGTGATTGGCATGGCAGATTTTAATCCGCCCATATTTCGCATATCTTGCGCATCATCGTGAGAATGGGCATGATGAAGTGCGTGATGCATCGAATGAATCACTGAGCCAGAACCGAGGAACAGACAAGCCTTAAAGAATGCATGTGTCATCAGGTGAAAAATGCCTGCAGTGAAGGCGCCAACACCCATAGCCAAAAACATGAAACCAAGTTGCGAGACTGTCGAATAGGCAAGTACACGCTTTATATCATTTTGCGCAGTACCAATTGTTGCTGCAAAAATTGCCGTTGCAGCGCCAATTACCGCAACCACCATCATGGTTTCTGGAGATTTGATAAAAACAAAGCTCATCCTGCCGATCATATATACACCGGCAGTAACCATTGTAGCTGCGTGAATTAGAGCTGAAACCGGAGTGGGGCCTTCCATGGCATCCGGCAACCATGTATAGAGGGGAAGCTGTGCAGATTTACCAGTCGCACCAAGGAAAAAACACAGAGTGGCGACGGTTACAACGCCACCATAGGGAAGCAAATGAGATGCTGCCTTAATTTCGGTGAAGTTGATGGTCCAGATATTGTGATTGCTGCCGAACCACCAGAACAAGGTAAACATACCGATAAGGAAACCGAAATCCCCCACCCTGTTCATAACAAACGCTTTTTTAGCGGCATCCCCAGCAGACTTTTTGTGAAAGTAATATCCAATCAGCAGGTAAGAACAAAGTCCAACACCTTCCCATCCGATAAACATGACAAGCATGTTGTTTCCAAGTACAAGCAGGAGCATTGACATGCAAAACAGATTAAGATAGGCAAAAAATCTATAAAAGCCCTCTTCTCCATGCATATAACCAATCGAGTAGAGATGAATGAGAGTTCCTACCCCGGTTACAACCATGATCATGACACAAGAAAGCGGGTCAAGCAGGAAGGCCATATCAACCTTTAGGTTTCCAGAATGAATCCAGGGAAAAACAACTTTCTCAAAGACTCTCTGTTCTGCCGGAAGACCAATCATCTGCATGAGAATTCCGCATGACACGATGAATGACAGAAAAATCATCAGTGTGCCAATTCCGCCAATAACTGCCTCATTCTTGATCTTCTTCCCGAAAAAACCATTGATCAGGAATCCGATGAGCGGGAAAAGCGGGATTAGCCATACGTTGTCAAACATGTAAGACTCCTTTTATGCAATCGTTAAACGTTTTCTGTATGGATTGTACTAGCGTGTTACCACTTCATCAGATTGACGTCATCGACGTCAATCGATTCCCTATTGTTGTAGAAGGCTATCATCAAGGCAAGACCAACAGCTGCCTCAGCAGCGGCTACAGTCATGACAAAAAACACGAACACCTGTCCGTCAAGATTGCCAAGATATCTTGAAAAAGCGACAAAGGTCAGATTGACGGCATTAAGCATCAATTCAATGCACATAAACATTACGATGGCATTTTTGCGGGTTAGCACGCCTATTGTCCCTATTGAAAACAATATGGCACTGACGATGAGATAGCTGTTCAGGTTTTCCATGTCAAAGATCCCTCAGTCTATATTTTTTTCTTGGCCAAAATTACAGCGCCGATAATAGCAACCAGCAACAGGATCGAAGTTATTTCGAAAGGAAGAAGAAATGTCGTGAACATTTCTTTGCCGATCAATTCGGTATGTCCAATTTGCTTTATGATACTTCCGTTATATGGACCCATAGGCATGGCGGCGCGACTTTTAAAAATCAAAAATGCAGTATTTATAAGAGTAAAAAGACCAATGATACAACCGAGGGCCACCTTATGAGTTTGCTTTTTATGAGCATCAACACGAACATTTAGAAGCATGATAACAAAAACAATTAAAACCATGATGGCTCCCGCGTATACCATGACTTGAACAGCTGCCATGAACGGGGCATCAAGCATCACGTAATACGTGGCCAGACAGAAGAAAGTTAGGATCAAAGATAAAGCGCTATTGATCGGGTTTTTGCAGGTGATCACCAGGATCGCTGACACAACAGCCACCAGCGTGATGATTGCGAAGAAAAGGGTTTCCATGCACTGCTCCTTTATTTCTTTTCTAAGAGTCGTTCCTTGGTGAACACAAAATCTTCACGGCTAAAATTAGCCAACTCAAATTGACCAGTCATGCGAATTGCATCAACCGGGCAAGCTTCAACGCAGTAACCGCAAAAAATACAGCGAAGCATGTCAATTTCGTATTTTTCTGCGTATTTATCGTGATTAGCGTCTTCACCAGCTTCGACAGTTATGCATTTGGCTGGACACACTGTAGGACAGAGATAGCAGGCAACACACTTGGCTTTGTTATGGGAAACATTCAGAGCATGCAGTCCTCTGTAACGTTGAGCCACATTGGGCCTCTCGTCCGGGTATTGCAGAGTGACCGGTTTTTTGAAGAGATGTGAAAGTGTGATCTTTAGGCCGTTTATGATCGGTGTAATCGGATTCATAATTCCATCCTTGTTCTTTAAGTTGCGTGACTGATTCTGCTACTTGATAACGTAACCAATGACACCGGTAACAACGATATTAATTAGGGAAAGAGGGATCATAACTTTCCATCCAAGGTGCATCAGTTGGTCGTAGCGATAACGGGGTAGCGTGGCACGTATCCACATGCAGAAAAACATGAGAGCATACACTTTGGCAATAAAGTAGACAGGACCAAGTAGCGCAAAGGAGCTAACAAACGGTCCTTGCCATCCACCAAGAAAAAGTGTCGCCGTCAGAGCACACACTGTTACCATATTGGCATATTCTGCCATGAAGAACATGGCGTACTTCATACTGGAGTATTCCGTGCAAAATCCTGAAACCAGTTCTGTTTCAGCCTCTGGGAGGTCAAAGGGTGTACGGTTAATTTCAGCCAGCGAGCAGATGAAAAAAAGGCAGAATGCAAGTGGTTGCTTGAATGCAAACCAAATTGTTGATTGCTGATTAACTATCTCACTTAGAGATAAGGTGCCGGAGAGCATAAAGACAGCTACAATAGAAAGTCCAGCAGACAACTCGTAGGAAATCATCTGGGCCGAGGCGCGCAAACCACCCATTAAAGAATACTTGCTATTGGAGGCCCAGCCAGCAAGAACAATCCCGTACACACCTAGGGAAGACATGGCAAGTATGTACAGAGCACCTACATTGAGATCATGTATCTGCCCGGTAGCGGTATCGATATAGCTAGCAACCTGCAACGGTATCTTGTACCCAGCAACCTCTATAACGCCGCCGAAAGGAATAACCGCAAAGGTTATGAATGCAGGAACAAGTGCGATCAAAGGAGCCAACAGGAAGGCAAAAGTGCTCGCTTGAGAAGGTATGATCTCTTCCTTGAAGAAGAGCTTAACTCCGTCTGCAATCGGCTGCAACAGACCATGCCAGCCAGTGCGCATCGGCCCGACACGTACCTGCATATGACCAATGATCTTCCGTTCGGCATAGGTAGCATAGGCCACGGTCAGCAGCACGAAAACAAATGCAACTAAGACCTTGGCAACCATGGCGATGTAATACATCATCGGTAGTCCTAAAATTTCCATTCCCATCTGACCCTCTTTCCCTTGGATTATTAAAAGTCCGAGAAGTGACTAATTTTCAAGGCTACTTATTCAGCGTTACCCACGTTACTTCTGTTCCGTTCCATGCCTGATTAACAGATGCAGAGCTAAAATGGTACGGAGTGAAGACAACGCCTTCAGACATACGTGGGGTTATCCGTGCCTTAAGCTGGACACTGCCGCTAGCAGAAGTAACCGTCAACAGATCATTTTCTGAAATTTTGTTATTTGCTGCATCCTTGCGGGAAATTTCAAGGTACCCTTCAGGACAAACATGCATTGGACCTTCACCATATTGAGACATAGTGCCGCAGTGATATAATGAGCTACCAGTCAACAGTGCAAGTTTACCTGCTTGCCTAGTCTGCCCGGGAGCCTTGACATCCACAAAGGCGGGTTTGATATCGACAGGAGCAAACGCTCCGGATTCACCAAGAGCAGCATAAGACATTCCCGCATAACCACTTGTATTTGAGGCAATTTCACTAAAAACGGTGGCTGATGACACCGGAACTTCACCTCCAAGTCTGGAAATTAAAACTCCGAATATTTCAAAATCAGAACGGCTCAGGCCGATTTTACGTATTGCCGGTTTTATATGCTGCACACGCCTATCTGCAGCAGTAAAAGTACCTTCTTTTTCTGCAAAAGAGCAGGCGGGTAACACCACGTCGGCCATTGCAGCTGTTTCGCTAAGGAACAGCTCAGATACAATCAGGCAATCAACCTTATCAAGCGCAGCCGCTGTTTTAGTGCGATCAGGGTACGACACTACCGGATTTTCTCCGGCAATAAAGAGAGTCTTTACAGTTCCAGAGGCACATCCGTCCAAAATCTGCTGGGCATTTTTTCCATCCTGAGAAGGGTAGAAACCCATGTCAACTGCACCTTGGCTATTATTTTTCTCTGACATACAGAGTACGCCGGAGCCTTCGCTTCCAATTTTGCCAGCAAGAATGGCCAAATTTGCTATGGCACTGGCCAACTCTGCGTTATGACCGGGGTATGCCAAACCCACAGGGAATACAATCAGAGCTTTTTCTGCCGCAGAGTAATCATTAGCGAGTTCGATGATATCGTTAACACTCACTCCGCATGTGGCAGCAACAGCTTCCACGGAACAATCGGAAAGGGACTGCTCAAGCTGACTGTAACCAACAACGGATGAAGCGATTCCTGCTGCTTTCTTCCCGTCGAGAATTACTTTTGAAAGAGCATTGACAAGAGCAATCTCGCTGCCTGGAACATGAAGCAGAGTCTTTGCGCCTGGAAGCTTGCCTAATTTTCCATGTTTGTCTGAAAGGATATTAAGTACGACACCTTTGTTTTTCACAGCCATGTTGATTTCAAAGCCTGCGACAGGATGTGTCTCATAGGCATCGCTCTTAATCACCAATAAAAAATTGCTTTTTTGAATGTCGGGTATTGTTGCAGGTGAAGCGGTTGTTCCGAAACTACGTGCAAAGCCTTCTGTAAGTGCTGAATGTGCATAACCAGCGGAATGATCAAAATCTTTAGACCCTGAAAGCTCCATTACTTTCTTGAACAATACAAATTCTTCATTGGTCAAGCGTGCAGTTGACAATGCAGCAACATTGCCTCCCTTGAGCTTTCCAACGACAAAATCTAGAGCTTCATCCCAGCCAACCGCAACCAAAGTGCCATTCTTGCGAAGCATTGGTTTAGTGAGCCGCTTTTCACTGTTAATGAACTGATAACCAAAACGTCCGCGTACACACAACTGACCTTTGTGAAACCCTTGCTCTTGATCATAAATGGTGGTCAGAACCTTATTGTCTTTAACACCTAAGGTAAGGTTGCAACCGGTTCCACAGTAACCACAGACAGTTTTTTGTTTGGTAAGAGACCAGAAACGTGCTTTGAATTTGAATGGCCTGGCGAGCAGGGAACCAACCGGGCATACAGAAACACAGGAACCACAAAATTCGCAGTTAAGAGCGCCATCAAACTCACAACCTATCTTTGTTTCAATCCCGCGATCTATAAAAGTGAGTGCTCCAAAGCTAACAATTTCATCACAGATACGCGCACATTTGCCACATAGGATACAACGGTTCATGTCACGTTCGATCAGAGGATTATTGTAATCGATTTGGTGGTGAAATTTTTCATCTGTAAAACGGTTGCCGTTGACTTGATAATCATACGTAAGGTTTTGAAGATCACAGTCCCCGCCCTTGTCGCAAACCGGACAGTCAATCGGGTGATTGAGCAGCAGCAATTCCAACACCATCTTGCGGGCTTTAATGATGTCAGGGGTAGCAGTATGAATTATCATTCCCTCTGTAACTGGTGTGGTGCATGCTGGAATTTGACGCCCCTTCATCTGTTCTACCTCGACAAGGCACATACGGCAGGCGCCGAAAGGTTTGAGCTTTTTGTCGTGGCACAAAATCGGGATCTTGATTCCATTCATCTCGGCCGCTTCGTAAATGGTCGCGGTCTTGGGTGCAGTAACCTGCCTGTTGTCTATCGTAAGATTTACCATCTCAACCTCTATCAGTGAGTTTGATCGTTAGTGTGTGGTTACAGTGTGGTTGCAGGTTATTCAATAGCCATGAACCGGCAGGCATCGTAGCAGGATTTGCATTTAGTGCATTTTTCCTTGTCAAGCCATGCCAACTGACCTTTCTCCCAGACAATGGCATCCACAGGACACGCTTTTTTACATGCGCCACACTTGACGCACTTATCCTCAACAACCTGCCATAGGAGTAGTTCTTTGCAGCAGTTTGATGGACAACGTTTATCGGCTATATGGGCTTCGTATTCTTCACGGAAATAATTAATTGTTGACAGAATCGGGTTGGGTGCTGTCTGCCCGAGACCGCACAGTGAAGCTTTCTTGATGGCGACACCCAGATCCTGCAGTGTTTCGATATCGCTCATCTCGCCGCGTCCCTCGGTGATGCGCTCGAGGATATCCAGCATGACCTTCAAGCCAATGCGGCAGGGCACACACTTGCCACAGGACTCCATCCTGGTGAAGTTGAGGAAGAAACGAGATACGTCCACCATGCAAGTGGTTTCATCCATAACGACCAGACCACCTGATCCCATCATGGCTCCAGCCTTGATAAGAGAGTCATAATCAACAGGGGTATCAAGAATATCGGAAGGAATACATCCGCCAGAAGGTCCACCGGCCTGTACTGCTTTGAACTTACGGTTATTTGCAATGCCACCGCAAACATCGTAGATAACTTCGCGAATTTTCATACCAGCAGGAACTTCTACCAGGCCTGTATGCTTTACCTTGCCCGTGACTGCAAAAATTTTCGTTCCTTTTGTAGTGTCGGTTCCGAGTGAAGCGTACCAGTCACCACCTTTGTTGATGATATGACGGACATTGCCGAACGTTTCAACATTGTTAATGTTGGTCGGTTTACCCCACAGACCTCGAACCGCCGGGAAGGGAGGGCGGGGACGACTCATGCCGCGATGCCCTTCAATTGAGGCCATCAGCGCAGTTTCCTCGCCGCAGACAAAAGCGCCGGCACCCATTTTTATGCGCATGTCGAAATCGAAATTCCAACCTTTTATATTTTTACCAAGGTAGCCCTGCTCATAGCAAATATCGATAGCGTGTTGCAAGCGCTGGACTGCCAGAGGATATTCAGCACGTACATACACGTAACCAAAATCACATCCGATTGCATAAGCGGCAATCATCATCCCTTCTATAATACAGAAAGGGTCGCCTTCAAGAAGTGAACGGTCCATAAAAGCGCCGGGGTCACCTTCATCAGCATTACAGATAAGATATTTGTGATCTCCAGGAGATGCTTTACAAAACGACCATTTCATGCCGGTAGGGAAACCACCGCCGCCACGTCCACGAAGCCCGGATTTCTTGACTTCCTCAATTACATCTTCTGGCTTCATGGATTTAATACATTTCTCAATGGCCTTGAAACCATCTTCCTCCATATAAGCTTCTATACTGTCAGGATCTATTTGCCCACACCCGGTCATAACAACACGCATCTGAGCATCAACAAATTGATTGTAATAAGGCTTAGCCTTACGTTTTTCAATGATTGTTTTATTGACGATATGTTCATCGATGATTTTTTCAACCTCTTCAGGCTTAACAAAATCATAAGTCACCCGCCCTTGATCAGGCGTGATGATATCAACAAGAACATCATTTGCACACAAGCCGCGACAGCCAGTCTTTATGACATCGCAACGCTTACCGACTACGGCGTTGACTCCTTTTTCATCAAGGAGCTTGACAAAAGCCGCCTCTACTTCTTTGGCGCCCATTGAAATGCCGCCTGTACCTTGGCAAATTAAAATTTTTACCGCTGCGTTTTCGCTCATGCTGAATTGTCCCCTACTGGAAAGTTTCGAGCTACTTACCTTATTTCAAAGGCCTCTGGTTATAATCAGCAACGATGTCATCGACCTTTTGTACTGTCATTGAGCCGTACGTAGAATCATTAACCATAGCCAGCGGTGCCATACCACAGGCTCCCAGACAAGCTACCTTCTCAAATGTATAACGAAGATCTGGGGTTGTTTCGGCATGACCAATTCCAAGCTTATCAAAGAAAGTTTCGACGATACGCGGAGCTCCCTGAACGTGGCACGCTGTTCCTACGCAAACTCGAATGATAAAGCGGCCGCGAGGCTTAAGATGAAACTGGGCGTAGAAGGTCAGAACACCATAAATCTGACTAGGATAGACGTTCAAACGCTCGGCGATATGATCTGCAACAACGCGGGGAATGTACCCATACTCATCTTGTATACCCTGAAGCACTGGCATTAGATTGCCGGATATATTGATATATTTGTCAATTACTGCATCGGCAATGGAAATATCTATTTCTGGTTCCTGCTCTTCAGTCTTCAGCTCTACCGATTCGCTCATGCGCGCAATCTCCTTTGAATCGTGCGATTATCGGTCAATTTCGCCAAGAACGATATCTAGAGTTCCGATAACTGCCACCAAGTCAGCGATCATTGATCCTTTTGCCATTTTCTCAATAGCCTGAAGATTAACAAAAGAAGGCGGCCTGATCCTCATGCGGTAGGGCTTGCTGCTACCATCGCTAACAATGTAGAAACCCAGTTCCCCCTTAGGAGCTTCGACGCCTTGATAGACCTCACCAGCCGGAACAGGATAGCCCTCAGAAGCTATCTTAAAATGGTGAATCAGCCCTTCAATTGAATTATATACATTCTCTTTGGGAGGGTAGCAGACCTGAGGAGAATCAGCCAAAACAGGACCGGGCTTAAGACGGTCAAGTGCCTGGTTGATGATCTTACAAGCTTCACGCATCTCTACAAGTCGTACTTTATAGCGGTCAAATGTGTCGCATTTCTCTCCAACTGGGACCTGAAACTGATATTCGTCGTACCCACTGTAAGGGTTGTCACGACGAAGATCCAAGTCTACTCCGGAACCTCTCAGAGCTGGACCGGTAATACCAATATCAATAGCATCCTCTGCGGAAATAACCCCGTTCCCAATAGTGCGCTTAAGCCAGATGGGGTTAGTGGTTAAAAGCCCTTCGTACTGATCAAGGTAGCCAGGCATTGAGCTTATGAAGTCGCGAACCTTTTTTTCAAATTCAGGCGGCACATCCATAGAGAGACCACCTGCTCGGAAAAAGTTCGAAGTCATGCGAGCCCCAGAGATCAGCTCATATGTTTCCATAATTGTTTCGCGTTCGCGAAAGGCATAAATAAAAACAGTCATTGCTCCAATATCGAGAGCGTGACAAGCAAGCCAAACCAGGTGAGACTTAAGGCGAGTCAATTCAGCAAGAATGATACGGATAACTTTAGCCCGTTCAGGCACCTCAATATCCAGTAGCTTTTCGACGGCAAGGATGTAGCCCAAATTATTACTCATAGGCGCCAAGTAATCGAGGCGGTCCGTAAGGGGCAGCACCTGATGGTATGTACGGTGCTCTGATAATTTTTCAACACCACGGTGCAGGAAACCAATGTCAGGTGTTATCTTGGTGATTACCTCGCCATCCAGCTCAAGAACCAGCCTCAACACCCCATGTGTACTGGGATGCTGCGGGCCCATGTTCAGAATCATTTTTTCCGTAGTAGCCATGTATCGCCTCTTCAATGTTATTCTTGACACAGTTAATAGAAATTAAGTCAGGACAGGCGACCTTTATATGGCTCTCGGTCGGGCCCCTGAAGCGGATAATCCTTGCGAAGTGGATACCCTTCCCATTCTGGAGTCATCAAGATGCGGCGTAGATCAGGATGATTTTCGAAAGTAATTCCAAAAAGGTCGTATACTTCGCGCTCGAGCCAGTTTGCTGTTTCCCAAACCTGTGTTGCACTTTGTATATGGCACTCACTCTCTGACACAGGAGCCTTTATTCGTAGTTTGTCCTTGTTTGGAATCGAATAAAGCTGGTAGACCATCATGAAGCGTTCGTCCTTTTTGCCCAGATAGTCAATAGCTGTCACATCTGTGAGCATATTGTACTGAAGTGACTGCTTTAAAAAGGAGAGAACATTCAGAATATCCTGTTTATGAACGGTTACTGTCACTTCACCCCGAAACTCAATTATTTCAATTATGGATGAAGCAAATTTCTCTTTCAGCCTGACTACCGCACGATTATCTGCCATGGTACCAACCCTTTTTTTAGGATTTATTTATTTATCGAGAAGTTAAGCCGCGGCCGATTCGATCCTTGTTCCAAGGCCGATTGAATTACCGAAAGAATTCTTATCCTTCATAATCTTGTCCTGAAGTTTCATGATCCCATACAGCAGCGCTTCAGGGCGAGGGGGACAGCCAGGGATATAAACATCAACCGGAAGGGCCTCGTCGATCCCCTGCACAACACTATAGGTATCAAAGACGCCACCAGAACACGCACATGCTCCCATGGCAATAACCCATTTCGGCTCCGGCATCTGCTCATAAACTGTTTTAATAACAGGCAACATTTTTTTAGTAACTGTACCAGCGATTATGATGCAGTCGGATTGGCGCGGGGATGCACGGAAAATGATTCCAAAACGGTCGAGGTCATTGTGGGAGGCACCGGTTGCCATCATTTCGATCGCACAACATGCTAGACCAAAAGTCATCGGCCATATTGACGATTTCCTGGACCAGTTAACCAGCGCATCCAGAGAGGTTGTTATGATGTTATCGCCTAACGGATTTTCTACTCCCATTCCAGTGCTCCTTTTTTCCATACATAGATATAACCGACAAAGAGGATCACGATAAAAAGTCCCATCTCTACCAATCCAAATACTCCAAGCTTCTTATAGAGGATGGCCCAAGGATATAGAAAGACTGCCTCTATATCAAAAAGTATGAACAGCATCGCAATCAGATAAAATTTAATGGAAAAACGATCCCGAGCAGTACCGACCGGCTCACACCCACTTTCATAAGGGGAGAGCTTGAGCGCCGATTTCTTTTTCGGACCTATGAGCGAGGAAAAAGTCAACGAAACAAGTCCGAAGGCTATTGCCACGATTACCAAAAGTAAAATAGGTAGATATGCTCCAAGCATCTAAACGTCCTCCTCGCCGCTGGGCGGTATACTGTATACAAAACGTGAGGAAAAGTATGTTATTTGGTTTTCTTTGTCAAGCATAATTTTTTTTTAATTTAAAGCGACAGAAGAGATGCTAACCAAGGTTTAATGATGGGAATTTTGTAAGTTATTTTGATGCTTTACCGTTGACAGCTATGCATACAGTATGCTAAAAAAAAATTCCATTTTCTTTGTTTTATTGTCACACAAAATATTCTTTATGCGCCAGGAGCACATTATGGAACATAACCGTTCAAGCCAGCTGTTTCAACAAGCAAAAAGATCGATACCAGGCGGAGTCAACAGCCCTGTCAGAGCGTTCAGGTCTGTGGGCGCCGATCCACTTTTTATCAAAAGGGCCAGCAATAGCCATATCTATGATGCAGATGGCAACTGTTTTATTGATTTTGTTGGCTCTTGGGGCCCTATGATTGTAGGCCATTGCCATCCGCAGGTAATTCAGGCGATAAAACAAGCGCTTGAAAATGGCTCAAGCTTCGGAGCCCCCACGGAGCTTGAAACAACACTCGCCGAAATGGTCATCAGTGCGGTGCCCTCGATCGAAATGGTACGCATGGTCAGCTCTGGAACTGAAGCCACCATGAGTGCCATTCGCCTGGCCCGTGGCTACACGGGACGCGACAAAATCATCAAATTTTCAGGGTGCTACCATGGCCACGCCGACTCTCTTCTTGTAAAAGCCGGCTCGGGAGCGGCTACTTTCGGCGTTCCCGACTCACCAGGAGTTCCTGCTGACGTGGCTAAACACACATTGACAGCGGAATACAACTCACTGAACTCGGTAAGAACTTTGATTGCGGAAAATAGCGGACAGATAGCCTGCATTATTGTAGAACCAGTGGCCGGAAATATGGGAACGGTTCCACCTAGAGAAGGCTTTCTAGAAGGCTTACGTGATATTTGTACTAATGAAGGAATAATTCTCATTTTTGATGAGGTGATGTCTGGCTTCCGTGTTGCCTATGGTGGTGCTCAGGAAGTTTATGGCATCACCCCTGATATGACCACTCTCGGTAAAATAATCGGAGGAGGTCTACCCGTTGGCGCTTTCGGAGGCAAACGGGAAATCATGGAAAAACTTTCTCCATCAGGCGGAGTCTATCAAGCAGGTACTCTTTCCGGCAATCCACTGGCTATGAGTGCAGGCATTGCCACTCTAAACCTTCTCAAACAGCCGGGATTTTATCAAAGCCTCGAAGAGAAGAGCCGTAAAGTTGCAGAGGGTATTGCTGCTGCGGCAAAAAAAGCAGGCTATCCGATCTACTCCACCAGAGTTGGAAGCATGTTTTGTGCATTCTTTTCAGCTAGCGAAGTCCATGATTGGACATCCGCTGCTGCTTGCGACACCGCTGCATTTGCCAAATATTTCATGGCGATGCTAAACGAAGGTATCTATCTTGCCCCGTCACAATATGAAACCGCTTTTGTTTCAGCTGCACACAGTGATTCCGATATTGACCTCACTATCGCCGCAGCAGAGAAAAGTTTTAAGTTAATCGCATAAATATTGACACATTTAATTTGACAATACCTTTGCCACCATGATAAGCAATACCGGTTTTGCCGCTATTGAATGAGTGAATATGAACCGAGAAAAAAGGGATCTTTTCAGAAGCTTGGCAATGGTTTCAAGCATGGGTATCTCGGTTGTTTTAGCTATCGGAATAGGAGTCTGGTTTGGCCTCACCCTGGATCGATGGTTTGGCACGAAGCCCTGGTTTTTCTATATTTTCCTGTTTATCGGCATAGCAGCCGGATTCAAAAACATATATGTAATAGCAGGCAGGGAGATTCACAGAGACGATGACAGCAATTGATGAGGAAAGTCTCTTTGCTTTCATAGTTAAGGGAAGTATTCTGCTACTCGTGGTTCTTACGCTGATCGGTTTCATTTTTTTTTCCACACCAACAGGGCTCGGAATTCTAGCAGGCGGTATAGTGGCAATAATTAATTTTCTCTGGATGCGCAATGTTCTCCAGAGGATACTCGGATTATTACCTGCCAAACCGCAACTTTATTCGCAGGTCCGTTTTATTGCTCGAATTAGCATTACCGGGGTAGTACTTTATTTCATAATTGTTTCTGGTATTTGCTCACTGGCCGGACTTTTGGTGGGACTTTCCATAATTGTAGCAAACATAATCGCACTTTCACTATATTGTGCTTTGCGCACAGGAGGTTAGATACATGGTTCACCCATTACTGTTTCTCGAATTTTTTCGCAAACTGTTGGCACCGCTCCACATCAATGACGCAAGTGCAGATGCCATTGCTTACACGTGGCTGATTATCGTTGTGCTCCTTGCCCTTTCAGCACTGGCCACCATGGCCCTCAAGACAGTTCCGGGAGGTCTGCAGAATTTCATGGAGGTTATTGTTGGTGGGGTCGAGAACATGATCGTCGAGACCATGGGTGAGCATGGCCGCTCATTCTTCCCTCTGATCGCAACCCTTGCAATCTTCATACTTGTCTCCAATTTGATTGGTCTGATTCCTGGTTTCTTTCCTCCCACGGCCAACATCAACACTACTGCAGCATGCGCAATCATTGTCTTTCTCTCTACCCATGTTGTTGGCATCAAACACCATGGTCTGCATTATCTTAAACACTTTATGGGCCCGATTGCTTGGCTGGCACCTGTCATTTTCTTTATTGAAGTCATCGGACATCTCAGCCGCCCGGTTTCACTCACGCTGCGTCTTTTCGGCAACATGAACGGTCACGAACTGGTCTTGATGATTTTCTTCGGTCTTGCTCCGTTTCTGGTTCCTTTACCAATGATGATGATGGGAGTACTAGTTTCCTTCATCCAGGCCTTTGTCTTTATGCTTCTGGCCATGATCTACATCCAGGGTTCTCTTGAGGAAGCCCATTAATCGATTCACGAATCCTATATTATTTAGGATATTAATCAAAAGAAGAGAGGAGAAGTAAAATGAGTTTTTTCACAATGTGCGTTCTGGCAGCTGGAATTGGTATGACATTGGGAACTGTGGGCACCGGCATTGGCCAGGGTCTCGCAGTTAAAAGTGCTGTTGAAGGCGTCTCCCGTAACCCTGGTGCTTCCGGAAAGATCCTGACCACCATGATGATCGGTCTGGCCATGATCGAGTCTCTGGCAATCTACGCCCTGGTTGTCTGCCTGATCATCCTGTTCGCTAACCCCTACAAGGATATCGCTGTCAAACTGGCTGAAACCGTTGCCAAGTAATTTTTAAAACAGCTTAAAAACTAAAAAGGCGCCCATCTCGGGCGCCTTTTTAGTTTTTGTAATGTCTACAAAACTCAGTCTTCGGACAGCTGGACTTCCACCGTGTCAGAAGCGGCACTTTCTGCAAGAGCTCCATTGGGCAAACGCACTACTGTTTTTGCAACATACGTATACATCAGTTGGCGTTGAAGCCCAAAATCAGAAAACACCCTAGAGACAACCGGTTCCTTGGTAAGAGGTCTGTATGGAAAAGGCTGTCCTTTTATGGCTCTGTAGATTGAGAAACCAACGAAAGTACCTGGTGCAGGAGATGGTGCCGCAAGCTCAAGGCGGACTTCTGTTGGTTCCGGGACCGCCTTAAGCGCAGGCGGCGCCAAAACCGGAACGACGCTCACCGTCACTGGCAGCGACGCGACACCATTGGTTCCATCCTGAAGAAAAGACTGCACGTAATAAACATAGTCAATTCCTGAATGCACCTGACTGTCAAGCAGAATGAAACGGTTGTCATACCGTTGCACTGCGGTGCCGGGATGGTCGAAAAAAACGGTTTTTGCAAGGAGGGCCTCGGAACTGCAGGCCTTGCATGCTCCCTCTTTGGTTGCATCTGTCACTTGCTTGAAAAGCTTGAATCCAGCAAGTTCTCTCAGGGGACGACCAGCAAGGTCCTTTTGGGGAAGCAGTAACGATATTTTTACTTCAGAGCCCGACTGAAGTGCGGTGACCTCAGCCGGAGCTGTTGGCGCCGCCATCTCAGGATAGATGAGAGCACCTCTCTTTCCACAGGATACTGTACAAATAAGTATAAGAAGCAGGCCTACAGGAAGACGCATCAACCTCTCCTATCATTATTTATTTAAAGGCATTCCTGCTGACACAAGAGAAATATCAAATGTTTTGCCATTCTGGGAAAAACGTACCCGGTCCTGCTGAATTTCAGTAATCCTGGCTCCTGAAACAACACTTCCTTCATGCAGCAGAAACCCATTTACAACTGCCCTGCGCGCACGGCGTTCATCCTGCCAAGCTATGCCTGAAACTTTAATATCTCCGGGGGCGGATATATTGTCCTGAGTTAAATTGTTCTGTTGCTGAGTCGGGTTCTGTTGCTGAATCGGGCTGGATGGGACAGTTTCAGAGTTCCGTGCTGCCCTGGATCTCCGGCGCCCCCTACCTTCACCCTCATCCATCTCTTCCGTGGCTGCTGGCGGCAGTGCATTCTGAGCCGGCTGAACACCAGGTGGAACCGGGCCAGATGGAGCAACGGCCTGGGTGGGAGCTGACGTAACGGGAGGCGTGGCAGGCAGAGGCACAGGTGAGCTTGCAGGAACCGGTAGCATGGAGGATATCGGAGGACTGGATGGCGGTAAGGCCTGTGACGCAACTGGTAGTGATGGAACCTTGTGTCCTTTTTTTTCCTTAAGCAAATACCAGGTCACACCGAATGTCACCAGTGAAGCAAGTATCACCACAATTAAAATTCTTACGTTATTACTGGTGCCACGATGAGATAAGTCATCGTTGAACAGCTCTCCGGAAAGGCTGGCCCTTCCGGCATGCCGTTCCTTTCTGGCCTTTTCACGTTCAGTTTTTTTCAACGCATCGAGGATATAACTCATATGGATCACCTTCCGGCTGCAAGCCAGTTTAAAAAACGCCGCATGATTCCTCGGCGGCGAAAGGAACCGGTCTCTGCGAGCACCTCGGCGACCATACCTTTTGTGATAGAGGTACGCTCTTGCGTCCAGGCCATGACCAAAGTCTGCTCACAGGCAATATTTATCAGGCGTGGAACTCCTTTAGAAAATCTGTAAATACACTTTACTGCTCCGCGAGAAAAGAGGTTCGGAATTCGACATCCTGAAACTTTCAAGCGGTGACTGATGTAGTCACCAGTGTCGTTCAGTCCCATGGGGATAAGTCTGCAACGAACAGTTATACGCTGACTGAGCTGGCGTAAGTCATGGCGGGCAAGAACATCTTCAAGCTCTGGTTGGCCAGCCAGAATTATCTGAATGAGCTTATCCTGCTCCGTTTCCATGTTGGACAACATACGTATCTGCTCAAGAACATCGGGAGCCATGTTCTGAGCTTCGTCAATCACTAACACGACAGTGGAACCTACTAAATGCTGATCCAGCAGGAAGCGGTTTAAAGCGTCCAGATAGCCGAAACGGCTCGATTCGACCGGCGTAATATCAAATTCGCGGCAAATAGTAGCCAGCAATTGTTCCCAGGAAAGGCATGTATTGAAAATCAATGCACTGCGATATTTGTCTGCATCCAATTGGGTCAGCAAAGTCCGCAGCAGGGTGGTTTTTCCAGTACCAACTTCTCCGGTCATGGCAATGAAACCGGCATGACTGTCCACACCATACAAGAGATGAGCAAAGGCTTCCCGATGATTACGACTCAGAAAAATAAATTCAGGATTGGGGGTGATTGTAAACGGTTTTTCTTTAAGTCCGTAAAAATCGCAGTACATGAGGTTACTTTGCTTCCCGGGACCTGACGATTTCGTCCCAAACGCGTTCCCGAGCAGTACCTCCAGGTACGTTGCGGGCATGTATACAGGCATCGACAGTGATTGCCTCAAAAATATCAGAATCGAAATATGGTGAAAAGAGCTGCCATTCCGCAAGCGACAATTCAGTTATATCCATCTCGTTTTCCACACAATATTTTACAGCATTACCTACCGCTTCATGGGCATCACGGAAGGGAAGTCCCTTGCGCACCAGGTAATCGGCAACATCAGTTGCAGTGGAGAAACCTTCCCCGGCAGCTTGGCGCATGTTGTCATCGTAGACTTTCATGTCCTTGATCATGTCGGCAAAGACTTTAAGACTACCTTTTACGGTGTCAATAGTATCAAAAAGTGGCTCTTTGTCTTCCTGCATATCCTTGTTGTAAGCAAGCGGCAAAGACTTCATCACTGTCAGCAATGCTATCAGGTTACCATACACACGGCCTGTCTTCCCCCTGACCAACTCCGGAACATCCGGGTTTTTCTTTTGAGGCATGATCGAAGATCCGGTGCAGAAGCTGTCAGACAGCTCAATGAATCTGAAGGCACTAGTTGACCAGATAATCAACTCCTCGGAAAAACGGGAAAGATGCATCATCAGAATTGAAGCATCGGCAAGGAATTCCAGTGAAAAGTCCCGGTCCGAAACCGCATCCAGAGAATTGCGTGTAATGAGGGGAAAATCCAGTTGTTCGGCCACATACTCCCGGTCGATTGGAAAGGTAGTTCCTGCAAGGGCCCCGGACCCGAGTGGCATAACATTGACGCGTTTCAAACAATCGTCGAGGCGAGCGCGGTCACGTTTGAACATTTCCACATAGGCCATGAGATGATGAGCAAAAAGAATGGGCTGCGCTGTCTGCAGATGCGTAAAACCAGGCATGATTGTATCAAGATTATTCTCCGCCTGGGTCAACAGCGCATCAATAAGAAGATCGATGTAGGTACAGATATCAATGATTTCATCACGCAGGTAAAGACGAATGTCCAGCGCTACCTGGTCATTGCGCGACCTTCCGGTATGCAGTCGTTTACCTGCTTCACCGATGGCAGCGGAGAGCCTAGCTTCGATGTTCATATGAATATCTTCAAGGCTGATGGAAAAATCAAAAGAACCGGCCTCTATCTGATGCAGGATCTGTTGCAGGCCATGCACGATATTTTCCACATCATCCAGAGAAATGATTCCCTGTTTGCCCAGCATGCGGGCATGAGCGATGGAGCCTCTGATATCCTGATGATACAGACGCTTGTCGAATTGGATTGATGCTGTGAACTCTTCTACAAACCTGTCAGTGGGCTGGGTGAAGCGTCCCCCCCACAGTTTATCCTTAGACATGGCATTCTCCATAACATGAAATAGCAGAGGCCCTGCCTCTTATTTGGTAAGAAGTACTATGCGCGAACAATCTCATAGTCTTCCTCATCAAAAGTAATCTTTCGCCACGCACCGGAATCATCAAGTTCCATAATCGTATGTATTTTAAGCGGAACTCGCGTGGTTCGCGGGTCAATTTCGTGCTGCTGCGGCAAGTTTATATAGATCAATCGGGTCCCGCTGCCAAAGCGCAGTCGGCAAACCGGCGCACCATCAAAATCATCCGTGATAAATTCTGAAAATTTTACCTGTGCAAGACGATGATTACGGTTGATGACTATACTGGAATTGCCGAAACCTTGACCAGCTTTGGCATCGCCGATTCTACTCTCATCAGATACATTGCCAAACACTGTCACCGTCTCACGGACTCCTGGTGTATTTTCCAAATACTCTCCATAAAACCCGCTGATCACATCACGATAGGCACGATGTTCCGGCTTGGGATTGCACTGGATCACAAATAGTGCGTCCAGCCCCTGCCGCGTAGAAAAGAAAAGATTGTTTGCATGGTCAATGATCTGCCGGATATTCGAGGTATACAAGTCCCGATAGAGGTAGTCGAGACAAATTATAGCCATGAAGTTGAAACAGGAGGGCCTGCTGCGAAACAGATAAAAATGTCTGCCTCGATAGAGGTCGTGGAACGTATCGATATACTCTTCGCCATGGAAGGGATGGCTTTTTGCTTCCAGAAAAACTCGAAGACTCCCGTTTGCTTCCTTGATGGCAATGCAGCACCAGTTGACCGGAACATCCAACACATCTCCGGCATCAATATCCTTGTCCACCAGCTCGATTGCCTCGGCATTGTCCTCGCGGAACCGCTCCAGCAGTGCCCGGTATTCATGCAGCCGGACATGCTCAATTCCAAAAACCGTAACTGTATTTGCTCTAAACTTTTGACTAATGATCGCCAGCAGATCGTCAAAACGCGAAGCCGGCAAGCTTGACTCAGGGAAGAGCAAAAAATGGAGCTTCTTGAGGTTTCCTTCACCGGAAATAACCAGATCAAGCACAGACCTTACCAGTTGCCACTTCTCTTGCGGATCAGTGATGGTGTATCCGGTACCGGCACGCTTAAGGCGATTGGGAATCTGGACAATCATGCAATGCAGATGATGGCCCAGGGGAAATTCAAGATTTACCCTTTTGTCAATGATCTCAGGCATCAACGGTAACCGGCAGGTCACAGAGGGAGAGTTCGGGAAAAACCTTGCCAAGAATAAAGCGGGCACCGGCGGGGAGGGTATAGTTCATAAGTTCTGAAGCAGGAACCCAGGCAGCCTCCGCCACTTCATCCTCGTTGGGATGAAGATCGCAGAAAACAGGCCGGCACCGATAATAGAGGATCACAAAGTGGCAATTTGCCTCCCCAGGCGTCAGGTGCTCAAATACGTCGATCAGCCCTTGTATCTCAATTTCAAGGCCGACTTCTTCATGCACCTCCCGCTTCAATGCATCAAGAATTTTCTCTCCCAGATCGATTTTGCCACCCGGCATTACCCACAGATCCTGGAAAGGGGCGATGTTTCTCCTCGTCAGAAGCACCCGCCCCTCTTCATCCACGATCACTGCAACAACCGAAGTGACAATATGTTCTTTTTTGTACAATCTGACCTTTGTCAATTCCCTACTTCTTTTTCGATGATTGCATCAACGATCTGATGCGCAGCCGCAGACTGTTGATCTTGATGAAACCTTCTGCATCAGCCTGGTTGTAAACCTGATCCATTTCAAAAGTAGCAAAATCGAGATTAAAGAGTGAATCGGTTTCGGATTTACGCCCGACAGTCCGGCAAAGTCCTTTGTAGAGCTTGACGCGGGCGACGCCATTAACGCATTTCTGTGATTCATCCACCAGTGTCTGCAACATCTGACGCTCTGGTGAAAACCAATAACCGGCATAGACAAGACGTGCATATTCAGGTATCAGGCCGTCACGAATGCGCATAACTTCCCGGTCCATTGTAATCTGCTCCACTGCTGAATGGGCTTCCCGCAGAATCGTGCCACCGGGGGTCTCATAGACACCACGGGATTTCATACCAACGGAACGATTTTCCAATAGATCCACTCGACCAATACCATGTTTACCACCCAGAGTGTTAAGGTGGGCCAGAAGTTCGGCAGGAGTCATCTGCTTGCCATCCACTGCCACTGCATTTCCGTTTTTGAACTCAATTTCAACGTACTGAGGAGTATCGGGAGCATTCTCCGGTGAACCTGTCAGCACATACATTTCCTCGGGAGCCTCAGCCCAGGTGTCCTCAAGAATACCACCTTCAAAGGAGATGTGCAGCAGGTTGCGGTCAGAGGACCAGGGACGTTTTTTAGTAACTGGAATCGGGATATCGTTCTTCTTGGCATACTCAATCAGGGCCTGACGGCTGTTCAGGTCCCACTCACGCCAGGGGGCAACGACTTTGATGGCCGGATTAAAGTGATAATATGCCAGTTCGAAACGCACCTGATCGTTACCCTTGCCGGTGGCACCATGGGAAACCGCATCGCACTGTTCCTTGGCAGCAATTTCCATCTGGCGCTTGGCGATCAGCGGACGGGCAATCGAAGTACCGAGCAGATAGTGCCCTTCATAAATTGCGTTGGCTCGAAACATCGGGTAGACAAAATCCCTGACGAACTCCTCTCTCAGGTCATCGATATAAACTTCATCTGCACCGGTAGCCAAAGCTTTTTCACGCACCGGATCAAGTTCTTCTCCCTGCCCCAGGTCGGCCGAAAAGGCTACAACTTTGCAGCCATACTCATTCTTCAACCATTTAAGAATAATGGAGGTGTCCAACCCGCCTGAGTAAGCCAAAACGATTTTTTGGATGTCCTGTTTCTGTGCCATGTAAGTCTCCTTATGTGGATAATCGAATTTGAACTTCAAGCTTGACCTGCAAGATTACTATTATTCCTGCCCGCTCATCAAGCGCACGAGAATTGCTTTCTGTATATGCAGCCGATTCTCTGCCTCGTCCCATACTACAGAATTTTTCCCTTCAATGACCGAATCGGAAATTTCTTCTCCGCGGTGAGCGGGCAGACAATGCAGCACGATACAGTCGGGTTTGGCTCGACCAAGAAGGTTATCGTCCAGACAATATCCCGCAAAGGCTTTTTCCCGCTCCCTCTGCTCCTCTTCCTGGCCCATGCTGGCCCAGACGTCGGTGTTGACTACATCCGCACCAGCCACAGCAACCGCAGGATCAGTCGTCAGAGTGACTCTTCCCGGGCTCTTAGCCTCCGCCCAGGCAAGAACCTGCGCGTCCGGCTCATATCCTTGGGGACAGGCTAGAACCAGATCGAAACCGCAAAGAGCGGCGGCTTCTATCCATGTGTTTGCCATATTGTTGCCATCGCCTACCCAGGCAAACTTCAGCCCTTCATATGACTTTTTATGCTCAATAACCGTCTGTAGGTCCGCAAGAATCTGACATGGATGGAACAGGTCCGTTAACCCGTTTATCACCGGCACACTGGAGTATTCTGCAAACTCTTCTGCTATTTCCTGTCCGAAGGTGCGGATCATGACACCGTCACAGTAACGTGACATAACACGCGCCGTATCCCTGATCGGCTCGCCTCGGCCAATCTGAGAATCCTTGTTGGAGATAAACAGACCGTGCCCACCCAGTTGATACATGCCTACTTCAAAGGAGATGCGAGTGCGGGTGGAAGATTTTTCAAAAATCATCGCCAAGGTCTTGCCCTTCAGCAGATGATGCTCAATCCCCTGCTTCTGCTTCTCTTTCAGCTCACCAGCCAGATCCAGCAGACCGTCCAGTTCATCCTTGGTGTAATCATGCAGTGCTAAAAAATGCCTGGTCATAACAGTTCCTGTTCATAAAAAGTAATCAAATTGAAAATTAGATTTTGGCGAAGATTCCGTCCAGCAGTTCAATCATTAAGTTGATCTCCTGCTTGGTCACTACCAGCGGCGGTACAAAGCGCAGCACCGTGTCATGGGTTACGTTCAAGAGGACACCACACTCATGTCCTTTTTTGACGATCTCGGCACCCGGTATCTCAAGGCTCATGCCGATCATCAGGCCGATGCCACGCACTTCCTTTACAAAGGAATACTTTTTGCCCAAGGTTTCCAGTTCGCCCAACAGGTATTCTCCGATTTCTTCGGTGCGATTAAGGATACCATCTTCCAGAATTGTCCTGACTGTTGCAATGGCGGCCGCGCAGACCAGTGGATTGCCGCCGAACGTTGAACCGTGGGTACCGGGAGTAAAGGCAGCAGCATATTTGTCGGCAGCAAGCATGGTACCGATTGGAGCACCTCCTGCCAGGGCCTTGGCAAGAGTCATTATGTCAGGCACTACATCAAAATGCTCATAGGCGAAGAGCTTGCCGGTACGTCCCATGCCCACCTGCACCTCATCAAAAATCAGCAGCAGACCATGCTGGTCGCAAATACGCCGCACCTCCTGAAAATATCCTGGCGAGGGTACATTAACACCCCCTTCACCCTGGATCGGTTCCAGCATAATGGCACAGGTATTAGGAGTAACTGCAGCCTCCAGGGCAGCCGCATCATTGAAAGGGACATGAGTAAAGCCGTGCAGCAGCGGATCAAAAAAACGTTGAACCTTCTCCTGCCCTGTTGCGGACACCGTTGCCATGGTGCGGCCGTGGAAAGATTCCGCAGCGGTAATGATTTCGTAACGCTGGGGGCCGTAGGTGTCACGGCTATACTTGCGGGCCAGTTTGATAGCCGCCTCGTTTGCCTCCGCTCCGCTGTTGCAGAAAAAAGCCTTGTCCGCAAAGGAGTGATTGCAGAGCAGTTCGGCCAGTTCGATTTGCTGGGGAATCTGATAGTAGTTGGAGCAGTGAAGCAACTCTCCAGCCTGCTTCTGCAGGGCAGCTACAACCTTCGGGTGGCAGTGGCCAAGGTTGTTGACCGCCACGCCGCCGAGGAAATCAAGGTACTCCTTGCCATCCGCATCCCACAGACGGCAGCCTTCTCCCCGTACCGGCACGATCGGATAACGTCCATAGGTTTTCATAATGTAGTTGTCCGACTTTTCTATCCATTGTTGGGAGTTCATTTTATTTTCCTATCTGAAACGCTGGGGGAAGGGCAGCGATTCTATTTCGTAATTTCAGTTCCTATCCCGATGTCTGTGAATATCTCAAGAAGTACGGCATGTGGAACTCGTCCGTCAATAATATGAGCTTTTTTGACCCCATCCTTGAGTGCATCGGCGCAGCATATTACCTTTGGAATCATGCCTCCGGTGATGGCTTCATCTTCTATCAGGCGGTGCAATTGGGCTACTGACAGGCTTTCCAGAAGTGTTCCTGTGTTATCTTTAACGCCATTGATGTCCGTAAGCAGAATCAGTTTTTCGGCGCCCAGAGCTGCGGCCACGCGCCCTGCAACTAGATCCGCATTTATGTTGTAGCTCTCCCCTTCCGGCCCTACACCCACCGGAGCAATAACCGGTATATATTTGCCGGCTTCAAGGGTAGCGATCAGATCAGTATTGACCTTGACCACATCACCAACATATCCGATATCAACCTGTTCGGTGGAACCATCATCATTCCTGATTTCCTGCAGCAGTTTTTTTGACAAGAGCAGTGTACCATCCTTGCCGGAAAGTCCTACGGCCCTGCCTCCGTGCTGATTGAGATACCCCACCACCTCTTTGTTCACCTGGCCGACAAGGACCATCTCAACAACGGCCATCGTGTCCTGATCGGTCACCCTCATTCCTTTTACAAATTCTGAAACGATGCCGTAGCGCTTGAGGGTTTCGTTAATCTGTGGCCCGCCACCATGAACGATGACCGTGTTGATACCCAGAGACTTGAGCATGATCACGTCAAGGGCGAAGGACTCCTTGAGCTTTTCATCAGACATGGCATGTCCGCCATATTTGATTACAAAGGTCTTGCCCGAGAACCGGCGGATATACGGCAGAGCCTCCATCAGATTATTGGCTTTTTCGATCAAATGTTCCTGGTTCATATCTTTTCCCTTACTTAGCGCGTTGAAGCTTATGCGGAAACTGTTGGCTGCACTGGCAGTGTAATGGTGACCGATGTCCCCTTGCCCGCTTCGCTTGCTATATCGAGATTTCCTCCATGCTGTCTTACAAATTCACGCGCATAGAAAAGTCCCAGACCAAATCCGCGTACCTGACCGGTATTATCCGGATCGATCTGGTAGAACTTGTCAAAGACCCTTGTCAGTTCTTCCTGAGGGATACCGGCACCCGAATCAGCTACAATCACAGTCAAATTGTCTTCGCCATCTCTGATATGTATGGAAACCCGACCAGTTTCTCCCGAAAACTTGTAGGCGTTGTCAATTACCTGCTGAAGCGCAAAAGCGATTTTTGCACGGTCGAGATAAATAGCAGGCAAATGCCTCTCACTAAATTCAGTCGTAACGCCCGGTTTGCGCAAGGCTTCCCGCGATCCCTGCAGTACATTCCCCACAATTATATTCAGATCACACGGCTCCACATGAAGAAGGCTGCTTCCTTCCATCATCTGGCTGAATGTAAGCAGGTCATTTACCATGCGGTTCAGATATGCCGCTTCTTCATTGATAAGGTTGACATTCTGAAGGAAGAGCGCATCGCTGGTATCGTATACTCCTCGCTGAATATTCTGGAGAAAAAGAGAAATGGCAGTAATCGGTGTTCGCAGCTTGTGAGAGATGAGAGAGAGAAAATTGCTCTTCAGGCGATCAAGCTGTTTCAGGGTTGCCAGTTCCTCTTTCAGCTGATTTCTGGCAAGGGCCTTTTCCATGACGGTCTTAAGCTGTAACAGGTTGAGCGGCTTGCTGATAAAATCATCGGCACCCTCTTTGAGAGCGTTAAGAATAATTTCCTTATCTGCAAAACCGGTCATGATTATCACTGCCGCGTTAGGGTCCAGCTTCTTGATCTGCCTGAGAAGCTGAATTCCATCGCCACCCGGCATCATGACATCGGCCAGAACCAGGTCAGTGCGTTCTTTCTCATAAACCCTGACGGCATCAGCGCAATTGCCTGCCTGGAAGACCCGGTACTCCATGAGCGCCCGGGCACATAGGTCACGAATCACCTTTTCGTCATCAACAATCAGGATCGAAGTTTGGGATTTGGCCTGATCATTCCGTTTCAGCACTGCCATCAGTTGCGCCTCCACACTGCACGCTCAACTCTCATGCTTTTGCCAGAACCTGGGAAGCGAGAACCAAAGCTTCTTCGAGCTTGTCAGGTTGAGAACCGCCAGCCTGGGCCAACTCGGGCTTACCACCACCGCTGCCCCCCACTACCGGTGCAATTTGCTTGATAATGTCTCCTGCCTTGACGGAAGAGCTCAATCCTTTGGTGACCGCAACAAGCAGGTTGGCTTTGCCGCCGATTGCCGCACCCAGTACGACGACCCCTTCTCCAATCTTCTCCTTGAGAGTATCGGAAAGATCGCGCAAAGCCTTGACATCCTCGACCTGGACCTGCACGGCCAACAGCTTGATGCCATTGATTTCCCTTGCCTGGGAGAGCAGGTCGCCTGAAGCGGCCGCATTAAGCCTGCCTTGTAACGATTCCACTTCACGCTGCAACTCTCTTTGGCGCACCAACAACTTCTCCAGCCTTTCCAGAGAATCGCCCCGTTCAGCCTTGAGCAAGGAGGCAATGGTTCGCTGCTCGTCCTCGATCTGTTGCACAAAAGCCAGGCTTCCTGTGCCGGTAAGCGCCTCGATACGACGTACGCCCGCTGCAATCCCAGCCTCGGAAATGATTTTGAAGAGACCTATGTCGCCGGCAGCGCGTACATGGGTACCACCACACAACTCCATGCTCACATCGCCGACTCGTACCACCCGCACCGCATCACCGTATTTTTCATCAAAGAGAGCCGTTGCACCCGCCTCGACCGCCTCGTTGATTGCCATCTGGGAGGTGACGACAGGATCGTTCCCCATGATGAATCCGTTAACAATGTCCTCCACCCGACGTATCTCATCGGCTGTCATAGCGGAAAAATGGGTAAAGTCGAACCGCAGCCGATCTGCTGAAACCAGTGAACCTGCCTGTTTGACATGATCCCCCAGAACCTTGCGCAGTGCTGTCTGCAACAGGTGCGTTGCCGTGTGGTTGCGGGCGGTAGCACTTCGCTGCGGGACTGACACCTTCAGATCGGCAGTATCGCCTTTTCTGAACGTCCCCTCCTTCACAACCGCACGGTGTACGATGAGATCCGTATAGGGGCGGCTGGTACCAACAACTTCAAGATGCGCGTTACCAGTGGAAATGATGCCGCAGTCCCCTTTCTGGCCACCTGATTCGCCGTAGAAGGGTGTGGTATCAGTAACGACCTCTACAATATCGCCAATCTGTGCACTCTCCACTTCAACACCATCTTTGACGATAACCAGGACCGCGCCATAGGCTGTCATTTCATCATAGCCAACGAACCCGCTGCGCGTGCCGCGATTGTAGAGTTCCTTGTAGATGTTGGCTATACCTTCCTCACCCGATCCCTTCCAGTGCTCCCGCGCCTGTTCACGCTGACGCTCCATGCAGGCTTCGAAGCCGCTTTCGTCGATAGTGAAGCCCTCACTCTCTACTATGTCGGCAGTCAGGTCAGAGGGAAACCCGAAGGTATCGTACAGCCTGAAAAGCACATCTCCGGGTATAACTTGCTTGCCTGCGACCCGCAGAGCCGCTACTTCGTCATTGAGTATGGCCAGGCCCCGATCCAGCGTTTCTGCGAAACGCTGCTCTTCAGCCAGAACAACTTTTTTGATGTAGCTTTCCCGCTCCAAAAGCTCAGGATAGGCTTCGGCCATCATGTCCCGCACCGCGTCAACCGTGTGGTAAAGCATCGGCTCTGCAAAACCGAGCATCTTGGCATGTCGGGCCGCACGGCGCATGATACGGCGCAGCACGTAGCCACGTCCCTCATTACTTGGCAATGCCCCGTCACAGATCAGAAACGTAACTGCCCTCGAATGATCAGCAATCACCCGCATGGATACATCATCCCTGTCACTGGCTCCGTAGCGCTTGCCGGAGAGCCGTTCCACATGTCGAATGATTCCCTGCAGCAGATCGGTATCATAATTGGAGATCACTCCCTGCATGACTGCAGTTATGCGCTCCAATCCCATTCCCGTATCGACCGATGGCTTGGGCAATGGCGTGAGAACGCCGTCTGCAGAGCGATTGAACTGCATGAAGACATTGTTCCATATCTCCATGTAACGATCACAGTCGCATCCCACGGTGCAGTCCGGGCTGCCGCATCCCGCCTGGGGCCCTTGGTCGTAGAATATCTCTGAGCAGGGACCGCAGGGGCCTGTGTCACCCATGGACCAGAAGTTGTCTTTTTCACCGAAGCGGAAGATGCGATCCCGCGGCACACCTTCCTGTTCATGCCAGATATCGGCAGCCTCGTCGTCGTCAGTGAACACCGATACATACAGGCGGCTTTTATCCAACTTCAGATCTGTGGTCAGAAATTCCCAGGCATATGCAATGGCTTCTTTTTTGAAATAATCGCCGAAAGAAAAGTTTCCCAGCATTTCAAAAAAAGTGTGGTGACGGGCAGTGCGCCCGACATTCTCCAGGTCATTGTGCTTGCCTCCGGCACGCACGCATTTCTGCGAACTGCAGGCACGGGTATAGTCACGTGTCTCCATCCCGAGGAAACAGTCCTTGAACTGGTTCATGCCGGCATTGGTAAACATGAGCGTGGGGTCGTTTTTCGGAATGATCCCAGAGCTGGACACGATTGCATGACCTCTGTCTGCAAAATATTTTAAAAAACGTGCGCGAACTTCTTTTCCTGTCATGCTGATCCCCGGAATGTTGAAATACGTGATTTAACTTTTCTTATGAAGGTAAAGAAAAGAGATGGATTGGTTACGACGGCTCCATCTCCCGCAAAACCTTGAAAATGACAGAAGTTTTCAATCCTCGCCGCTGCAGAAACCCAAGTACTCTGCGCTTCTCCTTGTCACTGGCGGTAGAGCTGGAAAAACCGGGAAAACGCCGATCCAGAAGCGCTTGCACTTCGTTCTCCTCGTCATGCTCATACCTGCTTAGTACCTCGCCAATCATTTCCTGAGGCACTCCGCGTCGCCGCAGCTCCAACCTGAGGCGAGGACCGAAGAAGCGGCCGGCTGCGAGGGAAGATTCTGCAAAACGTTCAGCAAAACGGCGATCGCTGATCCACTGTTCAGACTCCAGACGCGAAATGGCAGCCGCCACATCTTCTTTTGAAAACTCACGGGCAAGAAGCTTGTCACTCAGCCTTGCAGAGGTGTAGTCCCTCGCTGCCAATAGCCTCAGGGCATACTGCCAGGCTCGCTCAGCGGTAGACTGATCAGTATTTCTCAATCTCAAGCGGCTCTGGCTCAGCAACATCCGTTTCCTTATTCTCGAACCCTTCCCAGGAAGCGTCCGAGGTAGAAGAGATGCCGGAAACCTTGAGGGCAAAGTCGTCAGGGTTGGAACTCTGGCGCAAAGCCTCTTCATAGGTAATCAGCTTTGAGCTGTACAGTTTCATCAGGGACTGGTCAAAGGTCTGCATTCCATAGGTGATGAAGCCCTGGGAGATGGCGTCATTGATCTGCTTGGTCTTGTCCTTGTCATCAATGCATTCCCGCACCCGGGCGGTTCCGAGCATGATTTCGACTGCGGGAACGCGCCCCTTGCCGTCGATGCGCGGCACCAGACGCTGGGAAATAACTCCCTTGATCACGCCAGCCAGCTGAATACGTACCTGACGCTGGTGATAGGGTGGAAACACACCGATGATACGGTTAATGGTCTCGGCAGCATCCATGGTGTGCAGGGTGGACATAACCAGATGGCCTGTTTCCGCTGCGGTGAGGGCGGTTTCGATGGTCTCGTAATCCCGCATTTCTCCTACCAGGATAACATCAGGATCCTGACGCAGGGCTCCCTTGAGCGCGCCGGCAAAGGTGGGAGTATCAGTACCCACTTCCCGCTGGCTGATGATGCTCTTGTTGTCGCGATGAAGAAACTCGACCGGATCCTCAATGGTGATGATATTGCAGGTCCGGCTGTTGTTGATGTAATCGATCATTCCGGCCAATGTGCTGGACTTTCCGGATCCCGTGGTGCCGGTAACCAGAATCAGACCGCGCTCTTCCTGGCACATCTTCTTGATGACCGGAGGCAGGTTGAGCCCTTCAAGCGAAGGAATGACAAAGGATATCGAACGGAATACCATGGCCACTGTTCCGCGCTGGCGGTACACGCTGACCCTGAAACGTCCCAATCCAGGCACTGCGTACGCCAGGTCTACTTCCGAATTTTCTTCGAAAATACGACGCTGGCGATCATTCATCATGGACTTGGCCATGTTCCCGACTATGTCCGGCGACAGGCGCGGTGCATTGGGAATCGGATGCAGCCTTCCATCGATACGCACAATGGGAGGCAGTCCGGTCTTGATATGAATGTCCGAACCTTTTGCCTTGACGGCTATGGTCAATATCTCGTTGAGATCCATCTTTGCCCTCTTATGCCTTGGCGGCAGCAGGTGCTTTGAGCAGGTCCATCAATTTACCCTCTATTTCAGCCAGAGTTTCGGCATGCTCAGTCAGCCAGGTGCGGGAGTTTTCACGCCCCTGACCGATGCGCTCCTTGCCATAGGAGTACCAGGCCCCGCTTTTTTCAACAATCCCTTTGTCCACGGCCAGGTCAAGTACATCACCGGTGCGTGAAATCCCCTCACCATAGAGGATATCGAACTCCACCTCGCGGAAGGGAGGAGCCACCTTGTTCTTGACCACCTTGACCTTGGTGCGGGATCCGATCACCGCATCCCCCTGCTTGAGAGTAGCGATCTTGCGGATATCCATGCGCACAGATGCATAAAACTTGAGAGCATTGCCGCCGGTAGTCGTTTCGGGATTACCGAACATGACCCCGATTTTCATGCGGATCTGATTGATGAAAATAACGCAGCAGTTTGATTTGGAAATGATTCCGGTCAGCTTGCGCAGGGCCTGGGACATGAGCCGTGCCTGAAGCCCCATATGTGAATCTCCCATATCGCCTTCAATCTCAGCCTTGGGCACCAGCGCTGCCACGGAGTCAACCACAAGAACATCTATGGCGCCGCTGCGCACCAGGGTTTCGGCTATTTCCAGGGCCTGTTCACCGGTATCGGGCTGGGAGACCAGCAGATCGTCGGTTTTAACCCCCAGCTTTCGCGCATAACCTATGTCCAAGGCATGCTCAGCATCCACGAAGGCAGCGATACCACCCTGCTTCATGGCTTCAGCAACGATGTGCAATGCCAGGGTGGTCTTGCCTGAAGATTCTGGACCATAAACTTCAATGATCCTGCCACGCGGCACTCCTCCCACCCCCAGAGCCATATCAAGTGAGATAGAACCGGTGGGAATAGCCTCCACCCCGGGCAGCACTTCATCGTTGCCCAACCGCATGATGGCACCCTTGCCGAATTGCTTTTCTATCTGGCTGAGGGCCAGCTCAATGGCCTTGTTTTTTTCCTGCATGCTCTATCTCCCGGATGCTCTGTTAATTGAATAAAGGGGTAGAAAAATAGCATAGAGAGCCGTTTTTCCGCAAGGATTTATCTTCAGGACCCCTGTCAGTGATCCTGTGCTGTGGGGGAGTGAGGCGGGGTTGAGAACGGACTTCGGGAGAGCGTTAACAGCAGCAGAGGGATTTCCCCTGAAGGACAGGAGACACGTTGTCACTGATTCTTGCTCTGGCCCCTCATCAGCAGATAGCGTCTCAACCAATCCAGCGCTGTCCAAGTGGTAATGGTGCGTATTTCCTCGCGACTTCCGCCAAACTGGAAGCGTTTGGTCCAGCACCCGTCCGGCGCGGCCAGAGAGATATAAACCGTGCCGACCGGCTTTTCTTCCGTGCCCCCTTCCGGCCCGGCTATGCCGGTCACCGACAATGCCAGGTCGCTGCCTGCCGCCTCTCGCATGCCTTTGGCCATGGCCGAGGCGACCTCGCTGCTGACAGCCCCATTTTCCACCAAAAGTGTACTTTCCACATCCAGGCGGCTTGTTTTGGCGGAGTTGCTGTAGGTGACTGCCCCCTCCAGAAAGTAAGCAGAGCTGCCAGGTTCTGCGGTGATGGAAGCGGAGATCATACCGCCAGTGCATGACTCCGCCAGGGCAAGCGTCAGCCCCTGCTGTCGAAAAAGCGAGGCCACGGTCTCGCCCAAGGTTTCATCTCCCACAGAAAAGATAAATTCACCGACTCTTTGTCGCACCGCCTGTACAGCAGGCTTCAGGAGCGCCTGAGCAGTTTCCCTGCTGTCCCCTTCAGCCCGTAACGTGATACGCATGGCGGGGTAGGTCACGCAGATGCTCATCTGCAAGCCGGCTTCAGGGCGGGCGACCCCTGACAGCAGTTGATCAACCTCTGCTTCACACGTCCCGAAAAGATTGAAGACATCAGTACAGATACCACGCTTTCTACTTACCCGCTCCTCCAAAAAGGGGATTACCGTCTCAGCCAGCATAGGCCTCATCTCTCCAGGCACTCCGGGCAGGAAGAACATGAAACAGCCGTTGTGCATCAGGTGAAATCCGCAGGCAGTGCCGGTAGGGTTATGAATCAGGGTGGTCTTTGAAGGGATCAGTGCCTGCTTGTCGTTGAGCGGGCAAACGACCAGGCTGGCCAGCTTGCCTGACATGTTCCGGATATGGCTGCTGGCCTCTTCGTTCAGTATGAGCCTGCGTGCAGTGGCACGAGCCACGGCATGGGTGGTAAGATCATCAGCTGTAGGGCCAAGGCCACCGGTGGCAATAATCGCATCACTAATGTGCGCCAGATCCTCCAGTGCCGCTATGATATCCAGCTCGTTGTCGCCTACCGTCAGATGCCGCTGCACCCGCAGCCCCTTATCCAGAAGAGCCGCTGCAATAGCGGCTGCATTGCTGTCAACAATCTGGCCGGTGATCAGTTCATCCCCAATGCTCAAAGTAGAGATTCTCATGCCGTGTGCTCTCGCTCCAATTCAAATGAGGATACAACCCGCATCACCTCCTGCAAGGGAATGGATTGTTCCCGGGCAATCCTTCGGCAGTCCTCGTATTCGGGTGTGCACCGCAACAGACGACCATCATCAAAAATCAGCTTGAATCGGAGCATTCCGAAAGGCGTAGCTCTTTCCTCGATTTGCCGTTCCAGGACCATCCTTCCGGCAGGATAGTGACGTAGCCCGATGGCCGAAGTCTCAGTCAGCAGCAAGCGGGACAACCTGTTGAGCGATTCCGGACGGCAAATAAAAGAGAGCTTCACCCCGGGACGGTTCTTCTTCATCTGGATCGGCATGAAGAATACATCCAACGCCCCTTCCTCCTGCAGCAGATCCATCACATGCCCCAGCACTTCTGCCGTAGAATCATCGATGTTGCTTTCAACAACGATCACCTCGTCGCCTCCATTTCCCGAGCTTTGGCCGAAAAATGTCCTCAGAATATTGGGGCAATCGCTGAAATCCTTGCTGCCTGCACCGCAGCCGACCTTGGTCAAGGTCATCGCGGGGCGAGTGCCTGGGACGGTCACCAGGGCCGCGATAATCGCCGCTCCGGTTGGTGTAACCCTTTCCCCCTCAGCGAAGGCAGTATGCACAGTCAGCCCCCTTAGCAGCTCAGCCGTTGCCGGGGCTGGCACCGGCAGCCTTCCATGGGCGGTTTCCACGAATCCTCCTCCCAGCGGCAGAGGGGAAGCATGGACAGCCTCCACACCGAGATAGTCGAGACAGATAGCTGTCCCAACGATATCCACGATAGAGTCGACCGCCCCGACTTCGTGAAAATGCACCTGATCCACGGCCACGCCGTGTACCAGTGCCTCAGCTTCGGCCAGACGGCGAAAAATGCGGCGCGCGGTTTCCTTGGCATGATCAGTCAGAGAACTTTCCGCGATCATTGTGTCGATGCCGCTGTAGTGACGGTGGATATGATGATCATGCACCTCCACGTCAAACTTCAGCGCAGCCACGTGCCGCCGCTCGGTACGCTGGCTGGAAAGCGTGTAGGAGCCAGAAGGAAGCGCCAGCTTGGCCAATTCTGCCTTCAGATACTCCAGCGGCACCCCCAGATCCAGCAGGGCACCCACGGTCATATCGCCGGAAATACCGGCGTAGCAGTCGAAATATACGATTTTCATGTTCACATCCTGTTGATCAGATTGGCAGCACAGGCCGCGCCGAAACCGTTATCGATATTGACCACTGTCACGCCGGCTGCACATGAATTGAGCATTCCCAGCAGCGCGGCTATGCCGCCAAAGGCAGCACCATAGCCGATGGAGGTCGGCACGGCAATCACGGGCTTGTCAACAAGCCCCCCCACCACCGAAGGGAGCGCCCCCTCCATGCCTGCCACCACAATAAGTACCGAGGCGGCACAGAGCTGTTCACGCCGTGCCAGCAGACGGTGTATGCCGGCAACCCCCACATCATAGATATGGTCTGCCCGGTTTCCCAAGAATCGTGCCGTAATAAGAGCCTCAGCCGCCACGGGAAGATCCGAGGTTCCGGCCGACACGACAAGGATGGTTCCCCGGCAGTTCTGTTCAACCGATTTCTGTTCCAGAGTCAGGCAGCGAGCCTCCTCATAATGTACTGCCGTCGGGAATTGGATACATATCTCCCCGGCCTTGACACTATCAAGCCGCGTCACCAGGACATTGCTCCCTTTGTCGGTCATGGCCCTCATGATCTGTGCGATCTGCAGTGCAGTCTTGCCTTCGCCGAAAATTACTTCGGGCATGCCCTGGCGTAACTCCCGGTGATGATCCACCTGGGCACATCCCACATCCTGAGAAGGAAAGTGTCGCAGTTGTTCCAGTGCCTCGTCAACCGGAGTATCCCCTCCCTTGACAGCTTGAAGCAGAATTTTAAGCTGATCAGGATTCATCGCTTCTCCTTCCTGCCATTGTGACATAATCAAACATTTGTTCACCCGTTTACATCATTCTCTAATTCTGCTACAAACGTTTAATACTGCATTAAGAGAGGTATGAACATGGGAAAAACCACTGCTGAAAAGATTTTCGAAGCACATCTTGTTGATGAGCCCTTCCCCGGCACAAAAGTGCTCAGGCTCGACGTTGTTCTCTGTCACGAAATTACTACCCCCATCGCCATTGATGACCTGATTCGTCGCAACAAGGACCGTGTATTTGACGTGTCCAAGATAAAGGCCGTCATTGACCATGTCACTCCCAGCAAGGATACCAAGACAGCCACACAGGCCAAGATCCTGCGCGACTGGGCTCGCCGCCACGGCATCAAGGACTTCTTCGATGTAGGGGCTAATGGCGTCTGCCACGCTCTGTTTCCCGAGCGGGGCTTCATCCGTCCCGGCAATACCGTTATAATGGGAGATTCCCACACCTGCACCCACGGTGCTTTCGGCGCGTTCGCCGCCGGCATCGGCACAACCGACCTGGAGGTCGGCATTCTCAAGGGAGTCTGCGCCTTCCGTCAGCCCAAAACGATTCGGTTCAATATCAATGGGCAACTGCCTGCCGGTGTTTACGCCAAGGATGTTATCCTGCACATCATCGGGCAGATCGGCGTCAATGGTGCCACTGACCGGGTTATGGAGTTCCACGGCCCGGCAATCGACGCCATGAGCATGGAATCACGCATGACCCTGTGCAACATGGCCATCGAAGCTGGTGGCACTTCCGGTATCTGCATGCCGGATATGACCACTGTGGAGTACCTGTGGCCCTTCATCCAGAATGAGTTCGCCTCCAAAGAGGCTGCACTGGCTGAATACTCCAAATGGGTAGCCGATGCTGACGCAGAGTATGAAAAAGTAATCGAAATTGACACTGCTACCCTTCAGCCGACTGTCACCTTCGGCTACAAGCCGGACCAGGTCAAGACCATCTCCGAAATTGCCGGCACTCCGGTTGACCAGATTTATCTCGGTTCCTGCACCAACGGCCGCATCGAGGACCTCCGCATTGCAGCCCAGATTCTCAAAGGTCACAAACTCGCCTCCACGGTACGAGGCATCCTTTCTCCGGCCACCCCTAAAGTGTATCAGGAAGCTCTCAAAGAGGGGCTGATCGATATCTTCATGGAAGCCGGCTTCTGTGTAACTAATCCCACCTGCGGCGCCTGCCTCGGCATGTCCAATGGCGTACTGGCAGAAGGCGAAGTCTGCGCATCCACCACCAACCGCAATTTCATGGGCAGAATGGGCAAAGGGGGCATGGTACACCTGATGTCACCTGCAACGGCAGCGGCCACAGCCATTGAGGGCAAGATCGCAGACCCGAGGAAGTACTTGTAGTCAAATCCCCCTGCCCCCTTTGACAAAGAGACCCAAAGGGCCTAATGGGATTGAGGGGATTTAATTGCAAACAAAACCAATTCGACATGTAATAGGAGTCTTTATATGAAAACATTCGGAGGCCCTGTCCTCTTCCTCGACCGTTCCGACATCAATACCGATGAAATCATTCCGGCCAAGTACCTGACTGAAATCACCAAGGAAGACTTGAAACCATACATCCTGGAAGACCTGAAGCTGCCTGGATTCGACCCCAAGGGGCCGAAGACAAGGAATGCCCGCGTGATCGTCTCCCGCGCTAATTTCGGTTGCGGCTCCTCACGCGAACATGCTCCCTGGGTTTTCGAAGTCAACGGCATTACTGCAGTGATTGGGGAATCCTTTGCCCGCATTTTTCGCCAGAACATGTTCAACTGCGGCATGGCTGCCATTGAACTGCCCAAGGCCGATCTTGACCTGATCTTCTCCCACGCCCAGGACGATGATGCCGCCGTGAACATCGATATCGAGGGTGGGAAGTTGACCATGTCCGGTGGTGGAAAGGAAAAAACCTTCAACTTCGAGATATCTCCCTTTGACAAGGCTCTTGTACTGGCAGGTGGCTGGGTGGATTACGCGGACCAGAAATATTAAGGAAAGATAGTTTCTTCATAGCCTAACAAGAAAGCCCTCCTGTTGCCGGGAGGGCTTTCTTATTTTGCATTTATGTATTCCGGCCGTTGTTTCTCTGCCGGACACCTTCAAAACTTATGGCTCAGACCGAGATGGAAAGCCACATCAGGCGCGGTCGCGACAGCCACGTCCTCTGAAACGCCGATATCCAGCAGATATTCTCCAGGCAGCTTCAAGGCTCCTCCTGAAATAAGCATCAGCGAATTGGAAGAAATCTCGTCCAGAGAACTGCCGCGGTAGAAAGCTGTGTGCCCGTTGAGCTGGAACTTGAAAGAAATCCATTCTGCCGGCCCCCAGCCTATTCCCAACGAACCGAAAGCCGCCAGATTTTTCTGCTGATCCCGCAAAACATCACCATCGCTCATCGCCATACCACCCAGAGAGCCGAAAAGGCCAAGGCTGCCCCACTCGGTAAAGTTGTTCATTGCGCCGCACAGCGAAAGTGTAAAATCAGTGCTGCCACTGCCCCGCAATGACGAGCTCTCACCTGTGGGGAACTTGAGCGATGTTCTCAGTGCAAGCTGGTCATGGGAATTACTGTCGCGCCCTTCGTACAGATTCATACCGCCGGAGAGGATAATATCTCCAATACCGGAACCGGCCTTACTCATGCTTAGCTTGCGCACCCCGTCCTTTTCGTAGAAAAAATTCAGCCGATCTCTGGGTGCGGAATCACGCCCCCCCTGGGGCAAGCCGAAAACCTTGTGCCAGTCAACAATAAAACTATCCAGAAATCCCCCGCCATACACGACATAGGGTATTTCAAGCCCCGCCTCAAAACGTTCGCCAATTCCGTAACGTGCTGCAAGGGTCCAGCGATAGGATTCTCCATCGAGATTGATTCGTTCCCTGGTCGTTCTTGAGGTTGTGTAGTTGCTGGCAATGTCCTGTGTAAGATTCACCGTGAGCCGACCTGCTGGAGTTATTGCAGCCGATGACTCGCCAGGCAGACCATAAATCTGCACCAATGGGTTCTGATTAACCGTGCGGAAAGGGGTGATCTCCATGTCCTCAGCCAGGCAAGGCGCAGTCAAACTGCAGATCAGGATCAGAACCAGTACGAGCCTAGTCATAGTTGAGCGAGTCATCATCAAGTGTCACCGTTGTCCCGGTACGAAAATTGTCAATCAGTATGGTCAGAGTTTTTACACCACCCAATATCTTCTTGCTGTCAGCCGCATTAGAGGCGATCAGCTCTTCAACTCTGCCTACTGCATCCACAGCCTGCCTTACTACGGAAATGTGACCACCTGCCTCCTCTTTGAGCTCACGGGTCCGATCGTTATCTTCCATGACACTTTTCAGGTAGAGACGGTTCCCCTTGGCTTGTTCCTGAGCAGAAGTATTGATGCGGTGAGCCACCTCACGCATTTGTTCCAGATTTTTTACGATCTGGCTGGTGCCTGTCTGCTGATGCTCAGTGGCAACGGTAATCTGCTGGACCCGCTCAAGATTTTTCTCAGCTTCCTGGGTAATGCGCTGGAAAGCAATTGACTGTTCGGCAGTTTCACTGGCAATGCGGGCTACCATCTGTGATGCTTCCTCAGCGCTCTTATCGATAGTCACCAATGCATCATTGGCCATGCTCGATATTTTTACCCCTTCCTTAACCTTCTCTTTTCCCTGGGAAATTGAGCGTTGCACCGCAGCAGTTTCCTTCTTGATATTGCGAACGAGCTCTTCAATCTCCTTGGTCGAAGCTGAAGTTCTGTGTGCCAGAGAACGCACCTCTTCAGCAACTACGGCAAAAGCTTTACCGCGTTCACCTGCCTGGGCAGCAATGATGGATGCGTTCAGCGACAGCAGATTAGTTTGCTCAACCACATCCTGGATGATATTCAGAAATTCCCCCACTCGTACCGAGTGCCGAGAGAGATGACCTATAGATTCAAACGATTCATCACTGCTTTTAACAATTTCCTGCATGGCTTGCATGGTGTCAGCCATGCTTCTCAATCCCTGCTGCGCCTGGTCACGCACGCTTCCGGAAGCCGCAGCACCTCGTTCGGAATTTTCTCGCACGTTTGTTTGAGAGGCACTGATCTGATTAATAGCAGCCACTGTCTGTTCAGTGGAAATTGCAAGGCCTCGTATATTGCCAGCTGTCTCTTGGGTAGCACGTGCCATCTCTTCAATAGAACTGGAGGTTTCTATGACAAAGGAAGAATACTGATTGATATTTTCGGCAATGGTGTCCGTTGTTGCACTCATTTCAGCTGAAATAGAAGCACGTTCCTCAGTTCGATTTGACAACTCATCTATTTCAGCGATTACCTTGGCAAAGGCCTTACTCATATTTTCCATTGCAAACACTGCATCCTTGACTTGGGCAACCTCTTTGTCATCACCGGTCAGCATGTTGTGTATGATCAGCTTGAGCTGTTCTTCGGCAGAAATAACCTGATCCATCAACTGCTGACGCTCCTTGCGACGCGACTCAACGACATTGATAATCAGGTCGTCGAAAGAGTTCAAGGCCTTGATGTCATCACGTTCATTTTCAAAGGCTGAAATATCCTCCTTCAACTGGAGGCTGGCAACCACGGCTGCCTGGCTAGTTCTAATGCCAGCAATGACCTGAGTCAGATAGCTGATGCAGATCAGGGAACCGGCTAAAGCAACACAAATGACGCCAGTGATCGGCAGTGTCCCACTTCCATTAGCAAAGAGCAGCACACTGACAACTATGCCAAGGCATAATGGTAAAATCACCATTCTTTTGCGTAACGCGGAAAGACTTGTGTAATACGTGGCTGACATGACGGCCCCTTCACCCAAAAATATCACTGCTTGTATCATGCTGACTGAACAGTGTCAATGAAACAGGGTTTTTCAAAGTTCATTTTTAGCTTAAATGTCGGCATGTTCCGCAACGAAAGCAACCACCGACAGAGGAGGAATATGAGTGGGTAATCACCGTTGCAGGGAAGCTTGATTTTTAAACGTGCCAATGCGATACTGATTTAAATTAAGATCCTACAGGAGGACATAAATGTTTGGATTTGGCATGCCCGAACTGATCATCATACTGGTTATAGTTCTGGTGGTATTTGGCGCCGGCAGGCTTCCGGAGATCGGTGGCGCACTGGGCAAAAGTATCCGCAACTTCAAAAAGGCATCGGATGGTAAGGACGAGATTGAGATCACGCCAAAGAGCGAGGATTCCGACAAGAAGTCCTGACGTCAAAATCAAGACAGAAAAAGGGGGAAAGGCAGCAGCCTTTCCCCCTTTTTATTTGACTGCAGGAAAGCATCAGGTTTATGACGCCAGATACTCACCTATTTTCTCAGCCAGGGTACTGTAAATTCTGCGACATTCATTCTCGTCCTTTTCCAGCAAGGTTACCCGGAAACCCTGCAGCGGTGTTGAAAATGAAGAGAGCGGAACGATACAGATGCCGGTAGCAGCCAGGATATGATATACAAAGCGCTTGTCAGGTGATACCCCAGGCTGGTTGACCAGACCGTCGACCAGTGCTTTGACCTCCGCATTAGCGATCGGAATCGACTGGCGATTGTTCAGCAACCCTTCCTTGAAAGCCACAGCCATATAAAAAGCCCCATTCGTACGGTTGACCTGCAGGGCCGGCACCTGACTTAAAAAATCATAGGTAATGTTGCTCATCTTTTCATAGCCGGCAATGCGTTCTGCGAGATAGGACGCGTATTCCGGATGACCCACGATGGCCGGGATCACCGCCTGAGGCAGGGTTGTGGAGCATACTTCATTCATTTTGCCGGTCAGGATCAGGTTAATATACTTACGGAACTGTTCGTCCTTGTGACCGTTATATACCTCAATCCAGCCACAGCGTGACCCGGGCCAAGGGAATTCCTTTGAAATACCCTTCAGGGAAATGGCCGGCACGTCACCGATCACATCGCTAATGTGTACCGTCTTCTCGCCATTATAGACAATGTTTATATAGACCTCGTCGGCTATGATGAAGAGATCGTTTTCGCGGGCAATGGCCACGATCTCCCGCAGAGCCTCTTCGGTGTAGACCATACCGGTAGGGTTGTCAGGATTGATGATCATGATCGCACAGATGTTGGGGTTATACTTTATGTGATTACGTATGTCCTCCAGATCCGGATACCAGTTGTCATCGGCCTTTAGTTTGAACAGGGCCGGCGCGGCATGGGCATGCCCAACTTCCCCCAGGGTGTGGGTGGTGTACGAAGGCGACGGCATCAGTACACGTGCCTCTGCACGCAGGGCACCGTATATTTTAGCGATTGCGTCTCCCAGACCATTAAAGAAAATAATGTCATCCGGCGTTATCTGTGCCCCGCCGCGACTGTTGGTAATCTCACAGATGAACTCGCGGGTTTCCAATATACCCCGGGTATGACAGTAGCCCCAGGTTGTATTGTCCATGACCGCCTTGGAGACGATCTCCTTCATCCATGTGGGAATGAATTCGCCTTTGACAATGGGATCGCCGATATTTTCCCAGTTGATTTTGACACCATGCGCTTGGAGTTTCTCAGCCACATTGACGATATTCCTGATTTCGTAGGTCATCTCCCCGGTCCCGGGGCGCACCAGTTCAGTTCTCATTGCCTGCACCTCATTCTATTGTATGGATACCTTAAACATCTTATCGGGATGCTTTTTCCAAACCGACCAGAAGCCTGCCATCCTCATCCCGCCAGCGCAGCCAGCCGAGGTTCTTCTGGTCAGCCATCACCATCAGCCAGTCTCCCTCAACCCTGAGTACTTTGAAGATCTGCCGGGGAGTGACACTTGTCATGATTTCAGTTCCAGGCTGCTTGCAAAGCTGATAGAACCGCTTCTGCAATCCCGGCAAGGAATGTATGAATTGTCCTTTAAAGTAGAGACTCCAGGGAAGAAATTTACCTCTGCTTCCCGGGGAAAGCCATGCCTCACGGCCGGCATCGTCGTAGGTAACCTGCAGCCACTTTTCCTTGCGAGCCATCACAATGAAGGGCACGGTATGGCTGTTTGAGCCAAAGATCCATTCCTGGGAAGGGGGCTTGGAGATATTGAGTTGTCCTATGCGGGAAAGAGCCGGCTCTTCATACAGGTACAACGGCTCTGACCCTTCAGAAGCAATTGACAGCTGCAAAACGCCGATACCGGTGTATGGACGCATCTTAGGAATAGCCGCAACAGGAGGAGATGCCGGAAGTACAGACGGGAAGACCACCATGAACAATATCAGTATTCCACAAATGAAGCCGACATACCGGTTTCTAATCTGACACGCCCTCAACATACCCGCTTAGCCAAACAATCCACGGAGTTTTTCCAGATAGAGCTGCACGGAAGTTTCATCATCAGCTGGGGCCCAGAAAGCTTTTTCCTCATCCAGTAACGGCAGATAGGGACCTGCCTTGACTTCGTAAAAAACAGTGCCAGGCTCCAGACTAACTGCGGTGTGGTAGTTTCCGCTGGGGATATCGGCTGCCAGGTTGCCACTGTCGCGAGAAAGTTCAACCAATTCGGTCAAACCGCCATCATCAGCAAACATAATGACACCCAAGCGACCTTTCATGATGATAAAAGCTTCATCTTTTTCGGGGTCCAGATGCCGGTGGGGGCGGATGTAGGAGTCAGGCTCGATTGCGTTCAGCAAGCGATGGCAGCGGGATTCGTCGGAGGGGTGAATGTTGTGGTTCATGCGCAGACGTGGCGATACCCGCGCCTCACTGGTAACCTGCTGCAGAAGGTCGCCGGTGACGACCTTCATTACCTGTCTACCAGAGCAATCTGATTACCATCGGAATCTGCTATCACTGCCATCTTGCCCCAGGGACTTGACTCAAGCTGTTCCACGAACTGAACCCTTCCAGCCTTAAGAACATTGCACAGTTCCTCGATCTTATCCACCTTGAGAGTAATCCCTGTATGTCGGCCTACCAGCTTGCGCGCTTCATCCTGCAGCGCCAGGGCTACCCCCAGAGTTGTCGAGGCACCGGGAAGAAATTCTATTAACATCTCCGTCTGGCCAGCGACCGGCAGACCGAGCAAGTCGGCATAGAAAGTTTTCGCCTTGGCCAGATCAGTGACAAAGATGACGATATTTTTCATTGAAATCAACATGGAGCTCCTTGGGCGCAGCTTTGGCCTTTATTTTTGTGAAAGCCGGTGCACACATTCGACCATGAATTTTGCGTTTTCGGGCGGTACAGTCGGCAGAATGCCATGTCCAAGATTAAAGATAAGCCCAGGGCGCCCTGCATTCTCATCCAGAATGCGCTGGACCTCTCGCTCAATGATTTCTCTGGAGGCATACAGTACGGTGGGATCAAGGTTACCCTGAACCGCCATCTCTGCGTTAAGAATATCGCGCGCCGAGCCCAGGTTGACATGCCAATCCAGACCCATAACGTCTCCGCCCGCCTTTTTGACTGTGTCCAGCATGGTACCGGCGCCTTTGACGAAATGTATCACCGGAGTTTCCACCCGGTTAAGACCATTGATCAGCTTGGTAGTATAGGGAAGCACATAGCGCTCGTAATCGGCGGGGGAAAGAATGCCGCCCCAGGTATCAAAGATCTGGATACACTGGGCACCCGCCTTGATCTGGGCATTCAGGTACTCCATGCTCATCATCGTGATTTTTTCCATCAGGGCTGCATAAACCTCAGGTGCAGCATACATCATGCGCTTGATCTGGGCAAAATCCTTGGACCCCTTTCCTTCAACCATGTAGCAGGCAAGGGTGAAAGGTGCTCCACCAAAACCGATCAAAGGGACCTTGGTGGCCAATTCCCGCCTGAGAATTTTGAGGGTTTCCAGCACGTAAGGTACATCCTGTTCCATCTGGGGGATACGCAGTTTTTCAACATCCGCCATGGTACGAATGGGACTTTCAAAAACCGGACCAGGCACAAAATCCAGTTTCATTCCCATCGGTTCAACCGGAGTAAGGATATCGGAGAAAAGAATGGCTGCGTCAACACCCAGAATATCCACGGGCTGGAGGGTAACTTCGGCGGCTAGTTCAGGTGTTTTGCATAATTCCAGAAAAGTACACTTGGAGCGTACAGCCATGTATTCAGGCAGATAGCGACCCGCCTGGCGCATCAGCCACACTGGCGTGCGGTCAACAGGTTTTCCCCAGCAGGCATCTAAAAAGCGTGTGTTCATGTCGGTCTCCTGAATGCGGTGCGCAGTGCCAGAAAACATCGGCGTGGCGTTCCGTGTGAAATATGATTTAACAAAAAAGATTGAAATTGTAGTTCCATACGGCCGAAAAAGTCAATGCATTTGAGGCGTGGCACAGCTCACTACACCAGACTGCCAGGCCCTCTGTTATAAGTCTATCCGTTCAACCCTGAATTCATATCCACCCACGGATGCAGTATCGCCCGGATACAACTTGCGGCCTCGACGCAACTCCACCTCACCATTAACCCGTACAAGACCATCTGCAATGACAATTTTAGCTTCGCCGCCGGAACCGACGACATTAACCGCCTTGAGCAGGCTGTCCAATTTAATGTATTCGGTCGTTATTTCAAACTCCATCATTATTCCTCCCGTAGCGACCATCTAATAAAAAACAAGGGGGCAACCGGTGTGGCTGCCCCCTTGGCAATATCTGGCGGAAGAGGTGAGATTCGAACTCACGGAGCTGTTACACTCGGCGGTTTTCAAGACCGCTGCCTTAAACCACTCGGCCACCCTTCCAGATTTGAGTTTTAATATATAGCACAGTAATTTTAAAAATTCAAAGATTAACAGCAGTCCCTATCAGGCAATCCGTTCCAGCCCGCCCATATAGGGCCTTAAGACTTCCGGAATAAGCACCGAACCATCTTCCTGCTGGTAGTTTTCAAGAATAGCTACAAGGGTGCGTCCAACCGCCAACCCGGAACCATTGAGGGTATGGACGAATTCCGGCTTGGATTTCTCATCTTCCCTGAAACGGATACCGGCACGACGAGCCTGGAAATCGCCAAAGGTACTGCATGAAGAGATTTCACGATAGCAGCTCTGCCCCGGCAGCCAAACCTCGAGATCATAGGTTTTGGCTGCGGAAAAGCCGATATCACCACTACACAGCGCCATGACGCGGTAGGGAAGCTCCAGCAGTTCCAATACTTTTGCAGCATTAGCGGTGAGCTTTTCCAACTCTGCATCGGATTCCGAAGGATGGGTAAATTTGACCAGTTCCACCTTGTTGAACTGATGCTGGCGAATCAAGCCCCTGGTGTCTTTTCCATATGAGCCGGCTTCACGCCTAAAACAGGGGGTATGGGCTGCATAGCAGATGGGAAGATCGCTTTTTCTGAGGATCTCGCCGCGGTGGATATTGGTAACCGGCACCTCAGCAGTCGGAATCAGGTAAAATTCAGGATCTCTCAGCGTGAAGAGGTCGTCGGCAAACTTGGGCAGCTGGCCGGTTCCGATCATGCTCTCCCGGTTGACGAGAAAAGGGGGCAAAACTTCCTGGTAGCCATGCTGCTCAGTATGGAGGTCAAGCATGAAACTGATCAAGGCCCGCTCAAGCCGCGCACCTGCACCACGATAGAGGGTAAAACGGGCGCCCGTCAGTTTGGCACCCCTCTCAAAATCCAGAATACCGAGAGATTCACCTATCTCCCAGTGCGGCTTGGCGGAAAAACTGAGCTGCCGCGGATCCCCCCAACTGCGAACGATAACATTGTCATCCTCGGATGCCCCCACCGGTGTTGCGGCTGCAGGCAGATTAGGAACCGTCAGCATGAACATCTGAAGCTCATCATCCACCAGCTTGAGTTCCTCGTCCATTGCCTTGATCTTCTGGGACACTTCACGCATTTCGAGAATTTTGTCCTGAGCCTGGCTCTTGTCCTTGATGCGGGCAATTTCCTCGGAGGCGGCATTTCGCATCGCCTTCAACGACTCACTATCGCGGAGCAGAGCACGGCGTTTTTCATCCAGATGGCGGAATCCTTCAAGGTAAGCCTCACCACCGCGGGTACGCAGCCGACGCTCGGCCTCTTCCAGGTTTTCACGGATAAATTTCATGTCAAGCATCTGAAAACACCTTTATTTTTGATGGTTAAGAGTGTATTTATTAGCATTACCAACGCCTTTTCGTCAAATCAAAAGAACCCATGAAGCTTCGTGCGCTCCCCATAGCTACATACATCATCATTCTTGTTCTGCAATTGCCTGCAGCAGCGGAAGAGATCGTTATCAATGCTGTTGGTGACATCATGCTGGCCGGCCGCTGGACAGCGGAGATCAGAAAAAAAGGATACGATTTTCCCTTTGCCGCCACTTCGGCCGAACTGGCCCAGGGTGATATCAACCTGGCTAATCTCGAATCACCCATCTCCCGTAGAGGTCAGGAATTCACACAGAAGAAGTTTCGTTTCCGCGCAGAACCGGCGGTAGCCAAGGCATTACGTACAGCCGGCTTCAATCTGGTCACCCTTGCGAATAATCACAGTATGGATTTCGGTGGTGATGCGCTAAGCGAAACCTTGCAACACCTCGAATCGGCAGGTGTCGCCTGGATCGGTGCAGGAGAAAACCTCGGCGAAGCGCGCAAACGGGCGGTCTATACTGTTAAAAACAAGAAAATTGCTTTTCTTGGATATTCATTGACCCAACCGATTGAGTTCTATGCAGGCAGCAGTCGCCCCGGCACAACCCCCGGATGGGAAAAGGTCTACACTGAAGACATTGCTCGAGCACGTCGCGAAGCTGATTATGTGGTCGTCTCCTTTCATTGGGGCGCCGAAGGAAGCACTGCGGCAAGTCCCTACCAGCGCACGGCCGCCCATAAAGCCATCGACGCCGGTGCAGACGCGGTTATTGGGCATCACCCCCATGTATTGCAAGGAATGGAGCGCTATAAGAAAGGTATCATTTTCTACAGCCTGGGAAATTTTGCCTTTGCCAGCACCAGCACAACAGCCGATTTCGGCGCACTTCTACGCCTCCGCTTCAACGAAACATCCCGTGAAGCTGAAATTTTGCCGCTGGATGTGCTAGCCAGCAGAGTTCGCTTTCAGCCCCGGGTTTTGACCGAAAATAAAGCCGCTGCTGTCATCGACAAACTGAACCTTCTCTCGGCACCATTCAATACGGAGATCCAGAACCGGAATGGCCGGTACGTTCTCCCCTTCTGACATGAAACTACTTCTCACTACTCTGCATGCCAAATATTCCCATGCCTCGCTGGCACTTCCCTGCCTTGCTACCTGTTGTCGCGACCTTTCCGGGATAGAAACCGTGATACGCGAATGGACTGTCAATGAACCTCGTGAACAGATTTTGCGGCAGATAATAGCGGAACGGGCCGATATAATCGGCTTCTCCTGCTATATCTGGAATATCGAGCCGACTCTGCAGCTTATTTCAGACATTAAAAAAATTGCTGCTGACACCATCATTATTCTCGGCGGCCCTGAAGCTTCCTTCAATGTCTTTGAGCTGATGCATGACAATTCGGCAGTGGATTTCGTGGTCAAAGGAGAGGGAGAAAAGGTTTTCAGAAAATTGCTGGAAACGGTGCTTGCTCGGCACATTGCTCCTCCAGAAAGTACCAAAGAGATAGAGAATCTGTTTTCGCGGGAGGATGGCGACATTGTCAGCGGTCCGCTCAGCACGGCCACTGTGGAACTGGACAGCATTCCATCTCCCTTCAAGGCCGGACTCGTGGAGTTGAGCAAGCCGCTTATCTACTATGAAACCTCCCGCGGATGCCCGTTCTCCTGTGCCTTTTGCCTCTCCTCAGTAGAAGGAACGGTACGCTCCTTCTCGCCCCAGCGCATAGAATCCGACCTGCTTTTCCTGATGGATCGGAATATTGCCCAAATAAAACTGGTTGATCGAACATTCAACTACGATGCCAGGCGAGCCGATCAAATCTGGGAGTTCATTCTCGAGCACAACCAGGGCAGCCACTTCCATTTCGAGATTGCTGCTGACCTGCTGACTGGTGACAATCTGGAACTGTTGCGCCGGGTCCCGCCTGACACTTTTCGCTTTGAGATCGGTGTGCAGTCCACCTCCCCGGGCACACTTCAGAGCGTAGCCCGCAAAGCTGATCTGGTCCGCATCTGCGACAATGTCAAACGCCTTCGAAATGAAACAGAGGTGGAGCTGCATCTGGATCTCGTTGCCGGCCTGCCCGGCGAAGATTACAACGGATTGCTTGCTTCTCTGCAAGTGGTTGCCGACCTGAACCCCCACGTCATTCAGATCGAACCACTCAAGGTCCTCAAGGGATCACCCATGCGGGAAATTGCCCGACGCGAAGGCTACCGCTACTCCGACTCCCCTCCCTACACCATCCTTGGCACGCCTTGGCTCTCTTTCGATGACATCTGCCGTATCGTGACAATTGGCCGACTGCTGGACCTGTTTCATAATCACGGAGGATTCAAACACGCGCTGCACTTCATGCAGCAGCGTATGAGCCTTAGCGAATTCCTCGACACCATCTCACGCAGGAGCGCCGGTGAAAATCTCTCCGGCCGCAATACCCGCCGGATATATGAGCTGTTTGCACACCTGGCAGATCCGTTGCTGTCCGAAGCAGAACGTCATCAGCTGCATGACGCGCTCTTTTTCGACTACTGCTGCAGTGAAATGCCCCTGCAGGGAAAGCTGCCTGCCTTCATTGGCGACCGTCAGGAGTGTGCCTGGCCCAGTCGCCGTGAGTTGCCCGATGGACTGGAGCTGCCGGAAGGTAGCCGAATCAAGATTTTCACTTTCAGTTTTCTGAAGGATTATCGTGGGGATAAATGGCAGGAAGGACCAGCGGCGGTTACATTTGTGTATGCATCCGTCGCCGGAGATGGGTTGCGGATCATTGTTGCATAAGAGAGCCAGTTGCTGCTGGCTGGATTCTTTTACAATATCTATTCCCTATCAGCAAAGGGAGAGTCCCTGTCATCCCACTCAACCGGCTCCATCGTCACCTGACTTCCCAAATCTGCCAGAAGTGCGTCCATGTCTTTTACAAAACCTGGCATGATCGCGATGCGAATGATGCCGACTTTATTATCAACAGTACTCATTACATTCATCCCTTCATAGGCTTCCAGGATGAATTTGAGATAAACCATGTCACGATGGTTGACTTTAAAATAGCGACAGATCATGAAACCTCAGCCCCCTGAATGGCAACCTTTCCAACTCTTCCTGGGAATTCCCCCAGGAACAACTCACAAGCTGGCGCGTCCATTACATTTTCCGCCACCTTTCCCAACGTAATGCAACGGATGCCGGCAGAAGCAACCCGTTCCAGCATCCGCACAAAGTAAGGTCGCATCCTGCCCCCCTCCAACTCGGCCTGAATAGTCATGACATTGATGCCCTCTTTCAAGTTATCCATATAGTAGTCATCAAGATTTTCGGGGGCGATACCGTTTGCACCAAGCAGCTCATCAGCGGTCGGCAGAGTGGTTGGAATCTGCAGAGTACGGAAGCGGCGACCTGCCATAACCGGATAGAAGGGATGGGTCCCACGACCATCGCTGCAATAGTCCAATCGCAAGACATCCTGTACTTCCAGTGAATCGGGAGAGACCATCCAGCCAGGCGCAGCGCAGGTAGTGGCCCAGTGCCCAACAATTTCTTCGAACAACCCGAAAGCCCTGCCCAATTCAAGGGCGGTCAGGTGTTTGGGAAGCCAGGGGAGGTAGTCGTGCCATTTCACATGGTCCCAGCAGTGGATTCCCATTTCGTGCCCCAGGCGTTTAGCCTCGCATAATACATCGGGAAAGGCTTCAGCAATCATCGGCGCCGGCAGGAGAGTACCATAGAGCATCGTTTTCAGATTATACTTTCTGGAAGAATTATTGCTGATCAGCTTCTTTAAAAACCCTTTGCAGGTGAAGATACGGCGGATCGCCTTGCCGGTATTATCCGGTCCAAGGGAAAAGTAGAAAGTAGCCTTTATACCGAAACGGGCCATGTCCTCCAAAAGGCGCGGGACTCCATCACGCGTACCGGCATACGTGTCCACATCAACCTTGAATGCAAGTATTTTTTCAGCCATGCATCACGTCCCTGCCACAGAAAAGTCAACATACTAACAGCTTTACTTTTACTGTAAACATCAAACTGTTATATGCATAATACCTCCTTGCGTCATCCCGGCAACTCATGGCATGACTCGGATCAGTACCTTGAGGGTTGGAATGTTACGCCATTTGGTATATAAGCGGGAGCGGCAATGACTGTCATTTTAATGTTCAGCTATAGTGCATCGGGAGTTTCATGAATTACAAAAACGAGGATTCCTTCTGGGGTGGCATCATTAAGGCTCTTGGCCTGGTATTCGGCGACATCGGTACCAGTCCGATTTACACCCTGACTGTTGTCTTTACCCTCACAAAACCGACTGCACAAAATGTCTACGGAATTCTGTCACTGGTGTTCTGGACTATGACCATCCTGGTTACGGCTGAATATGCTTGGCTGGCCATGAGTCTTGGCAGAAAGGGGCAAGGAGGAGAGATTGTCCTCAGGGAGATTATAATAAAGCTCTTCAAGAAGGGCCGCGTGCTGGCTTTTGCCGGTTTCCTTTCTTTTCTTGGTGTTTCCCTGTTGCTGGGAGATGGCGTCATCACACCGGCCATCTCCATTCTGTCTGCAGTTGAAGGTCTGCTGCTGATACCGGGACTCGAAACAACCCGTCAAGAGATTCTTGTCGTGATTGCCGCACTGATTGCTTTTACCCTCTTCTTCTTTCAGTCCCGTGGAACTGACAAGATGGCAGGCATTTTCGGACCGGTCATGGTGGTGTACTTTCTTTCTCTCCTGGTGTCAGGCCTGGTCTCCATATACGCAACGCCCGCCATTGTCACTGCGATCAACCCGTGGCACGCCGTCGAGTTTTTCCGGGAGAACGGCATTGCCGGTTACTTCGTACTTTCAGAGGTTATCCTCTGTTCCACCGGAGGTGAAGCCCTGTATGCAGATATGGGGCATCTCGGTAAAAAGCCAATCATTCGGGCATGGTATTTCGTCTTTGCAGCCCTCTACCTGAACTACCTTGGCCAAGGCGCATTTATCCTGCGCAACCCTCAAACGAAGAACATCCTCTTTGCCATGATCCAGAACCAGTCTCCAATGATGTACATCCCCTTCCTGGTACTCACTATCCTGGCCACGATCATTGCCTCCCAGTCAATCATCAGCGGAGTTTTTTCCATTGTATACCAGGGGATCACCACACGGCTCATGCCGCTTTTCAAGGTTGATTACACCTCAAGCCATATTCAGTCCCAAATCTACATTGGTGCCGTTAACTGGGGCTTGATGTGCGCTGTAATATTTGTCATGTTTTTCTTTCAAAAGTCCGTCAATCTGGCTGCAGCCTACGGAATGGCTGTCACTGGATCAATGACCATCACCGCCATAATGATGATCATGGTCTTTTCCAAAACCACCAAGAAATGGAAAGTACCGATAGTCGTTGTGATCGCCCTGATGGATCTCATTTACTTTACGTCCACTTTTTCTAAATTTCCCCATGGCGCCTACTGGTCAATCATTCTGGCTTCCATACCGTTTATCACCATTCTCATCTGGACCAATGGCCAGCGGGCGCTCTACCGTTCCTTGCGGCCGCTGGAAATGGATGTCTTTATGCTGTCTTATGAACAGATTTACGCAAAGGGGAAAAACATTCCCGGCACTGGGCTCTTTTTCATTAAAGAGCTGGATGTTATTCCTCCCTACATCGTGCATTGCGTCATCCGCTCAAACATCATCTATGAGCGCAATATTTTCATCTCCATCATCCGCACGGACGACCCATTCGGAACATACATCCACCACAAACCTGACGTCGGAACCGGTCTGGAGTTTTTTGAAATTAAGGCAGGCTATATGGTGGTGCTGGATATTGAGTCAGCCTTAAAACAGCACGGGATTCAGGAGAAAGTAATCTTTTACGGTATTGAGGATATCGAAACCGGGAACCCGATATGGAGGGTGTTCGCACTGCTGAAAAAACTGACCCCAAATTTCGTACAGTTCAACAAACTGCCCGCGGCTAAACTGCAAGGTGTCGTTACCCGGGTTGAGATGTAACTCCCGGGAACCCGCATCCCTGCCTGGTGCCGCGCTTTTCTAGTTCAGCATCGATAAGGTTAAGCACTTCGAATTTTTTCAGCGACCACAGCGGTGCAACAAGACTGTCGTGTCCACCGTCGCCCGTCAGGCGATGAATCAGGATGTCTGGATTCAAACGCTCCAGCACATCACAGACAAGACCTGCATAGTCATCTCGCCCCATGATTGCCAAACTGCCTTGCTCGTACATCGCGGCCAGTCGGGTTCCCTTCATGACATGCAGCAGATGCAATTTGATTCCTTCCACACCTACCCTATTCAGCTCATCAATGGTCGCCAGCATATCGCTTCTGGATTCTCCCGGCAGGCCGAGAATCACGTGTGCGCACACGCGCAATCCACGGGCTTTTGCCTGTTCAATTGCAGACAGGGAACAGGCGTAGTCATGACGGCGGTTGATGAATTCAAGGGAGCGGTCATGAATAGACTGCAACCCGAGTTCAAGCCAAAAATAGGTTTGCCTGTGCAATTCCGCCAGATAATCAAGAACACTGTCCGGCAGGCAATCAGGTCTGGTGGCCACAATCAGACCGGCAATTTCAGGGATTTCGAGGGCTGTGCCGAACAGTTTACGCAATCGTTCAGGCTGGGCGTAGGTGTTGGAATAGGACTGGAAGTAGGCCAGGAATTTTTGGGCCTTGTACTTTCTCCGCATGACCTCTTTACCATCTTCCAGTTGCCCTGCTATGTCCAGTTCTCGGCGAATGCCGTGGGAGCCGGAACCGTGCCCTCCGCAAAAAATGCAGCCGTCGCTGTCCAGCAGACCATCCCGATTGGGGCATGAAAAACCGGCATCTACGGAAATCCGCTGCACCCTTGTACCAAAGATTCGCTTCAGTTCATCCGAAAAGGCATTGTAACGCTTGACTGACCCTGCGGTCATTGGTTCCCTCACATGATTGGCATTTCCGTCCAGGGCTTCGACAATCAATCTAGCGTTCGAGAGCACCGCTGGACCTGAGTAATTCTGCTACCGCTTCGGCTAGTTGTGCATAACCTGCGGCATTGGGATGAATATAGTCCGACTTTAAAGAGGCGGTCCCAAGAATACGTCGCACCGCTTTTTGTTCCACAGGCAGTCCGAACTCCTTTGCAACCTCCTCATACAGTGCTGGCGGCCTAAGGGCCGGATCAGGCGCCGGCACAGCCAGTAAAACAACAGCTATTCCTCTCTCATGTGCGAGCCGTACCATTGAGCGCAGGTTGTGCGCAATCTTCTGGTTATCATGGCGCGCTAACATATCGTTGCCTCCATGGCAAAGGATCAGCAGAGATGGATGTTCCTGATCAAGGACATTCGCCAAACGGGCTGTCCCGTCTGCTGAAAACTCACCCGGAATACCGGAATTCACAACGGTACGCGCCACAAGCCGGGACAGAACAGCAGGATAACTCTCAGCTTCTCCGGCACCGGTTCCAGCAGTAAGGCTGTCACCAAAAGCAACAATTACGGCTCGTTCGGGCAAAGGTGATAGCTGAGGCACTTTTGAGCAACCAACATACAGCATGACTATTGACCCGACTAGAATATGCCGTGCTCTCCCTGTAAGAAATTGTATGATGTGCTGAAACACGGGGGCTCCGATCTAGGCTGCAATTTACAAACTCTTTCAACGCGAAAACCGTCTCCAGCTAGTAATGCCTTCATCAGATGGAGGCCCGCCTCTCCAACCGTTCTATCCAGCATTGTTCAACAGCGAGATGACGCAGAAACTCGGCAAGAAACTGGAACTTGATCTGGGGTACCGGCACGCTGATAAAGTCTTTCCCACGCGAAACAGTAAGGGCAAATCCATTTTTGCCACTACGCTCCCATTTTTCAACCGCTAATGTGGTGACGGTCTCCCCTTGTTCTCCTGCCTGGAATTTGTGGGGATTCAGTTTTTCTTTGCAAGGGACCGAAGATCCGGCTATCTGAGCTATCATTATTGCTAGATTATAGGCTTCATCAGGCTCACAGATAAAGCGAATCTGTGTAACTTCCTCCGGTTTTGATTTGGGCATCAACTTAAAGAAACGCAGTTGAATCCTGCCGATGCGTCCCACAGCCTGGTCATGTTCCTTGAGTGTTTTGGACATCCCGCTTATTTCCAGCCCGGTAGACTGGGAGAAAATTTCATAACATTGGCTACGCTTACAGTTGTCTAGTGGCATCCGACGCTCCTTGTTGATTACATGAATTTGAGGTGCATCGTACTTAATACCAAGGAGCAGGATTAATTACCACAAATACAAAAAGAGCGGCATCGCTGCCGCTCTTTTGAAAACACTTTATAAGACTAGCCTACTTGCGGGCAGCCTTTCCAGCAACCTGCACGCGAATCAATGCGCGCTCAAGCGCTGCTTCATATACCCTGAACTGCTTGTCTTCCGGCGGAAGTTGTTTGAGCTTATCTTCTGCTCGCCCCAGAGCAGCCTTTGCGCGTTCGACGTCGATTTCATCCGAACGTTCGGCAGTTTCTACCAGAACAACAATCTTGTCATCCTTGATTTCAAAATAGCCCCAGTTAAGAGCCATGCTCGTAGATGCGCCATTGTTCTTGTAGCTGAGTTCGCCGATGCGCAACGAGGTCAGGAAAGGTGCATGGCCCGGCAATACGCCGAATTCTCCGAGCTTACCGGTGGCCGTAACCTCGTCAACCTCCATGTCGACAACTTTGCTGTAAGGGGTGACTATTTCAAGCTTCATCTTTTCAGCCATATATAAAACCTCTAAAGGTTGAGGCTGAGGTTGAGGTCAAGAGAATATCTCAAACTCAACCTTAACCTCAATCGTAACCTGTCTTTTTTATACTGCAGCCAGTTTAGCGGCTTTTTCAAGAGCCTCTTCAATTGATCCGACCATATAGAAAGCCTGCTCAGGCAGAGAGTCGTGCTTTCCGGCAACGATTTCCTGGAAACCTTTGATCGTATCCTTCAGCTCAACATATTTACCGGGAGAGCCGGTGAAAGCCTCAGCAACATGGAAGGGCTGGGACAGGAAGCGCTGGATCTTGCGGGCACGTGCCACAACCAGTTTGTCTTCCTCGGAGAGCTCATCCATACCGAGAATGGCGATGATGTCCTGCAGGTCCTTGTACTTCTGAAGCACGTACTGTACCGAACGGGCGACTGCGTAATGCTCATCTCCGATAACCTGTGGATCGAGAATGCGGGAGGTTGAATCCAGCGGGTCAACGGCAGGATAAATCCCGAGCTCGGCAATCTGACGTGAAAGAACAGTAGTAGCGTCCAAGTGGGCAAATGCAGTAGCAGGTGCCGGGTCGGTCAAGTCGTCAGCAGGCACGTAGATGGCCTGGACCGAAGTGATCGAACCTTTTTTGGTTGAGGTAATACGCTCCTGCAACTCACCCATTTCAGTAGCCAGTGTAGGCTGGTAACCAACGGCGGAAGGAATACGACCCAAAAGGGCGGAAACTTCAGAACCCGCCTGGGTGAAGCGGAAGATGTTGTCAATGAACAGGAGAACGTCCTGGCCTTCTTCGTCACGGAAATATTCAGCGACTGAAAGTGCGGTCAGCGCAACGCGAGCACGGGCACCGGGAGGCTCATTCATCTGGCCATAAACAAGAGCTGCCTTGTCGAGAACGCCCGACTCCTTCATCTCCATCCAGAGGTCGTTTCCTTCACGAGTACGCTCACCAACACCGGCAAAAACGGAGTAGCCACCGTGCTGCTTGGCGATGTTGTTGATCAGCTCCATGATCAGAACTGTCTTGCCGACGCCGGCGCCGCCGAACAGGCCGATTTTACCACCGCGGGCATACGGAGCGAGCAGGTCGACAACCTTGATGCCAGTTGTGAATGCTTCAACTTTGGTAGACTGATTTTCAAAAGAAGGAGCTTCACGATGTATGCCGTATTCCTTATCGTTGCCAATCGGTCCCATTTCGTCTACAGGCTCGCCGATAACATTCATAATGCGGCCCAGAGTTTTGGCACCAACCGGAGCGCAGATCTGTTTACCGGTATCAATGACAACCTGACCGCGTTTGAGACCATCGGTAGAGTCCATTGCGATCGTGCGAACGGAGTTCTCACCCAGATGCTGAGCAACTTCCAGTACAAGGTTATTTTCACGGTCATCAATGGCCGGATTTGTCACGCGCAGAGCGTGGTAGATTTCCGGCAGCTTGCCGGGCTCGAATTCGACGTCGATAACGGCGCCGATGACCTGCGAGATTTTACCTGTGTTCTGACTCATGGAACGATGTCCTCCTGCGGCCGTGAGGCCTCATATAGTTATACGTATTTTGTGTATTAGCCTTTAATAGATTCAGAGCCGGAGATGATTTCCATCAATTCCGTAGTAATTGCAGCCTGACGCGCTCTGTTGTACTGGAGGGTCAGCTTACCGATCATCTCATTTGCGTTTTTGGATGCACTATCCATAGCTGTCATACGAGCACCGTGCTCTCCGGCAACCGTCTCCAGCATGGCTTTGAAGATCTGCACTTCGATATTTTTAGGCAATATCTCAGCCAGCAATTCTCCTACAGAGGGCTCATAGATAAACTCTACAGGGGTTTCGTCTGTGGTTCCCGTCTCTTCCGTCACGACTGGAAGCATCTGCTGAAAAGTTATGTCCTGAGTCATGACAGTGCGAAACGAGTTATAAAGAAGTTCTACCTGATCGTACTCTCCAGCAACAAAGCCGTCGATAACTTCCTGAGCAAGCATGGCTGCTGTTTGGTAGTTAGGCTTGGCCAGAACGTTAGAAAAGTTTTTATAGACCGTATAGCGGCTTCTGAGAAATTCGTGACCCTTACGGCCAATTGTCATGACGCTGATCTGCTCGTATTGGCCAGATTTTTCCTTGATATAACGATCAGCAGACTTGCAGAGGTTCGTATTAAACCCGCCACACAATCCTCTATCAGATGTAAGAACGATCAGAAGCAGTTTCTTGACCTCACGCTTCTCAAGCAGCGGGTGAAGATCACCCTCAAGGCTCGCCGACAATGACCGCAGCACTTCACCAAGCTTTTTTGCATATGGACGTGCAGCCACTACGTTTTCTTGGGCACGGCGCAGTTTGGCAGCCGAAACCATTTTCATGGCCTTGGTGATCTGGCGAGTATTTTTTACGGATACGATCCGTTTTTTAATGCTTTTTAGGCTTGCCATATCTCAAACCGTCCTTGTTTACGCGGTAAATTCCTTCTTTAATTGTCCCAGAGCGGCAATGATTCTGCCTTTCATATCATCATCGATGGCTTTTTTGTCACGAAGTTCAGCAAGCAGTTCCGCCTGACGATTATCGAAGAAAGCATACAGTTCAGTCTCATACTTTCTGAGGGCAGAAACTGGATACTCATCGAGGAAGCCGTTGTTGGCAGCAAAAATGATCAGAACCTGCTTTTCGTTGGGAATCGGACGGTACTGCGGCTGTTTGAGGATTTCAACAAGACGCACACCACGCTCTAGCTGCATCTGTGTTGCCTTATCAAGATCTGAGCCGAACTGAGCGAAAGCAGCCATCTCGCGATACTGAGCAAGGTCAAGGCGCAGGGTGCCCGCAACCTGTTTCATTGATTTAGTCTGCGCTGAACCACCGACGCGAGAGACGGAGAGACCGACGTTGATCGCCGGACGTACGCCGGAGAAGAACAGGTCGGATTCCAGATATATCTGACCATCAGTGATGGAAATAACGTTGGTCGGAATATAGGCGGAAACGTCACCAGCCTGGGTTTCAATGATCGGCAGTGCAGTCAGTGAACCAGCACCGCGATCATCGGAAAGCTTGCAAGCACGCTCCAGCAGACGGCTGTGGAGATAGAAGACGTCGCCTGGATATGCCTCACGTCCTGGCGGACGGCGAAGCAGCAGGGAGAGCTGACGATAAGCAACAGCTTGTTTGGAAAGGTCATCATAGATGATCAATGCATGCTTGCCGTTGTCACGGAAGAATTCTCCCATGGTAACGCCGGTGTAGGGAGCAATAAACTGCAGCGGAGCCGACTCGGAAGCGGTTGCAGCAACGACGATGGTGTAATCCATTGCACCATACTCAGTCAGCTTGGAAACAACCTGTGCAACCGTGGAACGTTTCTGGCCGATAGCGACATAAATACAGACAACATCGCCACCCTTCTGATTAATGATCGTATCGATCGCAACAGCTGTTTTGCCCGTCTGGCGGTCGCCAATGATCAGCTCACGCTGGCCACGCCCGATTGGAACCATGGAGTCAATTGCTTTGAGGCCGGTAGCCATCGGCTGGTGAACCGATTTACGGTCAACAATGCCGGGAGCCTTGATCTCTACCTTGCTGAAGGTACTGGTAGTGATAGGACCTTTACCATCGATTGGTTGACCGATGGCATTAACAACGCGACCGATCAGAGCATCGCCAACCGGAACCTCGGTGATTCGGCCGGTACGCTTGACAGTGTCACCTTCCTTGATCTCGGAAAATTCGCCGAGAATAGCGGCACCGACATTGTCTTCTTCCAGGTTGAGAACCATGCCGGACACGCCGCCTGGAAACTCCAGCAGTTCGCCGGCCATGGCGCCAGCCAGGCCGTGAATACGGGCGATACCGTCTCCAATGGAAATGATCGTGCCGGTCTCCGACACCTCAACTTCCTTGCCATACTCCTTGATCTGCTTTCTGATGATCTCGCTGATCTCTTCCGCTCTGATTTCCATAGAAGCATTTACCCCTTCTGTAATATATCTTGAATCCGTTTAAGCTGAGTTTTAACACTGCTGTCATAGGCAATGTCGCCAATTTGTATAACAACACCGCCTAAAAGGCTTTTGTCTATTGCAACTTCCGGGATGACTTTTTTCCCGCTTTTTTTCTCCAGGGCACCCTGAATCAGATTTACCTGATTCTCTTCCAATGGAAAGGCTGTCCTGATCACCGGACGGATCGTACCCGACTGCTCATCGGAAAAAGTTTCGTAGGTATGTACTATCTGGCTTAAAAAAGCGACTCTGTTCTTATCCACCAGTAACATCAAGAAATTGCCGACCAACTCGGAACAGCCAAGCTTGACCACCAACTCCTTCATGATCTGTCTTTTCTGCTCAGCAGTGAATGCGGGATTGGCAAAAGCAGCCCCTACATCTGCATTGGCGGCAAACAGGTCGTTTATGGCGGCAAGCTCTTTACGAAAGCTGTCAACCTGACCGTTTTCCGATCCAATCTGAACAAGGGCCTTGGCGTACCTTTTTGCTATTGTATTATTGATCACTGGGCCTGTACCACCTTGTCAAGATATTCACCGACAAACCGGTCATGATCACCTTTTTGAATGGCAACGGCAAGTTTTCCGCTGGCGAGCTGCACTGCCAGGCGGCCTGCCTCGGCTCGCAACTCAGCGCGGGCCTTGAGGGTTTCCTGCTCGGCAGACAGAGCAGCCTGGGCAGCGATCTTTTCGGCGGCCTTTTTGGCCTCGGCGATAATGCGTTCCTTTTCCTGCTCTCCTTCACGAATGATGGCTGCATGCAGTTCATCAATTTCGTGGGTAGCCTGGGCAAGCTTGATGCCGTATTCCTTCAACTTGGCTTCAGCTGCTTCACGTCCCTGCTGGGCTTCCTTGAGATCCTTCTCAATTTTAGCCTGGCGATCGGACAACATACCTTTGAGGTTAGCTTTTTTGAGTGCCCAGACAACAACACCGGCCAGGACGGCAAAGTTAAGAACCCTCCAGCCGAAATCCTTCATCTGTGCAGCCTTGTCTACGTGATGCGCCCCCTCGCCTCCTTCGGACGCAAAACAGGCAGCAGCCACAAGGACAAGAATGGCCGCACCGGCCAGGGAGACAGCTGTTTTTCTGGTGCGATCAGATACCATATGCATGCTAGAGGCTCCTCCCCAGAATTTTTTCGCTGATATCAATTGATAAAGCTTCGGCCTGCGTTGCCAGCTGAGCCCTGGCCTGGGCAGCTTCCTTAGCCACTCTGTCACGAATAGAGCCAAGAGAATCAGCAGCTTCCTTGCGTGCCTTTTCCAGCACAGTGGTCTCTTCCTGCTGGGCCTGCTTGAGCGCCTCTGCCCTTCGAGTTCCGGCTTCAGCTTTAGCCTCTTGGAGACGAGCCTCATACTGAGCCATCTTCTCCTGCACTTCCTGATCGACAGACAAAGCTTTCTCACGGGCAGCATCAATAACCTGACGACGTTCTGCCAGTATTCTGCGGATCGGCTTATACAGGAAGATGTTGAGAATCAGGACAAGGAGGCCAAAGTTGATCAACTGGACAACAAACGCTAAATTTAATTCAATCACGAACTACCCCTTGCTGCTTGACGGAATGTATACTGTATCCCAGACGGGTGCAAAACAGAAATTAGCTACCATAGCGCCGGCAGTATGTCAAGACAATTGACGTTTTTTTCATTTCCCAAAAACTGCGGAACAACTTGGACACAAAGCTGACAGTCCAGTAACCTGAGGCGCAGCTTTATTTATCACTATCCCTGCACGTGGATGATGCGGCGCAGACTAGATGTCAAGGAAGTCGATCAGTCGCGTCAATTCATCAGAGTCACTGAAATGAATTTCCACCTTTCCCGCTTTAGCACCGATTCTGCGGATGGCGACGCGGGTCTGAAAACGTTTCTGCAGCTGTTCTTCCAAGGAGCTCATCAGCAAGTCAGGCTGCCGAGCTTGCTTGGCAGGCGCCGGATTAATCTTGAGTTTTCGTACCAGTTCTTCAGTAGCACGAACACTGAGCTGACGCTGCAGAATCTCGTGACGGGCTCTTTCAATTAGTTCAGGACCATCAAGTGCAAGCAGCGCACGGGCATGCCCCATGCTCAAACGTTCCTCTACAATATCCCGCTGAACTTCATCAGGCAGACGCAAAAGACGTAACGAATTTGTAACTGATGTACGGTTTTTGCCAACCTTCTGGGCTATAGCTTCCTGTGATAGAGAGAAGTGCTCCACAAGTGACTGATATGCCTGGGCTTCCTCAATTGCATTCAGATCCTGGCGTTGAATATTCTCTACCAGGGCAAGTTCAAGCACAGCCTCGTCACTGGCCTCGCGGATAACCACCGGCACTTCGTGGACTCCTGCCTTCTGGGCCGCTCGCCAACGTCGTTCGCCAGCTATTATCTCAAAATAATCGTCTTTCCTGGTCACAACCAACGGCTGGATTATGCCCTGCTCACGAATAGAGGCCGCCAACTCTTCAAGTTTTTCAGTCGCAAAATGCTTTCGAGGCTGATTTTTATTTGGACGAATCTTCTCGATCGGACAGATAAAATAAATTCTGCCTTCCTCTACCACTTCCGTAACCTGCAGAAGCGCAGCCATGCCTTTGCCAAGGCCGCCTATTCTAGCCATTGGCTTCCTCCCTCTGAATAATTTCCCGTGCTAGCTGCAGGTAACTGGCAGCACCACGCGAAGTAATATCGTAATAAATTATCGGCTTGCCATGGCTGGGCGCCTCGGCCAAGCGGACATTTCGAGGAATAACCGCTTGAAAGACCTTATCAGGGAAATGCCCCCTAATTTCCTCGGCCACATCTTTGCCCAAGTTACTGCGGGCATCAAACATGGTCAGCAGGATGCCCTCTATAGCCAGCAAAGGGTTGATCATTTTCTGGATAAGTTTGATGGTATGCAGTATCTGGGAAAAACCTTCCATGGCGTAAAACTCGCATTGCAGCGGGATCAGCACCGAATGGGCGGCGGTCATTGCATTGATTGTCAAAAGGTTAAGTGAAGGCGGACAATCGATAATAATGTAACTGTACTGTTCCGCTACCTCCGCAAGAATGAACTTGAGACGCTGCTCCCGGGCAAGTTCGCCGGCAAGCTCCAGCTCGGCACCTGCCAGGGCCGAATTAGCCGGCAGAATATGCAGAAAAGGATGACCAGTATCTAAAATCAATTCACGAGGATCGACCTCATTGATCAACGCATCATAAACAGTCCGCTTGAGATTGACCTTTTCCACCCCCACACCGCTGGTAGCGTTGCCTTGGGGGTCGATATCCACGATGAGAGTCGGTCTTTCGGCAGCAGCCAGCGAAGCAGCCAGATTGACGGCGGTAGTTGTCTTGCCGACGCCCCCCTTCTGGTTGGCGATGCAGATAATCCTGGACATGTGTGTGATTTTCCGCCTGAACGGTTGATGAGATATCAGAGTCTTGGGCTGTGGGGAGTGCCGGGGAGCAGGGAAATTACCATAAAGCGGCAATGGGTGCAAATAACATTTTATAATAAACCATCTGCGTTTTTTTGACACCGACCAAATTATTCACCGTTCTACAACTGCTAGGATTGACCCAAAATCTATAGCAGACGGAGCGCAACAATGCTGACAAAGTTGGTGGAAAGGGACCGAAAGACCTGCCTCTTAAAACGCCGGAAATCAACGAAGCGGTCGCCTTCCATGCCACGGGGAATCAGCCTTCACTGAAAGCTGTCAATATTCCAGTCCCCGCTCGGCCATGAAACCCCTAAAAGCTTCGTCCAATGGAGCATGCACCAGAATTTGCCCGCCACGTTCGTTTTTAAAAACCAGTTCCGCACAGTGCAGCATCATCCTTGCTGCCTGCTGGCCACCATAGGTAGCGTCTCCTACAATGGACAACCCGGATGATTCCAGGTGCACCCGAATCTGATGAGTACGTCCGGTCAAAGGCTTGGCCTCCACCAGCGCATAACCTCCTGACGCCGCCAGCCTGCGGAATTTTGTCACTGCAGCACGCCCGCCGGGCATGATGCCATAGCGTGAAGGTCCTATTTTTCCGATGGCACCCTCCACGGTCCAGTCCTCCTGTTCAGGGGATCCATACACCAGTGCGAGGTACCGTTTTTCCATCAGATTGTCATGAAAACGCTGGGAAAGCCAGGCAGCAGCCCGCTTGTGTTTGGGAAAAAGCATTGCCCCGGAGGTGCCGCGATCGAGACGATGAATGACCCTGGCCGGTTCATTGATGTTCTGCTTTCTAAAATATTCGCTGACCCAGTATTCAAGAGTTCCTTTGAGCTGGTAAGGGGTGCGCTGGGTATTTACTCCAGCCGGCTTACAGACAGCGATCAGTTCCTGGTCCTCATAGATGAGAGCATCCGGCGCAAGAACAAGTTCACTGAAGCGCCCAGGCTCCATTATTCCCACTTCGATGACATCTCCGGCTTTCACAAGACGCGAAGCAACCCGTACCATGCCGCTATTGACCGAACAGCCGCCTCGGTCAATGATCCGGCGTGCTTCGCTCTTGCTGAGCCCCTCGAAAAGCAGGGCTGCCACATCATCCAGGCGTCGCCCGCCCATGTTTTCCTGTACCGTTCCTTTGCGTATCATACCTCTGTACTAGCCTGTTTCAGAGCAACAATGCAAACATTTTCAGATGACGAAGCCACACCGTTTTGATACCCTGTGCCGCCATGAAACCTGACACCTCCATACCCATGCCCCTGCTGCGCGGCCCGGTGCAGCTCTCCCGCCTCGTACTTGAAATATTTGTGAGAGCAGGCAGCCGGACCGTCGATGCCACCTGTGGCAACGGTCATGACACGCTGCTTCTGGCACGGCTGGTGGGAGCGAGCGGCAAAGTCTGGGCTTTCGATATCCAGGAGCAGGCTTTGCTGGAAACGCACCGAAAGCTGGAAGAATCAGGTCTGGAACAACGGGTATCGCTCCTTCATCAGGGCCATGAGCACATAGCAGAATATGTACCTGCGCCAGTCGACGCGGTGATTTTCAATCTTGGCTACCTACCGGGGAGTGATCGCAGCATTATCACCCGCCCGGAGACGACCTTGCTGGCCTTTGACCAGGCTCTGCAGCTGCTGTCACCCGAAGGGATACTCATAGCTGCCGTGTATCCAGGTCACCCGGGAGGTTGCGAAGAGGAACACGCCATCGAAGTCTGGGCGAGGGAATTGCCCCAGGAAGCATACCACGTCTGGCGCATGGGGCAGGTAAACACACAGCTCAATGCCCCCTATCTCATCCTGATTCAAAAGGCAGTTTAAATATGTTGCGTACATTGCTTCCTTTCATTGCCATACTACCGGCGCTGACCTATTCCCTCTTGTCCTTCTTTTCTGCCCGCCTTTTTTTCAGATCACCTGTCCCGAAACTTCAGCTTCCTGCTCCGGACGTAACCATTCTCAAACCGGTCAAGGGAATGGATGAAGACAGCTATGCCAATTTCGCCTCATTCTGCAACCAAAAGTTTCCCTCAAAGGTACAGCTGCTGTTTGCTGCCGCCTCTGCAGATGACCCGGTCATCCCTGTCATTCACAGCCTGTCTAAAGAGTTCCCGGACCAAGACATTTCTCTGGTCATCAATCCCGCCATCCATGGCCCGAACCACAAAGTCTCCAATCTGATCAATTCCTTCTCCAAGGCAAAACATGACATCATTATCATCTGCGACAGCGATATACGCGTCACCCCAGACTATCTGTCCAGGGTTATCGCCCACTTCGATGACCCACGGACAGGGCTGGTGACCTCTCTCTACCGCACCTCCCAGGTCCACGGCTTGGCCACAGCAGTTGAAGCGACCGGATTTTCCACCGAAATGATCCCCAATGTCATGGTAGCCCTGCAACTGGAAGGACTTTCCTTTGCTCTGGGCGCCTCCATGGCGGTTCGACGTGAGGCCCTGGCCGCCATAGGTGGATTCAAATCCCTGGCAGATTATCTTGCCGATGACTACCAGCTCGGCAACAAAATCAGCAGGGCCGGATGGAACATTGCTCTTGACAGCTGTTTTGTCGAAAGCGTGATGAAAGCTGAAGATCTACCCACCGTCTTCAACCGGCAATTGCGTTGGGCCAGGACCATGCGCATCAGCCGACCGGGTGGCTATCTTGCCTCCGGCATTACATTTCCCTTTCCCGCTGCTGTAGTGGCAGCCTTTCTGGCCACCGACGTCGCCACTGCCCTGACTGCAATCGGTTTGCTGTATGTTGTTCGACTTACCGTCAGCACTCTTTTTAGCCGCGCATTGGTTCGGGACAATCTCCTCCCCCGCTGGCTCTGGCTTATCCCGCTGCGCGACATGCTTTCCTTCTTCTCATGGGCACTCTCCTTTATGGGCAATAGTGTGGAATGGCGCGGGAACCGTTTCAGAATAAAACCTGGCGGAAAACTCGAAGAGGTAGTTTAAGCTTCAACTGCGCATCCTGAAAGCACGCTTCCCCCTTTACTTTTTCTATCAACCTGATGTATAAGTTCTTTTTTATTTAATGAGGTAATGCATTGGTAACTCTGGTTCAATCCATAGGGCATTCAACCCTCGGTTATGTGCATGAGCTGGGCAAAATGGGATGGTTTCTCATCTATTCCTTTTACATGGTTGCCCGCCGTCCCGGCCGTGCAGTACACATCCTCAAACAACTACGCTTCATCGGCGCAAAATCCCTCTTTGTCATCTGTCTTACAGCAGCCTTTACCGGCATGGTGCTGGGATTGCAGGGCTACTATACCCTGACAAAATTCGGCTCTGAAGGGATGCTTGGCACCGCTGTGGCCCTTTCCCTGATTCGTGAACTGGGACCGGTGCTGACGGCACTGATGGTGACCGGCAGGGCCGGCAGTGCAATCACCGCCGAAATTGGCATCATGCGCATCAGTGAACAGATAGAGGCCCTGGAAACCATGGCCCTTGATCCGTTCAAGTACCTGATTACCCCCAAACTCATTGCCGCTATCATCGCCCTGCCGCTTCTTTGCGCCATTTTCGATGTGGTCGGCATCTACGGCGGCTGGCTTGTGGGAGTCAAACTGCTGGGAGTCAATCCGGGAGCATACTTTTATGAGATGGAGAAAGCGGTTGTATGGCGGGATGTTTTCTCCGGCTTCGCAAAATCTCTCTCTTTCGGGGTCATTATCGCCTGGGTTGGCTGCTACAAGGGGTATTATGCAGGCCATGGTGCTGAAGGAGTCTCCCGCGCCACAACCGAATCGGTCGTGCTGACCTCGGTACTTATCCTGATCTGGGATTATTTCCTCACCTCGGTGTTGTTATAGATGATCAGCCTGAGCAACCTGCATAAATCATTCGGCAGTCAGACTGTCCTGAACGGCCTGGACCTGGAAATCCCGGCCGGACAGATTACCGCCATCATCGGCCCCAGCGGTGAAGGCAAGAGCGTCCTTATCAAGCACATGATCGGGCTGATGCAGCCGGACCAGGGGCGCATTGAGGTAGACGGCGAAAGCATTCTTGGAATCCGGCGCTCCCAACTGAACAGGATCCGCGAAAAGTTCGGCATGCTCTTTCAGAACGCGGCTCTCTTTGACTCCATGAATGTATTCGAGAATGTTGCCTTTCCACTTCAGGAAAAAACAGCTCTCTCCAAAAGTGAGATCCGTGACCGCGTGATCTCCGCCCTTGAAGATGTGGGACTGAAGAACGTTGAACATAAATACACCGATGAACTTTCCGGCGGAATGAAGAAACGGGTGGGACTTGCCCGGGCGCTGCTGCTCAATCCGAAGATCATTCTGTTTGATGAGCCGACTACGGGACTTGACCCGATTATCAAGCGAGCGATTCACCAGCTGATCAAAGACACCCACGCAAAGTTCGGTTTTACTGCGGTGGTGGTATCTCACGAAATACCGGAAATATTTGATGTGGCCCAGAATGTGGCCATGCTTTACAAGGGCAGGATCCTGCAGTTTGGAACAGCAGCTGAAATCAGGCACTCCCAGGACCCGGTGGTACGGCAATTCGTCAGCGGCAGCCTGGATGGCCCCATTCAAATGGTATAGCGCAAAGGTGGAACAGTAATGAGTATGGCAAAACTTGAAATGGTTGTCGGCGGTTTCATGGTCGTCGGAATCCTTTGTCTGGGATACATCTCCGTCAAGCTGGGCAAGATGGAGCTGATTGGCGGAGATTACTACACCGTGTCCGCAGGATTTGACTCCGTCTCAGGCCTCAAACCGGGTGCCCGGGTTGAACTGGCCGGCGTCGAGATAGGCAAGGTGGAGCGGATAACCCTTGACCCCCAGAGCGGCGACAGGGCCCTTGCTTCCATTAAAATCCAGCGTGATGTGAAGATCACCGACGATGTGATCGCCTCTGTGCGCACCAGCGGGATCATCGGCGACAAGTTCATCAAGCTCAAGCCCGGAGGCTCGGACCGCTTCCTTAAACAAAACGACAAGATCCGCGAGACTGAATCAGCCATCGATATAGAAGAGCTGGTCAGCAAATTCATCCACGGCAAAGTGGAATAGCAGGAATGGATATGAAAATATTTCGCACGCTTTTACTGACAAGCGCACTGCTTGTCCATGCCGTTGTCATCTCCGCCACCGAGATCCCTTCAGAAAAGAAAATGCTGCTGAGCCTTGATGACTGTATTCGCATGGCGTTGAAAACAGCCCCGGAACTGGGCGAGGCCCAGGCGGACATAGATCTGACAGCCAGCAAACTGGGTGAAGCCCAGGCCTATCGGTACCCGCGCTTCGAAATGACGGCCCTGCTTGGCCCTGCCCCCGGTGCACGCAGGGAAGATTTCCTCCGTACGGACAAAGAGTTCGCTTTCAAGGAATTGACCTGGTTCGCTGGAACCGATGCGACCCTGATCCAGCCCCTGTATACCTTTGGTAAAATTTCTGAAAACATGAAGGCAGCCACCCATGGAATCGAAGTGGACCGCTCCCGCAAAGAGCAGCGTTCCCACGAGATTGCCCTCAAGGTACAGGAATATTATTACGGGCTGTTGCTGGCACGGGAGATGAAAGAACTGGTGCTTGAAGTTCAGGAAACTTTGGACAAGGCGAGGGAAAAAGCCCGCAAACTTATTGATCAGGGTTCCGACAGCGCTGATGAACTGGACATCTATAAGTTGGATGCCTTCACCGGTGAAGTTTCTAAATACCGCGAAGAGGCTCTCAAAGGAGAGGCCCTTGCACTTGCTGCGCTTAAAACCCGCCTCGGCCTTCCCATCGACACCCCCCTTGATATAACTTCGCAACGACTATTCACTGTTGACGTTGAAGCTCCCCCTTTTGAAGCTCTGGTGCAAAAAGCCAACGAAAGGCGTCCCGAGTTTCACCAGATTGCAGAAGGACTCAAAGCCCGTTCTGCGCTGGTTGAGGCAGCAAAAGCCAATTATTACCCTGATATCTTTCTGGGGGCTCTTCTCTCTTGGGCTTACGCAGAAGATCGTGACCGCATCCACAATCCCTATATCAGCGATCAGTTCAAGCACCTTAGCGGCGGAGTTGCACTGGGAGCCCGGTGGAAGCTCGATTTTGGCATAACCGGAGCCAAGGTGGCCGCTGAACAGGCCCAATATAACCGCCTGCTCAGTACCCGCGATTATGCAAATGCAAATATTCCGTTACAGGTCAGAAAATTTTATCTGGAACTGAAAGAAGCAGAAAACAGCATTGCTGCAACCAAATCAGCCTATACGAATTCAAAAAAATGGGCAGTAACTGCTCTTGCCAATTTTGATTTCGGTGTCGGTCCGGCCAAAGAAATTTTTGAAGCACTACAGGCTTATGCCCGCATGCGCGGAGCCTACTTCCAATCCATTTACAATTACCGCATTGCCTGGGCCAATCTTGATTATGCCACGGCAGAGTCCCTGCAATCCCTCGCCAAATAGGTAAAACTACACCTGAAGGAGAAGTCATGTTACAGCGCATCATGGTCTTACTGGTATCTATACTATTTCTGGCTGCAAACGCCTTTGCGACACCCACCGCTGACGTCAAAAAAACTGTAGATCAGGTTGTCGGCATAGTTGCTGATAAAGAGATGAAGAAGAATGAGCAGAAGCGCCGCCAGGCACTGAAAAAATCCATCAGCCAGATTTTCAATTACGGTGAAATGGCAAAACGCTCCCTTGGCAAACACTGGAATCAGCGAAACGAGACTGAGAAAAAGCAGTTTGCCGATCTTTTCGCCACCCTGCTGGAAAATTCCTATGCGGCTAAAATCGAGTCCTACAACAACGAAAAGATCGTCTACATCAAGGAATCCATTGACGGAGATCATGCCGAGGTCAAATCAAAGGTCATTACCGCCAAACGCGACGAATTTACCCTTGATTACCGCCTTATCAACGAAAATGGCAAATGGATGGTCTATGACGTGGTTATCGAAGGGGTCAGCCTGGTATCCAACTACCGCAGCCAGTTCAATCGGATCATTACAGCTAATGGCTATGGCGAATTGCTCAAGAAACTAAGAACCAAAAACGATGAGCTGAAGGCACCATAACCCTATATTAAAATAACTTGACATGCACTTTTGGCCTATGATAAACGACTTTGGCAGCAAGTTTCGGAAGTTCCTGCGAATCGTAGAAGAACCCCTGTGTCACCAGGCTTTGCGGTTTTCCTGCATCAGACTCCGGAAACTTAGGCGTATCCCACTTGGTTCCGGTGTATGACCGGAGAAAAAAAAGGAGGTAGGAAAATGGCGCAAGGCAAAGTTAAGTGGTTCAATGACACCAAGGGTTTTGGCTTCATCGAGCAGGAAGGTGGCGAAGATGTATTCGTCCACTTCTCCGCCATCCAGGGTGACGGTTTCAAATCCCTCGCCGAAGGCGATGCTGTTACTTTCGACATCACCCAGGGTCCCAAGGGCCTCCAGGCTTCCAACGTTAACAAACTCAGATAAGCCTGAATTCACCCACAAAATCAAAACCCACTGAATTTTATTCAGCGGGTTTTTTTATGCTTAAAGGGATGCAGGAGAAGCTTTAGCGGCACCGTTTATGCTGGCCGGAACCTTGGGGCTTTTTTCTTTGTGGATGTCTATCACCCCTCTGTTCTCTTCCTGCCGCTGCTCCTGTGGCAGCACCCTCTGGTATCAGCACATTCGCCAATTCCTCCCGGCCCAGTTCCCTGAGCCCCTCCAGGCACCGTCGCCGCTCATCAGGCAGATGCCAGAGCAACAGTGCTTTCTGCAGCCCTTTTTCCCGATCGCTCTTCGCCACATGCAACGCTTTGCCACTGTCAGGGTCCATACCAGTGTAAAACATGCAGGTGGAAAGCGTTCCTGGTGTGGGTGTGAAATCCTGTACCTGTTCTACTTTAAGACCAAGTTTTCTAAGAACCAGGGCCAGATCCAGCATATCTCCCAGCGTGCATCCGGGATGTCCCGAGATCAGGTAAGGCACAATTGACTGACGCTTCCCCAGACGAGCACTTTCTTCTCTGAAACGCTTGAAGAACTCCTCAAAAGTCTTCCTGCCAGGCTTGTGCATCAGTGCCGTGACATGCTCTGCCAGATGTTCGGGCGCGATCTTGAGCAGCCCACTGACATGATGCCCCACCAGATCTGTAAAATATGCGGGCTGACGCTCCATCAGGTCGTACCTGACACCCGAGGAAACCGCCACGTTCCTGACCCCCTTCCGGGCCCGCACCTTGCGCAATAAACCTACGGCGCGCTTGTCACCGGTTGACAGGTTTTTGCAGATCTGCGGAAAAAGGCAACTTGCGCGTCGGCATAACTTACGACTGGCAGGATTGCCGCAGGAGAGTCCATACATATTGGCTGTCGGCCCCCCCACATCGCTCACACTCCCCCTGAACCACGGTTTTGCGGCCAAAGCGTCAATTTCGGCAATCACAGAGGCTTCGCTACGGGACTGGATTGTCGTGCCCTGGTGCATTGCAATGGCACAGAAGGCGCAGCCGCCGAAACAGCCCCGGTGACTGGTGATGCTGGCCTTTATTTGCTCCCAGGCCGGAATGGTATCCTTGTAGCCGGGATGCGGAGCCTTTTCAAAGGGCAAAGCGTAGACTCTGTCAAGCTCGGCTTCGGTCAAAGGCATTGCCGGAGGCATGCAGACCATCAACCGGCTGCCATGTGGCTGAATTACTATCCGGGCGCACTCGGGATTCTGCTCCTGGCTGCTAAGCCTAAAAGCCTCGGCAAATTTAGATTTGTCTGTAACTACCTGGTCAAGAGAGGGGAGCTCAATCCTTTCCCCTTCAAGCCGTTCCTGGGTACTCAAAGAAAAACATGTACCCCGCACATCCCGGATATCAGCCATTCTCTCACCTGAACGAATGCGCTGCGCCACTTCCAGAAGCGCTCGTTCGGCCATGCCGTATACCAGCAGGTCAGCCTTGGCATCCAGCAGCAGCGATCGCCGCACCTTATCCTCCCAATAATCATAATGGGCGAAACGACGCAAGGAGGCCTCGATGCCACCGATAACCACCGGGACATCCCGATAGGCTTCCTTCAGACGTGAGGTATAGATGATCGTGGCCCGATTGGGACGGGCACCATGGCGATTGCCGGGCGTATAAGCATCATCGTGGCGTAGTTTGCGGGCCGGCGTGTAATGGGCAACCATGGAGTCCATTGCTCCGGCGGATATGCCAAAAAAAAGACGTGGGCGCCCCAGGGCCATGAAGGACTCCTTGGAGCGCCAGTCCGGTTGGGAAATTATGCCGATGCGAAACCCGTGAGCCTCCAGCCAGCGGGCCAGCAACGGCACTCCAAAGGAAGGGTGATCGATATAGGCATCGCCGGAAATGAAGATAACATCCAACTCATCCCAGCGGCGCTGTTTCATTTCTTGCAGTGTTGTCGGAATAAAAGGCATGTCAGCTCTCTGCCGTTCGTCTACGGAAACAGCGCCAGCCCTTCCAGGCCCATTGTTTCAGGAAGGCCACAGACGATGTTCATGTTCTGCACTGCCTGGCCGGAAGCACCCTTACCCAGGTTGTCGATTGCGGACACGATGATGATACGGCCGGTACGGCTGTCAATCAGTGGTGAAATATCGCAGAAATTGGAACCACGTACAAAGGATGTTGAGGGAAGACTGCCCTGGGGCAGTACCCTCACAAACGGCTCTCCGCTGTAAAATTTATCGTACAGCTTGATAAGGGCCTCTGTGGTGGTCTCTTTCGAGGGTGCTGCATATATGGTTGAGAGTATCCCGCGATCCATGGGAAGGAGATGCGGCGTGAAGGTAACCATCAACTTTTCACCTGCCAGAAGCGAAAGTTCCTGTTCGATCTCCGGCGTATGACGATGTACTCCCCCCACTCCGTAGGCCTTGTAACCTTCATTGACTTCGCAAAAAAGTGAGTCGACCTTGGCCGCCCTACCGGCGCCGGTTACGCCGGAAGCTGAATCGGCAATTATGCTGTGCGGATTAATCAATCCCTGCTTCAGCAGGGGTGCCAGTCCAAGAATAATGCTGGTTGGATAACAACCGGGATTTGCGACCAGCTTGGCACCTTTAATTTTTGACCGCCGTATTTCCGGCAGCCCGTAGACCGCCTTTTTCAGGTTAGCCGGATTCAGGTGCGGCTCATACCATGCCCCGTATGTCTGGGGGTCAGACAGACGGTAATCGGCAGACAGATCTATGACCTGCTTGCCCAATTTTAAAAAGGTCGGCACAACTTCCATGGCCGCTTTGTGCGGTAGTGCAGTGAAGATTACATCCGCTTTTTCCGCAACTCGTACCGGCTCAAGATTTTCGAGCACCAGATCGCAGCGCCCTCTCAAAGTAGGAAAAATTTCTGAAATTCTCTTTCCGGCGCTCTGCTCGGACGTCAGACAAGTTACCGCCACCTCCGGATGACGATACAGAATTCTAATCAATTCCAGACCGGTATAGCCGCTGGCTCCAACAATAGCAACATTAAGCATGAAAAGCCCTCCTCTGTGCTAACCATACGCAAACAGCACCTTTAAGGCAAGTTTTTCGGGGTGGAATAACAATGGGCGAATGGGTAAATACCAGCTTCAACGTAGAAAGGAGATTTGTAAGGATAAAGGCAGGTTTATACTATTGATTCTATACACGCTCTTCAGGGCCGCCTAAATATTTGCTCACTTCGTTAGCGAGGATTGAGTAATGAAGTAGCCTGCCAGGAATTTTTTCGCTGCCGAAAAACTCTTTCTGCCACGGTTGGCGTTTGAGCCAGTCCATAAGCAATTGCCAAGAAGTCCAGTCATTGAACTCACGATCAATACCGGTCAACTGAGTAAGAAACTGGTCTCTAGGACTTTTCATTCGTGATGGAGGTGCCATGAATTCTTTCTGTTCAAGGGATGCCAGTTTCCAAACTACCTCCGAACCCCGTTGGAGTCAAGTCGTGAAGAGCATAAATGCAACAACAAATTGACTATAACTTATTATAAATGATAAATGTTTATGACCGTCGTGCACCGTAGGATTAAATGGAGAATCCGGAATGCATAAGCAGCTACAGCAACTCTGGAGCAATCGTGAAAATGATTCTTCCACAGATTTAGAATTTCGCCAGTTCCGGCTGATCTGCCTGTTGATTTCTCTTCTTTTCATCCTGCTTGTCTTTCCAATAAATTTGCTTCAAAAATTGCCAATTTCTCTGGATGTATCAATATTTCTTTTCGGCGTATTTTCCCTCTACTGTTATCGTGCTTCATCCAGTGGCCGCCACCATACAATTTTATTCTACATTATGGCATTGTTGCTATTGAATCTCGCCTGGTTCCTGAACGCCGGCTCTGCAGGCAGTGTCAGCTTCTACTTCTTTGCAATGGCACTCTACCCGCTGATTTTTTTTCATCGTAAAACCCGTTGGTTTACGCTTGTGCTGCTCATGACAAACATCTGCATACTTCTGCTGCTAGAACAGTTAATTCCTGCATGGATCACCCATTTTCACAGTCCGCAAGATCGCATTGTCAACATTGCCACAGGACTTTTTTTCAGTGGCTTTATCTGCATGATCTTATTCTGGTTGATCCTGTCCGGCCAACGGCGTGAATTGATTGTACGCCGCTGCACAGAAGAAGACCTGAAGCGGGCCCAGATCGAAGCAGACGAGAAAAGAAATGCACTTGAACATTTTCTGGTTGAGTACAGAAAAGTGCAGGACGAACTCAAGCTGTATCAGGCGGAGCTTGAGGCACGCGTTGCAATAAGGACAGAGCAGCTAGCGGGAAGCATCGAACAACTCCAGCAGGAAATTGCAACACGTAGGACTATCGAAAAAGAACTTAGGCACAGCAAGGAAACTCTCCAACTGGCGATAGAAGCTACATATCTGGGAACCATTGATTTTTATCCCCTAACCGGACAGTTATTGTGTTCTGATATAGCAAGACGACACTTCGGTTTGACTCAAAACGCCCATCTCAATTATGACATCCTGCTCAGTTCAACTCATCCTGAGGATCGTGCAAGGGTTGTTCGTAAAATAGAAGAAATATTACACTTCGGCAGTGGAGGTTTATTCAGGGAAGAATTTCGTCTGGTCGGAATCGAAAACGGCAGACAAAACTGGCTTTCTCTGCGTGGACAGGCTTTCTACAATGAAAGCGGTGTTGCAGTACGCCTCATTGGCATAACAAGAGATGTCAGCAGGGAAAAACACTCGGAAGAAATGATTCTGCGTATGAATCGGTTCTATGCTGTGCTGAGCGCTACCAATCAAGCCATCATATACAACACCGACAGCAAATCGATATTTAACGAGTTTTGTCGTGTGGCCGTTGAGCAGGGTGGGTTTAGACTCGCCAAAGTAGGGCTGGTCGACAGAGATACAGGGCAAGTATCTGTTGTGGCTGCATGCGGAACAACGGAGTATTTGGAGGGAATAAACATTTCCGTCAGAGGTCCGGAAGGAATGGGGCCAACCGGTTTGTCAATCCGTACGGGAAGCTACTATGTTTGTAATGATTTTTGCAATGCTCTCATTACCCTTCCATGGCACGAAAAGGCGAAAGCAAATGGGATTTATTCCGCCGCCAGCATTGCAATCAAGCAAAACAACGAAGTAATTGGTGCACTGTCATTATATGCGAGCGAGAAGAATTTTTTTGATTCTCACCAAATAGAACTACTTCAGCAGATGGGGGCTGATGTCTCATTTGCCATGAATATTATCGACAGGGAAACTCGTCGCAGTGAAGCTGAGCGTGCCCTGCAACACGAAACAGAGGAACGAATCAAGACATTGGAAAAACTGCGCCACAAAGAGCAAATGCTGATTCAGCAGAGTCGACAGGCAGCAATGGGTGAAATGATCGGCAACATTGCCCATCAATGGCGCCAACCCTTAAACACGCTTGGTTTGAACATTCAGCATTTGATGTTGTTTTATGACATGGGGAAGTTCAGCAGAGAGTTTCTGGAGGAGGGTGTATGCAAATCGATGGAAATCATCCAACACATGTCGCAGACAATTGATGACTTTCGCAGTTACTTCAAACCTGACAAGGAAAAAGTTGACTTTCGCGTACATGAAGCTGTAACCAAAACAATCTCACTTATGTCAGCAAGCTTCCAGAATAATCAGATAAGCATATTCATCGACGCTCAGGCAGATCCGGTAATATGTGGATATCCAAATGAGTATGCCCAGGTATTATTAAATATTATGATCAATGCCCGAGATGCTTTTTTGGAACGCGGTACCCAGTGTCCGCACATCACTATAACCATAGATCAAAATAATCAGTCGAGTGTCGTAACGATTTCAGACAATGCCGGAGGAATTCAGGAAGAAATCCTTGAAAAAATCTTTGACCCTTACTTTACAACCAAGGGCCCACAGACAGGCACGGGTATTGGGCTTTTTATGTCAAAAGCGATTATCGAAAAGAATATGGGTGGCCATCTCAGTGTGCGAAACATACAGGAAGGTGCCGAATTCCGCGTTGAAATGATAGTGAGTGAAGCTGCTTACCGACTTACAACACCTTGCAATTCAGATACTCTTTTATTTCCTGCCTGAACTTCAACAAAGCGATTTTTTCATCTCCAAAAGTATTGGGATGGTTAATTATACTCGTGACCAGAGAATTTAATTTCACGATCCTGTCATGATCGCCTGATGCACTCCGTAGTTCCCGCCGCAATTCCTGAACCGACCTGCTTTCGTCCCTCATTTTCACCTCCAGCAATGATAACACTGGCACTAAAATCGAAGATCAATTTACCTTCGACTTCTGTCAAACTATTCATTAGCTTTCTGCCTTCCCCCATGTATCGTTGAAAAAGCAGTGGTGCAATTTATTCTGAACATTTACTGCGCCGAGAATTTCCTCGCCCTCTTCCTGAGTCAGGCCAACTTTGGGCCTCACTCCCATCCAGTAAGCTGCATTTCCGGTAGAATTTTCAGCTAAGCGGGGCAATGGTGGACCGGGCTTATAATTTCCTTCGATAAAAAGAGCCGCTTCATAATGTCCTTCACACCTCACAAGGTAAACCTCTACGAGCATTCCATTTGAAAGGGTTTTCTCGATGATTTGGGAAAGGACCTCGGTACCATCAGGCACCCCTGTTAATGACAAAGCCACGTCATGCCTCCTCTGTTATAGGTTCGAAATTTTATACGCCTTTCGCTCACCGAAATCATTATAAAATATTTTCATGGAACAGCCATATGACAAAGGGGAAGTCCTTTTCTGGACTTCCCCTCTGCAACATCTTATATAATCCAGTATTAACGCTTGGAGAACTGGAAACGTGCGCGTGCTGATTTGCGACCGTACTTCTTACGTTCTTTGACGCGTGAATCACGTGTAATGAAACCGGCTTTTTTCAAGGTGCCGCGCAATTCCGGATCGGTCCCCAAAAGTGCTTTTGTGATGCCGTGACGAATGGCACCTGCCTGACCGGAGTCGCCTCCGCCCTGAACGGTGACAAAAATATCGAACTTCCCGACTGTCTCGGTCAATTCCAAAGACTGACGCACAACCATTTTTGAAGTTTCACGCCCGAAATATTCTTCAAGGGTCTTATTATTGACTGTGATAGCGCCTGCACCCGGCTTAAGCCATACCCTGGCTATCGAACTCTTGCGCTTGCCTGTTCCGTAAAAGCTAACTGCTGCCATATCGTGCCTCTCCTCGGAGTATTAAATTGCCAGGTTCTTGGGTTGCTGGGCGTCGTGGGGATGGGACTCACCCGCATAGATCTTTAGTTTCTTGAGCATGTGCCGGGACAGCTTATTTTTGGGAAGCATTCCCTTAACAGCTTTCTTAATGATGTCTTCCGGCTTCTTTTCCAGAAGCTTGCCGGCTGTAATCTCTTTCAAACCGCCAGGAAAGCCGGAGTGACTATAGTAAACCTTGTCAGCCAACTTGCGACCGGTCAACGCGATCTTATCAGCGTTCACTACGATGACAAAGTCTCCTGTATCAACACTGGGGGTGAAAATGGCTTTGTTTTTTCCACGCAGAACATTGGCGACTTCACTGGCAAGCCTGCCAAGCACCTTGTCCTGTGCATCAACCACGTACCAATCCCGCTTCAAGCCTTCAGCTTTTGCTACTTCCGTTTTCATAGAATCCTCACATAACATACTAAACCTGACACATCAGGCCATGGTTTTTTCGAAGAGGTGTAAATTACTGGACGATGTCTTACATGTCAAGCAAAAAAATCTATCTATTCCCCGCATAATTGAACAATTGTTGTCAATCCACCTGATTCATGATACAAAACCGGCTGCACAAGCACCCTGTCTATACGGAGTATATCCAATGAAGATAACTGCTGCCAATGTGGAGCATGTCGCCCGGCTGGCACGACTGGAACTGAGCGACGAAGAAAAAAACCTTTTTGCGGGACAGATGGACGCCATCCTTGCCTATGTGGAAAAACTGAAAGAACTGGACACCGACGGAGTTTTGCCCACCTCCCATGCTGTACCCATGGAAAATGCCTTCCGCGAAGACGTGACCGAACCTCCCATAGGGACTGAAAAGGCATTGGCCAATTCACCCGATAGGGCTGATGCTTTCTACCGTGTTCCCCAGATAATCGAATAACCTGGACAGCCGACATCCCGCCTCTATGATTTGCCTGATATCAGCGACTACTGGCGAGTGACTACTGGAGTATATCATGGAAATTTACGACCTCACCATACATGAGCTGCACGACAAACTGAAAACCGGGGAAGTATCCGCAGTGGAAGCAACCTCCGCCATGCTGGACCGCATTGAAACGGTTGAGCCGCAGATCGGCTCATTTATCACCGTTGCCCCGGAACAGGCGCTTGCTGATGCAGCGGCAGCCGACCGACGTATTGCAGCCAAAGACATCGATCTTTTGACAGGTATTCCCCTGGCCCTCAAAGACATTTTTCTGACAGAGGGAATCCGCACCACCTGCGGCTCGAAAATTCTGAACAACTTCGTCCCCCCCTACAGCGCCACCTCTTTTGAAAAGCTCAAACAGGCTGGTGCTGTGCTGCTTGGCAAACTCAACCAGGATGAATTTGCCATGGGTTCCTCCAATGAATCCAGCGCCTATGGCTGCACCCGCAATCCCTGGGACCAAACCCGCATCCCTGGCGGCTCTTCGGGCGGCTCGGCCGCGGCCATTGCGGCACGCCAGGCCACGGCAACCCTCGGAACGGATACGGGCGGCTCCATCCGCCAGCCTGCCTCGCATTGCGGCTGCGTCGGACTTAAACCCACCTACGGCCGCGTATCACGCTATGGTGTCATTGCCTATGCATCCTCCCTTGATCAGGTCGGCCCCTTGACTCGTGATGTCACCGACAGCGCCATCATGCTGGCTGCCGTGGCCGGCCATGACCCCAAAGACTCCACCAGCGTCGATGTAGCGGTGCCAGACTACCTCGCAGCCCTTACCGGCACAATCAAAGGATTGCGCATCGGTTTGCCCAAAGAGTATTACATCGCTGGCCTCGATGCCGACGTACAGAGTGCAATGAACTCAGCCATTGAGACCTACCGCAGGCTTGGGGCAGAATTCGTCGACATCTCGCTGCCACATACCGACTATGCAGTAGCAACCTATTACCTGATTGCCACTGCCGAAGCGAGCTCAAACCTGGCACGTTATGACGGGGTTCGCTTCGGCCACCGCACCGAAAATGCAGACAATCTGCTCGAAATGTACTGCAAAAGCCGCAGCGAAGGTTTTGGGGCAGAAGTCAAGCGCCGCATCATGCTTGGCACCTATGCCCTTTCCGCCGGCTACTACGATGCTTATTACGTGAAGGCCCAAAAGGTGCGCACCCTGATCATGCGGGATTTCATTCAGGCCTTTGAAGGCGTTGATGTGATCCTGACACCTGTGGCACCCACCCCTGCCTTTCGCATCGGAGAAAAAACCAATGATCCACTACAGATGTACCTGTCCGACATTTTCACCATACCTGTGAATCTGGCAGGCACCTGCGGCATCTCCGTGCCTGCCGGCTTCAGCGCCGATGGATTGCCCATCGGCCTGCAGCTGATCGGTAAACCCTTTGGCGAAGAAACCATTCTTCGAGCAGCACACGCCTTCGAACAGGCGACGGACTGGCATATGAAAAGGGCGCCTCTTTAAGCGAAGCACGATCCCTGATTTTCAATTACAAATCATCACCTAAGCAACTCCGGAGATTGTTACATGAAATTTCAACCTGTCATTGGTCTCGAAGTTCACGTTCAGCTCAAGACCAATTCAAAAATTTTCTGTGGCTGCTCAACCGCCTTCGGTTCGTCACCCAATTCCCAGACTTGTCCGGTCTGCCTGGGACTGCCCGGCGCACTACCGGTATTGAACAAGCAGGTGGTGGAATTCGCGATCAAGGCCGGCCTCTCGACCAACTGTTCCATCACCCCCCGCAGCATCTTCGCCCGCAAAAACTACTTTTATCCAGACCTGCCAAAAGGGTACCAGATCAGCCAGTTCGAGGAGCCGATCTGCCAGCATGGCTGGCTGGATATCCAGGTGGAGGGGCAGGACCAGAAACGTATCGGCATCACCCGTATTCACATGGAAGAGGACGCCGGTAAACTTGTTCACGGAGAAATCGCCGGACTTGAAAAAGGTTCCGGCGTTGACCTCAACCGCGCCTGCACACCGCTCCTCGAGGTTGTCTCCGACCCAGATTTGAGAACTTCAGACGAAGCGGTGGCCTATTTGAAACAGCTTCACCAGATTGTCACCTGGCTTGGTATCAGCGATGGCAACATGGAAGAAGGAAGCTTCCGCTGCGACGCAAATGTGTCTGTCATGCCGGTTGGGGCCGCACAGTTCGGCACCCGCGCAGAAATAAAGAATGTCAATTCTTTCAAGTTCGTGAAGCAGGCCATCGAGTATGAAATCCAGCGCCAGATCGACCTGATCGAGGATGGCGGCACAGTGGTTCAGGAAACGCGTCTGTTCGACCCGAACAGCGGCACCACCCGTTCGATGCGCGGCAAAGAAGAGGCCCATGACTATCGTTATTTCCCGGATCCTGACCTTGTACCGCTGGTCATTGATCCCGCATGGGTGGAGCGCAGCCGCAGCGAACTGCCGGAACTGCCGGAAAAGAAGAAGCAGCGCTTCATGGAAAGCTACAGTCTACCCGCCTATGACGCCGATGTGCTCACCGCTACACGGGCCTTGGCAGAGTATTACGAAGAGTGCCTGGCGCTCCAGACCAACCCGAAGGCAGCCTCCAACTGGATAATGGGAGAAGTCATTCGCGGTCTTAATGATTCCGGTTTGCCCATAGAAGAATGCCCGGTAACTCCGCGCCTGCTGACAGACCTGCTCAGGTTGATCGAAGAGGGCACAATCTCCGGTAAAATAGCAAAAAAGGTCTTCGATGAGGTCTGGAAGAGCGGCAAGGACCCCAAAACCATCGTTGAAGAACAGGGGCTGGTACAAGTATCGGACAGTAGCGCCATCGAAGCAATCATTGATGATTTGCTGGCCAGAGAAGCTGGACAGGTGGCCGAATTTCGCAGTGGAAAGGACAAGCTGCTCGGCTTCTTTGTCGGACAGGTAATGAAAGCCAGCAAGGGAAAAGCAAACCCTGCCGTGGTAAACGACCTGTTGCTGAAGAAACTGAAAGGCTAGAATCTCCAAATCCAGCTGGAACAGCTCCTCAAAAGGCGGTTGCGATACCTGAAAGCTTATGGCAAAATCGACATTCGCTTCCACTATCAGGCCGTTGGAGGCGAAGCGCCTTGATCCCAAACCCTTGACTCCTGGAGAAAAGCTATGAGACGAATCATGCTGGCTATGGCCCTGCTGCTTTGTTCATGGACCTGGGCTTCTGCAGCCACCATGAATGCCGGACTGAACGATGTCATTGCAGCTGTTGAAAAAGCTTTTCAGCAGGACAACAGCGGGCATGCACCGATCAGTGATTTTACGGCAGATTTTTTTCAGCGCACCCAGCTCTCCACTGATCGCCGGGAAATGCGCGGTGATGGCCGGGTAAGCGTCAGAATGCCTTCAGACGGCCAGCCACTCATGTTCCGTTTTGAGTATTATCGGCCAGCGCGGCAGGAAATAGTCAGTGATGGGCGCTCCATGTGGATTTATCTTCCGGAAAACCGGCAGGTAATCCTTAGCGATGTCAGTTTTCTCTATGACCGCCGCAGCCTGAGTCCCAACAACGACCCATCCGTCAACTTCCTGCAGGGCTTGGGACGAATTTCAAAAGATTTTCAGATCAATTTTGCTCCCGGCATGTACGATGCCGCCGGTAACTACGTGCTGGAACTCAATCCACGACGTTCAATGCTCAACACCCGTCGGATTTTGCTGGTGGTTGACCGTGACAGTGTTGTGGCCAGGACCGCCGCCAAAGGAAGTACCCCAACCGCGCCTCCAACAAACCGGCCCGGATCACCAGCTGCCAAAACTGGCCCACTGGCTCCACTGGGAGCATTCGGAGTTCCCCAATCAAACCTGTTTCCAGTGTTATCCTCCACGGTAGAGGGTCACGATGGAACAATCGTGACAATGGAATTCAGCAACATCAGGATTAACAACCGCATTCCGCGCACTGAATTCAATTTCATCATTCCCGCAGATGCCCAGGTAGTACGGCCATCGGACAAGAACCTGCCCCGATGAGGAGAATTGCTTTGAGACAGAATCTGCTGTTCTTCTTTCTGCTTGTTTTCGCTTGTCCAGCCTGGTCGGCGGAGAAACCGGCCGCCCTGAAAGATGTGGTCGCCGCCCTGGAGAAGAGTTATGCTTCTCTTCATGACGTGCAGGCTGATTTCCGCCAGAAAACGGTGATTACATCAGTCAAGCGGGAGCAACTGGGAAACGGAGAGGTACTGCTGAAGCGCCCTTCACCCTCCTCCTCCATGTTCCGCTTCAATTACACAAAGCCGCCTCAACAGATCATCTCCGATGGCAAGCAGGTCTGGTTTTATCTTCCCGAGAACAAGCAGGTCATGGTTTCGCCGGTAGTCGCCATGTTCAAAGGCGGCAACTCCATCGCCCTTTCATATCTGACCGGACTGGGTAACGTCACGCGTGATTTCAATATTTCCTTTGCCAGGGAACAACGGGACGCAGCCGGCAATTACCATCTCGACCTGACACCCAAAACCCCCTCCCCCATACTGTCAAAGTTGCGTCTAACAATCTCTGCCGAGGCGGTGGAGCGATTTGTCAAGAATGGAAGTGTCACGAATATCTTTCCCATCGTTGCCTCAATCATATACGATGCCGGCGGCAACGAAACCCGCATCGACTATAGCCGCACCCGGGTCAACAAAGGGATTGACAACAGCAGGTTCAGCTTCAAAATCCCCAAAGGGGTTGAAATCATCAAACCATAGATTCTGGACCGCAGGGACACGGAGAACATCACGAAGCATCAAAAGCAGTGCTTTTGCCTTCCTCTCATCACCTCCTCTTTTCTCATGATGCCTTCGCAGTCTCTGCAACTTATTCTTCCGGAGGATAAAATGCCGTCATTTGACATCGTTTCAAAAGTTGACATGCAGGAAGTTGATAATGCCGTTAACCAGGCCATCAAGGAGATCGGGCAACGTTACGATTTCAAGGGTTCCAAGAGTGAGATCAAACAGGAAAATGATGCGGTCAAAGTGCTGGCCGACGATGATTACAAGCTGAAAGCAGTCATCGATGTGCTCCAGTCCAAGTTCCTCAAGCGCAACATTTCCATTAAAGCCTTGCAATATGGCAAGGTCGAACCATCTTCAGGAGGGATGGTGCGCCAGATAATCACGGTTCAGCAAGGGATCTCCAAGGAAAAAGCCAAGGAGATCATCGCCGTCATAAAAGAAAGCAAACTAAAAGTTCAAGCCCAGATTCAGGATGATCAGGTACGGGTTACCGGTAAGAACCGGGATGACCTGCAGGATGCAATCCAGCTTTTAAAGGGCAAGGATCTGGACGTAGAAATGCAGTTCACCAACTTCAGGGATTAATACGAGGGAAATTTTGAGCGAAAGCGTAAAACAGAAAGTCAGCATGGTCAGCCTGGGGTGCCCCAAAAATCTCGTGGATGCCGAGGTCATGCTGGGAGTCCTCTCCCGGGAGGAATACGAGATCACCACCAACGAGAAAGAGGCTGATGTCATCATCGTCAACACCTGTTCCTTCATCAAGGAGGCCAAACAGGAGAGCATCGATGCCATCCTTGACCTCGCCGAGCGCAAGCACGATGGCCACTGTCACACACTGATCGTGTCCGGGTGCCTTCCCCAGCGCTACCAGGATGAGCTGGCCAAGGAACTGCCTGAGGTTGATATTTTCATAGGCACCGGAGATTATCCCCGTATCGCAGAAATACTCGCAGAAAAAGCGGGCACAACTGAACAGCTGCGATACATCGGTGATCCCGATTATGTTTATGATGAAAACCTGCCACGCCTCAATTCTTCACCCGGCTGGTACTCTTTCCTCAAGATCGGTGAAGGATGCTCCAACTGCTGTTCCTACTGCATCATCCCCAAACTGCGCGGTGCTTACCGCTCACGCCCTGTTGAAGCCCTCGTGGCTGAGGCGGAGAAACTTGCAGCCAGAGGCGTCAAGGAACTCAACATCATCTCCCAGGACATTACCCGCTACGGCAGCGACATGGGAGACGGCACCACCCTGGAAACCCTGCTGCGCCGACTGGTTACAATTGAAGGTATTCAATGGATACGCCTGCTGTACGCCTATCCCGACGGCATCAGCGATAGTTTGATCGCCCTGATCCGTGACGAACCGAAGATCTGCAAATACCTGGATATCCCGATTCAGCACATCAGTGATCCGGTCCTGCAACGGATGAAACGCAGAAGTTCAGAGCAGCAGATACGAGACCTCATCGCCAAGCTACGCCACGAGATCCCGAGCATTTCCCTGCGGACGTCGCTGATCGTAGGTTTCCCTGGCGAAACCGCTGAAGATTTCAGCACCCTGATGCACTTTGTGGAGCAGGCACAATTCGACCGCCTGGGAGTCTTCTGTTATTCACGGGAAGAGGGCACACCTGCTGCCGACATGGCTGAACAGGTTTCCGAGCGCATCAAGCGCGAGCGCTACCGCAAGCTGATGCGGGCCCAGGCACGCCTCTCTTTCCGCCGTAACCGTGCGCTGATCGACCAGACTGAACAGGTCATAGTCGAAGGTTACAGCGAGGAGACCGAACTGCTTCTCAAGGGCCGCTCATCCCGCCAGGCGCCTGATATCGATGGCCAGGTATACATAACCTCCGGCACCGCCGATGTTGGTGACATCGTCACCATCAGGTTCACCGACTCGTCCGATTACGATCTGATCGGAGAAATGGTCTAGCGCCCCCTCAGTGACTCCCATTACCATGAACAAATCAAAGCCGGTCAGCCTGAAAGAAATCTTTCTGACATTTGTCAAGATCGGGTTGACCGGCTTCGGCGGCGGCATGGCCATCGTAGCCCTGGTGGAGCGCATCTGTGTCCATGAAAAGAACTGGATTTCTTCAGAAGAGTTTCTGCACGGCCTGGCCTTCGGCCAGATCCTTGGTCCTTTTTCCCTGAATGTCTGCACGTTTACCGGTCACCATCTTCGGGGCATTCGCGGCGGTGTTACTGCGGCTGTCGGCTTCATTCTGCCCTCCTTCCTGCTGGTGTCCCTTCTCTCCTGGATCTATTTCACCTACAACAAACTGCCCCAGCTCCAGGCTGCCCTCAGGGGAACCAATCCGGTCATTATCAGCCTCATCGTGGTGGTGGCCATCGACATGGGGCGCAAACAGATCAAAGGTGCAAACGGCGCCCTGATGGCCCTGGCGGCCTTTGGCGCAACAGTGCTGCTCAACTTCAATGCCGCCTGGGTACTGCTGGCTGCAGCGCTCTGGTCCCTTGGCATGAGCCTCTATCGCAGGGAGAATGCCTGATGACCTCGCTCGTTTCCCTGGCATGGATCTACCTGCGTATCGGCCTGGTCTTCGTTGGCGGCGGCTATGTCCTGATTCCGCTGCTGAACCATATCATGGTGGAGCAGTACCGCTGGCTGACCCTGCGGCAATTCCTGGATGGTCTGGCACTTTCCCAGTTGACCCCCGGACCGCTGGCCATGCTGGCCACCTTCACCGGCTTCAGAGCCGGCGGGTTCCTGGGTGGGCTGGTGGCAACGGTGTTCATCTTCATCCCTTGCGTTGTGCTGATGCTGATAGTAGGGCGCAACTACCATCGCCTGAAAAGGATCGACCTCATCAAAGGCACCCTGGACGGCCTGCTGCCTGCGGTAGTCGGGCTGGTGGCGGCCGCTGCCTGGAACCTGGGAGTTTCCTCCCTCTCCGGCGCCAAGGAACTCATCATCATGGCAATCGGTTTTGCCATCTTCAAGTGGACCAAAGTCAGCCCCATGCTGGTCATTCTCGGCGCAGGGCTTACCGGCCTGCTGATCAACTGATATTACCCCCAACCAAAGGTTTTCCTCTGCAGTGAAAGAGCCTGATCCCCAATGAATAATTTTTTTACAGAAGATGCACTGCTGCTGATACGCCACGAGATCACCCGTGCCGCGGGCAATGAAGTTTTTTTTATCGGCCATACTAACGTTGAGGGAATTGTCTACGAAGTGGAGACCATTGCCAGGGGCAGCAAAATGGCCGTCCCGGCCATCCTTTCCCGTGCCGCCTGTGGCGACGTTGTCATCCATAATCACCCCTCCGGCGACCTGACACCCTCGGCCGCAGACATGGATATCGCTTCTGTCTGCGGCAACCAGGGGATCGGCTGCTCCATCGTGGATAATGCCTGTACCCGTTGCTACCAGGTAGTGACCCCCTTTGCGGAAAAAAAAGGAGAAAAGCTCTCTCTCGATGAAATCAGCCGTATCTTCGGTGCCGAGGGAGTGCTGGCCTCCAACCTGAAAGGGTACGAACAGCGCGATGAACAGATGGCCATGGCCTCGGCCGTCTCCGAGGCGTTCAACCATGATCGTGTTGTGCTGGTCGAAGCAGGCACCGGCACCGGAAAATCGCTTGCCTACCTGGTGCCTTCCATCCTCTGGGCAGTGCGCAACAACGAGCGCGTGGTCATTTCGACAAACACGATCAATCTTCAGGAGCAGTTGATCAAAAAAGACCTTCCTTTTCTGGCCCGCCACACAAACGTAGAGTTCAAAGCGGCGCTGATCAAGGGGCGCAGCAACTATGCCTGCCTGCGGAAGCTGGAAAATGCGGAGGCTGAGCCGAGCCTGTTTCCGGACGAGTCGTCAGCCGAACTGACTGCGATCATCGACTGGAGCAAATCTGCGGCTGATGGCTGCAAGAGCGGCCTGACCTTCACCCCGCATTCCGGCACCTGGGAAGAGGTCTGCTGCGAAGCCGACCAATGCGGCCGTTCGCGCTGCAAACACTTCAATCACTGTTTCTTTTACCGTGCCCGGCGAGAAGCCTCGGCCGCCAAAATTCTTGTTGCCAACCATGCCCTGCTGCTGTCAGACATCGTTCTGCGCAAGGAGACCGGGTATGATGCCACCGCAATCCTGCCCCCATTTACCCGCCTGATCTTCGATGAGGGGCATCACCTGGAGGATGTGGCTACCAGCCACCTGTCGCTGATGATCTCCCGGGGCGGTATCCTCAAGCAACTGCACCGCCTGGTGCCGGCAAAAGCCAATCGCAGCGGACTGCTGACAATCATCTCCAACCGGCTGGCCCGCGACCTGCCGGAATCGCTCGACGCGCTGTACAACGAGCTGTCCGGACTGCTGGAAACCCACCTGCTTCCCAAGGCCCACGATCTTGCCGGTCTGACTGAAACCACCATGGACTGGCTGGCGCTTGCCGTGGAACACGAGACCGGCAATGCCCCTGGCAGGGAACAGAAATTACGCATTACCCCGGCCATTGAAAAGAGCGCGTTCTGGCAGGAGTGCCGCCAACGGCTGCATGTTCTGGCTGACGCCATCGGCGAGTACACCTCGGCTCTCCGCACCCTTAATCGCCGCTGTGAGGGGCTGCCGGACAAGGTGCGCGAACGGCTGACAGATCAGCTGGTCGATATAGCCGGCATCGAAGGGCGCCTGCAGGCCATGGTGGACAGCCTGCTGTTCTGCAGTGCCGATGCCGAAGGGTATTGCCGCTGGCTGGAGGTCAACCGCAACTCTCGCGGCATCCAGGCGAGGCTCTGCGCTGCACCGCTGGATATCTCGGGCCAGGTCAAGGAAACGATCCTGGACAAACTCAAAACCATCATTGTCACCTCTGCCACCCTGACGATCGGCGGTGACTTCAAGTACCTCAAGAAACGTTCCGGCTTCGGCCTGCTGCCGAAAGACCGCCTGGCCGAGCTGCAGCTCGCGTCCCCCTTTGATTATGATTCACAAGCCTTTGTTTCAGTTCCTGATGACATGCCTGAACCGACTGCTCCGGGGTACCGCACTGCGCTGGAAGAGCGCATCCTGCAGGCCTGTGCCATTTCCAGGGGTGGCGCGTTCATCCTCTTCACCTCCTACGACCTGCTCAACAAAACCTACGCTGCCCTGGCACCGGATCTGGCCCGACTCGGCCTGGCGACACTCAAACAGGGCGAAATCGGGCGGCACGCGCTTCTGGCCCATTTCCGCAAGGAGGGTAACGCCGTACTTTTCGGCACCGATTCCTTTTGGGAGGGGGTCGATGTAAAAGGGGAGGCGCTGCGGCTGGTGATCATGGCCCGGCTCCCTTTTCAGGTTCCCACGGAACCGGTACAGCAGGCACGTTCCGAGCAAATCGACGCCACGGGAGGGGATTCTTTTCGCGATTTTTCCGTGCCCCAGGCAGTGATCAAATTTCGCCAGGGTTTCGGCCGGCTGATCCGCAGCCGCAGCGATCGCGGTGCAGTGCTTATCCTGGATCGGCGCATCACCACCAAAGGCTATGGCAAGATTTTCCTGAGATCATTACCGAAGGTGACGCTGACAACCGGGGATTCGGGTGACATTTTTAAAAGAATGGAAAGTTTTTTTGGAATGTCGGAAGACGGGAAGAGGCAAGGGGGTAAAGGGGTGAAAAGGTGAAGGGGTGAAGGGGGTACAACCTCGTCTCCTCGTACCCCCGTCACCGTTTTTTTGTCAGCTCACCTGTTTCATGCGCTTTTTGGCGCTGAAGTTGAAACACTGGAAATAGGTCAGAAAGATCAGCAGAAATGAGAAGAGGGCTGTGCTCTGGAAAAAAGGTGTGCCCATTTTTTCGGCGCCAGGCGCGCGGACCACGAAGATCAGGAAAAAGAGTATCACCGATATTTTCCACAGATCGCTCAGCAGCCTTTTTTTACGCAAAGCCTTTAGCACATCCACGGAAAGTCCCAGTACGCTGCTGTCAAGCTCTATTCCTGCATCTCGCCAGGCAAGGCGATAGAGTGGATACACCAGAAACATCTGAATGATGATTGAAAAGATCAGGCTTTTGAAGAAATGATCCGGCTTGCCCAGCAGGCCGTAACGGTTCTGAAATATGAATGCCATGAATGCCAGCAGGGCCAGCAGAATGAATTGAACAACCCGGTAGATCGTCAGGGTGTGGTTGAGGCGCTTGAAATTGAAACTCGACATTGCTATCTCCGCTGAGGTATCAGATTGCGCTGATTGCGCCCGGAGTTTATAACAGAATAACAGGGTTTGAGGCAAGCATTCAAAGTTGTGCCACCTGCCCCCTTATTTCCCGTTGTTTCACCATAACAGTGGTATGTAACCAGAGGTACAATGAAGCTGCTCCGCAAAATATTCCATCCTGTCATGGCTCTCATCGCAATCCAGCTGGTCTGGATCACCGTGGTGATTTTCTGGATCTACTGGTTCATCGGCAAACAGCGGGAAATTCGCGCCCTGGCGGAAAAATATCGGCCAGAGCTCCTGGGGGAGGGCATCAACTGGCTGGTCATGGTCGAGGGACTGGTAATGTTGACCGTCATCCTCGCCGGGGTGTACATCATCTTCGTCTACTGGAACCGCCAGTCAAACCTCTATCACCACCAGCGCACCTTCATCTCCCAGGTCACCCACGAGCTCAAGTCGCCGCTGGCCTCAATCCAGCTCCACCTTGAGACCATCCGGCTGCGCCACCCTCCCGTTGAAAAGCTGAACAGTTTTGTGACTACCATGCTGGCCGATACCGAACGGCTCCACTACCTGATCAACAATCTGCTCATGGCCGCACGGCTGGAACAGCGCCGCAAACCTGCCGAACGACGCCTGACCGACCTTTCGGCAATGGTGGCGGAGTATGTCCAGAGGGAGCGGGACAATCTTCCCCAGGGGGGCAGCATCACCCTGGAAAGCGAACCAGGACTCAAGGCAATGATCGACCCGGAAGAGATGGGCATGGTGCTGCGCAATCTTTTTGAGAATGCTGTGCTCTATTCTCCGGGCAGCCCGGATCTCACCGTGCATTTTAACCGCTCGGGAAATACGCTCCACCTGTCGATCCAGGACAAGGGACGGGGCCTGGACAAAAAAGACTTGAAGAAGGTCTTCGACATGTTCTACCGTGTCCAGACTGCTGGAGAAAATGTGCGCGGAACCGGCTTGGGATTGTATATCGTCGACAGCATCATCACCGGATACAATGGCAGTGTGACTGTCGAGAGCCCCGGCCTTGGCCGGGGCTGCACCTTTACGATCAGGATTCCCGCAGCGGGTTTGACTTCCTCAGCCCGGAGAACCGATGACCACTGACAAACCCCACATAATGCTTGTGGAAGATGAGATGCACCTTGCCAGGGGCATCTGCTTCAATCTGGAGGAGGAGGGTTGCCGCGTCAGCCACTTCGACACCGGGGAAAAAGCACTGAAAACCCTGGAAATGGAGCATTTCGATCTTGTCATTCTGGATGTGATGCTGCCCGGCATGAATGGCTTCGAGGTGTGCAGAGCAGTGCGCAAACTGGATGCCAGGGTGCCGATACTGATGCTGACCGCACGATCGGAAGATACTGATCGGGTACAGGGACTTGAAAACGGCGCTGATGACTACCTTACCAAGCCATTCAACCTGGTGGAGTTCCTCCTGCGTGTCAAAGGCATGCTGCGGCGTTCCTCCTGGTACCGCCCGGACCCGGTGGAGGAAGGATACCAGTTCGGGGACAATGAAGTCTTTTTGCTCTCCTATCGGGCCAGAACTGCCCAAGGGGAAATTGACCTGACCGAGATGGAGGTGCGGGTTCTGTCCCTTTTCTTTCAAAAAGAAGGAGAAATCATCCCCCGCGGAGCTCTGCTGAATTCGGTGTGGGGTTATACGAACGATACAGAAACCCGCACGCTGGATAATTTCATTGTCCGCTTGCGCAAATACTTCGAGCCCAATCCGGGCAAACCGATCCATTTCCAGACAGTGCGGGGAGTTGGGTACAGGTTTAACCGGGATGGGCGTGAACAACCTTAACACGTTATCCAGAATCGTGACGCCTTCACGCTTCCACTTGTCTGGAATGCCTATTTATGGGCTTCCGGGAATAGGAAACTGTCTGGCGAAGGGCACCTGGCACCATCGGCATGTGGCGGGTAGGTAATTATTAACTCCGGCATTCCAGCGTCACGGATTCAAAAAACATCTTAACTAAAAGGACTTCCATGATTGAACAATATCAACTCCCCTTGTTTCTGCTGAATACCCTGCTGGTGCTGCTGAATGCTTCCCTCGGCTACCATATGGCACCCCGCCTGCTGGCCGGCGTGGATGATCCGGAGATTGCCGTATCAGGTATCAGAAGCATCCGCGGACTTTTACCAGCCATTGTTGCGTTGTACATGTTCTTCAACTGTCTGGGGTACTTCCAGGCAAGATCAGCATATCTCCTGGCTGTCACTGCTCTGGTGTTTGCCGACCTCGCCCTGCAACTGGTGCTACGCAATAAAGCCAAAGCTCGCAGAGCAGATAACGGTGAAGGGAAAGAAGAACCTTGAAGCACCTGATTCTCGGCACGGCCGGACATATCGATCATGGCAAGACCTCGCTGGTCAAGGCTCTGACCGGCATTGACACCGATCGACTGAAAGAGGAAAAAACCCGCGGCATCACCATCGAGCTCGGCTTTGCCCATCTTGAGCTTGAAGGAGGAATCCGGTTCGGCATCGTCGATGTACCGGGGCATGAGAAATTTGTCCGCGCCATGGTAGCCGGCGTGGGCGGCATGGACCTGGTCATACTTGTTATCGCCGCTGACGAAGGCATCATGCCCCAGACCAGGGAACATCTGGACATCCTGCGGCTGTTGGGAGTTAAGAGCGGCCTGGTGGCTTTAACCAAGTGCGACATGGTTGATCGGGACTGGCTGGATCTGGTCACAGAGGAAGTTCGTGATTTCGTGGCCGGCAGTTTTTTGGAAAAAGCACCGATATGCGCCGTATCATCCCGTACCGGCGAAGGACTGGAAAAACTGAGGATAGAACTGACACGCCTGGCGGATGATGTTGCGGAAAAGAGACGCGAAGGGCAGTTCCGTCTGCCGCTGGATCGCGTTTTCACCATGGCCGGCTTTGGCACCATTGTCACCGGCACCCTGTTGGCCGGCGAAATACATGTGGGTGATGAAATCGAACTGCTCCCTTCCGGCCGCGAGGGTAAAGTACGCGGTATTCAAGCCCATGGAAAAAAAGTCGAAACCGGCCAGGCAGGCCAGCGGCTGGCAGTGAACCTGCAGGGGATCGATCTTGACCAGGCCCACCGGGGGAACGTGGTGGTGCCGCGCGGTCTGTTTCGTCCTACAAGGGCAGTAGATGTGCGTCTGGACTACCTGGCTTCTGCTCCGCGCATGCTGAAGCATCGCGCGACGGTGCGCCTGCACTCCGCCACCTATGAGGTGCCGGCCCAGGTGATTCTGCTTGATCGTGACACGCTCCAGCCGGGGGAAAGCGCCTACGCCCAATTGCGCCTGAAAGAACCGGCACTGCTGCTTTCCGGCGACAGCTACATCCTGCGGGCTTTTTCACCACAGGTAACCATCGGTGGTGGCGTGACCCTCGATCCGTTTCCGCCAAGCCGGCGCCGCAGGAGCGACGATGCGCTGCAATTGCTGGAAGCGCTGGATACCGCCGAACATCAGGCAACACTCCGGCTTATCATCAGCCAGAGCCTCTTGACCGGCATTTCCTACGATGACCTGCTGCTCCGCGCCGGTATTCCGCGCAAAGCTGCTGACACCGCTCTGGCAGCGTTGCTCGCATCAGGCACGATTCTTCAAATGAACCGTGAGCCACGGCTGTTTCTGGCACGGGAAGCGCTGGAACAGCTCAAGCAGGGAATGCTGACGGAACTGACGACGTTCCTGGCGGCCAATCCGCTCAAGCAGGGCATGGGCAAGGAAGAACTCAAGACGCGCCTGCCCAAACGAAGCGACGCCCGATTTTTTGCTCCGCTACTCTCTGCCCTGGAGCGGGACGGTGTGGTGTTGGCCGACCGCGATATCGTCAAGCCGGCAGGCCAGACCATCCGTCAAAATATGGCTGTCGATGGCCTCGGCGGCAAGATCGCGGTATTTTTGCAGGAAAAGGGTATCGAGCCCCCCACGATCAAGGAGATCATGGAACGCTTTCGCTGCGACGAAAAAACCGTCCGCGACAACCTGGCTTTGCTGGTCAGAAACGGTGACGCTGCGCGCATCTCCAGCGACCTGTTCTATGCTACATCGGCACTGGACGGCTTGCGCAGCAAGCTGGTGGACCACCTGCGAGAGAAGGGCGAGATCACCCCGCCTGAATATCGCGAGCTGACCGGGCTATCCCGCAAGTTTCTGATTCCGCTACTGGAGTACTTTGACGGTGAAAAAGTAACCATCCGGGTAGGAGACAAGCGGGTGGCGAGGAAAAGGTAGTAAGAGAGGACTTTATGGGGCAGGATTATGATTCTCGCACAGGCATTATACGCGAAGCATTGAGCCAGAATAATATGGCGGGTTCCGCACAGCAGCGCCGGAGACAACTGATGAAAGTGAGTCTCAAGGTGCGCAAAGAAAGCATGAAGGTTAATTCCGAATTCGATACGATAGAGGATGCTCCCAATACCATAAGACTCGAGGAATAGCTTGAAATTATCCTCTTATACCGACTTGGTTAAATTCAGAAAAATGTCGAAGGCTTCATCTTGATACCCCGCCACATCGCAGCGTACCTGGCCAAACATGTTTCTTACGATCACTGCCACCTCAATGAACCACCCGTTGCTTCATACCGTGGAGCGGTGGTCATTCCCAGTCTGGCCGAGTTTCACAACCTTCCCCACACCCTGCAATCGATTGCCACCAATCCCCCTGAACTACTGGAACAGTTCCTGATCCTGATTGTCGTCAACCAGCGTGCCGATGCCTCGCCCGCTGAGCAGGCCGACAATCTGGCCACCCTGACCGCACTGCCGGCATGGAAGCGTGAGTATGGCCTGAAACATCTCAGGTGGGTGGATGCCGCTTCCCCCGGACATGAACTGCCGCACAAGCAGGGAGTGGGTCTGGCCCGCAAAATCGGGCTCGACCTGGCTCTGAATCATCTTGAATTCAACAGCTACGATCCTCTGCTGATCTGTCTCGATGCAGACACGATTGTACAACCCGACTATCTGTCAGCCCTTGCTCATCATTTTGAAAGTGCCACAGCAGGGGGAGCAAGCCTTCCTTACCGCCACCGTGCTGCTGCCACTCCCGAGAGCCAGGCGGCTATCGACCGTTACGAACTCTTCCTGCGTGTTTATGTTCTGGGATTGGAACAGGCCGGTTCCCCCTGGGCCTTCCATACGGTGGGAAGCGCCATGGCAAGCCGGGCATCGGCCTATGTCGCCAGCGGAGGTATGAACAAGCGCCTGGCAGGGGAAGATTTCTATTTTCTCCAGCAGGTGCACAAGACCGCCGGAGTTGCTCCCCTGTCCGGCACGACTGTACATCCATCACCACGTTCTTCCCACCGGGTTCCTTTCGGTACCGGCCGGGCCGTGGGCGATATGCTCAACAAGGGCGAACAGCAACTGCTTTTCTATCAGCCGGAGCTGTTTGGGATACTGGGGGAGTGGTTACACCTGATTACAAACAATTCCAGTGGTGATGGAGATGAAATTGAGCAGGCGGCGGGATCGATTTCGCCACACCTGAGAAGCTATCTGGAACAGACCGGTTTTGGGGCGGCCTGGGACAACCTGAGACGCCACAATCCCGACCGGCAACGATTGATAACCGCTTTTCACGGCTGGTTCGATGCATTCCGCACCATGCGCCTGATGCACCATCTGACCGACAGTGCCTGGCCACGCATCTCCCCCGAGCAGGCGGTACGACCTTTACTGGATCAAGCAGGTCTTACGTCAGGAGAAACCGTGAGCAACCAGCTTGAGCTTTTACGAAGCATGCAGGGAGTATAAAATGCACTATTACTTGGTACCTGAACAAATGGAGCAGCCAATCTGCAAGGAGAACCAACAATGAAAACCGTTATTCAGCGTGTCAGTTTCGCTTCCGTTACCGTTGACAACAATGTGGTCAGCCGCATAGGCCAAGGCATTGTAGTGCTGGTTGGAGTGGAAAAGGGTGATGACGAGGCTCAGGCAGACTGGCTGGCGGAGAAGATCGTGAACCTGCGTATCTTCGAAGATGAATCAGGCAAGATGAACCTTTCCCTGCAGGATGTAGGGGGCAGTCTGCTGGTCGTATCCCAGTTCACCCTGGCGGGCAACTGCGCCAAGGGCAAACGTCCCTCCTTCGATACTGCCGCGCCACCTGATGAAGGGCAACGACTGTACAATTATTTTGTAGAAGCAGCCAGACGACTGGATGTACCGGTAGAAACCGGCATTTTTCAAGCCGACATGAAAGTGCACTTGGTAAATGACGGACCAGTGACGTTTGTTCTGGAGAAATGATGATATGACGACGTTACCCAGCGTGATTTCCCAGGATAGTCGATCGCATTCCTGGCCTCGTTGCTCAGTTCCATGAGCGGTGCCGGTATGGTGATGTACCGAAGGATCCCTGTAGTGCCAGTTTTCAACGCAGCAGCCAAATGGTAAGTGGCAACGTGATGAAGGACATGCAGGTCTGGGCGGTAATGATTGCGGACATGGCGTCATGGTCGCCCCCCATCTGGCGGGAAAGGATATAGGCCGATGGGGCGGTCGGTACGCTGAAGAGCAGGACCGCCACACCTGTTGCCATCCCGGAAAGCCCCAGGTGCGTGGCCAGCCCCCATGCTATCAGAGGCTTGCAGAGGAACTGAACTGTGCTGCTAACTGCCAGCGGCTGCCAGTGCATACGCAAAGAGCCGGTGCGGTAGGCGGCTCCCACTGCCATAAGCCCCAAAGGAAAGGCCGCTTTCCCGGTCAAGGCAAGCAGGCCGTCAACCGCCTTGGGCAGCGAGACCCCCACAACATTCAACCCCACCCCGATCACGCAGCCAACAATGAGCGGATTGCGCAGCAGGTCGTTTAAAAGCCGCCGCAGATCCATCCCTCCCCTGTTCCCAACAGCAAGCGAAAATACCGACACGCACAGCACATTGATCAGAACAATCATGAATCCGGCCCCAAGAGCTGCCAGCATCAGGCCATCGCGGCCAAACATGTTTTCCACCAACGCCAGTGCGACAAACGTGTTGAAGCGCACCCCCCCCTGGAAGAGCGACGTGAAGGCGGCTCCTTCCATGTGGCGGTGTGTCAGCCACCAGAGCGTCACCAGCAGTGCGCTGGCGATAACCGCGCCTTCCACGGTCATTACCATTTTCAGCCAGGGCAGATCACTAATTTTTTTGCCGGCGAGGCTGTGGATCAAAGTTGCCGGCAAGAGAAGGAAATAGGTCAATTTTTCGGCTGATGGCCAAAATGAGGGATGCAGGAAGTTAGTGCGCTGAAGGATGAAACCAACCAGGATCATTGCCAGCACTGGTGTGAGTATGTCGCTTATGGCAAGCATGGGTTACCCTCCTGAGAAGGAAGATAGCACCGCAAATTCATAAATAATAGTTGATAATAATTGCATTAAGCATGAGTTTTACTTGTTATCCACATTCCCGGCACAGCTCATTCAAAACCAGTTCCGTCAATGTTTTACGTGGATGACGCCGCCTCTGATACATGCCCACCCGCCGGGTCAGCTGGGGAGAACCAAACTCAGTTAAACTGAAATGACTCCTTGCCTGCATAAGGCGCTTTTTGTTGAGCGGCACCACGGCAATGCCGAGGCCTTGCTCCACCAGGTGCAGGGTTGCCTCCAGAGAATCGATCTCCAGCACATCGCGCGGGCGGATGTTATGGGCCACAAGTTGGCCATTCACCATGGCCCCGGCCCAGGCGGTCTTGTCAAAACGCACAAAGGTAAAGCGCCTGAATAACTCCTCCATGGTGCCGGCCTCGGTACCCATCGGTGTCACCATGAAAAACGGCTCCACATCGAACGGCTGCCATTCGTACTGGGGCGGCACGGCGAAAGGCGGTTCGGTCGTAAGCGCGGCATCCAGCTCGGCACCCTCCACTTTGCTGAACAGTTCGGCAGAAAGTCCTGATAACAGACGCACATTCAGGTTTTCGTACTGTTTCCGCAACCGCCCCAAAACCGAAGGAAGTGGGCCGGTCAGCACGGTGGGTACCACCCCCAGAGTCAACGTCCCCCCCACTCTGCCGGAAGGATCCAATTCCTCCTTGATGCCGTCGTACAGCGAAAGAATCTCCTCGGCCCGGTCAACAACGAGTCTGCCGTTGGCGTTGAGCTTGGGACTGCGGCCGCTACGCTCGAACAGCAGTACGCCCAGCTCCTCTTCCAGATTCTTTATCTGCAGACTGATTGCTGACTGGGTCAGACCAAGATAATCGGCAGCCGCGGCAAAACTGCCTTTGCGAGCGACGGCGGTTATAATTTGAAGATTGCGAAGGGACATTGGTGGGTTCTCTTGGTTCAGTTGCTTGCAGGCAGAAGATGTACAGCAGAGGAATGAAAGGGCGGCCAGACCTGGCCGCCCCTGAAGGTTAATATCCTACTTCAACGTTTCAAGCTTCTCCGTGATGATCCGCAGATGCTCAATCTCCTCATTCCTGAGAGTCTCCAGCATTGACTTGCCTTGTGGATCGCTGGCCTTTCCAATCATCTCTTCGTACAGATTGATGCCACGCTGTTCGATGTCCCGGGCAATCTGAAGGGCTTCGATATCATCGGTTTCGAAGGTAACCTGATGCTCATCGCCAGTCGGAACCAGGCCGAAATCCGAGCCGCCATAAAAAACCCAGCGTCCGCTCTCATGCAGGGAGTTGTACAGGTCCGACAGCTTCATGTAATGAGCTTCCTCGGTAGACGCAAGCCACTTGAAGATCCGCTTTCCCGCGGGATTAAAGGTCTTGTGCTCGGCCTTCACATAAAAATCAAACGTTTCCTTCTCCAACTCAATGGCGCGCATAATGGCGTCAAGCATTTCCTTATTGTTGCTCATATTGAAATCCTCCTTGGAATATGTTTTTTCTTCAAATGACTAGTTGCTGTTCAGTAGTGCATCCAGCCGCAGCAATTGATCCACGCTCTGACTGAGATAGATCGGGCACCCCTTCTGTTCCGGAAGCCGCAGATCCACATCAAAGCGGTCTCCGACAAAAAGTACCTCCCCCGGTGCGTGCCCAATGGTTTTCAGTATCTGATCCAGCCTTGCCTCGTCCGGCTTGCCTATCCACAGATCATCTATGGCAAAGACAGCGCTGAATATATTGTCAAGACCGAGGCAGTCAATAATTCGGGTCGTTACCGAGTGATTGTTATTGGTATAGACATACAGGCCATATCTGCTTCGAAGCCTTTCCAGCAGTGTTACCACCCGGTCGTCGCGCACCAGACACTCTTCAGGTTTGAGGTATTTGCTAAAGAAACCATGCAGGTCGATGATGTTTCCGCCAAGCTCAGTGCAGACGGCCGACAGGGTTGGCTGAAGACCGCTCTCCTCGGTCATCCTGGCGCGCGTGGCGGCCATCATTGCCCGCATTTCATCCCGCTCCATTCCCTTCAAAGCAGCCATATAGATAACTGCAGCTTCCTGGATGACTGCGGCAAATTCAGGCGAGACGTATAATGTCCCGTCCAGATCGAAGACTATGGCCCTGATTGCAACGGCGCCGGCAGACTGCATCTATCCTCCGATCCGGCGCTGACAGAGCAGACGCGGTTCAGCGATTCCTTTGGACTGCACAAGCACCCTGAAAATGCCTCCCATTCCCTCAGGCATGATCAACTTTTTCAAAGCAAGGCGTATGCGAAGTTTTTCCTCTTCGGAAACATCCGAACGCTCCACTTCCTCCAGCTCCTCAATGATGCCGGTGGCCATCAGAAAGCGGTACTGTTCTCCGAACCATTCTGATTGGAGACCAATTTCCGCACCTCGTTTCATCAGACTGGTGAAATCCACATGGGAGGTAATATCCTGTTGACCAAGGCGGATATACGGATTTTCTTCGGTCTGGTGACGATGGTAACAGAGCAGCGTACCCCGCATGCGGTGGGGAGCGAACAGCTCCTCTGCCGGATAGCCATAATCGATGGTCATTATGAAACCCTGCTGCAGTGCTTGCGCTACCGTGGTCAGCCACTCCAGGGCGATCAGGTTGATCTCCGCCTGCTTGCCAGGGTGGAGCTGAATGCCGAGGCGCTGCAGATACTCCTCCAGGGCCGGAGTCGACAGCGCTCCCGCCTCTTCCATCAGCTCACCATCCTTGAGGGTTACATAGACCTCTTGCAGGCCTTCTTCGGTCATCACCACGCGATGTACCGGCAAGGCATCCACAAGTTCGTTGCTGTACAGACAGCCGCTGAAAGTGAATGAGCCGCTGTAAAATTCATCGGGCGCCAGCCAGCGTACATGTTCAAGATGCTGCGCCAACAGCCGGGCTTGGGCCTGTTCCAGTGTCGGTTCCCGCTCGACCAGCACCAGAGAGAGTCCGCCATACATCACCGGCTCCCGTTCGGCGAGATAGTCCAGGATGTCGCAAGCCAGCCGGCCGTTACCCGCTCCGCATTCCACCAGGGTAAACTCTGCGGGAGACCCCATACTGCGCCACATCTGGGCCATCTCCCTGGCAATCACCCGGCCAAAGGCGGCATGCACGGAAATGCTGGTGTAAAAATCTCCCTCTGCACCCACCTTGCGACCTGCAGAAGTATAATAACCAAGCTCCGGCTCGTAGAGACAGGCTTCCATAAAAGCAGCAAAGGTGATGCGTCCCTCTTTTGCAATGCGGGCGGCGATAATGTCGTGCAGCTGCTGGTGGTCACTCATATGTCAGTTCCGTAAGTTCCTGGGAAATAAAGAAGCATTGTTATAATGCAGCCTGCCACGCTTGTCAAACATGCCGTTTAGCGCTTTATCAGACTGTTGAAAAACTCAGGTCCTTCAAAAATAGTCAGATCGTCACATCCGGAGAAAGTCCCGCGGAGGCATGAGCATAATCCGTCGCACACTTTCACGTGTGAAAGTGGACCGCGAAGGCGCCCGAAGGGTGAGGCTTTAGGCCGAAGCCACAAGGCGGCTTTCGAGGACGGCGGCGAGATGGCTGTTTTTCAACGACCTTTTAATTCCTGCTTTTTGTCCTTGTTGCGATAAAACTGGCGCATCTCCCGCACCTGCCGCTTGACCTCTCTACGCAGCTCGGGAGGCTCCAGCACCTCGGCGTGGGCGCCATAGGAAAGTATCCATGATACCAGTTCCATTTCGCCGGCAGCTTGAAACTCAAGCCTGAGATAGCCTTCTCCGTCGCTCTCAAGCTTTTGTCCCGGTCTCCAGATGCGCTCACGTATCGCATGGGCAACCTCGGGAGAGAAACGTACAACCACATTCATTTTGCGATCACTTACCAGTCCAAAAGCGCTATCAAAGTGCTCTTCGGGTGCATATTTTTCCGGAAGCTCGAAACGCTGGCGAGTCACTTCGACCCCGCGCACGCGCTCCAGGGCAAACAGCCGCATCCCTCCGCGATTATGGGCATATCCCAGAAGATAGACTCCACCCTTGTGAAAAACCAGCGTGTAGGGATCAAGCAGATATTCCTCGGTCGCATGAAGCCCTTTTTTTGCATAGCTCAACTGCACCCGAAACTGGTGGAGCAGCGCCCGCTGAAGCTCCCCCATGTAGGCTGCTGCAGCATTGTAGTCCCGGGCTCCGTGCAGGACCGGCAGGGAAACTCGCGCAATACGCTCCAGATGTGCAACATAACGGTCCGGCAATACGGAATTGATACTGTGGAAGACCTCTTCAATCTCGCCTTGAAAGGGCGTTCCGGCCAGGTACACTCCCAGGGAACGCAGCAGATAAAGAGACATCAGCTGGTTCAGGGTGAAGGTGATCGGCGGCAGGTGGCGCGACTTTGTCAGGAAGCTGTAGCACTTCTTACCCTCCTGCCATTCGCTGGTGAGTGTGTAGCCAGCCTCCTCAACGGCCTTCAGATCGCGATGAATGGTACGCCGATCAACATCGCACTCTTCCGCAAGCTCATCCAGGGTCAGGCCGCGTCGCACTTCCAGCATCCGAATGATCCTGTGCAGCCGCCCCGCCTGGGAATACTTTTTAGCCGGTTTCCCCTTCTGCATATTCGCTCCTTGCCGAAATATTATTTCCCGTTACAATGTCCACCGATAAATAAGAATCAATTTATGGCTTTGCAACTAGATTAGCGTTTATCTTTCGATGGCTTATATCTCCCTCCCCTTTATGCCCCAGAGGGTACTTGAAGGGGGAGAAACTTCTTAGGCGGAAGATTGAGGCTAATCAATTTTACGAAGAGGCATTGTAATTATATGGAGCAAATTGACAACACATTTCTGACATATATTGTCGCAGCCCATGGTTGGCTCAATCAGCCCGGATACGGCTCGCTGTTTTTGGTAAGCCTGTTGGCATCGACACTGATCCCCATGGGATCAGAATGGTTGCTGGTGATGATGCTGGCCAAGGGCTACCCTCCCCTGCCGGCCATTCTGACCGCTACTGCCGGAAATTACCTGGGCGCAACCACCACCTGGCTGGTCGGCCTTTATGGCGGCAGCTGGCTGATCGAAAAAGTTTTCCGCATTTCCCAGGCACAGCAGGAACGGGCCCGTGGCTACTACCAGCGCTATGGCATTTTTTCTCTCTTTTTTTCCTGGGTACCTGTCATTGGGGACCCGCTTTGCCTGGTGGGGGGGCTGATGCGCGTTAATTTCTGGTTCTTCAGTGGTCTGGTCGCATCGGGAAAACTGCTGCGCTATGCAGTCATCGCATGGATAACCCTGCGCTCCATCAGTTGAACAGGCTGTTCATCCCCCTTGGTATGTTTTTCAACAGCCTGTAGTAAAATTACAGGACAAGGAGCAGACCATGAAAATCTTAATCACCGGCGGCACAGGCTTTGTCGGAAGTCACCTGCGTAAAGAACTGCTGCGAAAGGGTCACCAACTGCGCCTTCTGGTTCACCGCCAGACTGACGGACTGGAAGATGGAGTGGAGCAGGTCAAAGGCGACATCACTCGGATGGAGACCCTGGGGGGGGCGGCCGAAGGCTGCCAGGCACTGATCAACCTGGTCGGCATCATCCGCGAGTTCCCATCCAAAGGCACGACCTTCCAGCGCCTGCACGTTACAGCCACCGCCAACGCCCTGGCCATGGCCCGGGAAGCAGGAATCGATCGTTATCTGCAGATGTCTGCCCTCGGCACCCGGCCCGATGCCGTCTCCGAATATCATAAGACCAAGTTCAAGGCGGAAGAGCTGGTACGGGCCAGCGGCCTTTCCTGGACCATCCTGCGCCCATCGCTTATTTTCGGTCCCAAGGATGCCTTCGTAAACATGCTGGCGGAAAACCTCCGCCTGGCGCCCGTCATGCCGGTCATGGGAGACGGGAAGTACCGGCTACAACCTATCCATGCAGATGATGTGGCCCGCTGTTTTACTCTCTGCCTGGAACTGCCCGCAACAGTGAGGCAGAGTTACGAGCTCTGCGGCAACGATCGCTTCACCTATCAAGAACTATTGGACAGGATAGCCGCCGCCATGGGCAGACCAGCTCCGTTCAAACCACAATTACCGTTAGGACTGATGAAGCTGGTCATTCCGGTCATGCAGCACCTCCCTCCTTTTCCGATCACAATGGACCAACTGCAGATGCTGCTGGAGGAAAACATCTGCGATGGTAACTGGAAGCAGACATTCAACTTCGAACCAATTTCCTTTGAGGCAGGAATTCGTGAGTACCTAGGAGCCTGTCATTCCTAAGTCCGATAGGCTCCTAAGCAAGCCAATCCGCTGAAACACGTTCATAACTTGACCATCCCGCTCTGGTATAGTATAAGATACCGCTAAGGAGTTTCTATGAATGTGAATTTTATAGGAAAAAAGCTCTGCGCCGTTCTCGCCTGTACTCTGGCATTCAGCGCCGCAGCAGCCAATGCCGAATTACTGACAGTCGATGATCAGCTGGCCGAGAGCTCCGATGCGCTACTGAATGAACTCACCAATCCTCCCGATTCACCCCTGGAGGAGCTGATCACCAAAAGCAGCCCCAGGGAAGCAAAAAGAGGGTATGCCTCCTATTACGCCTCCCGTTTTACCGGTAAACGAACCACCTCCGGCCATCGCTATCGTCCGGAAAAGATGACCGCCGCACATCACAACCTGCCGCTGGGCACGGTGGTGCGAGTAATAAATCCTGCAACAAGCCAGGCTGTGGAAGTCACAGTCAATGACCGTTGCGCTGCAAAACCGTTCCCTTTCATCGATCTTTCCCGCGCTGCTGCTCAAAAAATAGGCCTTTTGGGCAAGGGCAAGATTAAAGTTGTCATTGTTCCGTTACTGGACGGTTCAGAAGAGGAACCGGCCTGACACCCAACGGCAGCAAATTTTAAAAGTTTTAGAAAGACCGTCTCCGCGATGAGATCGGTCTTTTTTTGTACCTAATTGCTCCGACAAAGAAAAACAGCCGCGAATCTCGAGATTAGCGGCTGTTTTGTTCTTCACGTTACTTCAAACCCGAAGATTACATATTGTAACCGGACTCCGAATGCTGTGTCTGGTCAAGACCCATGATCTCATCTTCTTTGTCAACACGCAGACCAATGGTTTTATCGAGAACAAAGGAGATTACCAGGGTCACGATAAAGGCATATGCTCCGGCAGCAACAACAGCGATCAACTGGATCATCAGCTGCTTTGCGTTTCCTGCCAAGAGTCCGGTAGCTCCAACTGTTGCAAACACGCCGGTTAGAATGGCACCGAATGTTCCGCCAATGCCATGCACGCCAAAGGCATCCAGTGAATCGTCGTACTTGAGTTTTGCCTTGAGCAGAACGCCACCATAACAGACAACACCCGCAGCCAGCCCCATCAGAATGGCTGCACCCGGCTGTACGAAGCCGGCAGCCGGAGTAATTACAACCAGGCCAGCCACAACACCCGAACCGAAACCAAGTGCGCTCGGCTTGCCGGAATGGATCCACTCTGCAACCATCCATGACAGACCTGCAGCGGCCGGGGCAATGGTGGTGGTGGCAAAGGCCAGACCTGCCAACCCGCCGGCTGCATCGGAATTATTGGCACCGACGATTGCTGAACCGGCATTGAACCCGAACCAGCCGAACCAAAGCAGCCCGATGCCGAGCAAAGTAAATGGCAAGTTATGGGGTGCCATGCGCTCCTGTGGGAATCCGTGACGTTTTCCCAGGAATATGAGGAATGCAAGAGCAGAGATACCTGAGGAGAGGTGGACTACAGTTCCGCCGGCAAAGTCTAGAGCACCTTTCTTGAAGAGCCATCCATCGGTCATCCAGACCCAGTGGGCAAGGGGATCATAAACCAGGGTTGTCCAGAGCAGCACGAATACGCAGTATGCGGAGAACTTCACACGCTCGGCCATGGCACCTGAGATCAGTGCTACCGTGATCATTGCGAACATGCACTGATACATGGCAAAGACCAGTTCAGGAATTGCACCGGGCTCCTTGGTATAATTCTGAAACAGGGTCCATTCAACCGTGCCGCTGGCAGCATCCTTCATCACAATCAGCCCTTCAAGCATAAACTTGCTGAAGTCACCTACCAGGCCCATCTTGCCCAAGTCAGGGGCAAAGGCGAGGGAGTAACCGATCACGGCCCACTGTACCCCGACGATCCCCATGGCAACAAAAGAATGCATCATCGTAGAAAGCACGTTTTTCTGACGAACCATGCCACCGTAGAAAAGAGCCAGTCCCGGAATCATCAGCAGTACCAAAGCCGAAGAGACAAGCATCCAGGCGGTATCACCGGTATTGAGAACCGGCTTGACGTCGGGCGGTGTAGCCGGGGCTGCAACGGCAGCTGCCGGTGTCGCCGAAGTGGCGGCAGGGGTCGCCGTGGCAGCGGGTGCTGCAACTGTTTCAGCAGATGCGGCACTTTTTACTTCTTCTGCCATGGCGGAAACCGGGATCAGTCCGGCCAAAAGTATGAGCATTATTGCTGCAAAATAAATTCTGAGTTTCATAAACAGCCTCCGTTTAAGTTTTTCCGCCGGCAGATGTCTCTAGAAGTCACACAGGCTCCTTAGATAGCGTCGGTGCCCTTTTCTCCGGTCCTGATCCTTACTGCTTCCTCAAGTGGGATGATGAAAATCTTGCCGTCACCTATTCTGCCGGTTTTGGCGGTGTTCTCAATTGTCTCCACCACTTTGTTGACAAGTTCATCAGGCACTGCGATTTCCATTTTAATTTTGGGTATGAAATCCACCACATACTCGGCGCCACGATACAGTTCCGTGTGGCCCTTCTGCCGGCCGAATCCCTTTACCTCGCTGACAGTAATACCTTCGATGCCTATTTCATTGAGGGCATCCTTAACTTCATCCATTTTGAAGGGCTTGATTATCGCTTCCACAAGTTTCATTGCCTGCCTCCTTACTTGCTTTTATAACGATCACTCCTGAAAAGGCGGGGGCTTTTCGGCCCCCGAATTAAAGGAGGCACTGCCTAGAAAGAAATATCCAGCTGGGTGGTCAGAGCCGGCTTTCCGCCGGGCAAAGCGCCATTGTCTGCGGCGCTTATATTGTAAAAAGGGTTGAAGAAAACAACACCGACCAGCAACGAAGCCTGTTTTGAGAAGGCCCAGGAGCCACCGACGGAAATCTCGCCGTTGTAATTGTTACCGCTCATGTAGTCCACCGCCAGCCAGAGCTTGTCGGAAATCTCAGGCATACTGCGGTCCCAGGAGGCCAGAATACCGTTATTATTGTCCGTACCGCTGGGATTACCGGGAGTAGCCAACGCCCGTGACGAGCCGTGGTAGCCGCCTGCCGACAGGCGACCGATGACCGGGAAGGTCTTGCCCACAAGGCCATAGACTATGTTCTGGCGGGTGGAGAGCCCTTTATCAGGTCTGTCATAAGTACCGAGGTTAAAGGCACCAACTGCAAAGGCAGGCAGGCCCTTGATGCCAAAGCCGTCTTCAGGAGTACCCAGCTTGGCATTGAAATAAAATGGGTGATTGTCTGCCTGATTATCGTTCTGAAATCCGCTCACAATCATATCAGCTCCGACTTCGAGCTTCACATTTTCAAAAGGGAGCACACCTGCGCTCACACCGAGATTGTAGTAGTTAGGGCCGGCATCGGCTTTGGGGGAGAGACGCATGTAGTTATCTACATCGATATGGACATCTTTAAAACCTTTGACATCCGGTGAAGGAATCCAGATCTGGGTAGAGGGGGTAGCCAATGCTGTTCCGCATGACAGAGTCATGATCATGCCTGCTGCTGCCAAAATCTTCCTGATATCCATTGGTATTCTCCTTTTCGTCGTTGAATGTGATGCAAGGTCATTACATGCTCTGCAAAGTACCTGTCGTGGCCACAACAGATCTATTTCGCTTCTATCCCTCTATAGCATCCATCGTGCCATATTAGATTTGCCTGTAATTACGGAAACTTACTTAATGAAAAAGAATTGCCGCGATTCTGCGTCACTATTCTGTGCTTAAAGAATGTGCAACAATTTTCTTTTTCAGGTGAATTCTGCTAATAAAGCAGCAATCCCTGTGAGAGCCTTCCCTGATTAAGCGCCCAAAGAATAGGCAAAAGAAATTGACTCACCTGATTTTTCAGGTACGGTGGAAACAATAAGAATAATCCAAGGAGGAACCGAGATGATACCTGCAGCCAAATTGAGTGACGTTCCAAATTTCGGGAAAAAAGTAGTAACCGTGTCGGACCGCGAAATACTACTTATCAATGTCAAGGGTACTATTTATGCCTGTGAAAATGAGTGCCCTCACCAGAGCAGTCCCATGACAGCCGGTGTCGTCAAAGAGGGCTCGATTTCCTGCCCCCGCCATGGATACCGATTCAACCTTGCCAATGGAACCTGCGCTGATCACCCTGAATACACCCTGAAAACCTATCCGGTTCAGGTCAACGGAGAAGAGATCCTGGTGGAGCTGGATTAACCAGCCACATCTTCCTGAGAACACTTACAGCCAATCTTCAGCCGACATCGAACTATAACGGGTCAACCTTGAACCATGCGCTGATCATAATGTGCAGCATTATCATTGCCTCCCTATCCTGCCTGGCTGCCGGCCATGCCCTGCTCCATAAACGTGATTCGCGCTCTGCACTGGGTTGGATGAGCCTGTGCCTTACCCTGCCGCTGCTGGGTCCTTTCTTTTACTGGTGCCTCGGAATTAACCGCATCTCCCGAAGGGCCCGTATCTGGCAGAAGAGCGGGCGCAGGATCAGTGGAATCGCAATTTATCCACTTGATCAGGACAATCAACCGGTACACCTTCCTGCCGGCAGCGCACACTTAATCGACCTCAGCACCCTCACCGATCACATAGTGCAGACCCGTTTGAAGGATGGGAACAGTGTCATCCCGCTCATCAATGGTGAAGAAGCTTATCCTGCCATGTTGGATGCCATCGACCGCGCACGCCAAACCATCAATCTCAGCAGCTACATTTTTGAGGTGGACGAAATTGGTGCTGTTTTTGTCGATCGCCTGAAGAAGGCGGCTGAACGAGGTGTCGAAGTGAGGGTGATTCTTGATGCTCTAGGAGAGAAATACAGCATAGTGTCACCGCGTACTGCTCTGGCAGGTTCGGCTGTGCATCTGAAACGTTTCCTACCCTTGCGTCACGGTGCCTACATCAATTTGCGCAATCACCGCAAACTGCTGATTGTGGATGGCCAGGAGGCCTTTACCGGCGGAATGAATATCCGCAGTCGTCACCAGATCTCCCGCACCAATCTTCAAACCGCCGTTCAAGACATGCATTTTCACATCGAAGGCCCAGTAGTCAGTGATTTGCAGCGTGCATTTTTGGAAGACTGGCATTTTGTTGCTGGTGAACGCATTAAAGATCCATCGCTCTTTTTCCCCTCTATCAAACCACAGGGAAGTGTCATCGCCCGCTGCATCAGCGATGGACCGGACAAGGAGTTCAGGAAACTCGAGCAGATTTTTCTGGGTGCCATCTCCTGCGCATCAAAAAGCATTTATGTTATGACACCCTATTTTGTACCTGACCGTACCATGGTATCAGCCCTGACAATCGCCTCTTTGCGCGGGGTCGATGTCCATATTTTGCTGCCGGCAGTGAACAACATCCCCTTTATCCACTGGGCCACAAGGGCGCTGCTGGATGAATTACTGGCAAGTGGAGTACATTTCTATTATCAGCCCGCCCCCTTTGTTCATACAAAGCTCTTCCTGGTGGACGACATCTGTACCCTGATCGGATCTGCCAACCTGGACGCCAGAAGCCTTCGTCTCAATTTTGAGCTAAACCTGAGCATAATTGACAGCAGCTTTGCATTGAAGATCAGAGAGCATTTTGAAAACGCCATCAACTCTTCCCGCATTATTACAATCAGCGATTTAAAATTACGCAGCCTGCCGGAAAAACTTCGGGATAACTTTGCCCGCCTGTTTTCGCCCTACCTCTAGTCTTAAAACAGTTCCGATCATGCATGGATATGCCGTTCAGTAATTCCCATTCCGGTTGCGCTCCGCCTGTATGAACACTACAATTAAAGAAAAGGTGCCGGCGGTTTAAAAAAATGAGCCGCAATTCCCACAAAGGAGAATTCGCCATGACACAACCAATCCCCGAAGGATATCAAAGTGTCACCCCGATTTTTATTTTCAAGGACGCCCGCAAAGCGATAGATTTTTACAAGCAGGCGCTGGATGCACATGAGCGCATGATCGTGCCGGGCCCCAACGGCAAAGGCATCATGCACGCAGAAATCCAGGTAGGAAGCTCAATTATCATGATTGGAGAGGAGAACCCGCAACAAGAATGTAGAAGCCCGGAAACACTTGGCGGATCCCCGATCAGCTTGTACATGTACGTTCAGGATGTGGATAAGTCTTTTAGGAGAGCTCTTGAAGCTGGAGCCCAAGAGCGGATGCCTGTGCAGGACATGTTCTGGGGGGATCGCATCGGTGCCATTCAAGATCCTTTCGGTTACAGCTGGACTCTCGCCACCCACACAAAGGATCCAACCCCGGAAGAAATCCGGAAAGGAGCCGAAGAAGCCTGTAATCAGGCAGTGAAATAATCATCTAAAGGATAATGAAGAATAAGGAGTCAACTGCCATGCATGATCTGCTGCCGGAGGGTGAAGAGATACGACGCGCAGTAAAATGGATTTCTTGCACTATGGAAGAAAACCCGGACCAGCCAATTATGCCGCTGGTCCAGAAAGCCATCTTCAAATTTGATGTTTCACCAAAAGATGCAGAATTCCTTATTCGGTTCTACACCAGAAAGGAACCTGGTTCTTCTTCTTGAGCAGACCTATAGATGCTTTTAGAGTGTGAAGATGAAGAGGAAGAAACATGGCTCTGCAATATGAAATAGAAATTCGCCTGCCGGTCATCCGCAACCAGGTCCTTCTGGCTCCCTTTACCACAATGGGGGTCGGGGGATCTGCGCGGTATTTCACGCAGGTGGAACAACTGGGCGAGTTGATTGCGGTCCTGGAATACGCACAACAACATCAATTGCCCTATTACCTGCTCGGAGGAGGAAGCAACGTCTTGATCAACGACAGGGGCTTTGACGGCCTTGTCATTCAGATGGAACTTGATTCCGTGGCTATCGATGGGAACAGGCTCAGCGCCGGGGCGGGGACCGTTCTTGCCGATGTAATTGAAAAGGCAGCTGAAAAGAGAATCACAGGACTGGAACATCTGGCGGGAATTCCGGGAACGTTTGGCGGAGCCGTCCGGGGAAATGCCGGAGCATACGGAGTGGCGCTTGGAGATATTGTCACTGAGGTCACGGTTCTTGAGGCGAAAACCCTGGAGTTGAAAACATATGATCGGACGAAATGCGATTTCAAATACCGCGATAGTGTTTTCAAACAGAATCCGGGACTGATCGTGGTTTCAGCCGCGGTGGAATTGGCTGCGGGAGATCCTCAAGAGATACGGGAAACCATGACAAAAATTCTCAAACGGCGGGAATGTCTCGAAACGGCAAAGAGCGTTGGCTCCTATTTCATGAATCCAATACCTGATGATCCGGTAATTATTGAAAAATTTGAAACTGATTGCAACGTGGTCTGCCGCAACTGCATGATCCCTGCTGGGTGGTTCATCGAAAAATCAGGACTGCGCGGCACGCGCGTTGGCGGGGCCATGGTCAGCGAGAAACACTGCAATTACCTCATCAACACCGGAACAGCGACTGCAGAAGACCTGCGCGGCCTGGCCCGGGTGGTCAAGGAAACCGTGCGGGAAAAGATGGGTGTAGAGCTGCAGGAAGAGGTGAACTATGTAGGGTTTTAAACCTTTGAATAGAAAGCCGTCTTCTCTTCTTCTTTTTATCTGCCAATCCCATTTGCATCCATTGGCTGCCAGGTTTACCTTGACAATCATGAATATATTGTCTCTATACTTAGCAGAATGATGATCTCCAAAAAAACAACATACGCTTTCAGGGCGTTACTTCATCTTGCAAAAGCCCCCAATGGACAGCCTGTATTAATCGCTGACCTTGCCCGGGACGAAAAAATTCCCAGGAAATTTCTGGAATTTATTCTCCTTACTCTGCGCAAAGGTGGGCTGCTTCAGAGCAGAATCGGCAAGGGTGGCGGATATAACCTGGCGCTTCCTCCCGACAAAATCACTATTGGATCAATTGTGCGAGTACTCGAAGGTGATATCGCGCCGGTACCGTGTTTAAGCGATACAAACTATGCACGATGCGAAGAGTGTCAGGATGAGGCTACCTGCGGTATAAGGCTGACCATGGCTGATGTGCATGTGGCACTTTCCAATGTATTGGACAAGCTGACATTGGCTGACATGATTGAGCGAAGCGAAACAGAACGTAGTAAACGGCAGAATATAGTAGACTTTAATATCTAATGTTTGCTTGAAAAGGCCCAGTGAATCGGAGATAGATATGTTAACGGTAGCGATAAACGGACGTGATAAGAAATTCAATATTGGATGCCGAACATTTATTTCGATCTGTGAGATTCTAAGGCTTCTGAAATCAAAAGATCAGCAGGTGCTATTGAACGGAGAAGCGATTCAAGGGCATGACTTTGCGAGGACAATGGTAAAGGCTGGAGACATACTAGACCTGAAGTAACCTCTACCCCATCATTAAAATCTATTTGCACACACTCTCCGATACCTCTCTTTCCTCCATCTCAATACTGCTTTCCATGTCAAGGACAGCCCCCCTCCTAACCACTTACACGAACATACGTCCATCCCCGCGAGATGGTTAGCTTCCATCCTAATATGCCTGTACTATAGCCAGTTATTTCTAAAAAACAAAAAAGACTCTTTTTATCCTATTGACAGCTGCTAAAAGGATTGGTATTAAAATTACATCAAATTTCATCACACTAAAGGAGAGAAATTCATGTGCCTTACAACACTTGTCACACAGCAGGCTCCCGATTTTACCGCTGAGGCTGTATTTCCGGATAACACTTTTGGATCCATTACACTTTCGGGCTACAAAGGGAAATATGTCCTCTTGCTCTTCTATCCGCTGGATTTCACGTTCGTCTGTCCCTCGGAGATCCTTGCCTTTAATAAAAGAATCAATGACTTCAAAAACAAGAACTGCGAAGTCGTGGCGATATCTGTTGATTCCAAATTCACACACCTGGCCTGGAAAAATACAACGGTGGATAATGGCGGCATCGGTAATGTTCAGTTCCCGATGGTCCAGGATCTAAATAAAGAAATTGCCAAATCATATGGCATTCTTTTCAATGGTTCAGTAGCTTTGCGGGGTCTGTTCCTGATCGATCCGACCGGCAAAGTACGTCACTGCGTCATCAACGACCTGCCACTCGGCAGAAGCGTGATAGAGGCACTCAGGATGGTGGACGCAGTTCAATTCTCCGACACCCACGGTGAAGTCTGTCCGGCCAACTGGCAGGAGGGCGAAGAAGCCATGCAACCTACCGCAGAAGGTGTAGCCAGTTACCTGGCCAAACACGCCCAGTAATCACTACCAAAAGAATAGCTCACTTCCAGGCGCAGCCCCATCGGCTGCGCCTTTTCTATTGCCTCCCTGTCAACGGCTATCGTAGAGTTAAAATATGAATACGCAAGAGATTGAAAACACACCGCTGCTTTTCGGTCATGACCGGCGCACCGGAATTGTTGCCGTGGAAACCGCCGGTCATTTCGTGCGAGTTTTTTTCAGAACAGCGCGAGGTGTTCATTTTCACGACGAGCCCTTTCGCCCCTTCATTCTGGTCAGCGATCCGCTTCTTGTGCATGGATGCAAAACCGCCTGCTCCATCCGCCAACTCTCCGGAGAAGCGTTGTTCCGATACCAGTTGCAGTTCGATTCCTGGAACGACTGCCTGACTGCACGAGATTTCCTTGCATCCACAACAGGGCAGACCACCACCGGGGCTCAGGCTCCCTATCTGTTTATCCCGGACCCCGTCCATCAATACCTGCTGAGCAGCGGAGCGACCCTTTTCAAAGGGATCGAATTCAGCGAACTGCGCTCACTGACGCTGGACATCGAAACCTTCTGCTGCGAAGGATACAACTTCTCCAACCCTGAACGGGCAGAAGACCGCATCATTTCCATTGCCTGCCGGGATTCCCATGGCCAGGAAACAGTGCTGAGGGGAGATCGCCTGTCCGAGTCGGATATGCTGCTGGCCCTGAATGACATCATCCGCACAAGCGACCCCGATGTCATCATCGGCCACAATATCTTCCGTTTTGACCTGGATTACATCGGCAAGCGCGCCCGCAGACACGGCATTACCCTCAAGTGGGGACGAAACGGCTCCCCTCCTCGCATTTCCAGCGGATCCCGCTGGAATCTGGCTGAACGCTCGATCGATTATCCCCGCTGGGATGTTCATGGTCGCCACATCATTGATACGTATTTTCTGGTTCAGCACTACGACATCGCCCAACGCGGACTGGAAAGCCACGGGCTGAAACAGGTGGCACGCCATTTCGGGGTTGCTGCACCGGAGCGGGTATATCTGGAAGGGAACAAAATTTCGGAACAGTTCACCCGGAATCCGGAACTGCTCTATCGTTACAATTTGGATGATGTGCGAGAAACCGAATCGATTTATCGCATTCTCGGCTATGCCTGGTTTCTCCAGACACGCATATTCCCCTACTCTTTCCAGAACTGCCCTCTGAAAGGAAATGCCACACGAATCAATTCGCTCTTTCTGAGAGAATACCTGCATCAGGGGCATTCCATTCCGGCACGCACCACAGAATCCACCGCCTTTGAGGGGGGCTACACAGAGCTTCCCCAGGCGGGAATATTCGGACCGGTGGTGCATTGCGACGTTGCCTCGCTTTATCCCTCCCTGATGCTGACCTACCGCCTCAAGCCCTCCCGCGATGTCCTGGGACTTTTTCTGCCCATGCTTGCCGAATTACGACGCTTCAGGCTTGAGGCAAAACGGGCGGCGCGTGAAAGTGACGCCGAAGATACGAGGCGCTACTTCGATACCCTCCAGCAGGTTTTCAAGGTACTGATCAACTCCTTCTTCGGCTACCTGGGAGCACCGCTGCACAATTTCTCCGATCCAGCCGCTGCCGCCGAGGTAACGCGCCTGGGACGGGTAACCATCAAGGCCATGATCAGCGTGCTGCACAACCACAATGCCCGGCCCCTGGAGGTGGACACCGACGGCATTTACTTCCAGCCGCCGCCCGGATGTGAAGAAGAGGAACACCAGCAGGCTCTGGTACAGGCACTTTCCTCCAGCCTGCCCGAAGGGATTGAAGTCGAAATGGATGGCCGCTACCGCTCAATGTTTGCCTACAAAGCCAAAAACTATGCCCTGCTCGGGTATGACGACAGAATCACCATCCGTGGAAGCGGTCTCCGCTCCAGGGGAATGGAACAATATCTCAGGGAGTTTCTGCGGGAGGCGGTTGAATTGCTGCTGAAGGGTGAGAGCAGTTCGGTGGATTCATGCTGCGAACGTTATGTCAGCCGTCTGGTGCGACGTGACTTTGAGATTGGCTGGATCGCCAGGACCGCGACTCTCAATGAATCGCCGGCCAGCTATCAGGCCAAGCTACGCCAGGGCAAGTGCAATCCGTCAGCTGCCTTTGAGATTGCCCTGTCAGAGGAGCGAACTTTTTACGCCGGAGATCAAGTCTGCTACTACATCCGCGGCGCCGGCAAAGGAGCTACGGCCCATGAAAACTGCCATCCCGTGAGCGGTTTTGATCCGGCCCGCTGCGATGTCAACATTTCCTATTACGTTCAGAAGCTGCGCCATCTGAAAAAACGCTTCGAGCCCTTCCTGCCCCAGCAGCCGACGCTGTTCGATTAGCGGGACGATAATCCCGAGTTGCAAGAAGGGCTTCTTCTGTGATAAGAGACAGCATCTTTACTTGATGCGCATGCCAAAGGAGAATATATGAAAAGTCGCCAGCTGCTTCCTGCACTGTTGTTGGTTATCTTGCTCGTAATGCCGTGTATCGCCTCTGCCGAACAGCCACCCGAAAGAATAGCAGAAAAAATGGCAATCAAACTGACACGTGGCGTTACCAATCTTGTCACAAGCGTTGCCGAATTGCCGAAACAGACGGTTCTGACAGTGCGTGAAATGGGCACTCCCGGATATGTCGTCGGGCCTTTGAAGGGAATCGGCATGACCCTCTACCGCGCTTTTATCGGCGCAACCGAGACGGTCTTCTTCCTGGTCCCCCAGCCCGGCTACTATGATCCCATGATGGAACCGGTCTATGTCTGGCAGGGATGGGAACCGAAATATGATAGTTCAGCCACACCAGCCCCAGCTGTGGAAGAAAAGAAATAGGCTGACCCTGCACTTACAAAAAAGGCGGACCCTCATCAAGGTCCGCCTTTTTTTATATTTCGATGTGTTAATCACCCCAAACGCTGTCGAAGGTATGCCTCGAACTCCGAACGAAATTCGTCCCGCTTCAGAGCCATGTCGACCGTGGCCTTCAAAAAGCCGAGCTTGTCGCCGCAGTCATGGCGCAGCCCCTCAAACAGACAGCCATAGACCTTCTCTTCCCTGGAAAGCTTCAGAATTGCGTCGGTGAGCTGAATTTCCCCCCCTTTGCCCGGTTCCTGCTGCTCCAGTATTTCAAAGATGCGCGGCGTCAGCACGTAGCGCCCGATGATAGCCATGTCCGAGGGCGCTTCCTCCCGCTTGGGTTTTTCCACCATGTCCTTCACATCAAAGACCCGCTCGGAAACCTTTTCAGCCCGTACGCAGCCGTAGGAGGAGATGTTTTCCATCGGCACTTTTTCAAGGGCCAGCACTGATTGTCCATGAACCTGGAATACATCCAGCAATTGCCGCAGACAGGGGCGTTCGCTGTCAATGATGTCATCACCGAGCAGGACGGCAAAGGGCTCATTGCCGATAAAATCCTTGGCACACAGGATCGCATGTCCAAGCCCGAGCGCCTGGCGCTGACGCACATAGAACATCTCGACCATTTCGGCAATTTCCCGCACACGGCTAAGTTCCTGGTCCTTGCCCTTGTCATAAAGATGAGCTTCCAGCTCCACGGAGATATCGAAATGATCCTCGATTGCTCGCTTGCCGCGGCCGGTGACGAACAGGATCTGCTCGATTCCAGATGCAACCGCCTCCTCCACCACATACTGAACGAGCGGCTTGTCGATCAGCGGCAGCATCTCCTTGGGCGAAGCCTTGGTAGCAGGGAGAAAGCGGGTGCCAAGCCCGGCAACCGGGAAGACGGCTTTTTTAATTTTCATACAGAAATCCTCCGTTTGTATCTGAAAAACCATTTTCACTACAAAATCTCACCACAGAGTCACAGAGGTAAAACTAAACTGATTTTCAAATAAGCAGTAATCCTCTTAAAATGATTCCCTCACGACTCTTCAGGCGGATAGCGATTGCTGAATCAGTCATAAATAAACTCCTGTCCTTCTCTGTGCTCTCTGTGACTCTGTGGTGAAAATTTTTCAGAGACTTCGCACTACAGCAGCTATGCATGGGACCACTTCGTCACGTCCCATGGACATGATGTGGATGCCGCTGCAGACAGTACGGCTGTGCAGCGCCATTTCAACAGCAATCTCGATTCCCTCGGTCGCCGGATCTGCTGCTGCTCGCAGGCGCTCAATGACCGTCAGGGGGATTCTCAATCCAGGAATATGCTGGTTGATAAATTCCGCCATTTTAGCAGATTTAAGCACCAGGATACCTGCGATGACCTGCACACCCGACGGAGTGACGGCATCACAGAAGGCAGACAGCTTCTCAGGGTTGAACACAGCCTGGGTCTGAAAGTATCGAGCTCCGCTGGCCACTTTCTTGCCCAGCTTGGGAAGTGTGACTCCAAAAGGCTCGACCTCCGGCGCGGCAGCGGCACCCGCAAAAAAGGATGTGGCTCCGGCAAGCGGTGCACCATTCATGTCGCAACCCGCATTCATCGCTGTTATTGTCTGAAGCAGTTGTACTGAATCCAGGTCGAATACAGAACGACCCTGGCGGTGATCGCCACAGCCGATGCCATCACCAGTCAAAGCCAGGATGTTATGCACGCCCAGTGCGGCCGCCCCCAGCAGATCGCTTTGCAGTGCCAGGCGATTGCGGTCGCGGCAGGTCAGTTGCATGATCGGCTCGATTCCCTCGCGCACCAGTGCTGCCGCAGCACTGAGCGGCGACATACGCATGTTGGCACCCTGATTGTCAGTAACATTGACCGCATCAGCATACGGAGCCAGGTATGCGGCAGAGTGCAGAAAGGGGGTCAGATCACAGCCCCGTGGCGGGGCTACTTCAGCGGTAATGACGAATTCATGGGCAGCAAGCTTGCGGGCAAGAAGCGAGGGCATAATTTTCCGTTATCTACCTAATTTAAGGCTGCCGGGAGTGGCTTCATGAATAAAATCTCTGGCCGGAGTGGTGCCATGCAGCTGTTCTACACGTTCCTGGCGCTCAAGTCGCTCGTAAATGGTGACCCATGCGCAGGGACTGTCCCCATTCACTTCGCAGGCCCCATCCACCATACCACCACACGGGCCGTTCAAGAGCCCCTTGGCACAGACCGTCACCGGACAGACCCCGCCGGTCTCATTGAGGCGGCAGTCTCCGCACAGGGAACAGCGCTGTTCAAACTGACCGAAGCGACGGATGTTGCCGAGGAATTTCGAGTCAGTGCCGGCGACGACTTTTGTGTCAGATGCCTCGGCGACAGACTGAATGCCTGCTCCACAGGAAAGGACCAGCAGAAAATCCGCCTGGTTGACCTGTTCCTGACGAGAACGCAAGTCGCGTGAGGTGCGCAGCATATGACAGGTTTCGTCAATCACGATGGTGCCGGTGATTTCTTTGCCCGCCTCTGCCAGCGCTTCCTGCATGCGGAAAACTTCCTCCTCCCCACCCGATTTACAGACCGTGGCACACTTGGCGCAGCCGATGATAAAGACGCGACTGCCACCATCAAGTGCGGATATGATATTTTCAAGTGGCTTTTGGGTGGAGACGATCATGGCGTTCCTTTAGACATACCTTCTACCACAGAGTCACAGAGAACACAGAGAGCTGCAAAAAAGTATTTCCGGATAGATCTCATTTCCCCTGCTCGGTCATTCGTTCTTGTTGGAAAAGATGATACCAATAGAAAGATAAGCGGAATGAATCTGATTCCTCTGTGGTTTGCCTCAGTGTCCTCTGTGACTCTGTGGTGAACAATCTATTTATGCTGTCCGGCGAGCAGATTCCAGTGTGTTGTACAGCAGCATGGTAATCGTCATGGGGCCCACTCCGCCGGGAACAGGTGTGATTGCCGAGGCCCGCTCACTGGCAGCGGCATAGTCCACATCGCCCACCAGCTTCTTTTCTCCAACGCGATTCACGCCAACGTCGATTACCACCGCACCTTCCTTGATCCAATCTCCCTTGACCATCTCCGGGCGACCGACGGCAGCAATGACCACATCCGCACGACGCACGACATCGGCCAGATCACGGGTACGGGAATGACATACCGTTACTGTTGCATTCTGAGCCAGACACATCATTGCAACAGGCTTACCCACAATGTTGGAACGGCCGATGACCACGACCTCTTTGCCATTCAAATCCACACCCTCTTCTTGCAGCATGATCATGACACCATAGGGAGTGCAGGGCTGAAAGAGCGGCTTTCCAACGGACAGGCGGCCAACATTGTAGGGATGAAAACCATCGGCATCCTTTAAAGGAGAAATCGCTTCCAACACTTTTTCGGTATCAATCTGGGGAGGGAGCGGCAACTGCACAAGAATACCGTGAATTTTGGGATCGTTATTCAGCTTGTCCACCAGGGCCAGGAGATCAGCTTCGCTGGTGTCGGCAGACAGCTTGTATTCGTCGGAGAAGATGCCGGCCTCGTGGCAGGCTTTTTCCTTCATGCTTACATACACGCGACTGGCTGGATCTTCTCCTACCAGCACCACTGCCAAGCCAGGGGTTATCCCCTTCTGCTTCAGTTCCTGAACGCCTGCTGAAATCTCGGTACGGATCTTTGCGGCAATAGCCTTGCCATCGATTACCTTTGCCATGCTATTTCTCCTTACTTTATAAATTCCGCACATAGTACTGTCCCGGCCTCTGCTTTGTAAAGGCTGTTTACGCGAAACAGTCCATACCGTCCATGCGGATCAAAACCTTTACAGATGGAATAACACGGAGCAACGGAGCAACCAAGAAATCAACACCCCTTTTAGTCCACCACGGAGACACGGAGAGAAACGGGTAAAAGAGCAACCAATCTTTAGAGGTAAGGCCCCAAAAACAAACTTTTCGGGTTAAACCTTGAAACCTAAGTTTTTTGTTTTCGCTCGATTTTGTCTATCCTCCGTGTCTCTGTGCCTCTGTGGTGAACGAGCTGGATTCTTGGAGTGCAAACACAATAAACATAAGTAAATACTAATTATTTTATAAAACATTCTGTTTGACACCGCCTGTAGAAATGTTTACATTTCCCTCACAATTTTTCCTCTCTGAAAAAAGCAAACCCGGAGCAATCCGGGGACGCAAAGCCAACAGATCCCCCAAGGGATGGCTGGGCCGCCGACAAGAGGGCGCACAAACAAAAACGCCCTTCTTTGCATTTTTCAAGAAGGGCGTTTTTTGTTTTTTTTGTTCTTTTACATCACGAAGCAGCACAACAGCCGCCGCCAGCGCAACCGGCTGGCTTGGGAGCCTCTGTCTTGGGGCAGTAACCGGTATTGAACCAGCCATCTCCCTTAAGACTGAAAGCGGTGGATGAGATCATTTTTTCGACTTTGCCATTGCATTCAGGGCATTCGCTGACAGGTTCGTCCGAAAATTTCTGGCGAACCTCAAATTGATGATCACATGCTGAACAACGGTATTCGTACATCGGCATGACGTAATTTCCTCCCAAGACTATTGATTATGTACTTGAATGATAGTGATTCGTGACGTGTTTTGTCAACCACCCAAGTCAAATAGCTTGTTCTGTACCGGTGAAAAGACGGCAACGCTTCGACATCAAAAATAATCTGATTCTTTGTAAACCTTGCGTTCAGATTAGATTTTTTCTCACTGGAGGCCGCAAATCATTAAATTTGTGATGAAGCATAGTGTGTAAAAAAAATCGACAAAACCATTGCTTGTTTTTTTAATGAATTGGCAAAGGTTATGCAGACTAAGGAAATGTTGGTCAATTTCTACAATCGGATGCTTAAGCATCAAACTCAAACAAAGAGATAAGGAGGTTACCGGCACAAATCAGAGACACATGGCAATTAGTAGATTCTAGTTTATTGGAAGCAAACCACAAAGGGAGGTAACGCATGCAAAGCAAAAACATGAAACGATTTACAGTATTATTAGCCTCCGTTGCCACAGCCGCTTTAATGCTGGGCGGTTGTTCAGACGGCAAAGACGGCGCAGCCGGCGCACCTGGCGCTGACGGCCAAGGTGTAGCAACAAAAGCAGTTGAATCATGCAGTGTATGCCACGGAGACGGCAAAGCCGCCAGCGTTGATGCTGCTCATGGTCTGGCGAATTTTGGAGACCTTGTTGTTACTGTTAAAACTGCGCCCGCGGTAGTCGGGGCAGACCTAGTAATGACCTTCAATGTAAAGCGTAACGGCGCCAACGTCACCAATTATACCAATTTCTACAAGAGAAACGCGACTTCTTCTCCTTTTGCGTATCGCCTAGCCAAGGATGACATGAAGCGCCATCCCATTGCAGCTACTGGCACGGACAACGATGGTACAACACCCGTCCTGGATACTACCGGCGCCGCAAGCGGCGATTACAAAGTCACCATTACCGGTGGTGCTGCCAAGGCGGCAATAGACTCACGCTATATGTTCCGTTTGTCAGACCTGCCTATTAGCGGAACCAACGGTGCCATGTTGCTGGTGGATTACCCTAACGCTCCGGTAACTGACCTTTTTGGCGCTAGCTCAAAATCTTGCGAAGACTGCCACGGCACATTAGGAAACGGTTTCCATTACGGTTCTCCTGCTTATGGCGGTAAGACCTGCGTTGTTTGTCACGATGCAGTAAACACCACCTATCCGCGTCTCCCGGCCCTGATTCACGGCATCCACCAGTCGGGCAATATGCCGACAGGAAAATTTACGGCAATGAGTAATGCTGCTACCCCTGCCGCTGTTGCTGAGTATGCAATTAAGTTCCCGTCCTACATGGACAACTGCAGCATCTGCCATAAGTCCGGCGCACCGCTTACCACGGTAAACACCCAGGCGATTACTTATGACTTCTGCATGACCTGCCACCAGAACTGGGACGGTTTCACCGGGACCAAAGTGGGTGGCGCGGTAGCTTTCCACAGGAATTATACTTCTACTGTTGGAACCTGTGCTACCTGCCATGACGGTGCTACTGCTCCGGCAACTATGGGCGCCATGCACAACGCTGCTGGATTGTACACCGAGCGCAGCGGACTGGTGTATAACGGCGAAGACATTTCGGTTACCGAGGGAGCGAAAGTAGTCCAGAAAATCACCGGCGTAACCAGGACGGGCAAAACCCTTGCCATTAAATGGACAGCGGAATATCCCGCCGGTACAGCGGTCAATCCGTGTAATGCAACTGCTACGACAACCGCACCGGCATTCGCCTATGCAGCCGTTACCGCCTCCGGCGCGCAACCTGCCGTCTCAGCCCAGAACTTCAGCATCCTGAAAGCGTTCTTCCAGGGTGACGATCTGGTCAACGCAAATAACGGCGCCACCTCACCCGGCCAGCCGCTTAATACAGCTCTTACTTTCACTGGAGCTACCCCCAACACTGTCTGCAGCAGCAATGTTGCCACAACCACGATTACGCTTACTGACAAGGAAGCAGCGCTTACCGGCAATGCTCGCGTTGGTCTGCAGGGAAAACCAATGTTGGTTTATGCTCCCGCCAACAACAGGAAAATTCTGGTTCGCGCCAAATCGCCGATCTATGATTTCAAGCTTGCCGATGGCGCTGCAATTCCGGCACGCCGTCCGGTTGCAGATACGGATAAGTGCCTCAAGTGCCATGTCGGTTCACTGTATCAGCATGGTGGAAACCGCGTGGACAGCGTTGAACTGTGCGTAATGTGCCACAACGAAGCATCCAGCGAGCAGAACAACCGTGTTGCGTATGGCGTTACCGCAGCTAATTCCTATGACGGTAAAGTCGGCCAGACCTATGGCTTCAAATCAATGCTGCATGCGGTTCACGCATCAGGAACTCCAGGCTTCTCAAAGCCGATCGCATTCTATCGCAGCAACGGTATCTACACCTTTGCCTTGACCGAGGCAGCGCTGTTTGGAAATTGGCCGGGTGCTGGTGCAGTAACGAAAACCTATGGTACTAATCCAGCTAATACGGATAGAACACATAATTTCGCTTCTGCACATTACCCACGTGCGTTGCAAGACTGCCTCGCATGCCACGCATCGAACTTCTCGAGGATACCTGATCCGACCAAAGCAGTAGCGACTACGCTTGATGCCGGCGCAGCTCCGTGGGATAACCAGCTTGATGATACGCTGCAGGGTGCGACAGCAGCAGCTTGTACCAGTTGCCACTCTAACTCCGCTACTGCTGCCCATGCAGCACAGTTTGGCTTTACTCCTGCTGTCCTTGAGAAGGGACGTCAGACTGTTTTTGATACAGCCAACCAGTAGTTGTCCGTAACACCCCGGAGGCTTCTGTAAAGGGCCTCCAGGGTACTAGTTTAGCATTAGTATAAAAAATACCGCCTCTGTTGCTAGAGGCGGTATTTTTTTATGGTGCGCCAGAACGGCCGTGGCGCATAAACGCCACTAATCAAGTGTTGTGCGTAATTGGTGACTTGAAGGCGCAAGTCCCTATCTTTTACCGCTCCTTAAGTGGAGAGTTTTTGAGATCCCCAGTACCCCTTTTTGGGGGACAACCTCCAATTGCCCATGCTTCCTAATGCATTTTTCAGTGGACGAGATCATGGCCCAATTATAATCAAGCCCATTTGATAATTGAGCTTGAATCTGTTGACGACAAAGTTCAACTTACAAGGGGTTGTGATACTGCACTCGATCATAAGATTGATGCTGTAAGGGAATGAGTTGAAAAAGGAAAGAGCTAACTATTCCTGCATTCTAGGCCATGCAATCACAACCCCGCCTGCTACCATTTACACTAGGAGGGTGCTTTGATGTCGCGAGATGAAACCTCCACCAAAATAGCTGGCCGCGAAGTACTAATGGTGTAATTTAGACAAATTGTTTTTTACTGAATCACAAAAGCCCCTCTCAAACATTGAGAGGGGCTTTGTGATTTTAAAAACTTATTGCAAAGCCAGGATTAATTTTGCCATTTTCTCACATTGTGACAAACACTGGTGCAGTTCCCTGCGGAATAATCTGTGACACTGGTTTTAGCGCCTGTGGCATCTCCGATGGTATTAGCTGGAGCAGTAAAGTTGTGATTTGAAAGTGTATTAAAATGAACGGTATTCAGCTTGTCAATATTATGGCAGCTGTTGCAAGTAAAACTTAATTGCAGGTGGAGCTGATGCAAATTGGGTACAATGATTCCTTTGCCGGAGTAGAAGCTGTTGTATTGTGGCGTTGGGGTGGTATCAGGCGCCACTGGAGCAGAACCTAATTCATGACACTTGAGACAATCCGTGGCTACGGTTATTGATCCGGCTGCAGTCCATTTGGGAGTGACCTGGCCGCCATGGCAACTGACAGCAGAACAAGAACCGGCATTGTAGCCAAAGGTTCCTGTCTTGGCACTGAAAGTAGTAGCAAGTAATACATTGGTAATGCCGTTGGCATGAAGCGCTGTGCCGCTCCCTGCTCCATTATGGCATGTACCGCAGGTTACGCCGTTCAGCGCCAGATGCTTTGCATGTGCATTATTGCGGTTGGGAAAAGAATTACCGTTAGGGCCGGTTGTACCGGCGCCATGACACGATACGCAACTTGCCGAATTCGGGAGCGGAATAGTTGTGTGACATCCTGCTGCAGGGTTTATACAGCTTACCTTGCTGATGCCGCCGGACAGATCATTGCCATGGCACTCAGTACACGCTGTGGAGGATGTGAATGCTACATTTTTATGTGTATTGATCCAACCAGCAGGATGCTTACCGTTACTGTCTACCAGTGAAACATTGCCGCTGTTGGCATTACCGCAGGCAGAAAGCGCGAAGGCAATTGCAGCCGTTGCAGATATTTTGATCAGGGGGTTTTTCATATTTCAGTTCTCCTATTTATGACAAGCTATGCAACGCTCATTGTTAGCTCTGCCATGGCATCGGTAACAGCTGGCCGGGTTTGTCTTGCCTTCAATTTTGTGAACAGCCATATAATTCCCTCTATGGGGCATCTCCAGGTCAGGGCGGTAACCATACTTTACCGACGGTTTCATTTCCACCTGATTGGTATGGCAGTCAGCGCAAAATGAAGCCTTATGGCATACGGAACAGAGACGGTCATCACTCGAAGCATAATAGCGATGATTCTTGACAAAAATCTTTGTATGGCTAAAAGCAGTCAATGGTTTCATCGTTCCTTTAGAAGAATTATCATGGCATTCGGAACAGTTGATCTGCTGTCCAGCAATGAGCGACTCAGGGTGGGAATCAGGCAAACCGGGTATTGATTTGATAGAAGCACAGGCGGCAACTACCAGAAGTAGGCCTGCAAGCGCCAAGACAGGAAAAATGGAAATCATACGTTTCATTTAGCACCCCCTTTACTGCTGTAGCTCATGTTGTAAGTCAGGCGCAACAGGCCCTTAAGGTCGTCATTGTATTCCGGGCTCTGACCATAACTGATATCCCCGGAGAGTGCAATTGCAGGGGTAAAGCGATAACCGACAGAGGTTATAACTTCCCACGCGCTCTTTTTGCCTGCAATCTCTTTTTCAAAAACATAGGCAATGGCATCGGCAGATGCAAAATATTTTTTAGCATCCCGCATGATATAGCCACGCAACTCATGAAAGGACGCCGATGTTGTGGACGATGGTATTGCGGCAAAACCGGAACCTGCCCGCAGATAGTGATAACCAGCGCCTGTGCGGATATCGTTGCCCTTGAATCTGTAGCTGAGCTCCGCACCCATTCGATCTGCATTGCCAATTTCGCGAGTATAGTGGCGGTAATCGGCGGAAAGCTCGGTTTGGCTGTTAAGACCGTAGGATGCAATGGCGCCTATAACACGTGATCTGTCGCGCAGAGCAGAATACATGCTGGAAAACACGGGCGAAGAATAGAAATAGCTACGATCACGATATTCATTAAATTCTCCGGTTAACACCAGGTCCTTGACGGGTTTCAAATTCAGCTGATAGCTATGTTCAGCAACCGCATCGGTTTCGGTATTGTAGCTAGTGCGCCCCATAAATTCCACCATACTGTGCGGCGCCAGCCAGATATCACCGCCGATAAGTTTGTGATCCCCAAATTTACCGTTGTTTACCATAGAGCGGTTTTTTACTTGGGAAAAACTGGGCGCTTTGGTTTCATAAAGACCTGAAACTCCCAACTCCAATTTACCGCCGTAGCGATAATTCAAACGACCACCGTAAATGCCATCACCTTTCCCATCTGTGTTTTCCCCAGATATATCCGCAGTATGTACGGTGGCACCGCCGAATGCAGATATGCCAAAGCCCATCGGAAGCTCGGTGCGGGCGCTCACGCCATCAATCTGCTCATTCACAATGCCTTCGGTTACGAAAAGACGGCCAGCCCGAATCTGAGCATTAGCATGGTTAAAGCGGTATTTGAGGAAACCGTAAGTAAGGCTTCCATCTGCCCGATCATTGTTAAAGCTTTTGTCTCCAAGATCCATTCTGCCCCAGCCATAAAGGTGAAGTGAAAGGTTACCATCGCCAAGCTTATCGAAATCAGCACCTAAGAACTGAGTTATAGGTGCCATATCTTTCGTAGAAAAGCCTGCACGATCATCCTGGAAGTAACGAACAATGGTAGTAGATTCAACAGAGGTGTCTGCCAATGCAGCGACGGGCATAGCGATAGCAAGTACTGATGACAGCAGGTGGCGGGTTATTCTTTTCATAGGGTCTCCTGTACTGAGGTGAGATTGCAACGACCTCATTTCATATGCCCAAGGGCCAGTGGCGTAAAACGATGAAATAAATACCAATAATCCCTAATAAAATCAATCGGTATCTAGTATCTTTATGCACTACGGCAAAAAATGGTTGTTTGGCCTATTCCACTATCAGTTTCCGCCCTGATTCTCCCAACGCCACGAAGAACCAATGGTTGTTTGCTGGAAAACTAGCTTTGTAAATCGTAAATTGAATTTACAATTTACAAAAAACAAATATAATCCAGCCATGATTCCACGTCGAGCACACAAAACTATTCTTGATTTGGCACAAGGTTTCCCGTTTGTAGCCATCACCGGACCGCGTCAATCGGGGAAAACAACCCTCTCACGTGCAGCCTTCCCCGACAAGCCCTATGCCTCCCTGGAAGATCCCGATTTACGTGAATTTGCGGATAATGATCCGCGCGGCTTTCTTGCCGGCTACCCTGATGGTGCCATTTTTGACGAGGTCCAGCGATGCCCGCAGTTGTTTTCCTATCTTCAAACCCGGGCCGACCTGGATGGTCGCCAGGGCCTGTATATCTTAACCGGTTCCCAGCAATTCGGGTTGTTTTCCAATATCACTCAGTCGCTGGCAGGCAGGGTGGGCATGGTGCAACTGCTTCCATTTTCATCCACAGAGCTGAATCAAGCCGGCATCCCCCCGATCTCGCTTGATGAACTGCTGTTTACCGGCCTGTATCCACCTATTTACGACCGTCCGGTTTCTCCAGCCCAATGGTATTCCGGATATATCCACACCTATCTGGAGCGGGACGTTCGCCAGATGATCAATGTCCGCGATCTATCGGCTTTCCAACGTTTTCTCAGACTGTGTGCTGCCCGTACCGGACAACTACTTAACCTGTCTTCTCTCGCCAATGATTGCAGTATTACTCATAATACTGCAAAGGCATGGATTTCAATTCTGGAGGCGAGCTACATCGTTCACCTGCTGTTGCCGCACCACAGCAATTTCAATAAGCGTCTGATCAAATCGCCAAAATTATATTTCCACGATACAGGTCTTGCCGCATGGCTAGTCGGAATACACGAGAAATCACACCTCAGTTTTCATCCACTGAGAGGCGCACTGTTCGAAACCTGGGTGGTGGGAGAGTTACTCAAAGGGCGATTTAACAGAGGATTACCTTCAAACCTTTACTTCTGGCGGGATAGTACCGGAAACGAAGTTGATGTTCTCTTCGACCAAGGACTGACCCTGGAACCTCTTGAGATCAAGGCTGGTCAAACCGTTACCTCAGACTATTTTACCGGATTAAAAAAATGGATTGGACTTGCAGGACAATCCGCCGGACGTCCTTTCCTAGTGTATGGAGGGGACAAATTGCAAACAAGGCAGGAAGTCGATGTCATTCCTTGGAGTAAAATTTCGAGCATAACAGAGAGATAATTTAACTCGCCTCCTACCCTCTCAAAAAAACCACAAAAGCCCCACTACCCCCCATGTCCCTAGGCGCCGGAGCATATTCAACTATCAATTTTCTGCCGGCGTCCCGCAGCCACCCAGCTACGGCCTGCTGCAGCACCGGCTCCGCCGGAGAGTTGTTACCCTTACCTGTAATGATCAGTACCGCTTTTTCGCCGTGAGCAGCGGCACTTCCCAGGAAGCGAGGCAATGCTTCCAGCGCCTCTTCGCGTGTCAAGCCATGCAGATCAAGTTGGCGATCGACTATGATCACCCCGCGTTTGAGCTGACGCAGTCGATTGGCTCCCAGCGCCTTGATCTCTTCATCTTCCGGGATCTGGTCAGTAAAAGCGACATCCAGCTTGAGTTGACCGATGGCTTCGGCAAAAGCAGCACGCTCATCAGGATCAATCTGCGGCAAAGGTTTGGAGCTGCCGTGAACTGGTTTATGTTCCATAGCGGGCTCAGCCTCTGCAGGTGCCTTTTTTGCCAAAGGTTGCCGGCCATCCACCCGCGTAACACCTTCCATGGCCTGAAGAAACAGAGCAGCCTCATCCGGGGCAGCCGGCTTTGGTTGTGGTGCAACCGCCTTAGGCTCTTCGGGCTGTTCCGGAACCGAAACAGCCACCCCTTTCAGGGCACTGAAAGGGGTGGTTTTGAAAATTGCAGGTTTGGGCTGGTGTTCTTGCTTTTTCTTCTTTGCCATCAGTCTTTTGCCACCAGTGTAATCTCGATTCTACGGTTCTTGGCGCGTCCTTCTTTGGTGTCATTTTCCGCAACTGGTTTGAATTCACCGAAGGCGGCTGCTGAAAGCATGGCCGGGTCCAAGCCCTGCTTTTGCAAATAACGAGTTACATTTATGGCCCGGGCAGCTGAAAGCTCCCAGTTGGTGGGGAACGAGTGCGTCAGGGGGCCGCTGATCTGAACATTATCGGTGTGTCCCTCGATACGGATCGCTTTGTCCTTTACGCTCTTCAACGTATCTACCATCTTTTGCAGAATGCTCAAGCCATCCGGTTTTACGTCCGCTTTGCCGGAATCAAAAAGAATAGCAGCTTCCATGTTGACGGTCAGTTTGCCCTTCAGTTCAGAAATCGTTACTTGACCTTGGGCAATTTCATTCTTCATATTCTGCAAAAGCTGTTCGTAGGTGCCGCTGACTTCCTTGACCTTCTCTTCCTTGACCTTCTGCAGGTTAATTATTTCGGCCTTAAGAGCATTGTTTTCCGCTTCAAGAGCCGTCACCTTCTGGCGCAACTCGCTGATGTTATGGGAAAGAGTATCTGATTTCGCCTTCAGCACCTGTTCCAGCTCCTGCTTGTCCTTGGACAGCCCAGCCGCCTCTACTTTAAGTTTTTCGTGTGCCTGTTTCAGTGCCGTATTATCTGCAATGAGTTGATCATGCTTCTTTTGAAGCTCTCCCAACCCGCTGGTCAGAGTATCGGCTTCCTCTACCTTTTTCAGGTACGTACTTTCTGCCACGAGACAGCCACTCAGTGATGCGGCGGTGCTTCCCATGATGATCATTGCTGCGATTCTCTTGAACATGGTGTTCCTCCTTTCAGAATATCAATAAAGGTATGATTGCGGCAGCCAGCACGAGAGCTGACGGAAGAAAAAGGCGGTGATAGATGCGGGCGATATCAACCTGAAAGTATTCACAGGTCAGAACATAACAAAGATGTACCGGCGAGAGCATGACGCCGGCAAAACCGGCCCCAAAGGCAAGCGCAACCAGACCAGGTGAAGCGGAGGCTCCCCCCATCAGGGGAAGCAACAGGGGAAAGGTGATTCCGACGTACCCGACTGTCAGTCCGGTCAAAATGCCGGCAATAAAGGGAATCAGAATCAGCACCAGATGCACCGGCAAACCTGAAGAAGCAAAAAAAGACGATATGCCGGCGAGGGCACCGGTGACCTGCAGGACTTCCTGGAAAATCATGATTCCTGTCACCAGCAGGAGAGCTTTTATGGAAATACTTTCTTTCAGATTTTTAAAAATGGCACAGGGGGAATAACGATGCGCCCCGTAGAGCACCAGCACGGCACCCCCGAGCGAGATTGCGGGGTTTACTTTGAACAGCACCACCAGCAGCAAAGCCAAAAGTATCGGCGAAGCCATTATCAGGAATGACATAAACTCTTTCCTGCGCACAGTGCCGATGGAAGGTATGTTTTGCCGCCCCATGCCGCGAAAGCAGAAGATCGCTCCCCAGCCGACCACGGAAAGGGCAAAGGGCAGGTTTGCCAGGAAAAGGGTTTGGGTAGAAAGGCCGGTGATACCTGCAGCCAGGATGATGCCGGGATACAGCGGTGAAATATATTCCCAGATATGACGATACCAGTAGTTGGTCAGAGCTTTTTGTTCCGGCTGGATAGCAGCTTCGCCGGCAGCTTCATTGACCATGGGAGCGGAGAAAACAGCTCCTCCAGGAGAAGGAAGCAAACCTATCATGGCGGGCATGGCTGCCATGATCAGCCGCCGGTCGGGCAAGGCGGCCGACAGCGATGACACCATGCGCTTAAGCATTCCTGTGGTGCGCAGTATATTTTCCATGACCATGGTCAGCGCCAGGATCAGTGTCATTTCAAGAGATTTAGCCGAAAAGGCGCCCGACCATGCGGCGGAGAGAAATATCTTTGGAGGAGTCAGGTAGATGATACCCAGCAACAGGGCACCGATGGGCATGACGGCTGCCATGGAGGTTTTGCGGCGCAACAGAAGAACTATGAATATGAGCACCAGCGTTGTTTTGAGAAGATCATTCATGGGAAGGAAATCAGATACCCCCTGCTTTCTTGTGCAGGGAATTGAAAATCATGTCCAGAACCGCCTTTTGCCGGGCTTCGAATTTATTAAGCACAGCCAGGCAGGTTCCCATGGGACAGAGTTCATGCAGTACATCGGCATCGCGTCCTGAAAGGATCACGATCCGGTTCTTGTCCATCCCGGTCTGGGTGGCAAAACTCAGCAGCTTGAGTCCATCAATGGTAGGCATTTCCAGATCGATCAGCAGCAGGTCATAACCATCGTGCTTGATTCGCTGCAAGGCACTCACAGGGTTGTTACAGATTTCAACATCGAGGAGAGGATAAGTTTCCCGGATGTATCCGGAGAGGAAATTTGTGAAGCCCCTGTCGTCATCGATAAGCAATATTCGACCCATAGCGGCCTACTATAGCCGATTTGCCGCTACCCGAAAACAAAAATCATTAGGTGAGGGGACGGTGCAGAACCGCAGGTTCTTGATCAGAGGAGCATGCCCTGCTGGCAGTCGATCATTTTAGAATTCTGGTTGCCCCGGATAAAACGGGAAAAGGTATGTTAATTCCCAGTTCACGTGCGACTTTCAGGTTGATTACCAGGTCCACCCGGCGCGGGGAGAGCAAAGAGAGTTGTTCCGGCCTGGTTCCGTTCAAAAGCTGCAGCGCAGTCTCTGCAGCCATTTTCCCTTGTTCCTGGGGACTGATCTCCAGAGAAACCAGGGCACCTTTTTCGGCAGCATCCGGCATGGGAGAGATCACCGGAACTGCCCGAGCTTTTGCACGTGCAATCAGCTTGTCAAATTGGCGACAGACCACGCCGCTTTCAGTAACAATCAGCCCATCCGTCCTTTCCAGCAGGTCAGCCGCAATGCCGGCCACCGCCGATGATGAAGTGGCATTTCCCTCGATTACCTGTATCCCCAACTGTGCAGCATACTTGAGAATATCTTCCATCTGTCGTTGGGACCCAAGCTCGCGTGAGTTGTAGATAACTCCAATCCTGCGAGTGGGACGTATCTCCATCAGGGTCTTCAGCAGGGTTACCATCGGCACGCGTGAACTGATTCCGAATGAACCGCGGGCAGGCGACTCAGGCGCATACATATCCACTGCCAGCACGGGTATTCCCTGGGCTTCTTTCAGTGCTACCTGCGCTACCGGAGCTCCATAGGCAACAATCATACTCGGCTTATAGGCATTGAACTTTCTGATCGTGTTGGACCATGATTGAGAATCAGGATTCGGAACCTGCAGCAGGATCTCCGTGTTGGCGGAAGTATAGCCGTGGGCGGCCATGGATTTGACGAAAGCACGGTGTGCTTCGCGATAACGCGGCTGATCACTGCTCATTACCGCTGCAATAACTCTACCGGCGGCAGGGCAATGGTACGGGTAGCACAACATCAGTAGTGCAACCGCTGTTATAAGAAAGCGCTTCATAAACATCCCGGAGTTACCATCGCGCCTTCAAGGAGATCATTGTCGTATGGACCGAGCCATCATAAGCGACATTTCCTGAATCATAGACCCTGAAACTATAATCAAGGACACATCCAAGATGTGGCGTCGCCCGCCAATCAGCGCGTGCAGATAGACCGGTTTCAGTAGTATCCAGCCTGGTTAATCCGGTTATGCCGGTGGAATTATATTGGGTTGCGCCAAAGCTGTCAGTAGCACTGAATGGAGTAATAAGCGGAACGTCGAAGAACGCTTTTGAAAAAACCTGCTGAAGGGACAGGGAAAGATCAAGCAGTTCGGTTACAGCATAATTGGCATCGATCCCGTAGACATGGCTTGTGGAGAGATAGCGGGTAGCAGCCAGGGCATTCCGGGAGAGTTCGGTGAGCAATGCAGTCTGGTTGATCTCCGACTCAAGGAAAGAATAGCTGGTGGTAATCGTCAGGCGCTCAAGAGGACTGAACCAGACACCGGCGGTGGCAGAGTTGCTGCGACTTTGCCGGGGAAGAAGATGAGATGAGGGATCGTTACCGGTACTAATAAAGAGATCCGTTGCAGGAGGAGGAGTGACCGAGGCGCTGCTTTCACCATTCGCATGCTGGACCAGATAACTGCCAGTCACCCCCCATTTCCCGGTCTTCGTATAAGTCAGCAGCAGTTTTCCGGTATGACGATCACTGAATGAGGCGCGGTAGGTTGGGTTGTCACAGGCAGCATAACTGTAGGAACCATTGAGTTTCAATCCGCTGGCAGGCCGCCAGTAGAAGGAGGTTGTGCCGGTATGGGTCAGACGGCTGTCGGAATGGTACGCACCGCTTGATTCAAGAGGTGCCTGGGCATCACGGACCCCGTCGCGGGATTCCAGGTCAGCATTGTACTCCAAACGGTAAATCATCCTGGGATATGGCCGGAAGATGACTGAAGCGGTCACCACATCCCTGCTGGTTGAGGGTGCCGGATTGAGAAACTTAATTGCCGCAAAAGGATACGATAGAGCAGAAGGAGTGGTACGCTCGATTTCCTGATGCCGATATTTCAGGGTCACTGAATGGGATTTGGAGGGAGTATAGCTGAAATCTCCAGCTGCCAGATGAATGACATCCGAAGGACGCTCGGAAGGTACAGCTTCGCCATGCCCTCCCCTGTTCTCCCTCTCGGTCAGGGTGTAGACACCAGACGCCACAAGACCTCCGCTCATATCGGAAAAAAGCTTGAAAGTATGTGAGGCGACCCGGCTGTCGGGGATTACATCGTGGGCATGAATTCCAGGAACAAGTGCACCAAAAGCATTAATGTTAAAATCGTAGCGGGGATCTTCGGCCCTATTAGAGAAATCACGGATACGAAAACCATAGGAAAAATCTACAGGTCCAAGGTGGGCGTCCACCCCAACAGTTCCCTCGCGGGTGATACGATCAACATGGTTGGCCTGGGTGATAATGCTACCGGAAAGGGTCTGGGGATCAGCTGACCAGTAATGGTCGGAAAAGCGTAATTGCTCGCTTCCATGGCGCCTCAACTCCCAATACCCCAGGTTGAGGTGAAATGGATTATTGCCTAGCTTGATGCGGGCACGAGCCTGGGTTGTGGTAGTACGGACACCATAGGTTTCTCCAGGATCCAGCTCGTTGAGGAAGAGCTGAGTACCAGGATATATCTGCTCGCGCAGCAGATTGTGCCACATCGCCTCACTGGAGGCCTGCAGCCGTACAAAGCCACGATAGTCGAATGCCAGTTCGCTCTGATAGTCGTCCTCATGGAGGAAGGTCCCGTTAACATTGAGCTTCAAATTGGAACCTAGGGTCGCAGCTGAAAAACCTCCGGTTGCCCCTGATTTAAATCGTTCATAAGGTGCAGCAGCAGTTGGAGGACCATCTGGAGTCAGGAACCGATATCCAGCAGCCAGTGAAACATTGTTCACTGTCGTGGCGGGTTCATTTGACTCACTAAACACAGGCTCCGATTCCGCAGCATCAACCGGTTCGGCAGCCGCACATGCCGGATTACTAAACATCAAGGACATGAGGAGCGCTGGTGCCAGGAAGGTAGCTCTTCCCGGCACCACAGAAAGGTTCGAAAGGCGCTGGACCATGATCATTTCCTCAAGGTTCCGAAACCACGATTATCTGGCGTATCAGAGCCATGAATAGTGGAATGGCAGTCAGTGCAGCGATTGGCGAACAGGGGCTTGGTTTTATCGTCAAGAATGTTGCGGTGTCCCGGACTATGGCATTGGATGCAGAGAAAGGGCATGGCTGCCGCCAGCAAGCGGCGGTTGACCGAACCGTGAGGAGCGTGGCAGTTGGTGCAGGTTTCAGTTACGTCGCCATGCTCATACACGAACGGGCCACTCTTCTCCATATGGCAACGCGTACACATATCCCGCTGACTGTTCCCCTTGAGCAGTGCAGGAAGAGAGGATCCGTGTGGCTCATGGCAGTCGAAGCAGCCCATTTTCTTCTCCCGCACCGGGTGGCGGGAAAACAAACTGAATTGTGCTTTAACATCCGGGTGGCAGCCGTAGCATAGCTCGGCCATCTTATCGCGGCTTACCTTCTGGTGAGGGCCTTCGTGCAGTTTATGACAGTCGAAGCAACTTAGGTCGTTAAGCGCATGAACGCTGGTATGCCACTGGGCCAAAGCGGGGGTCGAAGCAGCAGAATGGCATTTGAGGCAGATAAGTGACTGGGCCTGTGGGGGCAAGGTTTTCAGATCCAGCAGCTTGGAAAAATCGCATTTATCTCCCGCTTCTCCCAGCAACTGTCTGTTCTTTTCAATTTTGTCAATGGCCAGGCTGCCGGGCCCATGACAGGATTCACAGTTAACCAACGGCAGACCGGTTTGCGGCGTGATCTGCTCACCGTGAACGCTCAGTTTGAAATCATTGGTAAGTTTGTCGTGCTTATGACATTTGGCGACACAGTTATCGGTTCCCACGTAATCAGCATCAAGGCGGCCAACCACCATTTTTTCGTACTCGCTGACAGGTAGAAGCGGGTATCCCTCTTTCAAAGCTGTGCATGCCGAAACAACCAGCATGGCAATCAGCACCGGTACAATGGAAATGTGCATAACAGTTCCTCAATGAATGTTTAGAAAAACTAAAGCAGTATTCGTACCGTCAGAATAAAAAGTTTGAGCGATTGCTGAAATACTGGCGGCTACGGTAGATAAATATGGTAAGCAGCACGATTGCGATCAAGACAGAAATATTATTGTTGATTAATGCCTGAGGATCCACCGGCTGTCCCATCATTTTTTCAAGTTCCGATGCCGTTATAAACCGCAGGTTAACCAGCGTATTGACCATTTCGAATATGTTGTAGCCCAGCAGCAGATACCAGGTCAGCTGTTGCCTCTTCATTAACCCCAGAAAGAGATACAGACAGATAATGCTGTCCATGAAGACCACAACTTCAGCTACCCTCCCCTGCAGAATCATCCCAAACAGGGGATAGGGATGGCCAAAGGTGGACATGGTCAACATAAGAAAAAACAGATACAGCCCCCCCAACAAAACCATCGGCAGAGGGCGGCGCTCGTTTTCATGATCGTCATCAAGTTCTTCCATTTGGACCTCGCACGTGGTTTCCCGGCCAACAGGCCCTATCGTTCCGGTATCCGGTATTCCTTGAAAATGCAGCGATCCAACCAGCCACACAATACATAATCAGTGTCCCTTCTTCTTTTTCTGAACCAGCGCGCTCAAAGCAACACAGGCGTAGATAACGATAAGGATGAAACCGATAAAGATCCAGTCAGCCGTGCTGAATCCGAACATATCAACTCCTCTTGAAAGCCTTGGCGGCCTCGTCCATCATTCCCATTTCCTCATAACAAGTTCCAAGCAGAAAATGAATCTCATTCATGGGAAACTGTTGGCTGAACACCGGGTCAGCCAACACATCTTCGATTATCCCGGCAGACTCATCATTGCGACCGGCCTGATGCTCCTCCACCGCCACTGCCAGGGCCGTCAGGTAATCCACCGGCGGCACCAAAGGAAGCTTGCCGGTAAAAATAGCGGCAATGCGAGCTTCAATTTTGCGCTTCCCGGCATCATCACAGCCAGCAACCGCCTTCTGCCAGATCTCCGCAGCCTGGTCGTAACGCCCCAGCACGTAAAGAGCTTCCCCATACTCATAAAGACTGTCGCGATCATCAGGGTCAAGTTCCAGCGCCTTTTTCAGATATTTTTCCGCCGAGTACCAACTGGGTACGGCCTGGTGGAGCGTGGAGAGCCGTGCTCCCTTATCTGCAAAGGTTCGCGCAATCTCCCGGCAGAGGCCGGCATTGCCGGGATCGAGAAGTAACATGATCCTCAGGAAATTGATCTTGCGATCAAGATAGGGAGTATCCACCTCCTTGGCATCGAGCATAATTATCTGCCCGCCTAACTCGGAAATGACATGCGGATAGGCATCCTTGAGCAGTGCTGCATAATCGGCTGCAAAGGTGCAGTCGGGATTAAGCCGCAGAGCCTGATAGATGCCGCGTCCCACCATATCGTAATCCGGTGCGCCGGACTGTTCTGCCGCAAAAAAATCTTCATCCAGAAGCGGAAACGGCGGCTTGCCATCCCAGGGAATGCTGACCCGCCCATCACGTCCGTGAAGTATAAAACCGGCCGGAGGCGAATAGTACTTGATACCATCAAGTGCTGTTGGCTTGACTTCCTGTTCACTGTTCATTGCTGCTCCTGCATCCTTTCAGGAAATGTATTCACACCGGCATGCACGCCGATTACCTTGTAAATCTGCACTTCATCCCACGGCTCGTCCAGAACACCGTCATGAATGGCCCAACTTCTGCCCCTCACCGTGTGCTCTGCACCGGGTCTTCGAAAAGGACTCGAGCTGTCCAGTTTCATGTAGTATCTCCCGCCCGGCTGAAACTCCCTATTGATCTCCAGCATCAAACGTTTGCCGCGCAGATAGTCAAAACCATATTTTTCGTAGCGGATAGCATTGTCATAGGTCAGCGGTTCAGCCATAATCATTTCAATTCCCAGGGCATCGGTGAACAGCTCCAGAAGCGGCAGGAATTCCCCGAACATTCTCAATCCCCGACGTACCTGGTTGGGAAATAATCCCGCAGACATGGCACGGACCTCTTCGGGAATATTGCGGCCATGGGAAGTGAACCAGTTGTTTCTGCCCTCTGCATCCATATCCACATCAAACCGGGGAGCATCGGGGTCACGAATCATGCAGAAGGAAAGCTCCATCTGGTGAAACTGCGTATCCGACAACTCCACAAAAAACACGGCATCCTGACTTGAACCACTATGTACTGCTATTCGAACCAGCGACAGACCCGAGGGTGCAACGACCTTAAACACTCCATTCTGAGCAAGACGAAGGGGGTCTTCAAGATCAATATTCAGCAACCTGGCCAGACGCCCAGGCAGAAGTCGGCTGTATATTGTTATTTTTTCCGACTCTTGCAGACGGTTGATCGCCTTGAGTGAACTCAAGGGCTGTCCGGCGGCATCAACCAGCCGGCTATTCTCCGGAAGTTTCACCATAGGATCCGATTATACCAGGGAAGATCGTTTTCTTGATTCTGCTGATGCTCTTCTCGACTGCTTCCAGAGCCAGGTTACGATCATGGTCATCTGACCAATGCATGGCATCCAGTAGTACGCGATGTGGGTAACCCATTTTTTTGATTTTCCGGGTAAAGGCAGTCGGCAGACGCGGATTGAGTTCGACACCGTTCATAATCGACCAGGCCAGGGTCCAGGCCCGGGCAGTATTCATCAGATCATAACCACCACCGCCAAGTGCCACCCAGGGGATTTTGAGCGCCTTGAGCTTGCGCATGATATAGCTGTAACTGTGAGTGGTAATTTCCAGACGGGTGAGCGGGTCAGTCCGAAAGGTATCCGCACCTATCTGAGTCACTATTACATCCGGATTGAAGGCCGCCAGCAATGGATAAGCAACTTCGTCGAATGCCTTCATATACAGGGCATCATCCGTATGCGCTAAAAGAGGAAGGTTAACTGAGTAGCCTTTCCCTCGGCCTGTCCCTATCTCGTCCTCGAATCCGGTTCCCGGGAAAAAATAGATGCCGCTCTCATGCAGCGAAATTGTCAGAACACAGTCACTGTCGTAGAAGCCTTCCTGGACTCCGTCACCATGATGGGCGTCAATATCCAGATACACCACTCGACGTCCCCGCTCCACCAACCAATTGATAGCCAGCACCGCATCATTCAAATAAGAGAATCCGGAGGCTCGGCTGCGATGTGCATGATGCCAGCCACCGGCAAGGTTAAAAGCAATATCAAAGCCTTCCTCTTCCACCAGGCGCGCAGCCTCTAGAGTGGCCCCAGCGCCCAAGGCCGCACAATCATATAGCCCCTTGAAAACAGGACAATCTGCATCTCCCAGCCCAAAAACAAAATCAGCACGGGGTTCGGTCGAGGCACTGAATTCCTTCAGCCTCTCAATGTATGCCTTGGAATGGAAACTCAACGCCCGATCCTCGTCAATCGGGCAGCAACCTTGAATCTTCATGTTTGGCAGATTCAGTAAGCCATAGGTTTCCATAAGATGGTGGGTAAGATGATAGCGCTGAAGCTTGAAGGGGTGGTCGTCGCCATAGCTGTAGCTGCCGAAGAGAGGTGAATATATTAGTGCTGTACGGGCAGCAGACACAGAAAACTCCTCAGATATTTAGAACTGGGAGGGCAATAATGCACTATTTTCTATGATCCGTCTATTGAGAATAAATGAGAATTCATTGGTAATCTGGAGATAAAGTGGAGGCACTATGGTGTTGTCAATGCTACTCCATGAATGAATAAACTGGTGCTGCCTCTGCCTTGTAAGCATCTTCCTGACTTGACAAGATGACGGGAGAGGTTAGTATAATGGATAATTATTAATAAAATATTGTTATTTAAAATTTTATATTGTACGGTCAATGCCTCTTATTGTATACAGGTCAACCGCATTGCATTATCAGGTGAGCAGGAAAGGGGAAAATTTCATGAAAGCAGGAATTTCAAACAAGCTGGTTACGATGCTGGCTGCATCTATTCTATCCATGAGCCTGACCGTATGCGTTAGTTTCGGCCAGTCTCAACCAGAAACATCTCCCTCAGCAGGGACAAAGGCCGCAGAAAAACCTGCGGGTGCAAGTACATCCCCCAATCCGGAACTTTACTCCGCTGAACCGGCTTCCCTTACACCGGTCCAGTGTGGCCAATGCCACACCAGCATTTATCGCGATCTCAAAAATGATGGTGGTCGTCATAAATTCCAGTGCGACAACTGCCATACCAGGTTCCATGCCTATAACCCGGTAAAACAAAACTGGCAGCAGTTGATGCCCAAATGCAGCAATTGCCATGTACCTCCTCCCCATGGCCCCAAAATCACTGATTGTTCAGGTTGCCATGGCAATCCCCACGCTCCCAAAAAAATGGCCATGTCAACATTGCTGGTAAATTCATGCAGTACCTGTCACAGCCAGCCGTTTGAATCATTAAAAAATTTCCCCAGCAAGCATAGCAAACTGCAATGCCAGAACTGTCATACAACCCACGGGTACATTCCCAGCTGTAATGCATGCCATAAACCACATTTTCAGGGGCAACCATTTGCCACCTGCGCCAGCGAATGTCATCCGGTGCATATGCCGTTGCAGATAAAATACAAGAATAATGTTGATTCCCGCACATGCGGCTCGTGCCACGACCAAATCCATGCAAAATGGAGCAAGTCGCCCAGCAAACACGCCAAGGTCAGCTGTGCCTCATGCCATCATACCAAACATGGCTACAAACCGGCCTGCACCGAGTGCCACAGCCTGCCTCACAGCAAAGACCTGCATGCAAAGTTCCCGCTATGCCTGACCTGTCACCAGGATGCTCATGATCCACCGGTGAAGCAAAGCGGCAAATAAGTAATAGTTCAACCGGAGTTCACGAGGATTCCCCGTGGACTCCGGCACCATATTTCTGAGATTTCTTCTATTGCTTTTTATTGCGATTTTAATTTGATTAAGTGAGGGAGATGCTGCACTTGAAATGTTGCGGCCGGATATATGTGGTTGTGGCCGGGCTTCTGCTTTTTGCCTCATCCGGGGAGGCGGAGCAAGTAAGTCTTTCTTCTGAAACGATCCTCCGTGGGTTCCAGAGGGACCGCAATGATCGCAGCAAAGCTGACGCTGCTCCAGTCTATGAATACCTGCAACTGAACTATATAACCAAGAAAGTTCCTGGTCTTTCCCTGCACCTTAACGGATGGGGGCGGTTGAACCTGGCTGATGACTACAACAGGGGTACCACCGACGGCCGACTCCTTCATGCCTACCTTCAATATGCTCCCCCGAAACAAACCTATCAGCTGCGTGCCGGCCGGCAGTACATATTTGAAGGGGTGGCGCGGGACAATATCGACGGTATATACGGTAAAGTTCTCGCCTTACCTGGCACAACCGTTTCAGCATATGCCGGACTGCCGACCATGCTTGATAATGCAAGCGGGGTAAAAGGTGATCTAATCTATGGCGGAAAACTGACCTATGCCGTCCCAGGCCGATACGATGCAGGGTTTTCCTACAAGCATATTCTTGACAATAGAGCCGCCCGGGAACATGTTCTGGGTGGAGACCTAGCCGTAAACCTTCCAAAAAGCATATACCTACTTGGGCATTCCACCTATGACCTGATCAGCAGCAGTTGGGGGGAACACTCCTATGAGATGCGCCTCCCTTTAGGTCCGGTTACTTTCCAACCCTTCCTGCAGCGTTTCCGCTACACAAGTTACTTCAGCAACAGACGTAACAGTGTTCCTCCCTTCAGGTTTCTGGAAGGAAGTGGGAACACTCTGACCACAGCCGGCACCGATCTCTTCTGGTATCCATCTGACCAGACTGAAATTGTTCTGCGATTCAAAAACTATGACTACCAGAACCGCTTCAAGCCATCGCAATACTATTCATTGATCGCAACGCGACGATGGAAGATTCTATCTGAGGTGGGCACGGAAATCAGTCGCATGCAGGGTAGCGAGGCTGAAAACCGCTATCTGCTAACCAGAGCTTATGTCTACTGGAAATTTGCGCCTGGATTCGTGACCGGTGATGTCACCTATGTTCATTACGACCGCACCATTTATGGAAAATCATCCTCTCTTTTCGCATCTGTCGGTCTCGGAACCGGGTTTTTAAATGACACTCTTAATGTAAAAACCTCTTTCGACTACAGCAATGATCCGTATTTCAAGGCTGATTATCGCTTCATGGTCAAACTGAACTACCTTTTCGAAAAAAACTTTGATCTGCCTAGCACGATGAATAGCAATACCTTCAGGGAGAGTATCAAGTGAAAGTATTCGGGGCAGCAGCCTTAATCTTTATACTGGCACTTCTGGTTGCCTGCACAGCAGGTAATAGCTACCTTATGCCGGCCTCACATCCAAAGATTTACGAACTTGGGGAAAGGCGGGAATTCTGCACCAAATGCCATGGGTTCAAAAAAGAACCTATTGATTTTGAACGCTACAATCATACGGCTTTATTCACAGATAACCATCGCATGGTCGCCTACCAGGAGGACAGAGTATGTACACTTTGCCACGAACAGAGTTTTTGCAGCGACTGCCATGGACGGGTTGAGTTGAAACCCTCTTTAAAAGATCAAACCAAAAATTTCAGCCGAATGCAGCACCGCGGTGACTATCTGACCCGCCATCGCATTGATGGCCGCATCGACCCGACTTCATGTTTTCGCTGCCACGGAACACCTCGTTCCTCAGGCACCTGTCAGCCATGCCATGGTAATCCACGTTGAACTGTACAAGGAGAGCAACAGACATGAAGTTGCGGATGGCACTGCTCAACATATCATTTCTGATTCTGGTTGCTTGCAGCAGTAGCTCAAACGAGAAGGCTCCGACAACAACCAACGCTCACGAACCTGGCTGGATCACTATGCATGACGAGCAGGCACGCCAGAGTCTGACCCAATGCCAGGTATGTCATGAAAAAAATTTTTCGGGAAATCCCCCAGCGCCGGGCTGCGGCGAATGCCACACCTTCGGAATCGCTCCTTTTGTGATTCACCCTCCGTACCGTGAAATAAAACTCGCCTGGTCACACCCTTCAAATCATGGATGGTATGCAAAAGAAAACATCAAGCTATGTCAAGGGTGCCATTCCGGTCTAGGACCGGGACCGGGAAGCAACCCTCGTTTCAACAGACCGCTGGGCAATCTCGAAGCAGGGTGCGAAAGTGCAGCCGGCTGCCATAACAATAATGACCTCATCAACAGCTTCACCAACGGCCACAATCCCCGCGCCGCACATCCCAGCTTGGACCCGCAGGCTCCTTCAAAACAGGATCTCAGACACTGGTATGGTGAAAACATTGTCTACCGCGCTCCTGACGGGGTGTTAAAAAACGCTCCCCTCAACCACAGCACAGCCGGCAATGTGACATCAGCCTGCGCTCTTTGCCATGGTGCTCAGCTCCAAGGGGGTGTAGGCCCTGCATGCATGGATTGTCACGTTTTGGATCCGATTGCAAATCCATCTCGCTGTGTCTCCTGCCATGGGCCCATTCCCGGGCAACAGCAAAGTGCACCCCAGAAACCGTCCCAACTGGCCCGACTAGCTGGCAGAACAGACATGCTGTCACGGAATACCTTCAGAAACTTCACCAGCCAACTCATTAGCAGAATGCGCCTCGATCATATCAAGCAAATGATCGAGAAAAAAAATCCGAACCAATTTTTATTTTTTAGCTATACCACCGTCACAGGCCTCTCAGGACGATCAAGTCATCTACACCACGACACCCTCCCTTGTGCTGACCGCCAGAACAACGCCACATGCAGCCAATGCCATACTGCCAACAGGGTAGGGTTCAACCGCGATCGACATCACGACTTAATGTTCTCCCGTGGTCTAGGATGCCTAAATTGCCATAAATTAAATGGAGGCTTTGCCCCTTTCAGAGATTGCAAAGACTGCCACAGGGAACACTTCTGCAACTGAACTCATCCTGTTACGAACTCACCAGCGAGCTACATATCTATCCATCGAACATCCTGAACTCCTCAGTTTACAAGCATCCGATTATGACTAGGCTTTATCTAGACCTAATCGGATGCTTTTAACATTGCTGCTGATCAAGAAGCAAAGGAGATGTCATGGGCGCAAAGAGAAATAAAAGGTTGCTTCGCTCTGGGTGGACACTTCTTTTTGTCCTCAGCTGTGGTGTCAGTCTCGTCAGTGGGTGGGAGGGGTCAGACTATGGCTGGAATAATTCAGACAATGACATGGATAAATTGGAGTATGGGTGGTCCTTTGGAGACGGTGTGCTCTCAGGCACCTCATTTCAGCTACCGGTAACAAGTACATCGAGGCAATCAGAATCGACAACTGCCTTTGACTATTAAAGCTTCCACATAGCTGAAAAAACGGTTGACCACACTAGACAGGAGATCATTGAATGTTTGTTTCTCAACAACCTGCTTTTAAACAACCTGAGGGAGAGATGGTTGAAGCGGTATGTGGTACTGCTGACAGAAATCATTCAAAAATGATGAATTCAGCAGCAGACACTCAACATCGGCGGCCGGCAGGGGTTTGCTGAAAAAATAGCCCTGCATCTCATCACATCCCAGATCATGAAGAATCTTCATCTGATAAAGTGTTTCAACTCCTTCCACCACAAGATCAAGCCTGAAGCCTTTGGCAATTCCTATGATGGCATGAATAATCGGCGAAGTATTGCTACCTTCCCTGAGGTCGCAGACAAATGATTTGTCTATTTTTATGCTGTTTATCGGGAACTGACGCAAGTAGTTGAGTGACGAATAGCATGTACCAAAATCGTCGATCGAAATGCGTATTCCATGGCCATGCAGCTCCTTCAATTTATCAATGACCTGTGGAACATCGCGCAGCATCAGGTTTTCAGTGATCTCTATTTCCAGAAAATGAGGAGGGATGTTATAGCGGGAAATGCTGGAGACCATCCGCTCAACTACATCACTGCGGTCGACTTCCTGGGGTGACATATTCACTGACATACGCAGATCCTGTAAGCCCATGCTGCGCCAAAGGGCCAGCTGCCTGCAGGCCTCGGTTACGACCCAGTCAGTAATTTCACAGATCAGGCCGGTTTCCTCAGCCAAACTTATAAAATGCTCCGGAGTCAGCAGGCCATGCACTGGATGTCTCCAGCGGATCAATGCTTCCACCCCGATAATACGATTTCCAATCACACTGATCTGTGGCTGGTAATGCAGTTCAAATTCCGCTTCTTTTATTGCCTGCCGCAGTTCATTCTCTAAAGCTAGACGTTCATGGTAGCATTCATTCATGTGGGCATTAAAGAACATGAAATTGTTCTTGCCGCTGGCTTTAACTTTATACATGGCAATATCGGCATGTTTGAGAAGTTCATCTGCACCAGCTCCGTCACGCGGATACACTGCAATACCTATGCTGGCAGTAGTGCGGACTTCCTGATTTCGCACCTGAAAAGGCAGCTTGAGCTCCTCCTGGATTTTTTCTGCGATGATTATCGCATCCTCGGAATGCTGTATATCAGGCAACAGCACCGTGAATTCGTCACCACCCTGACGAGCAAGCGTATCGCCGGACCGAACGCATTTTCGCAGGCGTTCAGCTACCTTTCGCAGCAGACCATCTCCCTCTGCATGACCATGGGTATCATTCACCAACTTGAAGCGATCCAGATCGATAAACATTACTGCCACATTCCTGCCATACCTTTGGGAATGGATTAGCGAAAGCTCAAGACGGTCCATGAACAGCCGGCGATTCGGCAGGTGGGTGAGCTGATCATGCAGGGCCTGAAAGCTGATTGTTTCCTCGGCCTTTTTCCGCTCTGTGATATCCCTCGCAACCCCGTAGGTCCCCATGAAACAGCGTGTCAGCGGCACTTCAAGTCCATCTTCACGGCAGTCATAGACACCAGTGGCACTGAGCATTGCTACAACATGTCGGCTTTCGAAACTTCGGTAATGGTTACCTTTGCATTTAAGACGCACTTCAACATTTGAAACGGCACGGTTATCGCTGCGACGTTCTGTAAAAGCATAAAGCGCTTCATCCAGATCGTCCTCGTGAACAATAGTGGTGTAACTGCTGCCGACCAGTTCGTCCCGGGTGTATCCCAGCAAGGTCTCGGTGCGATTGTTGATAAAAAGAAAACAACCGTTGGAATCAAGGGTGTAGATCAGGTCCGGAGAATTTTCGACGAGGAAACGGTGCAGTCGTTCGGACTGCTCGAGACGGGCAGTCATTATCAAATGCCGACGTTCCATGCTGCGTCGGTTCAGGACATTCTCAACCTTGTGCTGGATTTCATCCAGTTCCTTGGGCTTGCGGACAAACTCCACGACTCCATTACGCAAAGCGCGAATGGCGGAATCGATATGATCATCAGAGCTGACAATAATAACGCTGGTGGGGATTTTGTAACTGGCGATCCACTCCATAACTTCCAGACCAGAGAGGTCCGGAAGATTAATATCAAGGAGCACAAGATCGATGGTGCGGGTCTTGAGGATGGTAATCGCATCGCCGCCTGTTTCGCATTCCTGAATAGTCCGTGACGGGCTTTCAAGCAGCAATCGCAGACTGGCACGAATACGTGCCTCATCATCCACAATCAAAAGACGGTCAGGATGACAGACAGTGCTTACAAGAGAATCATACGCCGCCTGTGCAGAAAGATTCATGCAGGATCAACCATCTCTGCCAAAGGCAGCAATATAGTGAATGTTGTACCAGCCCCATTGCTGTTACAGGTGATATGCCCGCCCATTCGTTCGACCAGCTCACCTACGATGGCAAGCCCAAGGCCGGAGTGACCAGGACGGCTTGTCTCCAAAGGCTGAAAGAGGCGTTGCATGACCTCGTGTGGCAACCCGGGACCCGAATCAGCCACCTGAATCTCAACGTACAAACCATCCTTGTATCTGATTTTATCATTCGTTGAAATGGTCAGGGTGTCCTGATCGGATAACGCTTCTGAAGCGTTTTTCAACAGGTTCAGCAAGAGCTGTTTCAAACCGTCTCGTTCACCAGAGACGAGTGACAGTGCTGGAGCAAGCTTTTTTTCCAGCACGATGTGACGATCTGAAAAAAAGGCTTCGCCGTACAGGGCGAGCATACCCTCTATCACGGCATTCACATCCACCCTCTCCTGACTGGGTGCAGTAATGTCCGTACGACTGAGGCTTTGTACGATATTCACTACCCGGTCTATCTCTTCCCTGAGGATTTCGAGTTCCTGACTGATACCACTGTCTGCAGGCTGCTTCTGACTGACGATTTTCAGATAATTTTTTATGATGCTAAGAGGGTTGCCAGCCTCGTGGATGATCTTTCTGGCATTTTTTTCAAACCGGTCCGTCAGGCTTCGCGTAAGATTCTGCTCTCGGTAGCCAAGTTCGCGACAGGCCTCAATACTGACAGCTGAAATATGGGCGAAACTGGTCATCCAGGTGATGCGATTGCTGATCCGCTTATATTGCAAGGTACTCAATCCGCAGATCATAATGCCGATAGGGCCCTTGCGGCCATGCATCGGTACGTATAGCACTCCTTCGCTGGACATTGCCCGGACGACCTGAATGTCCACAAGTGAAACATCGCCAGGAGGATGTTCATCGAAGGTTGAAGATGGGTGATCGCCAAGGGTAGTAACTGCAGCCAAACTCGTGGGAGGCTCGAGCCTTATCTCAAGCCGCTTCAGCAGAGGCGGCTGGCCAGCTATGTCCGGTGCCACAAGAAAACGTTGATCAGGATCGATCGACAGAAACCCTACTTTCTGCAAACCAAAAAGAATTCTTGCAGATTCGCGCGCGGCGATCAGCATTTCTGCTTCATCTGCATGCCCGAAGAGGTTATGTTGCAGAGACTGCAACAACGACATATCCCGTACTGCAGATTCCAATTCAGCCTGCGCCTCATCTCCACTGCGTCCTGACACTGGATTTTCGAAAGTAATGGATGAATAAGGATGGGTACGTGGATCGTCGGTAGGGGTAATGCCAAAAGCAGCCGCCAGCACAGCCACATCTTCCTCGCTCTGAACGCTGACAGCTGCGATCTCGGCAAGATCTAATCCCAACAGAGATTCAGCAGCAGCCATTTCCGGCGGTTGCTCTTCGCTCGTGAGGGTCGATATATTATGAATTCCGCTGACAACATGGGCGGACCAAAGGATCTGGCTCAGCCTGTCCGCATAGGCTATTTCAGCAGCTGAATTATGGTGAAACAGAATCGCGTCAGCCACAAATGAGGTAAGTTCCCAGCGATCCACAAGCCAGGCCCCAACTACAGCATGGTCGGTCCCCAGTACCGGCCCTTCGATTGCGAGCAGAGCATCCTCATCACTGCTGCAAACCAGCAGGGCTCCATAACTTTCACCCACACCGCCAAGCAGCATCAATTGACCGATATCATGCAAAAGACCGGCAAGATAGGCCTCATCGGAACCCGGGAAATTTATCTTTTCAGCAAATGCTCGTGCAATCTCCGCAACTCGCAGCGAATGCATCCAAAAACCGGTATAGTCATAGGTGGCATCTCCGGCGGTCCGATCAAAAACACTCTGGATGGCCAGACAGGCCGCGAGCGTACGCACAAGGCGTGTGCCGAGAGTGATCAGGCACTGTTCGATACTGGTAATTTCTTTGCCATGCCTCATGGCGGCTGAATTTGCAATTGTAAGCAGACGGGCGCATAGCGAAGGATTCTGCCGAACCAACGTAGCCAGCTCATTTACTGAGGCATTATCATTATCCACAACTTGCAAAAACCGCAATAATGTCTGCGGCATATACGGAAGGTGAATGGATTCGATTGCATCAAGTATTTCATCTGGAATCTGCTGCACAAAATCCTCGCTGGCGTCGATGGGTGTAAACCAGGAAAAAGGATATTTTTAACATGGTTACATAATCTCTAAATTGGGTTGAGTCAACGTAAATATGGAAAAAATAACATTACTAATATCTCATGAATACTGAGTTCAGGGTTTTTTTGAGGCCAGCCTTCCCTCTTCTGGCAAAAGTACGAAATAAACCGGAAACAAGTACTGAAAGTCGGGTAAAATGTTTTTCATCCCGTTCAATAAAACTCTGCTGGATGTTCTGAAGTATTTTAACTCCAGCAATTAAACATATAAACACTGCTGTAGGGCCACGGTTTGCAGTGTCTCGAATTGGGCGAGGCAAGTCAGGCTCTACCTTGATATGTTTGACCGCCGTAACAATATCGACATGTGAGGTGATAGATGAAAATTGGATTTATCGGATTAGGTATCATGGGCAGCGCAATGGCGACAAATCTGGTCAAGGCAGGTTATGACCTAACGGTGTGGAACCGCTCGGGGAACGCGTGCAGACCTCTGGCAGAAATCGGGGCAACCGTCGCAGCTACCCCTCGTGCCGCAGCTGAAACGTGCGACATTGTGATCTCAATGATGGCGGATCCTGCCGCTGTGAAGGCGGTTCGTGACGGGGTTGACGGCATCATTTCAGGCATGTCCGCAGGAAAAGGCTTTATCGATATGTCTACCGTGGACGCTGAGACCTCTTTGAATTCAGCCCGAATGACACAGGAAAAGGGCGCACGCTATCTTGAAGCCCCTGTGGCAGGAAGCCGTAAGCCGGCGGAAGATGCCGCACTGATCATTATGACGGCAGGAGACCGCCACCTGTACGATGAGGCATTGCCGATCCTGGGAAAGATGGGCAAGAAGATTCTCTACCTCGGTGACACGGGTAGTGCTGCCCGTATGAAACTGGCCAACAATCTGGTTATGGCAGGCATGCTTACGGCATTATGTGAAGGCTTGGCACTCACCGCAAAAAGCGGTCTGGATGTGGCTCAACTGCTTGAGGTGGTGGATTCGGGTGCCATGTCCAACCCGATGTTCCGGTTGAAAGGACCCTTGATCACTGCTGATGGTGAAATCCCTGCAGCTTTTCCTCTCAAACATATGCAAAAGGATCTGCGCCTCGCCTTGCGGCTGGCTGAAGAGGTCGGACAGCCGCTTTTTGCCGCGGCCACGGTGAATGAACTTTTTAAATCTGCCCTGGCAGCAGACTTGGGTAATTCTGACTTTGCTGCCGTAAGTCGGATTGTGCACCGGGATTAGCGGGATTTCGGGTCTCGCTCGAGCTGCTTCGTAATAATTGAAATTATGTATCCGGCCACTGCGAGTTGAATTGCTTGAACTATGGCATTCCACATGTATATGTCAGTTGCCGATAAAGATCCTGGATGGCTCAACCTGGAAATAGATATAATTTCAACCATGCATAACAGGGTAACAATATTGCACCACAATTTTCCCATGATTTTAGCAGCCAGGTATATTGGGATGATATAGACAACAGTAATGACGTACTCACCGGTCTTATAATCTATGATGCCTATGAAAAAAGCCAGTACTATACACACTGCAAGAAGTACCCGCCTCTTACTGTCATTTATACCGGGTAATATCTTTTTCAGCATGTTAGCACCCCAAGTTTTTGCATCAAGCTCTGACGGGTTTCACCCGATTCTTCTGATTTTAAACAACCTGCCGAGGATTATGGCTAGCAACGCTAATCCACCACTCAGCAGCGCCCCCATCTTTGCCGCCCCCTGAACGCCGGGGTCGGCAAAAGCCTCTCCTGCCACAAAAAGTGCCACCGTCAATCCCAATCCGGCAACGATACCGACAAGCAGAAGCTCTCTTGCGCCCACATGCTCGGGAAGCGGAAATCCAAGAGTCTTCCCCACCAACCCCATCGTGAATATTCCCACCGTCTTGCCAATGAAAAGTGAGCACAGAACGAGCCAGGTGGCTGTGCCAATGCCGGAAAACAAAACGCCTGCATTGGCAAGCCCAAACATGAACATTCCAAAATCAACAAAGACTTTCCACTCATGCTCAAAAGTAGCCAGAGTTGACCGGTCGGCCGGATCATCCTCAAAAATATGCTGAGCCTCCCTGCGGGAATGGGGGAGAAAAGGGACCACAAAGGCGAGCGCAAGGGCGGGATGCAGGTGAGACAGGTACAATCCACTCCAGCAGAGCCCTCCACCAACAATCAGATAGGGCCAGTAGCTCCTCATCTTCATGTTCCGCAGCAGATATGCCACCGCCATGCCGACAATCACCAGGAATAGCCACTGGGGCGAGGTCGGAAGGCTTGGATCGGGATAGAAAATGGCAATGATGGCCAGCCCGATGGCGTCGTCGGCCACGGCAAGCAGCAGGAGAAAGGATACAGCAGGATGACCGGCCCCAAAAACCATACGCGCCACCAGCCAGGCCAATGCAATGTCGGTGGCGGTTGGTATGCCCCACCCCCGGGCCAGCGCCGGCTCGCCGATGACGGCGTTAAGCCCCAGGTAGACAGCCACTGGTCCGATCACTCCCCCCAGTGTGGCCAAGAGCGGGTTGACCGCCTTGCGCGGCGGGTTCAGGTCGCCACCGGGAAGGCAGCTTTGAGTAATTTCTACAGCTGCGATCCCGAAAAAGAGAACCATGAACAGGTCATTGGTAATAAAATGAAAACTCAAAGGCCCGAACAAGGGGTTGTCGACAAAATGGTGGTAGCTCTCTGGCCAGAGATTTGCCCAAGTCAATGCGGCGAAAACTCCTGCAAGCAACGGAACGGAGAATTCCCGTAACATATTGATTCTTTTTTTCAACACCCACTCCAGATATCTAAAGTATTCATTTCAGGCTATTAGTCTCTTACAACTTGAGATTTTACAAAATTTGAGCATATCTAACTGCAATAGAACGCGGATTGAGCGGATTTACGCAATTTTCAAACTTTTATTTTTGTTTTCTTTATCCGCGAAAATCCGCTTAAATCAGATTTGATCCGCGTTCCATTGCCTTTGACTTTTCTTGTTTGGTTCCGGCTTCGCCGGCTTACATAAGGGATTGGCGCATCTAAAACGCTGAGTCCCAGCGCCTGCTCAACCGAAGGGCCGAATTTATCAGGCCGACCATGCTGTAGGTCTGGACAAAGTTCCCCCACTGCTCACCGGTCTGTACATCAACATGTTCCGCCATCAATCCGTGCCGGTTATGCCGTTTCAACAGGTTCTCGAACAGCAGGCGCGCTTCGTCATTGCGGCCAAGTGCCACCAGGGCATAGATATACCAGTAGGTGCAGACGATGAATGCATTTTTGGGGGTGCCGAAATCATCTTCCTCGACATAGCGAAAGATATAGTCCCCGTGCCGCAACTCTCTTTCTATGGCAGCGACTGTCGAAGCAAAGCGCGGATCGTCCGCTGCAAGGAAACCGACGTCGTGCATCAGTAACAGACTTGCATCCAGGCTGTCCCCCTCGAAGGCTGCAGTAAAGGCTTTCTTTTCATCATTCCAGCCGCGGCTGCATATGGTGGCATGGATATGATCGGCCTGAGCGCTCCAGTAGGTGACACGTTCCGGAAGTTTAAGCCTGGCTGCGATTCTGGCAAGACGATCACAAGCCGCCCAGCACATGATGCTGGAGAAGGTATGCACCCGTTTGGTGCCGCGCAGCTCCCACAGACCTGCATCCGGCTGATCATGAACCAGAATGGCAAGTTCTCCCAGCGTTTCAAGGCGAGTGAACAATGTCGTGTCCCCCCGCTGTACAAGCCGCCGGTCAAAAAAAACGTGGGTCACTGCCAGAATTGCCGAACCATAGACGTCATGCTGGATCTGTTCGTAGGCCTGATTACCAACCTGAACCGGCCCCATGCCACGGTATCCGGCAAGGGTATCAACCTTCTTTTCCTCGATATGCGCCCTGCCATCGATGCCGTAGACCGGTTGAAGAATTCCGCCGGGGGCCGCGGCAACCACATTAACCAGATAGTTGAGATAGTGCTCCATGGTGTGGGTGGTACCGAGCCGGTTCAAGGCATTCACCACAAAATACGAATCACGCAGCCAGCAAAAACGGTAATCCCAGTTGCGTCCCGAATCCGAAGCTTCCGGTATCGATGTTGTCATGGCGGCGATAATAGCGCCGGTATCGTCAAACGTATTGAGTTTCAGTGTGATGGCGGCACGAATGACTTCATCCTGCCAATCGAAGGGAATGGCCAGATCGCGCACCCATTCATGCCAGTACGACAGGGTTTCATCCAAAAATCTCCGCGTCATCTCAGGAAGAGCCTCCGGGATGATCTCGTCGGGGCCGAACATGAGGGTCAGGCGGTCCTCCAGAAAGAAGGGCAGTTCCTGCAGAATGGCGGTGATGGAGGCGTTGGTCGTCAGGCGCAGCACCGATCCGGGGGATACATAGCGGATATGATGACTGCCGTGGGTGAAACTGCACTGCTCGCGTCCATAATCATATGTTGGCCGGACCAGGAGGCGGATGCGGGGATTGCCCTGCACCCGGTGAACCTGCCTGACCAGCATCATCGGGTTGAACACTCGCCCGTGGTGATGAAAGCGGGGACAAAAGTCGGTGATCTCCACAACCGCCCCCTGGGCATCGGTTAGTCGCGTAACCAGAACGGCCGAGTTGGGGAGATAGCTCTGTGTCGCCTCGATCTGGTCCACAAGCTCGATGGCACAGTAGCCTTTGCCCTCTCCGACAGTGTGTTCATGCAGCAATGAGCAAAAGGTCGGGTCGCCATCGAAGCGGGGCAAACAGTACCAGACTATTTCAGCCGATGGATCGATCAGGGCGCCGACCTGACAGTTGCCGATTAATGCCAGATCCAATGAATGGTTCATACTGTGACTCCTTTCTGCCGCCATGGAATGGAAGTAACTTGGCCATTACCGGGCAGCGATTAGGTCTCAACAGATTGATCAATCACCTTTGCCGGTATAGCGAATGACAGTTGCCTTCTCTAATGTAATCATGCCACCTGACATCATTTCGTCTATACGTGGCATGATGGATTTTATTTTTTCTTCGGTATCAACGACCTCCACGATCATAGGCAGGTCAGCGGAGAGGTCCAGCAGCTTCTGGGTGTGATACACGCTGTGAGCTCCGAAACCTGAAATGGCACGGATTACAGTGGCACCGGCACAGCCTTCTTTTCTCAGCAGTTCCACCAGCGCTTCATACAACGGCTGATGGCCATGACGATCGGTCTCGCCGATAAAGATCCGCATCAAAACATTTTCGCCGATTAGCTTAGTCATTATGTTCTTCTCCTGTCAGGGTCATGAAAGCGAACGAATGGTTATGATTCCAAACCAGGTAAAGATCAGACAGACAACCACGCTTGCCAGAACATTAACAAAAGCTATGGCAAATTGGCCATCCTCCAGCAGTTTGAATGTCTCGTAACTGAAGGTGGAGAAGGTCGTCAGCCCGCCCAGAAAACCTACCGTCAATCCCAGGCGCAAAGTATCCGGGATAAGCGCGCTGCGCAGACTGAATTCCATGATCAAACCGATGAAGTAGGCCCCGATGATATTCACAACAAAGGTGCCGTAGGGAAAAGAGCGGCCAACCAGACTGTAAATCCACCCTGAGAGGTAATAGCGGGTCAATCCCCCACCGGCACAGAACACGGCTATCGCTGCTGCTGTTTTCATCCAGGATCTCCCTCAACAAAAATCATACTATATTGCTGCTACACAACCTGCCTGCACCCCGGTCCACTCAGACTGCTGCGCCCGGCACTGCCCGCTTCCACCTGAATCTGGGTGCCGATACGTTCTTTCAGTGCATGAACATGGGAAATGATGCCAATCAGCTTGCCATCCTGCTGCAGGCCGGAAAGGGTTTCAAGTGCGGTCTCCAAAGCTTCTTCATCCAATGTACCGAATCCTTCGTCCAGAAACAACGAATCGACACGCACATTACGGCTGGCCATGCTGGAAAGTCCCAGGGAGAGGGCAAGGCTTGCAATGAAACTCTCGCCGCCGGAGAGGTTTTTGGTGGAGCGGATCTCCCCAGCCTGATAGTTGTCGATCACGTTCAATTCCAGCGGTTCTGAACGATCACGCACAAGGATGTAGCGGTCGCTCATCTTCAGCAATTGACGATTGGCGTGAGCAACCATCAGTTCAAAGGTCAGTCCCTGGGCGAAATTGCGGAACTTTTTGCCGTCACTGGAACCGATCAGGCTGTGCAGTCGCTCCCAGCGGTCACATTCCCGCTTCTGGATCTCAATTTCCTGAAGCCGGGCCTGATGGCGCCGTTGCTGTTCCGCATGCTGCTGCAGTTTTTGATGAACTGCGCCCAGCGCCTTCTGAAGCTCGCTCAGTTGCCCCGTGACGGCTGCGTTTTCCTCGCGGACCGTGGCAAGCGGCATGTCAGTCAAGTTCCTGGTCAACTCTGCGGCCAAAGCAAGTCGCCGATCCTCATGCCGGGTCTGCAGTGCTGTCTCGTCCCTGTGCAACTGGTCAGCCATCCGCGTAAAGGCATCGAACTGTTCTTGCGGCACGCAGGCTTGCAGAAAGTCTGTTTCATCTGCAAAACCTGACTCATTCAGGCGCAGATAGAGATCCTCTTCCAGCCGGGACAGCTGATCACCTCTCTCGGCAATCGCATCTGTCACCCTTTTAATCTGCTGTTTCAATCGTTCAAGCTCGCCCTGAAGGCGGTTATACTCCTGCAATGCCCCTTCACGCTGCTCGCCCGCCTGTCGAAGAGCCTCGGCCAGACGTTTTTCCTCTGCATCCGGATTGCGCTCTCCATACAGTTCCAGACGCTGCTCGACCAATTCATCCCGCTGTGCGCTCTTATCCCGCAGTTGACGTTCCGCTTCCTCAAGCAGCTTTACGGATTCAGCAAGCAATGCCTGCTGCTTTTCCATTTCAAAACTATACTCTGCACGATTTTTTTCCAGACGCTCACGAGCCTGCACCTGCTGTACATAGGCGTCACGGCGACCTGTCAGGTCGGTCAGCAGTTTTTCAATGGCATCTGGAGCAACATCATTCCAGCCATACGCTGCAACCTCACCCGCAACCTCGGAGAGCACCTCTACCAGATTGGCTTGAAGGGCTGCCGATTCACCCTTCAGGCGCGCGTGCTCGGACAATGCCGATTCGTGCCCCAGACGTGCTGCCAGACGCGCCTGGTCATGCTTTGCCAGCTCATCCTTGAGAGTATCCAGTGTCGACTGGGCGCTGCGTTCCTCCCGCTCTTTCTGTTCAGCCTCACAGATAACAGCTCGGCGCGTGACCAACTCCACCTGGCAGGTTTCATGCGCCTTCAGGATAACCTGTAACCATGCCTCCGGGTTAGAACCCACTTCGAGAATCATTCCCAACTCAGCCGCGGCGTTACTACAAAAATCCCCATCACCCAACTGCCGCCCCTCAAGCTCCGCCCGGTCCTGACCCGCTTGCTGCAAGTCCTTGACAACCCCAGCCAGTTCCAGCTGAATCCGTGCATGCTGTTCCCGCACCTTTCTGGCCTCGGCAAGAGCCAGCTCCAGCTCCTTCCCGGCCTGATCCAGACGAGGAATGTTGCCGACAGCATAGGGATGTTCAGCGGAGCCGCACAGGGGACACGGTGCACCATCCACAAGCTGCTTGCGGTCTTCTTCCAGGTCACGCACCCGGTTAAGCAAAATAACGTTGTCCTGCAATTTGAGAACAATCTGCTCGCGCAGCTCGCATTCCCCGACCAGTGATACCTCCTGCTGTGTCAAGACCAGCCGCTGCTGCTCAAGTTCTCCCCTGCGCTGTTTCAACCCTGTCAGCTTGTGGGCGACTTCTTTGATGCGTGCCACCGCCTCCTGCATCGCCCCCAGAGAATTCTGTCGGGTGGCAAGACGTTCCGCTTCCCCACGCCAGGCAGAAAGATCACGACCCTGCAGCAGAAGATTACGAGCGGCACGTTGCCCCACAAGCCTCTCTTCAGCCTCTGACATTCTTTGCTGTGCTGCCAGCCAGGCGGCCTCTGCCTGGGTCAGCGTAAGCAAAGCACCTTCCACCACGTTTGCCTGCAAAACCAGCCTGGTCTTGACGTGGCGATCTTGACTATCGATTGATTTCAAGAACTTGAGTCTCTGTTCGATTCCGGCCAAAGCTCCGGTCAAACCGGCATCTGCCTGGTGATCGTCCAGAAAAGCTCCAACCTTCTGCAACTCCCCGGCAATGGTGCTCATACGTTGATCGGATTCTGCCAGTGTCGAACGGTAGATGGAGTTCTGCCGACCTGTTTTTTCGATATCATCCGACAAACCCTGCAGCCTGGCCTGGACCTCGCCAAGCCTGACATCAAGCTCGCGCGCAGCGCGAATCAGCTCCCCCTGCTCTGCCTGCTCTTTCCTGGCGATTGCCAGCCGGGATTCTCCCTGCTCCAGCGCCTCGAAAGCCGCCTGCCAGTCAAGCTGAAGCTGGGGGAGCCGTTGCGTGGCTTTCGCCAGTTCGGCCTGCTCCTTCTCCTGTTGCGTTCGCAACACGTGAATATGAGCATGCTCGCCACCCAGCTTAAGAGCGCGACCAGCCAATTCCAACCGTTCCAGCTCCGGTGCAGCCGCTGCCTTGCGTGCCTGAAATGAAATCCGGTCCTGATCAAGTTGCAGAAGTTCTGCCTCAAGAATCGCTATCCGCTCCAGCCAGGATTGGGCTTCGTTGATTTCTCGGGCAGCGGCTTTCAGCTTTGTTTCCGCCAGGTGCAGTTCAGACTCTTCAAGCGCCAAAGCCTCTGCTTCCGCCGGCGACACGAGCTGAATACCTTCGAGCTCGGCACGCAACTCCGCCAGCCGGTTGCGCTCCTGAGCGGTACGTTCGTGAACCTTGATAGAAATCCGGCTGTAGATTGCGGTGCCGGTGATCTGCTCCAGAATCGGAGCGCGCTCGTCGGGACGAGCCTGCAGAAACGCGGCAAAGCCCCCCTGGGCCAGCAGCATTGAACGGGTGAAGCGATCGAAATCCATGCCGGTGACTTCCTCAACCTTGTCAGCTACGGCTCTCAGCTTCGATTCCAGGATCAGCCCACTCTCCGCCTCGGCAATCTCGTGCCGGGGGGACTGCAGCTGGCCGTCAGCCGCCTTGCGCGAACGGTGCTGGCTCCAGTGGCAGCGATAGCGCCCCCTGGCTGTTTCGAACTCAACCTCGGCATAGCATTCGCCGGTCTGGCGCGACATGATTTCATTGTCGCTCTGGGTGATTCTGCCCAAACGGGGAGTCTGGCCATAAAGTGCCAGGCAGATTGCATCGAGGATGGTTGTCTTGCCTGCGCCGGTCGGTCCGGTGATGGCGAAGATACCGCTGGAGACAAAGTCGGGATGTTTGAAATCGATATTCCATACGCCGGCCAGGGAATTGAGATTCTTGAACGAAAGACGGAGGACCTTCATGATTCCCCCTGGCTGAAATCTTCATGCAGAGCTGCAACCGTCTCCTGAAAGAGGGTCATCAGCTCACCCTGCTGTTCCGGGGGCACCTCGTGAGCAGCGAGGCAGCGGACAAAGACATCATCAATACTGAGATCATCAAGTGTCTCTTCCGTCGCCATCCGCCCAAGAGTCTGCTCGACCAGGCGCATGTTCTTTGCCCGCAGGATCTCCAGAGAAGTCCCCTCCACCAGTTCCCGCAGCCGTTCCTGCAAATCTCCGATGATCTCGTCTCCTTCATAGACAATCTCAAGCCAGACCGAAGCACCCTCTTTTTTAAGCTCTGCAAGCCGGCCCATGATGTGGTTCCAATCGCCGCGCACCGTTGCCAATGGCTGAAAACAGGGCACAACGATCTCGCGTACCGTAACACCTGTAACAGCCACATCCACTGCGATCACGATCTTGCGTTGCCTCGCTTCGCCGAAACTCATCGGCAGCGGAGAACCGGAGTAGCGGTGGAAATCCGAGCCGCTGACCCGCTGCGCCACATGCAGATGTCCCAAGGCCAGGTAATCGAAAAAGTCGGGAAATATATCGGCCCGCACCTGCCCGAGAGTGCCCACATACAGCTCCCGCACGCCATCCCCCTCCAGGGTCTGGCCACCGGAGGTAAAGAGATGCCCCATGGCAACTATGGGAATATCTCCTCCCAGGTCGGCGCACATGGCAACAGCCGCGTCCCCAACTTCACGGTAATGATCGCGAATCCCTTCCACCAGCTTGCGCCCCTTGTCCTCAAAGGTCTCGCCCGCCTCGGCGCGGCGGATATCGCGGTCGCGAAGGTAGGGAACCGCACAGACTATCAGCTCCGGCTTGCCCTCAGCGTCCTTCAGAACCACCAGTTCCTCTTCGGCCTCCTCGGCCATGCAGCCGATCACATGGGCATTCAGGTGGCGCAGCACCTCTCGTGGAGCATTGAGAAGAGAGGGTGAATCGTGATTGCCCGCTGTAACCACCACATGCCGGCAGCCTGCCCCGGCGCAGCGGCATAGAAATCGGTAGTAGAGTTCCAGGGCCCGATTGCCCGGAGTGCCATTGTCAAAGACATCTCCAGCTATCAGCAGAGCTTCAATCCCTTCGGCTTCAATGCAATCGATCAGCCAGTCAAGAAAACGCTCGAATTCCTCAAAGCGTTTGCGGCCATACAGGGACCGCCCCAGATGCCAATCGGAGGTATGCAGAATTTTCATGTAAAGCTATCCTTTGTTTCTATTCAATAACGCCATTGCAAAAAGGCTTCGGCAGCGGTGATCATACCAGCCATGCTCACTCTAGTCGTTTAAAAAATCACAAATTTGATCAGGAAGGCACGAACGCGGAAGGAGAAAACGAATTCAGTAACTAAACAAAGTGTGTGGAAAGGGAAAAGAGACCTGGGGCAGGAAAATCATTCTTTTATTTTTGGCTCTCCGGGTGAATCAAGCGGGGTGGGTGCAGGCAAGCAGAGCAGGTAGAACGAAATGCCTGCCGCTATGGTCAACAGCACTATCCTGAGCCACAGAGCCTGTACGAACAGAAACACCGAGACAGGGAAAGAGACCCAGATCATGCCGATTGCCATCAGTTTCGCTCTTAACGGCATACCGCCACCGGAAAGATAACCCCGCACCAGCGGTCCCAGCCGGTTATGTTCAACAAGCCAGGTGTGAAAGCGCTCGGAGCTTTTGGAAAAGCAGAATAGTGCCAGCAGGAGGAACGGCACCGTCGGTACGAGCGGGAGGAAAATCCCGATAATACCTGCCGCAATGGAAATCCAGCCAATGCCGATCAAGATCCAGCGCAGCACATCACTCTTTACAGGGTTATGCCGCATCAATGATTTCGTAGCCCTCCAACCGAAAGCGGTTGTTCCATTTCGTCTCGCAGCGACTGCAGGTGTAATATTGTTCCTGAAGATCGCCAGTTTTTTTGATATGCCCGGGATTGATGTCCCTGGTAGCGCATTTGGGACAACGCTCCCCACCCTGTTTCACAAATATTTCCGTCGGGGTAAATGCAGGCTTATGTGTACCTTGAACTGCTTTGAAAACCAGTGCGGTCTGGGCCACACCAGAGATGCAGGCATCAGCCTCCGAAGCAGAGCCTTGGGACAAAAGTGTCTCAGGCGGAGTGCTATCCCTGTAGACCAGTTGAACGGTGTACCCTTTAAGGCCGCGGTCCACCTTTATGCCGAACAACGTCTCTCTCAAGGCTCCCATATTCATGGAAGTTACTTTTTCTTTCAGCGACTTTTCAGTTACCTTGCTCATCTATTCTCACATCTCCCCATCTTTATTAGAACCCATGTTAAACCCTTAAAACATTGTTGAATACAGGTTGTTCAAAAATAGTCAGATCGTCGCACCCGGAGAAAGTCCCGCGGAGCAACCGTGTTCTCTGTCAAGTGAAAGCATAAAAACTATCGTTCCAGCGGCGGTTGTCCCTGATCATGGCG
>NZ_JAHDYS010000008.1 GCF_018531195.1 Pelotalea chapellei | reverse complement strand
TCGGTTTTCAAAGACCAGACACTCAGTCAAGACGAACAAACTAACAAAACTATCTCAATGTGTCAACTTCTTTTTTTGCTGCCCCAAAAAACTGATTCAGCCCTTGAGGGCCTCACCCGAGGCGTTGAGCTGGTTAAACTAACAAAACGATTTCAGTATGTCAACTTCTTTTTCATTGCATGGTCTTTTTCTGCCAGAAACTTCAAGAAGCTCTTCCTCAAAAGGGACTTGGCTTTTAACATGACAACAGGTCTCTGTCAAAGAAAAAGTTCGGAAAGATGTTACATAAGTATAATATAAAACTCGTAAAAGTCTTCTTCTTGAATTGTCACCCATGGACCATAGAAAGTTCAAAATAGTGAAAAAAAGGATCTATTTGCACTTGTTCTAGCCGTTCTACAGGAGATTGTACGCCCCTCCTCATTCACCATCGTAACCGCCCGGTTCTGTCCCTTTGACAAAACATTCCATGACTGCGCCCGGGGTCCCCTCCCGGGCAAGTTTGCCTGTAGTTGGATTGATAAGCAAAAAAGTCACATTTTCGGGTGCTGCAAAATCCTCTACGGGCATAGACATCACTGCCTTTTGCATAAACTCCGCCCATATTGGCGCCGAAGCCTGACCACCAGAGCCACTGGCTCCAAGCGATCGTTCCTGGTCATATCCAACCCACACGCCCGTCACTAGCTGGGGGATGTACCCAATAAACCAAGCGTCCTTAGCGTCATTCGTTGTTCCAGTTTTCCCAGCAACCGGCCGACCTATAACTGAAGCGCGATGCCCGGTACCACTTGCCACAACGCTCTGCATGAGATTAGTTATTACATATGATGTTTCCGGGGCAATAATAGGTACCGGAACGGGCTGAGAAGCCTGCTGAAGAACAACGCCATCATTGTCGGTAACCTTAGTGATAATAGAAGAAGGGAGTTGCATTCCTTGATTTGCAAAAATGGTATAAGCGGAAGTGAGTTCCATAGGTGAAACACTCGCCGCGCCAAGGGCTAACGCCAAGTTGGCAGGAATTTGTGAAGAGAAACCCATCTTTTGAGCATATTCTGCAGCATAAGGGGCACCAATCTGCTCCATGATTTTCACACTGACAATGTTAATGGAGTGAGTCAGCGCTTCCCGCATCGTAACCGGCCCCCGGAAAACACCGTCGTAGTTCTTGGGCTTCCACATCTTCCCAGTGCCGTCCGGATATTCAACCTCCGCGTCTTCAATTATCGTAGCTGGTGTGAGTCCCTTATCCAGGGCAGCTGCATAAATAATTGGTTTAAAAGCAGATCCCGCGTTGCGTTTGGCCTGAATGGCGCGATTAAACTGGCTCTTTTTGAAGTCATATCCACCTACCATAGCTTTCAAACCACCGGTGCGAGGATCAATTGCGACCAATGCCGCCTGCACTTCAGGAACCTGGTCAAGAGCAAACTGTGCTCCCTCCTGGTTGATCTCCGGAGAAACTACAGAAACCTCAATCACAGAACCAAGCGTCAAGGAGCGATTTCCCTTTTCAGGTTTGCCGTAGCTGCTTATCATTTCAAGGCGTCCTGCCCATGACATGTTTTTTCTACTCAGAATTCCCTTGCGATCTCCGACCCTGACAATTGCCTCACCTTTCTGGGTGTTAAAACCCACCACCACACCTTGATAGGTTTCGCCAGTTTTAAGAATGGCAGAATCGATACCCTCCTCAACCTTTAAACAAAAAGGCTCAACCTCTGTTAGGGAGAGATATTTAGCAGGGCCACGATAACCTTGACGTTTATCAACCGCTTTCAACCCGTTTCTGACACTTTCATAAGCTGCACGCTGCATTCCTGCATTCATGGTCGTATAAATCTTCAGCCCCCCCTTATAGAGCTGATCTTCGCCATATTTACTCTCCAATTGAATGCGAAGATGTTCAAGAAAATAGGCGGACTGTTCATTGTTGACCTTCTTCATGGGGTGGATAGATATTGTTGTTTTTTTAGCATAGTCAGCCTCGGCCTGGGTGACATACCCCTCCCTGACCATCCGCTCCAACACATACGACTGCCGTTCACGCGCCTTTTCCAGATGTTTTATGGGCGAATACGCATTTGGTGCCTTTGGAAGACCAGCCAGCATTGCCATTTCAGCAAGGTTAAGCTCTTCCACATTTTTGCCGAAATAAGTCTCCGCAGCCGCCTGGACGCCATATGCACCGCCACCCAGATAAATCTGATTCAGATAGAGATAAAGGATTTCATCTTTACTCAGCTTTTCTTCCAGTCGTTTCGCAAGAATTGCTTCCTTGATTTTGCGGGAAAACTTTTTCTCCGGCGTCAGCAGCATTGATTTAGTAACCTGCTGGCTGATTGTAGAAGCGCCTTCCTTCTTGCGCATAGACATCACATTTTTTACAGCGGCACGCATGATGCCAATATAATCTATGCCTTTATGAGAATAAAAATTGGCATCCTCCGCCGCCACAAAAGCCTGAATAAGCTTGCGAGGCATCTTGTTGACCGGCACAACAATGCGCCGTTCCAAATAAAATTCACCCACCAGACTGCCGTCGTCACCGAAAACCTGAGAGACAATGGGTGGCTTGTAATCAGCCAGGCGATCAACGCGGGGAAGTCGGGCAAGCAGATAAAATACATAGCCGGATGCTCCCAGAACCATTACCACTACTATGGTCACAATAAAGAGTAGCGCTGTAGTAAGAAAACCTTTGCAGCTACGCAAAAAAAACCTTCTATTCATACTGTTTTAACCTCTTCTTTATTACCTGATCATGATTGATTTTTTAAAGTGGTCGAATAAATAGCGCTGCCATAATAGCAAATTCAAGCAGAATAACCAGGCATATAAATCTTGCCATGGCATGTGAAGCCGTTATAATTATGATTTAAAAGTTAAGGAAAAAAATAATGATGAAGTTCAAAATCAGCCGTAGCGTCAGCACTACCTTTAATATCATTTCTTCTTTGCTGCTTGTACTGCTGCTTTTGGCACTTGCCTATAATAATTACCGGAAAGCACAGACTTTGATCCTCAAGGGAGCGATTGACAATGCTCGCTCAATCGCCCAGCAGATCATAGTAACCCGTGATTATCTTTCCAAGAGTGTGACTACGGAACCAGAGAAGAATTACAATCTTGTTCCACAGGTGGCATCTACAAAAATTGCTCAGCGCCTAACCCAAGGCTCTAATTTTTCTGTTCGTCAAATTTCGCTACGTTACCGTAATCCCGAAAACCGGCCCGATTCCTTTGAAGCTACACAATTAACCTCTTTCAAGAATAACAGGCCCACTGAATTCTGGCATGTGGTTACTAAAGACGGCAAAAAAGATTTCCGCTACCTTCTTCCTATGTTGGCCGATCAATCCTGCCTGACATGCCACGGAAGCTACGAATCCGCACCGGCCTTTGTCAAAGCACGCTTTCCAAAGGGCCATTTTTCCTACGGCTACAAAGTGGGTGAGGTAATCGGTGCCATTTCAATATCTATCCCTATGGAAGGACTCTACAAGGAGATAGGAGCTAACCTCAGGCATGACATCCTGTATGACAGCTTTGTTTTGATTCTCTTTCTGGTCATAACCGGATGGGTAATCCGCAAGGCTATCTTGACTCCGGTAAAAACCGTTGCTTCCCATATCTCAGAAGTGGCCAAGACCGGAAATTTTTCTGAACGCATGGAGCGCACAACATCAGATGAAATAGGAGAACTGATCGGATCTTTCAATGAACTGATGGCGGAACTGGACCGAAAGACCATGCAACGGATTGAATCTGAAGATCGTTACCGCAATTTCATCGAAATAGCCCAATCACCCATTATCACTTTCATGGCTGACGGCAAAATAGTCATATCCAATCAAAAAGCTGAAAAACTTTTCGGACTAAACAAACAGGAACTGCTTGGCCAAAGCATTTATGATTTTATGGAGAAAGGACAAGAGTTACAGCAAGCCGTGGAGGATTATTTCAGCAGCGGGCGGAGCGATCTTATCGGTACAACCACCTTGCACAAAATGCGAGATGTCTGCGGGCGCATCATCGAGGTCGAGATGATTATCTCTGTGTCGCAATCAGACCAGAACCAGATGTTCAGTGCCATCCTGCGAACTATAAAGAATGAAAAGAAGGTCTGAAATTTATCTTTCCGCAGACCTTAAACAGACTCCCCCAAATATGCCAGCAACTCACGCATATCATCCGGCAACTCACTGGTGAATTCCATATACTCTCCTGATGTCGGATGAATGAACCCCAAAACCCGTGCATGAAGCGCCTGGCGTCCGAGCTTGCTGATCATCTTACGCAGTTGGGGATCAGTCAGGTTGTTGAAACGCCCCCCATCAGGGTATAGAGGATCTCCCACCACAGGGAAACCGGCCTCACACAGATGTACACGAATCTGATGTGTTCGCCCCGTTTCCAGTCGCAACTCCATCAAAGCAAACCTGCCATAGCGTGCACTAACACGCCAGCGCGTCACCGCCCGCTTACCGTGACGCGCGGCACCAGACCTGCGTAACCGGTCAATGGGATGCCTGCCGATGATACCCTCTATCTTGCCTGTATCTTCTTTGGGATTTCCATACACAATTGCCTGATACATACGCTTGATGGAATGGACACTGAATTGAGTTGAAAGTGCATTGTGAGTGCGATCATTTTTGGCAGCAACCAGAACACCCGAAGTGCCCTTGTCAAGACGATGTACAATTCCTGGGCGCAACTCTCCGCCAATGCCGGACAGATCGGTGCAATGTGCCAGCAGGGCATTCACCAGGGTTCCGCTGCTGTTGCCCGGACCAGGATGAATCACTAATCCTGCCGGCTTATTTATAACGATAAGGTCACTATCTTCATAAATCACCTCAAGCGAAATCTCCTCCGGCAGCGGCTCTGCTGCTATTGGCGCAGGAATATCCACCGAGATACATTCTCCTCCTTTTAATTTATAGGAGGGACGGACTGGGAGGCCATTGATCAAGATATGTTCTGTCAAGATCAGCCTTTGAATCGCTGCACGGGTCTCTCCAACCAATTCCCGGGAAAGAAAAAGATCAAGCCGCATCGATTCATATTCGTTTGAAAAATTGATAACCATTTACATCCTCATAGCTGTAGGGCCTGTATAAACTATTGCCAAATAAAAGGCGTACCTCCATGGAGGTACGCCTTGCAATTTCATTGTATCTGGGACAACTACCAGATTGATGATTCGATTTTTCCCGCTCGCTTAATGAGCACATCCACAACAGCAAGATCGTAAATAATAGTCGGTTCCAGTTCCGGCGCCACGCGCGAAAAAAAATGCTGGCGCCCTTCTTCCAGTTCCGCCTGAAGGGCATCAAAGATATCATCATTCTTAATACCGTTCTCCACCTTCTCCCTGTTATACATGGCGACATCCGATATTATCGCCCGTGCCAGGCGCCGAGCCGAATCAACATTTTCTATCAGGTTCATACCCTTCTCCTCGTTCAACTCTAACCTGCCCTATTTGACCTGCAGTGCAAAGTAAATACTTGCGTCGCCTCTACGCACAAGAATAGCCAGAGTTCCTTCTGGCACCTTGCGTATGCTACGCTGATAGTCGGCCGTATCTCGTATGCGCTGACGATTTATCGAAACAATAATGTCACCACGTTTTATACCAGCTTCCGCGGCCGGACTGCCTTGAGCGACATCAGCCACAACCACCCCTTCACCTTTGACATCTTGAACAACTATCCCTACAAGATCGGCCTGTCCCTTTTCTCCGCCTCTTCCCACATCACGCCGAGGCTTAGGGGCAACATCGGCACTGGTTAGCGTCATACTCAGGTCCAGAGATTTTCCCTCACGGAAAACAGTTACCTTAACCGGTTTACCCACGGCGGTTTCAGCAACAAGGCGCTGCAGATGAGATGGGTCCTTGATTTCGGTTCCATTAAAAGCAGTGATGATGTCTCCTTGCTGGATACCGGCTTTCTCAGCAGGACTCCCCTTCATTATGTCATTTATCAAAGCTCCCTTTGCCTGACGCAAACCGAAAGATTGAGCAAGTTCTTCTGTCAATGGCTGAATAGTCACCCCCATCCACCCACGATTGACACTTCCCTTCTTGATGAGCTGACTAAAGATCGGCTTGGCCATATCAACGGGGATGGCAAAGCCAATACCCTGTCCTGCGGCGACAATGGCTGTGTTGATGCCAATGACCTCGCCATATACATTCAGCAACGGACCGCCTGAATTACCTGGATTGATGGAAGCATCCGTCTGAATAAAGTTTTCGTATGTTTCGATGCCCATATTGGAGCGCCCGGTAGCTGAAATGATGCCTACGGTCATGGTACGATCAAGGCCAAAAGGATTGCCGATTGCAATAGCCCATTGTCCCACTTCCAGCTTTTCCGAATCCCCCAACACGGCCACCGGCAGATCGGACGCATTAATCTTGATAACGGCAATGTCACTCTTCTGATCGCCCCCCACAACCTTTGCGTTATAAACCTTATCATTGGATAACTTGACCTGAATGCTCTCTGCCTCACGCACTACATGGTCGTTAGTAACGATATAGCCGTCCTTGCTGATGATGAACCCTGACCCCAAACTCTTATCCCGTTGAAATTGAGGACCGCCGAAAAAATCTTCGAAAAGGGGGGACATTTCAAAGAATGGCTGGACCATCTTCTTTCTGCCAATTGTGGAGATATTGACAACACAGGGGGTAACTTTCTGGGCAACCAGGCTGAATGCTTTTTGGGTGGCGATTATGTCTTTGGGCACATCCTTGACAGGGGCATCAGCTTCGCCCCCTTTACGATTCGATTCGTGAAAGAGAGGTGCGCTCGACTTCTCCGAACAGCCGCTCAACCCCAAAAGCATAAAAGCGGTGGTCAAAACATAAAATATTTTTATCGGCAGATGAGGGAACATGGTTCAGGCCCCTGATTTATAGGTAGTTTCCAGCCATGAAAGGTTAGCTAAACTCCATGGCCCTGTCAACGGATTAATATTCATTTCGATGGCCGCCAAGAAACATCACTTTCTCTGATATTGCCCGAGTTGTGGCCTCTGAATTCCCTGTTACGCTTATGGTAACGGAAGCAGCAATCTCAAAAAGATCAACAGGAGGAGACATGGCAATGATCAGTCGAATTCAACCTCAGGAGGCCCGACGTAAAGTACGGGCTGGGGAAGCGCTTTTTATTTGCGCTTACGACGATGATCAGAAGTGTGGTCAGATGCGGTTGGAAGGGGCTTGGACATTGGGTGAACTGAACAACCGCCTTATGGAGATCACCAAACAGCAGGAGCTCATCTTCTACTGCAATTGACCCCGCGAACAGACATCTGCCGGTCGGGCAGAAGAATTCGCAGGAAAAGGGTTTAAAAACGTTTCAGCCCTGGAAGGGGGAGTTGATGGATGGAAATCGGCTGGATTCATGTAATGATGAAGAAATATGTCGGGGCGGGTTTAAACCCGCCCCCCTCACCAAAAATATCCGCATCGCTACCATCCCTGCCCACATACCGCTTCATCTCACCCGTGCCGTGAGCTCATACAAAAGAAATTCCTCCTAAACTCAATTCATGAAAGCTGACAAACATTTCAAACGTTGACCTGTTGATGGCTGAACTGTATCCTTTTCCGGTTCTTACACACTACAAACAACAGGAGTCAAACGTGGCTGTTTACGAAGTCAAACATCCTCTCATTCAGCACAAACTCGGTCTGATGCGTCAATCAGAACTCAGTACAAAGCAGTTTCGCGAGCTTTCCTCAGAGGTGGCGCGCCTCCTGACCTATGAAGCGACTAAAGATCTTGAGACCGAAACTATTACCGTCAATGGGTGGGCTGGTCCGGTCTCTGTCCACCAGATCAAGGGCAAGAAAATTACGGTAGTACCTATCCTTCGTGCAGGGCTGGGGATGATGAACGGTGTTCTCGACATGATACCCAGCGCAAAGGTCAGCGTGGTGGGTCTTTATCGTGATGAGGAAACGCTGGAACCGGTCGCCTACTACCAGAAATTCACCAGCGGCATGGAGGAGCGCATTGCCCTGATCATTGATCCCATGCTCGCCACTGGCGGCTCGCTGCTGGCTACCATAGAAATGCTGAAAAAGTCCGGGTGCAGGCGGATCAAAGGACTCTTCCTGGTAGCTGTCCCCGAAGGAATCGAAAAGATCACTGCAGCCCACCCAGACGTGGAGATTTACGTTGCCTCCATTGATGAGCGCCTCAACGAGCAAGGTTACATACTTCCCGGCCTCGGCGATGCCGGCGACAAGATTTTCGGCACAAAATAGGAGCGCACCGCATGTCACCGTCCCCTGAACCAACTTGGCGTACCGCCCTTTCCGGCGCCCAGATTCTTTTTGTCGCCTTTGGCGCTACAGTTCTCGTCCCGCTGCTGACCGGACTCAACCCGAGCCTGGCGCTCCTCGGAGCCGGCATCGGCACGCTTATCTTTCAGGCCTGCACCAAACGCCAGGTACCGATCTACCTGGGATCTTCCTTTGCCTTTATCGCCCCGGTGATCTACTCGGTCAAAACGTGGGGCATGCCGGCGACTTTCGGAGCTCTCGCCGCCGCCAGCCTGCTTTATTACGTAGCTGCCGGAATGGTCAAGTGGCGCGGCGCAGACTTCATCCACCGGATTCTGCCGCCGGTTGTCATTGGCCCGGTGGTCATGGTCATCGGCCTGGGACTGGCCCAGGTAGCTATCAATATGGCAACCGGCAAAGCAGGTGAGACCCAGGTGATCCCCTACGGCACCTCCCTGTGTGTTGCAACCATTTCACTGATCGCAACCATGCTGACCGCCATCCATGCCCGCGGCCTGCTCAAACTGGTACCCATTCTGGTCGGCGTGCTGGTTGGCTACACCACCTCTCTGTTTCTTGGCCTGGTCGATTTCAGCAAAGTGATCAACGCGCCATGGCTGGCGCTCCCTGAATTCGGACGACCTGAATTCAATCTGGCGGCGATTCTCTTCATGATTCCGGTAGCCATTGCCCCGATTGTGGAACACGTGGGTGGAATTCTAGCCATCGGTTCAGTCGTCGGCCGCGACTATACTGAAAAACCTGGTCTGCACCGCACTCTGCTTGGTGACGGGTTGGCGGTAAACATAGTCGGCCTTTTCGGCGGACCTCCGGTCACCACCTATGGTGAGGTCACCGGCGCGGTCATGCTCACCCGCAACTACAATCCTGTGGTTATGACCTGGGCCGCCTGTTTTGCTATTTTGATGGCGTTCGTCGGCAAATTTGGCGCCCTTCTGCAAACCATCCCCATGCCGGTCATGGGCGGGATCATGATCCTGCTCTTCGGCTCCATCGCCGGCATCGGCCTCAAAACCATCATTGACGGAAAAGTAGACCTGATGAAGCCGCGCAATCTCTGCCTGGTTTCCGTTACCCTTGTCACCGGCATAGGCGGTCTCGGCGTAACGATCGGAAGCTTCAGTCTCCAGGGGATCAGCCTCTGCGGCGTACTGGCTGTACTGCTCAATCTGGTTCTGCCCCCCGGCGAGCAGGAAGAAGAGATTACCCCGGCAGCCTTTCCCTGATTCACCTGTCATTAGGCAAACAGTTTTCGGACTCAATACACCGATTTCAGCAATCAACTCTGGCCGAACTTTCAAACTGAAAATAAATGTCGCAGGGGCGGCTTCAAACCCGCCCCGTCCTCGATAAATAGTGAACCTTCATTTCATCCACCCGCGAAACCACATATCTGCTCAAAAAACCCACCCGCTCAAAACCTGCCGTAAACTTCATCCATGAGTCGTTGCATCATTTAAAAAGATATGATGATAAAGTTCTATTTGAACAGAATTAATATTTTTAGAAAGCCGTTTCTCTTTAATGAAAACAAAAAATGCCGATAATAAATAACATACCACCACATTGGGACCCCCCTTATCGATGGAGCAAGGCCATGCAGACCCTTCAACAACTTTATTATCGACTGTCCATCAAGACCCGCATTACACTCCTTTGTGTTTGTTACAGCTTCTGTATTGTAGCAGCCGCAATCCTGGGAAGATCCGAGTCATCCCTGATCCGCTACGGCTCCCTTGTCCTTTTTATCAGCCTGGGCGCTTTTTTCAGTTTACTGAATATCTGGGGCATCAGCTCGTCGATCAAACGGGTAATAGCTTATCTCCAGAATATGGCAGAGGGCAATCTCAGCCAGACGATAACAGTCAGGAACAAAAATGAAATCAGCTGGATATTAAACACGATCACTGAGGTCCAAACCTCGATGCGCACGATGATTACCGGAATCCAGGCAACCTCCCGTGATCTGACCTCTGCATCGGAAAATCTCAGATTAACCTCGGTAGAACTGGCCGGCGGCGCCTTGCAGGCTGCAGAGCAGACAGCTTCCGTGGTACATGCTGTCGAAGGACTCTCATCGGTCAGCAACCACATCTCCAGCAACTGCCAACTGATGGCCGAAAAAGCCTCGCATACCAGAATGGCCAGCACGAAAGGCATTAGCAGTATTGGAGAAATGTCCTGCATGATGGAAGAGATCGGAAGCGTGATTACGGAAACAACAGAGGCGGTGGCTTCTCTTGGCAATAATTCACAGCAGATAGGTGAGATTGTTTCAACGATCGAAGACATTGCGGACCAGACAAACCTTTTGGCGCTGAATGCCGCCATCGAGGCAGCCCGCGCCGGAGAGCAGGGACGGGGATTTGCGGTGGTTGCAGATGAGGTCAGGAAACTGGCGGAGCGAACAACCTCAGCAACAGGCGAAATCCAGAAGATCATCACCACCCTTCAGCGTGATGTCAGCAACGTGATGGGATCCATGGAACAAAGCTCCCACAGCGCCCAGAGCGGCGTGAGCAAGGTAAGGCTTTCCAGCGAGGCCGTATCCGAGATAACATCCCACATCGAGGTGCTGGTCGAAAGTGTAGCTCAAGTCGCAATTGCCATCGAGGAACAATCAGCGACAACAGACGGGGTAATGGACAACATTCGTGAAATTAATGCAGTAATCGACAACGTTTCCCACGGAACCAGCAAAACCGAACAAGCAGCCTCTAACCTGATCAGGACAGCAGAAGAGCTTAAGGAGATGACTGCACGCTTCAAACTGTAGCCAGGGCAAATTCGATGCAATCAGATTGCAGGAAGGGATGACCTAAAGCCTTCAGGTAGGCACTTGGAACAGATCAATTTCTGGAAGAGGTACTTTGCTTTTATTTCCCTACTGATAATATTGCAGTGAGGGAAACACTGAAGGGGGTACATCATGTCATCCCATATCGTAACCTGCCCCTCCTGCGGCACCGGCAACCGCATTCCTGCAGACAAGGAAGGAGTCAAAGGCCGCTGCGGCCACTGCCAGGCCATGTTGCCTCCCTTGTACACTCAACCGCAGCAGTTAACCAACAGCAGCTTCGACAGTTTCATCGCCACTTACCCTGGTCCGGTACTGGCTGAATTTTGGGCTCCCTGGTGACCGCACTGTATTTCATTCGCACCGGCGGTGCGGACAGTAGCCGAAAAACTGGCCGGCAAAACGGCCGTAGTCCAGGTGAATACCCAAGAGAATCAGGCTCTCGCCTCGCGCTTTGGTGTGCGCGGCATACCGGTAGTCATGCTGCTGCGCAAGGGCAAAGTGGTCGATCAGGTGAGCGGCGCGCAGACGGCTGAGGCGCTGCTAGCGTGGTGCAGGCGTCATGGCTGATTTTATTTAACTACTTTTCTCCAAGCAAAAAGGCGACCGATTGGCCGCCTTTTCCATTTCTATTCAGCATGTTGTCATAGCAGTTCCAGGTTGGCAATCACCCCGTTCGACGCACCTTGAAAAAACGCCCCTTGATCCTGTTCTGTCCCAGACATCTCAATGCTTGGTCAATACTCTGCCGCATGATTGCGACATAGGTATGAAAATCGAACACATCAATTTTGCCGACCTCGCTCCCGGCTATGCCCCCTTCACCGGTCAGAGCGCCCAGAATATCTCCGGGCCGCAGCTTGTTTTTACGGCCACCATCAATGCAAATGGTCACCATAGATGGTGCCTGGGGCCTGCCTGTTGCCGTCAATCCTGCCAATTCTCCGCGGGTGATCGTGCTGCCCAGCCCCTCTTCGATGGCGCTGACCCGACGGGACTCCCGTAAAGTTACCAAACTTATCGCCAAACCCTGCTCACCGGCTCGACCGGTACGACCAATGCGGTGGGTGTGAACCTCCGGATTGCGTGACAGCTCATAATTGATCACTGCCGGAAGTTCCTTGATATCCAGACCCCTGGCAGCAACATCGGTTGCCACCAGCACCGATGCGCTCTTATTGGCAAAACGGACCAGCACCTGGTCCCGCTCACGCTGTTCCAGGTCACCATGAATAGCCAGTGCAGTGAATCCGCGCTTAACCAGCATATCAGCCAGGTCCTGGCACTCCTGCCTTGTGTTGCAGAAGACCAGGGTCGATTCCGGACGATAGTGGCCCAGAATGCGGGCTACCGCCTCGCTGCGCTGGTCAGGGTCCACCTCATAAAAGATCTGTTCGATCGAGCCCTCGTCATGGGCCTCATCAACGCTGACCTCCACCGGCTCATGCTGTATTTCAGCACTCATTTCAGTTATCGAATCAGGATAAGTTGCGGAAAACAGCAGGGTCTGCCTTTTAGGCGGGATGGCTGCAATCAGCGCAGCGATATCCTCCTGAAACCCCATGTCCAGCATGCGGTCCGCCTCATCCAGCACCAAAGTGCGCAAGGAAGAGAGATCGAGACTTTCACGGCGCAGATGATCCAGCAGACGGCCGGGAGTGCCCACTACCACATGGGCTCCATGCTGCAGGGCGCTCAATTGAGGGCCAAAGGGTACTCCGCCGCAGACGGTCAGGATTCTGATGTTCTCTGTAAAACGTGCCAGGCGCCGCAACTCCTTGCCGACCTGATCGGCCAGCTCACGTGTCGGACAGAGTACCAAAGCTTGCACCCCCAGAGAGGCAACCTCCAGATGTGTCAGCAGGCCGATGCCAAAGGCGGCGGTCTTGCCACTGCCGGTCTTTGCCTTGGCGATTACATCTTTGCCCGCCAATATCAGCGGTAGACTATGGGCCTGAACCGGCGTCATTTCGGCATAGCCGAGGGAGTGCAGGTTCTTGAGCATGGGGGTTTTCAGGTGGAGCGATGAAAATGCTGCCGGGTTCATAAGATGATTCTCCTCATTCTGCGCCCGCAAAAAAACCACAGAGTGTCTCCCTGTGGTTCAGACGCGAAACCGAATGTACCATGTTACAACCTGCCAGGCAATTCATTAGCCATGCTTCGGCAACAAGACCTCAAATCTGCCTGTCAGCTTCCATAACCGCTGCCAATCGCTGAAAAAGGCAGTTCCAAACGAAGCTCCGGCACCTGTCGCCCAATCCAGGCAATGAAGGTATTGCTGTTTGGGCCTGGGAAAGCTTCGTAAGTCGTCGGCCAGGGATAGGCGCGGGCCGCTTTGTCCACCTTTGCTATCAGCTGATCTACCCCGTCCCCCCGGTGCTCCCGGAGCAGCCTCGGGCGCTCCCCGAACCAATAACGGTCAGGCAGATCCTTTTCGATGCGGATCACTGGCAGACCTCGATACAGACGCCAGCCGATGACCTCATAAACCGTGTATTCAGTCTCAGCGGAGCGCTTGGCAGCGATCCAGGTGTGGATGGCAAACCAGCCACGCCACCCCCAGGTAGGAGCGCCGTAGACCTGCAACACAGCTTCTTTCAGGTGAGGATCCGGGGCTATCCCGGCAGACTCACGACTGGCAGTGCGCCAATCCTTGCCACTGGAACATCCAACAAGAAGCATCAATGACATGATGATCTGGATTATCTTTTTCAAGCCTTCCTCCTTCTCCTGGCAATCCTGATTATTGTCATCCATTTGGAACCAAAAGTTCAAGCCTATAGAAGGGTGCCAGAGGTTAAAATGATAGAAAGGGCGTATAATTCAGGTAGAGGGAGATCAAACGAAAGGGGGCAACTGTCATGGCAACCAAAGCTGAATGGAAGCACTTCAACAGCCCGGACGAAGTCCGGACTTTCAATCATGGCAAAGTGGAACTGGTCAACATTTCGGGCGGCACAGTCGGCAGAATGATTCTGGAACCGGGCTGGCGCTGGTCAGAGGATGTGAAACCGATTGCCGGCACCGAATGGTGCACGGCTCCCCATTTTCAATATTTAGTCTCAGGACATGTTCATGTCCGGATGGCCGATGGCACCGAATTTGATCTGGGCCCGGGAGATGTTTCCAACCTTCCCGAGAATCATGATGCCTGGGTTGTGGGGAATGAACCGGCTGTCCTGGTGGACTGGTATGGCGCTGTTAATTTTGCAAAACCATAAAACCATCTTTCAATTTTAAAACATTAAGGCGACCTGAATTGGTCGCCTTAATGTTTTAGCGTGGTTATTTCCGAGGTACTTCAATGAAGCAATTAACGAGAAGTCTTTCCCAAAAGCGGCTCGATAAACCTTTCATAGGTCACCCGTTGCTTGGCGGACAGAAGATCGACATTACCCTCGTTGTCCAGCAAAAACGTACCGACACCGATGACGGTTCTGGCCAGATAGCCGGTTCCTGCAACGCTCCTTTCGATTTCGTCACTTCCTTTGCTGAGCAATTTTCGCAACGAGTCCAGGTCAAGTTCCATAGAATATCTCCGTATCTTTATTGGTGAGCAACAAGGATGAGTATAAGTGACGGCTGATGTATGTTCAAGCGCCGAAACCATCCCATGCAATATCCAGTGGGATATCCACTTTTGTCCATCAGGGCGTATAATTGAAACATCACACGTGAAAAGAGATCGATCGATGAGTCCGGCCTCCGGGAAACTGTCACCAGAGCCGTAGAGGGAGACATGGACAAGAAGAGCGGGAAGTGCGGCTGCATCAATAATGGAAATGCAAAGTTCTGCGAGGGATGCGAAGAGTGGAACACTCCCCAATATTGGTGTGATGTCTGCGAGCGGGAAGTTGCGGAGAAGCGCTGCCCGCTCTGCGGTCTTAAAGCGCGGAGAAGAAGGGAGACGCAGGAGGAGTGACGATGAAGAGAGAAAATGAGGTTCTGCGAAGCGAACTGGTGGCACTTTTGTCGGGAGAACATGCTCATATGAGCTTCGAAGAGGTAGTTGCAGAGATCCCGCTGCCTCGGATCAACGACAAGCCGCCACGCACCCCCTATTCGCTATGGCATTTCGTGGAGCACATCCGTATCGCCCAGTGGGACATCCTGGAATTCATTCGCAACCCGCTGCACATTTCGCCTGATTATCCTCTGGGATATCGTCCCTCTCCGGATGCACAGACTGACGAAGAGGGCTGGCTGAAGACCCTGGAGGAGGTACTTTCAGATCTTCACTCGCTGAAGGAAATCGTTCTGGACCCGCACACCGAGCTGTTCGCTCCGCTACCCCACGCTCCTTCTTACACAATCTTCCGCGAAATACTTACCGCTGCTGATCATAATGCCTATCATATCGGCGAACTGGCGCTGGTACGGCAGGTAATGGGATTGTGGCCTGCAAACCTCCCTTATCTCACGGGAAAAGCAGATTAAGGTACGATTCGCACGGAAGGTGACTGCGACGCGATCAGTTTCTTTCCGGGACGTTTCTGAGGATAAAGACCTTGTCGTTCCAGAAGCACGCCCATGTCGCGCCAGAGTCTGGCAATGGCAGCGGCAAAAGTTTCTGCTGCCTCCAATTGGGTATTTCGGGCAGCAGTCAAATCATTTTCCGCATTAATAACATCTTGCAATGTGGCAGTAGGAGTACCCAACTGATTATTTTTTCGATACTCCTCAAGGCGCTGAACGGCAAATTGCCGCGCCTGGCCGCTTATCTGTCTCTGCAGCCGCGCAGAGATGAGTGCCCTGAAATCTGCTTCGATATCGTTACGTATTCTCCAGCTGAGACTTTCAATCTGGTTTTTCACCTGCTCTGTTCTGATCTTGCTTCTACGATAGTCATTCTCGGCCGCAGTATTCCCGATTGGAACATTCAATACCATCCCGCCTGTCCAGAAACGTGAGGCACGTTCTCCAATCTGCTGATAACTATTTTCAAACGTGTTACTTGTTCCGCTGAGCCCTCCGCTGACCGTAAAAAAAAGATCAGGCAGTGTTTGATGCCGTGCAATCCGCTCCTGCAGCTCGGTTGCTTTTAACGTCAGCCTGAGCTCCCTCAACTCGGGTCGCAATTCCAGTGCCGTCTGTATCGCCTGTTCCTCTGTCTCCTGCAGTTCAGCATCGGAAGGAGGATCAAGAGGAATTATGCGGGTTTTTGCATCAAGGCCGATCAGGTAGCGGAGGCTGGCTTCCTGGTCAATAATATTGCGTTCCGCATCGACAAGATCCCTGCGACGCTGGGCAAGAGCATAGGCGGCATTGGCTCTTTCCATCCCCTGCAAAGGCCCCTGCTGTTCCCTCTTGTCAATCTCAATAAGCAGGTTCTGCGCCGAATTCATCGCCGCTATACGTGTCTCCAGAATCTGCTGCAAGGTGTACACTCGGTTATACGAATTAATTACAGACAATGCGGTATCGGTGTTGACCCCCCGAAATCTTTCCATTGAATCTTCTAGTGAAATTTCAGCCAACGTAATACCCAGATTGGTTATTTCCCTGCCCGCATTTTTCAGAAGCGGTTGTGAAAAAGTCAATCCCACTGAAGATAGCCAATTAGTGGGGGCTGATCCGGGCGGCTCTGTTTCGACAGCTGTAAAGCCCGTTTGCGTGGTGGCAGCGAGTGTTCCCCCTGTAAAGAGATATTGGCTCAAACCGATCGAAGAGGTCATTGTTGAGGTCCGTGAGAAAGGATCTCCGGGCACATACGATATTCCGCCATTAGATGATGCATTAAAAACCGGGTCATAAATGCTATGGCTCCTCAGGACATCTATCTCGGCAGCAGCGGAGCTGAGCGATTCTAATTTGATGTCGATATTTCTGCGAATGGCCATCTGAAGAGCGAAATCCCTGGTAATGTTTATCTTGTCAACAGTTTCAGGCCACTCTTCACAACAGGCGGTTCCCGTTGCCACAAGAATTATTCCACATGCAATTTTTGCGATTGCCATCTTTCTGATCCTTTTTGTCGGGAGTCGACTATTCAGAGATTCAAGAAAGATTATATCCGCAACATTTTATTAAGCAACTCTCACAAAAAAAGCCCTCCGCAAAGGGAGGGCTCAGTGTTACAGCTACGATTATGTTTTCTGCTATTCTCTATCGGCCGGCGGCAATGGCTGCAATCTGCCCGGCGGCAAGCGACTTCATCGATGACATTGATACCACATTATTCACGGCGTTCTGGATAGCAAAAGGTGATTTGCCTTGTTTGGAAATGCCATGGCAGGCAAAACAGGATTGATTATAGAGGCTCCAGGATTGAGCAGAAGCGGCTGAACCGGCGGAAGCAAACCCTGTAACAAGAAGACTGGCGACACTGCATACAGTTAAGAATCTTTTTGATCTGGTGAACATATATCTCTCTCCATTATTCCTTGGCTTGGATATACCGCTGATCACCGTGATGAAACACCTCAGGCTGGGGAATCCAGCCTTGCAACTGGGGTTTCACGGGTAGCGGTGACTGCTAAGTCAAGGTACTACAGAGAGTGAAATGGCAATGTAACCGGGATCACTTATTGAGGTTTTTGCTGAGTTGATCTTATTTGGAAAGATATTCGGTAGCGGACACAAAAAAACCCTCCCCTGAGAGAGGAGGGCTTGGTAAGACCATGTTGCTGTGATCAGAACTGTGAGATAGCTGTGATCTGCGCCGGCGTGAGGGTTCTGAGGAAGCCCATGCCGCCTTTGTTGCTGTTGATGGCGTCTTGAATGCTGGAGGCTGATCTGCCGCGCATACTTGTGCCATGACAACCTGCGCAGTTCGTGTTGTATAGCGCTGCGCCATCAAGTGCCGGTGTCGGAGTTGGTGTTGCTGTCGGTCTCGGAGTTGGCGTTGGTGTTGGAGTAGCTGTCGGTGTGGCCGTCGGTGTGGCCGTTGGCCTTGGTGTTGCTGTCGGTGTTGGCGTAGCTGTTGGTGTGGCTGTTGGCCTTGGAGTCGGAGTTGCTGTTGGAGTTGCTGTTGGCCTTGGAGTTCTCCTTGGTTTTCTTCTACCTTCCCTGTCCCTGTCCCCGTCCCTGTCTCCATCCCTGTCATTATCATCAGAGTACCCGCCGGTTGCCCTGCCCTGCCTGTAATCATCATCAGCAACAGCAACCGTTCCTAATTGCATACTACCTAGACACATCATAAGAGCCAGTAATTGCGTTATCCTTTTTACCATGCCGTACCTCCCTTTTTAGTTGTTGTCCACCCTGAAGGTGTGTTGCAACTCTGACAGTTGAATTTTGCCCTGCAATAACAGTTAAAATTTTACTGGCAGGATGATTCATGTCAAGGATGGTAAACATTAAAACAGGACTTATCGGAAATATTTCGAGTATGAGGTATATTAAATAGCATGAAAAAGTGCAAAACAGAGAAGGTTATAGGACAAACGACTAGGTTATCGGAAATTGTCCGACAGTTAATCAGATTCAATCTGGTTGGAGTACTGAACACGTTAATTGATTTCAGCCTTTTTTTTGCATTGAATGCCATGGGAGTCGCATATCTGCTTGCACAAATCTTTTCTTATGGTTGTGGGATTATCAACAGCTATTTTTTCAACAAATACTGGACATTCCGCACAGCAGAGATTACTGCAGCCGAGGTGGCGCGATTCATAACAATCAATCTGTCAGCACTGGCGATTTCCGTTCTGCTTGTCTACCTCTTCCACTCACAACTGCATGTCCCTCTCCTGCCTGCCAAGGTTGTTGCGACCGTATTCACCATGCTGATCAGTTTCTGCGGCACCAGGCTCTGGGTTTTTAAAGTTGAAACGTCGCCGATTGAGTAATGAGGATGTGATGACACAATTATTTTTTGTTGCGCTTTCGGCGGTGTTTGTAGGTGGAGTTGTGCTGGCGGGCAAATATGCGGCATGTACACAAGAGGGGAAGGAAGCCCCCCGACAATGGCTGATATATGTCGCTCTCACCTTCATGCTGCTGATCAGAATCGCTTTGGTGGTCACGGTAAAGGGATATCCTGCTGATGTGCAGACCTTTCAGGCTTGGGCAATACAGGCGGCCAAAGACCTTCCGGGTTTTTATTCATCCGGAATGTTCGCCGATTACCCTCCGGGATACATGTATGTTCTTTTTCTGATCGGCAAGACCAAGGAGGTGCTGCTGGTGGGGAATGACTCCCCAGCATTTCTGGCACTGATCAAAATGCCGGCCATTCTCGCCGATATGGTGACTGTCCTTCTTGTTTACCGCCTGACTTCTACTCACCGGGGAAGAAGATATGCCCTGGCTGTTGCCCTTATTTATGGATTCAACCCTGCAATAATCATCAATTCAGCGGCCTGGGGACAGGTAGATGCTGTCTTTAGCTTGTTCATCGCCTTGTCTGTCATTAGCCTGACAAAGGACTGGCTGATTCGCTCCGCGATTCTATTCGCACTGGCACTGCTGATAAAGCCCCAGGCGCTAATTTTCAGCCCGCTTTTCCTGTGCGCCGCTTCGGAGCGATTGCTGCCCGGAACATTCAGCCGGAACTGGAAAAAAATGCTGATCAGTGCGTCGGCCGGAATAGCTGTATTTATCGTATTTATTCTGCCGTTTGCCCTTAAAGAGGAGCCTTTCTGGATATTCAAACATTATGCTGCCACCCTCGCCTCGTATCCCTACGCCACGCTCAATGCCTTTAACCTCTTTGCCCTGAGCGGTGGCAATTTCAAACCGGAAACCGACATCCTGCTGGTTTTTTCCTACAGAGCCTGGGGAGCTTTCTTCATCGTGGCTGCAACGCTTTTTGCCGTGGCAGTCTATGTGAAAGGAAGAAGGGAGGTGAGGATGTATTACATGGCCTTGTTTCTGATATCCGCTGTTTTCGTACTTGCATCAAAAATGCACGAACGGTATCTGTTCCCTGCTCTTATTTTTGCCCTGCTGGCCTTTCTGTACTCTCAGGACCGGAAGATGCTCGCACTCTTTGCCGGCTATAGCGTCACCCACTTCATGAATGTGGCACAGGTGCTGATTGCTGGCATGCATGGCAATCATATCCATCCCTTCGACCCTTTCCTCATTGCAATCTCGGCCCTGAATCTTCTGCTGCTGGGATGTACCGTTGCCTATGGAATCAAAATTCAATGCCAGGCAAAGGTCGCTACCGCTCTGCTCCCTTCGACTCCGATCAAGGAACCTGTAAGTTAGCTTGAGAAAGTGCCGATTGCCGCGATCTGCGCTCGATCCTGTTGCGACTGAAGTTCTTCACCTGCCGTACCACGTACAGCGGCCGCCCCTTGGTCTCGTCGTAGATTCGGCCGATATATTCCCCTGCAATACCCAGCATCATCAGCACAATGCCGTTGAAAAACAGATTGACCACCATGCTGGAGGCCCATCCGGTAACGGTTTGGTTAGTAAAGAGCTTCTGGTAAAGGACGAACAACAGATAGATGAAGCTGAAAAATGACATCAGCATCCCCAGGTATGAAGAGAGCTTCAACGGTTTGAAAGAAAAAGAGGTGATTGCATCAAAGGCAAACTTCAACATCTTCTTGAAGGGATACTTTGTCTCCCCTGCAAAGCGTTCTTCCCTGCAGAAGTCCACCCCGATCTGCTTGAACCCCAGCCAGCTGATAATGCCCCTGATGTAACGATTGCGCTCTTTAATGGATTTGAGCGCATTGCACACCTTGCGGTCGATCAGCCTGAAGTCCCCGGTATCCACGGGAATGTCCACATCGGTCAGTTTTCGCATCAACCGGTAAAAGAGAGAGGCACTGAGTCTCTTGAAAAAGGTTTCTCCCTTGCGCTCTCCCCGCTTGCCGTACACAACGTCATACCCCTCATTCCAGCGTTCGATCATCAAAGGGATCACCTCCGGCGGGTCCTGGAGGTCTGCATCGATGACAACGATAGCCTCCCCTTCGGAATAATCCATTCCAGCTGTAATTGCGGTTTGATGACCAAAATTCTTGGCAAAATCGATCACCTTGATAGCGTGGTCCTGTTCGCATAGCTCGTTCAAAATTGCGAAGGTCCGGTCTGAGCTTCCATCGTTGACGAAGATTATCTCGTAGGGCTGATGAAGTGCCTCCATGACAGCGTGCAGCCTCGAATACATCTCCGGTAGAACATTTTCCTCATTATAGACAGGCACCACCACCGAAAATCTCGCTGCTTCAGACATAGTACCTCCGGTTGAGGTTATTAATGTTGTTGTCAAAAAGTCCAGCTTTTCAACCATCTCAAACTTTTAAAATAGCCTTCAGCCAACTGCAGCCCTGACAGGACCGGATAAAACAGTATGAAGAGCCCGCCCGCCAGGCAAAGATAGGCATATGCTGCATGTCGAGCTTGTGGCCACCTCTCCATGGTTGCCTTCATCACGTACACAAGTGAAAGAATCATGAACGGCACAACTGAAAAGAAATGGTAGATAAAGGCTACTCTCGGGATCGTCGCCCATGGCAGATACTGGCAAGCCAGTCCGGTGAAAACCACTGCCATCCGCCGATCCCGCTTGACGCCAGCCATGATAACGGCCGCCAGGACAGCCGGTATTCCAGCCCACCAAATTGCAGGATTGCCAAATGATGCAATGGAGGAGACCTGTCCCGCAGGCAGATCGCTTCCTGTGTAAAGCCATATCGGCCGCAGATCCAGAGGCCAGGACCACCAGGGGGAGGAAAACGGGTGGGTTGCCTTTAACTGACTGTGATAGACGAACATATCCCGCTGATTTTTAAGAATATCAATAAGGCCATGGTTCTGTCCCTTGATCAGCAAAAAGGGAATGTACGAGAGCAGATACACTACAGACGGTATGACAACGAAAAAAAGGAGGCAGAAACAGATAAGAGGCAGCAGATTCAACCGCAGGTACTCCGCTTTGCTTTGGCCAGTCGCATTTTCACGATAGTGATAGTACATTTTGAGAAGGACCAGAAATGCCAGGCCGGCCCCGGCATACAGGCTGATCCACTTGCAGGCCGCTCCCAGACCGAAGCAGAGTCCGCTCAGGAATAATGGGCGCAGGGACCTGACGGGATCGAGGAGATCAGAATCACCATTGTAAAAGTCGTGCATGAAATAAAACATTAGAATGATAAAAAAGGTTCCATACACATCGATCACTGCAATGCGGGTCTGAGTGAAATGCATAAAATCCACCATCATCAGGAAGGCAGCACAGAAAGCGAAAAAACGGCTTCCAAATAACTTTTTCCCAAACAGATACATAGCCGGCACCATGGCTGCCCCGAACAGCGTGCCCGCGATTCTCCAGCCAAAAGAATTCATCCCGAACAGAGCAATACCAGCGGCAATGAACAGTTTTCCCAGCGGAGGATGTGTATTTTCGTACTGGTCCATGCGTTGCAGTTGTTCGTATGCTGTCCTGGCATGATAGATCTCATCAAAATAGAAGCTGCTTTTAAAAGATGGGGCGTATTCGAAAGTATCCTGTTCATCGAACAGTTTTTTGGGGTCACTTAAGGAGGAACCGGCCTGAAGTCTGACGGGGGTATAGGGGACACGTTTACCCTTCTCAACTATTGCCATCTCGTTCAGTGCACCGCCAGGCGGATTGGCGACAATTTTGAGGCGTGAGGTTTTGGCACTGACCTCTTTATACTTCCAGATCCCGCACTCATTTTTATCGATGGCTGTCAGGGAATGGAATTGCCCCCCCTTCTGATACAGGACGAAGAACTTCGCGTTGTCATACCTGCTTTCATTGATCCCGCTGTAATAATAAATCCTGGCAACATCAACTTCCCTGCCGAGATCTATATCGAACATTTCTCCGCCATTCACAGGCTTCCATACGGTTACAGGTACGTTGAAACTGCCCAGGTTATACACGGCAACCAGCAGATATCCCAGGAACAGTAAAGCCATAAGCCGGATATCCTGCTTATCTGTTACAGAGCTCCACATCTCGGATTCAACCCGTTTTGGAGAATGCACTTCCATAGTATCTGGCGTTATCATGAAATATTACTGCTCCCCACCTAGGAGCCTGTCAGACTTAGGAGTAATCTACTGCAAATCCGTCTGGACGGATCATATTCAGCCGCTTTTTTGGTCAATAGAACAACTATTGACCTTCAAAATCGTCTAAATCTGTCCTCGCCCAGCCGAATTTTCGCTACGACTTCCTAAGTTCGACAGACTCCTGACCAGAATCGACCCTGCATAGATATTATCAACTTATAAGATTATATCCACCGCACCCCTGACAGGGCTTATTCGCTTGCCGCAAACAAAAAAGGCGACAATGGCCACCTCATGGGAAAATTGCAAAAGCCCTTGCCAGATATTCGACAAGGGCTTGATCACACCTCAAGCTGCTGAAAATGAAAAATATTGAAGATCCCTATTTTTCAGATTGAACAGTCATCCGATTGTTAACCTTCGTTACTCCTTTTACTTTCTTGGCAATCTGCGTGGCCAGTTCTTTTTCAGCCGTGCTTTTAGCCGTACCGCTCAAAGTAACCACACCATTGTTGGTGTCAACCTCTGTGCGCATGGCGCTTGTCCCGCTGTTACCCATCAGTTCCATTTTGACTTTCGACGTTATCATTGCGTCGTCTGTTTTTTCACCCATCGTTTTGTCCGAGTAATGGTCATCAGCCGCATGCAGCGGCAGGCCAGGGATCATAAGTGCAGCCGCAGTCAGAATCATAGCAATCGAGCTTTTGGTCTTCATGATTTTCTCCTCTCATTGAATTATTTCCTTTTCTCACTTTGCAGGAGTCATCTCCTGTATCAATTGTAGATTGGAAAAAGATAAAATCAATTCCGTAAGTCGATTCTCATTACCACAAGTTTCAGGGGGTTATCTCAGCGTTCAGGCCCCGACTTCTCCGGCTGGCAGTGAGGACAATAGAAGGTTTTGCGGTTTGTTTTTCCCTGACGCACCATTACGATTGGAGTATCACAGACCAGGCAGGGGCGCCGGCTTCTGCCATAGACGTAGCCGAGCCCAGTCACCTTTTCCTGCAGATCCGGAGGCAGAAATACCTTTTTGAAACCATGGGTCTCGTAGGAGCGACGCATGAAGTCCGTTGCCACCTCCATCAGACGCTCAAACTCCTGCTCCGTCAGGCTTGAAGAGAGACGCAGCGGATTGATTTTGACCGCGAAAAGAATCTCGGACTTTAGGATGTTGCCGATCCCGGCCATCACATTCTGGTTGAGGAGCGCTTCGCCGATACTTTCCTGGGGGTGAAGGGCGAGTCGGCGACGAATTTCATGCTGAGAGTCGACACCAAAGGTATCTGCCAGAAAATCGGGGCCTAATTCCGCTGTCCGATGGTTCGACAATTCATCGCTCCGCAGTAGCTCGCACACCGGAGCCGAAAAAAGTACTACCACCGCCTCAGCCGTCTGCAGCACAACCCGCGCCCTGGACTCCTCCTTGTGCCACTCTTCGTCCAGCCGGTGAACATGCCATGATCCCCACATCATCATATGGCTGTAGAGCGTCCAGCCGCTTTCAAAGTCGATGAAGAGATTTTTCCCATGGGAACGTACCGCCACCACCCTGCTCCCTTCAATCTTCTCCCGCCACCCTTCGATCTCGCTTTTTTTAAGGCGACTCTTACAATGCTCGATGTACCTGTCAAGCAGCGCAGCCCGAAGATCGTCGGCAGTGTTCCTGATGTGGGGTCCTTCCGGCATCGCTGATTTACTCCTTTACATTCCGCACAATCACCCCCAGCTCCTGTTTCCTGCAGCGGTAACGCAGAGGAAGTTCTATCTGGAACAGCTCACCATCAAGAGCAACCTGGACGCTACGACCGCGGGTGTCGATTGTAACCTCCGAGGTTGTGATCGTATCAAAATCAACTGAATCTTTTAAAAAACCGAATAATCCCCGCAGGGCCAGGCCAAGCAGCCGAATTCTGCCGGCGCGACGAGTCATGTAGAGTGATAGGATGCCTGAGTCGATGCGGGCGCGGGTACCGATGCTCAAACCGTGAATTTCATACTCATTGTTACCGATAAACACAAAGGGAGTGCTCCTGATGATCTCTTTTTCATCCGTTGAAAGCTTTACTTTCAGGAAGGAATAGCGACCCAGCACCATCAGGATAGCCTTGCAAAACGCCCACCACTTGGAGCGTCCGAGACGTTGATGCTCTTCCCTGTGGCGAACAATCTTGGGGTAAAGCCCCAGGCTGGAATTGTTGATGAACGTGCGGCCGTTAAGCTCGCCGATATCGACCTTTGCAACCCTGCCCTCAACGATCGTAGCGACCGCTTCTTCAAGGCCCAGCGGTATGCCGAGATCCTTGGCAAAGTGATTCAGTGTTCCGAGCGGAAGGACGCCAAGCGCGGCACTTGTGCCGGCAACCACTGAGGCGACGGTACTGACCGTCCCGTCGCCGCCGCCGGCAACCACAACAGTACAACCATGCTGCAGTGCTTTTACCGCATGTTGCCGGATGTCAGTGCCCTCGGCACAGACGCAGAATTCAACCTCAACTCCCTTTGCTGAAAATTGAGAGCATACCTGAGCCGCCAAATCCGCATCTCTTACGCTTCCGGAACCGGCGTTGATGATGACTGCAAGACGCAAAGAATTTGTGTGATCGACCATCGCTGATTCAGGAATCATGCTGAGACTCCAGGGAGAAACCGCCAGATATGTATGGATGCTTAAGAAGACCGGAGTTAATTCACCCACTGCCCTTCGTGCCGTTCAAATCGTTCCTGCCGGATAAGCTGAAACAACCCGGTCTCACTTTGCCAGGCATAACGGTCGATATCCACAAAAGGTCGCTCGATGCGGATGACATTAAAGGCATTGGGTTCGCCGCGCCCCCGTGAGGATGTGGCTGTACCGGCGTGGACCACCAGGGCAGTATATCCGGGGATGGGATAGCGGCTGGCGGTATCGCCGGTGTGGCTGAGATGATAATGCCCTGCCAGCAGCATGTCGGCGTGGCAATATGCCAGTACATTCATCAACCGTCCTGCACGCCCCACCACCTCCTGTCCAGCGAACTGGCGCGGCAGATCGATCGGATGATGCGTGACAATGATCTTCACGATGTGTGAAGCAAGGGAACAAAATTTTTCTCTGACGTGGCGTATCTGCCTAAGACTTATGCGGCCATTCTTGAAGGTGAGTGAGCGGGCGGTGTTGATCCCCAGCACCGCAATCTCCGTATCCGCATAGTATTGTTCCAGTCTATCGCTGATATAGCGGCGGTAATTGTCGAGAGGCCGGAGGAATCGGCGGGCTATATTATAGAGGGGAATATCGTGATTTCCCGGCACGATCACCTGCGGGGAAGGAAGCTGGTCCAGGAAGGCACGCGCATCGATGAACTGGCTGGGTCTGGCGCGTTGTGTCAAATCCCCCGAGACGACCACCACGTCCGGGGCCACTTCGTGCGCTACCTGGATGAGAGGAGTGACAGTAAGGGGATCTATGCTGCCGAAGTGAATATCTGAAAGATGAAGAATCGTACGCAGCATTATTCCCCCGTACAATCATTGCGATCATGACAGCAGCAGTAAAGGACAACTGTGTCAGTGACATCACAGTATCCAACTATACCATAAGCAAGATTAAGCGCTCGGTGAGGAGCTTGAGATCAGCTGCGGGATGCTGGCGAGTTACATGAGGATGAGTAATGAGGAAGGATCACAGGGTGAAGGTGGGCAACAACAGAATGCTGTAAACTCAGGTTGTTCAAAAATAGTCAGATCATCGCACCCGGAGAACGCCCCGCGGAAGCAGCCCCCTCTCTATCTCTCCCCCGCTGGGGGAGAGCACGCCTTGCCCTCTCCACGTGGGAGAGGGATTGGGTGAGGGCCGCAGCGCTACGCTGCACAAGGGTGTGCTTTCGAGGATGGCGGCGAGATGGCTGTTTTTCAACAACCTGTTCATCTCTACCACCAGCGCCAGAGGGCCAGGATCAGCACGATCAAAAATACGATCGTAAGGTTCATATACGCCATGAAATAAAACACTCGTTCGTGAAGAGGAGCCGGTCGCTTAATTCCGGCAACGAGATGCCCGACGGCAGGCAAAGCCGTCACAAGATCCGCCCCATGGGGTGCTTGCGCCAGTGCTTCGGTCAGGTCTCCCCCAGCCTGGTGACGTCCCATATGCTTGCCCTGCTTCCACAACCGACTGGCAGAAGCGTCGTAGATCGTGCCCTGAAAGGCAATCAGAGCCGGTCGACCCTCGGTACCGTCGCATACAGCCAGCTCTTCAACGCTCATGTCACCGCTGACTATCAGCGGAGACGAGTTGGAGCGTTTTTTCTTCAGGCGCGGACCGATCACCGTAACCACAAACGCCGCTGAAGTGACCATGACCAAATAAAGGCCGATCTTGATCAGCAGCAGAATTCCGAAGCGGGACTGCAGCAGAAGCTCAGGCGAGCCGACCCGGAAGCGGGTCAGGATGATTCCGGTGACTCCCATGACCACCATGGAGACAACGCCGACAAGCACTTCACCGCGTGGTAGGCCTCCCGAGGCATAGGCAGGTTTGAGCACAAGGTGAACGTAGAGAATGGTACCGAACCAGAGAAAAGCAGTGATCAGGTGCAGGTAACCAACGGCAAAACGGAACCAGCGGGCAGTCGCGGAAAGGGCAGGCTTTTGTGGGGTCGCTGTCAGCGTGGCGGCAAATGTTGTCCCCTCGCGGGTCAATTCGCCTCCGCCGGAAGGATCGACATGGCAGGCGGAACAGGCCCGGCCGGTCTGGCGGGCATACTCTTCGGTAGCAAAAGCTGCCAGCGGACAGGCCAGGAGCAGTATCATGACAAATTGTGCAATAGAGCGTTTCATTAAGACTGGTATAACGAGCAGAGGCGGGAAAGTCAAGACTGGCGAGGCTTGACAGCAGACTGACCATGGCTACACTTTTTGTAGTAAAAATCTGGAACCAAAGGAGAAAACCATGATCAAATCCGCCACATGTCTGCTTTTGCTTGCCACTGCCGCTGTGGCAGGGGCTGCCGGAATGGAGAAGAGCATTTCCTCAGCAATTTTTGACCCAGCAGGAAAACCGGTCGGAACGGCAATTTTTTACGAGAAAAAAGGGGGAGTGGAAGTAACAATGAAAGTGACGGGGCTGCAGCCCGGCAAGCATGGGGTGCATATCCATGAAAACGGGAAATGCGAGCCCCCCGGTTTTTCCACTGCAGGCAGTCACTTTAACCCCACCAGCAAGCATCACGGCGCCGGCAGTCCCGGGGGGAAACATGCCGGCGACCTGCCCAATCTGGTGGTACAGTCCGATGGTACCGCGAAATTGACGGCAATTGCCCAAGGAGCGACGCTGGGAACGGGAACGGGCTCCCTGTTGAAGCCTGGAGGCACGGCCCTGGTCATTCACGCCAAGCCGGACGATGAAAAGACCGATCCCAGCGGCAACTCCGGCGACCGGATCGCCTGCGGGGTGATCGGCGCCAAGTAATAGCTTGAGGATTTTCAGCAGAAACAGCAAAGGCGGCCCACGGACCGCCTTTGCTGTTTCTCATCCTGAATGTGCATTAGCCCATAAGTTGAATCTATACCGCCTGCTCTTCCGTTCCAGGCACAATCCCCGGCGCCGCAGCAGACTTCTTGTTAATCCTCAATACCAGACCCGCGGCGAACAGACACATCAGCCCGGAGAGCAGGAAAGCAAACATGTAGTCCCCCAGATAGGTTCTCACACTACCGGCAAAGGTTGCCGAAAGCGCCGCACCGATCTGGTGACTGGCAAAGATCCAGCCAAACATGATCCCCACACTGGCCCTGCCGAATGCTTCTGCAGTTAGTTTCACAGTTGGTGGAACTGTGGCGATCCAGTCCAGGCCATAGAAAATCGCAAATGCCGAAAGCCCCCATTCGGGCCCTGCCAGAGCATAGGGCAGCCCCATCAGCGACAAGCCGCGCAGCCCATAGTAACAGCAGAGCAGATAACGGCTGTTGTATCGATCGGAAAGCCATCCGGAAAAAGTTGTACCAATCAGATCGAGCACTCCCATTAAAGCAAGCAGGCCTGCGGCCCGTACTTCAGGAATGCCGTGATCGACACAGGCCGGGATGAGATGCGTACCAATCAGGCCGTTGGTGCTGGCACCGCAGATGAAGAAACTGCCTGACAAAAGCCAAAAATCCCGGGAGACCAGACCGCGCTGCAACCCGAGTATCGCCACATGGAAGGGATTCCGATGCGGACTGGCTGAGGAGGGGGATATATCATTGCTGTGCGGTTCTTCCCCATATGCCAGAAGATTCTTATCCGCAGGCTGGTTGCGCATGAAAAACAAAACCAGAGGCAGAATGGCCAGAGCTGCACACGCAATGGCAAAAGTCGCTTTTCGCCAGCCATAATGATGTGTCAATTGAGCCAGGAATGGCAGAAAAAGCAATTGCCCCGTAGCCGCACTGGCCGTCAGCACACCCATTACCGTTCCCTGGGATTTGTGAAACCAGCGGCTGACAACGGTGGCGCTCAGACTGTACGCAGTCATCCCCGCGCCACAGCCCACCACGACTCCCCAGATCAGGATCATGTGCCATGGGCGTGTTATCAAAGTTGTGGTACAAACCCCAATCACCAACAGCACCAGCGCTGTCACCATAGTGCGGCGCACGCCGAACTTGTCGAAGAAGGCCGCCGCAAACGGCCCCATCAACCCGTACAGCAGCAGATTCACGGAAACAGCAATGGAGATGGTGGCGCGCGACCAGCCGAATTCATGTTCAATGGGGACAATAAGTACGCCCGGCGTTGACCTGATGCCTGCTGTCACCAGCAGAGTCAGAAACGTGACTCCGGCGACAACCCAGGCATAATGCAGCTTATTTCTGCGTGTTATAATCATGCTCGTCCCTGCGCTCCATATCAAAAATTTCAGGCCCATCCGTGTACCACGGGTTCGCCCCGCAATCAATCCAGTACTGTCAAACATTGGCAATTAATGATGTTGCCACATGCGCACAAGAGACTAAAATAGTCTTGATAGTCAGTTATCCTATGGTAACCGGAGGTATATCCATGAAGTCATTCATGTCAAACTACAACTCCCAGTGCTATGCACTGCTGCGGATTGTTGCCGGTTTTCTGTTTCTGTGGCACGGAGCCCAGAAGTTGTTCGATTTTCCCAGCGGCATGCCCCCCGGAGTGCCGGCCTTCATTACCTACGTAGCCGGACCGATCGAGCTGCTGGGAGGTATTCTGGTGATGATCGGCCTGCTCACGCCCTGGGCAGCCTTCCTTTCCAGCGGATTGATGGCATTCGCCTACTGGATGGGTCACGGCACCAAAGCACTGCTGCCGCTTCAGAATCAAGGGGAACTGGCCGTGCTGTACTGCTTCGTGTTCCTGTTCATCGCCGCCCACGGGAGCGGCATCTGGAGCGTCGATTCTGTGATAAACGGCAACCATCGCAAAAACGCCTGAAACATTCACGACAGGAGCCACTCAGAAGATCAAGTTGTTCCTCTGGTTCGATGGCAAGGCTGAAAAGGCAATTGTTGTTTACGTAGGGAGGGTAGGTATCACATTTGAAGGGGGTCAGCAGGTAATCGGAGGATGGCGAGCTGCTTGCACAGCTGATCGAGAATGGGAACTTGTCCTTTTAAAATTTTCTCTCTGGCAACTGCAACAGAAAACCACTCTGCACGATCCACCTCGGGGAATTCTTTGAATGAACCAGAATTCTTGGGCCATTCCAGTGTGAAGCAATTACTCCTGGCATTGGCTGCATCACAGTCACCCTTTACCGCCCACACCGAAACAACTTTACCGCTCGGCTGCTTTACCGGAGCCAGCTCGACAAACTCTCCTTCAACCTGAAAGCCTGTTTCTTCGAAAAACTCCCGCCGCGCAACCACAAATGGCTCTTCATGGTCTTCATATTCACCCTTGGGAATCGACCAGGAGCCGAGATCTTTTCTGGCCCAGAAGGGTCCCCCGGGATGAACCAGGAGAACTTCAGGAAGTTCGTTTCTGAAACGGTACATCAGTATGCCGGCACTTCTTTTTGGCATTTAGATCCCTTTGCGTATGAAGCAGTATAACGACTAACAGAGCAGCAGCTGGCCATCTGCATCGGCCTCGAACGCAGCTTCCTCGCCAGCCAATAACGAAACAGGCTGAACAGGCACGACTGGCAGCGGAATGTTGATTTCTTCTGCCTCCCGCTCCACCCGCATCGCTTCCTCGATCGCCAGCATCCCCGCCTCTGCCGCCCGTTTTGCCAACCGGTCGCAACGTTCATTGAAGGGATGCCCGTTATGGCCGCGCACCCATTCCCATGTGACCTTATGCTTGGCAGACAAAATGGACAGCTGTTGCCAGAGATCCTGATTTTTGAGAGCGCCCTCGGTCTCGAGACGGCCGCTTCGGATCCAGCCCTGCAGCCATTCGCTCATCCCTCTGACCAGGTATTGCGAATCACTGAAGATATGCACCCGCTTGGGCTTCTGCAATGCTTCCAACCCTCTGATCGCCGCGGTCAGCTCCATACGCTGGGAGGTGGCTGCAGGCTCAAAGCCGCTCAACTCTTTCTCGGATTCCCCATAGCGCAGGATCACCCCATACCCTCCGGGGCCGGACTCTCTGCCCGAGCCATCGCAGTAGATCTCCACCACGCCAGGGGGAGGCAGAGTAAAGGCAATTGCCAGCGACGCAAATTCCAGCTCGTGCAGCAGGGGCATCAGCAAGGGCAGGTTCGGCAGCTGACGCTGCAGTTCCGCAAGCGACAGTTCCAGGTGAACGTCGTAACGGACAGTGGCCAGTATTTTGGAGAGTCGAGCCTGTTCGGCATAAACACAGATATTCTCCCGGCGCTGTTTGCCCTTTACCAGATCTTTCCAGCGGATGACCCCTTCCAGGGAACCGAACTGATTGATCAGCCCGGCGGCGGTCTTCTCGCCGATTCCGGGTACTCCCGGGATATTGTCCGACACATCGCCGGCCAGTCCCAGAACATCCGGCACCAGCTCCGGCAGGACGCCGAAGCGTTCCAAAACCTCTCGGGGTCCGCAGCGCTGATCCTTCATCGTATCCAACAGCTCGATTCCCTTTCCGACGATCTGCATCAGGTCCTTGTCACCGGTCACGACCGTGACATGAACTCCTTCTGCAGCATAGCGGCGTGCCAAGGTGGCAATGACATCGTCAGCTTCGAAACCAGGCACTTCCAGAGCCGGGATAGAGAGAGCATGCAAGATCTTCCTGATGTATGGCAGCTGGGCCACCAAATCCTCGGGCATATCATCCCGATGCGCTTTGTATGCGGGGTAAATCTCGCGACGGAAGGTTGCATCCCGGGGAGGATCGAATACAACGGCAAAGTACTCGGGACGGTTCTCATGCAGAAGGTTGAGCAGCATCCGGGTGAAGCCGAGAATGGCATTGGAGGGCATCCCGCCGGAGGTGACACAATCCCGGACACCGTAATAGGCGCGATAGATGTAACTGGAACCATCCAGCAGATAAAGCTGCGGCGCTGACTTCAAATCTTCAATCACGTCAATAACCCGATAAGTGCGGAGGGATGCAGCGGCAGCCCCAAAAGGCCGGCCAGCCCTACGATCATTCCAAACGCGGCGAAGATCCAGGCAAGAACAATCAGCCTGCGTTTCCCGGTCAAAGCGGTAATGGCCAGCATGGCCAGCGATATGGAAAGCGTAGCATCGGATAAATCAAACTGATCATCGCGATAGTTTAAGTCGTCATATTGCTTTTCAAATCCTTTGGCTTTTTTGCTCAACCCCTCTTCCTCGATCTGATAGCGGGAAATTGAATTCTGATACTGTTTCTGCTGGGCAATCAGCACCTCGGCTCCCTTGCTCGGCGCCAGAGCCTGTAGCGCTTGAACCTGGCTCAAGCCCAACTCGGCCATATGCTGCTTGACCTTCTTGGACTGATACTCGTTCCAGGTGTCCACGGCATCAGACTTGGTCTGAAGCATGGCTTGAACGATGTTATCGTCCTTCACCTTTGTAACAGCCATAAAAACGGAAACGATTGCTACCGTGATTGCAACCCAGTTGTTGAGTCGATTTTTAGCCTAAGATTCGTCGAGACGCTCCTGAAGCGCATTGATCTCACTCATATTTCTCTCCTTCAAAAGCTTATCTGAAATCGGTTAAGTATATGTTTACGTTGACCAGAAAGCAAGAAGGGCGCCCCAGCGGGTGCCCTTCTTTGATTATATTTATGAGGAATCCTATCGCCCCACAGGGTTCCTTACCTTTTCCTTCCCCTTGATTTCAGGGACCAAAACCAGGTCATAGACGGCTTTCGTAGTATTTTTCTTGGGATAATGCTGTGTTATCAGACCTTCAAACCCCTTTGCATCTACCAGCATATGGATGTGAGACGGCCGTCGCCCGTAAGGTGGCGGCAAGAAGGTTTGCAGACTGTAGCGACCCTCACTATCGGAAAACAGAGTCGCCCGGTATTGATCACTGTAACTGCCGTCCGGACCGGCCTGCCATATTTCAATCCGCACATTGGGAAGGGGGCGGCAATCTCCCGCTGAGCGAACTGTTCCACTCAACACATACCCGGTGCCTATACTGTTTCTAACCGGTGCGTTGGGGCGGTAAAAAGGGCCGATTTCATCCCAGGGGGTCGGAGGGCAGCTGGCCGCCATAGTAACTGCAGTGCATGTGATCAACACCAGCAGGATGATCAGACAGCCCGCACTGCATCTGACCAGCATATATTTCAAGGTAGCATTCATATATCCCAGTATACCAGATCGCGCTCTGGTCTTTCTCCCCCGTCTCATCCACCTGTATGACGAGAGCAGACAGGAAGGTCAGATTCAAAGATTTTCGGATCGAGGTACAATTACAGAAGAAGTTGAATGTTCACAAGGAGGATCTGATGCGTATCATACTAATCGGTGGTACCGGAACAATCGGCCGGGAGGTTGCGAAGGCGCTGAGTGCGAGCAACGAAGTGATCAGTGCCAGCCGGAGCAGCGGTGATCTGCGGATCGACATGGCCAATCCCGAGAGCGTGGAAGCGTTCTTTCAAGGTGTCGGGAAATTCGATGCAATTGTGAGTGCCGCTGGAAGCGCCCGTTTCGGCCCGCTGGACGACCTGGAGTATGAGGACTTCCTGTTCAGCTTCAGGAACAAGCTGATGGGCCAGATCAATCTGGTCAGGATCGGCCGCAACTACATTAATGACAACGGCTCGATAACCCTCACCAGCGGCATACTGGGCAGGGAGCCGATGCCGGGCGGCAGTGCCATCAGCATGGTCAACGCCGGCCTGGAAGGCTTTGTGCGTGCGGCCCAGCTGGAGCTGGAACGTGGGGTGCGGGTAAACGTTGTCAGCCCGGTCTGGGTGCAGGAAACCCTGCTGGCAATGGGTAACAAACTGCTGGAGGGCATGCCCGCCGCCCTTGTCGCCCGGGCTTATGTAGCCAGCGTCACCGGCACCATGAAGGGGACGGTGCTTGAGGTGGATGATTACACCTGAGAAAAAGGAGGAAGGCTCTGGATTAGGTAATTCCGAGGTGAGAGCACAGCTGGATACATCAAACCCTCTTGATCACTTATTGCCATAATTGGTATAATTCTATCGTAGGTCATTGAATTCATGGAGGTGTGAGCCATGAGAAAACATAATGAAACAGCACTGAGAGAACATGAACCGAGAGAAGAAAGAGAAGTAACCGTCAGCCGGACACCTGGTGCATCCCTTGAGACGATCCCGACGATGACCAGAATTGAACGGGAAATGCTCACAACCTTGCACGAAATGGAGCGGTGGTTTGAAGACACTCTCCATCGTCCGTTCTTCGGTTTTCACCGGCTCCCATTGACAACCTTCAGGGGTGAGCAGAAGAGTACCGATTTCGTGCCGGCCCTCGATATGTTCGAGGAAGGAAACGAGCTGATCATCAGGGCGGAACTTGCAGGAGTGAAACGGGAGGACATCAAACTGGAACTTTCCGGCAACAGACTGGTCTTAAGCGGTGAAAAAACAGGTGGGGAAACCGTCGAGCGAAAAGGTTATTACCGGGTTGAACAGTGCTACGGCAGCTTCAGCCGTTCGATCGAGCTTCCCGAGGGGGTTAACCTGGAAGATGTTAAGGCCAGTCATAAAGATGGTGTGCTGGAGATACGAATTCCGAAAATTGCCGAGACCGGCAACATCCGAAACGTACCAATCAGCTGATAATTGAATATGAACAGAAACATGCAAAGAGAGGGGGAGCTTTTGGCTCCCCCTCTCTTTGTGCTTAAGCAGGTTATTTTCAGACGTAAGTCTGCTACTTCCAGTTGATCCCAGTCACCTTCATTTCAACCTTTTCCAAAGCTACTCTACCCTTCAAACCAAATCTGTAGACCTTCCCCGTTTTCCACTCCTTCTCAAAAGGAAGGCGCACTACATCGCGCCCACGTGCGGGTCCGGGATCGATGAAAAGTTCACCCTTGGCATAGCGGAGGGAGATGGTGCGCGTCTCAGCCCCTGCCTTCACGGTCAGACTCAGGCTTTCCCCTTCTGAAATTCGCAGTGCAGCACGCTCCACATTCTGATTCTGGCCCCGCACCTTCATCTCCCCTGAAAGCAGAAATACTTCCAGAGTGCGTGGAGGACCTTCCACTGCAGGGGATGAGACAGGTTGTCCCGGCGGCGGTTTAACCGGTTCGCGCACAACCACCGGTGGCGTCTTGGGGGGATTGCGTACCGTTGCCGGTGGCGTGCCAGGAGGCTCGCGGACGGCCAGGGGCGGCGGTTTCGGCTTCTCTTCTTCTCTTGGAATCACCTGTGGGGATCTTCGATGCTCCTTCTCCCGGATCACCACCGGCGGCGCTTCTTCTCTGATCACGGCCAGGCGGGGCAGCTCCCGCTCATGACGGCTGGAACGGTCGCGAACTTCAACAAACAGATCCACTCCACGCAGATCGAGCGCCCCCCGGGTTCCGGTATCGGCATACACGGTTCCTCGCCCCCAGCGCCGCTCGTAAGGGAAACGGCTTCCATCAAGGGAAAGAGCACCCCCGCCATAGCTCACGACCAGATCAGCCCCTCGTCCCCTGCCATCCGACACTCCTATTTTAACCGTTTCACCGTCGGCAATGGTGAAGGTTATCGGCTCGTAGCGGTGGTGACGATCCCCAAGCTTGATCCTGCCCCCCTGCAAGCGGACCCGGATCAACTCCCCATAGGCACCCTCACCCCGATGGATCGCCTCTATCCGCTCACGCCGTGCTCTTTCAATCTCGGCCTGCCGCACCCTCTCCCGCTCGCGCTCAAAGGCCTGACGACGGGCCCGCTCTTCCGCCGCCTGACGACGGGCCTGCTGTTCCCGCTCATAGACCCGCATCGCCTCAATCCGCTCCGACTCGCTCATTCGGTCCCAGGTCTCCTGTGGAACGCCATACATGGAGGGAGCACATGCAACGAAGAGCGTTATCAGAGCGAGGCAGACAATCAACAGCTTTTTCATAAAAACATCTCCATGCAACAAAGGAAGAAAATAATCAAATAGCGATCAGGAATGCTTACCGTGCCTGTGCTTCTTTCCATGAGGGGCTGCCGGCGCGATGACCGGAACAAACTCCGGCTCATACCCGACAACAAAGCTGGTGGCAACGATGTTGCCCATGCTCAGGAAATGGGCGTTGTTTATATCGAACGGACAAATGGGCTGACTGCACGGCTCAAAGCCAAACTTCCTGTAATAATTCGGTTCCCCCAGTACGAACAGGGGCTGGCCCTTGATCGCCTCCTGCCGCAAGGCAAACCTGAGCAGTTCCGTGCCCACCCCCTGTTTCTGAAACTCCGGTGTCACCGCCATGGGCGCCAGATGCAATCCGCAGATATCCCTGCCATGATACGCATTGGAAAAGGCGATGTAGGCGATGACTTTGTTGGAATGGAGGCAGACCCATTCGTGGAGCGGCCTGCCATTGGCGTGCAGTTTCCGCACCAGCTCAGCTTCATAGTTACTGCGGGGAAAGGCACATTGCAGAAGCGCATATACCTTTGCGCGGTTTTCGATTGTCAGTTTCTGTATTTTCATAATTGTCTCATCTCCACGACTTATGCGCTGCTTGCTTATTTGGGCATTAAATTGGGCCCGGACTCCCCGCTGTTCACTTGCTTCCGGTATCAGAGATACCTGCCGAGGCACGATTGTATCCGGCCTCCCTCAGCAAGTCAAAAGAGAAGGAAAGCCTTCACACTACCGCCTGCTTCGGCATTGTACCAGATGAAACCAGACCCGCTTCCCGCTGAGTGCTCCAGAAACAGGAACAACAAAGGCGACCAGTTGGCCGCCTTTGAATTGTCTCTATATTTATCCTGCTTCAATTCAACTCATCCGTCCCATCTTCCAGAGTTGTTAAAAAATCAGACACATTCCTGAAATCCTGCATTTCGTGAAATTCCCGGTAACCATCAATACCGTCGTCATCCAATCCACGGTAATAGCGAGGTCTGGGACTTTTCAGCCCGGACAGGACTTCACCGGTAGCATAACTTGAATCGTTCAACTTGTCTGCCCTGTGTTTCAGGCCAAGTACAATGCTAAAGCCAAGACGGAACAGGTTTTTCAGATACTCGCCGCGCAGAATCTCGACCCCCTTGGCTTCATCCCCTTTGCTGAGGTACTCAAGGGCAATATTCAAATAACCGTAAACCCTTTCCACTACCGCCAGCATGTATGGCGTGTCGGCCAGGTGTGCTTCATCAGCCACAAGAGCGGTGTTTATAAGATAGTTCAGCTCCATGCGGAAAAGTTCCGAGTCTACCTGCAGAATAGCCCTCTCCAGTAGTGTTTTATCGGTCAACATGATATCGGGAAGATTATTCGATACATCGGTCTGCAACAGCACTTTGGTATGGCTGGGTGTAAAGGTGGCCGGATTAATTCGGGAATAGATCTCACGTGCCTCGTCAAGGGGAGGAAAGCCCAGATCGGCAAGACGTCCCGACTTCAAGCGATAACACTCCTCTTCACCTTCCACATCGATATCACTGCTGACGCTTTCCATCAGCGCAGTATAGAGGGGGTTGTCATAGCGGCAGACCAAATCTATAAAGCGGCCGATTACCTCGGCATTTTCTGGTTTCTTGAATTTTATGAGAAACACATCATCGAAGGTGTGATCCCACTCAATCAAGCGTTCTTCATCGGTATTGAGGTCTCCAATGCCACCCGCGACAAAAATTTCCCTCCCCAGAAAAAGTGTGAGGAGATTGAAATCCAGATGGGGAAGTAATTCCAGGAAATGCTCCTCACTCCCTTTCAGGATATACCCGAAATATTCCATCGCCTTATCTTCGGAAAAGGTCCAGCCTCTCCAGAGTTCCATATCCAGAATGAAAACGCACTGCCGTGGATTTGCCAACCCCAGCAATTGCATGGCATCAGGGGTGTCAATTTCCTTGAAAAGCCAGTACAAGGCCTGGGGGTGCATGGACCAGGTCAGCTGCTTGCCCTCCGGGTCTCCCAGTATAAGACTCACCCGTTCCTTGGGGGATACTCCGGCCAAGTACGTGAGTTTATCGGGAAAAGGCAGCATGCTAAATTCCTCCCTGCCAAGCCTTGTCCTCTGTGTCGCTGCCATGTCTGTAGCTGTTTCAGTTTTACAATCTTTCAATGCCCATTCTCCTTTTCATGCGTTACCTGTTGTCATGGGTCCTTATATAGCTTCATCCCTACCATGGAATTCAGTGCAAAACAAAAGGCGGCTTGATCGGCCGCCCTATCTGAAATTGGCACCATAATACGAGGAATTTCCAGTTCTGGCAAGCATGGAGGCTTCTAAACCTTTGCTCCACCTTATTCAGCGGGGGACTTCGAGTTCCCTCTACAAAAAACATCGGGATGCCGCCGTTGGTAAACCATTTTAAAGGCCTTTGGCTCCCTCGTTTCTGCCGCCATTCAATAGAGATAACTTCGGTCTTGTGGCAGGATCCTGCACACAGACAGCATCAAGCAACCTCTTGCAACCATACGATAGTTGCGCGAGTTCGCCATCTTGTCCAAAGATGCGGCTATAGAAAATATTTTCCATTATCTGCATTCTTTGAAGCGGAGTCTTGGCTTTCCGGAGTTGACCCTCAATGGACCACTGCATTTGTCGAAGTTTGGTTGTTTCCTTTTCAGTTTTACCAATGCATGCCTGGTGAATGGCAGCAGCAGCAAGTTCATCAAAATAAGTTGGATCTTTTTTGTAGAGCTCACTCAATCCATCCGGCGTATAGTCCCTGAACTCGGTTTGTAAATCAGTGTGCATGGCATTCGCTCCTATTTTTTCACAGGATCTGCCGCTCCACTACTTACTATAACGCCTAAACTTCCGATCTCAACTTGCTGCCTGTAGGGTCCGAAACGGTAAAGCACGCAAGCGTGAGATTTTTGATGACTGTTGGACCACTTTTGATTGCATCAGCAGATCAGACAGTTAACAACAGCAACGCCTGTGTTATGGACGCTTCTGATCTACCGGGCAAGGCACATTCGCTGCCGTTGCTCCCAGATCTTTGACTCTTTTCCAGCTCTTATCGGGATTGTACACTGTCATCGCTTCGGCCAGGCGCCGGGTATTTTTACCGAGATTCTTCTCAAACAGGATCCCCTCCTGATTTACAACAAACGTCATCACCCCGGAATTGCCGTATTCAGCGGGATATGCCACCAGAGCAAACCCAAGGATCATCTTGTCCTTGACCACATAGCTGTAGGCACCACCCTTGGCGTTTTTGCCCTGCCCCTTGAGGACTTTGAAATAATACCCGTGGAATGGTGAAAGATTGCCATCTGCTGAGTACCCTTCCTGCGCCGCCTGGGCAACCAGCGGTCCCAGCGGACTCTGTTCCTCCCCCTCCCTGGCTTCCCAATAAAGGCCGTCACGACTGCCCCGTGTACTTATGATACGCTGGGCAAATTCGACCCTGCCTCCGCCACGGCAATCTCTGCTCGCATATTCGTGCTGTGCATCCACATATGCATCGATTACATCAATAACATACAGTTCGTTGCGCCCGATCCTGCGGTTCAAAACTTCTTTCTTCCCTTTTCCAATGTCAAAACCCCAGCTGTTCCCCTTCCTGACGATCGGGATAGGCATGGACCAGTCATCGGCGCCGATGTGCAGGATCCTGGTGCTGGCTGTCCGGGCCTCCAGAGAGTGCTTCTGCTCATAAGATGCGACGAATTTGTCACGACTCGCATTGTCGGCCACACTGTCACCCGAAGAAACCAGCTCCTTGCTGCCGGGTCCGAGGATGGACAGCATCGTGTTCAGATCGTCCGCCCTGGCTGCGGCAACGAGTGCCTCCACCGCCTCCTCGGGTGACGAAAAGCGTTTCTGTAGTGCTTCCGCTGAACTTATATCCGGAGCCAAAGTGAACATACCCAGAATTACGGTGACTACCCAGGCGAGCAGGGCCATCCAGATCCTCCCACTGATATTTTGCACAATTGCTATTTTCATGACTTCCCCCTGTATGCATTATCAGGTTGTTGACCTGACCGGATCCTGCAGCTATCTACGCCCACCACCGTGGCCACCGCCGCCACCGTGCCCGCCACCATCACCACCGCGTAAGGTACCACCAGATCCGCCACCACCGCGCAATACGCCCCCCGGGGCGCCACCGCGCGAAAAGCCACCACCTGAAGCACCGCTTTGGCGACTAGCACCACCTGTCTGCGGTCTGATTTCACTGCTGCGATTGCTTATACCGCCACGCTCACCCGCCCTGCGCTCGAGGTTTCCTTCACCAATGCCCCTGAAGGGAGTATCACGAACCACGCCACGTTGGGAGCGATCAGGTGCTGACTGCACTCGTGGCGCAGGCGAGCCTTCACGAGGTACTGATTGCACCCTCGGTGTGGTTGATCCTTCCCGGCGTATTACAGGAGCCGTGGTGTCTGCTGAAGGAGCCTGCCGCACAGTTGGTGTCTGCGGTGTCTGCGGCACAGCCTGTCTCACCCCCCGCTGCGGCCTCACGTTCTGCTGTTCAATGCGCGTTCCCGGATAACCGCGTCTTTCCCGGTTGGAGGGCGACGATACGAATGCACGGGGAGTACGCGACCCGAAACGTTCACTCGTTCTCAGATCCCGGTACGCCACCCCTCTGCGATGTTGCGGATTGTGCCTCCAGACATTGGGGGTGCCACCCCGCCTGCCATAGAAGTCATCCCGTCTGACATGATGGTGAAAGCTCCTGGTCCTGTTGATGTCGATATGAACCCGGTGAAACGGCCAATCAAACCAGGCCCATGAGAAGGCATTGAACCCGAAGAAAATGCCGGGACCAAAGCCGATGTAGGCTCCGCTGTAAAACCCGGGAGGATAGTACCAATAATAAGGGGGGTAAGCCGGATACCACCAGGGACCATACACATAAGCCGGATCGTACACCGGCACATACACGACCTCCGGATTGGCAGGCTCGATCTTGATGATTTCCTTCTCAACAATCACCTTCTGCTGCTCGCTCGTATTGAGATTACCCTGGGCCATGGCCTTGCTGCGCAACTCCTGGATTATGGCCATGACCTCCTCTTCCTGCCCCAGGAATGCATCGCCAAGCTTCCTGGTCTGATCGAGCTTATCGCTCATCGCCTTGAGGATGTCGGGGAAATGGCAGATCGATTTGACGCTGGGATCCCAATTCTTGTCCTGCAGGGCATTATCCAGGTCAGTACCTTTCAGCTGCAGATTCTTGCTCCGCCAACGGTCCGCCTCCACCACTTCCAGCGGATAGGTAGAAGCCATCAGAATCTGGGCGGTCAACGCATCCGGGTAGAGCGCAATAGGCGCAACCATCTGGGTCAACTCTTCCTTGCTGAAGTGATAGGCCTGATCGGAATCATCTTCATCCTGAGCCATTATTCCGGCAGGTATTACGAGCAAAGCGACGATGGTCAGAATCACCTTACGCAATACTGGTATAAATGCTCTCATAAAATCTCCTTTGCTGCGTGTACTGACTGCTGCACCTTTTCACGTAGTCATATTATATACCTTGTGGGGATGGTGGAGAACGAACAAAATAAGAGGAAGCTATCAAACTGCGGGGCGAACGGGGAGAGAACCGACATTTATAGGAGCAATCAATATCTGTTGCCGGTTAGGTCTTTTATTACTTATTATTCCAACTTGAGCCGTACATCATGTTAAATCACCAACCATTGCCGCTATTCAACCAGGCTTCAGACACTTTTCCAGTACTTTAAACCCGGTTTGCTGTCCGAAACTACTCCCGGACCATTGCTGAATTTCCATCCAAGCCGGAACACCTTTGGCTGATCTCAACTGACTGGGGAATAGAAACCGGAGTAGAAGGGGTTACTACCACAGTGTTAATCGGGGCAGAGGAAGGTTGAGCAAATGGTTTCTTGGGTACCAGAGGTGCCTGGTTAGTATTCGAAAGCGACTTTCCGAGGACTCTTGGTTGACACCAAGCAGAGGGCGGTACTTCTTCTGCCTGCTCATGTTTCATTCTGTCGTTTTCCATCAGGCTAAGTGCAATGACTGATTCGGTATCACCGGCCCTGACAATGGGGATCAAGACCGTCAACTGAAGCACGGCCACTCCCAAGCAAAAAAGAAGCCTTTTCGCATGTTCCACAAAATCCTCCCTGCCCACACCATTAAAAAATATTTTAGATTGCAAAACTTGAACCTGAAAATCGGCTGTAACTACTATTTTCTTGTGTGAGAAAATCAGAATAAAAATGGCGCTTTTCAGACATGAAAAGCGCCATTTAAAAAAACGTTTTCAGATAATGACTATTTCTGAACCCAACGCCCATTCTGCAGCTGAATCCACCATCCCGGTTTAGCCGCTTCACGCCGGTTTTCGGCAAAAGTTGCTGCCGATTTGCCCATGACCTGACCGAGAGCCTCAGGAGTCTCTTTCTGCTTGGTCAGCTTCAGGGTGGCCTTGGCCATGCTCCCGACCACAACCTTGCGGCTCTGGTTTTCAGCAGCGATCATTCCTTCATCTCCTGCAGCCAGCTTGGCCTTGTCACGCACGCTTACCAATCCCTGATTGCTCAAGCCGATCGCGCCGCTGCCAAACAATTCCGTCAGCCGTGGCAATCTCTGACTCATCTCTGCATAGGCTTTGGTTACCTCCGGCATGCTGGCCAGTTCAACTGCAAGAGTATCTGCCTCACTTTCTGCAGCTTGAGCCTCTGTGACCATGCTGAACAGAGGCTGCGGCCCGAAGAGGCGGCTCTGTGGTTTTACCTCGGGCTGCCCCTGTTCAAGGCCCGGCTGCTTCTCTCCAGGAACCTTCTCCGCCGGATTTTTCAGCAGCATGTCATCCAGAGACTTGTACGCCTCTTTGGCTGCTTTTTCCGGAAAATACACATTCACCGTAATGATCGCACACGCTGCCAACAGCCCACACACCCCGGTTATCAGCCATTTCATCATTCTGCCCTTCATGGTTCCACCTCCATTTATTTTTCTCTGTAAAATGGGTTACAACCCGCAGTATATCATTCCTGCCATTGAAATCCGGGAGTACTCGGCGCGCCTCCCTCCTGCTCTCCTGCTGGAGCTTCACCACCCGTTGCCCGGGTACCTCGCACCGCCGCCTGCTGTATTGTATCAAGAAGATGATCAAGTGCTATACGGTTCTGTGATGGAGCAATCGAAACACTCAGGTCCTTAACCCCAAAGACATTGGTATTTTTGATATCAAGACGTTCGAAGGTCAGATAACCATGCTCCAGTATTGCGTTGATTTCCGCATTGTCGTAGGCGCGGTCATTGCGGAAAAAGAACCCGCTCAACTTCTTCCCTGACAGCTTTTGAAGAAATTCCTTGCTGATCAGCATCTTTTCCCGCTTATCCTCCCGTGCCCACAATTCGGTGAATCCGGACAGGTCGGTCAGTTTTTTTCCGGAGGCGTCAATACTGATAACCCCGTCAAGCAGGCCGGAGATATACCCCTTGATCTTTGGAAAAGCATTACAGAGCTCCTTGAGGCTGAGACTGTCCAGGAGCAGATCCAGCCGGGAGGAGAGGTTTCGATCAATACTGAAGGAGGTTTTGCCGTAAATGTTCCCCCCATAGAGAGAAGCCTTAAGGAGATCGACCCTGGTGACGCCATTCCCGGCGCTCATCTGCAGTTTGATACTGCCCAGATCCTGGGGACCAACCGCCAGGCTTCCTATGCTGACTGATGATGCTGCGCCCGATTTCCCGCGCAACTGGGTAAGCAGACGGGGGTAATTTTCGCGGGTAAAGCTGAGGGTGTCAAAGCTGCGGCCGGTGTTCTTCCCCGAAAAATCCAGAGAGATCGGAATCTCGCCGCTGAGGTCAGCCAGCCGCAATTGTTGCGTATCCAGCCCGACACCTTTCAGCCGCACTGCTCCCTGCAGCAGCATCCTGCCCTCCTGCAGATCTAAAGCCCCCTCCCCTGCAACCGTACCAGTAAGAGTTGCCTCCTGGATCATTCGAGGCATGACGTTAACCACTTGATCAACCATGCCGTTTACCGGCGTAACCGGCAGCGCAAAGGTAAGACGCCCTGTTCTTCCGGGAGAAGCAGCCTGCTCAATTGCTCCCTTAATGGTAACTGCCACAGCTTCACCGACACTGACAACAGCAGAATTGACTGTTACTTTCTGACCCGAGATACCGCCACGCAGATTGATCCCGCCATCGGAAAGCAGCGTCTTGCCTGTGCTGTTATTGATGGAAACATTCTTTACATGAACTTCCAGACGCGCATCCGGGCCGGTTGCCGGTGCATAGGAGCCTTTGCAGGTAATATCCGCCAGGCCGCCCGTTGGAACAGCTTTCCAGGCGGCAGGAACGATACCGGCTGCCTGGGTCAATTGTGCCTGCTGTATCCCCACCTGAAAAGTTGATCCAGCGCCGGGGGCAAAGGGATTGAAGGCGAATTTGCCTGCCAGCGGTCCTCCCAGTACTGTCCCGCTAAGGTCGCCACTGGCGCCTGAACGGGCAAATGTCAGACGGGCAGCAGACGCGGCCAGCGGCTTTCCCTGCCAGGTGGCATCCGCAAAACCCAGTGATGCATTCCCCTCCAGCCATTTGTCCCCGCCGTTCGCTATAAAGGCACCATCCATTGTGGCCGAAACGCCATTTATCGCCAGCTGATCACGCCTGAATTTGCCACCGGCCAGTTCGAGCACCAGCGGGAGGCGGGTTATCTCTCCAGCGTCCTTACGAGGAATCACTGCCGACAATCGTTCGATAGAGCCGGTTACTCCTTCCACCTGAAAGGTACTCCCGGAAAGAGCCAGCCTGTCGTCCACCAGACGGTATGCAAAGGCGGCATCTCCCCCCTTGCCACCAAAAGCAACACCAGAAAATCTGGCATTGCCTGACAACTCCAGCTTGCCTTTTATCAGCCCCAGGCTGAAATCCGTGACACCGTTTTTCAGTGCAAAAACCTTTTTCTCCTGATGTCCCTGGACAGACACGAGTTCAACCCGTCCTGCTCCATGAAGGTCCCGTGCCCCCTGCCCTGCGGCGCGAAGTGATATGGAGGCGGTCCCGGAGTCTGGCTCCAGATTGTACTGTTTCAGAAACGGACGCAGCAATTGCAGCGGTGTCCGGGGGACATTCAGTGTGACCTTGAAGGGCTCAGGCGCCTCTTTCCTGAAGGAAAATTGTCCCGTGAACGGTATTCCCATGGCTCTACCGGAAAGAGGACTGACCTCTGCCGCCAACGGCTTCATTTTTGAGGAGAGCGCCATACTGAAGGAGGTATCTAGATCCTGCAGCAGGGACTCTGCAGAGGCTTTCCCTGAATGGAGCCTACCTGCCAGCCGGATATCCTTATCTGCTGCAGCCAGACGCAGTGTCCCCTCGACTCCGCTGACGTAGGTCCTGCCATTACGCTTCAGCAGGCCGTCCATAAGGGAGAGGGAACCCGAGGCGGAGGTGATTCCCCGTGCTGCGTCACCCGAAACTTTTAGAACAGTGCTAGCGAGCCTGCCTGTCAGAATTGTTGTGCGGCGTTCTCCCTCCGGCAGCAGTCCAGTCACTCTGGCCAGATCGACCTCCCCTGCGGAAAGTTCTCCGGCAAACTTCCGTTCCGTTCGAAGCGAGGACGCTCTGCCCGAGGCATGCAGCTTGATCAGATCATTGACAGACAGGGTCGCTGCCTCCAGCCGCACCTCGTCCTTTCCCGAATCATAGCCGGCACTGGCACTCAATGCGCCGCCCAGGGGCGCGCTTCCAGCTATCAGCCGCATACCCTTGAATTGATACAGAAGCGAAGTCTGCACCAGTTTTCCCTGCATGACAGCCGTAGCCTTGAGCACCCCGGGTTCTTCCCCATAAAGGGGCGGCTTTTTCAGGCCAAGCATAGCGGCCACACCATTCACGGAAAAAGTCGGTGCCGACAGAGTCAGGTCAAGAGCCGGCTGGCTTCCTCCCCGGGCACGGCCGGCAATGGTATAGCGATTTTTAACCGCATCCTCGAAGACCAACTGCACATCCGCATCTGCTGTTCCCTTGCTGGAAACATTATGCAGCTGCAGGTTGATATTCTGCATGGCCTGATCGTTGATCGAGATTTTTCCGTTCTTTACCACCAGCTGCCGGATATAGAGCTCGGCGCCCGACGGCTTGCCGCTAGCCATCGAACGCTGCAACTCCGAAAAGTTCCATACACCCTTGCTATTCTTGCGGATATCAAGCTTGAGTCCATCGATTTCAATCAGCCGGAAGTAGCGCCTGCCAGTCACGAGGCTGCGCCATTGCGGCTGTATGGCAATCGCATCTGCCGCTGCCAGATGGCCCGAAAAACCGGGGCTGTCGACGGAAATTTTTTCGAGTCGAAGAGTGGTGCCGGTCAGTTCAAGATGCGATACCAGAACCGTCTGGTGGAGCGATGTGGTCAACAGGCGGGACACCTGGGAAGCTGCATGGGGAGTAGAGAGGTACACCGCAAGGGCGATGAAAGTGAGACCGCCGACAAGAAGCAGAGCGATCAGAATACGGAAGAATGGCTTTAATTTTGTGGTTTTCTGTTTGGTGTCACTCATGCGCCTGCATCCCCCCACGGAATTGTAACCATGGATCTTGCACGTGACAATTTGCTATCAGGGGCACGTCGGATTGGTGAACCTGTCCCCGCAGTCCTCTTGGCCGCCACGGATCTTTTCCACCGCATGGCCGATCACCTGCCAGACCGCTGCCAGATTTTCCACGGCACCTTTGGGGCTTCCCGGCAGATTGATGATCAACGACTGGCCACGAATACCCGCAACTGCTCGTGACAGGGATGCCATGGGGGTTTTTTCCAGACTCTTCAGGCGCATGAGTTCCCCGATGCCGGGTATCAGGCGTTGGGTTACCTGCATGGTCGCTTCGGGGGTGACATCACGGGGAGAGACGCCGGTACCGCCGGTGGTCAGGATCAGATCCGCCAGATCCGCATCGGCCCATTCCGTCAATACAGCGACGATCTGGTCGTGCTCGTCAGGGATGATCTGTGCATGCACCGTCTGTGCTCCCCGTTCAGCCAGCCAGGCGGAAAGGGCCGGACCGCTCTGGTCCACCCGTTCACCCCGCGATCCCTTATCCGAAAGAGTCAGTATGGCCACCCTGATCATATCTGTCATGGTGCCTCCCGTCGATAGACGCCGCTCTTGCCGCCTTCCTTATACACCAGGCGGATTACACCGATGCTGATGGACTTGTCAGCCCCCTTGCACATGTCGTAGATGGTCAGGGCCGCCAGGCTGGCGCCGGTCATGGCCTCCATCTCCACGCCGGTGCGTTCGAACGCCCGCACCGTGCACTTCACGGCCACCTGCCCGGCCGGTTGGTTAAGTTCGAAATCAACCGAAATGGCATGCAGCGCCAGGGGATGGGACAGGGGGATCAGCTCCCAAGTCTTCTTGGCAGCCTGGATGCCGGCCAGACGAGCCACGCCCAGCACGTCTCCCTTGGCCACGCCACCGCTCTGAATGGCGGCCAACAGTTCAGGCGACATCTGCACGAGCGCCTCGGCAATGGCAGTTCTCATGGTTTTCTGCTTGGCCGAGACATCCACCATCACCGCATTGCCTGCTTCGTCAAAATGGTTGAAGTTCATATAGAGATCCTCTTTTTTGTGTGGCGACCCGGTTTGTTCTGAACAGGTTACTCAAAAATAGTCAGATCGTCGCACCCGCAGGAAGCCCCGCGGAGGCCCTCACCCGGCCTTTGGCCACCCTCTCCCATAAAGGGAGAGGGAACAGAATGCCCTCCCCCCATTGTGGGGGAGGGATAGGGAGGGGGCCAGCGCTACGTCGCACAAGGTGGCTGACGAGGACGGCGGCGAGATGGCTGTTTTTCAGCAACCTCTACCCCGCCGCTGCCGGCAGATACTGTTCGAACTGTTTCTTATCTATGGCACACCGATAAGCCTCTTCCGGATTGATTCGCTTGGTCTTGAGCAGATCCAGCAGGTGCTGATCCATCAGCTGCATGCCGTCTTTCTTGGCAGTCTGAATGATGGAGGGGATCTGGAAGGTCTTTGCTTCGCGGATAAGGTTGGCGATGGCCGGGGTGCCCAGCATGATCTCCAGGGCAGCAACCCGCCCCTTGCCGTCGGCCGTCTTCAGCAGTTGCTGGCAGACTACCCCTTTCAGCGATTCGGACAGCATGGCCCGCACCTGTTCCTGCTGGTCGGTGGGAAAAACGTCGATGATGCGGTCAATGGTCTTGGCGGCTGTATTTGTGTGCAAAGTACCGAAGACGAGGTGGCCGGTTTCAGCGGCGCTCATGGCCAGCTGAATGGTCACGAGGTCGCGCATTTCGCCAACCAGGATGATATCCGGATCCTCACGCAGTGCCGCCCGCAGGGCCGATGAAAAACTCTCGGTGTGCTCGCCGATCTGACGCTGGTTGATCAGCGACTCCTTGTTCTCGTGGATGAACTCCAGCGGGTCTTCCAGGGTCAGGATATGTTCTTTGCGGGTGGCGTTGATCAGGTCGATCATTCCCGCCAGGGTGGTGGACTTGCCCGAGCCGGTCGGCCCGGTCACCAGCACCAGTCCCTTTTTGAAATTGGTCATGCGCCTCACCCCTTCAGGCAGCCCTAGGTCATCAGCCGACAGGATCTTGGAGGGGATGATGCGGAACACGGCGGCAATTCCACGGTGCTGCATGAGGATGTTGCCGCGGAAACGGGCCAGCCCTTCCACTGCATAGGCGAAGTCCAGATCCTTGGTCTCCTCGAAGTGTGCCTTCTGCTTCTCGTTGAGAATCTCGAACAGGATCGCCTTGAGCTCGTCATTGCCGAGGGTCTTAAACTGCAGCCGAACCATCTCGCCGTGCAGGCGGAAGATCGGCGGATTGCCGGTAGAGAGGTGCAGGTCCGAGGCTCCCTGCTCTTTCATCATCTTGAATAGTGCGTCAATGCGTGCCATGGCTCTACTCCAGGGGTACTTGTTAATCCAACTAAACATAGAGGGGAGCACTGAAATCGGGTCCCCTTCGCCGACTGCAAGAGATTACATCATAACTGAAGCGATAAATTCCTCCGGCGAAACCTCTCCTGCTGTCAGCAGCCGCAAGGCCTCACTGTAACTGCCATGGTATCCCCTGGAGCCGAGATAGAGTTCCAGGGAGGGCACATCGGCAGCCTGATTGAAGGCGTTGCGGAAATCTTCATCAAACACGAACGAATCCAGCAGAAAGCGACGTTCGCTGAATCCGCTGGCGCCGCAGACTTCGCATCCCGCAGGATGATAAAATACAGGCGGAACTTGCTCCAGCTGCATGGCGGCCAGCTGTTCGCGTGGTGGCACATATTCTCTCTTGCAGGAACGACAAAGCATCTGCAGACTTTTCACGGATATCACACCGTTCACAAAAGTCGGCAGAAAATGATTCTGCTGCCTGCTGTGCAGCAGATACCGCAGAACCGCAGCGGTGCTACTAATGGCAAGCCCTGCCAACACCAGCTTGCCTCGCATGGCAGCGCGACAGGCTGCGGTGAACGGCAACCCGCCGGCAACATCTTCGATCACCAGGACATCCGGGTCATGGTCAAGAACATCCATGATCAGACGGGCACGGTCGGTATCGGACTCTGGTAGCGGAATCCGCGGGAAGTTCCCGCCTCTTCTGCCGGGACCATCGCCGAGGATGATCACGTTTTTTCCGGCGATACTACTCTCCTCCAGCACCAGGTCCATCAGCTGACAGCGCTCCTGGATGATTCCTGAAGCAAAGAAGGTAATACCCCTGTCCGCCCTGAAAATCTGTGCAACCGATTCCTTTTGCTCACCTGGAACTTCAAGATCGTCCAACCGTGCAGGGACCGCCGGGGCGATCTGGTGTTTCAGAGTGACATAATCACCGCCGTATCCTTGCAGTAATGCGACTTGAAAAGTGACGGTCCGGTTTTTAACCGTCAGAGAAATTGTTCCACCAGAAGCCGCTTCACCGGTTGCAGCAATTGAGGCAGTTTTTCGCAGGCGCCGGATGAATTCAGGGTAATGATTAAGCAGCAGAGTGCCGATCTGGCTGACAACGCCCTCCTTTCGGCCACTCACCGTTACCTGTTCAGTGGATGGGTGCAGCGACAGTGAGGAAAGCCGGTTCCGCAGAATAAACACCAGCAGGTAGTCCAGCAACTTGCCCCCGCCGATATCGGCATTGATGATCTCGAGTACGGCAGGAGAAAAAGCGGGGGATTCGAAACCCATCTGATCACGGCTGGCTGCACCATACCAGGCGTCGATCATTTCGCGAATTTCGCGGATCAGCGCTACGGAAAGATTAACGCTTAATCCGGTCAACCGCTCGATTGCCTCGGTTGCAGCGCGATTAAGCGGGTCTGCGATGGCAATACTGAGCTCTCCACCTGCCGCTATCAGGGGGATGAAATTATAGGTTCTCGCCAGATTGCCCGGAATCAGGGCGATGGCCGCAGGATCGATCATCTCCTTCTTGAGGCGGATGTAGGGCAAATCCAGCTGATTGGAAAGCGCCCAGTCAATATCCTCCTGGGTAACAATCCCCAGGTTCACCAGCGCCTCGCCAATCCGGCAGCCGGTGCGCTTCTGCATCTCGAGTGCCGCCTGCACATCGGCTTCGCTGATGATCTGGGAGGCGGACAGGATCTCTCCCAGACTCCCTTTTTTTACCGGTTCTGACATGTACGTCCTCCCTTAATTAGTCAGTGGAGATGCGCTTAGGTCAAGGCTCCCTCTCCACTCAGTGGGAGAGGGTCGGGGAGAGGGGTGGTTTTTCTCCAAGATGACACCCATCTTACCGCTGCTGTCTGCTTCACCCTCCCCTAGCCCCTCCCATCAAGGGAGGGGAACTTTGTCCCTGGTCCCCGCCTTAACTGTCGTTGCGCTCGCTCAGGTTCTCAAAGCGGGTATGCTCGCCGAAGAAGGCCAGCGGGACGGTGCCCAGTGCGCCGTTCCTCTGCTTGCCGATGATGACTTCGGCGTTACGTTCATGACCGTGGGTACAGGAACCGTCACGTTTGCGGCAGTTGTCGCAGTAAACAGCCTCGCGGTAAACGAACATGATCACGTCCGCATCCTGCTCGATGGCGCCCGACTCACGAAGGTCACTCATCATGGGGCGCTTGTCTGCCCGTTTTTCCAGTTCGCGGTTGAGCTGGGAAAGGGCAATCACCGGCACATTGAGCTCCTTGGCCAGGGCCTTGAGGGACCGGGAAATATCGGAGATCTCCTGCTGACGCGATTCCGTGTTGGCTCCTCCCCGCATCAGCTGCAGGTAGTCGACAATGATCATGCCAAGGTCATGCTCGCTCTTCAGGCGGCGCGCCTTGGAGCGGAGTTCCAGCACCGTGATGGCCGGAGTATCATCAATGAAAATCTTGGAATCGTGCAGTATGCCGGCAGCCCTGGTCAGGCGCGGCCAGTCGGAATCCTGGAAATGGCCGGTGCGCATCTTGCCGAAATCGATCCTGGCGATGGAAGCGAACAGACGCATGACCAGCTGCTCCTTGCCCATCTCCAGAGAGAATACCACGGACGGCACCCGGTTCTTGTTGCGAGGATCCGCACTGGCATATTCAGCGATGTTCAAGGCCAGGGTGGTCTTGCCCATGGAAGGACGGGCTGCGATGATGATCAGGTCGCCCGGCTGGAAACCGGCTGTCATCAGGTCCAGGTCCACATAGCCGGTAGGGGTACCGGTAACCAGCTCCTTTTTGGAGTGCAGGGTCTGCAGAATTTTGAAGGTGTCCTTGATGATGTCCTTAACCATCACATACTGGGGGCGCAGCTTGTTCTCGGATATCTCGTAGATGTGCTTCTGGGCCACATCCAGCAGTTCGTTGACATCAGCCTGCTCGTCATAGCCACGGGTGACTATATCTGTGGCAACGCTGATCAGGCGGCGGTTGGTGGACTTTTCTTTGACGATCTTGCAGTAGTAGGAAACGTTTGCCGCTGTAGGGACATAGTCCACGAGAGTGGCCAGATAAGCTGCACCGCCAACCTCCTCCAGCTCCCCCTGCTTTTTAAGCATGGAACTCAAGGTGATCAGGTCACACGGTTCACGCAGGTCGGAGAGTGCCATCATGGCCAGGAAGATCTTGCGGTGGCTCTCACGATAAAAGTCCTCAGAGGTCAACACCTCCAGCACGCGGTTGATTGCATCGTTATCAATCAGAATGCCTCCCAGAATGGACATTTCGGCCTCCAGGCTCTGGGGGGGGAGTTTTCTCAAATCAGGGCTGCTCATAATTACTTTCTTACTCCTGTATGCTGCGATTCAAAGTTTTACACCTAAAACGAACGACCCAACTATAACCCATTCAATATTCTCGTGCTTCATTTTTTCTGGTGCAGGGCCGACTCTGACAGAATTCATCTCAAATACTGGCCGTTCACCACGTTGATCGGATCACCCTTGATAAAAGATGCCATGTTGGCGGCGACAATCTGCATCAGCCGCTTGCGGGCCGCCAGAGAGGCCCAGGCAATATGGGGGGTGATCACACAATTGGAAGCGGTCAGAAGCGGATTGTCCGGCAGCATCGGTTCCACGGCCACAACATCCAGGCCGGCACCGGCAATGGTGCCCGCACGCAGGGCCGCCGCCAGATCGGCCTCGTTCACCAGCCCGCCCCGAGCCAGGTTGAGCAGAAATGCGCTCGGCTTCATCAGCCCGAGAGTACGACTATTGACGAAACCGGCGTTGTCAGCGGTCTGCGGGCAATTGAGCGACACCACGTCCGCGGTTTTGAAAAGTTCGTCGAGGGGCACGAAACTGACCGGCGTCGGACCGGGATCAGCCGGGATACGTGGGGCATGGGCAATGATGCGCATGCCGAAGGCCGCCCCGATACGGGCTGTGGCCCGGCCGATGGTACCATAGCCCACGATCCCCAGGGTCAGTCCGTCCAACTCGACAATTGGCTTTTTCCAAAAGGAATGATCCTGATTGCGACACCACTCCCCTGCCTTCACGGCCTGGTCATGCATCCCGGCTCCGGTTGCCAGTTCCAGAAGCAGGGAAAAGGCGGTCTGGGCCACAGATTCGGTAGAATAGGCCGGCACATTGGCCACCGGAATGCCCCGCGCTCCGGCGGCGGCAATATCCACGTTGTTATAGCCGGTGGCCAGCATGGAGATGTATTTAAGCTTCGGCAGAGCGGCAATGGTAGCAGCGTCGAGCTTGACCTTGCTGGTCAGGATGATGTCGGCATCAGCGGCCCGATCGATCTTCAGTTCGGACGGGGTGCGGTCGTATATCACCACTTCTCCCTGTGAAGTCAACGGGTCCCAGGGGTTGTCGCCGGGGTTGATGGTGTAGCCGTCGAGGATTACGATTTTCATGGGAGACTCCTTGGTTTCAATCTGGAAAAGACCATTCTGGATGTTTTCTCGTTAACCCCTGCGAGCTATCATTTCGATTTCAATTTTTGCTCCAAGCGGTAGCGATGCAACGCCTATGGTCGTACGTGCAGGAAATGGCTGACTGAATTGCTTCTTGTAAACTGTATTCATCGCGGCAAAATCGTTCATATCAACAAGGAAGACATTTACCTTCATGACGTTGCTCTCATCAAGCCCCGCCGCCTTTAAAACTGCGAACAAATTTTTGAAACATTGCTCAGCCTGAGCAGAAACATCTCCGGTAACGAGCTTACCAGATATTGAATCAATCGGAGTCTGGCCGGATAAGTAGATCACATCCCCCGCTTCCACTGCATGGGAATATGGGCCAACTGCCACTGCGTTTTCAGCAACAATTGCTTTTCTGGACATGTTGTTCCTTTCACTCCCAGCGCCTACTTGTTTAATATAAAAACCGATGCATATAAAAATGTACTACTTTAAAACATTCCACTTTTGCCAATCACAGCAGCTGTTATTGGCAGATCTGTTTATGTTCACTCGCGGCAACCACATTGAGGATTTGAAGTGGTCATGCGGAGCTTCTATGTAAAGGCAGGGATTAAAAAATCAGGATATGCCGACTGCAACTATTGATGCAATCAAACTGAATCAGTCACTATTGGAAAGATTGCGGCAGGGTCTACAAGCCGGTACTTGTTCTGCTAATCACCCAGGTTCATCCCCAGGCGCTTGAGCAGGCTGGCATTGCCTTTAACCTGACCGCTGCGGGGCAGTTCCGGCGGCACGTCAGCCACACCGCCCCCCTGCAGAATCCGCTCGGTCATGGCTGCCGCCTGGCGCCCCATTTCCACCCGGTCCAGATCCACCGCAGCCACGGCTCCTATAGAGAGAAAGGCACTGGAGAAGCTTACCAGCGGCAAGGAGTACCGGGCAGCCACCAGAAACCACTCTTCCGATATTTCGCGGGTCACGACGGTCGGATCGGCAGGCATCCACAGGCCATCCACCCTGTCGGCCAGGGAGTTCAGCGCTGCGGCCACTTCGCGGGAGTTGTTCACCTCGCGGGTCACCAGCTCGATACCGGCTTGCCGGGCCGCCTGACGGGCCTGGCGCATGTACCAGCCGTTCTTGGCCGAATTGTAGACCACCCCCACCCGGCGCAGCTTGAGGGACTGAAAAATCTTCAGGTAGCGTTCCGGCGGCGCCATGATACCAATCCCCGTTAGGTTAGGCTGGCTGGTGGACGGGGGAGTGATACACAGACTCATCAGGGCGATTACCGGAGTCTGCAAAGTTTTGCGCGCCTCTTTCAGGGCCGCATCACCGAGAGCCAGCACCAGGCGGGGGTGCTCCTCGCGCAGGATCCGCAGCATATCAATCTCAGTATAATCAGACAGAACAACCAGGCGCTGACTGCCGGCATACACTGCACGGAAGCCCTTCAGCACCTCATCGTAGCCCGGATCGCGCCTGCTCAGCAACACCAGCACCTCATAGGCCTGGACCGTGGATGGCAGCAGGATCGAACAGGCGAATATGAAGAGCATCAAACGTCTCATCAGAATCTCACCTGCACTCCCCCCTCGTACCAACGGTTCACGGTGGAGTAGAAATCGGAGCTGTTGAAGTTGCCGTTGAACAGGTTGTGGGCGGAGAAGAACAGCTCCAGGGAGGAGTACTGCCGTTTGAGCAGCATGGTCCCAAGGTGCAGATCCCAGATCAGGCCACGGTAGCTGCCGTTGGCCTCAACCGGATTGTTCCAGTAGATGTGGCTGCCGGTCAATACCCCCCGGAAGGTGGCATCGTCATAGCGCAGGGCCAGTTTCAGCGTATGGGTCGGCTTCTCCTGGCGTACCGGTGTTCCGTCGCTGGTGCGCGTGGTCTGGGTAAAGGTATAGCCCCCGGTCAATGACGTGTTGAACACCGGCGAAGTGCGAATTTCCAATTCGCTGCCCATGGCCAGCTGCTGCTGGACAGCCGCGCCCCAGGTCATGTTGCGGAACAGGGTGCCCTTCAGCCAGAGATAGGGCACGGCGCCGCTCTCCACCCCCACCTGGGTGGTCCAGATCTTTGCCAGGGGTAAGGGAGTAACCCACAGAAAGGGCAGTCCATAGCCGCGGCCAGTATAGGCTCGCAGCAGGGTGCTGTCGCTGACCTGCCAGGTGCCCCCCAGGGAGTAGCTGAGGTTATCACCGTTGGTCTGGGTGTGGTCCAGGCGCAGCCCCGGGCTCAGGCTGAACGGCCCGCGGCTGTAAGTATCGTTGAGGTACAAACCCCAGCGGTCCGCGTCACTGGTAAAGGGGCTGAAGGAACGGCGATTGGATGAGTTAAAATAGGTTTCCTGGTGGTTATAGTCGCTGCCGGCCACCAGCTGATTGTTGTCGGTGCGCCAGATCAGTTTCAGGCTGGCCCCGCTGACGTAATCCTTTGAGATTTCTGCAGGCAGGAGAGGGTTTAAGAGACTGCCGTCGCTGATGGACAGGAGGCTGATGCCTGCTTCCATGAAAGAATGGCGCCCGGTAATCTCCAGTTCCAGCCCTTCCCGCAGGGTGTGACTCAGGCCGACGGAAGCCAGCAGCAGGGTCTTGTCTGTTCTGTCCCGCAGGTTAAACTGGGGAATGTAGGTGTCGCCCATGACAGCGCGGTTGTAGCTGAAGGTACCCCACAGCCGGGTGCGGGGGTCAGCGGAGTAGTTCAGCTTGGTATAGGCATGACTGGAGCCGATGTGCATGCCCGGCAGCAGCCCTTCTGAGCCCAGATACCCCCCGGAGAGATAGTAACCCAGACTACCGACGCTGCCGCTCAGTTCCCCACGGGTATCGGCCGTGGTGCCTTCCCCGATGGAGGCGGTAACCGATCCGCCCATGGCCCGGCGCGCTTCGGGCGACTTGGTGATGACATTGATCACCCCGCCCAGTGCCGATCCCCAGGCAGTGGAAGCGGCCCCCTTGACGATCTCGACCCGCTCTATGATCTGGGCCGGTATGGCAGCCACATCGGGGTAATTGCTGTTCAGATTGGAGGCGGAGACGCCATCCACAAAAACTTGGGAGTGAATAAAGTCCGTGCTCTGGATCTGGGTGAGGACCGGCAGGCCGGGGATGCCGCTCCTGCGGTTCAGCTGGATGCCGGGAACCGCATCCAGCACATCCGCCAAGGTATGTGCATTGAGCAGTTCGATCTCACGGGCGGTAATCACGGTCACGTTCTGGGGGGTCTGGGAGAGCGGCCTGGGTGCACGGCTGGTGGTGGAGGAGCGCTCCTGCCAGGCGGAAAACATCGCAGCGGCATCCTCGACCTCTTCGCCGTGGGCCCCCAGGGGAGACATTAGTGTGGTCCAGCAGCACAGGGCCGTGAGCAAGGTACGCAGACGGCAGAGGGATGGCACCGAAAACAGAAGGCGCCGTTCTTCAGCAAAGAGGACAAACAGCGCCCACAGATTATGCAATAGGTTGAAAAACATGGGAATGATCTCCCAATAACAGATGAATGGCGCTGCCGTCCATCATTTTTAATGAAGACTAGAGACAACCTGCAGAAGGTAAAGAGAAAATGGCGCTGATGCCATTCCCTCAGCAGAATTGGAAATGAAAGGATTCAGTTCGAGGCGGAAGTCTTTTCCCGACGAATAAGATCAAAGGGCACAATGCCGGCCGGTACAGCCATCAGAACAAGTTGATTGGGATTAGCGGAGGCCGTTTCGTAATTGCCGTGGGAATCGAGTACAGTCAGACCTTCAACCCGCAAGCTTGCCGATCGCATGCCCGGACCGATGAACTCCAGCTCATCGCCAAGCCTGATGCGGTTACGTACGCCAATCACAGCCATGCCGCCATCACGCACCTCTTCAACACGGCCTACAAATTCATGACTGCGGATATAGGCAGAATGATATTCCTGCCCAACATCGCGAGGTTCGCCGAAGAGAAAGCCGGTGGTGTATCCACGGTGACTCAGCTTGGAAAGCTCATCCATCCATTCTGGCCGGCAGCGGTAGCCATTCGGATCCGCCCAATATTCATCCAGTGCCTGACGGTACACTCGCAACACGGATGCAATGTAATTGATCCCCTTCATGCGTCCCTCGATTTTGAGCGACGCTGCTCCGCTGCGGACAAGCTCCGGCAGGTGTTCGAGCAGGCAAAGATCCCGGGAATTGAAGATGAAAGTACCACCCTCATCCTCCACCACAGGGAAATATTCACCCGGACGCTGTTCCTCCACCAGATGATAATTCCAGCGGCAGGGATGGGCACACTCCCCCTGGTTGGCATCGCGACCGGCCATGGCGCTGGAAAGAAGGCAGCGTCCGGAGTAGGAGATGCAGAGCGCTCCATGGACGAAGACTTCTGTTTCGATGCCGCTGCGGGTGACCGTTTCTATAATTGCCTCAAGAGTAGTTTCCCGGGCGAGATTGACTCGCGATACGCCTTGGCGTTTCCAGAAACGGGCACTGCGCCAGTTGATGGTATTGGCCTGGGTGGAAAGGTGCAGCTGCCGCTCGGGCGAGATTTCCCGCACCAGGTCGATAACACCGGGATCAGCCACGATATAGGCGTCAAAAGGAAGCGGGGCAACCTCCCTGAGGTACTGTTCCAGCCGCTCCAGCGCATCGTTATGGGGATAGCTGTTAACCGTCAGGTAGACTTTTACTCCACGTTCATGACAGTAATTCAGCGCTATGGCCATTTCAGGAACGCTGAAATTGTCAGCAAGGTTGCGCAGACCAAAGGCCCGCCCTCCCAGATAAACGGCATCAGCGCCGTAATGAATGGCGGTTTTCAATTTTTCCATATTACCGGCAGGAGCCAGGAGTTCGGGTTTTTGCACAAGAGATTCCGGTCGTGAGAAATGAGATGATGTGGGGAATTGGATGCTAGCATATTCCCCCCCCCATTTAAACTGAAAAGGCAGCTTTCACTTGACAAACTACGCCATAACGCTTTAATTATGAAAATCATTGTTATATGGAGGAATTATGTCATCGGGCACCAACAGAATAGCCTGCCTCATATCGTTTTTCGTACTCGCTGGCTGTGCTTCTAATGACCTGATGATCAAGCGCCAATCGGAGGCTGAGGCAAAACTCGAACACCTGATTCAGACCGACCGGACAACCGGGCAACAACTGAATGAGCTGACCAGCCGCATCCTCACCCTGGAAGATCAGTTAAAGGCTTCAACAGCACAGAACAAGCAGATTCAAACCAGCCTGCAGGAGTTACGGACTTCTCAAGATGAATATAAAGCACGTCTGGTCCTGCTTTCCCAGCGGACAAATTCTCCCAAGATAGAGGTGGTCAACACGCAATCCACTGAAAAAAACGGTGACAACAGCCCCCCGGCAGACTATCTCAAAGCATTCGGCCTCTATAGCTCCAACAATTTCTCAGCTGCCATCAAGGCTTTTGAGGCATTTCTTGCCGCATCCCCTGACAGTGAGTACGCGGCCAACGCACTCTATTGGATCGGTGAATGCCACTACAGTCAGTCGGACCTTCCCCAGGCCAGGATCATCTTTCAAAAAACAGCTGACAAGTATCCCAAAAGCTCCAAGGCACCTGATGCAATGCTGAAATTAGGCTTTACCTTGTCTGCGATGAATGAGCGTGACAAAGCAAAAGCACTCTTTGAAAATCTGATCAAGACCTATCCCGGTAGTCATGCCGCAGCCAAGGCTCGCGAGAGACTGACCGCCCATTAATGAGACATTATCGGAAACATGAAGGTAACCATCATGATTAAAACCAAACATCTCATCCCCTTGCTGCTGGCCCTGTTTCTGGCACTGCCTTTCCGGGCACAGGCGCTCGACCAGAATGAACCGACAATTTATGTGATCAAAAAAGGGGACACCCTCTGGGGACTCTCGGAACGCTTCATCAAAGACCCCAATTATTGGCCGAACATGTGGTCAAAAAACAGCCAGATTACCAACCCGCATTTCATCTATCCGGGACAGAAAGTCCGTATTTTTCCAGACCGCCTTGAGATAGTACCAACACCCAACAGCAAGACAGCAGCAGCGCAACAAAAGACAATCAAGCCCGACATTGTGCAGGAAGTGGCTGAAGAGAAGCTTTTTCCCATTCGCGGCAACGAGGGATTCCTTTTAGAGAATGGAACCAAACCATTTGGTTCCATCATCAGCGGCCACCATGATCGGGTCCTGATCGGTGTCGACGACATGGTCTATACCGATATCGGAGCCATTAACGGTGTCAAGGGTGGAGAAAAATTCGCCATTTACAAAGCCGAAAGCGCAGTAAGTCATCCGCTGACGAGCGAGATCATGGGCAAGAAAATAGTCCCTCTCGGCACACTGCAGCTTACAGACGTTGAGCGGACTGCATCACGGGCAATTATCACCCGGAACTACCAGGAAATATCACCAGGTTCATATCTGCTTCCGTTGCGCGAAAATCCCCGCCGTGAAGTTGCTCTCAAAATGGCAACCATCGATTTGAAAGGCTATATTGTAGAAAGTGCAACCGGAACAGGCATCATTGCCGACGGTGACATTGTGTACATCGATCTCGGCAGCAATCACGGAGCTGAGCCCGGCAACATGCTGTACGTTGTGCGCGATGTGAAAGTTGACCAGCGCTATGCCGAGGGAAGAGTTGAACGCTTGCCCCAGGAGTTGCTGGGTGCTCTCGTTATTCTGGAAACCGGCAAAAAAACGGCGACCGCCTTGGTTGTAAAAAGCATCGACGCCATATATAAGGGCGACAAGATTGTCACAGCGCCCAAATAAATAGTACGCAGCAAATTATGACCGGCCCCTGGCCGGTCTTTTTTTTTCATTCCTGGCACCTCGAGAAGAAAATACAATGCTGCTGTTCGATGAAAGCGAAGATTATTACTGGATTGGGCTAAAGGCCGTGACCGGAGTCGGCAATGTCACTTTTCGCCGACTGCTGGAGCGCTTTGACACTCCCACGGGTGCTTTGACAGCATCGCCTGATGAATTGCGCACTGCCAGGGGTGTCACAGTTTCCATTATTGATGAGATCAGAAGCGGAGCATGGCAACGCTTTGCCGAAGAAGAGTGCCGGCGACTCCGCACCAGCAATGCCAGACTGATCAAATTCACTTCGCCGGATTACCCCAAATCCCTGTTCGAGATCCCTGACCCTCCCCCCTTCCTCTATGTAAAAGGCCACCTCTGTCCCGGAAATCCGGCTATCGCAATGGTGGGGTCGAGGCGAGCCACCACCTACGGTCTGCTGACCACCGGACGTCTGGCCGAGGCATTGGGAAGGAATGGAATTACCGTGGTATCAGGCATGGCACGTGGCGTAGATACGGCCGCCCATAAAGGCGCACTTCAGGGTGGCGGTCAGACGGCAGGTGTATTGGGATGCGGAATCGACAAAATCTACCCACCGGAAAATCGCAAGCTGTTCGATGAGATGGCCGAAAAAGGCTGCCTGTTATCGGAGTTCCCCTTGGGGACCCAACCGCTGGCGGAAAATTTCCCGCGTCGCAACCGGATCATCAGCGGCCTGTCCCGGGGTGTGCTGGTAGTAGAGGCCGTCGAGAAAAGCGGATCACTGATCACAGCCCAATATGCCCTGGAGCATGGCCGGGATGTATTTGCCGTCCCGGGCCATATAACGTTTGCCACCAGCCGGGGGACCAATCGTCTGATCAAGCAGGGGGCCAAGCTGGTTGACTGCGTAGAAGATATCCTGGAGGAGCTGCCGGGCTTCACCGCCACAACCGGCAGGCCGATCCCAGCTTCACCCAGTTTCAGTCTGTCACCGAGAGAGGCTGCCATCTATGAACTGCTGTCCCGTTCCCCCCTGCACATCGACGACATCATCAGCCAAACTGAATTGACAGCCGGGGAGGTTTCCTCTATGTTACTGCACCTTGAGCTCAAGGGGGCGGTAACAGCGCTTCCGGGCACACATTACGCAACAACTGTATGAAAGTAGTGGAGCAGATTGCAGGAGTGATGAAGTTTGCAGCATCGTGGCGAACACCCACCAATCGGTAAAAAAGGAATATACATATATGCCGCAAAATCTCGTAATAGTCGAATCACCGGCCAAAGCCAAGACAATAGAAAAATTTCTTGGGCCGGACTATAAAGTGCTGGCCTCTTTCGGGCATGTACGGGCACTGCCCAGTAAACAGGGCTCGGTGGATATCGAAAGCAACTTTGAACCCAAATACCATGTGCTGCCGGAAAGCAAGAAGCATATTGATGCAATCAAAAAGGCGCTCAAGGATTCGAATCGTCTCCTATTGGCAACTGACCCCGACCGCGAGGGAGAGGCCATTTCCTGGCATCTGCTGGCGGCCCTTGGACTTGACAAGAAAAAACCTGGAATAGATATCCAGCGGGTCGTGTTCCACGAAATCACCAAGGATGCCATCGTTCACGCTGTCGAAAATCCCCGCGGAATCGCTGTAGAGCTGGTGGATGCCCAGCAGGCCCGGTCTGTGCTGGACTACCTGGTAGGCTTCAATCTCTCACCTTTTCTTTGGAAAAAGATCCGTTACGGCCTTTCCGCCGGGCGTGTACAGTCAGTGGCTCTGCGGCTGATCTGCGAAAGAGAAAAAGAGATCCGTGCTTTCATCGAGCAGGAGTACTGGACCATCGCCGCCCGTTTGGGAGTGGCTCCAGGCCAGGAATTCAAAGCCGGACTGGTGGACGTCGGCGGCAAGCGTCTCGGAAAGTTTGATATCCCGGACGCCGCGACGGCCGATGGCTTGAAAAATGCCCTGCAGACCGGCAGCTATCGGGTGACCAAAGTAACCAAGAGTGAAAAGAAGCGTAATCCGTCCCCCCCGTTTACCACCTCAACACTCCAGCAGGAAGCATCCCGCAAGCTCGGCTTCTCGGCAAAGAAAACCATGTCTACTGCCCAGAAACTGTACGAAGGGATCGATATAGGCGAAGGGGGCACCGTCGGCCTGATCACCTACATGCGTACCGACAGCGTCAACCTTTCCAATCAGGCACTCCAGGAAGCCCATGATGTCATCACGGCAGCCTACGGTAAGGAATATGCTCTTTCAAAACCGCGTATATTCAAAACAAAAACCAAAAATGCCCAGGAAGCCCATGAAGCTATCCGCCCGACCTATATCGTCAAGACCCCGACAGAGCTGAAAAAGTTTCTCACTCCTGACCTGCACAAACTGTACGAGCTGATCTGGAAACGCACCGTGGCCTGCCAGATGACCGAGGCGCTGCTGGATCAGACATCGGTTGATATCACTGCAGATCTGGCCCAGCCGATTGCGCTGGTTCAAGTAATGGCAGATGATGCCGCGGCATCCAATAATCCCTTTGCCGGCGCAACGCGCTGCGGCCTGCGGGCTGCCGGAACGGTGATTCGCTTCCCCGGTTTCATGAAGCTTTATATCGAGGGACTTGACGATCAGGATGAAGAGAAAGAGGGGCTGCTGCCGGCAATGAATGAAGGGGCAGACCTGAAACTGCACGAACTGCTCCCGGAGCAGCACTTCACCCAGCCTCCCCCACGCTACACCGAGGCCACTCTAGTCAAAACCCTGGAAGAGTTCGGCATCGGCCGCCCCTCCACGTATGCTTCGATCATGAATACACTGGTTGAACGCAAATACACCCGCCTGGAAAAGAAACGTTTCTTTCCCGAGGATGTCGGCATGGTGGTCAATGACCTGCTGGTGGCACATTTCTCCCGCTACGTTGATTACAACTTTACCGCCGGCCTGGAAGAAGAACTGGACCAGGTTTCCCGCGGCGAAAAGCAGTGGAAGCCGCTGCTGAAGGAGTTCTGGGAACCGTTCGTGACCTTGCTCAAGCAGAAGGAGGGGGAAGTACAGAAATCAGACCTGACAACCGAAGCAACTGATGAAATGTGTCCCGAATGCGGTCAGCCGCTGGTTGTCAAGCTGGGCAAGCGCGGCAAGTTCATCGCCTGCTCCGGCTTCAAGGAAGGCTGCAAATATACTCGCAGTGTAGATGGAGACAAAGGCGCCGAAGCTGTCGAACCTGAGGTGTCTGAGGAAAAATGTGACAAGTGCGGAGCATCCATGCTGATCAAGGATGGCCGCTACGGAAAATACCTGGCCTGCTCCGGCTATCCCGGCTGCAAAAACATCCAGCCGCTTGTAAAACCGCGAGGAACCGGTGTAACCTGCCCGGAATGCAAGGAAGGCGAACTGACCGAGAAGAAGTCCCGCTACGGCAAGATGTTCTACTCGTGCAATCGCTATCCCCAGTGCAAGTTTGCCTTGTGGGACCTGCCGGTACACCAGCCCTGCCCAAAGTGCGGTTTCCCGGTAGTGGTCAAGAAGATTTACAAGAGAAAGGGAGAATTCCTGAAATGTCCGAAAGAAGGGTGTGACTGGACAAGCGAATAATATCCTTTTTCAGAAGCGGAAATTCAAGGCGGGGCACCACCCCGCCTTTTCTATTACGAGGTGTGACAATATCATGAACAAGACATTAACCATTATCGGCGCAGGTCTGGCCGGCTGCGAAGCTGCCTGGCAGGCCGCCCAGCGCGGTGTTTCAGTCATTCTGCATGAAATGAAGCCTGAAAAACTTTCACCGGCCCACCACATGCCCGGCCTGGCCGAGTTGGTCTGCTCCAACTCCCTGCGAGGAGACTCGCTGGAAAATGCTGTAGGCCTTCTCAAAGAAGAGTTGCGCCGCTGTAATTCTCTGATCATGGAAGCGGCAGAAGCTACCCGTGTACCAGCCGGCGGAGCACTGGCAGTCGACAGGCAGCTGTTCTCCGATTATGTGACAGCCAAAATCACTGCCCACCCTCTGATCCGCCTGATCCCTGGAGAGGTGAACGAGCTGCCCACGGAAGGAATGGTTATAATTGCCTCGGGACCGCTTACCAGCGACAACCTGGCGACAGCTTTGAGTGCCTTGACCGGCGATCGGCTCTATTTTTACGATGCAATTGCCCCGATTGTGGCTGCAGATTCTCTGGATATGGGCAAAATCTTCGCGGCATCCCGCTACGGCAAGGGGGATGGTGACGATTACCTCAACTGTCCGCTCTCAGAAGCCGAATATGTAGCCTTTGTAAATGAATTGCTTGGTGCAGAGAAAGTGGCTGCGCGGGATTTCGAGAAGGTCGTGCACTTCGAAGGATGCATGCCTGTTGAAGAAATCGCCTCCCGAGGGGTGGAAACCCTCCGCTTTGGCCCCATGAAGCCGGTCGGCCTCGTTGACCCAAGCACCGGAGCAGAACCGCATGCCGTGATACAACTCAGGGCCGAAAATCTTGAAAAGACCATGTTCAACCTTGTAGGGTTCCAGACCAAGCTGACCTGGCCGGAACAGCGCAGGGTCTTTCGGATGATTCCCGGACTGGAGCAGGCCGAGTTTGTCAGACTCGGCTCCATGCACCGCAACACTTTCATCAACGCGCCATCAATACTGCTGCCGAGCCAGCAACTGAAAAATGATGGACGCATCTTTTTCGCCGGCCAGATCACAGGAGTAGAAGGGTATGTGGAATCAGCCGGCAGCGGCTTTCTCGCCGGCCTCACCGCAGCCAGGTTACTGGCGGGCCAAGCCCAGGTCGTCCCGCCACCGGAAACTGCCCTGGGTGCATTGATGGCACACATCACCAACGCAGACACCCGACATTTCCAGCCGATGAACGTAAATTACGGACTGTTCCCGGACCTACCCGGTCGGGTAAAAAAGAAAGAGCGACGGGGAAAGCTGGCAGAACGGGCTTTAGTTATGCTGGACGAATGGAAAATGTCACTGCAGGAATAAAGAGCAAACGCGAGCTTTCCAGCCAAAAATTCTTTTCTTCGCATTACCTCAGAGCTTAGGTTACTCCGGCCTTTTCGAGGATTTTCGTGAGGCTAAGCCTGATTTTGTCTCAAGTCTTTCTCTGCGTTGCTCTGCGACTCCGCGCGAGATACGCCTTCAAGACTTTTAAATCTCAAGGATTGTCTTTCCGGAACGTTTTGGGCTATCCTGTCTAAGTGTTCCGTTTCCCCTGTGCCTCTGTTTTATGAAAGGTTCTCATATGTCCGACCAAAACAATGATCCCATCAAACGGGTTGAAGATCAGCTTAAAAAATGCGTCAAGTGTGGAGCCTGCCGGGCCAACTGTCCCGCCTTCAGTGCCTTCGGTCGTGAACCGGCTGTTGCCCGCGGCAAGGTGGCCCTGGCACAGCATATATTGAAGGACGACCTGGAACTGGACGACCAGACCTATGAAGCGATGTCAAAGTGCCTGTTGTGCGGAAGCTGTGTTGAAAAGTGCCCCAATGAAGTCCCCACCGACGAAATCGTAATCGCCGCCCGTGAAGCACTTGCCCAGAAACGTGGTCTGACTACATTTCACCAGGCAGTCGGCCAGGTCATCAAGAACCGTTCCCGCATGAAGATGGGGGCAAAGATGGCATCGGTGCTGGGACCGCTTTTCTTCAAGAAGGTCCCCGAGACATCAGGCCTGCGACTGCGCTTTCCCCTACCCTTTGTGGGAAACAGCCGCCATATTCCGGCCATTGCAAAAACGCCCTTCATTGATCGTCATCCCGAAGTGATTCCTGGCGAACCGGGCAAGCCGCGGATTGTCTTCTTCGTCGGCTGCATGACCAATTTTGTTTATACACAGGTGGGCGAGGCAACACTGGCTCTCTTCCGCCACCTGGGCTGCACGGTCATCATCCCCAAAGGCCAACAATGCTGCGGTCTGCCGGGCATGTCTGGCGGGGACCTAAAGACAGTACGTGAACTTGCTGAAAAGAACCTTGATGAGATGGAGCGCTACGAAGCGGACTATGTGATGAGTGCCTGCGCCACCTGCGGCGGAGCATTGCATCGCCTCTATCCGCTTGTGGTAGGAAAACGTAATCCTGACCTGAAAAACCGTCTTGAAGCTCTGGCAGCCAAGACGGTCGATGCTTCCCAGCTCCTGCATAAACTGGGACTTAAGCCGGAAGAAACCGGCACGGGAGAAAGGATAAACATCACCTATCACGACCCCTGCCATCTTCGTACCCGCGGAATTACTACCCAGCCGCGCCAACTGCTCAAGGCGGCACCCGGCGTGGAACTGGTAGAGATGGAAGGTGCCGATCGCTGTTGCGGCTTGGGCGGCACCTTCAATGTCTATCACTATGGTTCGTCAATGAGTATTAACGAGGCTAAAAGCAACGCCATTATGGCAACCAAGGCCGAGGCGGTAGTTACCGGTTGTCCCGGCTGTATGATGCAGCTTTCCGATGGGCTCAAACAGCACGGTTCATCCGTAGAGGTGCTGCATACACTGGAGATACTCTGCCGTAATCTCGGATTACTCAAACAATGATCGTTTTTTATTACCTCCTGCCGTAAACCTGCACTGTTCCTCTGCACTAACACCATTTTTAATGATAATAAAAGTTTTTTAGGCCTGCTACAGGCCTTTTTTATTGGAAATGAAAATTTATTGACTTTGGAGGGCAAATTGTATACAAACGCCGCAATCAAAACTGGTTATATTCCTCAACTGGTGGCTGTATGATGGATTTCAACATCGGAGCAAAAATAAAAAAACTGCGCTTGGCCAAAAAACTGACTCTTCAGGCGGTGGCCAGGGAAACCGGTTTTTCGCCTGCGCTGATTTCACAGATTGAAAACAACAATGTATCCCCGCCCATAGCAACTCTTTCAAAAATAGCTAAATTTTTCGATGTAAAAATCGGCATTTTTTTCGCCGAAGATGAAGAGGAATGCCGCTTCGAAGTTGTCCGCGCCAATGAGCGCAAAGCTATTCCCAGAGTCATATCCCGGGCAGGAACCAGCCAGGGGTATTCCTACGAGTCCCTCTCCTTCCATAAGCAGAATAAAAAAATGGAACCCTTTCTCCTGACGGTGACTGAAAAGGTACTGGAAGAGAATACCTACAGTCATGATGGCGAAGAGTTCCTTTTTGTTATGAAAGGCACAGCAGAACTTATTCTGGACGACAAGCGGATTACCCTTTACGAAGGCGACTGCGTCTATTTCGATTCATCTCTCAAGCACCGGCTGCTCTCTAAAGATGGAGCAGAAGTCAAGGTTCTGGCCGTCGTTACCCGTTAGCATCAACCCGTGGGGGACACACTGCGAGGTTCTGGAATGCCTACGTGTGCCCCTCACTTCCATTTTACGTTACCGACAACAGGAGGATTGGGATGGGCAGGAAAAGCATGGCGTTGATATTTAATAACTTCATTTATGGGAAGGATGGCCACGATGTCCAATAATGTAATCAAGCCGCAACTGAAGAATCCGTTTGATCCGCCCGAGAAGCTGGAATTCAATATTCCCGGTGAGATCTCCAAAGCCACTGGTGGCTATGAAGAGGCCATGAAAGAAGGCTATGAGCTGATCCAGCGCCCGATCAAATCGGTAAAGATCGACCAGATCGAAAAGCAGCATTTCAAAAAGCGTATGACGGTCTGGGAGCGCCTGCGCATCCTTTCCGACAAGGCGCCCAACGTCCTTTTTCAGAACTGGGGCAAAAATCTGGACGGTGCTTCACTTGTTACTGCCGTCCTCAACATCGACGGACGTGATGTGGCCGTGTATGGCCACGATTTCACCGTGCGAGCCGGTTCCATCGACGCCACCAACGGCAGCAAATTGGCCAAGCTCTTCAACATGGCCGGCGAGAAGGGCATCCCGCTGATCGGCATGAATGACTCTGCAGGCGCCTTTGTACCAGCCGGGGTAGGAGGTCTGGACGGCTATGCCGAGGCCTTTACCGCTCTACGCAAGATCAGCGGCGTAGTACCCTCCATCATGTGCATGTTCGGCTTCAACGCCGGCGGCGGTTCCTACCTTCCCCGCCAGGGCAGCTTCGTAATCCAGCCTAACGACACCTTCTTCGGTCTTACCGGACCGGGGGTTGTCAAATCGGTGCTTGGCGAGGACATTACCCCTGAAGAACTGGGTGGACCAAAAGTGCATGGTCGCTCCGGAGTTGCCGACCTAACCGTTACAGACGAGGTGGCTGCGCTGCGAACTGCCAAGCGACTGCTCTCCTACATTCCCGACAACAACAGCTTGGGAGCCCCTTTCCAGTCCACAAGCGATCCACTCAACCGCAAGACCTGGGAAATTAACACCCTGCTCAAGAAAGCCTTTAATTCGCCGACCGGCTTCAATACTCCTTTCGATGTCTCCATCATCATCCAGCAGATCTGCGACCATGGCGATTATTTCGAACTGCAGCCGGAGCGGGCCAAGGAAGTCGTCACCGCCTTCGGTCGCCTCGGCGGTCAGGTGGTAGGATTTGTTGCCAACAATTCGGCCGTTTCTTCGGGCCAGATCGATTGCGACTCTGCGGTCAAGATTGCCCGGTTCGTCCGCTTCTGCAATATCTATAATATTCCAATCATCTTCATGGAAGATACCACCGGTTTCCTTCCCGGACGGGAGCAGGAATCACGCGGAATAGTTCAGGCCGGACGCTCCATGCTTGATTCCATTGTCGACGTGCGCACCCCCCGCATCCTGCTGATTCTGCGCAATGCCTACGGCGGAGCATATGCTTCCTACAACAACTACCCTACCGGAGCAGACCTGGTGCTTGCACTTCCCACCACGCGCCTCGCGGTTATGGGACCGGCAGGTAAAGAGTTTGTTTACAAGGATGAGGTCCGCAAAATCAGGGTAACTGCTGCCGATATGATTAAGAAGGGAACGGAAGAACGCGTCAATTGCGGCATGGATGCAGCATCTGCCAAGAAAGATGCCGAGAAAGAATCAGCCGAATGGTTGAAGCTCCAGGAAGCTGCCTTGAATCAGCGTTACGAAAAAGAGCTGATGAATCCTCGAGAAGGTCTGGCTTTGGGCTCCATCTCCTCCATCGTCATGCCAACCGATCTGCGTCAGGTCCTGGGCGAGAACATCGCCTTCCTGATGAGGCACTACAAACCCGGCCCGATGATGGGACCACAGCGTGAATTCCACTAAAAAATTTATTCACTACAGAGACACAGAGAGCACGGGGTAATCAAAGATGAAGATGACGCACTGGGCTCAATATTATGCCTGAAGATCTTAGTTCCCTTTGTGCCTCTGGGGTGAATTCCTGATTCGAATTTAATTTATGGAGATAAAGCCAATGAACGACCTGTACATGAACAACCCCCTGATTCACCGCGACCGTCGCCTCGGCACGTCTGATTCAGCCTGGGTGAGATCATTCGCCTGCGAAGACCTCAAGCCGCTGATCGTCTGTCGCGGGCCGATCCGCAAGGAAGCAATGGATGTCTTCGAAGAGATGGGCATGACCCATTTTGGCATTCTGCTTTCCGAAAAAGATTCCATTGTCTATGCCAATGCCCTTGCTCCGGAACTGCGCCAGTTAACCGACTCCAACCGCGTCCATCGGGTACCTGATTACACCGGTGCCAGCAAGGAAGAACGCGTTGAACGAATTGGGCAGATCATTCAAATCGCCAAAGACAACGGTTACGATTCCATCTTTGCCGGTTACGGCTTTATGGCGGAAGATGAAGAATTCGTTGCGGCAATAGAGAAGGCCGGCCTGAACTTCATTGGCCCTAACTCTCGCACCCAGGCCGATGCCGGCAAAAAGGATGAGGCCAAGCGAACCGCTCTCCAGGTTGGCGTAAGCGTCACCCCAGGCATAAATAATGTAACTGCCCGCACCCTGGTTAAAAAGCATGGCACCAGAGATAAGCTCAAAGAACTGATCACCCTCCATAAACTGGACGTTGACGCCAACGCTCTTGATGATGAGACTTCTCTTGAAGATCTGGCGGATCAAATCCTTTATGCCTCTTACGATAAAGGTCTTGACCTCTATTCCATCGAAGAGCTTTCTGCCCAGGTGCAGGTCGAAGTTGTTGCCATGTTCAAAGAGTACCCAGCCAGCCGTATTCGTCTCAAAGCCATTGGCGGCGGCGGCGGTAAAGGCCAGCGTATACTGGGTGCATCGCTTCTTTCGCTCGAAAATCCTTCTGAGGCCGATATCCAGGAAGCAGCCGCAGACACTCCAACTCTAGTTCGTGAAGTACTGAACGAAGTCAAGGCCAACGGTATCGGTGACAACAAGAACGTTCTCGTCGAACTGAATATCGAGCAGACCCGCCACAATGAAATCCAGCTTCTCGGCAACGGGGAGTGGTGCGTTTCTTTGGGTGGTCGCGACTGTTCTTTGCAGATGCATGAGCAGAAACTGCTCGAGATTTCAGTGACCCAGGAAGGGCTGACAGAGGCCATAGAAAAAGCCAGGAACGCTGGGCGAACAGCTGAGGTCAAGGCACTGGAAAGCGACTTGAACGTGCTCAGACGCATGGAAGAGGATTCAACCAAATTTGGTCAGGCAGTCGGCCTTGATTCCGCATCGACCTTCGAATGTATCGTTGACCGTGACCGTTACTACTTCATGGAAGTCAATACCCGCATCCAGGTTGAACACCGGGTATCGGAACTCTGCTACAGCCTCAAGTTCACCAACCCTGATGATCCAAATGACTTCTTCATCGTCGAATCACTGGTTGAGGCGATGGCACTGTTGGCGCGCCACAAAAAGAAACTCCCCAAACCAGAGCGGATTCTTCGATTCAAGGCAGCTGCCGAAGCGCGTCTCAATGCAACCGATTCTTCATTGTCGCCTCATGCCGGCGGCATGATTCGCTACTGGTCTTCCCCCATCGAGGGCGAAATTCGTGATGACCAGGGAATTTGCCTGGTTAACCCTGACACCGGCATGTTCATGCGCTACAAAGTGGCTGGCGCCTATGACTCCAATATCGCCCTGCTTCTCACCAAGGGCGAAGATCGTCTTGCCAGCTATTTGCATCTTTCCAAAGTACTCGGCAAAACCGTGCTCCGCGGAAGTGATCTGGCGACTAATCTTGAGTTTCATTATGGGCTTGTGAACTGGTTCCTTGGTCAGAATGTGATGGCAAAACCAACTACCCGGTTCGTTGTGCCGTATCTGACCCTGGTTGGGCGATTGAAGGAAGAGGCGGGACGCCTGGACACATTATTTGCCTTCATCCAGATGAAGAAAGCTTATGCAAAAAAAATGGCTGCCCTGTTTCCTGATGATCCAAAAATGGCCAAGGAAATGTCGTCAATTCTGGATCGTAAAGGTACTTTGGTCACCCGACCAATGGACAAGCTTCTGGAAGATCCGCACCTGCTGTCCGGATGGCTTTCTCTCAACCGCAACAACTTCACCATGGAGAATGGCAAAGTGGTCTGGCATGATAATCCCTTTGTTATCCTGGCTGATACCTACGAATATCTCAATATGACCTACGATACGGCTGCCCCCGCTGCAGACGTGATCTGGGACCATGACAACGAACTACTTCAAAAAGGTCTTCGCTTCTACTCCACCCTGTCACAGCGTTTCAATCTCGGCATGCACGAGTTTGATACACTGTCGGACCTGTTGACCAAAGAACAACCTCAGGATGGCTTCAGCGTCGAAGAATGGGGTCAGATCCGTTCGGCGCATATGGGCTTTGAAGCAGGTCTGGAATTGCTCGGGATGCTGTTCCTTGTAGCTGAAAATGTTAATTTCTGGGACTTCAAAGTGGAAGACAATCTTGAAGTCACCATTCCGGAAGAGTTGAACGACACCGATCTACAGACACAGATGAGGAAAGTTCTGGTTCCTCCTCCAGCCACAAAAGCAGATGAGATCGTGGCAATTTGCGGCGGCATGTACTACGGCCAGGAAGCTCCAGGCCTGCCGCTGTTCGTAAGTGAAGGGATGCATTTTGAAAAGGGACAGGCGCTTTATATCATCGAAGTCATGAAGATGTTCAACACGGTCCGGGCGACCTTCTCCGGTACTATAGACAAAATCATCATGCAGGGTGCTGACGGTAGCATTGTTCAGAAGGGTCAGCCATTATTCAAGGTAACCCCGGATGAGAAGTTCGTGGAAGTCAACCCTGAAGAGATCCGTCTCGTCAAGCGCGAGCAGACCACTACATATCTGAAGGCTGTTCTATAATCGGGTCGGTGCTTTCACCGGGCTGATTTCAGCCCTTGGTGTTCCGACTGACCCTGTCTGAAAAGACGGGGTCAGTCGTTTCAGCCGAAGGCAACTTCAGTCAAACGTACATAAACCAATGAGCAGAGGAGGATACAGTGAGAAAAGGTAAATTTATAGTTATCGAGGGCATCAGCGGCTCCGGCCAGCAGGTCAAAGCAGGTATTGTGGGACTGCACAAGGCGTTGGTCGAAAGCAAATATGATGTCATAGAATGTGCAAATCCTGATTCGGGAAGGGTTAAAGAACTGGGAATGGAGACGTTTCTTAACTGGCCCTTCGGCAAGGATGTACGCGCCGACTTTTTCCTGGAATGCGCCGTTCGAGCTGAGATCTTCAAAAATATTGTTTCACCTGCACTGGAAAATGACAAAATCGTTCTTTGCAAGCAGTCAAGCATATCTTCCTTAGCCAATGCCTGGGTCCAGGGTCATGTTCGCAATTTTGACGCCTTACGTGCCCTGGAAAAGATGTCCCGGGGTTTTTTGTTTGATGAAGAGATCTATCCCGATTTGACCATCTTCATCGATGTGCCGGCCGAAGAAGCCCATGAACGAATCGAGGATGTCCTGCAGATTCACCACGAAGGCGGACTTGAATACTATCAGCAGATGAGGGAGTTTTATTTGAATGAAATGTCTCGCTGGCGCGGAGTGAGGGTGGATGCCGCCGCCAATCGCTCCCAGGATGAGGTCATTGCCGAGGCATGGTCACTGGTGCAGGCAATTCTCTAATAACAACCGCAGAGTTTCTTCCTCGAGACCCTCTCCCTACCACCGGGAGAGGGACTTTTTATCTACACAAGGAGTGAATATGAACATTTCAGACAAGAAACAGCAGTGGACGAATGGAACTGTTGCCAAAAATATTGCCAGATCACCGGAACGAAAAACTGATTTCACCACTACTTCAAATATAGAACTGGAGCGATGTTTCACTCCTGATTTCGAATATCCCGGTTATGAAGAGAACTTGGGGTTCCCCGGTGAATATCCTTTTACCCGCGGTGTACAACCCACCATGTATCGCGGCCGTTTCTGGACAATGCGCCAATATGCGGGATTTGGAACCGCCAAGGAATCGAACGAACGCTATAAATATTTGCTCGCCGCCGGCCAGACCGGCCTCTCGGTGGCCTTCGACCTCCCAACCCAGATGGGGTACGATTCCGATGCAGCCATGAGTCAGGGTGAAGTCGGCAAGGTCGGCGTTGCCATTGATTCTCTGGCAGATATGGAAATACTTTTTGACGGAATTCCTTTGGACAAAGTTTCCACCTCCATGACCATCAACTCCACAGCCGCCATCCTGCTCTGCATGTATATCGCAGTAGCTGAGAAGCAGGGAGTTTCAGCAGATCAAATTTCCGGAACCATTCAAAATGACATCCTCAAGGAATACATGGCCCGCGGCACATACATCTACCCGCCAAAGGAATCCATGCGCATAATCACCGACATTTTTGCCTACTGCAAGGATTCGGTGCCCAAATGGAACACCATATCAATTTCCGGCTACCACATCCGCGAAGCAGGCTCATCTGCGGTTCAGGAAGTTGCCTTTACACTCGCAGATGGTATTGCCTATGTCGATGCCGCAATCAAGGCTGGTCTGGCTGTTGATGACTTTGCGCCGCGCCTGGCTTTTTTCTTTAACGCACATAACAATCTTTTGGAAGAAGTGGCAAAATTCCGTGCTGCACGTCGCATTTGGGCAAAAGTGATGAAAGAGCGTTTCGGCGCCAAAGATCCAAAGTCCCTGATGCTGCGCTTCCATACTCAGACCGCCGGATGTACTCTTACCGCACAGCAACCGGACAACAACATCATGCGCGTCACCATTCAGGCCCTGGCCGCAGTACTGGGTGGCACCCAGTCCCTGCACACCAATTCCCGTGATGAGGCTCTGGCCTTGCCAACCGAGGATTCTGTCCGCATTGCCCTGCGCACTCAGCAGGTAATCGCCTATGAATCAGGCGTTGCCGACAGCATCGACCCCCTTGCCGGCTCTTTTCTAGTTGAGTCGCTAACAGACCAGATCGAAAAAGCCGCCATGGACTACATTGACAAGATCGACTCTCTGGGCGGAGCCGTTGAGGCCATCTCACGAGGTTTTCAACAGAAAGAGATTCAGGATTCAGCATATGCCTACCAGAAATCGATCGAAAAAGATGATCTGATTATTGTAGGTGTCAACAAATTTACCATTCAGGAACCGCCTCCTACCGGTCTGCTCAAAATCAAGGAAGAGGTCGAGATATTTCAGAAGAAAGCATTGGGAGAAATGAAGGCTGGACGAGACACGGCAAAAGTGCAGGAAACGCTGCAACTCCTTGAGAATGCTGCCAAGGGAACCGACAACCTCATGCCGCACATCCTCAATGCAGTCAAAGCCTATGCGACCCTGGGCGAAATAGCAGATGTTTTCAGAGGGGTATTTGGAAAACACACGGAGACTGTGGTTTTATAGACGTAAATCATCCACCACAGAGTCACAGAGGACACAGAGAAATCTGATCTATGTACAGAGATGCGGATTTAACCAATTACATAATAGAGGCTGCCATAGAGGTTCATCGCGGCTTGGGTCCAGGATTACTGGAATCGGCGTATGAAGTTTGTCTCGCAAGGGAACTAGAGGATAGAAACATACCATTCGAGCGTCAGAAAGAACTGCCTGTCATTTACAAAGGAGTGGTGCTCGACATTGGTTATCGGCTGGATATTTTGGTCGACAGCAAAGTAGTTGTGGAGCTTAAGAGTGTGGATTCTTTACTCCCTATCCATGAAGCACAGCTCTTGACATACCTCAAACTTTCTGGCAAGCAAACGGGCCTTCTTCTTAACTTCAACTGTCGCTTACTCAAAGACGGGCTTAAACGCCTTGTCCTTTGAATTCCTCTGTGTGCTCTGTGACTCTGTGGTGAGTAAAGGAATTTTACATGCTTACAAAAATTAATCACATCGGTATCGCCGTACGCTCTCTTGATGAATCTCTGCCCTTTTACCGTGACAACCTGGGTATGACCTTTGCCGGCATTGAGGAAGTTGCCGAACAGATGGTCAAGGTCGCCATGCTGCAAGTGGGAGAATCGAAAATAGAACTTCTAGAGCCCACCACACTTGAAAGCCCGATTGCAAAATTTCTTGAGAAAAACGGGCCTGGCATTCATCATTTAGCCTATGAGGTAGAAGATATCGAAGCAGCTATTGCCAAACTCGTTGATGAAGGATCACGGATGATTGATCAGAAGCCCCGCAGTGGTGCTCATGGGACCAGCATTGCTTTTATTCATCCCAAAAGCAGCAATGGAATTTTGACCGAGCTGTGCCAACTGAGGCATAAAATTTAATTAAATACAATAAGATGTTGACACACCCCTTCTTAACGTTGTATTTACAGCACGTTACAAAAACAAACGCTTTTTTCTTCTTGACAATCGTTTGATTTATTGTATAGTGCGACATCTTTTTTAAAACACCACTGAAACCAAACGAAACCTCTTAGTAGCTAACCGCCTGATTTTTAATTGTTTTGCTTTACAAGCACGACATCATCCGGGAGCGAACAAACTGTGAAACGTTTCAGACAAATAAGACAAACTGCTGGTAACAAATGTACCCTTTGGACTGCTCCCCGTGAGACCGTTCAAAGGGTACGTGCGTTTCAGGGACCAGCATAAACAACACATGTATCAGAAGGCCAATTCATAGGAAAGGTGGTGAGCAACGCTCAAAAAAATTATTTAATGTAATCTGTTTGGTAGCTGACATGCACGCATCTTATACAAAATGAAGGAGGCACACATGAAGTTGAAAAAAGCAGCAACAATCGCAGCAGCAGCCGGAGCACTCGCAGCCATTTCCGTACCAGCCATGGCATTCGAGAATGAGTTTCACGGCATGTACAAGTTGAAGTATTTCGTATCTGACTATGAAAACGGCGGATCAGGCTATATCACTCCAAGCACAACTGTTGAAAAAAACAAAGCAAACAACTACTTCGAGCAGCGCGCCCGCATTTTTTACACAGCCAAAGCAAACGATGATCTTAAACTGGTAACTGCTTTTGAAATCGATTCGGTTTTTGGCGATCGTGCACAGGGTGGAATTATTAGTTCTACTAACTCCACTACGGCAGGACCAACTGCCGGTACCGCTTTCAGGAACTCAGGCGGAGCTTTGGAATCAGATGCCGTCAACCTGGAAACAAAGCACGTATACCTTGACTTCAAGATTCCTTCTACCCCTGTTCGTGTTACCGCCGGTATCCAGCCAATCAAAGATGCTTTCAAAGGCGTTTTCTTTGATGCAGATATAGCTGGCGTCAATTCCGTCAGCAAGTTCGGTCCTGCTACTGTTGGTCTCGGCTATTTCCGCGCTTATGACCAATCCTATTTCACCGTTGGCAATACCCGCCAGCGCGGCTTGGACGACCTGCACCTTGTTGCTCTGTCCAGTGACTTCGCAATCAACAAAGACCTCAAAGTTGGCGCTGCCTACTATCTGTATGCAGATGACCGCAATTCTAGCCCTACAACATTACATGTGCTTGGCGCCAATTTTGATGCCAAACTCGGTGCACTCGGCCTGAGTGGTTTTGCTGCCGCGCAGCAAGGTGTACAGAAGTTTGCTGATCCTGCAGCAACAAGAAAAAGAGCCACCTACAACGGCTATGCGTTTAATGCTGCTGCCAAACTGCCTCTCGGTCCCGGCAACCTGCGTACCGCAGCTCTGTTTACGACCGGCGAGAGAAATGCTAACGATGGTGTTAACAGTGCATGGCAGGCCGTGAACACCTCCAATGGCGCAGCCACAAATGGTTTTGTCAGCACCAGCGGCACCGGTTGCAACTCCTATAATGATTCAAACATGATGATCCTGAATCGTGCAACCAACATGCAGGGAACTTCCACAGACCAGTCCCTCATCTACAGCACCAACAACAAAAATCAGGGTGTGATTCTGGCCACCTTGGGCTACGATGCAACCATTACTCCTAAAATGTACGCAAATGCTAATGCCGGCTTTGCCTGGGCTGCCAAGAAAAACGGCAACCGTCCTGTCAACGTAACAAAAGGCAATGTTAATGGCTCCAACTTCCAGGGGGCTGAAATCAACCTGGAGACCGGTTACAAGATGTATGACAACCTGACCGCCAGTGTTCAGGGTGCTTATGTCATCCTGGGTGGCTACTACACAGATACTGTTACCGGCGGCAAGGAGCCTGAAAACCCCTACACCGCTCGCGTCGTTCTGAGCTATGCTTTCTAATTCAAGTTTCACCTGATGTCCAAGAGGGCGGGAGCAATCCCGTCCTCTTTTTTTTTGCCTGTTGACTTAAGTATGCAGAGGCTCTGATACGGAGACCTCCAGAGAGTTCTATCACTGCGATACAAAAACTTAACCCTGCTCGACAATACAAAACTCAGATTAAGCATGCTCTTTAATCTTGATTTACCTGATGCCAAAGGGGCAGTATCACCCCTTTTTTTTTGACCTGAACGATGCTTTATGCAATAATCCGCAGGCTTTAAACCCGACCTGGAGGCACCATGAAAAAATTGATTGTGCTGTTCGCTGCACTGCTTGTCACCCTGATGGCCCTGCCTGCATTGGCATCCCAGATTCGGGTTTACGTCGGGGAAATGAATGCCATTGGCAACCAGAACAAGGATGAGATGAAGGCTACCTTGCAGATGCTGCTTGCTTCGCGCCTTAATAGTGACAGCATTACAGCGGTTGGGAACAGTGCTGACGCGGATGTAACGGTAACCGGTACCTACGTCATGATCGGCAAGATTTTCAGCGTGGATGCACTGGCTAAAAATACAACAGGCAAAGTACTTACAAGAGCCTTCGTACAGGGGGAAAGTCAGGACGACCTGATTCCTGCAATCGGCAAACTTGCAGACAAACTCTCATCAGAGCTGTCAAATCTCTACGGCAACAAACCAGCCGCTACCGTAGGCACAGCCGCACCCAAAACCATCCAACCCGCCGCACCGATAAAATCCGACATCATTAAAGCAGAACAGCAGGTTGACAAAGCACCCACCGGCGACTTCATCAAGCCCGCCGAATACGAGAAAAATACATCTAGTGGCTGGCTGAGCAGACGCCTACCAGGTGCAGCCAACCTGATCGCGACCGGCAGAACATTCCCCGACGGAAGCCGCGAAATCTTCCTGGCAGAAGAGCGTCGTCTTGCTTATTACCGTCAGGCTACTGAAATGAAACTGGTTGCAGAAGTTGAATTTAAAAATTCGGAGAAGATACTTTCAGTCGACTCCACTGAAGGAAAAGACGGCACAATAGATGTGTATGTCACCATCATCCGCTCCGAAGAGCTTGCTTCCCAGGTCTGGCAGGTAAAAGATAACAAGCTGGTTCTTGTTGCTGAAAAACTTCCCTGGTTTTTCAGAAGCATAAATCTGGCCGGTGGTCCTAAAAAAATATACGCCCAAGCCATGGGTCGGGATACTGACTTTTATGGCGAGGTCGCCGAAGTCACGCGCAATGGCTCTGCCATCACTCTCAAAAATCCAATCAAACTTCCTCGCTACGGGGACATTTACAGCTTCAACCAATTCCGCACCCAGGATGATAAGACTTACACAATTGTAATCAATCCTGATGGTTACCTGGTGGTATACGACCAGGACCTGAGCGAACTGTGGCGTAGCAATGACAAATTTGGTGGTTCGGAACTGTACTTTCAAAAAGAAGACCCGATCAACGTCCGCGTAACTGGCGACAGATACCGCTGGATATTCCTGAATCAGCGCGTTCAGGTTACCTCCAAAGGTGAAGTGCTGGTCGGCAAGAACGATGGTTTCTGGGTGCTTGGTAATGCCCGTTCCTATAAACGCGGCGCAGTTTTCTGCCTGGCGTGGAACGGTTCGAGCCTGGAAGAAAAGTGGCGTACCCGCGACACCCAAAACTACATGCCGGATTACTATTTTGATGAATCAAAAAATGAATTGCTTATCCTGCAGACCGTGCAGCGGCCAAGCATCGCAACCCGTGGTGCCTCATCCCTCTCGATCAAGAAGGTGGAATAGGACCATTAATGTCCATTACCAAACCAGACATATCCCTGCCACGCGGGGTCAGTGATTTCATGCCGGATGCGGCCGCCAAGATCGGATACATTGAACACAAGATCCGAAGAGTTTTTGAACTATGGGGGTTCCGGCGTGTAATCACACCTAAACTCGAATACGAAGATGTAATGGCCATTGGCCTTGGTGACGAACTTAAAGGAAAAACCTATCGGTTCGATGATCGCCAAACGGGACGCCTGCTCGCTTTCCCCCCTGACATTACTCCCCAGATTGCCCGCATTGTGGCCACACGACTTGCAGATTGGCCCCTGCCCCACCGCATCAGTTACAGCGGAAGAGTACTGCGCCAGACCGAGATTCAGACTGGCCGCAGCCGTGAAATATTTCAGTCAGGTGTCGAGCTGATCGGCCTTGATTCGCCCGAAGCGGACGCTGAAATGATTGCAATGGCTATTGAGGCGCTGCAAGGGCTTGGTTTCGAGAATTTCAAGATAGATCTTGGACAGGTTGAATTCTGCCGAGGTGTCATGGCTGCGTCCGGCCTGAGCGGACAATCTCTCAGGGATCTGCACATGGCAGTTGCCCGCAAAGATTCCTCCGCAGTTGAGCGCATCATTGCAGACAATGACCTTTCGGAGACTTCGCGCCGGGAGGTCCTGGCCCTACCTCGCCTTTTCGGTAACCGCGACATACTGGATACAGCGCGCCAGATCGCCAGCAATGTTCGCTCCCGTGCTGCTTTGGACAACCTTCAGAATGTATTGGATATTCTTGACATCCATGGCGTAAGTGAATTCCTTACTTTTGACCTGGGTGAAACCCGTGGCTTGGAATACCATACCGGCATTACATTTGAGGGTTTTGTTCCCGGACTGGGAGAACCGGTGTGCAGTGGTGGTCGATACGATAACTTGACTGCCCGTTACGGTCATCCTGCTGCAGCAACAGGATTTACTTTCAATGTTCTGAGCCTGCTTCAGGCCCTTGAGAGGCGTCCGGATGTGGAAGCGAGTACCACTCGTGACTTTCTGCTCTTCAACTGCAAAGAGGATCGACGTGAAGTTCTCGAAGTTGCACGCCTGTTGCGCTCGCTGGGCTACTCTACCGCCCGTGATATAATCCACCGCGAAGAGAGGGCTTCACTTGAATATGCCAAACGCTTAAATATACGCTGCATGCTGGTTGTTGGCGATGAGACTGTCCTCGGGAACTACCGTGCTGTGCGCACCCATGATTCAAAAACAAAAAATTTCAACAGTGACATGCTGATGAGCGACGAACTGAAGAACTTCATCCAGGAAGGCCAGGGGGACTAAAGGAATGGCAAACGTAGTAGTAGTAGGAGCCCAATGGGGCGACGAAGGTAAAGGCAAGGTAGTTGATATTTATACAGAGCATGCCGATGATATCGTACGCTACCAGGGGGGCAACAACGCCGGTCATACACTGGTGGTGGGCAACGAGAAGGTAGTCCTGCACCTGATTCCTTCCGGCATCCTCCACGAAGGTAAACGCTGCATCATCGGCAACGGTGTGGTTCTTGACCCTGAGGTATTCATCCGGGAAATCACCAAGCTCAAAGAGTCCGGACGAATCAAGGATGATTCTTGTCTGCTGCTCTCCGAATCGCTGCACATCATCATGCCGTATCACAAGCGCATAGATATCGCCCGTGAAGCCAAGAGCGGTGATAAGAAGATCGGTACAACAGGTCGCGGAATTGGCCCATGTTACGAGGATAAAATCGGACGGCGCGGCATTCGCCTCATGGACCTGCTTAATGAGGAGGTCTTTGTACGCAAAGTAAAGGAATTCCTGGTCGAAAAAAATTTCCTGTTGGAGAACCTTCTGGGTGAAGCTCCCTGTAATCTCGAGGAGATCGTTGCAGAGTATCGTGGGTATGCCCAAATACTGCGCACCTATGTAGCCGACACTTCACTTATTCTTGAAAAAGACCTTAAAGCAGGCAAAAGCCTGCTGTTCGAAGGAGCCCAGGGAACACTTCTGGATGTCGATCATGGAACCTATCCCTATGTTACCTCATCATCCACGTGCGCCGGCGGCGCGAGCACAGGTTCTGGCGTAAGTCCTCGTCAGATAAATGAAGTAATCGGGATATCCAAAGCCTATGTTACCAGGGTAGGAAGTGGTCCTTTTCCAACTGAGCTGCTCGAAGAAACCGGGGAAAAGCTGCGCCAGGTTGGTGGTGAGTTTGGAGCCACAACCGGCCGACCCCGTCGCTGCGGCTGGTTCGACACTATGGTAATCCGTTATGCTGTACGAATCAACGGCCTCACCGGCATTGCCCTGACAAAGCTGGATGTGCTTTCAGATTTCGACACGATCAAGGTATGTACAGGCTATACCTACCAAGGGAAAGCACTTGAATCGCTGCCGGCTGCCTTGGAAATATTTGAGAACTGTCAGCCTGTATATGAAGAACTGCCTGGCTGGAAAACTGATATAACTGCAGCTAAAACTTTCGAAGATCTGCCTGAAAATGCAAAAAAATATGTGCAGCGCCTTGAAGAACTGGCCGGCTGCCAGATTGTCATGGTCTCAGTCGGCCCGCGACGCGATCAGACAATCGTACTGCGCAATCCTTTCTAGATTCCTGAAACAAAAGGGGGAACCTGAAATGGTTCCCCCGTCCAACTGCCCTGAAAATCAATTCCCCACCTCACATCATCATTCATAAAAGCACTCTGCCGCAACCTTCCGATTAACGCACCACCTAATGGCGACCCAAAACTTCTTTTTATCTTTTTGGGGGGACAGGCTTAACCGGGACCTCTTCTTTCTCGCCAGGGGTGTTCAACATACGTAGAAACAGATTCAGACGATAACCGGCATGGGCTGCCAGATCTGCGTAAGCCTGGACCTCCAAGACCGCTAAATTCAGCCATTCATTGAGCATAGCAACCTTAGGTGACTCTCCTGCCAGCATGGCTAGATGAGTAATGACAAGCCACTGCAGGAACAGCTCGAATCGTTCCTTATTAAACCACTCCTCTCCTTCACTTTCATGTACCTGGATGAACTTCTGACAAGCAGAGCTAGACAGAATGACAGCCAGCGAAGCATTAGCAGGTTGCGCAAGATCAGTGGGGCCAGCAGATAGCAGTGCCTTAAGCAACTGAATATAAGCGGGTCCAACAAGCATTGGTTCAGCCGGATTAACACCATGGTGAAGAGTATAATCGAAGCCATAGGATTCCACTGTATCCGGCCTCGACGGTCGCAAAAGCAACCAGGACAGCAGCAGTCGGACTCCAGCAGAATCCAGCTGTTTACGCAGAAGAGGTTGCAGATCGGTGCCCTTGAGTGGTTTTCTGGCTGGAGCGAGCGCGGCAGCGACAAGAAGCAGCGGTTGTGACGGAAGAGGAGGCGTTGTGGCAATCACCTCTCCCTGTCTCTCCAACAGGTCGAAAAAGTCAGCGGCAGCTTTGTCCAACGCAGCTGCATCTCCAATGACAACACCTACCTGCGCTTTACCGGATTCAGCAGGAATACATTCAAGAACAGTGTTGAATGCTTGGTTCAGATCGTTGAACTGCACCTGGAGCCGCGCCTCTTCCAGGCTTTCCACGCCGCTTCCGTTGAGTGTTTCACATAACAATTTCCAAGTACAATCGGCATCATCCTGAATTTCCCTGAAGTCAAGAAATACAGAAAATTCATATTCTCCGAGCTCCGCATAAAGGCCTTTTTGGCTCAGTTCTGTTCCATTGCGCAGATATTCGAGGCCGCTGTAAATGTCCCGAAAGGCAAGGTACAAATCATCTCCGGCAGTAACTCCCAGGGCTTTGGCAAGTGTCGTATGACGCAATTCCATATCGCCATTCGTACCTTTTACAGCAAAAGATGTTGATTTCCTTATCCAGCCTGCTGTAGTGGCGTACCTGTTATGATAGAGGATGAGAGCCCGATGGTCACCCACACGGTTACTATAGGCAAATACATTCTCATCAACATGATCGCCTGCATAAAAATCATACAAAGAGAAATTTTCTGAACCTGAAAAAAGCCCACGATGCCTAAGAAGTGGGAAAATCCACATCTCATGGCCCCGAACCAGCCCTTGATCAACCGGTTCGTCCCAATAGGCGCGCTTATATTCCATGCCATATTTTTCATGCAGTCCCTCAATCTGACCGTGGCCAAACATGGGGAGGCCGGGCATGGTGACCATCATCATACAGGCACCAAAATATTTCCCCTGAGTACCGAATTGTTCCACGGCGGTCTTTTCATCAGGATTATTCATGAAATTAACAAACCTCTTGAGCACTTCCGGATTGAACTCAAGAACATTTTTAATTGTCTGGCGGTACTTGTGATTCTCCTCCATCTTAAGCATATTCATGAAAGCGCTGTTGTAGACCCTGTGCATGCCAAGAGTTCTGACAAAATAGCCTTCCATCATCCAGAAAGCCTCGGCCAGAAGCAGAGTTCCGGGGGCCTCAACCGCCACACGGTCAACAACTTCGCGCCAGAACTCAACCGGGAATACAGTATCAAACTCTTCGCGCGTCATACTATGTTCGGCACGGGAAGGAATACCTCCACCAAGACCTCGAATAGGAAACCAAAGGCGCTGATAATGTTTTTTGGCCAATGTCATGGCTGCATCAAATCGAATGATCGGAAAATTTCTGGCCACATGAAGAATAGTCTGGATGACAGCTTCACGTACTTCAGGAATCAGATAGTTGAGCTGAGCGGTGTCATTCCATGGAATGCTGGTACCGTCGTTTCCATGATAGATATAACGTACACGACCGGTATTTCGTTCAATCATGCGAAATACAACCGCGGCATCAGTTTTTGTCCAGTATCCGTCTTCCACCTGAATACACATTTCCCCCGAATGGGAGAGATCTTCGCCATTGAATTGATAGGTGGGGAAAGGAGGATAATCTGTCTGCACAAACCAATCGGGGTGCTGAATTACCCAGCGAGAATAAATGCCGGTGTGGTTTGGAACCATGTCGCTGGCCAGACGGATGCCGCGATGAGCAGCTCGTTCCCGAAGATTGCCTAATGCCTCCCAACCTCCCAAGTCAGCAGCAATCTCATAATCATAAAGCGAATAGGCAGAGGCAATCGCATCAGGATTTCCGCAGAGCTGTTTTATCCTTTGAGAAGCAGCAGAACGTTCCCAGATTCCAATCAGCCAAAGCCCGGTGAATCCAGCCTCAGCAAGCCTATTCAATTCACAATCAGGTATCTGATCCAGCCGTGTGATCGGATATCCGTGCTGTTTGCTAAGCTGATCAAGCCAGACATAAACCATCTTCGCCATCAAAACCACATTGGACATCCAATCGGCATCAACGGAAAAATATTCGTATTCAGGATAGTCGTAGCCACCGAAAACCGAGCTGCCAGCATGCCCGCCGCCATGACCCTCATTGGCGCCGCCGCCATGCTCTCCTGCGCCGCCCTTGCCACTTCTGTTAAACTCCAACACCGGCGGAGGGCCAGGTTCGCCTCCCCAACCACGCGAACGCTCTTCTTCAAGAAGTATGTCAAAAGCAGTGGTTACTTCTTTCAGCAGTTCGGGAGGAAGCAGCTCCTGCCATTGTTCACGAATATACCCTACTTGGCCGGAAAGCGAATCGGGCGATGCCTTTACCGGTGCCTGGAGAGCATCTGCCAGAGTCATATTAAGACCAGTGATAAAAGGTCCTTTAGCCAATGAACCGGTCACACCATCAACAAGATGTGCATAAGCTGGAGAAGCAAGACTCAGCTGTTTGTCATCCAGAATGGCACGAAAGCTATCTATTGCGGGATTACCAGAAGCCATCCTCAGGAGCAGTATTTCACGCAACAGCATCCGTTTTTTAATAACTTGTTGTGTATCAGCAGCAAGCCATTCTCCAGCTCCCATTGAGCCATTCAACACAGCCTGAGGCGGATACAGCTCAACAAAATTCGTTGCCACCTCGGGAAATGCATGCTCTGAGCTGCTACGTTGCAGCGCATCCAGCAGTACGTCAGGCAACTCCTGCTCAGCCAGCACATCAATAATAAATCGCTGTACAGTCTGCAGTGTTGCATAGAGGTTGAGGTGGCCTGCGTGGACTGGTGTGGCACTGTCCGGCTGCAATCGGTTCAACTTGAGAGCCATTTGGCGATAAAAGATGATTGGAGGAATGTTTCGTTCGGCGATCAAACGCGAAAGCGCTCCCAGATCGAGGGAGCGCCAATATTGTGCGGATATCTGGATGACGTGGGGAAAGTACGCTGTGGTACCGGGCTGTTCTGTCATGGTGTTCTCCGCTGTATGGATGTGGGTAATGCGAACATCGGAAGGGGCTACGTATCGTTCAGACCGGCACACCACTACTTCTTGGATTTGGCAGTCCCCTTTTTTTGTGGTTTTTTGGATTTCGAGCTCTTCGATGCCTTGCCTTTTTTAGTTTTTTTACCTGAGCGTGTTTTGAGCTTTTTGCTGATTTTTTTGGGCTCAGGACTGAATTCATCCCGGATGTTGTTGAGCAGAATAGCTGTCTCTTCAAGATTGGGATCTGCGGTTTTGGCAGCTTCAAGAACTTCCTTGGCCTCGGTGATCCGGCCCGTTTTCATGTACAGTCGGCCAAGGGCATTCAAGGAGCGAGCATGGTCAGGCTTTAATTCGGCAGCTTTTTTATAACTGGCTATGGCGCTTTCATAATCTTTTTTGAATTCATAAATCAGCCCCAGCTTATAATGGTTATTGGCATCTTCCGGGAATAATTCCACCGCCCCCTTGAGAAGCTCTGTAATTTCATCGTATTGTTTATTCTTTACATAGATTGCAACCAGGGCAGTACGTGTTTCAACGTCATCCTTCTGTTGAGCAAGTGCCCTCTTGTAATGCTCAATCGCCTTATCATTCATGCCTTTGGCCCGATATAAGGGGGCCAGTTCGCGGTTTGCCTCCAAATTATCGGGCAGCTGCTTCAATACGGCTTTATATGCATCAATTGCCAGGTTCAGCTCTTTATTGCGGGCAAATATCCGGGCCAACTTGAGTTGAATGTCAGGACTATCCGGTTTGAGCTTGAGGAATTCAACATATTGCTCAACAGCTTCCTGGTAAAAACCGCGTGCATCACGAATATTTGCCAGGCGCAAACGTGCATCAGCATTGGAAGGCTTGGCGTTGATCGCCTGTTTATACGCCACCACTGCTTCATCCAGCTTATCCTCTTTCTCATAGAGTATACCAAGATTCAGATAAACGTCACTGCTCGTGCTATTGCGATGAGCTGCCTCCCTATAGGCGGCAATGGCTTCTGCATCTTTACCTGCCAGGCGATAGGCATTGCCCAGTTTTTCATAAATTTCTACCGCCTTCTCCGGCGAATCTTTCAGAGCAGCCTGAAGCACGGTCGCGGTGCTATCTGCATCCGTCGTCACAGCCGCATCAGACAGTTTGACAGCAGCCGGTACGACCTGAGGTTGATCTTTTTTGGGTTTACCGCCGAGGAGATAGCGGTAATCAGCCTGCTTGGTATCACCCTTCTTTTCATAAATAACTGCCATCATCAAATGAACATCTCGGTTCTGAGGATTCACGAGTTCGGCCTGTTTAAGCTCCTCAAGGGCCTTATCCGTCTCGTTTCGGTCCAGCAGAAGAGCAGCCTGCCGAATATGAGCCTGCTCATGATTCGGATCTATTACCAGAACCCGGCGATATTCTTCCAACGCTTTATCCGTTTTTCCGGTCGCTGTATAGATATCGGCAAGACTCATGCCTATACCGGTATCACGGCTTAATTCGCGACCTGCCTCAGAAAGATGATGAATTGCCAGTGGATATACTTTCTGCTCTGCCAGAATTCGCCCCATCGCCTTATGATATCTGGGGTTGGAGTTTGCAGACAAACCTCGCGACAGCTCGACCATAGCCTCATCATTCATTCCTTTCTGCGCATAGAGAAGACCCAGATTACCACTTGCTTCGGGGAATGACCGTTGCTGCTGAAGGCACTTGCGATATTCGCCAATAGCACCATCTATGTTGCCCACCCTCTCCAATTGAAGGGCGGACACAAAATGTGCTGCAGCTCCATCGGGACAGAGTGACAGGATTTGAGCTTCAGCCAGGCGAATTTCTGATTCTTCATGCAAACTTTCGAGCTTACTGGACAGCTCTTGGGCTTTTGTACAGGAGTCGTTGCCAAGCCCCCAGCTGAAGCCACACAGAAGCAAAGTTGTGCCCAGCAATATGGAATATAAACGAAAAAGCGTCATAGGACTCCTCACACAGGTAAAGTAATGGGCGAGAAGTATACAACTGAATGGTAAAAATTTCAATTAAATCGGCTAATATCTTGATTTTTTGGGATTACAAGTAATAAAATGATGCTTCTTATCAAACCTATTGCAGCCGTTCTTCCGGATATGTAAGGAGCAGAACATGAACCTTGAACTCGAAGATCTCATTATGAATACAGGCGACCTACCAACAATACCGGTGGTCGCCACCAAAGTACTTCAACTTATCGAGCAGGAAGGAGCTTCTGCTGAGGAACTGGCGAAAGTAGTAGCATCCGACCCTGCCGTGGCAGCCCGAGTACTAAAAATCTCCAACTCTTCCTTCTATGGCTGTCAGCGTCAGATCCAGACCCTTTCTCACGCAATCATGATGCTTGGCTACAACACCCTCAAAAGCCTGGTAATTGCCGCTTCTGTTAAGCAAGTTTATAAACCTTACGGGCTGACGGAACAGATGCTCTGGGAGCATTCTTTCGGGGCTGGACTGGCGGCCCGCATCATCGCCGGCAAGACCAGACTGATCCATGAAGAAGAAGCCTTTCTTGGTGGCCTGTTCCATGACATTGGCAAGATCGTGATGGATACGATGGACAACAGACAATTCCAGACTATTATGCAAATTTGCTATAACAATGATGTATCATTTCTGGAAGCAGAGCAGCAGGTCTACCAGTACAATCACGCAGACGTCGGCGCAATGGTGATAAAAAAGTGGAATTTTCCAATCATGTTGATGAAAGCAGTGGCAGAGCATCATCACTTCAGGTTTGATGAAGATGAGGACCCCTATCAGATAAAGCTGACCTGCGTGGTAGGTTTGTCGAATCTTTTCTGCCACAAATGCGGCATTGGAGTACGCGAACCGGATGAATCACTCGTGTTGCATACAACGACCCCGGCTCGTCTTCTCAATCTGGATGAAAAAACGCTTTCAGATCTATTGAAAACTTTCGCTGCAGCCTATGAGCTGGATAGAGGGGTTTTCAGTTAATTTCTTCATTCAGATATTCAAGGATATTCCTTCGTTTCCTACCCGAGGCGCAGTCACGTGCCTCTTCTGAAATATCAACGCTGTCATCCCCTGCCTCATCTGAGTGAACATGTGTTGTGGCCTTTTTCAAAGCCTCTTTAGGGGGTCTTTTTTTGTCCTTTGATCCACATATCGGTGCTGCTCCGCTGATTATGATGACAGGCTCGGTCACGAGATCCTCCTGAAGATGTAAATTGATTTTTCGTTTCTAAACCAATATAGTAGGTAATTATGAAAAACAAGTGTAAGGAATGCCTATGATACGCCCCATTCTTACTTTTCCAAATCCTGAACTGAAGAAAAAATCGGCTCAGGTGACCATTATAACCGACGCTGTTCGAGCTCTGGCCATGGATATGGCTGAAACCATGTACGATGCTCCCGGCGTAGGACTGGCCGCCCCTCAGATTGGGGTGCACCAGCGTTTGATCGTTATTGACGTATCCGGCAGGGATGAGCCGAGAGAGCTGATTGTAGCAATCAATCCGGTAATCGTCCATTCAGAAGGAGAAACTTACGAGGAAGAGGGGTGCCTTTCGGTTCCCGAGTACGCTGCCAACGTCCGCCGGCATGCACGCGTGATTGTAAAGGGGCTAGATCTAGAGGGCAATGAAACAACCTGGAAAGCAGAAGATCTGCTTGCCATTGCCTTTCAACATGAAATCGACCACCTTGATGGGGTACTCTTCGTCGACCACCTTTCGCCGCTCAAGCGCGATCTTTTCCAGCGTAAAATGCGCCGGATGTCCGAAACTTCAGAGGGGAAACGATGAGCTGGCGCATAATCTTCATGGGCACACCTGATTTCGCCTGCCCTACACTTCAGACCCTGATCAACCGTGGTGAAAAACCAATAGCAGTGATAACCCAGCCTGATCGGCCCAAGGGGCGTGGTCAGAAACTGATGCCACCACCGGTCAAAGAAATCGCTCTTCAGCATGACATTCCGGTTTACCAACCGTTGAAAGTACGCGATCCCGCTTTCATTGAGGTTATTCGTGACTTGCAACCAGACCTGATTGTCGTCATTGCCTTTGGTCAGATTCTTCCCAAGGTGCTGCTGGACATACCTCCACAGGGATGCGTAAACGTTCATGCCTCGCTGCTGCCCCGCTACCGAGGAGCAGCACCGCTTAACTGGTGCATCATCAATGGCGAAGCCGAAACCGGCGTCACCACCATGCTGATGGACCCGGGGTTGGATACAGGTCCCATGTTGCTTAAACGGGCCACCATTATTGACGAAAATGAGAACATCATTTCTCTTCATGATCGCATGGCAACCATGGGGGCAGAACTGCTGGCTGAAACTGTGGATGGACTCAAAGCGGGACGACTGACACCGGAACAACAGGACGACAAACAAACCTGCTATGCTCCACTGCTCAAGAAGGAGGATGGCCTGATCAACTGGTACCGCGATGCACGGGCCATCCATAATCAGGTACGTGGCATGGTAGTCTGGCCCGGTGCTTATACCTTTCTACAAGGCCAGCCACTCAAGATATTCCGGACACGAGTCGCCCAAGGTACGGGCCTGCCTGGTTCAGTACTGCGTGCATCCCGTGAGGGTCTTGAAATCGCCTGTTTATCGGGAAGTCTGGTGATTGAAGAGCTGCAATTGGCGGGTAAAAAACGGCTTGATGCTGCGAGTTTTCTGGCAGGTTTTCCAGGCCTGGAAGGCATGCTGCTCACCAGCAACCCGGAGACCCACATATCGTGACACTTTCCAGCGATGTAACCTCCCCACCCCGGAAGCGGCTATTCATCTCCCTGATGGGTCTCACCTGCCTTGTTCTCGTTGGATTGATTTTCCTGGTCTGGTGGGTGCCGAACCGCGGACTGCAGAATATTCATCCCAATCTGCCCAACATTGTAGGTATTGTTGTGGCTGCGCTCTCGGGTGTGGCTATTTTCGGAACCGGTCTGCTTGTTTTAACTACAGCCCTGGGCAAGGATATCTTTTTCACCCGTTTCATGCGACTGGTGGTGATCAAGTTCCTGCTACCGGTGATTGAACTGGTGGGGCGTGGGCTCGGCATCGACAAGGACAGTATCCGCCAATCGTTCATAGCCATGAACAACAGCCTGGTCATTTCACAGCGCCAGAAAGTCAAACCGGACCGAGTGCTGGTGCTGCTGCCCCATTGTATCCAACTCTTTGATTGCGAGATCAAGGTAACCGGCGATATTCACAAATGCATTCAGTGCGGGCGCTGCGACATCAAGGGACTGGTGGATATTGGACGTAAGTACAATATTGATATCTCTGTTGCCACCGGCGGAACGCTTGCCCGCAAAGTAATCGTGGAAAAACGCCCCAAGCTCGTTCTGGCTGTTGCCTGCGAACGAGATCTCACCTCAGGCATCAAAGACTGCTATCCCCTGCCTGTGATTGGCATCCTCAACAACCGACCTTTTGGTCCTTGCTTTAATACCACGGTGGATGCATTTAAAATTGATGATGTCCTCAGCCAGATCATCCAGAAATAAAGCTGAGACCGGTTATTCCAGCTCGTCCATCATGTTCAGGGCAAAGTTCTTGGCCCTGCCGGATGGTGCAATGATTCCGTATGCAATGCTTTCACGAAGCTCTTCCATGGTTGCCCCTGCCTCCTTCGCGACCGCGAAGTGCTTCTTCATTCAGGTTGGACAGCCAACAGCAATGGCACAAGCGACACGAATCAGCTCCCGTGTCTTCGTATCCAGCACTTCCTGATACTCGTAATCAAGGATTTTCTTGGTGAGTTTCATCTCCACCTCCATGAAGTCGGCAAAAGGGGCTGATTGCCACAGTCACAAGGAACGCCCCTATTCCCTATTCCCTATTCCCTATTCACTGATCCGCAGTCTCCCCAGCTTCAAACACCCAATCATAACAATCCCTGATTCTGCCCGTCACTTCCTCGTAGTCGGAAATCAGTGCCGCTCCGGGGCTTCTCAGCTTCGCATCATATCCCATTCGTTTGGCCAATTTGTCCATATAGCTTTTTGGTCCACTTAGATCATTGACGGAATAGTCATGAATGATACGCAGACGATTTTCCAGCTTGCGCAGGAACTTATATCCTGAGATCAGCGTCTCCGCATCGTTATCAGAAATCAGCCCCAAAGAGCGCACCTCTTTAAGCGTCACAATGGTACTGGTGGTTCGCAGCTCAGGATAACGGCACCCATGGCGCAGCTGCAGATACTGGGCGAGAAACTCGACATCTACCATCCCGCCGCGGCCGGTTTTTATATTGTAGCTGCCAGCAGTCTCCTTGGCCAGCTCGTGCTCCATACGCATGCGCAGACGATGAATTTCCCTGCGCCCTTCATCATCTATTGATGCTCCATACACTGTCTGCCGTATTACTTCATGCAACTGAACCGCCAACAGGTCATCACCCAGCACCACCCGAGCCTTGGTCAATGCCTGCCGTTCCCATATCTGGGCCTCCTTGCGGTGGTACTCCAGAAAAGAATCCAGGGAGGTCACCAGCGGCCCGGCATTTCCCGAAGGGCGCAAGCGGGTATCGATTTTATACACGTACCCTTCCCGGGTCTGCATGGTCAGAATTGATATCATCTTCTGGGCCAGTTTGGCGAAGTACTCATGATTAGAGATCTGTTTTTCGCCATCTGTATACCCTTGGTGGTCATACACGAAAATAATGTCCAGGTCAGAGTGATAGTTAAGATCGCCACCCCCCATCTTGCCCATGCCAATAACCGCAAGCCCGGCATCCTGCTGAATCCCTGCATTGTTGGACCGGGGTTTTCCGAAGCGTTTCAGCTCTTGTACTGCTAAGCGGTGGGCAATGGAGAGACATGCTTCCCCCAACAGGGTCAGCTGATTGGTTGTCTCACTCTGTCCGGATCGGCCATGAATATCATTAAGACCGATCCGCAGAAACTCCTCATTACGATAACGTCGGAGTACGTCAAGCTGCTCTTCGAAATAATCGGTCTGTTCCAGCAGAGAGGTAAGCTCTGCTTCCATTATCCCCCTGGTTTTGACTGACGAGGCTGAGCTGCCTGACACCATGCTGTCCAGAAGCTCGGGGTGGCTGATCAGTATTTTTGACAGGAATGCCGACATGCCGAACAATGAGACAAGCAGTTTGAGCGTCTCGCGGTTTTCTGCCAGCAACGCATAGTACGAGGAACGAGTTCCGGTAACAATCAGGAAGCGTTCCAGGTTCGCCAGCGCCATGTCAGGATCCGGAGAGTTCAGCAACTCCTGCACAAGCAGTGGTGATATCCGTTCCAGGAGCCGACGGCTGCGTTCGGTAATGTTGCCCTTGATCGGCCCGTTACGCAGAGAGAGCAGGTTTTCGTAAGCGCTGTCTACATTCTCAAAATGGTGCTCTGCCAGTATGTCCTTGACCATGTCCGCATCGGCATTATGATCAAGCAGGTAGAGGACCTCTTGATGCACTTCATGCTGCTGTTGCTCATCACTAGAATAAAACAGGTTGCCGTAAATGGCGGAGACCGTGTTGCGATGATTGTTCAGAACATCCCGAAATCTCACCAGCCCGTCGGGGCGCAGGAAACCGGAACGGCGTGCCAGAGCAAGCATCTCCTCTTCTTTGGACGGCAGGTTATGGGTCTGTCGTTCCTGCACCACCTGAATACGGTGTTCAACTGTGCGCAGGAAACGATAGGCATCGCTCAGCTGGCGATGATCTTCATCAGTGATCAGGCGCGCATCCAGCAGGGTTGTTAGGGCCTTAAGCGAGTTGCGCTCGCGTAGCCGCGGATTCTTTCCGGCATAGACAAGCTGCAGAGCCTGAATGAAGAATTCAATTTCGCGGATGCCTCCCCGTCCGAGCTTGAGGTTGGTTTCCCCCTCCATGGAACGGGTCAGAGACGCATCAATCTTCTGCTTCATGTTCTTCATGTCTTCGATCAGGTTGTAGTCAAGATATTTACGGTAGATAAAGGGTTGAAGCGACTTCAGCAGTTGCTCTCCCATATCGATGGATCCGGCCACCGGACGCCCTTTGAGCATGGCGGTACGCTCCCACGACTGACCCCACGACTCATAGTAGACTTCCGCGGATCGCAGCGATACCGCCATGTCCCCTGATTTTCCCTCCGGCCGCAACCCTACATCCACTCTGAAGACAAAGCCGTCCTCGGTAACCTGGGAAATCGCCTTGCTGATCATCTCACCCAGCTTATTGAAGAAGGTGTGCAGTGACACGACTCCGCGCACTGCACCCGAACCGTTTTCGATTCCGCTGGTTTCACCCCGATCGGACTCATAAAAATAGATGATGTCGATATCAGAGGAGAAGTTCAACTCGTTGCCGCCGAACTTGCCCATGCCGATTACCGTCATTTCCGCTTCATGGGTGCCATTCTCGGCCTTAACCAACGGTATGCCGTATTCACGTACAAGACATCGACGGCAGACCTCATAGGCCACCTGCAAAGTTGCAGCCGCGAGGCTGGAAAGTTCAGCAGTAACCTCTTCAAGAGGAGCCAGTCCGTTTAAGTCGCGTGTCGCTATACGCAGAATTTCCGCACGCTTGAAGCAGCGCAGAAGCTTCATCAGGCAGGCCAAATCGACCTGTTCGTCCACCTGCGTCCGCAATACGGCCAGCATCTCATCCCCTGAGCGGCTTATGTCGATGCCGTTTTCCAGAAAAAGCCAGCGGAACGCGGAGGGAGTCTTGAATATCAGGTTGACCAGAAATGGAGAGGCACCACAGATCAGCACAAACTGGTTCAGGCGCTTCCTACGTCCGGCCGCTTCCAGCAGGTCTTCTGACGGTATGACCCCGGCGAGGCGCTCAAAGGCATTCAGGGCCATGTCGGGCGAGGGAGTCATCAGTGAACAGACCACGATGCGGTGCAGAGTCTCGATGGGAAACTGGTGCTGGATCAGAAGAATGTTATCCGCCGAACGGGCACCATATAAAAAACCATGCTGTTCAAGAAAAGCAGCCAGTTCCTGTCCGCGAATCGCAGCATCTTCAATGGCCATGAGCCGGACGAATTCGCCTGAAAAACGTTCTACGTGCATGTAGGGAGTGTCCTTACCTGGAAAGGCCCCTCCCCGGCTGGGGAGGGGTGGAGGTGTATTGTTCAGCAGGAAATCTTGCGAAGACCGGAACGGTAGTCTCCGCTGACAATTCCGTTTTCAGTGATAATGGCAGAGATATAGCGAGCCGGGGTAACATCAAAGGAAGGATTGCGGACACGGACGCCGGCCGGGGCAATTTCGATTCCCTTGATGTGAGTCACCTCACTGGCAGGTCGCTCCTCGATGGGGATCTTGCCGCCGTCGGAGAGCGTCAGATCCAGGGTCGAGACCGGAGCAGCCACGTAAAAGGGAATATTGTTCTCCTTGGCCAGCACAGCAACGGAATAGGTACCGATCTTGTTTGCCGTATCCCCGTTGGCTGCAATACGGTCCGCTCCAACGACGCAACAGGTGATCTCGCCGCGACTCATGAAAAAACCGGCCATATTGTCTGAAATCAGGGTCGTGGGTATGCCCTCACGCATGAGCTCCCAGGCTGTCAAGCGTGCTCCCTGCAGCCATGGACGGGTCTCATCTGCAAAAACCTGAATGTTCTTGCCGGCTTCATGGGCGGCACGAATGACTCCGAGAGCCGTGCCATAACCGGCGGTAGCCAGACCGCCGGCATTGCAGTGGGTCAGGACTGTGGCACCTTCGGGGATCAACGTGGCGCCCCACTTGCCGATGTTGTGGCAAATGGTCTGGTCTTCCTCCTCGATGCGTATCGCTTCCTTTTTAAGGAGTTCACGGATCTGGTCAAGTTTCTTGTCGCGATTGGCCTCAGCCACCCGCTTCATGCGCTCGATACCCCAGAAGAGGTTGACGGCTGTGGGGCGTGTACGGGCCAGGACATCGCAGACATTTTCGAGCTGACGAAAGAATGATTCATGAGTGTCTGCGATAATGTCCCGTGCTCCCAGTGCGACCCCCATGGCAGCGGCAACGCCGATGGCCGGGGCGCCGCGAATGATCATACCCTGGATCGCCTCGGCCACCGATCTGAAATCCGAGTAGGTATTGTAGACTTCCTGACCTGGCAGAAGAGTCTGATCGATCATGATTACTGCGTCATCACGCCACTCAATAGTGCGGAAAGACATGGATAGCTCCTTGGATATCTGTATCGGGAAAAATTACCTGCATCATTTCTTAAGTCACTGCTGCTACTGCCAGGTTATAACGAAGGCTCGCAGTTTGCTGCCACTTGCATCGCGATAATAGACGGCGTTGATGTTTTCCGAGACCTGCCCCCGCTGAATGGTGTAGTCACCCTTCTTTTCTGAGGAGGTCACGGCAAAAGCGGGGCTCTTTGTCACCTGCTTGAGCGCGCTCTTCATGAAAGAGTCGGGCAACCCTCGTCCGCCGCGATCAATGATCTGGATCGCTTTTATGGATTCACCTTCACGGAAGATTTTGAACTCGGTTACCTGCCCTTTGTACCGTTCCCAGCCAGGATGATCAGCTGCATAGCTCTTATCACGACCATAACGGGGTACGAACTCAGGCAATACAGTTAGACGATTTGCTGAGACAGATGGCTTTACTGCAGCGGATGGCACCGGCGTCTGGGCCGTGCTGACTGAGGGTGTCGCTATGACTGCTGATGCAGCCGGAGGAATCGGTGAGGGAACAGCAGGTTGTACTGTTACCGGAGTTGCAGGAAGCACTTCTTTGGGCTTGGCTGCAGGGCCGGATGGTGGCGTGGCAACTACTTCCACCGGTTCCGGCTTCGACTTGCGATGCTGCAGTATGGTAATAACCACCGCGGCAATCAGCACCGGAGCGAGCCAAAGAAGGAACATGGCACGCCGGGACCGCCCCGGAGCAGGTTCAGAAGCAATTCTGGATTCATGGCTCCAGTTTTGCGAAGAGGTCAGTGGCTCCTGAGTCGGCATACTGCTGACAGCATCATCAAATGAGCTGGTAAACTCGGAATAGACGGAAATCTGAGGACGGCGCCCATACACCACTCCTTGCTCCTCAAGGGAGTGCTCTTCCGGCGAAGGCCCGGAGACGGATGAGGACTGAAACTCCTGCTCATACTTTAAAGGGACAAAAGCAGTAGCATCTGAATCGATTCCCTGCCGGACAGGCTCCTCGTTTTCCTCTTCTTCCACGACCGCCGGCACGGAATCAGCTGGATCGGAAGGTTGCGCAACATTTTTTTTACGGGGCGAGACAAGCGTGCTGATCATATCCCGTACGCTGTCCAAAAGGAGCGTATCATCCAGGGCTGTATCGATATGGCCGTGGTAGAGCTTAACTGCTTCTCCGCTCAACTGATCGCCGGGACACAGCAACACGAAACGGGACCGCCGCCTGCCAAGCTGTTTTTTGAGGTGCATCAGTAGAATCTCTGCAGACAATCCGGAGAGGTGGGTTTGAACAAAGACGATGCCCGGCTTTTCAGCCACAATTTCCTCAGCACCCTTTTCAAGGTTCGTAGCTACCCGCAACCGCAGATTTCGCTCCTCTGCCAAGGGAGAAAACACCTTCAGAAGGCGGGGCACATCCGTTATCAACAGCAGGTCAGTCAAATAGGTTTCCTCCTCATGTGAAAGCAGCATTGTACGGTATGAACCATGCGTTATCAATAGGATTGTTGAGCTGGGCGGTGCAAATCCGCCTTGCGCCAGAGCGCACTATTCATGTATGGTAAACTGCTTCACCGTAACGAGAAAAGACCCAACAGAAATTTAAATTAAACAAAGAATATACCTGAGGTAAAAATGCTTGATGCACGCATCATCGAAGCACTGAAGAACATCGTGGGAGCTGAAAACATCGCCACCGAGCGGCAGGATCTGCTCTGTTATTCCTACGATGCCACTCAAATGGAGTACCTGCCCGCAGCCGTGGTGCATCCCGCCAACGCCCAGGAGATTTCCTCCGTTTTGAAACTGGCAAACCAGGAAGGTTTTCCGGTATTTCCCCGCGGTGCGGGGAGCGGCTTTTCCGGAGGTGCACTTCCCAAGGCGGGCGGGATCGTACTGGTTACCACGCGGCTGAACCGCATCCTGCGTGTCGATACTGAAAATCTGATTGCTGAGGTCGAACCGGGTGTTGTTACCGAGCAGTTCCAGCAGGCAGTGGAAAAACTGGGGCTCTTCTATCCGCCGGATCCCGCTTCCCTGAAGTTCTCCACCCTTGGAGGCAATGTAGCTGAAAATGCCGGCGGCCCCCGTGCAGTAAAATACGGCTGCACAAAAGATTTCGTGATGGGACTGGAGGTCGTGCTGCCGACGGGCGCCATCATCCGCACCGGAGGGGAAACCTATAAGGGAGTAGTCGGTTACGATCTGACCAAACTGCTCTGCGGCAGCGAAGGCACCCTGGGCATCATTACCAAAATCATCTTCAAGCTGCTCCCCTTCCCGGACGCCAAGAAGACGATGCTGACCATTTTCGATTCAATAGATGGTGCAGCCAAGGCGGTCTCCGCTATTATCGGCGGCAAGATCATCCCCACCACGCTGGAATTCATGGACCATGCGACCCTGCAATGCGTTGAACGCCGCTTCAACCTGGGCATTCCTCCTGAAGGGCGGGCGGTACTGCTGATTGAGGTGGATGGTGATCGTGACCTGATTGAGAAGCAGGCTCAACAGATCCATGACATCATCAAGCCACTGGGACTGGTGCAGTTCCGTGCCGCAAAAGACAATGCCGAGTCCGAGCAGCTCTGGAAGGTACGCCGCCTGGTGTCACCTTCCCTGCGGGATGTCAACCCGGACAAGTACAACGAAGATATCGTCGTGCCACGCAGCAAAGTACCGGATGTAATCCGGCTGATCGAACAGATCCAGCTGCGCTACGACATTCCGATTGTAAACTTCGGCCACGCCGGCGACGGCAACATCCATGTCAACATCATGGTCAACAAGTCGCTGCCCGGCATGGAAAAAAAGGCACACGAGGCAATCCGGGAGGTATTCGAAGCAGCACTCAGCCTGGGAGGCACCATGTCAGGTGAACATGGCGTGGGACTTTCCAAGGCACCCTTTATCGAACTTGAATTGTCTCCGGAACAGATTGCCACCATGAAAGCGGTCAAACAGGCCCTGGACCCCAACAACATCCTCAACCCGGGCAAGATGTTTCCCTGGTAAATTAAGGTCAACCACAAGGAATATTCAATGGATAAGGACAAGCAGCGTCAGGAAGTCTCGATCATCGGCCGTATCCTCTCAATGGAAGCGCTGCTTCTGCTGATGGGGGTTGCATCCCTGATCTACGGCATCACCGAGAAAGCCACGATCAACATTTTCTGGGGAATTGTCATCATTCCCGGTGTCTTCCTGCTGATCAAAGTTCGCAAGAAGGATTGGAAAAAACATTGGGAAGATCTGGAGGCTCAACAGAAAGCTGAGCAGAACCGAAAAAACGAGAGTGGGGATGATTCAATTGAAAAATGATTCCATTTCAGCTCAGGACACCATTGTGCTTGCCTCCGCATCTCCGCGCCGCTCGGAGCTGATGGGGCTGGCCGGCATCACCTGCGCTGTCGTGCCGGCCGATATCTGCGAAGATGTACTGCCGGGCGAACAACCGGCCGAACATGTCGAACGCCTGTCCCGAGAGAAAGCCCAGGCTGTTGCCGGAAAAGTGCCGGGACGTTTTTTTGTCGGCTCCGATACCGTGGTGGTGCTGGACAACAGGATCATGGGCAAACCGAAAGACGAAGCCGAGGCATTCGAGATGCTGACCTCCCTTTCCGGCCGGGCCCACGAAGTCATCACCGGCATTGCGGTTCACGACGTGACCACGGACACCTGCATCAGCCAGAGCGTCACTACAGAGGTCCTTTTCAAAAACCTCAGCGACCGGGAGATACATACCTACATTGCCACCGGCTGCCCAATGGACAAGGCGGGGGCCTACGCCATCCAGGGGGGCGCCGTTCATTTCATCCGCTCCATCCGTGGTTCCTATACCAATGTCATCGGGCTGCCGATGACGGAGATCTATGAGCTGCTGCAATCCATGGGTGCTCTGCCGGACGGGGGAGAAAATGTCGATCGCTGAACGGCTCGAAGGGGTGCGGCAAGAAATTCGTATGGCTGCTGTCAAGGCTGGCCGCAATCCGGATGAGGTCAGACTGGTTGCAGTATCGAAAACCCGCCCCGGCGCTGATGTGATCCAAGCTTTTCGTGCAGGACAGACACTCTTCGGCGAGAACTATGTTCAGGAATTCACCGCCAAGACGGCAGAAGTGCCTGATCCTGTTGAATGGCATTTCATCGGCCACCTGCAGAGCAACAAGGTCAAGTACATAGCTGGACTGGTGAACATGATCCACTCGGTTGACCGGCTTTCCCTGGCGGAAGAGATCAGCCGCCAGTGGGGGCGGATCAACGAAACCTGCAATATTCTGGTACAGGTGAATGTTTCCGGGGAAACAACAAAATCGGGCACAACCAGCGAAGATGCAATAAACCTGGTGCGAGCGGCCTCACTGCTGCCAAACATCCGTGTGGCCGGCCTGATGACCATGCCCCCTTTTTTCGACGACCCGACGGCTGCCCGCCCTTATTTCGCCGAACTGAAGCGACTGTTCACAATGATTGCTGCCGAGGAGATTCCAGGCGTTGAGATGAAGGAACTGTCCATGGGAATGTCGGGAGATTTTGAAGCGGCCATACAGGAAGGGGCAACTCTGGTCAGAATCGGCACAGCTATCTTTGGGGAGCGCGGGTGAATTTGGGACTTAGAGACTAAGGGAAAAACTATTCCGGCCGAGTCATTTCTTCCAGATATTTCAGCACGAACTGTTGTGCAGCCTCCACCGCCCTGGGGATGTCCCAGGCCTTCATGTTCCGCTCTTCAACCAGATTGCTGACCCCCCTGACTTCCAGACATTCAACACCATAGCGCAGACAGGTCAGTGCCACTGCCCCACCTTCCATGTTCTCGCAGATGCCGCCGAAGCGGCTTGAAAGCTGTTCTCCCTGCTGGATCGTTCCACTGCAGGTGGAAACGGTTATAAAGGTTCCGCGGACAAGATTGATTCCGGATCTGCCAGCCAGATGCACAGCTTTTTCAGATGCAACAACTGAAAGCGGTATTTCATTGAAGTACTGCTGATCTTCTTTCGTGAAGCAGGGCATTTTCATCTGCTGCAAATCCAGCCATCCCGCAGAAGTCATCACTCCCTCATCACCCAGGACCTCTTTGTCTGCCACAGCAAGGTCGCCGATACCAAGACCAATACCGGCATAGGCTCCTGCACATCCTGTATTTATAACCAGACGTGGCCTGAGGTGTCCGAGTAGCGCGGCCGTGGCTGCCGCTGCATTGATTTTGCCGACACCAGCTGCACAGATCGTTACCGGCAGCGTCCCGCAGACCCCTTGAACACAGGTAAAAGCGCCTATCGTGAGCGGCAGGGCATTGCATGCAAGCGCCTGTTCAAGCAAGCCGGCTTCCTGGGGAACGGCAGTAATAATCAGAACCGGATTCATGGGGTAGCTCCCGAAGAAGTCAGGAAGTTGAGGATTGCCGGCATCTGCTGCAGCAGACAACCGGTGCGTGAGGATTTACCCGGAAACAGCGCTAACCGTTTCAGGTCATCGATTGTATCGATGTCATGCCACACGGGAAGCAGATCGACAGTCAGTTCCGATGCCCGGGCGTGCTTAAGGCTCGTTTCAAGAACCAGCGATGTACTCCAGGGAACATTTTCAAATAGTTCCGGCCACAGTCGGCGCATTCCCAGCAGATAATAGCCGCCATCGGAGGATGGGCCGAAGACTGCATCGATGCGGTTTTCTTCAAGCATCCGGAAAGCCTTTCTGACATATTCCAGCGGCAGATCCGGCAGGTCGCTACCGATGATGCAGCAGGCGTCAATCCCCTCTTCAAAAGCTGTCCTGAAGGCATTGGCCATGCGTTGTCCAAGATCTTCCCCACTCTGCTCGAACATCTCCAGTCGAGGTATGCCGGGAAAATGGAGATATGAACCATCTGCCCAGAAGACCAGCAATCTCACATCATCGAGAAGTGCCGCCATTTCCAGTACATCATCAAGCATGGCGCCATACAGTTCAGTCGCAACCTGTTCGCCCACATCCCGCGCCAGACGGGTCTTAACCTTACCCGGCACCGGTGCACGGGCAAAAATTATCAGCCCCTTGCTCATCCGCGGCGATCCAGTCCAACCGAGGCGTAGGCAGAGTGATTGTGGATGGACTCGAAATTTTCAGTTTCCACAGAAAACCAGGTGATATTTTCAACGGCAGCCAACCGGGAATAGGCTTCCCGCACCATGTCTTCCACAAACCGCGGGTTCTCGTAAGCCTGTTCGGTGACGAACTTCTCGTCCTCACGCTTGAGCAGTGCATAAAGTGGACTGCTGCCACACTGTTCGATCAGCTCGACCAGATCTTCGATCCAGATGAAATCCTTATAACGGACCCGCACGGTCATGACACTGCGCTGGTTATGGGCGCCGAAGCGTGAAAGCTCTTTGCTGCAGGGGCAGAGTGACGTAAGCGGCACCTTGACCCCCAGAACAAAATCAAGGGTATCTGTCATGGAGGCGCTAAACTCGCAGGTATATTCCATCAAACTGGTGGCTCCGGAAACAGGTGCCCGCTTGTCGATGAAATAAGGAAACTGGATCTCAAGATGTGCGTTGTCAGAGCCGAGCCTGGACTTCATCTCTTCCAGAATGATCTCCAGTTTGTCCAGGGCGATCTGCTCCCGGTAGCGGTTAAGGATCTCTACAAAGCGGCTCATATGGGTCCCCTTGAAGTGATGGGGAAGATCCACGTACATGTTGACCCGTGCAACCGTATGCTGCAAAGAGCGATTTTTGTCCATGATTACGACTGGATAGGTGATATCCTTCACACCGACCTTGGAAATCGGTATGCGCCGGGTATCCGCACGTTTCTGCATATCCGGCATATCTTTATGAATTGTCTGGGGCTGTGTGCCTCGAATGGGGGCCATATGTCATTTTCCTGTGTGGAATTTTTAAGCCTTTTTGGTCGGCTAAAGAATGGTAAAAGACTTGAATTCACCGCTATACTTTTCACTTCGGATGTCTATTCGGTCAACCCGTGCCGCCGGAGGACCGTTACGACACCAATCCACCAGAGCCTGCACAACTGTGTCATCACCCTCGAACAGCCCTTCCACCGAGCCATCCGGCAGGTTCCTCACCCAACCGGCAACGCCAAGCTCCGTGGCACGATCACAGGTATAGTAGCGGAAAGCTACTCCCTGGACCAAACCGTGAATAGTAACACCTGTTCTGACTCTCATACCTGTTGTTCTCCGGCTGGTTCATCAAGTCCCAACAGCCGTTCGATCTCCTGCCAGATTCCGTCGCGCCCATCCCTGGACAGGGCCGAAAAAGGCAGCATCATCGTTTTTTCCCGTTTGATAGCCGTTGCGATCAGAGCGGTCTGGCGTGCCCGTTCCAGCTTGGAAAGCTTGTCACACTTGGTCAGCACGATGATGGGGGGAATATTGTACATCTCAAGCCAGCGAAGCATCTCAAGGTCTCCGTCCGACGGGATCCTCCGAATGTCGAGAATCAGGACCACGGTTTTAAGATTCTCCCGCTTGGCCAGATAGGTCTCGATCATTGGCCCCCACTGTTTGCGCACATCGGGCGGAGCCTTGGCGTAGCCGTATCCCGGCAGGTCTACCAAGGTAAGTATACTATTGATATCGAAAAAGTTTATCAGCTGGGTCCTGCCTGGGGTAGAACTGGTGCGGACCAGTGCCTTGCGATTGGCGAGCACATTGATTAAAGAGGATTTCCCCACATTTGAACGCCCTACAAATGCCACCTCAGGTAATTCAGCCGGTGGAAAGTCTTTCGGTTTCACGGCGCTTTTTATGAATTCTGCCTTTTTTACATCCATTAATGAATCCTCCAAGGGGAGTATTATAGTGTGCTGCAGTCGGCAGATACAAGCAGATTCACCCATTTGGGCCGGAGCCTACATTGCTGATGCTTTTCATCCTCCCTTTGTGATATATAATTGCCCTTTAAGGCGGCAGCCATCTCACCTTTTTCAGACAAGGTTCCGATGACGGCAGATCCGGTGGACATAGCGCTGTTTGCGGCAAAACTTGGTGCCGTTTTTTTTGCAGTTCTGACTCTGGCCGCCTACCTGGTATTTGCCGAGCGAAGGATTCTGGCCTGGATTCAGGATCGCAAGGGGCCCAACCGCGTGGGGCCATTCGGGCTGCTGCAGCCGCTCGCAGATGTTATCAAACTTCTGACCAAGGAAGACCTTGTCCCGGCTGCTGCTGACAGATGGCTTTTCTATCTTGCTCCGGCCATGGCCGCCATTCCCGCACTCCTCATCTTCAGTGTAATCCCTTTTGGTGCCCCCCTGACCATAGCGGGCCACACCCTGCCCCTGCTGATCGCCGACCTGAATGTCGGGCTCCTGTTTTTCCTGGCACTCTCCTCCATTGCGGTATATGGGGTTGCCATCGGCGGCTGGGCCTCCAATTCCAAATATTCCCTGCTGGGCGGCATCCGGGGGCTGGCCCAGCTGATCTCCTACGAGCTTTCCATGGGGCTGGCTCTGGTGCCGGTGGTGATGATGTCCCGCTCCTTCAGCATGACGGACATCGTTACAGCTCAGCAAAGTATGCCTTTCATCGTCTATCAACCGCTGGCCTTTATCATTTTCCTGATCAGCATCACGGCCGAATGCAGGCGCATTCCTTTTGATCTGCCCGAAGCCGAGGGGGAGCTGGTGGCCGGATTTCACACCGAATATTCCGGCATGCGCTTTGGCCTCTTCTTTGTCGGTGAGTACATAAACATCATTGTATTGGGAGGTTTGGCGGCAACTTTTTTCCTGGGAGGCTGGCATGGCCCCCTCCTGCCTCCAGTGATCTGGTTCAGCATTAAAACGCTGGCATTTGCCTTTCTTATGATCTGGTTGCGGGGAACCTTGCCGCGACTGCGCTATGATCAGCTTATGCACCTGGGGTGGAAAATACTGACCCCGCTTGCCCTGTTCAACATCCTTGTTACTGCCTGGCTGCTGTTTCTGACATCATGATGTATGGACACTTGTCCGATATTATATTTCAGGAGGAGTCTCACATGGAAAGTGTAAATGCCAAGAATCGTTATGGACACACACCGCTGATTGCAGCATCCAAAGAGGGGCGCAAGGATTTTGTCCAGGACCTGCTGCACCGTGGGGCTGACCTGACCTCAACCAGCGACAAAGGCAAGACCGCCCTCCACTACGCGGCTGCCAACGGTCACACCGAAATCGCCTGCATGCTTATTGAGAGCGGCGCTGATGTGGATGCCCGCGACAGTGAAGGGCACACGCCTCTAATGCTGGCTGCGATCTATGGTTGCAACAAAACGGTCCAGGCACTTCTGGATGGTGGTGCCAGCCCGTTGATTAAAACCAATGGTGGTACCATAGCTTCTCAGTATGCCGAGAATAACAGTCATCCCCTGGCAGTCGCGTTGTTAAGAAAGGCGGAGCGCGTCAGACACGTAAATGCCTGAGGCAAGACCATCAAAAGGTAATTTATGAGCATCTTCAAGGAAACCAGAAACCTTTTGGGCGGTTTGGGCATCACCTTGCGCCATATGCTGGCAAAGCCGGTGACGATTCAATATCCCGAGGAAAAACGAACCCTGCCCTCACGTTTCCGAGCGCGCATCGTACTGACCCGCGATCCGGATGGAGATGAACGTTGTGTAGCCTGCTACCTTTGTTCAGCCGCCTGTCCGGTTGACTGCATCTCAATGCAGTCGGGCGAACGGCCGAATGGCCGACGCTATGCCGAATGGTTCCGGATCAATTTCTCACGCTGCATCTTCTGCGGCCTGTGTGCTGAAGCCTGCCCGACCCTGGCGATCCAGATGACACCGGACTATGAATTTTGCAAAAGGGACATCCGGGAAATGATATACGAAAAGGAGGACCTGCTGATTGACGGTTGCGGCAAGGATGACTCCTACAACTTTTACCGGCACGCCGGCATCGGCGTCACGCAACCGCGGGGCGAGGGACTGGAGGAGACCAGGCCGGTGGATGCCAGATCCCTGATGCCCTAGATACTATGGAACAGATCATTTTCTACATACTGGCAATCGTCACCCTGATAGCAACTGTGCTGGCTATCTCCGAAAAGCATCCGGTGCATGCCATCCTCTACCTGGTTACCTCGCTATTTGCCATGGCAGTTATCTTCTACCTTTTCATGGCGCCGCTGGTGGCAGCCTTCGAGGTGATCCTGTACGCCGGTGCCATCATGGTGCTCTTTTTATTCGTGATCATGATGCTTGACCTGGGCCACCCTGAAAAAGGTCTCTCACCACATTGGAAGGAATGGCTGCCGTCCCTGCTGCTGGCAGGTATCAGCATCGCTTCACTGACCATCGTGACAGTATCCCGCCATGCTAGTTCAATCGTCTCACCCGTAAGCCTGCCGATTCGTGAAGTTGCCAAGCGCCTGTTTCAGGAACATGGCCTGGCAGTGGAGCTGATTTCGCTGCAACTCCTTTTTGCCCTGGTGGGTGCGTTGTATCTGGGGAAGCAATCTTCCCCCTCACCCCCCCTTCGGCCACCCTCTGCCTCAGAGAGAAGGGCTGGGGGTGAGGAAAAATGATCGTACCGCTCGAACATATTCTGGTGCTGGCTGGCTTGCTCTTCTTTCTTGGCATGGCCGGACTTCTAACCTGGCGTGCCAACATGATCATGATGCTGGTCTGCATCGAGGTCATGCTGAACGCGGTCATGCTGGTCGCTGTGGGGGGATCGGCGCGCTGGGGCAATGCGGATGGCCAGTTGTTCGCCATTTTCATCATGGCCCTCACCTCGTCCGAAGTTTCCCTGGCCCTGGCCATGGTGGTGTACCTGCACCGTCGTAAACGAACCGTGGATACGGATCTGTTCAGCGAGTTGAAAGGCTAAACTACCTGATGAAACTCTACTTGGCCCTCATACTTCTGCTGCCCTTGGCAGGCGGTCTCATCAACGCCCTGATCGGCCGTATGCTTCCGCGTAAAGTGGGAGAGACCATTGCCTGCGGAGTGATCTGGGGCGCTTTTTCCTGCGCCCTGCTGGCATATACAAATTTCACCGCTCCGGTTACAGCGGAATACGGCTCCTGGCTGTCCACCTTTGATTTCAAGGCTCCCATCGCTCTCTACCTGGACCAGTTTTCCCTGATCCTGACCTTGATGATCACCTTTGTGTGCGGCTTGATTCACCTGTATTCAGTCGGTTACATGGGTGAAGAAGCCTCCCATGCCCGCTACTTCGCCCTCTTGAACCTCTTTGTCTTTGCCATGCTGGTGCTGGTGCTGGCCGCAAACCTGCCGCTGCTCTATCTTGGGTGGGAGGGTGTCGGTTTCTGCTCCTATGCCCTGATCGGCTTCTGGTACACAGAAGAAAAAAATGCTACCGCAGGACGCAAAGCCTTCATCGTCACCCGCATCGGCGACACAGCATTTGGCATCGCAATCATCTGGATGTTTCTGCTCTTCGGCACCCAATCCATTGCCGAGTTAAACTTTCTGGCTCCCCTGGCACCTCCAGGTGTGATAACTGTTTTGGGAATTCTTCTGCTGATCGGCGCTGCCGGAAAGTCGGCCCAACTGCCGCTATCGGTCTGGCTGCCTGATGCCATGGCTGGTCCTACCCCGGTTTCGGCCCAGATCCACGCAGCCACCATGGTCACAGCAGGAGTTTATCTGCTGGCTCGAATGTTCCCACTGATCGGCTCTTCGCCCACAACCCTGGCAGCAATTGCCGTCACCGGCGGAGCGACCGCCTTCTATGCCGCCACCTGTGCATGCGCCCAACGCGACCTCAAACGCATCCTTGCCTACTCCACCATCAGCCAGATCGGCTACATGATTCTGGGAGTGGGAGCCGGAGCATTGACCGCTGCGGGGTTTCATCTGCTGACCCATGCCTTCTTCAAGGCACTGCTCTTTCTGGGGGCAGGCTGCGTCATTACGGCGCTGCACCATCAGCAGGACATCTTTCGCATGGGTGGCCTGCGTGGGAAGCTGCCGGCGGTCTACTGGCCTTTCCTGGCAGGAGTTCTCTGCCTTGCTGGCTTCCCGCTCAGCGGCGGCTTCTTCAGCAAAGATGCCATTCTCGGAGCAGTCTTTGAACGTGGCGGGTCGCTGTACACCTCCCTATTCTTGCTCGGACTGCTAACCGCCCTGCTGACAGCCTTCTATACCTTCCGCATGCTGTTTATCGTTTTCCACGGTGAAGCGGACAATGCTAACCATCAAGAGAACGGAGAAAGAACACTGCCACTGGTCATGACCATCACTCTTGTTCCCCTTGCGATCCTCGGTCTGGGGGGAGGAGTGCTCAACCTGCCGGCTTATCTGGGAGAAGGGCTGCTTGCCCGCTTCTTCGGATCGATACCCGGCTTCGGAGCAATGCATTCATCCCACATGGAGGAGTTGATCCTTCAAGGCATTGCTGCGGCTGTTTCTCTGCTGGGCCTGGGATTGGCCTGGCAGCGCTACATGGGTGTACAGCGCTCCGGCGTGCTGGCTCGCGAACAGGCCGGATCAAAGCTTTTCATCTTTCTGCAGAACGGCTGGTATCTCGACGAGCTCTACCGACTGCTATTCATCCGTCCCTTTGTCAGGCTGGCCCGTTTCCTCTGGAAAGGAGTGGACGAAACCGCCATTGATGGCGCACTGGAGGGACTGGCACGCCTCATGGGACGCCTTGCCTTACTTCCCTCGGCCTGGAGCACCGGAAAAGTAGCCACTTCCCTGTTCGGCCTGGCCGGCGGAGTGGCTGCCATACTGGCATATTGTGCATGGGCACTTTCATGAGCATCCCGATTCTGTCCATCCTGGTCTTCCTTCCCCTGGCAGGCTGCCTTCTGCTCCTTCCAGCATGGAACTGCCGTCGTTTGGCTCGCCCCATCGCTCTGGTAGTTGCGCTGACGGAACTGACCTTGGCACTCTGGCTGTACGCTTCGTGGAAGGGATTGGCAGTGAATCCCTTTCCGCAAGGTTTCCTGCTGCTGGAAGATGCTCCCTGGATCCCCGCCTTCGGCATCCGCTATACTCTGGCTTTGGACGGCATCTCACTGCTGATGATCATGCTGACCGCCATTGTTTTCTGTGTCGGTCTCGCGGTCTCCTGGGATTCCATCAAGGAGAGAACCAGCCTGTTCCTGTCCATGATGCTGGTCATGGAGGCCGGCATCATGGGCGTCTTCCTGGCGCTCGACCTAGCTCTGTTCTATCTGTTCTGGGAGATGATGCTGATTCCGATGTTCTTCCTGATCGGCATCTGGGGCCACGGCAGACGCCTCTATTCCACCCTTAAGTTTTTTCTCTTCACCATGTCCGGTTCATTGTTGATGCTACTGGCGATCATCGCCCTGCACCTGCTGTATGCTCAACAGACCGGCGTCTCCAGCTTTCAGCTGCAGGAACTGCTCAAGGTTCAGCTGCCGCTGGAAACACAATTGTGGCTGTATGCCGCTTTTTTCCTGGCCTTTGCCATAAAATTTCCGCTCTTCCCTCTGCATACCTGGCTGCCTGATGCCCACACCGATGCCCCCACTGCCGGCAGCGTCATCCTGGCCGGCCTGCTGCTCAAGACCGGCAGTTACGCCCTTATCCGTTTTGGTTATCCGCTTTTCCCCCAGGCAGCCCAGATGATGACGCCGCTATTCTACTCCCTGGCGCTGATCGGAATTTTTTATGCCTCACTGGTTGCCTTTGCCCAACAGGACATGAAGCGGCTGATCGCCTACTCCAGTATCGGCCATATGGGGTATGTGGCCATCGGCATAGCTGCCTGGCAGCCGGTGGCATTATCAGGGGCGATCATCCAGATGGCCAATCACGGCGTAACAACTGCAGCCCTTTTCTGCATGGTCGGAATGCTCGACGAGCGGGCTCACACCCGTGAAATAGCCGCTTTTGGCGGACTGTGGGGCAAGCTCCCGCTCTGGTCATTCTTCTTCCTGCTCTTTGCTGTCACGGCCATGGGAGTTCCGGGCCTGAACAACTTTGTAGGGGAGTTTCTGATTCTTGCAGGAACCATAAAAAGTTCGCCGCTGGTGGCTGTCCTGGCTTTCTGCGGGATCGTGTTCCCTTTGATCTATATGGTCCGCCTGGTTCAGGAGGTGGTTTTCCAGAAGGAGCGCCAGCCGCTCTCACTTAATGATCTCAACCCGAGAGAGATCGGCATTCTTGCGATACTCGCCCTGCTGGACATCTGGATGGGGATTCACCCCGCACCGCTGCTGGAAATGCTGCACGTGCCGGTACAACTGCTGACCGGAGGAACGCCATGACAGCGGAGCAACTATTGGCCATCATGCCGCTGCTCATCCTGGCAGGTGGCAGTGTGCTGCTGCTTCTGACAGGAGCGGTCCGCCCCGGAGGTTACCTTTACGGGATAGCTGCTGCCTGTGCGGCTGCCGCACTGATCTGGAGTATTGCAATGCCGGCAGATGCTGTGATGCCCGGTTTAGCAATCACCTCATTTTCCCGTTTTTTTTCAGTCTTCCTTTATGGAACCGGGCTCGTGGCACTGTTGCTTGCCTGGGAATACAACTGTCGCCGGGGCATCACCGGCGAGGAATTCCCCGCAACATTGCTATTCGCCCTGACCGGTATGGGGGCAGCCTGTGCTGCCAACAACCTGGTGATGCTCTTCATCGGGCTGGAGTCGTTCACTTTTGCTTTTTATATAATGGTTGCCATTGAACGGAGGTCCGAGCATGGCGGTGAAGCGGGGCTGAAATATCTGCTCAACGGCACCCTGTCGGCAGCCCTTCTTTCCATGGGCATTGCCCTGATCTATTGCAGCCGCGGCACTCTCCGGCTGGCTGAGCTGGTGGCAATGCAAGTCATTGACCCCCTTTTTATTGCAGGGAGCTGCCTGGTTCTGCTGGGCCTGGCCTTCAAGCTTTCCCTGGTTCCGGCCCACCTCTGGACACCGGATGTGTACCAGGGGGCTCCGGCACCGGTCACCGCGCTGCTCTCCACTGCCTCAAAAGCAGCTTCCCTCGCAGCCCTGCTGCTCTTCATACCGCTCGTGGAGAGCTGGCGCGGAATCCACGACATCTTCTGGATGCTGGCACTACTCTCTTTTGTGAGCGGGAATCTGGCAGCTCTGCTGCAGAGAAGCATCAAGCGCATGCTGGCCTGGTCCTCCATCGCCCAGATGGGGTATGTTGCCTTGTCCCTTGTGGCAGCGCCGTCAGGCGGCAGACCGGCAGCAGTGTTTTATGCTGTGATGTATGCGGCAGCCGGCCTTGCCACATTTGGAGCTGTTTCATTATTGTCAGGGGACCATGACAGGGATGAACTTGAACAGTACCGGGGACTCGGTTACAGAAATCCTGCGGCCGGAGCGGCACTGGCAGTCGCTTTGTTTTCACTGGCTGGTATTCCGCCGACGGCCGGCTTCATGGCTAAATTTGCCATATTTGCTGCCGCGCTTCGCAGCGGTGAAACATCATTGGCAATCATGGCTATACTTACCGCACTGGTAGCTGTCTTCTTCTATCTGCGGGTGGTGGTGACGCTTTACATGAAGTCTCCCGAAGGACAGCCTGATCATGCCCCCCCTCTTTCTGTCGCCGGGATGACAGCCTTGGCGATTCCGACTCTGACAACGCTCTTTCTGGGCATTTATCCTCAGCCGCTGCTGGAACTGCTTAAACGAATACTACCCTGAACCAAAAGGAGAATTTTTATGGCACATTACCTTGTCCTGCTTGTCTGCCTTGTATCCCTCACCGCCTGCAGCACGGTCCCCATTACCGGAAGATCCCAGCTCAACCTGATTCCGGGATCATCCATGATGTCCATGAGTTTGCAGCAGTACGACCAGTTTATTAAAGAGCACAAAGTCAGCACCAACCAAGAGCAGACCCAGATGGTCAAGCGGGTCGGCGGCAAGATCCAGAATGCTGTTGAACGCTATTTTGCGGAAAAGGGCCAGAGCCAGCGTCTTGCTGATTACAAATGGGAATTCAATCTGGTCGAGGACAAACAGGTCAATGCCTGGTGCATGCCAGGGGGCAAGGTTGTGGTGTATACCGGCCTCCTGCCGGTGGCAAAAAATGAAACCGGCCTCGCCGTAGTACTGGGACACGAAATCGCCCATGCCATTGCGGAACATGGCAATGAGCGTATGAGCCAGGGATTGCTGGCCCAGATGGGTGGAGTGGCGCTTTCGACCGCCCTCTCCACCAAACCTGCACAGACACAGCAGCTCTGGATGGCCGCCTATGGGGCGGGTGCCCAGTACGGCGCAATCCTTCCCTATGGCCGTCTGCAGGAGAGTGAAGCTGATCAGCTGGGACTGATTTTCATGGCAATGGCCGGTTATGACCCCAATGAAGCGGTGACATTCTGGGAGCGGATGGCTGCCCAGAAGGGAGGACAGGCGCCGCCGGAATTTCTCAGCACCCACCCTTCTGACGCGACCAGAATCGCGAACATCAAGAAACTGATCCCGAAAGCGATGGAGTACTACAAAAAGTAAAAATAATCCGCACGATTAAATCAAAAGGCCACGAGGAATATCCATCGTGGCCTTTTGATTAGTAGATAAAACCTTATGTTCTCTAGCAGGCTCAGGTTGTTCAAAAATAACCAGATCGTCGCACCTGAGGACGGCGGCGAGATGGCTGTTTTTCAACATCCTGCTAGAAAAACAGTGGCGCCTCGGAGCGTGGAACTATCCCCGCCTGCTCTGCCCTCTCCATCAGACACCGGATGGCCTGCACACCTTCATCACCGAGGTCGGCGGAAAAATCATTCACATACAGGTTGATGTGGGCAGCACAGACTTCGGCGCTCATTTCCTGGGCGTGCTCACAGATGTACCGTGCAGCCTCATCAGGATGACTGCGGGCATACTCTACTCCCCTGCCGAGGGCCCGCTCCACGGCGCTGACAGTTTCTTTTCCAAGCGATCTCCGGGCAACGATACCTCCCAGCGGGATCGGCAGCCCGGTCTCATTCTCCCACCATTCCCCAAGATCAAGCAGTTTGTGCAGGCCGTAGCCCTGGTAGGTAAAGCGTGATTCATGAATTATCAGCCCAGCGTCGGCATTTCCGCTCAATACGGCTTCCATCACTTCATGAAAGGGCATTTCGATAAAATTGTGTAAAGATGGGTCGAACAGGCGCAGCAGCAACAGTGCAGTTGTGAAGCGACCCGGCACAGCGATTGTCTTGCCCGCCAGATCAGTTGGGTTCACCTCTGCGGCCGAAACCAGCAAAGGTCCGCACCCCCTTCCCAAAGCACTGCCGGAGCGAAGCAGGGCATAGTCATCGCGGATATGGCCGAGAGCATGGTAGGAAACCTTGCTGACATCAAGTTCGCTCCCCAGCGCCAGCTGGTTAAGGGTCTCAACATCTTCCAGCCGCTCCCGATATGACAGGCCGCCGGTATCAACCAACCCGTGCACCAGGGGATAAAACATGAAGGTGTCATTGGGGCACGGCGAAAATCCCAAGGTAAGGGGCGTGGTCATACCAGCATCCTCCCGTCATCGATAAGCACCTGCTCGGTGGAATCCTTCATGATGGCAGTCAGAGTTGGACGATAAAAAACGTAATCTTCGTGAAAGGGGGCGCTGACCTTGCCACCGAATCCGGAGTTATCGCCAAGGGCCATGTGGACGGTACCCAGTATTTTTTCAGCTTCGAGTACATTGTCAGGCCGGCTGGCCTTGTCGTTGGTGCCGATCCCGAGTTCAGCCAGATTGCGGCAGGTGCTGTTCTCGGCAAAGCGTTCCTCCAGTTTTCTGCGATGGGGATCATTTCCCTCCAGGGCAGTAACCTGCCCTTGCTCCACAGTCAGACGGAGCGGTTCATCAAGTTTGCGCGTCGGCCCCCACTCCAGGACCATGGTGCCGTAACTTTTGCCTTCCAGTGGTGCGAAATAAGCCTCTCCGGCCGGCAGGTTTCCGAAACTGCCGCGCGCTGTAAGCAATCCGTCATCCCCCTCCGCATTGCGGGACTGTTTGCAGATATGCATATCTGTTCCGTTGGGGGTTGTGATGCGAATCCATTCTGCCTTGTTGATGGCGGCCACAAGACGTGCCGTGCGAGCGGCAAGCACGCTCCAGTCAACAGCCATGGATGTGTGGAACATCTCCGGGTCAAAGTGGGGCAGACTGGCAAACCGAGCTCCCGTTGCATTCGCCAGGGCACGGTAGCGGGTATGGCTGGTGGAATTGTTGCTCATGGCTATGATTACATCAGCTGCATCTTGCTGGTGTGAAACAACGATCTCTCTGGCTCTGCTGATTTGCTCAGCGCTGGCACTCTTGGTCAGCAGAAGTGCCAGAAGACCTGCCCCGTCCAGCTCATTTACAGCCTCACTGCCGAATGTCTCCAGCCAGAGTGCTTCAGGAGGCTCTACACCTGATGTCAAGGTAGCAGGGAACTCCACAAAAGACGCATTACCCCAGCTGCGTGCAGCGAAATCGGCTACCTGACGGGCAGTGGCATTGAGTCGCTGTCGGCGGTCGCGATCTGCGACGGACAATAATTCATCAGGCCGGATGATATCACTGAATACCAGTACCCGTTCCTTGGAATCGATTCCCATGTTGACTTCAAACAACGACCGGAATGCTCTGTCAAAGTCCTTCATGCCATCCCTCCCGTTCTAGTATTTCTTATATTATAGGCCACGAAATAAATAAATTTCCTTTAACCGCACGCCATCCGGATAGATTGACCGGCAGAGATCAGTACTGGTGCGGAAGTCACTCTATATCATAGATTTGGAAAACTGGGAATCCACGGAAAGTGAAGGTAAGCCATTATTTTTTCCCTTGATTTCTCGTTTGCTATTATGATAAAGATGCATACTGTATACAATTTTTAAATCATTTTTTTAGTTATAAATACAAGTACTTAACCCCGCATTTTCAGGGGGCCGGTTTTTGGAGGTTCGTGTGGCTCAGGTAGTTTTTTCCACGTGGGGTAGAAATACAATTGACAACAGGAATGTCTCCGGAGAACCAGCAGCTGTAAGCTTCAAGCTACCGGTCGCTTTTGACGGTGAACGCCCCCTGAGAAGCTTCATGGGATGGGACGGCCTCATTCTTTTTGACAAGAGCGTGGATGTTCCGGCCATGGCCGCCGAATATATGAAGCGTGTCCAGAAACTTTTCTGCTGTGGAAGATGTACGCCTGGCAAAAAAGGCACAAAGGTGCTGATGGATCTGCTTCAGGATGTTTTGGACGGCAAGGCCAGCGAAGCCGATCTGGACACTGTCGGCGACCTGACTGACGTGCTGAAACATTGCAAGTGCACCCTCTGCCAGAGCGCCACGACGCCTGTGTTCGATGCAGTCACCCATTTCCGTGAGGACTTCCTGGCCTACATCCACGGCAAGCGCCTGCCCTCTGCCCAGAGTTACATCCACAAGCTTACCGCTCCTTGCATGGACAAGTGCCCCGCCCATATCGATATTCCAGGCTATATTGAAGCCATTAAAAACTATCAGTTCGGGGATTCACTGAAAACAATCCGGGAAAGTATGCCCCTTCCGTCAGTCTGCGGCCGGGTCTGCCCCCATCCCTGCGAAACCGCCTGCCGCCGCAAAAATGTGGATGATTCCATCAATATCATGGTGTTGAAGCGCTCGGCATCAGATTATGAGTGGCTGCACAAACTGCAACCGCCAATGACACCCAAACCAAAGAAAAGCAAGACAGTCGGCATTGTCGGCGCTGGTCCTGCCGGACTGGCCTGTGCATATTACCTGGCCCTTGAGGGCTACCACTGTACCATTTATGAAGCACTTCCCGAGGGTTTTGGCGGCGGAATGATTGCCGTCGGCATTCCAGCCTACCGCATGCCGCGCCACATTCTGCAGAGGGACATTGATATCATCGCCGCTATGGGTGTGGATATCGTCTATAACTGCCGCGTTGGCAAGGACATCTCCCTGCCGGAACTGAAAAAGAAGCATGACGCTGTTTTCCTTGCCCCGGGGGCACACCGCTCCAAGCCGATGGGCGTCGAAGGTGAGGACAAAGGCTACAAAGGCTTTCTTCCAGGCGGAATCGACTTCCTGCGCGAAGCCTACATGGGCAGACCGACCGGCATGGGTAAGAAGGTCTGTGTTGTAGGCGGCGGAAACACCGCCATTGACTGCGTCAGGGTTGCCCTGCGTGAAGGCGCCGAAGAGTCGATTCTGCTCTACCGACGCTCCCGCAAGGAGATGCCTGCTGATGTATGGGAAGTTGACGGTGCTGACGAAGAAGGTGTCAAATTCGAATTCCAAGTGCTGCCAACAAAAATAATAGTCGACGCGAATGAACAGGTAACGGGTGTCGAATGTGTACGCATGGCCATGGGCGAACCTGACGCATCGGGACGCCGCCGTCCTGAACCGGTGCCTGGCAGCGAGTTCATCGTTGAGTGCGATACTGTTATTCCAGCAATTGGCCAGGATCCGGATCTTGGCTTCATACCCCCTGATATGGGTATCGACATTTCGAAATGGAATACCGTGCTTACGAAATACCTGCCACTGAAGGACGCAGCTGGCAAAGACCTCAAGGACGGCATGGGCAACCCTCTTTCGCGCTCCTTGATTACCGACTGTGATGGTGTTTTTGCCGGTGGCGATGCAGAAATTGGTCCGCTAACCGTGGTGGCTTGCGTAGGCAATGCACACAGGGCATCGTTTGTCATTCAACGCTGGCTTGAGGAAGGAAAGGCTTATCTGAGTGAAGAAGATATCTTTGAGGATCTGCTGACCTACCTGGGCGTGTACGACAAGAATGAAAACGTAGCCTGTCTTGATGCAGCCGGGCGCGCCAACCAGAAAGAAGTCCATGGCCGTGAGCGTGCTGCGAAAGGCAACTATGGCGAGGTAGAGCTGGGTTTCAGCGATGCCACGGCTCAGGCAGAGGCTGATAGGTGCTTGAGATGCTATCGTATGGCGCTTGTCACGCTATAATCCCTGCTACGATGGTCGTCAACACAATCACCTAGTTTGCTAATCGATCGTATTTGAAGAAATCGGAGATATGAAGGCATGGCACATACAGAGTCCAGTGATACTAAAACGACGGCAACACTGACCATCGACGGCCGGCAGGTGACTGTCCCCACAGGCAGCACTATCCTTGAAGCAGCCGCCAAATTAGGAATTGATATTCCCACCCTGTGCTGGCTCAAAAAGGTTTCCACCACCGGTGCATGCCGTATCTGCGTGGTCGACATAGAAGGAGTCGCCCTTCCCCAGACTGCCTGCAATACTCCTGTCAAAGATGGCATCAGCGTGACGACCTCGACCCCCAGGCTTGAGGAGATTCGGAAAAAGACAATGGAGCTGATGCTGGTCAATCACCCCCTTGATTGCCCCGTCTGTGATGCTGCAGGAGAATGCGACCTCCAGGATTCCTGCTTTCGTCTTCAGGTAGACAAGAACAAATATGGTGCTGCACCTGATCCCCTTCCTATCCGTTATGACTGGCCTCTGATCGAAAACTGCACTACCCGCTGCATCCTCTGTGAAAAATGCACAAAAGTCTGCCACGAAATAGTCGGCGCCGATGCGATCGTGATCAAGAGCTGCGGCGACAGGTCCGTTATTGACACCCCCGACGGCACTCCACTTGACTGTGATTTCTGCGGTAACTGCATCAATGCCTGCCCGACAGGAACCCTGCTGAGCAAACCTTTCAAGTTCCGGGGCCGCCCCTGGACATTCGATGTAACGCCAAGTATCTGCGGCTTTTGCTCATCCGGCTGCCAGATCAAGTACCACTCCCGGGAAGGACGTATCGAGAGAGTCACCAGTTCAGATGACGGTTACAATAAAGGCAACCTCTGCATCAACGGCCGCTTCGGTTATGCAGCCTTCAACTCCTCGGGAAGATTGACAACACCCCTGCTCATGGATAACGCCGGAAACCAGCAGAAAAGCTCGTGGGAGCAGGCTTTAGGCACCGCAGCAAGCAAGCTCAAAGAAATCATTGCCACAAGCGGTAGCAATGCCGTTGCCGGCATCGGATCTCCACGTGTTACCAACGAAGAAAACTACCTTTTCCAGAAATTCATGCGTGGGGCCATCGGCACCAACAACATTGACTCTGAAGCAAGGCTTGGCTACTTCCCCGCGCAGATCATTCAGCATGAGATGCTCGGCTACAGTGGCGGAACCAAGGGAATGGCGGCAATTGAAAATGCCTCTGCCATTGTGGTAATCGGTGCCGATCTCAAAGCTGAATCGCCAGGTTTTGCCTACCGGGTCATTCAGGCTGCCACCAAAAACGATGCTACCCTGGTATTGGCAACAACCCGCGTCACATCCATGAACAAGTTTGCCAATGAATTTCTCCAGTATCGCCCCGGCAGTGAAGCTTTTCTTGCTGCCGGACTCTGCAAGGCGGTCCTTTCAGAGAGCCTGGAAAACACAACGTTCATCTCTCAAAATACCTCTGGATCGGAATCACTGACCACTTCCCTTGAGGCTCTGTCTTTTGACAAAATCCAAGAAGCCACAGGTATAGGTGAGACCGAACTGCGTCAGGCTGCTCGCCTGATCAGCAACGGTGGACGGACAGCCGTAATCTACGGTGCTGAAGTCATGCGTGCTGGTGATGCCATGGCGGCTGTCACTGCAGTAGTAAACCTGGCACTGTTGACTGGAGCGGTAGGTCCGACAGGGGCAGGAATATTCCCGATCGACGAGAAGAACAACTCCCAGGGAATGCTGGACATGGGTGTATGTCCCGAGTACCTGCCCGGCTACCACACCTATGATCACGCCGCGGCAGCATTCGGAACCGCCTGGAACTGCACCATTCCAACCAAACCAGGAAAAAATCTCTTCCAGATCATTGATGCAATCGAAAGTGGTGAAATCAAGGCACTTTACGTAATGGGCAGTGATTTGCTGCACTTAATGCCGAACCACGCCAGAGTGATGAAAGCTTTGCAAAAACTTGACCTCCTCATCGTCCAGGACCTGTTTCTGACCGAGACAGCGCGCCTTGCACACATCGTATTGCCGGCAGTGACTGCGGCTGAAAAGTCCGGTTCATTTACCACTGTGGACAACCGTGTACAATTCTTTAACAAGGCGGTTTCTGCAGCCGGCCTGGCCCATACGGATGCTGACACTATTACACGGCTGCATAACCTTATTGCGCCGGTACCAACAATTGCCGCCACCGGCATTGATGCCGTGGCCAAGGAAATTACAAAACTTTCGGGTCTTTATAGCGAAGTGTGTGAAAAGAGCGGATGCAGCATGGGGCGGACTAAGGCGAGGGTTGAGTTTAATGATAGAAAAGCATCCTTCAAAGCCATTTCCCCTGTACCTCCCGTTGCCTCTACAGGCTTCAAGCTGGCGCTTGGCACTATGCTATATCACAATGGTACACTGTCAACGTGGTCGGAAAACAACCTCACCGTTGCTTCCGAAGGCTACGTTGAAATTGCTCCAGTGGATGCCGCACAAGCTGGAATTTCCGGAGGAGACTGCATAAAGTTGGTTTCAGCAACGGGCAGTTGCACACTAAAAGCAAAAATTTCTGCAGCTGTGCAACCCGGTCTTCTCTTTGCCCCTGTACATTTTAGAGAAACTCACCTGAATCAGCTCACCACTAATTCAGACAGAACGGTGGCTGTCACCATTCAAAAGGCATAGGCCGAATTCTTTATGTCACTATCGAACGCCGCCTTGCGCGGCGTTTCTTTTTGGTACAGTATAAAAAAATGAGTTGGAACATAAAACAAAAACTGCGCTCACTGCTTCAGGCTGAAACAAACCTCTGCCCCCACGGCCAAGCCCGCGGCGGTCAACTGAAGATTTGCATTGTATCTCCCAGCCGTTACCAGACAGGCATGAGCAGCCTTGGCTTTCAGACAATCTATTCCCTTTTGGCATCGTCTGCAGGCATCATGTGTGAACGTGCATTTCTACCGGACAAAGAAGATTTGAAGGAATACCATCGAAGCGGTCTCCCGCTTCTTTCCCTCGAAAGCCAGCGACCACTTTCGGATTTCGACGTACTCGCTTTTTCCACTTCTTTCGAACCAGATTACCTCAATATCCCGCTCATTCTTCAACTGGCTCAAATTCCCATCTGGGCCAAGGAAAGAACAGCCTCAAATCCACTCGTTGTAGCTGGCGGAGCAGCTTTCTTCATCAACCCTGAGCCGGCGGCAGATTTCCTCGATATCATCTGCATCGGTGAAGGCGAAGAGCTTGTTCCGGCACTGGTTTCAGCACTGCTGACATCCTATTCTGATGGCCGCCATGGTCTTTATATGGCGCTCTCTGCTCAACCGGGATTTTACATCCCTTCTTTCCACCAACCGCTGTACAAAGATGACCGTTTCACAGGCTTCAATAACAACCCTGATATACCTGAACATATAAAACGGCCCTCTTGTGAACTTAATCAGCATCCCCCCTCCTCCTCGGTCATCCTTACGCCTAACACAGAGTTCGGAGACATGTTTCTGGTGGAGGTCAGCCGCGGCTGCCCGAGGGGATGTCGATTCTGTACCTCCGGATTCATCTATGGAACTTTTCGGCAACAAGAGTGCAGACGCATTCTTGATATCGCTGAAAAAGGGCTGCTCCACAGACCTAAGATCGGACTGGTTGGTGCAGCTGTTTCAGATCATAGCGATATCGGTCTCGCTTGCAGTTCCATCATCCGGAAAGGCGGGAAGGTCTCCGTTTCTTCATTGCGAATTGACCGTATCGACACGGAGATGCTTGAGGCTTTGGTAGCAAGCGGTCATAAGACCATATCTATTGCACCTGAAGGTGGCTCACAGCGTCTTCGCGACCTCATCAAGAAAAATCTGAACGAGGCTCAGATCCTTGATGCCTGCGATATGCTTATCGCCCGTGACATTTTGAATCTCAAGCTATACGTTATTATCGGATTGCCGACCGAGACAGAAGGCGACCTGGATGAGCTGGTGCACCTTGTGACCATGATCCGTGAACGAATGGTGGTGCGGGCAAAAACTAACTGCCGGCTGGGAGATATTACCGTTTCTGTCAACCCTTTTATACCCAAGCCATTTACCCCTTTTCAGTGGTGTGGCATGGAACCGCTCCCCTCACTTGAACGCAAAGTTAAAAGCCTTGAAAACCGATTTCGCAGAATTCCTAACGTGCACTTGAAAGTGGAGAGCCTCAAGGGATGTTATCTGCAGGCATTATTGTCACGCGGAGACAGGCGTTGCGCTGCACTGCTGGCAGAAATGGTAAATTCTTCACCCCTTAAAAAAGCAGCCAAAACATGCAACATGGACCTTGATGAGTTGGTTTACAGAACTATTCCTCTTGATGAGCCTTTGCCCTGGGGAATTCTTGAGAGTGCGGACGTGCGCATGCTGCGCAAAGAGTATGAACGCGCGTTTGGAGGAGGTGTGATTAAATGAAGCGGTGTGGCATCTGTTCTGAGACGTTTGAGGACTCCGCAGAATATTCTGATGATGCCAAGGCTGGAGAATGGCTGGCAGAAGAGGTGTGGCAGGACGCCGGCACCCTTTGCCCAAAGTGCCTGGAAATACGAACCAAACTGGTAATGATGTACTGTCATGAGTACAACACCTGAGCCTTCCAACACAGCGGACGTCAAGGAAAGAGGCATCTCTGATATGGAACATGATGAACTGAAGCGTATTGTCAGACTGGTGATTCAGGAAGAACTGCCAGGAATAGTTGATGCTGTCATTACAAAGCTGGAAGAGCTGAAAAAAGTCAAAGAGGCCAACTACTGGGCCAGTCTCAGCAAAGAAGAGTACGAAAGATTGATGGGCTCATAGATGCCATGAGCGATCGCTTGAAAAAAAGACAAAAAAAAGCCCGGTACTCCAGGAGGGGGAAAAACGGAGTAACCGGGTAAACGTAGAAATGGAGCATCACTGGATGCTCCATTCTACACATTTTAGCTAATCGACAGATTTTCTCAGGAAGGTAGGAATGTCGTACTGATCCTCATCATCTTCCAACAATGAAATAGACGGACGAATACGGGTGACGTTCTCAGCCTGCTGACGATCTCGAATAAAAGTAGGTCTTTCCAGCATGTTTCGTGAAGGAGAAACCTGCTTCTCTGCAGTCAAAGGAGCAAAAGTTCTCTTATGACTTTTTTCAACATCAAAGCGGTCACCGAAACCAGTAGCTATTACCGTAACTTTGATAAGATCACCAAGATTATCGTCACGGACTACACCGATCTTGATGTTTGCTTCAGCGTGTACTTTTTCATGCACAATCCGATTGACCGTATTGTAATCATCCATGGTCATGGACTCAGAGCCTGTGATATTAACCAGTACACCCTTTGCGCCAGAGATGTCATTATCCTCAAGCAGCGGGCTGGAAATAGCGCTGTTGACAGCATCGGCGGCGCGATTTTCGCCTGTACCCACGCCAATACCCATCATGGCCATGCCACGCACACTCATGACTGTTTTAACATCGGCAAAGTCCAGATTCATCATACCCGTTGAGGTAATCAGTTCGGAAATCCCCTGCACTGCCTGGCGAAGCACATCATCTGACGGTTTGAAAGCATCAAAGAGAGACATATTCTTACTGGCCATGCTGATAAGACGATCATTTGGAATGATGATCAGAGAGTCAACGTGCTTCTTGAGGTCGCTGATGCCACGCTCGGCCTGCTCTAACCTTGCCTTGCCTTCATAGGTAAACGGCTTGGTTACAACACCTACAGTAAGGGTTCCTGTTTCACGAGCCACTTCAGCGATTACCGGCGCAGCCCCTGTGCCGGTGCCGCCTCCCATGCCTGCAGCAATAAAAACGAGATCAGCGCCCTTCAACGATTCAACCAGTTTCTCACGGTCTTCAATGGCTGCTTCTTTGCCCACTTCCGGCTTGGAACCGGCACCGAGCCCTTTAGTAAGAACTCGGCCAAGCTGAATTTTAACCGGAGCTTTGGAAATACGCAACGACTGCGCATCAGTGTTGGCAACAATAAAATCAACTTTTTCTATAGTACTGGCGATCATGGTATTGACGGCGTTTCCTCCGCCCCCCCCAACACCGATCACCTTTATTATGGCACCTTGCTCTATCGTCTCATCAAATTCGAACATCCTGTTCCCTCCTCTCAGCTTGCCAGTTGTTCACTTTCTCGCCGCAAACTGTAACCGCATTTACTCCAAGAATCAAAGGAAAAATTCAGGAAAAATCGAGCAATAAAAAAGGTCTCAAATATCGATTCTTTGGCCAAACCCTACAGCTGGATTTAATTATTTTTCTTTTAGAAAAATTCACGGAACCAGGACTTCATGCGTTTGAAAACGGCTCCAAAACCATCTCCGATAGGCTGGGGTTCACTTCCCGCCGGACGGCCTCCGGCATTCTTACTGCCATACACGACAAGCCCGACACCAGTCGCATATACCGGAGAATTAACAACATCTATGAGACCACCTATACGGTGTGGTACACCGCGCCGAACAGGAAGATTGAATATCTGTTCGGCAAGCTCGGGCATTCCTTCCAGAATGCTTGATCCTCCTGTGATTACAACGCCTGAAGCGATAGTGTCTTCAAGCCCGGATTTAATTATTTCTCGATTCACAAGTGCGAAGATCTCTTCAACACGCGGTCCCAGAATTTCGCAAAGGACATTTCTAGACAGTTCACGTGGTTTGCGGCCTCCCACACTGGGAACTTCGATCTTATCCTCTTTGCCGACAAGAGTTGCGAGGCAGCAGCCGTATTTCTGCTTGATTTTCTCCGCCTCAGCAAAGGGAGTACGCAGTCCTACTGCGATATCATTGGTTAGCTGATTACCACCCAATGCGATTACAGAGGTATACTTTATGGCTCCTTCCGAGAAGATAGCCACATCGGTAGTGCCCCCCCCGATATCTACAAGGCATACTCCAAGTTCTTTCTCGTCAGCTGACAGCACCGCTTCGGAAGAAGCAAGTTGCTCCAGCACAATGTCAGCAACATCAAGACCGGAACGATTACAAGATTTGACTATATTCTGTGCGCTGGCCACTGCACCGGTAACAATATGGACTTTGGCCTCCAAACGGACGCCGCTCATGCCAAGCGGTTCACGAATACCATCCTGTTCATCGATTATGAACTCCTGAGGCAAAATGTGAATCACCTCCCGGTCCATTGGAATAGCGATGGCTTTGGCTGCATCAATTACACGCCGAACATCCTCCTGGGAAACCTCACGATTTTTAATGGCAATCACACCCTGGGAGTTGGTCCCCTTGATATGCCCACCTGCAATTCCGGCGTAAACTGACTTGATTTCACACCCTGCCATCAGTTCAGCCTCTTCAACAGCCTTGCGAATCGCCCCTACAGTGCTTTCAATGTTGATGACAACACCTTTGCGCAAACCGCTGGAAGGACTAGTACCGATTCCTACGATATCCAAGCCGTCCTCAGTGACATTACCCACTATTGCGCAGATCTTAGTTGTCCCAATATCGAGCCCGACAATGAGATTATCCTTTTTTGCTGCTGACATTTCCCCCCCTGCTTATATCCTGAATCGTGGTAGTTAATTTTTTAACAATGATTTTATCGCTGTAGTCGAGGTCAATATATTGGAGTGATTGTCCTTGTGCCATTAGCTCACGATAAATTCGTGCAAAACGTATGACTTTAGGCGAGAAATCCCCATAACCGATTTTAACCGGAAGACCGCCAGACGCCGTAAATAGCGTGAAACCGAATCCCTTATCGTAATGAATCTCAGATACATCTGCAAGGACAAACGCACCTTTCTCCTGCAAAATCTTTAAGAGTTCACACGTTGACTTAAGCGCCTCTCTTGTACCAGAGGGATCACTGGTCATGTCTTCTTCTCCAAACCCGGTGACAACTGGGTAATTGAGACTGTCCCCCTGGTTCAGCACTTTAAAGACAACCCCTTTAGAGTCCAGGTAGTAGATGTATCCCATGTTAACCACGGCAAGTGGTTCCCGCTCTGCAATCGTGATTGCCACTCTGTCTGGGAAAAAACGCTGAATCCGAACTGTCTCAACCCAAGGATTGCGAGAGAGCTGCTCACCCACGTGTTTCAGGCTCATACGCAGCAGGTCACCCCCTGGCTCTATTCCGGCAATGGCAAGAACTTCTTCACGTGTCAGGCGCTTGGTACTTGAAACTTCAATGTTCTTGATTCGGAAAAATGTTATTGCACACACTGCACGATATCCGACAAAAACGGCCACACAAAGCAGCGATACACCGAGAAGCCCGCACAGCATCTTGCCCAACGGACGCAGATACTTGCCCCAGTCGATTGGTTTCCGCTGAACTTTGACGCGGTTCAAAGCTACTTTTTTACGTTCATATGTGGACTTCGAGAAATCCCGCACCGTATCAATTCACCTTTACTTTGAGCCCTGCAGTCTCAATAATGCTTTCTACCAGATTTTCGAAGTTCAATCCTGCTCCCTTGGCGGCAATTTCCGGTAAAAGGCTCAATGCGGTCATGCCGGGGAGTGTGTTTACTTCAAGCACATAACAGTCACCCGCAGGAGTCACCAGCAGATCTACTCTACTGTACCCGCTGCATCCCAAAGCATGGTGAGCGGCGAGACCCACCTGTTGAGCTTTTTCGTACAACTCGCTGTCCAGTCGCGCAGGAAAGATATGCTCAGCCATGCCATCACTGTATTTGGCTTCAAAATCATAGAATTCATTTTTGGGAACAATTTCTATGGCCCCAATAGGACGATCATTAAGAATGCCAACCTGTACTTCCTGCCCCTTGACGTACTGTTCGACAAGAATCCCATCATCGTGCTGAAAGGCCAAATCCAGGGCTGCCGCAAGTTCGGCAGCCTCCTTAACAATGGAAATACCAACCGAGGATCCTTCCTGAACCGGTTTGACAACCAGGGGCAGATCAAAGCATAGATCCTCAAGCCTGATCTGCTCTCCCCGCCGAAAAAAATGAAAGGGGGCCGTAAGAATACCGCCCGCTGTAAAAGCTTGCTTGCTGTAAAGCTTATGCATTGCCAATGCGCTGGCAAGCACACCGGATCCGGTGTAGGGAATCTGCAGCAGTTCCAGTAAACCCTGAACACAGCCGTCCTCGCCATATCGTCCATGCAGAGCGATAAAAGCGGCCTGAATGTTTTCCCGCAGCAGTATTTCCGGCAGATCACTCCCCACATCAATGGTTACGGCATCGTATCCCCTGCCAAGTAAGGCTTGATGAACTGCAGCACCACTCTTGAGGGAAACCTCACGCTCTGCTGAAAATCCCCCCATCAGAACGCCTATTTTTTTGGACTTAAAACTATCCGGCATTGTAACTCCACAACTTTTTTCACACATCCTAGCTGCCCTGCTCACCAATCATGATCACTTCTTCCTCAAGAAGAATGTTGCTTTTCCGCAAGACCTGTTCCTTAACAATGGCAGCCAGTTTGATAAAATCAGCTGCCGTGGCCTTCCCGCAATTCACCAGAAAATTGGTGTGGACCTCGGAAACCTGAGCACCACCTACTGAAAAACCTCTCATCCCGGCCTCGTCGATCAATCTCCATGCTGCATGATTCGCGGGATTTTTGAAAAAAGAACCAGCATTCGGAAAATTTACCTTTTGGGTTTCCTTACGCTTGTCCAAGCAGCTTTCCATCAACTGAACTATCGACTCCCTGGGTGCAGGTTTACAGCAAATATCAGCGGCGATTATAATTTTATTAGTATCCAGTTGCAAGCAGCGATAACCGAATTTTAATAAATGTTTCGCATATTTTTGATTTACACCTTCACTCACCATCTCCACGCTGACCACGCTGTCAAAAAGTTCATTACCATGGGCACCGGCGTTCATTCGCAACGCTCCACCCAGCGTGCCAGGTATACCTACCAAAAACTCCAATCCGGACATTCCATTGTCACGAGCAAAGGCCGCTACAGCCTGATTTGTAGCCCCTGCCTCGGCGTGCAGCACTCCCTTTTCAATGGCGATTCTATTTATTCTTTTAAGACTGATTGCAACACCGCGAAAGCCGCCGTCACCAACAAGCAGATTGTACCCTCCGCCGATGATGAACCACGGAAAACCATGTGCCTCCAGCTGCTGCAATAGTCCCAGCAGATCGGTCATATCCTCCGGAACCGCAAAGCAATCTACCGGCCCACCCACTTTAAGAGACGTATGCCTGCTAAGAGGCTCATTGTGCAGCAGTTGGCCCCGCAGCGTGATTTCGGAGAGTTTCAGGCTTCCTCCAGTAATCGCACCAATGCCTCGCCCTGCTGCCATATGTTTCCAGCCCCAAGCGTGATCACAATATCACCTTCCTTAACGGTTCCCATCAAATGCGCCGGGATATCTTCACGATTGGCAATATAAGTCACATCTTTCTGTCCGTGACGACGTACTTCATGGCACAGACGTTCGGCAGTAGCCCCTTCGATCGGTTGTTCGCCGGCCGCGTACACATCGGTCAACACCAGCACATCAGCATCATAAAAAGCAGTCACAAACTCGCTGAACAATTCATGAGTGCGGGTATAGCGATGCGGTTGGAAGGCTGCAACAATGCGTCGTTCCGGCCAACCCTGCCGTGCCGCCGCCAGTGTTGCCTTAATCTCGACTGGATGGTGGCCATAATCATCAACGACCATGATACCCCGTGGCTCGCCTTTGACGGTAAAACGCCGGCCTACGCCACTGAAACCAGCAAAAGCTTCCTGAATGACAGAGAAGGGCACATCCAGTTCCATAGCAACGGCAATACAGGCCATGGCATTCAAGACGTTATGGGGACCTGGCATTGGGAAGGATACTTCACCCAGTCGATAGCCCTTGTAATGAACTACGAAAGAGGTGTTGAAACCATCATGTCGTACATGGGTCGCCCGGATATCGGCCTGGGAGGAGAGGCCATAGGTCAGGTAGCGCTTCTTGACCAGTGGCAGGATTTCGCAGATATTTTTGTCGTCTAGGCAGAGAACTGCCAGACCGTAAAAAGGCACCTTGTTGATGAACTTGACAAAGGTGCTCTTGATTTCTTCAATACCGCCAGAGTAATGATCCAGGTGATCGGCATCGATGTTGGTGACCACTGCAATGGTCGGAGACAGTACCAAAAAAGATCCATCAGATTCATCCGCCTCGGCCAGAAGAAATTTTCCCTGACCCAGTTGCGCATTGCTGCCGATGGCATTCAGTTTCCCGCCGATTACGATCGTAGGATCAATGCCGGCATGTCCAAGTATGCAAGCCGCCATCGAGGTGGTGGTCGTCTTGCCGTGGGTGCCGGCTATGGCTATTCCATATTTCATGCGCATCAACTCTGCCAGCATCTCGGCCCGAGGAATGACTGGCACATGCAGCCGTTTGGCTTCAACTACCTCCGGGTTGTCATCATGCACGGCAGATGAAATTACCACCACATCAACGTTTTTCAGATTCTGAGCCGAATGCCCAAGGCCAATTTCCGCACCGAGTATCACCAGTCTTTCAGTGATCTCAGAGCTGCGCAAATCCGAACCCGACACCTTGTAACCCAGGTTCAGCAGCACCTCTGCAATACCGCTCATGCCGATACCACCGATACCGACAAAATGTATTTTTTCAATATTACCGTACATGACTACCTCTTCTTTCTGCCTTGAACATGTGCCTGGGGACCCGGATTAAATTCTGCAAAACATTCTATGCAGTGCATTCTCTGGTCATCTCATCCACTATTATTTTAGCTGCATCCAGACGGGCCAAGCTAAACGCCAGTTGCCTCATACGCAGACGGGCTTTCGGATCTTTAATCAACTCAACTATCACCTCAGCCAACTTTTCTCCGCTCAATTCCTGCTCCAACAGCATCAAACAAGCTTCCTTCTTCAGCAAAGCCTCAGCATTACGACGTTGGTGATCATCAACCGCGTGAGGAAATGGAATAAACAGGCAGGCTTTGCCACAGGCTGTAACTTCTGCAATGGTTGTCGCACCGGCCCGACAGACGATCAGATCTGCTTTGGCATATTCAGCCGCCATATCGCTTATGAATGGGGTTACTCGTGCAGCAACTCCTGCCGCCCGGTACGCTGCAGAAATTTCCTCACAATCCTTTTCACCCGTCTGATGGGTGATTTCCAGATCGGTGTCCTGCTTTTTCAGGAAAGGTAATGCCGCCACCATGGCCGTGTTGATAGCATGTGCTCCCTGACTTCCACCGAAAACGAAGATGTGAAAAGGAGAACCAGGGGACGGGACCAGGAAATCGACAGCGCCCTCGGCAGCTTCTGATTTCTGCATTCCCAAGATCTGTCGCCGCAGCGGATTGCCGGTCAAAAGTACCTTCTGCTCAGGAAAATAGCGGATCGATTCTTCCAGGGTGATGAATGCGCGGTCCGTGAGCCTAGCCAGGAGCCGATTGCTCATACCCGGAATGGCATTTTGCTCATGGATAAAGTTTGGTATCTGCAGGCCACGAGCAGCCATGACCACCGGAAGCGAGGCATAGCCTCCAACACCCAGTACAATGTCAGGTTGAAATTCTCTGAGCACTCTTCGTGATTGGGCATACCCGTACAACATCTGTATGCCCCCTTTTAATTTGCCAAAACTCCCCTTGCCCCGGATTCCAGCTGCGGAAATTATTTCAAGACGATAACCCGCAGCCGGCACCGCTCGCGATTCAATTCCCCGCTCAGTACCGATAAACAGGACTTCATTCTCTGAGGATCGGGAAAGGAACTCCTCTGCCACCGCAATTCCCGGAAAAAGATGGCCACCGGTACCGCCTCCGGCAATGACAAGCTTCATGCCCCCTCCTTAACAGTAATGGGTGAGATTTTCAGTCCGGAGGAAATATTAAGCAGGATGCCTACTGCAAAAAGGCTGATTAGCAGCGAACTACCGCCATAACTGATGAAAGGCAATGCAAGCCCCTTTGTTGGAAGCAGGCCGGTAACAACTCCCATATTAACCGTGGCCTCGATACCAAATAGCACTGCTATTCCCAGAGCGAGGAAGCGGCCGAACGTATCCGGTGCTGCCACTGCAATCCGCATAGCTCGCTGCACAAGCAGGAAAAACATGCCGATGATTACGAGCACTCCCAGAAACCCTAGCTCTTCGCCGACTACTGACAATATGAAGTCTGTATGGGCCTCGGGAAGATAAAAAAGTTTCTGTTTTCCCTCGCCAAGTCCCTGTCCAAAAACGCCACCAGTCCCCAGAGCCAGCCAGGATTGAATGATCTGGAAACCCTTTCCCGCAGGGTCGCTCCAAGGGTCCAGGTAGGCATCGATACGCCCTTTATGATAACCCCGGCTTAATTTGATGGCCAGCAACGGCATTGCCAGGAGAAACATTGAAAAGATGTAGGTCAGACGTGTTCCTGCTGCAAAAAGCATGGTCATGGACACTGCCGCCAAAGTCAGCGCTCCCCCCAGATCTGGTTGGAGTACCAGGAAACTGATCAGAAACATCAGTACGATCATGTAGGGGATGAAACCTGACGCCAATAGCTTCACCTTGTCCTGTTTCTTGTCCAGAGAGTAGGCCATGTACATAATCAGGGCAAGCTTGGCCATCTCGGACGGCTGTAGATTGAACCCGGGCAGAATTTTGATCCAGCGGGAAGAGCCGCCGGCCTTGCCTCCGATGCCGGGAATGAGCACCAGGCCAAGCATCACCAGACAGAGCAGCAGTGCCGGCACGGCCAACTGTTTCCACACGTGATAGTCAATGCGCATTACCACCAGCATGACAACGAAACCTGCAATAGCGAACAGTCCCTGGCGTTTGAGGAAGAAGAATCCGTCATGAAACCGCTTGGCAGCCATGATATTTGAAGCAGAATAGACCAGCACCACCCCGAAGCAGGTCAGGGCGATTGCCATCAGCATGATGATCAAATCGTACTCTTCGAGTTTTTTAAGCATTAGTTTCATAATAATCCGTAGGAACTACCTTGTTTCTCGTTTTTACCTGGGTGATGCATCCTCGCCCCTACAATCCCATTACTGCCGCAATGAACCGCTGCGCCCGTTCCTCGTAATCGCGAAACATGTCGAAACTTGAGCAAGCCGGAGACATCAGGACGGTGCCGCCCGGCGCACTTACCTGAGCTGCCAGCCTGACTGCATCTTCCAGTGTTGCGGCCCTAACGGTGTCGGTTAGTGCACCCAACTCCGCCTGCATGCGCTCGGCAGCCTCGCCTATCAGGATCAGATGCCTGACGCGCGATTGCACCAGCGATGCCAGTGGTGCGTAGGAGCCACCCTTGTCCTTGCCGCCTGCTATCAGTGTGATGTTGTCGAAACTTTCCAGTGCCTTCTGCACGCTGCCCACATTGGTAGCCTTGCTGTCTTCATAATAACCGACACCATTTACCTCGCGGACAAATTCCATACGATGGTGCAGCGACTCGAAGCAGAGCACCGTCTCAAAGCTTTCGTCGGGACGACAACCGAGCAACAAGGCGCAGGCCAGTGCAGCCATGATATTTTCCTGGTTATGCACCCCTTGCAAGCGTATGGCAGCCGTGGGGAAGCATTCCTCATGACCGTCATGACGGTAGGTAATGACACCGTCGCGGCAGAAGATACCTTCTTCCAACTCCAGAGTGCGGCTGAAAGGGAACAATCTAGCTTTCAGACCCTGGCAGCTTTTCCATACCAGTGGGTCATCCCGGTTAACTACCGCAAAATCTTCTTCAGTCTGGTTCTCGAAAATACGCATCTTGGCATCTATATAGGCCTGATAATCAGGATAGCGATCCAGATGATCCTCACTCAGATTGAGCAATGCCGCCACCTGGGGGCGAAAGGAGGTGATCCACTCCAACTGAAATGAACTGATCTCTGCAACCACCTGATCCACAATCTGATGGGATGCAGCCACTTCGATCAGTGGATTGCCAATGTTGCCACCGACGAATGTATGGTAGCCATTGTGTTTGAAGATTGCGCCAAGCAGGGTGGTTGTGGTGGTTTTGCCATTGGTTCCGGTAATGGCGGCCAGCGGCGCATCAATAAACCGTGAGGCAAGCTCGACCTCACTGACTATCTCGACACCAGCATTCCTGCCCTTTACAAGCAGTGGATGATCCTGGGGAACCCCCGGGGAAACAACTATCAGATCAGAAGATGTGAAATCGTTTTCATCATGATGTCCCAGCGCCTTTTTTATGTTACATCCTTCAAGCTCGGCAAGCTGGGAAGATAACGCCGCCTCATCGCGCATATCGGTAACGGTTACCCTGCTCCCCCGTGAGGCCAGAAAACGGGCGCAGGCCACACCTGTTTTGGCGAGTCCGACGACAAGAACTTTTTTGTTTATCAGCTGCATGTAATTACCCTTGGCATCTGCAGTAAATGATTGTTTTTAGCGCATCTTCAATGTTGAGATGGCCACCAGTGCCAGTATGATGGTGATGATCCAGAAACGGACAATGATCTTTGGCTCAGCCACTCCCTTGAGCTCGAAATGGTGATGGATCGGTGCCATGCGAAAGATCCGCTTTCCGCGGTATTTGTATGACCCAACCTGAAAAATGACAGAAAGCGCTTCAACGACAAAGACTCCCCCTACGATCACCAGCAGAATCTCCTGCTTGGTCAGGACAGCAATGACTCCAAGAGTGCCGCCAAGCGAGAGCGAGCCGACATCTCCCATGAAGACATCTGCCGGATAGGAGTTGTACCATAAGAAACCCAGCCCCGCTCCAACCATGGCGCCGCACAATACGGCGAGTTCACCGGCACCCGGCACTCGAGGCACCTGCAGGTAGGCGGACAGGGTAGCGTGACCGGCCACATAGGCAAACAGCATGTATGTGGCTGCATTGATCGCCACCGGGCCGATGGCAAGCCCGTCAAGTCCGTCAGTCAGGTTAACGGCATTACTGGCTCCTACAATGACCAGGATGGCAAAAGGAATGAACCAGATCCACAGGTCAGGGTGGAAATTCTTGAAGAAGGGGAAAAAGAGCTGTTCGCTGAAGCCAGGGCTGATGAACAGATACACCGCCACAACTCCGGACAGCAGCACCTGCCAGAACATCTTCTGTCGCGGAGATAGTCCTTTAGGATTCTTTTCCACTACTTTCTTGTAGTCATCCACAAAGCCGATGACGCCATATCCGACAGTTATAAAGAGAGCCAGCCAGATGTAGCTGTTCTTGAGATCAGCCCACAACAGGGTCGGAATCACTATGGCGGCCAGAATCATGACACCACCCATTGTTGGAGTTCCCTGCTTCTGAAGGTGGGATTCCGGCCCGTCGGTGCGAATTACCTGGCGTGCCTGAAGGCTTTCCAGCTTGCGGATGATCCAGGGGCCGATCACAAAACAGACCAGCAACGCCGTAATCATGGAGTAAATTGTTCTGAAAGTCAGGTATTTGAAAATATTGAACAGCTTGACGTTGTTCGCCAGGGGATAAAAAATGTGATAAAGCATCTGTGCTCCCTGTTGGGGGTTATGGCGAAAGCAGGCCCGTCATGTGGGCGGTTAGCAAAACTCTACAGAATGGCGCGCTTTATTCCTTCAACTATCTTTTCCATCCTCATGCCTCGTGACCCCTTCACGAGAATGAAATCGCCACTAACTGCTCGCGAGAGAATATCGGACGTGATTGATTCGTGATCCTGCAGGCAGACAACCTCAGAAGCCGACATGCCTGCAGCCCGGGCTCCTTCCGCCGTGTGCTTCGACAGTTTCCCATACAGATACAGGCGATCAGCCACTCCCGCTGCCTGTGTGCCGAGCGCGTAGTGCAACTCCGCCTCATCGTCGCCAAGCTCCAGCATGTCTCCAAGAGCGACGAAAGCACGCTTACCCCCCTTCAAACCCGCCAAGGCGGCTAAGGCAGCCTTCATGGAAGCTGGATTGGCATTGTAGCTGTCATCAATAAGCACAAGACCTGCGACCGTTTCCAGCTGGAAACGCTTGTCATAAGGCTTGAAACTGTTTAGGCCGCTGCAGATCTGCTGAGGGGGAACTCCGGCAGCGTAGGCACCTGCCGCCGCTGCCAGTGCATTATAGATGTTATGGCTGCCAAAAGCCTGCAGAGCTACCGTTTGGGACGTCTCACCAAGATGAAGCACGAACCGCTGCCCGCCGGTACCGAGTGATTCCACCTGCGTGGCCCGCACATCTGCCGTACCTAGCCCGAAGGTGATCCTCCGCACGTGGGGAGGAGATGGCTGTGCGTCAATCAGGGCGTCGTCCGCATTGACCACGGCATATCCATCCGCCTCAATCCGCAGCAATAGTTCCCCCTTGGCCCTGGCCACATTCTCCACACTCCCCATGCTCTCCAGATGGGCAGGAAAAGCATTCAGCACAATGCCTACCTGGGGTAGTGCAATTTCCGCCAGCCGATCGATCTCGCCCGGTTCGCTCATGCCCATCTCCAGAACGGCCCATTTGTGCCTGGCATCAAGCTTGAACAGCATCTGCGGCAGACCAATCAGGTTGTTGAGATTTCCCTCTGTTTTCAGGCCCGGCCTGCTCTGCTCCAAGATGGCGGCAAGCATCTCCTTGGTGGTTGTTTTACCGTTGCTGCCTGTAATGCCAATTACCGTTGGAGTAAAATGTCTCCTGTGGAAAAGCGCCAGGTCTCCCAATGCCCGTAACGTGTCAGGAACAAGTATGACTGTAACATCCTCACCCGAAATCCCCTGTGGCGCCTGTTCAGCCACAATAGCCCTGATACCGTTACTGACCACCATTTCGATGAAATCATGGCCATCAAAGCGCTCCCCCTTGAGTGGCACAAACAGCATGCCGGGCCGGATTGAGCGAGAGTCGGTCGAAACAGCGGTTATTTCTCCTGCAGGGTTACCCTTAATTATGCCACCTGTCGCGGCAGCTATTTCCTGGATGGTAAACATCAGCGGCTGATTTCCTCAAAGGCTCGTCTGGCTTCTTCACGGTCATCAAAGTGGTGCTTGGTGGTTCCGATTATCTGGTAATCTTCATGCCCCTTGCCCGCCAGCAGTATGATATCCCCCGGCTTGGCTGCACGCACTGCCAGTCTGATCGCCTCGGCACGGTTCTCAAGCATGACAAAACCCTTTTCCGGAAATCCGCCAACAGCATCTTCAGGAGTGTATTCGCGGAACCCAAGGGGAAGGATGCCTGCCCGAACCTGCCCAAGTATGGTCAGTGGATTTTCTGTGCGGGGATTATCCGAGGTAACGATCGCCAGATCGCTCATGCTGGCGGCAATCCTTCCCATGATGGGGCGTTTGCCCGTATCCCGATCACCTCCACAGCCGAATACGGTAATGATGCGGGCGGTGGCCAATTCCTGCAAGGTAGAAAGAACATTCTCAAGTGCGTCGCCGGTGTGGGCATAATCCACCAGTAATGTTACTCCCTGTGTATTCTCCACCCGTTCCATTCGTCCCGGAACGGTTGTGTGCCCCTCAATTCCGGATTTGATTGCTTCAAGCGGCAGTTCGAGGGCGACTCCAGCCGATGCCGCTGCGAGTATGTTGTAGAGATTGAACCTGCCCAGAAGACGGGAGGAGAATGCTATCGCTCCGTAAGGTGTGACCAGTCTGCCACTGATGCCGTTGACGGAAGACTGCACATCGACCGCATGCACATCTCCCTGGAAATCCACACCGTAGGTTATTACCTCACATGCGGCCCGGCCAGCTATTCGTACACCGTATTCATCATCCATGTTGACAGCAGCTCTGCGTCGCGGCTTGAGCGTGTCGGGACGGAGAAGATCTTCAAAGAGTCGCTGCTTTGATTCCAGGTAACTCTCCATTGTCTTGTGGTAGTCCAGATGATCACGGGTCAGGTTGCTGAAGATGCCTACATCGAAGTAACAACCATCCACCCGCTTTTGTTCCAGGGCGTGGGAAGACACTTCCATCACAAATGCACGGGCACCTGCATCAGCCAGCTTCCTGAAGGCAGCTTGCAGCTCGGTTGATTCAGGCGTGGTGTGGGATGCTTCAATGGTGGTTTCACCGAACCGGTAGCTAATGGTGCCAAGTACCGCCGCAGGTGTGCCGGCTGCTGCGAGGATGGATTCGACCAGATAGCTGGTCGTTGTCTTGCCATTAGTACCGGTGATGCCGATAAGCGGCAGATCGACGGTCGGTTTGCCGTAAAACTCAGCTGCCGTTATGGCCATTGCGGACCGGGCATCAGTCACACTGATCCAGGGAACTTCCTGAGGCGCACTCGCAGTGTCCTCAAGAACGACTGCCGCCGCTCCCGCGGTTACTGCCGCTGGAATAAAACGATGGCCGTCAACCGTGGCACCAGGCAGGGCAAAGAAAAGCATGCCTGGCTTCACACTGCGAGAATCACAGGTTACTCCGGTTATTTCAACCGAATCATTGCCCGTCAATTCTTTCGCCAAGGAGCCAAGCAACGAGGAGAGCTTCATATATTCTCCAGAAAAAAGTACAACCTGCCGAAGACCCGACAGGTTGTTGTATTTATGCTGAGGGCGCGAATTTAACCCAGACTTCCCCGGTCCCCCTGATGGCTTGCCCCGGGGAGGGGTGCTGCTCCATGGCACGACCGCTGCCGATTAGCTTGATGTTTATCTTGCGCTTTTCCATAACCTGCAACACGCGGCGCATGCTCATTCCCCGAAAGTCGGGCATTGCCACATCTCCGGGAGACAACGCATCCAGCGCATCCCCTTCGGCCATGGCCTCTATCACTGCAGCCTCCCCAGGACTGGTATTGTTAGCCTTTAATTCAGTTACCTTGGGAGCCTTGATAAGATCTCCGGAAGGCATAATCTTCAGGTAGGCTAACGAGTTCAAGGCAATACCGTGAAAAGCCGGCGCCGCAACGACTCCACCGTATTTGACTCCTTGCGGTTCATCGATGATAACCGCGATCGTCAGTTTGGGTTTATTGGCAGGAACAAAACCGACAAATGAACCTACCCGCTTTGATGGGGAGTAGCTGCGGGTAAGTGGATCAACTTTTTGAGCAGTACCGGTCTTGCCTGCCACACGGAATCCTTCGACTGCTGCCTTTGTCCCCGTTCCCCCTTCGCCGGTTACTGTTTCCATCATCCTGGTGACTTTCTGAGCCGTTTCAGCTGAAATCACCCGACGCAGGACCTGGGGTTCGATCTTTTGCACTTCCTGGCCGGTGTCATCCAGAATTCTTTCCACCAGGTAAGGTTTCATCAACAGACCGCCGTTAGCGATGGAAGACACGGCGCTTGCCAGTTGCACAGTCGAAAGCGAGACCCCCTGACCAAAAGAGGTGGTGGCGAGATCAATGCCGTACCAGCGCTTCTTCAGGCTGCCCTGCGCCTCTCCCGGAAGGTCGATGCCGGTGCGCTCACCGAATCCGAAATTCCGCAAATAGCGCGAAAGCCTCTCCTCGCCGAGCTTGAATCCTATCTTTGCTGATCCGATATTGCTGGAGTACTTGATGATTTCCGATACTGACAGACGTGGATGGGGATGATCGTCGTGTATTATTCTGTCGGCGATCTTGTAGACGCCGTTCTCGCAGTTAAAAACCTCACTCGGGTTAACCAGCTTTTCCTCAAGTGCAGCGGCAATGACGAATATTTTGAAGGTTGAGCCTGGCTCAAAACTGTCTGCCACTGTCTTGTTGCGCAATTGGGCATGTGTATGCTGTGCAAAGGAATTGGGATTGAAGGTGGGATAATTGGCCAGTGCAAGTATTTTTCCGGTATCGGATTCCATTACCAGGGCCATTCCGCCCTTTGCCTGACTTTCAGTAACCGCCTTTGCCAGCTCTCTCTCGACAATGTGCTGAATCGTCATGTCCAGCGTCAGGACCAGATTCTTTCCAGGCGAGGAATTTTTGACCACGCTATTTTTAAGAGCGATATTGCGACCAAGCGCATCACGCTCAGTCACCATATACCCGGTGTTACCGATAATGGTGGAATCGTACTTAAGTTCGATTCCCTCGAGTCCTGCTGGATCGAGCCCTGTGAATCCGATCACGTGCGCAGCGACTTCCATGTTTGGATAATAGCGCTTTGGCTCAGGGGCGAAACCGATTCCCCGCAGCTTGAGGTTTTTGATTGGTGCTGCCCGCTCGGGAGTAAGGCGCCGTTCCAGCCAGACAAAGTTTTTGCTGCTGTTCAGCTTCTTGACAAGCTCTTTTGGGGTGGTGGCGAGAAAAGGAGCCAGCACAGCTGCTGTGCCTTCGATATCCTGAATTGAGCGCGGTTCGGCAAAGCATGAATCCATCTCAAGCGAGACTGCGAGCTTGTTGCCATTACGGTCCATGATCGTGCCGCGAACAGGAGTAAGCTGTACGATCCGCTGATGCTGACGGTCAGCCTTCTTGAGCATATCCTCATGCTGCAGAATCTGGAGCTTGAATGCCTGGCCTGTGACAGCCAGAAACAACAGGCCAAAAAATGTCCCAATGATGATTATCCGGGTTCGCGCCCATTTTTCCCGTTCATCCTGCATGATTCACCATCTGCTCACTTTACAAGCACTATCTGTTGTTCGCTCGGTAGCGCCATGCCCAGTTCGCCCTTGGCTATGGCGTCGATCCTTCCGGGAGTGCGCAGTGAAGCAACTTCCAGCATGAGCCGCTTTTGTTCCTGCTCGGCCTCTTTTAGGTGACGGGTTGATTCGGCTGTTTGCAGATTAAGATCGATCAACTTGAAACGGGACCAGACATGGAATACGGATACGATTGTGAAAAGGATCATGCAGATCATCAGGAACCTGAATATGTCCAGGCGGTTGGACAGCAGATCAACTGTGCCTATGTGCCGGGGGGCGGCAACTTTTCCGTAATCTAATCTTGCGTGTGCCATGCTGTTACCTCTTGTAAATACTGTTATCCAAAGACCTGGAAGACTTGACTGGTTTACAACTTTTCCACGGCTCGTAATTTGGCGCTGCGCGATCGGGCGTTATGCTCAACTTCATTATCCGTAGCCATCACTGGTCGGCGCGTCAGGACCCGAACCTTGGGCTGATTACCACAGACACACACCGGCAAATTACGTGGGCAGGTACAACCTTCAGCGAACTCCCTGAAAATATTTTTAACGATTCGGTCTTCCAGCGAATGGAAAGAGATGACCACTCCCCTCCCGCCCGGCTTCAGGTGGTCCAGCGCCGCCCGCAACCCCTTCTCCAGACTGTTCAGCTCATGATTTACCGCGATACGCAGAGCCTGAAAAGTGCGGGTGGCGGGATGAATTCTTTCCTCCCACTTGGCTTTGGGAATGGCTCCCTTGACGACATCAACCAGTTGCAGGGTAGTTTCTATAGTTTTCTGGGAACGGGCCTCAATGATGAATGCAGCAATTCGCTTGGCCCAACGTTCTTCGCCATATTCCTTGAAGATCCATTCCAGTTCTGATTCAGGCAGAGTATTCACCAGATCGGCAGCCGTTTCTCCCTGACTGGTATCCATACGCATGTCCAGCTGTGCGTCCTGCTGAAAACTGAAACCGCGTTCCGCTGTATCCAGCTGATGGGAAGAGACTCCCAGGTCAAGTATGAATCCGTCCAGCTGTGGTGCGCCGAGCCTTAAGAGATGTTCCCCGATGTCAGCAAAGTTGCCATGCACCAGCTGTACATTTCCACCGAGGGGCGTAAGTCGCTTTCCAGCAGCCTCCAGTGCCTTCTTGTCCCGGTCCACACCTATCAGCATCCCTCCGCCTGGAAGGCAGCCCTCCGCGATCAAAGCAGAATGGCCTCCGCCACCCAAGGTACCGTCCAGATAGCATCCACCGTCTTTCAGCGCCAGGAACCGGACTACCTCCTCCGGCATTACTGAGAGATGTTTGAATTCAGTCATTTAAAGACCTATTGCCGTCAGATCCATAGGCAGGTTTTTCTCGTCCTGAGCATTTACCCTGTCGTAGGTTTCTCGACTCCAGATATCGAAACGGCGCCCCATACCCACAAACCACATATCGCGCTCCAGCCCCGCATGAACACGCAACGCCGTGGGAATCAGCACCCGACCCAGCTTATCGGCACTACATTCTTCGGCGGGGTTCAGGAACTGGCGCTTGATGCTGTCCAGCTGGAGAGAAGTATAGCCCCCCTCGTTGGCCAGTGCCTTGCTCTTGATTTCCGTCCAGACACTGACCGGAAAAACAGAAAGTCCGCGAGCATAGCTATCTTCACCAATTTTTATGGGCTGAGCCTTTGTTATAAAAAAACGCTCATCACCAAAGGCCTGAACAAGGGCATCACGGTACTTGGCCGGGATACAGGTTCGTCCTTTGCTGTCAATGGTGCTTGGATTTTCACCACCGAATATGGCGTCTTGACCTGTCATTTACCACCGTTTTCCACTTTTTTCCACAATATGGAAAATATATACCGGCGGTCAAGACAAGTGTCAAGTTAAAATATTATTTTGCCGACTCTTTTTCATAAAAAAACCTCCCCATGTTACATGGGGAGGAGTGAGTGAATCATGATATTGAAATGACCTTAATTAGGACTTGAAACCATTTACTAGGAACATGAGTCTACCCTGAAGCGTGGACTACTTTTTTCGACGATCAGCCAGAGAAACAACTTTGGCGCCTCCCTCCTGCCGCAGGCGCTCAGGCTGTTCCTTGCGTGTCGCTTCTGATTCCTCTTCTTCCAGGCGACGGTCCTCGTGGACGGGAGAAACAACCGGCTCCAGGCGGATAGGTGTACCCCCCATGGTGAAGTCCGCTCCTTCCAATTGAAATTCATCCAGAATCCAGCTGAATGCCTGAAGCGGAAAGGTGAAAACCAGTAGTTGCACCTGCCACCAGCCAGGTTTTACATCAGGTGTAATTTCATCAATGCGGGCATAGAAGCCAGGTTTATTGTCCACATATACCAGTACGACATCATTAACTGTCATAAGAATCCCTTCGCGATGTTTTTAACTTCTCAATCTCCGTAGCTCAAAAGTGCGGATCGTGTCAGACGACTCTCGGCTATCATTTCCGCTTCGGCACATGCCTCACGCAGCTCCCGCTCGCACATGGCCGCCTGATGGCGTGCATGCTCATCCAACCGATCCTCCAACAGTTCACAGTTGAAGATCACACAAGTCAGCGGCCTGAGTCGAGGGGTAAAACAACATCCATCGGCACTTCCATAGGGGCAGAAAGGATAGGTGCTGAAATCCGGAGCCAGCGGCTCGGCCGAATGCTTGCGGTTGATGATCAGGTCCAGCACGGTCACATGATACTTACCATAAAGACAGCATTTTCCACCACAGTCTCTGCAGATCAATCTGCTCCCCGCAGTCAGCGCCAGATTGAGAAGCTGTTCCTTCAGGAGCATTATCCGCCCCATTAGGCAGTCAAGCTGCTCCCGCCTGTCAGCAGACAATCTCTCATAGCATTCCCAGGCGGAAACCTGGGCCTTGTGCCAGGACTGCCGATCATCCATGAATCAGTTCCTTCTCTCTGAGCTGGCTCTGCAGGCCCTTAACATCGCCACCCGCCTCTGAAGGATAAATGCCTGCCTGTCCTTGACCGGCAAGGCCTGCAATTTCTCCTGATCAATCCCCAATTCCCCGGTATTCATACCGGCGATTCGAAGGGCATCCTGCCATTCAGCCACATGCAAAGCACCCGCCTTATCGGCAGCGGCAATCAGCTGCAGACTCTCAGCGATGCCAGCTTTGAGGGCCTGCTCGGCCATGGCAAGCCTGGTAGCATCCCGCAGCTCAGGCCATCTGTTGGCATTGCCATGTAGACGACTGACCCCTCCAAGTGCTTTGGCATAGGCTGCCGGAAGACGAAGTCGACTGCAGAGTTCTGCTGCCATTCTCAGACCGGCAGACTCGTGGCCAAGATGCCTCGGGTAAAATTCCGCAGCGGTGGCTAATTTTCCAAGATCATGAAAGAAGGCACTGAACCGCACCATCGGATCATTGCTTACCGTTGCCACCCGTTGCAGCACTTGAACAGAATGAGTGAACAGATCACCTTCGGGGTGGTGTTCCAACGGGCCGGCCGGAATAGACGGCATTTTGAAAAGCTCAGGTAAAAATTCTTTTCCTGCATCAAACTTGATCATGAGTTGAAAAAAACGCTCTGGCGCATTCAGTGTTAACGCTTTGATCATTTCGCTGCTGAAACGCTCTATCGGTATCTGCATGAATGACGGCGACCACTCCCCCTTCCTGATGAGCCTCTCGGTCTCCGCAACCATACGCCACCCTCCGGCTTCAAAACGGAAGGCGCGTATAATGCGCAGAGGATCATCCTTAAAAGAGCTTTGACTGCATGGTCGCAGCACCCCTGCCTTCACATCCGCCCGGCCAGTCTGGGGATCAATCAAAAGTCCGGCCATACTCATTGCCATGGCATTGATGGTGAAGTCACGGCGGCCAAGATCCTTCACCAGATCACCTATATCGTTGATACGGGTGACTTCAATGGTTCCAGAATCCGGGTGATGGAGAAAATAAACATTTACCGAACCGGATGTCTCAATCAGACGAAATCCAAGAGCACACAGATCATCGTGGGTGAGAGCCGCCACGATGTCTACATCCTGACTCTCCCTTCCCAGCAGCAGATCACGCACGCAGCCGCCCACCAGGAAAATGCGGTCGTGGCATTCAACAGGGAAGATATGTGCAGGAATGTCCAGAGAGGATTTCATGCCGTCTGCCGGGATTAAAAAGATCTTTAGCGAGGAAGATGATTGTCAGTTGTTGTGAGAAAAAATTGGCTGAAGCAGTCCGTAAGCCGGGTTCTGTTCCCGGATCAGGTTTCCCTTTTCCGGGTGATGGCCATTCATCTGGGTCTGCCGTTACCGACAGCCTCAAGCGACCAACCCGGAGGCACGGGCGGGCCACCCTTAACGCCTCCCTATTAGGTCTTGCTCCTGATGGGGTTTACCTGGCATCCGCCGTCACCGACGGACCCGGTGAGCTCTTACCTCACCCTTTCACCCTTACCTGCCTGAGCAGGCGGACTTCTCTCTGTGGCACTATCCCTGGGGTCACCCCCGCTGGACGTTATCCAGCATCATGCCCTGCGGAGCCCGGACTTTCCTCTCTTCCCGAAGGAAGGGCGGCCATCTGGACTACTTCAGCCAAACTTTATGAACCAGGTTGAGGTTAAATCTCGACCTCAACCTTAACCTTAACCTGCTTGCTGCTGCTTCAGAATCAGCACCCTCTGACAATGGGGACAGCTGATCAGGTCATCGGCACGAAAGAGACTGTTGTAAAGCTGCGGCGGCAAGTTCATGTTGCACCCCAGGCAGTAGCCGTCACGGGCAATGGCAACTGCCTGCCCCCGCCGTTGTTCGCGCAGACTGTCATAGCGTTTGACAAGGCCGGGCGGCAGCGCTTGAGTAATTTCGGCGCGCCGGGCAACATCCGCATCAATATCGCCCTGGAGAGCATCGATCTCTGTCTGTTTCGCCTCGCGACGCTCTTCCGAATTCTGCTCAAGCAAAGTCAAATCAGCCCTTCTGCCGGCAAGCTCAGAATTCACTTCCTCAACCTGTCCAAGCTTCTGTAGAATCTGCTCTTCAATTTCCTGAGTCTGTTTGCGCGCGACTGTTATTTCACGCCCCACGGCCTGAAATTCTTTGTTCGTCTTTATTTCTTTCATATTCGTTTCAGAACGACGAATATTTTCCTGTTCAGTAGCAAGGCTGGCTTCAAACTCCGCTTTTTCCTGTTCAAGTTGCGCAATGCGGGCCTCCAGCCCCGCAACCACTTCACGGGCACTATCAAGCTCCTGTTCAATGCCGCTTACTTCACCAAACAAACCACTCTGATTGTTCTTCAGAATATCGATCTGAACATCAATCTCCTGGAGCTGCTCCAACATCTCAAGTTTCTTTTTCAACTTTCTGCCTCCCTGCTAATAGAAATGTAAATACTTATCTCCGACAGTATAGAAACGGTTCCGACTCGACGCTGCAGGGCAAAACTTGGCAATTCTCGTATCCGGCTTGGCCAAGCATCCTCTGCAACTGGGCAACCACTGCATCCACCATAATGATTTCCGAGGGGAAATGCCCGGCATCAATCAAAGCAATCCCAAGATCCTGGGCATCCCGGGCTTCATGGTACTTCACATCTCCGGTCAACAGGACGTCTGCTCCCGCACGCACGGCATCGCGCAACAGGGATGCTCCACTGCCGCTACACAACGCCACCCGGCTTACCGTCCTGTCGGCATCCCCAACATAACGCAGTCCAGGCGCATTTAGATCATCTGCAACACGTGCAGCAAACGCTGAGAGTGAGACCGGCTCAGCAAGCCTTCCAATGCGCCCCAACCCCGTGGTGCGCCCTTCATTGAGCAGCGGATAAACATCAAAAGCGGGCTCTTCGTAGGGATGGGCCGCCATCAAGGCTTTGAGCGCGCGAGAAAGATTTTTCCGATCGACAAGCAATTCAAGACGCATCTCTGCAACGTGCTCCCGAACTCCCACCGAACCGATAAAAGGCTGAGCCCCCGATTGGGGAGTAAACGTCCCCTCACCAGATGCAGCAAAGGAACAGTCTTTATAAGCCCCCAAAGATTCGATCCAGGGAAGCATCTCCGCACGCACACGCTCCAGATGTTCCTGCGGCACAAACACCACCAGCTTGACAAGTTCCTGCACGCCTGTCACATGCAGCGGCTGACAGGAACTGAGTCTCAGTCGCTCGGCGAGGACATCATTCAGGCCCCCTTCTGCACAATCATAATTGGTGTGCATGCACACGACGGCAAGCCCCCCGCGAATTGCAGCATGGATTGATCTGCCGAGCGGTGTTGCAGTGGATATGCTTTTCTGCGGTTTGAAGATAAGGGGGTGATGGGTAAGAAGCAGCTGGCAGGAAGAGGAAAGTGCCGATTGGATGACAGGGGGAGCCGGATCAAGAGCGACCATGATGCGGGAGATCTCCATTGCGGGATCCCCCACCTGCAGCCCGGGGTTGTCCCACGACTCCGCCAAGCCTGGTGGCGCCATTTTTCCAATGATTCCAAGTATGTCTGAGAGTCTGGATCTTTTCATCGGCCACAAATAAAAAGAGTGCAACCATGTGGTGTGCACTCTTGTGAAATTGATGTGATGCGGTATATTCCGCTTGCAGTAGATGCCGGCATCCGGCGTAACATCCTCTGTATTTGATTGGTGGGCCCACCAGGACTCGAACCTGGGACCAACCGGTTATGAGCCGGTGGCTCTAGCCAACTGAGCTATAGGCCCTTGGAAAAAATAATAGTAGGGAAGAAGGCTTAAGCTGTCAAGTCTTTTCAGGTGCTTGACTCTTTTTGTCAGTTCAAACGCAAATTGTGAAGCCGAAACCGATTACTTTTTTTCACCCTCCTGAAATGTCATGCGGTCGGACAATTCCCAATTGATTTTAGGAGCTGCACCTGCTCCCTTGTCTTTAAGATGTGCATGCACGTACTGGCCGATTCTTTCCTGATCAAGCTTGCTGATCTGCAGAAATCGATGACCTCCCATCTGCTTGCTATTTTCGTTGCGACTCCAGACCAACTCTGCAATGGCACACACCGGTTGTTTACCGTCATTCAAATCCAGAAAAAAAAGTGCAAGAGAAGAAGCGAGTACATTAGGTTCAATTGTAATGCACAATCCTCCGGCGCTCAAATTGATCGGCGTCTCCTGCAACTTAAGATTGGGAGGAAGTCCCTGGTTATTCAGATATTCCACTATCCGCCGATACTCCTTGCGATAAACAGCAAGAGAAGCATCTCTACGGATCTGGAACAGTTTCAGGGTCACATCCAAACGGGGAGTCTGACGACGTTGATACATCTCGAGGTTTCCACGCAACTTGAGATGAAATACATTACCTTGTGTCACCTTGACCAGGTCAGCCATTATTTGGATACCACCGCCCATTGACTCGGAGGTAAGCTTATAGGTGATATCACCGGTAGCTTCCTGGTCAATGGCATAAGGTATCTGCAGCGCAAGAAGCTCCCCGTTGCACTCAACAATAGTTCCGCTGAGTGACTCATACTGATCACGGTCCCTCGCTTCAGAGATATTGATCAGGTAGGCTCTCTGCTTGAGCCTGAAATACCTGTTGAAATTTATTGTGCTCATGGCGTCTAGAAGTGCAACCTGACTGACTCCTGTTGCTTCTCATATCTTCTTGATCTGTTTGGTCGGTATCAACCTGATCATTGAATATTACCAGCTGAATAAAGACCTGGAAACATTTGAACACAAAAAAGGGGCAGCCTTCACCGTCTGCCCATTCATAGCTGTTCTCGGATAAATCAGGCGCGGGAAATGAAGCGGCAGTCGCGAGTATCTACCTTCACCTTTTCGCCAGATTCCAGATAGGGGGGAACTCTGACCTTTAGACCTGTCTCAAGGATAGCCTCTTTGGTTTCAGCAGTGGCAGTGGCGTTTTTCAATGCCGGTGGCGTTTCGGTAACTGTCAACTCTACGGTCATGGGCAACTCGACGTTAACCATGCGTCCCTCGAAAATACCCAGCACAACTTCAGTACCTTCCAGCAAGAAGGGCGATACCAACTCGAAATCGTCAGCCTTCATCTCGAACTGCTCATAATTTTCCAGGTCCATGAACATGCCCTGGTCCCCGTCGGCATAGAGAAACTGTCCCTTATGACGCTCGAAATCCGCCTCGTCAACCTTATCTCCGGAGCGGAAGGTTCTTTCCAGCACCTGAGAAGTAATCAGGTTCCGATATTTAGTCTTTACCATGGTGTTGGCCCCGCGAGCGGTGGGGGACTGAACCGTAACGTCAAGAATCAGGCAAGGGGCGTTATCCAACTGAATCACGAGCCCTTTTTTAAAATCGGATGTACTGAACATGTATCTTATCTCCTATAAAAATTTTCAGCTTTTTCTGCGGTACTCGGCCGTGGGCCAAAAGGGTATGCCACCCCGGGGGGTAAACTCACCCTTGACTGTCAACCAGACCGGTTCCATAAGCCTGACCAGATCATTGCAGATGCGGTTAACGCTGGCTTCGTGAAATTCGCCATGCATACGGAAGGACCCCAGATAAAGCTTGAGACTCTTGCTCTCAACGCATAGTTTGTCGGGCTGGTAATCGATTATTATTCTGGCAAAGTCGGGCTGACCGGTCATCGGACAGAGGCAGGTAAACTCCGGGCACTCGATGTGCAAGGTGCCGACCGCCTGTGCCGGGTTCATGTCTTCTTGCGCAAACGGACTTGGAAAAACCTCCAGCAGATCAGAGTCCGGCTGATCATAACGATAGGTAGTTGCGCCAGTACCTAATGTTTTCAAATCTTTGTGAAGCGTCATCTAATGATCCCCCTTGTGGTCAATCAGGAAATCTACGATACCATAGCACGAAATGCTTGGCAATCATTTTTTACGAGCAAAAAAGGAACACAATATGTCTGTAGCAGACGACCTGATAGCTCTCTATCTACCGAAGTTAAACACTGAAATCCACTGTGGACAGTGGCTGCGGATAGATCAACAACGTATTAATGCCTTTGCTGAAGCCACCGGTGATCTGCAGTGGATCCATATCGACCCGGCTCGTGCAGCCCTTGAATCGCCATACGGCGCAACTATTGCCCATGGTTATCTGACCCTTTCACTGCTTCCCTTCCTGTCAGAGAGCAATGCTCCCGAGTACTTCAATCAAAACTATCCCGGCATGCGCCTGCGGGTCAACTACGGACTTGATCGGCTGCGATTCCCCGCACCGGTTCTTGTCGACTCTCGAATCCGTGCCCGCACGAAAGTACTACGAGTAGAGAAGGTTGGAGAGGCTGTTCAGTTCACCTATGAATACACCATCGACATTGATGGAGAAAGCAAACCAGCCTGTGTGGCCGTTTTTTTGGCGCGTGTCTATCCCTGAGAAGCTCTTCCGCTCAACCGCACTGATATTAGAAAACTAGCTCCCCCGCAACCTGCGTTTGTTCTATAACTATACAGGATTTTTTATTCGAGATTTCCATGCCCTATCACATTAATGATCATCTGCGCAGCGTCAACTTCCCTCCAATTTCAGAGGTCAAGGAGTGGCTTGCGGCCCGCCCGGAAGAAGGACCCGAACTTATTGACCTGTGCCAGGCTGTTCCGGATTATGCACCGGCCCCGGAACTGATAAACCATCTGAAGGTGTTGCTGGATGAACCCACTACCTCACGTTATACCCCGGACGAGGGTCTGCCAGAAGTGCGGCGCGCAGTGTGCGATCGCTACAAGAGACGTTATGCTGCCAAGATGGAGCCAAACCAACTCTGTCTGACGGCAGGTGCCAGCCAGGCATTCTGGCTGGCGATCATGACCCTCTGTCACGCAGGCGATGAAGTCATTCTCCAGGCCCCCTGCTACTTCGATCACCCGATGGCCCTGGAATCTCTCAGAATCAAACCGGTCTTCGCCCCCTTTGACGAAGAGCGCAAAGGGTTACCCGATCCTGCGGTGATCAACCGGCTGATAACTCCCCGCACCAGGGCAATACTGCTGGTCACCCCCAGCAATCCGACTGGTGCATCTATTCCCCCCGCCCTGCTGACAGAGTTATATCTTCTGGCACGTAAACATCGTATCGCCCTGGTGCTGGACGAAACCTATGCAGACTTCGTCGCAAGCCAACCCCACGAGCTATTTACCATTCCGGATTGGCACAGTACACTGGTACAGATCATGTCGTTCGGCAAAACCTATGCTCTAACCGGTTACCGTGCCGGATTACTGGCCGCATCAGATGAAATGATCCGCCAGGCGCTCAAGATTCAGGACAGCATGGTGGTCTGTCAGCCGCGCATAACACAAATGGCTCTTAAATACGGAGTAGAAAACCTGGATGACTGGGTCGATGCCAACCGCCTGCTGATGGATTTTCGACACAGTCTTTTCGTGCACGCTTTCACCCAACCGGGCAACCATTTCCGCCTTGTTGCCAGCGGCAGTTTCTTCGCCTGGGTGCGTCACCCTTTCAGCAGATTAACGGGTCGTCAAGCTGCAAAAAAAATGCTGGATGAAGCCGGAATCCTATGCCTGGGGGGCGAAGTATTTGGTCCAGGCCTGGAGGGATATCTACGGCTTGCCCTTGGCAATATTAGCAAAGAGATTATTCCTGAAGCGGCACGACGCTTCAGATCAATCCCCATTTAAAGAGCGGGATCGATTGATACCACCTGGAGTGCTGATGGACGTTGTTATCACTCACATAAATGCCGATTTCGATTGTCTTGGCGCCATGGTCGCCGCAGCCAGGCTCTATCCCGGTGCATTGCTGACAATGCCTGGGTCACAGGAAAAAGGGGTACGCGACTTTGCCGCCCAACACCCGGAGTTCCTGCCCCTTCTTACCAAAGCGAAAGAGATTCACCTTGATAAAATAACCCGCCTGATTATCGTTGACTGCCAGCATGTTGCCCGCATCGACCGATTTGGGGAGATCATCGGCAGACCGGATCTGGAAGTGCACATCTATGACCATCACCCCATAACTGCTGAAAGCATCCGTCCCACCGGCGGCATCATCCGTCCCTGCGGAGCGGTCTCATCGATTATGGCCGGCATCTTAAAGGATCAAGGAATAGCACTGACCCCTGAAGAAGCAACTGTCGTCATGCTCGGCATCTATGAAGATACCGGCCGGCTTCTCTTCCCCCCCACCACCCGGGATGACTACCTGGCAGCAGCCTGGCTGCTGGATCAGGGAGCACGCCTGAATGTGGTGGCAGACTTCGTTTCCCAGGGGCTGACCACTCAGCAAGTTATTCTGCTGAACACACTGCTGAAAAATCTCAAGACCACCGCCATCAACAACGTCAACGTCTCCATCACCTATGCCTCATGCGAAAGCTACATAGCTGATATTGCCGGTTTAGCCCACCTGATGCGGGATATGGAAAATCTTGACGCACTGTTTCTTGTAGTGGCCATGGGGAAACGAGTATACCTGGTGGGCCGCAGCCGGATCTCCGAAGTGAACGTCGGCGAGATCATGCGCAATTTCAACGGCGGTGGACATGCATCGGCAGCCTCGGCCTCGGTCCACGACCTGACGCTGAGACAGGTACTGAGGCGGCTGGAGGAATTACTGCGAATGGCGGTCACCGCACGGGTTGCCGCCAAAGATGTCATGTCCAGTCCAGTTAAAACCGTACCGATCGGCATCACCATTGCTGAAGCCCGCGACCTGCTGACCCGCTATAATTGCAATGCCATGCCGGTAATGCAGAATGAAAACATGGTTGGCATCATCTCACGCAAGATAGTTGAAAAAGCCATTTACCACGACCTCGGCGGTTCAGCTGTCAGTGATTTCATGCACACCGATTTCCTGCGCGCTCAGCCCGACTCACAACTGACCCAGATTCAAGCCTATATGGTGGAGGGTAACCGCCGTTTCGTACCGGTCTTCGAGGGAGAGTATCTTGTTGGTGCCGTGACGCGAACCGACCTGCTGCGACATATGTATGGCGGCCATCGCGGACAGCCTGAGTCGCTCTACGATATGGGGGCACTTACCACCACACCTAAAAGCCACTCCATCGAAGGGCTAATCAACAAACGCCTCCCGTCCGAGGCTATCCGCCTGTTGCGGGAGCTTGGCGACACAGGTGATGCATTGGGCCTTTCTGTTTATGCGGTAGGTGGTTTCGTACGGGACCTGCTACTGGGGATGGAAAATCTGGATATGGATGTGACTGTTGAGGGTGACGGCATTTTCTTCGCGGAATCATTTGCCCGGACTCACGGCTGCCGTGTACGCAGCCATCCCGCCTTCAGCACGGCTGTCATTGTACGCCCGGATGGCAGCAAAGTTGATGTGGCCAGTACCCGCCTGGAATACTATGAATCTCCCGGTGTGCTCCCCACTGTTGAGCGTTCATCCCTGCGCCACGACCTGTATCGCCGTGATTTCACCATCAACACCCTCGCTTTCTGCATCAACAAAGATCGTTTCGGTTTGCTGACAGATTATTTCGGCGGGCAGCAAGACATCCAGGAACGCATCGTCAGGGTACTGCACAATCTCTCCTTTGTGGAAGATCCTACCCGCGTTTTTCGCGCTGTCCGTTTTGAACAACGGCTCGGCTTCCACATTGCTCCACACACGGAAAACCTGATTCGCAATGCGGTGCGGATGAATGTACTGGACAAGGTCGGAGGAACCCGCCTGCTTAACGAACTGATCCTGATCCTACGCGAGCGCGAACCTGTTCGTGCGGTTTTTCGCATGGCTGAACTCGGACTGCTTCCCTCCATTCATCCCGCTCTCAAGCAAGTTGGCGAAGCCGAACGAGTCATCCATGAAACCACCCAGGTGCTGGCTTGGTTCCGACTGCTTTATCTAAAAGATCACTGCGAACAATGGCAGGTTTATTTCCTTGCGCTCTGCGACAGGCTTAAGCAGGAGGAATTCGTCGGGATCTGCAAACGCCTTTCGGTGCCAGGCCGAGTAGTATCACGAGTCTTTGGCCTGCGAAATCGTGCGCTTGGCGTACTGGAAGCTATGCAGCGCAGATTGAAACATGGCCCCCCTATTCGCAACAGTGAAGTCTATTACTGTTTTCAGGGCCTGCCCCTGGAACTCCTGCTTTACCTCGCTGCCCGCACGCGTCACGAAGAGATCAGGCGCTTCGTCTCACTGTACATTACCCACCTGCGACAGGTTCGCTGCACTCTTGATGGAATCGCCCTGCAACAGATGGGCATTAAACCAGGTCCGGAATTGGGATACGTAATGAAACATCTCCTTACTGCACGCCTTGATGGCACAATCACTACGACTGAGGAAGAACGTTCGATGGCAATGTCTCTGATCCGTCAATCAACGTAGCACTGTTGCAAAAATGCTTCAACAAACCTGACCTACCTACAGGTATAAGCCCCTGCCTCAGTATCTGAACTCAACAAAAAGTGTTGAAATCACACAATAATCATTTTTATGACACATATGGCTTTTGATTTGCTATGGTACTGACTACAAATCAAGAAAACGAGGTGTTGTCACTATGCATAAAGTTTCACGCATTATATCCGCTTTCCTGCTTATATCATTCCTGGCCGCCACCCCATCTGCCTTTGCAGAGGAGAGCGCTCTGAAAGAGGTGTTTCATGACGCCCTTTATGGCGGAGCCATTGGAACACTGGTGGGTGCGGCTCTGATGGCATTCACTAAAAAACCGGCGGACAATCTCAATTACATGGCTTTTGGAGCAGCCTCGGGCGTTCTGGCAGGCACAGCATATGGCGTTGGGAAAACGTCAACACGCGCACTTGCTTCCATCGAAAATGGTAAAGTTAAAATCGCCGTACCAACCATTATGCCCGACCTGATAGAATCTCCGGTCTCCAAACAGACTATCGTAAGCTGGCGTGCGGATATTTTGCGGGGAACATTTAACTGATTTAAATGCAATTCAATTAGATGCTCATCGGCCCGTCACCATCACAGTGACGGGCCTTTTTTATTTTGCCTCCCCAGGCTTGTTACGGGTATAACCTTTACATTACCCATTCAAGGAGGAAGTATGTCTCAGTTCAACAACGTCACAGTCCCAAAGAAAGCCAATATTTATTTCGATGGCAAGGTTGTGAGCCACACCGTACTGTTCCCTGACGGCAGCAAAAAAACACTCGGTGTCATGCAGGCGGGAGAATATGAATTCTCAACCGGTGCTGCAGAAAACATGGAGATTCTATCTGGAGAACTTGAATGGCAGATGAAAGGAGATGGCGCCTGGACGAAAGTGGTTGGTGGCGAAGCCTTTGATGTGCCGGCCAATTCGGTTTTCCTTATGAAGGTAGCTGTGGTTACCGATTATTGCTGCTCTTTTCTTGCCTAAACACTTGGCGTCGCATCTGGAGGAGCTGAATGAAGAATGCCGATCAATCTTCTCCAGATGCGCTGACAGCCACTCCCATGATCCAAAACACAAGTGAAACCATAACAGGCCGCTTTGCCCCCTCCCCCACCGGTGCACTGCATAGCGGTTCGCTGGTAGCGGCGGTCGGAAGCTGGCTTATGGCCAGATCCTGTGGTGGACGTTGGCTGCTGCGACTGGACGACCTGGATGCGCCTCGTCAGATACCAGGGATGGCTGACGACATCCTGCAGACACTGGAAGATTTCGGGCTGGTCTGGGATGGGAAGCCCTCCAGGCAAAGCTGCCATGGAGAAGCCTACGAATTGGCCTTCCGGCAGCTGCAGCAGCAAGGATTGCTGTTCCCGTGCGGTTGTTCGCGGCGGGAAATTGCCCAGGCAGCCTCGGCTCCGCATCCTGATGATGATTGCCTCCCCTATTCCGGCACCTGTCGCTCCGGAATGAACCAACATGCAACGATCCGCTCGTGGCGTGTACGTGTGAGAGAAGAAGAAATCTGTTTCAATGACCTGCGCCGGGGGAGGATCTGCCAGGACCTTTCCAGGTATTGCGGCGATATTGTGGTGAGACGAGGAGATGGAGAGTTCGCCTACCAGCTTGCGGTGGTGGTGGATGATCAACTGACCGGCGTGAACCAGGTAGTGCGAGGCGATGACCTGCTTGGATCTACTCCCCGCCAGATTTACCTTCAACGGCTGCTTGGCTTCCCACAGCCTGGCTACTGCCACCTGCCGCTGGTTACCGATCCATCAGGAAACAAACTGAGCAAAAGGGACAATCTGGTATCGCATCACCTGGGAAACTGGCGGGGCAGGGAAAACGAGCTGCTCCTGGCAGTGCTGCGTTTTCTGGGACAGCTTCCCCCGCATGAGCTGACCGGTGCCTCATGCGAGGAGATCCTGGATTGGGCGACTGGAATTTTCGACGTAAAGCGGATACCTACTGTTGGAGGATGTTTACAGATGTAACTTCAGAAAATCAATACAATCGTCTCGGTTCTCCATCCGCAAGGCCTGGCGGCCTTCCGAGAAACTTCTCATCCCCGAACTGGTTCTGATAGGGATTCGTGGTGCGTGTAAAAGGTTCGGAGCTTCTGAATGGACGCAGTTCACGAGTTGCAAGCAGAGGATAGGAATAATCGACATCCTGCAGTTTCTGCACTTTTTTCCCCTTGACCTCGCCGATCAAGGTAACCAGCTGTCCTGGCCGGTAGACCTCAGGATCAATCAGCTGACTGGTGAGCGCCAGGAAATGCCCCCCCGAATTAGAATCCTCGTCCGGCACCCCGTTCTTCAGCAGCTCCAGCTGGGAAACTTCAATTTGAGAGATATCACCGCTGCTCTGCACCTCCACAATGATGCCTCCCACCAGTATTATCTTACCGACAAAAGCCTCCGGATTGGCAGCCAGAGCGGCAAAGTTGACTGAAGGTTCAGCCAGCTTCAGGTTGGCTTCACTCATTACATGGCTGCAGCCATTGAGCAGAAGCAGCACAGCAAGCAGTGTAAAGATAATCTGTTTCATGCGACTCCTCCATCAGGACTGTTTGGTGAAATTTAAGCTTTCATACCCAAACAACTTCCATTCGACCACAAAGATTCCAGACTTTGTTCAGCAAGTGAGAAATTCTCCATATCCAGTTCCATCGCCGGGGTCCAGTCACGATTTTTATAATAAAGCTTGTCGTAATAATGCTGGATCAGACCGCGGCATGCCCCCTCTACATCCCACTTTTCCAACATTTCCAACAATTCTCCATGCAGTTGCCCCCCCAATTTTTTTCTGATTCTTTCAAGCGCGGAAAACATTGGCTGACGGTATTCGTGATGGGCGTATTCTGCAGTCAGACGCTGAATGCGGGTTTCCAGGGAAGCATGGCACCAGACCTTGCAACTGGCTGCCATAACACTGTAGAGATTGCCGGGAAGCAAGATCCTGCCTATCCGTTGGCTTTCACCTTCAATTACAATCGGCCGCTCGGTTCCGGCACGCCTGAAAGCATCCCACAGAAGCGTATCAAATCTTTTTTGGCTGAGAGACTGATCAAGCCCCACATGGCCGAATACTGAACCTCGATGACAGGCTAGCCCTTCCAGGTCGATACCGGACCATTTTTGAGGATCAAGGCCATTGATGAAGGTGGTCTTGCCGGTTCCTGTCATGCCGTGCATTACAATCAGCGGTGCCGGCGGTGTGAAGTTTTCAAAAAACTTGATTACCTCGCCGCGAAAGGCCTTGTAGCCCCCTTGAAGTTGGCACACATGATAACCGCTTGTTTCCACAAGTACGGCTACTGAGCGACTACGCAGCCCCCCACGCCAGCAGTAAACTACTATTGGCCGGCCTGCAGCCTTTTCTGCGATCTCTCTGACCATTGCAGCGAAACGCCCGCATGTCAGCTCCAGGCCCCTCAGTCGGGCCTGCTGAGGTCCAATTTGTTTATGGATTGTGCCGATCTCCGCACGTTCCTCATTGCTCAGAATAGGAACATTGATCGCGCCTGGAAGGTGGTCCTCCACATACTCCAGAGGAGTACGAACATCTACTATGCAATGGGTATCCAGCAGAGATGGTATGAATGAAATTATTTCCGGCATGATTGTCCTTTTCTGCTCGGCAGTATAGGCGTTCCATGGCCGGCTGGCAACAGTTTACTCCTTGATTGATGGCATTTTACGTGGTATCTGTAATCGAATAAACGCGCCATAAAAGCTTGATTGTCAGGCGGCTCAACATGCTCCACTGACACTCCATGGCGAAACCAAAAGGAGGGAACGATGGAAAAGCAGAAGGTGCATTACAGCGAGTTGGGCCTGGTTAATACCAAGCAAATGTTCAGCAAGGCCATGGCTGGAAAATACGCAATACCTGCCTATAACTTCAACAACCTGGAACAACTTCAGGCCATCGTTACCGCCTGTGTCGAGACCGATTCACCCGTAATAATCCAGGTCTCAAAGGGTGCCCGCAGCTACGCCAACGAAACCATGTTGCGTTACATGGCCATGGGCGCTGTCCAGATGGCCCGCGAAGCTGGCTCGAAAATCCCCATCTGCCTGCACCTCGACCACGGCGACTCCTTCGAACTATGCAAGTCATGTATTGATAGCGGCTTTTCCTCAGTAATGATCGACGGCTCCCACCTTCCCTTCGACGAGAATGTGGCCCTGACAAAAAAAGTGGTGGAATATGCACGTCAGCATGATGTCACAGTGGAAGGGGAACTGGGGGTATTGGCCGGAATTGAAGATGAAGTTTCCGCCGAACATTCCACTTACACCAAGCCTGAAGAAGTAGAGGATTTTGTCAAAAAGACCGGCGTTGACTCCCTGGCGATTTCAATCGGCACCAGCCACGGCGCCTACAAATTCAAACTTAAACCGGGTGAGTCCGTACCCCCTTTGCGTTTCGATATTCTTGACGAATGCGAAAAACGCATCCCAGGTTTCCCGATCGTTCTCCACGGTGCCTCTTCTGTGCTTCCTGAATATGTGGAACTGATCAACAGCTATGGCGGGAAAATGGACGGTGCTGTAGGTGTACCTGAGGATCAACTGCGTAAGGCTGCAGCCAGTGCTGTGTGCAAAATCAATATCGATTCTGATGGCAGGTTGGCGGTCACCGCCAAAATTCGTGAATACTTCGCAAAGGATCCCAAGGAATTCGATCCGCGAAAATATCTGGGTGAAGCCCGCAAAGAGTTGATCAATCTTATCAAACACAAAAATCAAACAGTACTGGGCTCCGCCGGCAACGCCTGAAAAGATATAACCGACTCAAAATTCAGCGTGCTGTACGGCAGGTACTTGTGCAGCACGCTGAAACCCCGCATGTCCAAGGAGCCATGCATGCCAACCAGAAAATTTTCCCGGGTGGATTTCAAAATAAATACTTCCATCAGCACGGCGAATCGAATATTCACGGCCGAAGTGCAAAATCTCAGCATGAATGGCATGTTCATCAAGACATCAGAACATCTTACAATTGACGAAGCAGTTGATATCACCATGACTTTGACAGGAAGTTACCCTGAGATTTCCCTTGGTTTCCAAGGCAAAGTCTGTCGAATAACTGAGGTAGGAGTTGGCTTTCATTTTGAAAAAATAGATCTTGATTCTTATACCCACCTGAAAAACATCATTGCCTATAACATAGATGACTCCGAAAAGGTTATGGAAGAAGTTTACAATTCCATTGATCATAAATTAGTCCCCTGAATTTAACTAAATATTTTCATCCACGAGGATGACTGCATGAAAAAACATTCCACCCTGTTCTCTTTTTCCGGATTTATGCTCGGTATCAGTGCGCCCATCGGCTGGACGATCATCAGACTGCTGCTGTTCTACGACAAGAACCAAACCCTGACCGGACAGGTCTACAAAGATATATTCGGTTCTCTCGAGCACATGCTGCTGTACTCTTACATGGGATTCGGGACAGCTCTTGTTCTTTCGACGTTAGGATTTCTGATCGGTAGAAGCGGAGATGAACTGCACGAACGGGCCGCGGAATTGGATCTGCTCCATACAGAGGTTGCCTCCCAGAAGGAAATTTTTGAGAACCGTTACCGGGTGCTTGACAATAACATCAAAAATTTTCACCACATCAGCAGCAAGATTCAGATGTCGCTCAATCTCGAAGAAATACTTTTGTTGTGCGCCGAAGGTCTGCATGAGGTCCTGGGATATGAGCGAGTAAATATTCTCATGGTTCAGGAGAGACATCTTCGTTTTGTCACGACTGCTGGAACTGAAGATTTCGATCTTGACAGCGTCAGCATGCCGCTTACCCCTTCAATCGGCGTTATCTACAAATGTTTTGTGGACAGGAAAGTCTACCTGATCGACGACATCTCACGTTACCCTCAGGATTACCATCTACAACCCCCTTACGACAACCTGGCACCTCTGCGTTCCAGAAGCTTCATCCTTTGTCCAATTGTTGTCAAAGGGGAAACTGTCGGTATCTTTGCCATTGACAACAAAACCAGCAAACGAGCACTGAATGACTCTGATGTTGATACGATCATGCTTTTTGCTGATCAGGTTGCTTCAGCCATGACTCGCATTAATCTGCTGACATCGATCGACACCCTCACCACCGAAATGGAAAGCTCCTTCGCATTCCTGCTCGGCAACCGCGAACAATACTCCCGCAACGTCCGCAACCTCCAGGAGAATGTTGTATCAGTTGCCGATGGAACTGCAGTCATCGCCTCTGCCTCTGAAGGGGTCATGGCCTCAGTGGATGAAACCAGTGCGGCGGTCAACGAGATCTCGGTTGCCATTGAGCAGGTTACGCGCAATCTGGATCATCTGGCTGGAATAGTGCACCAATCTGCCTCCGCCATGGAAGAAATCAACAGCACCATCAGCAATGTGGAACAGAATTCGGCCATCTCCCATGAAGTTTCCAGCCAGGTCAAATCCCAGGCCGACGAAAGCATTTCCGTGGTGAACAAAACCATTGAGGCCCTTGCCGAAATACAGAATTCTGTTGAACTCTCCTACGCTGCGATCAAGCGTCTGGTTGAAAACAGCACCCGTATCGAAAATATCGTCAGCGTCATCAACGACATCACCAAGCGCACCAACCTGCTGGCTCTGAATGCCTCCATCATTGCTGCCCAGGCAGGCGAATATGGCAAGAGCTTTGGCGTAGTGGCGGATGAAATCCGTAACCTTTCACTGCAGACCGGAAATTCCACAGGTGAAATCACCTCGATAATCGAAGAGATCATGACCGAATCCCGTACCGCTGCCAGCAACATTACCAACAGCAAAAGCCTTGTGCAGCGCGGCGTCGAACTCGGTCACAGCACGGGGGAGAGCCTTAAAGCCATCTATGACCGCTCGGTCTGTTCCATGGAAATGACCCAGCAGATCAAGCAGGCAACTGAAGAACAGGTCGGCAGCGTTCAGGTCGTGGCACGTTCCATGGAAGATATCAGCGCCATGACATCACAAATTTTCGCAGCTTCAACGGATCAAGCCAAAGCGACACGCAGCATTGCCCGTTCCATAGAGACCATCAAGGATATGACCCATGAAATGGTTCAATCCACTTCCCGACAGGTGGAAGATGGACATCAGATCAGCCGTACCGTTGAATCAGTAAGTGAGATGGTCAAGGAAATGTTCGACAACATGGAACAACGCCGCAAGCAGAGTGCTGAGGTAATCAGGGAGCTTGAGTCGATTAAAAACCTGACGACCTAGAAAAAAGATCCAGAGATCGGTCATATTTTTTTATGGCAACATTGGTTTTTGTTTGGTATAAGTTATAACCACAGTGACGGTTACCCTTTAGGGAACCGATCAGTGTTTGCAAAAAAAGTACAGACATACCGCACGGATTCACGGGTGAACCGGGACGGAAGATACTTTCAGATCAGCAGCAAAACGCTGCATCATCTGTCCTTCCACGCGCCCCTTCGGCGCGTTTTTTTGTTTTTATAGGGATATGGCATGCACAAAAAACTGACCCTTCCTGACATTCTCAAAATGAAATCCGAGAATCGGCGCATAACCGTCCTCACCGCCTATGATTATCCCTTCGCACGCCTGATTGACAATGGTGGCGTTGATATCATTCTGGTCGGCGATTCTGCCGGGGTGGTCTTTGCCGGACATGACACCACTCTACCGGTCACCATGGATGAGATGCTCTATCACACCAAAGCCGTGGTTCGCTCTCGTCCCAAAGCTCTGGTAGTGGCGGACATGCCCTTCATGTCCTATCAGACTGGCCTCGACGATGCCTGCCGCAATTGCGGCCGCATGATCAAAGAAGGGGGCGCCGAGGCAGTCAAGATAGAAGGAGGTGCGAACATGGCAGGAGTCATTCGCGCGCTTTCCTCCATAGATATTCCGGTCATGGCCCATATCGGACTGACACCTCAATCAATCCACCGCATGGGGGGCTATAAAGTTCAGGGTCGTAAGGACCAAGCCGACCGGATATTTGATGATGCGCTGGCTGTCCAGGAGGCCGGTGCTTTTTCTGTGGTACTGGAAGGCATACCGGCGCAGCTCGCGGCACGCATCACCGACGAACTCTCCATCCCCACCATCGGCATCGGCGCCGGCCCGTCCTGCGATGGGCAGGTACTGGTGATTCACGACATACTTGGGCTGTGCGAGAAATATTCGCCCAAATTTGTCAAACGTTACGCCGAACTTGGGCCAATCATCAGCGAGGCGGTAAAACAGTACGTCAATGAAGTCAGAACCGGAGAGTTCCCGACAGCAGAGCATTCCTTCACCTAACCAGAGGACCTGAACAGACATGAAGATCATCACCGGCATAGATGAAATGCAGCAAACCGTCCTCGCGCTGAAACGTGAGAACAAGCGCATTGCCTTTGTTCCCACCATGGGATTTCTGCATGAGGGGCATGCATCACTCCTGCGGGAAGGGCGCAGACAAGGCGATATCCTGGTGCTGTCGATCTTTGTCAACCCGATCCAGTTCGGTGCAAACGAGGACCTGGATCGCTATCCCCGCGACATGGAGCGCGACAGCCGCATTGCTCGTGAGTGCGGTGTCGATATCATCTTCAACCCTGATGCAGCCGAGATGTATCCTTCAGGATTCCAGACATCAATTGCGGTGCGAGAGCTATCCCAGCCCTTGTGCGGAGCAAGCCGGCCGGGGCATTTTGATGGCGTGGCAACGGTAGTGGCAAAACTGTTCAACATCGTAATGCCTGACCTGGCCCTGTTTGGTCGCAAGGATTACCAGCAGCTGGCCCTGATCAGGCAGATGACCGCCGATCTGAGTATGCCGGTCACCGTGCAGGGCATGCCCATCGTCAGGGAGGCGGATGGACTGGCCATGAGCTCACGCAACGCCTACCTGTCAACCGCTGAGCGCCGTAGTGCCCTCTGCCTGTACCGCTCAATCAATGCGGTTCGAGCCATGCAGGCCGCCGGCGAGCGCTCTATCGAACCACTGCGAGAAAAGGCTGTGGACATTATCAATGCAGAGCCCGCTGCACAGATTGATTACCTGGAATTCCGCGATGGAACAACATTGCAGCCGGCAACGACTGCCGTTGACGGCACCCTTCTGGCACTTGCCGTAAAAATTGGAAAAACGCGTCTTATAGATAACACTCTACTGGGAAAGGAGCTGTAACCATGCACAGAATCATGTTAAAGAGCAAAATTCACCGCGCCACTGTCACCGGAGCAGACTTGCATTACGAGGGAAGTGTCACGATCGACCGTGATCTTATGGATGCCGCCGACATCGTATCCTACGAGAAGGTGGCTGTCTGGAATGTAACCAACGGCAGCCGGCTGGAAACCTATGCCATCGAAGGGGAACGCGGTTCGGGAGTTATCTGCCTGAATGGCGCTGCCGCGCGCCTGGTGGCTCCCAAGGATCTGGTCATCATTGCCAGTTTCGTTAATATGGACAATGAGGCTGCCATCAAGCACGAGCCGAAGCTGGTTTTCGTGGATGAGAAGAACTGCATGCTGCCGACCCGTGCTGAAGAAGCAGGGCAAGCCAAGCTGAAGTGCGTGGTCCATTAGAAGAACTGTTTCAGATTTACAAAGGCAAATCCTCCTAAGTCCCCTTTTGTTAAAGGGGGACTTTATCGTCGGACGAAGATTAAAAAGGGGACCACCGTTATCGGTAGTCCCCTTTTTGTTGTACAGGCAGAGATATTTTAAGGTCACAACATTTTGCGCAGATACTGTCCGGTGTAGGATCTGGTGACTTTCGCCACCTGCTCAGGCGTTCCGCAGGCGATGATTTCTCCCCCCCGGTCACCCCCTTCGGGCCCAAGATCGATGATCCAGTCGGCGGTCTTGATCACATCCAGGTTGTGCTCGATGATCACAATCGTGTTGCCTGCCTCCACCAGCTTATCCAGCACATCCAGCAGTTTGGCGATATCCGCGAAGTGCAGGCCGGTGGTCGGCTCATCCAGGATGTAGATGGTGCGCCCCGTTGCCCGCTTGGTCAGTTCCTTGGCAAGCTTGACCCGCTGGGCTTCCCCACCGGAAAGTGTGGTGGCCGCCTGGCCGAGGGTGATGTAGCCCAAGCCTACTTCTTCCAGAGTTTTGAGCTTGTTCTTGATGCGCGGGATTGCCCCCATGAATTCCAGAGCCTGGGAAACCGTCATCCCCAGCACATCGGCGATGGATTTGCCCTTGAACTGCACTTCCAGCGTTTCCCGGTTGTAGCGGGCACCTTTGCAGACTTCACATTCCACGTACACATCAGGCAGAAAGTGCATCTCGATCTTGATGATGCCGTCTCCCGAGCAGGCCTCGCAGCGCCCCCCCTTGACGTTGAATGAATATCTTCCCGGCTTGTAGCCCCGCAGCTTGGATTCGGGCAGGTTGGAGAACAGGTCGCGGATATCTCCGAATACGCCGGTGTAGGTGGCCGGATTGGAGCGCGGAGTGCGGCCGATGGGGGACTGGTCGATGTTGATGACCTTGTCCAGGTGTTCCAGCCCCAGCACATCCTTCACCGCGCCCGCTTTCTCTCGACTGCGGTACAATCGCTGACTGAGCACCTTGTGCAGGGTATCGATCACCAGCGTCGACTTGCCTGATCCCGAAACCCCTGTAACGCAGGTCATCACCCCCAGCGGAATCTCGGCATTCACATCTTTAAGGTTGTTTTCACTTGCCTTGATAATTTTCAGATGTTTCGAAGGTTTTCTGCGCTTCTTCGGCACTGGAATAGTCAGATCACCTGACAGATAACGACCGGTCAGGGACTCGGGATTCTTCATCACCTCGTCAGGAGTACCCTGGGCCACCACCTCACCGCCATGCACTCCGGCACCCGGCCCCATGTCGATCAGATGATCCGCTTCAAGAATCGTCTCCTCATCGTGTTCCACCACCAGCACGGTATTGCCCAGGTCGCGCAGCCGCTTGAGAGTTGACAAAAGGCGCGAGTTGTCGCGCTGGTGAAGACCGATGGAGGGCTCGTCAAGGATGTAGAGCACCCCCACCAGAGAAGAGCCGATCTGGGTTGCCAGGCGGATGCGCTGCCCTTCCCCGCCCGACAGGGTTCCTGCAGTACGGTCCAGGGACAGGTAGTCCAATCCGACGTTTACCAGGAAAGAGAGCCGTTCGCGCACCTCCTTGAGGATACGGCGGGCTATCTCCTGCTCCTTGTCGGTAAGCACCAGCTCCTCGAAAAAACGCAGGCCATCGCGGATGGCAAGAGCGGTCAGATCCCGGATGGTGCGGCCGCTGATCAGCACATGCAGCGCCTCCGGTCGAAGGCGTGCCCCCTGGCAGGTCGGACACGGCATCACGTTCATGTACTTTTCCAGCTCTTCCCGGGCCGCATCGGATTCGGTCTCCCGCCAGCGACGCTGGAGGTTGTTCAGCACCCCCTCGAACTCCTTCTGGTAAGTATGGCGCCGGTCCCCCTCCTCCTCCCACCAGAACTCGATCTTCTTGCCGCGGGAACCGTTAAGGATCACGTCACGGACATCTTCCGACAGCTCTTTGAAGGGCTTGCGAATATCGAACTTGTAGGCCTTGGCAAGCGCATCCAGGACCAGGTGAAACCAGCCCGAAAGCCGCTTCTCCCACGGGGCGATGGCCCCTTCACGCAGGGAAAGTTCCGGGTTGGGAATGACCAGTTCCGCATCGAAGTACATGCGGGTGCCCAGTCCGGTGCAGTCGGGGCAGGCTCCATGGGGGTTATTGAAGGAGAAGAGCCGTGGCGTCACCTCCTGATAGGAAATGCCGCATTCCACACAGGCAAGCTTTTCCGAGAAAATCAGCGTGGACTGTAGGGGCGGGGTCTCCCCGCCCTGGTTTTTTCCGCCCCTGCGCGCCGACCCAGGGCGGGGGGACCCCGCCCCTACGGGTTCGTCCGTGACCGGTGCAACCACCTCAACCTTGGCAACCCCCTCGGCATGATGCAGCGCGGTCTCCAGCGAATCGGCCAGCCGGCGCTGGATTCCTTCCTTCACCACCAGGCGGTCCACCACGATATCGATATCATGCTTTTTCTTCTTGTCCAGCTCTATCTCTTCGCCCAGCTCCCGCATCTGGCCATCCACAATTACGCGGGTAAAGCCTTCCTTGCGCAGCTGATTCAGCTCTTTTTTGTACTCCCCCTTGCGACCGCGGATCATGGGTGAAAGTAGAGTCAGCTTCGTTCCGGGAGGCAGCGCAATGATCTGGTCCACCATCTGAGAAACCGTCTGGGAGGTGATTTCCTTGCCGCAGGATGTGCAGTGGGGATGACCGACGCGGGCAAACAGCAGGCGCAGGTAATCATAAATTTCGGTAACCGTGCCGACCGTGGAGCGGGGATTCTTGCTGGTGGTTTTCTGCTCGATGGAGATGGCCGGAGAAAGCCCTTCGATCGATTCCACATCCGGCTTTTCCATCTGCTCCAGAAACTGCCGCGCATAGGCGGAGAGCGACTCCACATAGCGGCGCTGCCCTTCGGCGTAAATGGTATCAAAAGCCAGGGTGGACTTGCCCGAACCGGACAGACCGGTAATTACCACCAGCTGATCCCGGGGGATCTCAACATCAATGCATTTCAGATTGTGCTCGCAAGCACCTTTAATGACTATTTTATCGTGGGACATCGAACTCTCGAAAAGATGATTTTATTGATGAATTTGATTTATTAAGACTAGCCGTATCTCCATCTAAAAGCAAGGGGCAGAGCACCGGAGAGGGTTATGGGAAGGGATGGAGAGGAGGGGAAGTGGTGGATAGGCCAGTCTGCCATGCACAAGCGACCGGTATTGCCTGTGCAGGTTAGACGGAAGCTGGGCCACAGAAATTTTTTTGTATTTTTAATTTAACTTTAATCATTTTGTGATAGTTTGCGACATTTCGAGCAGTGGTGACTATGGCAGGATTACGCTTGATCGGCCATTGTAGCGTGCAAGCCGGGGTCCAAGAGAATAAAAATTAAGGGTGACCCTCCGAATTAAGGTGAGATCCACAAGCGAAATTATGGTTCATTCAATATGGCAAAATCAGGGGCACAGAATTGGAAAAGCATACAGTATTAGATGCCAACCGCTCAATAAAACGTTGAAAAGAGAATGTAGCAAAAGATCAAGAAATCATAAGCAATCAATATATTGAGGGATTTTCCCCTCAATTAAAAACATCCGGAGGTAATATGTCAGGAAATTTATTCAGTCGGTTTATTGTATTTTACGCGATCGCTTTTATCTGCTCTGTGAGTATTGCATCTGCGACAACAATCGATTTTAGTCTGAATAATCTTGTAAGAGAATACCAACTTGGAGTTGGTTCGTCATACTACAATCCAGCCTTTGTGAACAGTCAAACAATAAACCTCGGGACTCCCTATACCGAGATTGAGCAATACTCAAGGAAACTTTCAGGTACATTTTTACTGCCTAAATATACAAATAATCAAGGGAGTATTGTTGATGGCTGGCTCTATGGGAGATTAGTTATTGCTGATGCTTCTGTTTACAATCAGCATATATATTCAAACTTTAATTTGTTACATATTGACGGCCTTGAATCAACTAACTACCACTATCAGAATGTTTTTGGCACAGTCACGGATTTTACTGTCAACCAGGACATAAACACCGACATTTACTCATTCAACTTATCCCAGTCAATGTCATCACCCACTGATCCAAACTGGATCAGTGGGTTTTCGACCGGCAACATTCTTGCTCGTATGTGGTTCGATGTGGATGGTCCAACAGGTTACACCTTGTTGGAAAACGGTTTTGTAGATATCAGCAATGCGTCAGTTCATTTTGAAAATGCAAGTACACCGGTGCCTGAACCTTCAACTTTTTTCCTGCTAGGAATTTTGGGAGGGCTACTCATACTTTATATGCACATAAAACAGCAACACTACTGAGTAGCCATCATTAAAAAGGGCGAGTTCGAATTACAAGTACACCACGTAGTATTCTCGTTGGAGAATTTCAGAAGATAGATTCAAGTCGCAGGGGCGTGAACGAGGACGGCTGCAGGGACGTTGTTTATTTGTTGACTAGAGGACGGCTGCAGGGACGTTGTTTATTTGTTGACTAACGCCGGTAAGAGCACAGGGACGTTGTCACCTTTATCAATTCACATATGTTAACCAGCTAAAAACCATGCCGCAAACTGCTCGCATCGACACTCCTGACCTGCTTCAACACGTCATCTCGTGGGATCGAGCGGCAGAAAATCTTCATTGATAAGAAAAGACCTGGGCGTTGATTCCGAACCACCTGCTGCTCCAGCCAAAACGATCCAGCCTATCGACCTTTATGGCTCTCAGCTGATAACACTCTCTCGCGTATCACAGACCGGTATTCGCATGGTGAAAACCGTCCCTTTGCCGACTTCGCTTTCCACCATGATCTCACCATTATGTTTCTTGATGATGTCATAGGTAATACTCAGCCCCAGACCTGTCCCCTTGCCTACCTCTTTTGTTGTGAAAAACGGCTCGAAGATTTTCTCCTTGATCAATGGCGGAATCCCGCACCCGTTGTCAGCGATGGTCACGAAAATTGATCCTGACTCATGCCAGGTTTTGATCGCTATCTCGCCCTGGACGGCTGCAGGGACGTTGTTTAGTTGGGACGGCTGCAGGGACGTTGTTTAGTTGTTGACTAACGCCGGTAAGAGCACAGGGACGTTGTCACCTTTATCAATTCACATATGTTAACCAGCTAAAAACCATGCCGCAAACTGCTCGAATCGACACTCCTGACCTGCTTCAACACGTCATCTCGTGGGATCGAGCGGCAGAAAATCTTCATTGATAAGGAAAGACCTGGGCGTTGATTCCGAACCATTTTTACCTGCTGCTCCAGCCAAAACGATCCAGCCTATCGACCTTTATGGCTCTCAGCCAACAACACTCTCCCGCGTATCACAAACCGGTATCCGTATGGTGAAAGCCGTCCCTTTGCCGACTTCGCTTTCCACCGTAATCTCGCCGTTGTGTTTCTTGATGATGTCATAGGTAATGCTCAGCCCCAGGCCTGTCCCCTTGCCTACCTCTTTTGTTGTGAAAAACGGCTCGAAGATCTTCTCCTTGATCGATGGGGGAATCCCGCACCCGTTGTCAGCGATGGTCACGAAAATTGATCCTGACTCATGCCAGGTTTTGATCGCTATCTCGCCCTTGTTTTCGATGGCATGGGAGGCATTGACAATGAGGTTCAGGAAAACCTGGTTAAGCTGCTGCGGATTGCACATGGTAATGGGGATATCCCCAAACTCCTTCTTTACCGTCGCGCTGTATTTCAGCTCGTTCCAGACGATATTCAGAGTGCTCTGCAGGCAGTCGTTGAGATTTGCCGCGCTGGACTGAACCACTCCCTCCCTTGAAAAGCTCTTCAAATCCAGAACAATGGAACGCACCCGCTCAGCACCATCCTTGGACTCCTGGATAAGCTCGCCGATGTCCCCCATGATTTTATCCAGCTTAAGCGCCTTTTTTCCATCCTCAAGATCCTTCAGATCTTCCGGGGAGAGGGAAAGGGCATATTTCTCGTGCTGCATACTGATGAATGTGCTCATCCTGCTTACATATTTTTCCAATGTGCTCAGATTGCTTGCGACGAACGCAATCGGATTATTCAGCTCATGTGCCACGCCGGCGGAGAGAAGGCCGATGGAAGCCATTTTCTCCTGTTGCAGCATCTGGGTCTGGGCTGTCTTCAGCTGTTCATATGCCGTTGCCAGTTCCTCATGGTTTTCCAGTAACTGCGCCTGTTTCTTCTGCAGCCTTCTCTCAACCTCTTTTTTCTCGGTGATATCCCGATGAGTAAGAAGGATGCTCGGCTCTCCGTAAAAATCGAACGGTACGGCGGATAAAAGCATGGTAGCGACTTTGCCCGACTTGATCCGCAACTGCACCTCGAGATTGCTGACCACCCCGTCCCTCTTCAGGTGCTGCAGCATTTTTACTCTATCTTCTTTTGCTGGCCAGAGCTGAAGATCGAGACTGGTTTTACCGATTACCTCTTCACGCTCGAAACCAGTTGTTCTTGAAAAGGCTTCATTTACTTCCAGAAACAGACCATCCGCCAGTCGGGTAATACTTGTGCTTTCAGGACTGGCGTTGAATGCCGTCGCGAATCTCTGCTCCGAAAGGGTCAGCGCTTCCTTCTCTTCCTTCAACTTCTTGATCAGAAGGTTGAAGGAGTTGGCCAGAAGACCGATCTCATCGTTATTTTCATATTTGAAAACCTCCTGTTTATCACTGTTTTCCATGAGTGAACGTACATGCTCGGTGAACCTGGCCAGCGGAACTGTCATGTAGCTCATCAGAGTCCAGGCCAGGAATATGGAAATAAGCATTATGGCTGAAAATGCACCATAGAGGATCTTGCTGGCGTGGATAATCGGTCCGTATGCTTCTCCAAGGGGCATGCTTGCACAAAGAATCCAGTTGGTGGCCCCCAATCTTTTATAGGATGCCAGGACCGGTTTGCCATCTTCGGAGATCGTTTCGCCACTTCCTTCAAAACCTTTTAGAACCTGGCCCAGGAGCTTGTCCTTGTCTGACAGCGCCATCTTCTTGAGAATGTTGTTCTTGTTGGGGTGCATTATGACAACACCGCTGGTGTTGAACAAATAGAGGTAACCGTTCTTGCCAAGTTTGGTATCAATGAGTTTGCCAAGGAAGTTGTTGCGCGTCAGATCAATAGCCCCTAAAAGCATTCCCTGCATCTTCCTGCTCTCCCCAAAAAGCGGGGCAGTAAACATCACAATCGGATGTTTGTTTTTCTGCAAAGTGATGAACGGATTGGAGATAAACGGCTTCTGGTTCTCCAGGGTTTTTAAAAAATATTCCCTGTTTCCGAAGTTTTTCTTGAACATTTCTGCTTCATAAGGGGCCAAAGCCAGCATTTTGCCTGACATGTCGACCAGCGCGAAACCACTCTGGAACATCTCCCGGGTATCGAGTCTGCCTTCGATGACTTCCTGTGCTTTTGAAAAATCTTTGGGGAAAATTTGGGCAACAGTAGCAAGCTCAGTCTGGGCAGTCAGAATCTTGTCATCAATTTGAGAAGCCAATGACGATACAAGTGTAAACTGCTGTTGGGCGATATTGGAGCGCAGCTGCTGACGAAAGAAGCTGATGCCGAAAAAACCAAGACCAGCAACAATAACAACGCCAAATACTGCTACAGCAATGGCAATTTTTGTTTTCAAACTTATTGACCGCATTTGTTCCTCCGCGAAGCGACTTCTGCTCAGGCAGTGTCTTCCATACCCGAGCAGCTTCTCTTATCGGTAACAGTCGACTTAATTAAAGGAGTTCCCGGGGGAATTATCTCTCTGGGCTTCCCGGACCCACCAGCCAGCCCGCCTCACGTAAGACTTTAATATTAATGTATTTTTACACCACTCAGTAACCCGCCATTCTTGTCTTTGTTACTTTCCTGTGGGATAATTGATACAGGAAAAATTACAGGGAGGTGCTCTGAATGACAGCTCTTAGAGACGAAAGAGAGGAAGAAAGAATCGAAGAACTGGCCACAGAGGCCGAAATCTCGTTAGGGGTAGATGGCTCCAGAAAAGATCTCAAAGAGAATCGGGGGATCATCAAACAGACGCTTTATAATGGTTCTCACAAACTGAAACACATCATTCCAAAAGGGAAACATGTTTAACAGGATCTGATTCAGCTGAACAATAAAAAGGACCACAGCACGACTGTAGTCCTTTTTTATTACTCACACGTTGATCTGCCCGGATGGCCTATCTTTTAATTAATTTTTTGACTTAGGTCATTTTTCCTGATCCCATTTCAGCTACTGTCGGGCAAAAATCCTACTCATGTTTTGGAGAGGCCTGCATGCTGAAAAATCTCAAAATCGGTACCAAACTGCAGCTGATGTTAATCCCGCCTATCCTGGGGCTTCTCTTTTTTTCAATCCGCGACGTAAGCGACAAGATAGCCTCTGTACGAGACATGCAGCGCACCAAATCATTGGCCTCGCTATCGGCCCTTACCGGCGGGCTGATTCACGAACTGCAGAAAGAGCGCGGCATGACTGCCGGGATGATCGGCTCCAAAGGTGAGAAGTTCAAGCCTGAGCTGGCCAAGCAGCGGGAAACAACTGTCGAGGCCCAGAAAAAGTTGAGTGAGTTTCTAACCCAGCGGAGCGCAAGCCTGGAAGCTGTTAAACAGCCGCTTGAAACAGCAGCTGCCAAGCTGGGAAACCTGGGCGCTACCAGAGCGGCAGCCGACAGCCTGACCCTGACCGGAAAAGAGTCCTTCGGCTTTTACAGCGGTGCCATTTCCTCCTACATTGAACTTCTCGCCGCAGCTGGACGCATGACAGCCAATGCTTCCCTGAGCGGAGACGCAACTGCCGTGTACGCCTTTGTCAGTGCCAAAGAACATGCCGGTCGGGAACGAGCAACCCTGAACGCTGTTTTCAGCGCTAACCGTTTTGATGACGAGACCTACCAGCGCTTTCTCAAGATCCTGTCCGCGCAGGATTCCTATCTCAACCTGTTCAACCTGTACGCAGATAAAGCGAGCAAGGACATTGTCCAGGAGAAACTGGCCTCGCCTGCAGCCAAAAAGGTGGAAGAAATGCGCGCCACGGCTCTTGCCAGGAGTTCTGCCGGTGAACTCGACATTGCACCGGAAGCATGGTTTTCTGCTGTTACGGAAAAAATCAACGGCATGAAGCAGGCCGAGGACAAACTCTACGAACATTTTACCGCAGCAGCGGACAGCTTTGAGGCGGTAACAAAAAAGAGCCTCACCATGAGCATGCTTCTTACCGCTGTCATTTCGATCATCTCTCTGGCGCTCGGTTTCATCGTGATGAGCGGCATTGTAAAACCGCTTAAAAACCTCAACTGCATGCTCCGGGATATCGCCGAAGGTGAAGGAGACCTGACTCTTCGCCTCGAAACGGACCGCAGCGACGAGATCGGCATGGTGTGCAGTAACTTCAATATCTTCGTAGAAAAAATCCACTCGATCATTGCCCAATGCTCCAATACAACCGCACTGGTAACCACTTCAGCGGTGCAACTTCACAGCACCGCCGACCAGATCGCTACGGCCGCCGAGGAGGTAGCCTGCCAATCCACCACCGTGGCGACCTCCAGCGAAGAAATGTCGGCGACTTCCAATGACATCTCCCACAACTGTACACTGGCCTCCGAAGCTGCCGTCCGTGCAACCGACACCGCCCGCGAAGGAGCTGAAATCGTGCAAAAAACCCTGGTGGGCATGCAGAACATTGCTGAACGGGTTCGCGAGTCGGCTCATACCGTGGAAAGCCTCGGTTCCCGGTCCGACCAGATCGGCGCGATCGTCGGCACGATCGAGGATATTGCCGACCAGACCAACTTGCTGGCGCTGAATGCCGCCATAGAAGCGGCCCGCGCCGGCGAACAGGGGCGTGGCTTTGCGGTTGTGGCCGATGAGGTGCGCGCCCTGGCCGAGCGGACTACACGGGCCACCAAGGAAATCGGGACCATGATCAAGGGGATCCAGCAGGAGACAGGCGCTGCTGTTCAGACCATGGAAAACGGAGTACAAGAGGTCGAATGGGGAATGGAGAGTTCGCGAAGGTCAGGGGAAGCGCTTCAAATGATCGTCGACGCCATTAACGAGGTCACGATGCAGGTTCATCAGATTGCTACTGCAGCCGAAGAGCAGACCGCTGTCACCGGCGAAATCTCGAGCAACATCCACCAGATCACCGATGTGGTGCAGGAAACCGCCAGCGGAGCTCATCAGACCAGCTCTGCCGCATCGCATCTTTCACAGCTGGCCTCGGAATTACAATCTACGGTGGGAAGATTCAAACTGGTTTAAATAACAAAAGGGCGAGACCCAATCTCGCCCGAATCCCCCTCCTCCGCCCTATCGGGTACCCCTTAAGTACTGTGGCCCTAAAGGAGAAGGTGCCCTGCCCCCGAACTGGTCCCACTCCTTGCTTACAACTTGACATCACCTCTGAGACAGTATTCCCTTCTGCGAACCTTCATCCATTAATTATAAAATAAAAATAAAATTATTTATTTCTCTTTCATGTCCCCAACAAAAATGGTGCGCAATGTGCTTGCGTCAATAACATCATTTTCGATAAATGAATATAAATCAACAATATAAGTAATTTACTTATGAATACAATAAGACTCCATTATGAGGCTTACGCTATTTGACGATTAATCGATGCTACACCCGCCCAATGAAGCTTTAATTTTATTAATTAAACATGGAGGCCTTTGTGAAAAGTTCAGACATCAAAATCGGAGTACGTCTTGGAGCAGCCTTTACATGTGTTTTATTGCTGATGATGCTGTCTGTGGCATCGAGTTATTACCTGATTAACAAGATTGATAACAATATTGACCAGATTGTAGAAAACAACCACGTAAGAACCGAGAAAGCATATGAAGCACTAATAGCTTTAAATAACGTTGTCAGTTCTGCCCGCTCATTCACACTTCTTGAAAATCATTCAAACAGAGATCAATTTTTAAAAGAAATCCAGGCAAGTCGCCAGGAGTACAAGCAGGCAATTGCCAAAATAGAAGAATTGGATCAGATGGAACAAGGAAAAGCGATAATAGCAAAATTGAAAGCAGTAGTAGCTCCGGCTGCAGCTGCAAACAACAAAACCCTGGAACTTTCCCAGAAGGGGCAAAGAGAAGAGGCTATCGCCATGCTTGTCAACGAAACGATGCCTCTTACCGACAAAACCAAGGATAATTTCGTTGAGCTTCTCAACTATCAGAAAAACGCTTCCAAGGAGATGAACGAAAGAACCGCGACCTATAGTCACAGGGCTCGCTACATAAATATCATATTAGGCCTTGTTTCCTTACTTACAGGTATTGCAGCAGCAATACTGGTTACTCGCACCATCACCAAGCCCATTTCCGAGCTTGTTGCCATGAACAATCGCCTGGCGGATGGTGATCTGACCATGAATATTTCAGTAACAGGCAAAGATGAAGTGGGAGTCCTGGCGGATTCATCACGAAAGGTTATTGCCAATTTGAATCACATCCTGAAGAGTGTAGCCGAAACATCCAGCCAGGTGGCTTCGGCATCCAATCAGCTTCAATCCACTGCAGAACAGATTGCCACGGGCGCCGAAGAGGTCGCATCCCAGACAAGCACCGTGGCAACAGCAAGCGAGGAGATGGCTGCCACAAGCACTGATATAGCTCGCAACTGCAGTATGGCGGCCGAAAGTTCACGGCAGACCAGTGCATCCGCGATCAAAGGGGGTGCCGTAGTACAGGAAACCATCACAGGAATGGGCAAGATAGCTGAACAGGTCAGGCAGTCGGCACAGACAGTAGAAAGCCTGGGAGTCCGTTCTATTCAAATTGGCGAGATTGTCGGGACCATTGAAGATATTGCAGATCAGACCAACCTGCTTGCGTTGAATGCTGCCATTGAAGCTGCCAGGGCCGGGGAGCAAGGGAGAGGGTTTGCTGTTGTTGCCGATGAAGTCAGAGCGCTTGCAGAGAGAACGACCAAAGCAACCAAGGAAATATCTGAAATGATCAGGACCATCCAAAATGAAACCAAAGTTGCCGTTCAAGCAATGGAGGAAGGTGTTCTTGAAGTAGAAAAAGGCGCTTCAAGTTCGGAAAAATCAGGTCAGGCCCTGGAGGAAATACTCAGCCAGGTAAATGAAGTCACAATGCAGATCAACCAGATTGCCACTGCCGCAGAAGAACAGACTGCTACAACCTGCGAGATAACGACAAACGTACAGCAAGTTACTGAAGTGGTGCATAATACTGCACGCGGGGCAAGCGAAACGGCAACCGCTTCGGCTCAATTAACTGCAAACGCGCAACTACTGCAGGAGCTGGTATTCAGGTTCAAGCTGGCATAATCATCTGACACCGATGAAATTCAAAGATGAGGAACCGATTATTAACAGCATGAATTAAAGCTTTTGCTGTATCATCAGAACATGCACCTGCTCCTCCATTATTCAATCAGATCGTCACTCACCCTGCTCTACAGCAAAGCGGCTTATCCCTGTGCTGCCTGGGCTGTTTTTCTCGTTTTATGGGCGTCTGCCCCCGGGCCGGCCAGTGGAGCCGATATTGAGATCGAGAAGGATGGCTCGGGCAGCATGTCCGCACCCACAATAGAACTTCCCAGTTACCACACCCCTCTGGCAGGAGAACCGGTCAGTACCACATCCTTTGGTACAACTGTGGACATCCCTCCCCGAGACCGGGACAACAATGCCTCCCTGGTCCTTGGCAGCACCCTCTTCACAACTTCCCTTGCAGGGCGGGACGCTCTCCCGATCGGATCCGTTTACCTACGACACCGCTGGGGCGATACACGCCTCCGGGCAATTCTCGGTATTTTCGTCAATGAGTTTGATATCTCCCGAACCTTCGGCAACCTGCAACTGCTCGGGCACCTCGACAACAACACGATACCCTTTCCCGATGAAGAGATCTCCGATGGCCAGGAAATCAGGAGGACCTCCATCATCTGGGGTACTGTCAACGGCCGGGCAGGCATTGGAATGCGCATTCCTGTCGCCCCCTTCCAGGCAGACAATGACCTCAGGCTGCAGTTGTACGGCCAGGCAGGCTACCTATACACCAAGCCCACTTCCGATACCGGCCCGGAAGTGCGACTACCTCCCGATACGACAGTCTTCGGCACGCTCCTGCGGGTGCGGTATGACGGCCTGCGCCGCAACTTGATGGAACTGCCCCACAGCGGCCTTGCCAGCGGGATGGACGCTGAGGCTATGCGAAGAAACAAATGGTCCGACGCCAACTACGGCGGCGCCCTCTACCCGCGAGATGAGACCCGCGACTACCTTAAAGTTTCCGGCTACCTGCTGGCCGCCGGCGGGATTCCCGGCCTTTCCGAAAAGAACCGGCTCCTTTTCAGCTTTTACGGCGGCTTTACCCCCTATGGAAAGCTGGACCGCTTTTCGGCCTTCCGCATCGGAGGGGGACCGATGCCGACTGAAACCGACGACCTTTATCGCCAGGTCTACCCGGGCGCCATGTTCAACCAATTCCCTGTCTCGGATTATCTGATAGGGTCAGCTGAATACCGGCGGGAACTCCTCTTTTTCCTGCACCTGCATCTCCGTTACACTTATGCCTGGGTCAAACGCAACATCTTCACCGACAATACCCGCATGTTTCAGGAAAAGCAGGGCAAGGTTTTCTCGGCTGCCATCACGAGTGGTTTCTTTTGGAATTCTCAGCTTTTTATTGAATATTCCTATGACACCAGCATTCTTCGCAACGGATCACCCGGCAGTTCATTGCTGCTGCTGTGGTCAAAGGAATTATGACGGTTTTTTTGCGGGGACGTAGGGGCGACCGGCCGGTCGCCCCTGAATTGAAACAGGAAACAATTCAAAATCCGAGCCGCAGCCCCAAAACAAGGTTGTGACTAAAGTAATCGACACCGAATTTTTGTCCGTTAAAATCGGTAAACTTCGGCTTGGTGCTGCCAAAAAAGCGATAGCCGAGATCAAGGTTTAGATAATCTGTCAGCGGATAATCAACTCCAGCACCAAGTTGATAGGCCAGTACCACCGTAGAGTCGCTGGCCAGTGCCTGACCATCCACTTTCAGATCATTGGCTTCGATTCGGGCCGCCCCGACACCAATGCCCACGTATGGTGACCAGGACAACTTGTTGTGAAAAACAGCGAAACAGTTAAGCAGCAGACTGTCTGCCGTCAGGTTACCCCCACCTTTGGAGGTTCCTTCAACAAAACTGACTTTGTCTAATGGATTGCTGCGATGATTGTATTCAAGTTCGATTCGCCCTTCTCCCACCGGATTGTCATACCTCAGATCCCACCCGACAACTGCGCTTCCCTGAAAACCAGGATTAAAACCGAGCTTGAAGCTTTCCTGGCCGTTTGAGGCTTTGGCATCCATCAGTGCACTCCCTCCAGCGAGGATCCCCACGTAGGGACCGGTATGTTCAGCCCGTGCAGGGACGCACAGCAGGAGCAGCAGGCACACGTAAATCGTCATTTTGCTGATTGGTTTCATATTATCTCACTTCCTGGAAAATTTAATTTGTGATGATTCCATATATGCCGCTCATGGCACGATGACAGTTACTGTTTGCTTCAGTCCCTCAAAACTAGCTGTGATAATTGCCGTGTTGGCACTAATTGGCGTTACCAGCCCATTATTGACACTCACACTATTAGGCAAGCTGCTGGTCCAGGCAGCTTGAGCGGTCACAACCTGGGTGGAACCGTCGTTGTAAGTGGCTGTGGCCGTAAATTGAACTGGGGTTAAAGTTTGAAATGTAAATGGTGAGGTAATAGACAGGAAAGTAGCTGGAGGTGGGTCAATGGCCAGACTTTGAACTACTTTCGCAGCGACTGTCACATTCGCCGTAGCGGTCAGACCTGCATATACGGCACTGATGGTGGCAGAGCCTGCGGCGACACCCGTGACTTTTCCCTTATCGGGTGCAGCATTGCCGACCGTGGCTATTGCAGCATCGCTGGTGCTCCACTCGCTGTCAGGGGTCACAATTTGAGGGGTGCCGTCACTCATTGTGGCCGTCACGGTAAAGTCTCTGTTAGCGCCGACGATCAGATTGTCACTGGCAGGTGTTGTAATCGTAATTGAAACCGGTACAGGTGCCGAGACAGTCAACACAGTTGTGTCGCTCATTCCGTCAAAGGTCGCTCTGATGGTTGATGTGCCGACTGCGAGAGCATGGGCGAAGCCCTTGCTGCCGTCAGCGTTGCTTATGGTTGCTATATTTGGTGTGTCTGAAGCCCAGGCGGAATCCGGTGTTATATCCTGGGTTGTTGAGTCGGAAAAGCTACCGCTTGCGGTAAACTGGGTCGTGAGACCAACGGGAATGGTTGGATCGACAGGGCTGATTATCACCGCGGAGATTTTAGCATTGCTGACCGTCAGCTGAAAGGTGCTCGTCACCCCCCTCACGTTTGCCGTCAGAATTGCTGTCCCCGGGGCATGCGCAACCACACGGTTGGGACTGGCCGCAGAGAAATCAGCTATGCCGGGTGAATCACTCGACCAGACCGCCTGATCCGTAAGATCCAGAGTGTATTTTCCGGAATAGTCACCTGTTACCTTGAGCTTGGTGGAAGTCTTGGCAGCAATAACAGGTAACTCTGCGGTGATCGTGATCGAAGTAGGAGGTGCTACATCGTTGTGGCGAGTCGGAGTTCCATTCCAGCCGCAGCCGGATAGCAGCAACATTGTCAAAAGACCTGACCAAAACAGCTTGATCATGCATACCCCCAAAACATAAAAATATTTTTAATTCCATACCATTCCATGCAGGACAGCGTCAAGCGTGCCAAGACAATGGAAACCGGGGAATCTGGTGGGATTCTGGCTGAAAGGCAGGCGGTTTGCTACGAATCGGACGTGTGGAGAAAGCGTTGATCAGTACTTGAGACCTTCGCGAAGAAGTCTGGCAAATTCTTCAGCCGGCACGGGACGACTGAAAAGATAACCTTGCATTTCCACGCAATTATGGAAGGAAAGAAATTCCATCTGGGGACGGGTTTCAACCCCTTCTGCAATGACGTTGAGCTTCAGCGTCTGGGCCATGGCAATAATGATTTCGGCAATGGCTGCGTCATCGGGGTTGGTGGTAATGTCCCGCACAAAGGAACGGTCGATCTTTAAACGGGTGATGGGAAAGTGCTTGAGATAGGAAAGAGAGGAATAGCCTGTACCAAAATCATCAATAGCCAGGGCAATGCCCATTTCTTTGAGTTTGTGCAGAATGGTGGCGTTCTGCTCCGCGTTTTTCATGATAGCGCTTTCGGTGATTTCCACCTCGAGCCATTGAGGTTCCAAACCGGTATCCATCAGCACCGATGCGATCATTTCATCCAGCCGCTGCTGACCGAACTGCTTGCTGGATAAATTTACCGCCACCCGCACCGGGGTCAGCCCGGCATCCTGCCAGGCCTTATTCTGCTTGCAGGCGGCACGCAGTACCCACTCGCCGAGAGGGATGATAAATCCGTTGTCCTCAGCGAGATAGATGAACTTATCCGGCCCAAGCAGTCCCATATCGGGATGCTGCCAGCGCAACAGGGCTTCCATCCCGATGATGCGGCCGCTGCGGACATCCACCTGGGGCTGATATACCAGGAAAAATTCCTCCCGATCCAGTGCCTTGCGCATGGAAGTCTCCAGCATCATCCGCTCCAGCACCTTGGTATTCATCTCACGGGAGAAAAACTGGAAATTGTTGCGATCCTGCTCCTTGGCCTGATACATGGCAAGATCGGCGTGCTTGAGCAGGGTGTGGCCATCTTCTCCATCCATGGGATATACGGCAATGCCGATGCTGCCTGAAGTGTAGATCTCATGACCATCTATGTACATCGGCTCGGCTATCAGAGCCAAAACCTTCTTTGCAACAGTGGTTATGCCATCCTCTGAACTGACTCCGATCAGAATGGTAACAAATTCATCACCACCCAACCGCGCCAGGGTATCACTCTCACGCACACATGCCGAGAGACGCTTTGCCACTGTTTTAAGTAGTTTATCACCCGCCCGATGGCCGAGAGTTTCATTGATACTCTTGAAACGATCCAGATCGAGCAGCAGCACTCCGACCAGGTTGTGTTCCCGCGCCGCCTGGGCAATGGCCAGCTTGAGCCGGTCGTGAAGCAGGCTGCGATTGGGAAGGCCGGTTAATGTATCGTAGTTGATCAGCTGCTGGATTTCACTCTCGGCGCGAATGCGGGCTGTTATGTCAAGAGTTGTGCCGGAAACCAGCACCACATTACCGGAGCTGTCACATTCAACTTCTCCCTGGCTGTTGACTACAACTTCACCATCCGTGAGCGAATTGATACGATAAACAATGTTGAAGGGCTGTGCATTTTTGGCGGCGGCCAGCATGACTTTCCGGAAGGCCGCCATGTCAGTGGGGTTGACCAGTCCGAAAATCCATTCCATGTCAATGACTGCCGGTTCACGCGGCGCAAATCCGAAAATCCGGTACAACTCGTCTGACCAGTAAATTTCACCAGTAACAACATTCCATTCCCAACTTCCCATGCGAGCGATTTTCTGCGCCCGGGCAAGGCGTCGCTCGCTTTGTCGCAAGGACATTTCTGCACGCTGGAGACGCTCGCGAATGCGGGCATCATTGAGAGCACGGCTGACCACAGCAGGCAGACGGTCAAGAAATGTAGTGTCCTTGAGCATGTAATCACAGGCGCCGGTTTTCATCATCTGCACGGCAAGACTGGCGTCATCCCGGCCAGTCACCATGACAAAGGGAATCATGCAGCCTAATTCCCGGATTTGCTCGATAAAGGCAGCTCCGGTCATGTCGGGCAAAGCATAATCCAGCATGATCAGGCCGGCAGTACGTGTTGCCAGCAGTTCCATGGCCTGGCGACCACTGGTGGCACAGGCACTGGCATAGCCTTCGTCTTCAAGGACCGACATCATCAGGTCACTGAGTCCGGCATCATCTTCAATGATAAGAACCAATTCAGCGTTTGTTGGTTCCAGCTGCAAATCGTTCACTATGGTTCCGGTGCAATTTATGAGTATCCGGCAGCGGGAAGGCTACCGGCTGGCGTTTTTCTGTCTCGATAAAGCAGCGCTATTTCTTTTTCAAGCGCCAGCCTTCCTTATTAACCTGGGGAACGCGGGCAATTGCCAGAGAATCCTGTGGCACATTTTTCGTAACAGTCGTTCCAGCTGCTACCAGGGAGTTGCTGCCTACCGTCACCGGAGCTACCAACTGTACGTCACTGCCGATAAATACATTGTCGCCGATCACCGTGCGGTGCTTTTTGACGCCGTCATAATTGCAGGTGATGGTGCCGCAGCCGATATTGACATCACTGCCGATCTCGGCATCCCCCAAATAAGTCAGGTGAGAGGCCTTTGACCCTTTCCCCATGACCGCTTTCTTGGTTTCAACAAAATTACCGATCTTGACATGATCCTGCAGCACAGTGCCGGACCGAAGGTGGGCCATCGGGCCGACTGTCACATCGTCCTGCAGTTCGGAGCTTTCCAGAACAGATCCGGCCTTGATATGGCAATCATTACCAATCTGACAGCTATCGATGGTCACACTGCCTTCAATGGTGCAGTTGCTACCGATAACGGTATTGCCCCCAATGGTGCAATTGGGGTGGATAATGGTATCCGGGCCGATTGCTACTCCATGGTCGATATAGGTATGCCCAGGATCGATCATGGAGACGCCGGAACACATCAGCTCGTGATTGATGCGCTGACGCAGGATCGTGGAAGCCATCGCCAGTTGGCCACGGTCATTGACCCCCATGATTTCATCAGCATCAGCAATACAGCGCGCCAGACAGGTCAATCCTTTATTCACGGCAATGGAAAGCAGATCGGTAAGATAGAATTCATTTTGAGCATTGTTGCTGCTGATGGAAGAAATATTGGAAAAAAGGAAGTCCGACTCCATACAGTAGATACCGCTGTTGATCTCCGTAATAGCCTGCTGTTCCGGAGTTGCATCTTTCTGTTCGACAATGGCCAGCACCTGGCCGGACTGGTCACGTACCACCCGCCCATATCCATGAGGATCATCCATACGCGCGGTCAGCACCGTCAGCACCGCTTCCTGTCCACGATGAAAAGCGATCAGTTCGCGAAGAGTTTCCCCTCTCAATAGCGGCGTATCGCCGCACAGGATCAGCACCGTGCCGTTAAAACCCTGCAGCGCACCCTTGGCACAGGCCACAGCATGGCCAGTTCCCAGTTGTTCTTCCTGCATGGCACAAAGGATGTCATCGGCGCCGCGAAACGTATTGGAAACCGCATTGGCCTGATGACCGACCACCAGCACAATCGGTGCGGCTCCCGCCAGGCGGGCCGCATCCACTGGCCAGGTTATCATCGGCCGGCCGGCGGCAGGATGCAGAACCTTCACTATCCCGGATTTCATGCGAGTACCCTTGCCGGCAGCAAGGACAACCGCAGCAATATTTTCCATAGGGGCTCCAGCTGTTTCTGATTGGTTTTACTTCATTATTTGCCGCAATAGTGTAAGCGAAGGCCCCACCCCAGTCAAGTCAATATGCGGTGAATTCACGGACTACGGGAAAACGTGACAAGAAGGCCAAGAGCAATTAGTGAGCACGATCAAAACGACTTAAGCAGACCTGAAATATCATTTGAACCTCATCAAGGACCATCCCGCAGATCGACCCTGCAGTAGATTTTCAACAACCTGTTTAAAGCTTTACTGTGAGGGTAGTTTGGATATATCCTTTCAATTTGCTCCAAGAACCTGCACAAGGGTTGATCAATGGCTATTGCAGAAGACCTCACACAACTGGAACATCAGCTCGGGGAGCTGATAACCCGTTACGAGCAGTATTTCATCGGGCTTGAAAAGCGCGAACCACTCCAGTTACTGGGAACAGTAGAGAAACTGGCGCGACTGCATTCTGCAACTCCCATCAACAACACCATGTACAAACACAAGTATCAGATGCTTGTTGCCCGCCTCAGCACCTACCGCGAACACTGGAACAGAATTCTGCGGCTGATCGATGAAGGCAGATATTCCCGTGACCGCTTTATCAGCGACCTGCATCGCAACCAGCACAGCACCAGGGAAAACCAACGACAGGATAATGGCGAATCGAGCCGGGAGATTGACCTGGAGCGCATTTACTCGGAGTATCGCGAGGCGCGTCAAAAGTGCAACCTTCCCGTGGAAAACTTGAGCCGGGAAGCGGTAGCGAAAAGCATCGAAAAAAGCAAGCCTGCTTTGGCTACCCGCCTGGGTAGTGATGATTTGGTATTCCGCGTAGTAATAGAAAATGGAAGACCCAAGATAAAGGCTCGTCGGCGCGCATAACAACACATCAATTTGTCCAATTATGGTCCAAACATGCAATCCAGCAACAAATCGATCTTCACACCCCAAACAGCAGAAATTCTAGCTGCCCTGCAACGCAACTCCGGGCACATTGCGCTCCCCGGACTGAAAGGATCTGCAGCGGCCTGGGTAGTGGCAGAACTGCTCCGTTTGCAGCTGAAGCAGTTGATAGTGCTCACACCGGACCAGGCTGCAGCGGATGAATTCTGCCTCGAGCTTGGTTTTTTTACCGGCGGCAGCACCCCCCTCTCCTTCCCTGCCTGGGATGTACCACCCTTTACTGCAGCATCCCCCCACCCTGATATTTCCGGAGCACGCCTGGACACCCTCTTCCGCCTGCAAAACGGGCTGGGGCGCGTGGTGGTCCTGCCTGTGGCTGCTGCCCTGCAGCGGGTGCTGGGACGGCAGACTTTCAGCGATGCCTCCTGCTATCTGGTGGCTGGTGAAGAATTCGAACGCGACGACCTGCTGGCACGGTTGATCAAGATGGGTTACGCCAATGCTCCGCTGGTGGAAGATCGCGGCACTTTCACGGTACGCGGCGGAATTCTGGACATTTTTCCACCCAACCTGCCGACACCGGTGCGCATCGAGTTTTTTGGAGACACAGCAGAAACCATCCGTTCTTTCGACCCCCTTACCCAACGTTCCCTTCAGGCCATCGATGAACTGGTTCTGCTCCCTTCACGGGAAATCCTGCTGACCGATGAGGTGCTGGAAAATATCGCTCCGCGGCTGAAGACCTGCTGCGATGATCTGGATATCCCAGCGGATCGGCGACTGGCGATCCTGAACGACCTGAAGAGCTCCGTATATTACCAGGGGGTGGAATTTCTTCAGCCGCTGCTGCATCCGGGTATGGAGACTATATTCGACTATGCTCCTGATGCGACACTGGTGCTGCTTGATCCCGATCTGATCCAGGAATCCTGCCAACACCTGGGCGAAGAAATTGAGAAAGGCGCCGAAACGGCACGCACCGGCCGCCTACCCCATGCCCCTCCCGAAAAGCTGTTCCTCGATCAGCAGGAACTCCAGGCAATCATTGCACGGCGAGCCGGCCTGAAGTTTCCTGTATTGAACCTCACCGGCGGCGAGGTCTCCGCCTCAATAAGCATCCCCTGCCAGGACAATGGCGATCTACGTGTGACCGTCTCAAAGGAGACCACCCACGCCCTTGCTCCGCTTTCCAACCATCTGCGGGACTGGCTCGACCGCAACTACCATATCCTGATTGCTTGTCACCAGCGCCCCCAGGCAGAGCGCTTGAAAGAATTGCTGGCCCCTTACAAAATTCCCTGCGTCATCAGCGAGGAAAGCTTCCCGGAGGCGGCAGGGCTCCCCTCCTCCATCCTCCCTGCTCCTGGGGAAGAAGTGTCACAGGTCCCCGAGAGGCCGGAAGGAAACCGCGTAACCCTGCTCCTGGGCGAAATCTCCCGGGGCTTCCGTCTGCCGGATTCACGGCTGGCGGTAATTGCCGAAGAAGAACTGTTCGGCAAGCGGGTGCGACGCCGGGGCATTTCCGAAGTGCGCAAAAAGCAGATCCTCTCCTCCCTTGCTGAGTTGAAGCCCGGAGACCACATGGTGCATGTGGACCACGGCATCGGCCTGTATCGCGGCCTCCAGCACATCAGTGTCAGCGGCGTTGGTGGAGACTTCCTGCTGCTGGAATATGCCGGAGGGGACAAACTTTACCTGCCGGTCGACCGCCTGGCCCTTGTGCAGCGCTATGTCGGCCCGGAGGGAAGTTCACCCGGCCTTGATAAGCTGGGGGGAGTCTCGTGGGAGAAGTCAAAGGGCAAAGCCAGAAAATCAATTGAAGAACTTGCCGGTGAACTGCTGGATATCTATGCACAACGCCAGATTCACGAAGGCTTTTCATTCTCTCCCCCGGACGAGATGTACCGCGAATTCGAGGCATCCTTTGCCTGGGAGGAAACTCCTGACCAACTCTCGGCTATCCAGGACGTGCTGGCGGACATGCAGCACTCGCGCCCCATGGATCGGTTGATCTGCGGAGATGTCGGCTACGGCAAGACCGAAGTAGCCTTGCGTGGCGCCTTCAAGGCCGCACTGGACGGCAAGCAGGTCGGCTTGCTGGTGCCAACGACCATCCTGGCCCAGCAGCACTACGAAACATTCGTTGCGCGGCTCAAGGACTATCCGGTAACCGTAGAGGTCATCTCCCGCTTCCGCACTCCAAAAGAACAGAAGGCCATCCTCGAGCGGCTCAAAAAGGGTGATATCGACATCATCATCGGCACCCATCGCCTGCTGCAGAAGGATGTGGTGTTCAAGGATCTGGGGCTGTTGATCGTGGATGAAGAGCAGCGCTTCGGCGTCAAGGACAAGGAACGGCTCAAGGCCTTTCGCGCCATGGTGGATGTCATGACCCTGACCGCCACCCCGATCCCGCGCACCCTGTACATGTCCATGATGGGCATTCGCGACCTGTCGATCATCGATACCCCGCCGGTTGACCGCCTGGCGATCAAGACCTTTATTGCGCGCTTTTCCGAGGAACTGATCCGGGAAGCGGTCATGCGTGAGCTTCGGCGGGGCGGACAGGTTTTCTTTGTCCATAACCGGGTCACCAGCATCGCCAAGCGGGCCGAACAGATCGCGGCAATAGTACCGGAGGCCAAGATTGCAATGGGACATGGTCAGATGGGGGAGCACGAACTGGAAAAAGTGATGCTCGGCTTCATGCATGGCGAAACCAACCTGCTTATCTGCACAACCATCATCGAGTCCGGCCTGGATATTCCCAATGCCAACACCCTGATCGTGGATCGTGCTGACACATTCGGTCTTTCCCAGCTTTACCAGCTGCGCGGCCGGGTGGGACGCTCCACCCAGCGCGGCTATGCCTACCTGCTCATACCTGGTGAGCTCAGCATATCTTCCGATGCCCGGGAGCGGCTCAGGGTCCTGCAGGAAATTTCCGAATTGGGCGCAGGATTCCGTATCGCAACTCATGACATGGAGATCCGCGGGGCGGGTGACATGCTCGGCAGCCGCCAATCCGGCACGGTCACCGAGATCGGTTTCGAGCTTTACAACCAGATGCTGGAAGAGACCATCAGCCGCATGAGAGGCCAGGAAATGGTTGAACGGGTCGAGCCGGAGATCAACCTGAAAGTACCGGCATTTATCCCCGAGGCATATGTCAAGGATGCCAACCAGCGACTGGTGATCTACAAAAAACTGACCCAGGCGGAAAACGAAGAGGATGTGCTCGACGTTCAGAACGAGGTCAGCGACCGCTTTGGCGCCTATCCTCTGGCCACATCCTATCTGTTCGAGATCATGAAGCTGCGCATCATGCTCAAACGACTGTTGGTACGACAGATCGACTACGACGGAAAACATGTCGTCATCGCATTCCACCCTGCCACGCCCGCCTCGCCGGACACGATCATCTCCATGATGCGCAACGAGCCGAAGCGATTCCAGTTCACTCCGGATTATCGCCTGACCTGCGTAGTGGGGGGCACGGCATTCGAAGACATTCTGGAAACGGCCCGGACGGTTTTGATGAAGCTGGCTCCGGCATAATCCTGAAGCTTCTGAAACAGGGAGAATTAAGGCTCAGTAAAAGACGAGACTGATTTAGAATCGACAAATCAAAACAGGTATCAGGCAGCTTCCATCGAGGCTGCCTTTTTTGTTGCCGGATTGGAAGAGCTTGGGGTCGCTACCCTGAGGGTGAGGTGGGTCGGCTTTTTGGATGAAGAGAGGGAGGAGATGTTTAGCCGGTTGTTGAAAAACGTAATGAGGAGACCGATATGCACGGCGCAAGTGAGGGAAAGACCGAGGCGTACCCCGTGGTACGTTGAGGTCGCCAACGTCGCCGCTCACCGCTTTCCGTCACCAGCGTCAGGTTTTTCTGGGGTAAAAACCACTGGTGGGCAAACTCTTTCGGCGCCCGGGGATACTTCTTTTCCACCGCATTGTATGCCCTGCGCCGCTGGCTTTCAGACTGATTTTTCTCCTGTAATTTATCCAGAAATTGCCGAATACGGACTGACTCATCTTCGTTACTACAGTGCTTTTCGCAGAAATCGATAAAATAACGAAGCCATTTCAGGTAATCGGGAAGATTCTCCTCTATCACTCTTCTTTAAGAAGGTGTGACCGATAATCTGAAACCATCTGTACCGGAAGCTGGATCATCGCCGGTCCTTTGCTGGGAAATTTTAATTTACACCCTACCAAAGACTGCGTATATTTTCGAGCAAATACCTGTATCCATAAGGTGTTTATCTGCACTGAACCACTAACAGGTATGACGACAAGGGAAGACTAATGCTGAAAGATATGAAGGCGCACTGCCACCTTAAACCGGGACAAAAAGGAACCAAGCGCCTCGTTGAGCAATACGGTGAGTCGCTTCTTTGTGTACGTTACCAGTACGATGAGCAACGTGGGGTACGGATAAAAACAGTAGAGCTTGTGGTTTATGAAAAATCATGGCAACCACCATTTCGCTTTAAAGATGATGATATTGTCCCTATTGCGGTGGCTTATAATGAAACGGATTTGCGTGAAAAATTACGTAAGGCACGCGCAAAATGGGATCCCGAAATAAAAATGTGGCTGACACAATATCGATTTATCCGCAACACAGCATTGGAGTCGCGGATTTCAGGAGAATTCATGAAACGCGGTAAAGCCCCATAAAGCTTCCTATATAAGAAACCCTCAAGCATCTTATATCAGGTCTTTGAAAAACTCTGAGTATTTATGATGGTATTAGCTGCTACTTATGTTATGATGCCGTGCATATCTTGCTGATATTTCAGGAGAAACAGTATGCGCGGTTTCGATCAATCATCTGACGCCTTGTTCGTTTATCTCTCGCCTGAGTCCTTTGTTTCCAAAGATCATCCACTTCGTCCAATCAGACAAATGGTTGATACTGCGCTTGAGAAGCTTTCACCGATATTCAGTCAGATGTACTCCCACACCGGCCGCCCGTCGATTCCGCCAGAACGGCTACTCAAGGCCATGCTGCTTCAGGTGCTGTACTCGATTCCCAGCAACGTCAAGTTGGTGGAACAAATTCACTTCAATCTCCTGTTTCGTTGGTTCCTTGGTTTGGGGCTCGACGAACAGGTTTGGGACAATTCCAGTTTCAGCACGAATCAGGAACGGCTTATTCATACTGACATTGCCACCAGATTCCTGGCAGAAGTGCTTGACCAGGCCAAACGCGGTAAGTTGCTTTCCAAGGATCACTTCAGCGTTGACGGCACATTGATCCAATCATGGGCTTCTCTAAAAAGTTTCAAGCCGAGAGACGACGATCAGGACCTTCCGTCAGGAAAGAATCCGGAGCGTAACTTCAAGGGAGAGAAACTCACCAACGAAACTCACTCATCAACCACTGATCCTGAAGCAAGGCTGTACCGTAAAAGCATCAATCAGGAACCGCGGCTCTCGTTTGCGGCACACCTGTTAACCGAGAATCTCAATGGGCTGGTTGTGATGAGCAGTGTCACGCAAGCCGATGGTTTTGCCGAGCGAGAAACCGCAAAGGCTATGATTGGTAAAATCGCCCCGCGCAAGCGTCGGGTTACCATCGCGGCTGACAGAAACTACGATACCCTTGGCTTCGTCTCTGCCATGCGGGACTTAAATGTAACGCCTCACGTCACACAGAACACTACCAAGAAAGGCCGCCGTTCAGCCATCGATGGTCGCACCACCCGACACAGAAGCTATGCGGCAAGCCAGAAGTTCCGCAAGCGGATTGAAGAGGTGTTCGGCTGGCTTAAGACGGTGGGGCTGTTCCGCAAAACCCGCTACAGGGGCATCAAAAAGATCGACTGGCACTTTACCTTGGCGGTGACAGCTTACAACCTAGTCCGAATGAGAAATTTGGGGATCTGTGCCACCTAACGCAGGATAAAATCGCCCTGAAGGCGAACTCTGGACCGGATTAGCGGCAAAAATGCTTTCAAAGAGCAACAAAAACAGCATAACAATCGGAAAATGAGGCCAAACAACCCGAATAAATCTTCAAGATGAGGTCATGTAGCCGGAATCTTGGGGTTTTTCAAAGACCTGATATAGGAAGCAAGTCTCTTATATAAGAAACAAGTTTCCTATATGGGGAAACCGTAGATTAAGGAGTTGGGCACCAAGGAATCAATATGAGCGAGTACGGATCAGTATCTGACGTATTGAATAAGTGCTGGGGAGTTGTCGGTTTCTCCTCCTCCGAACAGCCCCCCGATGTTAATTCCCAAGATATCTTTGGGAATACGCCTCTTGGAATTGTTATCACTTGGAGTGATCTCGAAGCTGCCAAACTTCTAGTCGAGAACGGTGCAGATCTAAACATACAGATGGAAGACGGAAATACCCCTTTACATGAAGCCATCGAAATGGGCGAATTCGAGATAGCTAGGTATCTTCTGAGCAAAGGCGCAGACGCAGAAATCAGAAACGATGAAGGCAAACTTGCCCGTGATCTTTGCTGGGAGGGAGAGTGGGAAGGAATTTTCGGTAAGACAGATACCTGAAGAGCAAGAACATGGCACAACCACTCGGCGGCACACGGGCTCCGCTGACGCTACGCCGGTGCGCCTCGGCCCCGTTATTGCAGAGAGGAGCAAACTAAATATGTCGAATTGGTTAGTTTTATATTTTTGCCTACTTTGCGTGATGCTGGCGGGTTGTGAACCGGTCCAAAAAGTTTTTGATGCAGCGGAAGCACCACGCACTCGGGCTAATAGTCCTGCAACATTAAAAATTTCCGGAACAATTGATTCCCTCGTAACCCTTCAGACGCTTGATGTTGTATATACTACACACAATTCTTTCTGCGATCGAACGTTAAGTTGGATAGAGGGCGCTAGCGCTCCAAGAGTGGAACGTCTTGTTTATCCGCTTAAAAAGACAAATGGAACTTATGAGTTGAACCTAGAGTTGAACAAATTTGAACCTGGTTTCTGCAAATGGGCGGTTGCGAGTGTAAATTACAATGTCACTCTGAACTCTTCCAAATCAGTACCCAAAAAAGCTGCAATCGTATGGTTTAAAGATACGGGAAAAGATTCGCTGCCTCCTTTTGACCTGAAATGCCTACCACCAGAAAAATTCAAGGATATTCTTGCCTGTATGCACCCGAGGGGTGAATACTATATCAACACACGTGCCCCAGAACTGCGTGTAAATTTTGATGGTCAGGGTACAAGCCTCAATGATGGCAGGCAGCTTGGAGAATGAATCAAGTTATGCCAGGGAAAAGCATAGCAATAAAGGGACAGGCACCTAATTGAATGAACATCCAGCCGTGCAATTGGTGCCTGTCCCCTTATCTCCCGCTGTCCCCTTATCTCCCGGCAGGGATGCCTTAACCAAGATCGGCTCGGTATCAGGAGCAGTAGGCCACTTTGCCGTCTTTGCCAACCTGGACGAGGGTCGTGCCGCGCAAAAGAATCTTTACATCAACAAGTACGGTGCAATGAAAGTGCGTAATGCCATTGACAGGCTAACGCCGCCCAGCGAAAACGACACGACCCACTATTTGGCCGAGCTTAAAAAGGCAGGGGTTGATTTGGAAAAGAATGTATCTTCACAGATCGATGTTCTTATGAAAGCGATTGAAACCAACGAAGGTTTGATTGCAGGGATTGAGGTTCCCAGAATACCATAAAGCGCATGATAATATTACTACTTGTCGGTATGTTCAGCATCAACTCGGTCGTTCATGCAGCTGATGATATCCAGATTGGTTGCAATCGTTTGTCGCTGGTGTTGGACCCCGCGTTAAGCCCCAGCGTGGTTGATCGGGAATGGGCGACTGGTGAGTCCAGTTCCCAAGCCCCTGCAGTCTTGGAACTGCGGGGCTGCAAGGGCCAAATACTTGACCGTCTCACCCTCGATGCCGCTTTGGCCCGACTGGATCCCATCCCACTTCGCGGAGCCCCTGCTCCAAGCTACCTTGTGTCGGTGGATCTGACACAAGCCGCAGGCTCCTACAATGGCCCTTTGACCTTTCCTGTTCAAGTAGTGAATAACCATCTACAGCGTGTTGTAGCTCTCGCGTCCAACGGGCGTCTAGAACCAATCTATCTTGCCCAGACAGGAAAGGCTGATTGGAGGAAGATTTTCATAAAGGGAGTTGACAATCTTGTCTCAGTAAGCTGCCAGCCGAAGGACAAAAATTTCGTGACCTTCTATCGTCGCTACCATCCCACCCGCAACGGTTGGAAGGTACGCATGCGCTCCGTCCCCTGTCTTTGGGAGTCAGATGGTGAATTTCCGGAGATCAATCGATTCCCCTAAGGATGATTTTTGCGGGAGCTGGTTTCCGTATTGAGCAGTTAATAGGCGAAATCGGTGATAACCAGGCCCTTGGACACCGACCGGGGCTGAGAAGCGTCCCGGCGCGGGTCAAGGGCGCAGCCCCGTTGTGATGTGTGTGGCTTGGGTCGGACCAAGCTAACGTCCTGCAATAACATAAATTTCATCCAAAAATCGGCCTCATTTCGGCCTTAAACACCCTTTTTTTGTACTAAAAACGAGTCTTTAAGAAAATGGCACGAGCAAACCGTCATCACATCCCCGGGCAGGTGTGGCATATCACCCACCGCTGCCACAAAAAGGAATTTCTCCTCAAATTCGAAAAGGACCGGAGGCGCTGTCATTCGTGGCTATTTGAAGCCAAGAAACGTTTCGGCCTGCGGGTGCTCAACTACGTGGTGACCTCCAACCATATTCATCTGCTGGTTGTCGACAGTGGCCCTGATGTCATCCCCAATAGTATCCAGCTGATAGCCGGGAGGACCGCCCAGGAATTCAATCTGCGTAAAGATCGGAAAGGTGCGTTCTGGGAAGATCGCTACCACGCCACTGCAATCGAGCGGAATGAGCATCTGATCCGTTGCCTTGTGTACATCGATCTAAATATGGTCCGCGCAGGAGTGGTAAAGCATCCATCGGAGTGGGAGGCAGGCGGCTTCAACGAAATCCAGAACCCACCTATGCGGTATGGCGTGATTGACCGTCAGGGACTGCATGAATTCTGCGGTGTCCCCGCAAATGAATCTTTTGCCGATCATCATCGGCAATGGGTCCAGGACGCCTTGCAGAACAGTGAAAGTAAGAGGGACAATCGTTGGACAGATGCTATTGCCGTGGGCAGTGGTTATTACGTTGAAGCAATAAAGGCAAGACTTGGGATGAAGGCCGCCAGCAGAAGAATTGAGAGGCAGCAAGACGACGTCTGCATTCTTAGGGAAGAACCAGTTCCTTACAAGGCCGTTTTTGACCTCGAAAACGAAGCTCTAAGCCTGAATAACTGTTATTTTTGGGAATAAACCTGAAGTAAATCGTGGCGTTGGTTTGGTCCGACCCTGGAAAAGGTCTGGCAGAGACAATCCGCCAAATGGTTCAATAGGAGCAATGTTGATAAAGAATGGATATTCACCACAATATTTAAGCTATGTGATTCCCCTACTTATCGAAGAAGGATTCTGCAAGGCAGCGAAAGGAAACCATACAAAATAAAGACAAACCGAGGCAGTTGGAATAGTTATTCGAGAGATAACACTAATCGCTTACCTAGGGCCGCCGCTATCTTATCCAGTTGACGAAGGGACGGCCAATGCTTTGGATCTTCCAAGCGGGATACCGCAGGCCATGAGGTGCCTAGCGTTCGTGCAAGGTCTGAGAACTTTTTCTCTCCTCGATTTAACTTGACGAGAAGAGCCGCCTGAATGTTGACATCCGGCGCAATCATATGCACGTTAGCCCCTGATTCAGAGTGTGGAAGAGGGATAATCTCGTTATCTTCCATCCTTGATTTAAGAGTTAGGTCCAATACTTCTATGGCGTTGTAATTAGCTTCTTCAAGTGTATCCCCTTCACTGATGGCTTCAGGGAAGTCAGGGAAGGTAATAGTGTATCCACCTTCATCGGCAGGATCAAATATAGCCGGATATTCGATTTTCATTTTAGTTTTACCCCCGATTGTTTCTCTATGGAAAGCAAGGTTTTGATTTTAATGTCTTGCGTTCCGTGAACCGGCACAGTGACCTTAACACCATCTTTTATCATCTGGTGATGGCTACCGTTGATGGACTTGATTTCCCATCCCAGTGCTTTGAGCTTTTTTATGATTTCTTTGCCGTTCATGCTTATATTGATATATCATTTTAGGTAATATTGCAAAAATTTATTGAAAGATATCTTCAAGAGTCGTCGAGATCGGGAACAATTTCTCTCGTACCTGGAGTCGTCCGTCACTCGTTATGGCGCAATAATTCACTCTTATTGCCTCATGACCAATCATGTAGGGAAGTTAGCCAGGTAGTTCGTCTCCCGAAATCGGAGGGATCTTCTTGACCGAATCGAGAATACTTAACGCCTTTTCAGGATTAGCACGTTCAGCCCGCTCTCTGAAGAATGCTTCTGTCTTCAAAGCAGATACTTTCTCGGCAAGGGCAATCACGATAAACTGATTGAGAGAAACATTATCTTCGCGTGCCAGCTCTTTAGCGTAACCTGCGAGGGAATCAGGTATTCGAAGGGCGTATTGACTCATGATATATCTCCTGTCAACTTGATGCATTCAGCCGGTGTGATTAATTTCAGAGAAAACCGGCTAGCAGCATCAACAAAATCTTTCGTGTTAAAAGTCACCAGCGCATCAGCAGCGGCATTCAGTGCGGTTTCCAGCACCATTTCATCATTTGGGTCACGCAATTGAGGCCGCCATAAATAGCTCAAATGAACCGGTTCTACATGAGCGGCCAGGGTGTCCAGAACAATCTCCAGATTTTCAATTGAAATACCGTGGCGTAACCTTATTTCCGGCCGCTTGAGTACCGCCTCATATTCTAGCCAGAGCGGAGGCGATGCCAAGAGTGATATTTTATCTGCCAAAGCCCATCGAATCAGAAGATGCGATGCTCCATCACGGTTGCAAAGGGCAGTTACCAGAACATTTGCATCAAGAACAAATCGGTAATTCATATTACATACAATATCACAGGAAATATTGGTCAGCAAATAGAATGTATTTCTTTGGGATTTAATCGAGCAGAGGAGCCGATACGGCCATGAACGCCATTAAACAGATACTGGGAAAATTGTTAGGGTATGTTCTGCTGGCCGGGATTCTATTCGGGCTGTTCACGATAGTGGCCGTTCCCATCGAGATGGGCAAGATGGCTACGGCGGAGAAATGGCCCTCGCGCAAGGGGCTCATCACCAAATCATTTGCTGATCGGCGCTCCAGCACCCGGCGGGCGCCGTGGTGGCGAGCGGAAATCTGCGGCACGTATAAGGACAGCGAAGAGACCTTCTGCGTAAGGCGGGTCAGATATGGCGACTTCCGCTTTGGCAGCGGCGAGGCAGAGGCGCACGAAGCGGTGGCGAAATATCCTGTCGGGCGCGAGGTCGACATCTACTATTCCCCATCGAACCCGAAAGAAACAGTTCTTGAAGCGCGCACGTCCTGGAACACGATGGCCAGTCTGCTCGGGCTCGGCATAGGCTTCCTGCTCCTTCCCCTGCTGCTCTGGCTGTTCCGGAGACAGCTCGAACCAAAACGTTACAAGTAAAAATTATCGACTTGAATTCCCCACCACTTGACGGGAGACGGTCTCCCACAGACACCTCATTCCATAGCGGGCCGGCATATGAAATAGTTATGCCGGCCCTATTTTAATTTATGATAAGGTGACGAAGATGTGATGCAAGAATGCACATGTAATTTGTTTACAGCAGTTCCAATGTTCCCTCAGAGGAAAAACGAGATGCAGGTTACGACTGTAGATTTTCCAAAAAACTCAATGAAAAACAGCCAGCCAGACTACCGCGCTTTCAAACGATACATCATTGTCACAGTGATCATACTGATCCTGTCGATCATCTGTTTTTCAGCCTTGCAAGCCCGTGAGGAATATCGTCTGACGATTCATGCGGCGGAACTGCAGTCGCGAGGATACGCACGCGCCCTGCGCGAGCATGCCGAACGTGCCTTCGGCGAGATGGACGGGCTTCTGCTGGACGCCATCCAGCACATCGAATCCCAAGGCGGCATCGACAACGTGAACAGCGAGTACCTCCGCGAATTCTACAGACGCCACCCCCGCAAAATTCCTCAGGCTAATGCCATCGTGCTGGTGGACCGACACGGCACCCTCTTCGCCCATTCGCTGGATTTGCCGACCACGACCACCGAAGTCGCTGACCGGGATTACTTCGTCCATCACCGGAATAACCCCATGGACGACACCCCTTTCATCTCACGACCGTTCAAGAGCCGCCTGCACAACAACTGGCGCTTCACCATCTCCCGCCCGGTCCGTTCCGCCAACGGCACTTTCACAGGGGTAGTAGCCATCGGTTTCCAAGCGGAGTATTTCATGGAATTTTACCGTTCCCTGGAACTTGGAAAGCGGGGGCGCATCGTCATGGTCCGCAATGATGGCGCCCTGCTGCTGACAGAACCTGCCAAAGACACCGATCTCAAGACTGATTTCCGCAAGTCCTTCCTCTTCCGCCAGCAGCTGCCCCGATCTCCCAGAGGAATCTTCCATATTAAGGCTGGACAGGCTTTACTGGAACCGAGTGCCCGCATCATCTCCTACGATTCCCTGGCCGGTTATCCGGTGATCGTAACTGCAAACCTGGACACGGACGAAGTCACGAGCACCTGGCGGCAAAACATGTACAAGCACGTCATGATCGCCACTGCCGCCTGTGGAGCCCTGCTGTTCCTGACTTTACTGCTGCTGCGCCAGATCAGACGTATCGAACTGGCAAACCGCCACCAGGCAGAGCAGCAGGCGGAGATTGCCGCGGCAGCAGCAGCCTGGCAAACCACCTTCGATTCCGTTGCCGATGCCATCTGGATAATGGACCTGGAGCGGCGTATCCTGCGCTGCAACAAGGCAACTCAGACCATTTTCGGCAAAAATGTTGAAGAAATCGTCGGCCAGCTCTGCTGTTCAGTTGCCCACCAATTCACTACCCCACTATCATCCTGCCCGTTTCAGCAAATGCTGGACACGGAAAAACGAGCCTCTCTGCAGCTTTCGATCGAAGAAAAATGGCTTGAAGTGACAGTGGATCCAATCATAGGGGAAGATGGTGTCATCACCGGCGCAGTACATATAGTTTCAGATATCACCGCCATCAAGGCATCGGAAGAGCGCTACCGACTGCTGGTCGAAAATCTGCCGGTCGTCTGCTGGCAGGCGGATGAACATGGCACCACCCATTTTATCAGCCCTGTTGTAACAGCGATCGAAGGATATACTCCTGAAGAGCTTTATGCAGGGGGTGAGGCGCTCTGGCTTGAACGAGTCCATCCCGATGACCGGCAGATGGTTTTTACAGCTTTCGCCTCCTTGATGGAGCATGGAACTGCATATGATGTTCAATACCGCATAAAGCACAAGGATGGGCACTGGGTCTGGCTGCATGACTCTGCCTATGCCACCATGCTGCAGAACGGTTTGCACATTGCACAGGGGGTTTACAGCGATATCACTGCCCGCAAGCAGGCCGAAGAGGAGCGGGATGAACTTGAAATCCAGTTGCGCCAGGCGCAGAAAATGGAAGCTATCGGTCATCTTGCGGGCGGCATCGCCCATGATTTCAACAACCTGCTGACCCCCATCATGGGATATACGGAAATGGCATTTGCCACCGTGGAAGCAGGCACCCCCCTGGCATCCCGGTTAAACGGCATCATGGCGGCAGCCAATAAAGCCAAGGATCTCACCCAACAGCTACTCGGTTTTGGGCGCTGCCAAACAGTTACTACCGAAACGATCGACCTTAATGAGGTGATCACCTCCTTCAACTCCATCCTGCGTCGGACCATTCGCGAAAACATTACGATTGACCTTCTGCTCGATCCACAGGGGGCCTTCATCAAGGCCGAGCGCTCACGAATCGAACAGATTATCCTTAATCTGACTGTGAATGCACAGGATGCCTTCGAAAATCAGGGACGCATTGTGATCGAAACATGCAAGGTGTTCATGGATGGGGAGGCCGCGCGGCTCCATCCCGGCATGGCGCCGGGAGAGTATGTGTTGCTCTCTTTCCGCGACAATGGCTGCGGCATGGGCAGCGATGTGATGAACCATATTTTTGAGCCATTCTTCACCACGAAGCAGGTCGGTCATGGCACCGGCCTCGGCCTTGCCACGGTGTATGGAGTTGTCAAACAACACGGTGCCCATATCAGCGTCTCGAGCCATGAAGGGGAGGGAACAAGCTTCAGAATTTATTTCGCGAGCTGCGCCCAGTGTCAATTACCGGTTGTGGATATGCTGCAGGAGCCACCGTGCAAAGGAACTGACGATATGGTGGTGCTGGTGGTAGAAGACAACGAGATGGTCCGGAATCTGGTAGGAGAAATGCTGGCTGAAGTGGGATATCAGATCCTTTCCGCCGCTGATCCACATTCAGCATTGAAACTTGTTAAAGAGGGCCAGCACATCGACCTGCTGATATCTGATGTGGTCATGCCCGGAATGAGCGGACCGGAACTGCACGATAAACTGGTAACACTGATTCCCGGACTACGGGTGGTGTACATTTCCGGATATCCGGTGAATCCTGGACTACGGGGCGAGACCCTTGAAGACCAGGTCAACTATCTCCAGAAACCTTTTTCCACGGAAGCTCTGCTGGAGAGAATCAAGCAAGTGCTGTAATTTTTGGTAACAATTTTTCCTGATTTGCAACGCGCGCCTCATAAGTTACTCCCCATTCAAGGGGGAGGGAGCTTCATGTGAGCTGAATTTTAAGGTTAAACCCGATGGCAGGTCAGACAAAGTGCACTGCCGTTCATGGTGACCGGAACATAGTGTTCCCGCTGCTGCAGACGCAGATCATGACAGGTGATGCAGGTTACTTTTCCATCCTGCAGACGAAGCCCGGACTGCAGGATTTCGGTGCTCGAAGCGAAGTTGGTACGGCCTGACCATTCGGCAGGATAGGAAACATCGATCGGATGACTGCCCAAGGCATTCATATGGGAATTACGGCTGAAAAGCTGATAATCAACTCCTTTCACAGCAATTCCATCGTGACAGGAAAGACAGGTGTGGGTGGCCCCTTCATTATCCACCATGCTTCCAAAATGATCGACACCGGATATATCGCCACATGCGGCATCATGAGGGACACCATTGCCGGCAGCAGTCATGAGAAGTGCTGTAATTACCGTACGGAAAGTGTGCGCAGGCTTCAAGTGACCCCCTCTTCCAGACTTTTTGAAAGCTATAGACAAGCCGCAACGTTACACACATCTAATGCTATCATCGGAACAAGTCTGTGCAAGCAGTCATCACATCAAAAGGTTGTTGAAAAACAGTCATCTCGCCGCCATCCTCGAAAGCCACCTTGTGCGGCGTAGCGCTGCTACGCCTTGTATGTTGGACTGACAGTAACTAGATTCTCTGTTCCAGGAC
>NZ_JAHDYS010000007.1 GCF_018531195.1 Pelotalea chapellei | reverse complement strand
CCAGAGGGCAGTCGTGCTGCCATGTCCCGTGCACCGTTGTTAAGGAAAACCATACCCTCTACCTCTGAATATACAAGAGGGCAAGGCATGCTCTCCCCCTTTGGGGGAGAGATAGAGAGGGGGCTGTCTCCGCGGGGCTTTCTCCGGGGGGCGACGATCTGACCATTTTTGAACAATCTGAGCTTTTCAAGGCCTACTAAAGGTCAAACCCGCAGTACGACAGATTGAAGCTCTTGTTGCAGAGCGGAAAGTCCGAGATCTGCTGCCCTCTCAGTGCCATGGCCAGTCCGGTCCAGTTGTGAAAAGAAGGGTCGGTTATTTTGTATCGTCCGAACTTCCCCCTGGAATCGGTCACCGCCACATGGCAGATTTCCCCGCGCCAACCTTCGGTCAGTGCTACGGCCAGATGATCGGGGGCCAGACCTGCCGGCTGCAGGTGCAGATTTCCATCCGGCAGATCAGCCAGACATTTCTCCAGATAATCAAGAGATGCCTCAATTTCCAGCCGGCGAACCAGGGTTCGGGCATGCACGTCGCCTGTTGAGGCGCACACCATCGGGATTGGTTGGGTGGCATAGATTCCGAATGGCAGGTCCCTGCGCACATCGCGCTCCAGGCCGCAGGCTCTGGCTGCTGGACCGACCAGCCCCAGTTCACGGGCAGTTTCTTTGCTGAGGGTGCCGGTATTTTCGAGACGCCCGGTAGCAGATGGTGTATTCCAGAGCAACTCGATCGCATTTCCAAGATCCTTCCTTGCGGTAGCGAGCCGGCTGAGAAGAGATTCAGCCTGCCCGGCGCTGCAGTCGAAACCGATGCCACCCGGCACCAGAAAGCCGCGACCAAACCTGCTTCCGCACAGTTCAGCGGTCATATTGAGAAAGTCCCCCCGAATCCGTCCGCAGAAGGAGGATGTCGGCAGGAAAGCGACATCACCGGCGATGGCCCCCATATCTCCGGTATGGTTGGCCAGCCGTTCCAATTCCAGCGCGATTCCGCGAAGGGCATGGGCGCGGTCGGAAACAGCGCATCCTGAAAGGGCCTCGAGGGTCATGACATGGGCCAAACCATGACCGATGGTAGTGTCGCCTGCTATGGCCTCCATCTGGCGCATGGTCAGGGGGTGGGGCCCGTTGAGCAGCATCTGTTCCAGTCCCCGATGTTGATAGCCGAGGCAGATCTCCAGGTGGAAAACTTCTTCTCCGTGGCACTGAAAGCGGAAATGCCCGGGTTCGATGATACCGGCATGCACCGGCCCGACTGCTACTTCGTGAACCTGTGCACCCTGGACCTGATAAAAATCGGTTACCCCCGGGGTCATTCCGGTCGGACCACTGCATCCCTGTCGTTCCATGGGGCGCTGGAAACGGACCGGCTTCATCCAGGGGTGATCTTCAATGGCGAGGCCGAACTGTTCCGCAATTTCCCGCTCGAACATGTGCAGTTGCGGGCAGAGTGTGGAGAGAGAGGGGAGGGTGCCGTCAGTCACGGTGGTGCTGATGATGCCGAGTTCAAGGCCGGCCGGAGCAGTCAGCACGCAATAGAGCTGGCACCCGTCGCCATGGTGCAGGCTGAAGTAGGATGATGCGCGCCAGCCATGATCCAGAGCATCCAGAATCAGCTGCAGGAAATCATTACGGTCGAGATCGGGAATATCTCTGCGGGGGACTGCAGAACCATTGTTGAGTGTGTAGAAGGAAGATCTCATGTGCCACCCCTCAAAAGTCCGGCAGCTTCCCGCAAAAGGTTGTGCAGCGGCTGGGGTATCCACAAACCAAGTACGAGGATCACGCACATCAGCACCAGCGGCGCCACAATGGTATGTGGGGTGTCGCGGTAGGAGGTGGCCGGCAACCCGGCTGGTATCCTGCCCATGACCACCGGCAGTACGCTGGAGGCCATTCCGATGAAGATAATTGCCAGCAACAGCAGAAACAGGCCTGCTGTAAGGAAGTTACCCTGGACGAAGGCACTGTTGATGATGATGAATTCACTGATAAAGGGCACGAAGGGTGGTGAACCATTGATGGCCAGAAACGCGGCCAGGAACAGCGCCCCTGACCAGGGAGTTCGCCGGAGGGCCCCCCGCACGAACTCCGTACTTTTACTGTTGTAGGCGCGGTGGATGTTGCCTGCAGCCAAAAACAGCACCACCTTGGTGAGCGCATTGGCCAGCATGTGCAGCAGAGCACCGTAGAGAGCCTGTCCGCCGAGCCCCAGGCCGATGACCATGATGCCGACATGCTTGACGCTGGAGTAGGCCAGCATGCGCTTGAAGTCGTTCTGGCGCACCATGAAGACAGCGGCAAAAGCCATCGAAATCAGGCCCATGACCAGGAGCACCTCCTGGAAGAGATATGCTTCGGTCGAAGCAACCGCAATCTGATAGACCCGGAGTAATGCCAGGAAGGCGCAGTTGCACAGACCGCCAGCCAGCAGAGCGCCCACAAGACCGGGTGCCTCGCCGTAGGCATCCGGTTTCCAGGTGTGCAGCGGTGCCAGGCCCATTTTAGTGCCGAAACCGACCAGCAGGAAAATAAAGGCAGCGTGGCGCCATACGGCGTGGAGATGGGGTGCATCCTCAATCAGTGATCCAAGCAGAAGGGTCACATCCTGTTTGGCGACAATTGTGGAATAGGCAAGAAAGAAGAGCCCCAGCAGTGCGATGGCTATGCCGACCGAGCAGATCAGCAGGTATTTCCAGGTGGCTTCGATTGATCGGGCGTTGCGATTGAAATAGATCAAAGGAGCCATGGTTACGGTAGTGGCTTCCAGTGCTATCCAGAGCAGCCCGAGGTTGTGGGAAACCGATACCAGGGACATGGCCGAAAGGCAGACCAGCAGCGACATGCAGAGGGTACGGTTGGAACGTTCCTGGCGGTATTGCAGGTAGCCGACGGAGTAAATGGAACAGACAGTGAAAAGCGTGCTGATGGAGATGAGATTCAGCTTGCCCAGAGAGTCCAGGTTTATCCAGCCCTGGGGAGAAGGTGGCGGGGTATCAATCACCAGCAGAGCGGTCATGCTCAGGTGCAGCAGTGAGAACAGAGGCAGTACCAGCGGGCGTCGGCGGTTGTCCGGAATCAGCCAGGCCAGCAGGGCTCCGCAGAGTGGCAGCAGCAGAAACAGAGAGATCACGCTAGTGCCCTGTAACATCTAAACCCCCTCCCTAACCCTCCCCCTCCAGGGGAGGGAATACGCTCCTCCACCCAGCGGGGGGAGGTTGGGAGGGGGGAAACCCTGGTGCGAAATATTAAGTGTTGCATGGTGCTATTCCTCCCGCAGGGTGTTCAGCCGGGAGGTGTCCAGAGACGAGAACTCGCGGTTGATGTTGTTGATGACGATCCCCATGACAAATACTCCCACCAGAAGATCGAGCAGGGCCCCCGCTTCAACCATTACCGGCATTGCGTTGGCCAGCAATAGCCCGAAAATGAAAATGCCGTTTTCCATGACAAGATAGCCGATCACCTGGGAGATCGCCTTGCGCCGGGACATGAGCACCAGAAATCCGCACAGCAGGGTGGCGATCGATGCGGGAACGAAGATCAGTCCGCTGTGTTCGGGAGCCAGGGGCAGTTTTGCTGCGAACATGAAGGCCAGGGAGGTGAAAACGGCTCCCAAGACAAGGGTGGAGGTGTAACCGATAAAGGGCTCGAGCTCGCGTTTAATCTCTGCTTTTTTAATGGCCCCCATGATCATCCAGGGAATGATGATCCCCTTTGCCAGCAGAATGCCGCATACAATGCCTACCAGATGCCACGAAAAAGGGTGAACCAGGGCCGGCAGCACTCCGAGTAGTATTCCCTGGACGGCCACCGCCCGAACTGCAAAGGCAATCCGGCTGGTGCCCAGGACAACAAAATTGATCAGCAGCGACAGTACCAGCAACTGGTCGGCCAGCAGTGTCATAGATTTACCTCACCACCAGAACAAATGAGAATGCGGTCAGAATCATGGCCGCTATTAGCAGTTGCGGAATACGGATCAGTCTGAGCCGCGCCATTACCGATTCGACAATACCGATGGAAACGGCAAGAATCAGCATTGACAGAATGAACAGCCCCCAGTCCGCCACGGAGTTGCCGCTGGTCAGCGGCAGGGCGATATTCATGAAGAGCGCCCCGAGCAGGTACAGCTTGAGAGCTGCGCCATAGAGAATGCAGCCGAAGTAGGGGCCGCTGTGATCAAGCACCATGACTTCATGGATCATGGTCAGTTCGAGATGAGTGGTGGGATCGTCAAAGGGTATGCGGCAGTTTTCCGCCAGCAACACGATATAGAGTCCGGCCAGCAGCAGGAGCAGAGCGGCACCGGTACCCATCCAGACGGATGGTGAAAGGTAATTGAGCATGGGGGTGAGGGAGAGGGTGCCGCTGAGCCTGGTCATGGTGATCAGGGCAAAGAAGAGCGTCGGCTCTGCCAGGCAGGCAAAGCTGACTTCTCGGGCAGCCCCCATCCCTTCAAAGCTGGAACCGGTATCAAGTGCGGCCAGGGTGGTAAAGAAGCGCCCCAGGGCAAAGAGGTAGGCAAAGAGGATCATGTCCCCCTCAAAGGAGACAGGCGCCGCATGTTTACCCAGCGGGACCAGCAGGGCCGCGAAAAGAGTGGCCGCAAGCGTGATCACCGGCCCGCTCCGGAAGATCAGGGTGGTGGTGTCACTGGTTACGGTTCCCTTGCGCAGCAAACGCGACAGGTCATAGTAGGGTTGCAGGAATGGCGCACCGGTTCGTCCGGCAAACGCGGCCTTGGTCTTGGCGATGACCCCCAGCAGCAGGGGAGGCATTACCACGATAAGCACTATGTGGAGCAGCGTATCAGGCATAATCTTTCCGTGAAAAGGGTAATTGCTAAGAGTTAACCGTCACCACCAACAGCACTACCAGCGTCACCAGAATGTACAGGATATAAAGGTGCAGCCGGCCATGCTGTAATCGCCGGAATGGTGCTGTTTTCCTGTAAAGGTATTCAAGGAAGGGAAGATACAGTCCTTCCAGTACAACTTCGGTGATATGGCTCGAATAGCGGGTGGGAGCCGGAAAGATGCCGGTTATTTCAGGGGAATACTCCTGTGGCCGGAGCAGATCACGAAAGTATTTCACCAGCATTTCGGCAAAGGATGTGGCGGTGTACTGCATGCGGGGCGTGGGCCGGAGATAGCCGCATCCCCAGGTGGGGGCTGTGGAGTGTTCGTTGCCGGATGTGCGCCGGACAATGACCCATGTGCCAACCAGTATGCAGAGAGTCAGGCTGGTGCTCAACAGAGAGATCCAATTGAAGGGAACCAGGCTGGTCAGCGCGGCTGTACTGTTTGCCAGGGAAGGGTGCCATCCCGCGACGGCACCGGCAAGCAGGGGGGCGACAAGCCAGGGTGCCAGGCCGATAACGGCACAGAAGCCGGCCAGCACTCCCATTGGAACCAGCATGTTCCCCGGAGCTTCATGACCACCGCTGTGCTCCTCCGTGCGTGGTATCCCCAGAAATACGGTGCCATATACTTTCACGAAACAGGCTACCGCCAATCCTCCCACCAGGGCCAGGGCAGGAACAGCCAGGGCCGTAAGGCCGACCGCGCTGCCGTTGGAGAAAGCCACCCCACGGAAGCAGCCGAGATACACCATGATCTCGCTGACAAATCCATTGAGCGGCGGCAGTCCGCAGATTGCAACCGATCCGGCGAGGAACAGCGAGGCTGTCAGCGGCAGGCGCCTGCCAACACCCCCCATGAGATCGATTTCGCGGGTGCCGACGGCGTGGATGACGGATCCGGCTCCCAGAAACAGGAGCGCCTTGAATAGGGCGTGATTCAGCACATGCAGTAGGCAGCCGGCCATTCCCAGGAGCATCATGGCCTGTGATCCTGTCGCCTGACCAATCAGTGCGACCCCCATGCCCATCAGGATGATGCCGATATTCTCGATACTGTGGTAGGCCAGCAGACGTTTCAAATCATGCTGGCCGAGCGCGAAAGCAACTCCCACGACTCCTGAAATCATTCCCAGGACAAGGATGGTGGCTCCCCACCAGAGCGGGACTTGGGCAAAGAAAGAAAAAACTCTCACCATGCCGTAGATGCCCATTTTAAGCACAACACCGGACATGATGGCCGAGATGTGGCTCGGTGCGCTGGCATGGGCCGACGGCAGCCAGACATGCAGCGGCATCATCCCTGCCTTGACCCCGAAGCCGATCAGTGCGGTGATGAAGATTGCATTGGCCAACGGGTGCAGCGCGGACAGTGAGGCGGCAGCCGGAAACAGAAAACTGCCATTGATCGAAAGCAGGGAGAACAGAGCAAACAGTACCAGTGTTCCCAGGTGGGTGGTGATCAGATAGAGGATGCCGGCATCCCTGACCTCTTCATGTTTGTCATCGGTAGTCAGGCTGAAGAAAGAACCAAGGGCCATCATCTCCCAGGCGATCAGGAACAGGATGGCATTTCTGGCCATGACAACCGTTGTGAGCGAGGCAGCCAGCAGGCCGAGGAAGAAGGTGAGCCGTGTAACCGTGTGGGGATGTTTCTGGGCAGGCCAATAGCCGACACCGTAAAGGGCGCTGCAGCCCGTAATGATGAAAATGGGGAGCAGAAATAAGGCCGAAAGGGGGTCGATACCGATTTCTGCCGGGCCAAATGGGAGGCTCCAGTCCAGCAGAAGAGAATGCGCGGCGGGATCAGTGAGAGATCGAACAGCTCCCGTAGTACCGATCATGGAAGCCAGTACCATCAAGGAGGCTGAAATTTTTTGGGAGAGGGCGGAACGCCTGAACAGCAAGGGAAGGGTGGAGCATGCCTGAAGAATGATTGCGGCAATCAGGAGGGCAAGATTCGGCACAACTTCTCCCGGGCCGGTCATTACAGCAAGCCTGTTCCCTGGTTAGTCATGACGTGACATCTCCTGTAGGTGTTAGCGTTTGTATCTCTTGACTAGTTCCAGAGCCCGTTTGACACGTGAAACTACCCGCATCGGCTGTACAGGCTTGGGAATGAAGTCGATGAACCCGAACTCAAGCGCTTTCTGTTCATCTTCTGTGGAGGCCTTGGAAGTCAGCATGATAACCGGAATATGCGAGGTCATGGGATTGGCTTTTATGGCCCGTAACAAACCATAGCCATCCATTCGTGGCATGATTGAGTCAGTGATGATGAGTTGCGGCCGTTCCGACAAAGCAAGCTTGAGGCCTTCCAATCCATCATGGGCAATCAGGGCATTAAAACCCTCTTTGGCCAGAGCGACCTGGATAACCGTAGCTATCGGCGCGGAGTCTTCCACTATCAGAATAGATTCAACACCTTCGGAGTGAATGGCGCTCTTCAGATAGTTTTTTGCAATGGCATCCAGGATTTCTTTCCGGGTAGAAATGACCGGAATAACCTGAAATCCGGTGATCCGGGTGAGGGATTCCATGGTTTCAAGATCAAAGGGATCAGTAATTGCCACTGCCAACATGCTTTCTTTCTGCTTGAGCGGAAAGACCAGTTTCTTCATAGCCAGATCAGACGGGATCAGATCCAGCAGTTCCTGGGGGAAATGGTGATTGATAAAGTTTTTAACGGTTTTGAAATTGAACTGTTTGGCGAGGGCTTCGGCGAGTTCCTCCTCGGTAATCACACCCATTTCTTCCAGGATGACGCCTATGCGTTGTTTATCAAACTTCTGGCGTTCCAGCGCTCGTTCGAGTGTCTTTTTGCTGATGATTTCGGACTCAACGAGGATGTCGCCAAGGTGTTTCATAATTGATTTCCCCACAGATTACTCATGATTAAGCACTTTTTACCACACCGCCTGTCAGAATTGTAGGTTTTTCTCAGCTAAGATAAGAACCCGGTCAATAAGGTTACTCAGTCGGCACAAGATAGCCGATTCGAATGGCACCCCATTGTTTATTGTTGATGAAAATGGGAATCGACATGTCATTCAGAATTTCACCTGTATCGCGACGATAGGTTTGCAGCAGAAAACCATCCGTGTTGCGGGCACTGCGCAGTCCGGTCCGGTCATTGAAAATGCGCTTGGTGCGGTTATTATTCTTATCTTGTTCCAGATTGCCGGTCAGAGGTTTAGTGTAGCGCAAATTGTGGCAGGGACAGTAGCCGTTGTTGTCAACACAGATAGCAAATAGAACTTTGCTGTCTCTGGAGATAATCTGTTCCTGAAAAGGAGCTATAACACGGTCAAAGAAGTTGTCAAACCTAGTGGTGTATTTAACCGGGTTGGTAGCGGGGATAGGAACATAGTTGCGGTCGAACAAATCCTGTGTTGTCAATCGCCCCTCGCGGACAGCAGTTTCAATTGCATTTTGGACTTGTTCCTCCAGTTCCCTGGCATATCCCTTAGCCAGATCATGGTAGTTACCGACAGAAAACTTACCTACAGTGCCATAGATATTTTCAACTACCTCAGAGAAGGTGGCAAAAGCATCAGCTGATTGCTTCATCGTGGTGTAGGTGGCAACGGCAGCTTCTGAAACGTGGTGAATTTTTTCAGTAATATCCTGAGTGGTGGCACTCTGTTCTTCTGTGGCTGTGGCAATCTGGACAATCTGGGAACGGGAATCAGCGGCATGCCCTTGAATATTTAACAGACGCTGGCGCGCTTCTTCTGCATTCATAAGACCTGTCTGAACCAGCAGGTTCTCCTGGGAAATCATATCCGCCGCAGTGCGACTTTCCTGCTGAATTGCAGCTACGACCTTTTTAATTTCACGGGTGGACCGGGTTGTCTTTTCAGCCAGCCCCTTCACTTCACTGGCCACAACAGCAAAGCCCTTGCCCGCATCTCCGGCCCGGGCGGCCTCAATGGATGCATTCAGTGCCAAAAGATTCGTCTGATCTGCTATGTCTTCGATTAGTATGACCATCTCGCCTATTTTTGCGGAAGCAGTCTCCAAGTGGCGAATCGTTTCCAAGGTGCCGCTAACGCTTTCGCTGATTTGGTGCATGCAACCGCAGGTTTCTTCCACGACAGCCATGCCTCCATGGGCCGCGGCATCCACTTCTGTGGAGAGGGTTGCTGCTCGGTGGGCACTATGGGCTACATCATTGATGGTGAGGGACATTTCTTCTGAGGCAACAGCAACAGCGGTGGCCTGATCTTTTTGATCCTGTGTCATCTGCAGGGTCTGGTCAGTGCTTGCAGCCAACCTGCATACACTTGTTCCAATCAGGCAGGTTTGCTGATAGAGCAGAGAGATGGTGCTGCGAAGCTTTGAGGTGAGCTGGTTAATTTCGACGGCAAGCTGTCCGATTTCATCGTCGGAAGAAACAGGTAATACCTTGGTCAAATCTCCTTCACTACCGGCTAAGTCAGCGACTTGTGCATGTAGTCTGTTGATCCGTTTTATAATGATTTTTTGGAAAAAGAGGTACAGTGAAACCAGAATGGCAAAGAAAGTAAACAGCCCAATTGTTGACATTATTAATGCCAGGTGCAAGGCATTTGATGTGCTTTTTTCTGTTGAAACGCTCAGTAGGATTCCGCCGAGAAACGCGTCGCTTGTTTTGTGGCAGGTGCGGCAGCGTTCCTCATTGGGCAAAGGAATGGCGGTATTAAACATTCTTTTGCCATCGGACTTGCTGGAGAACTCCTGAGTCGTGCCTGTGCGTAGCACATTTTCCATTTCACTACTTATATTGTTTGTGCCACGTTCTTTGCCACTTGCTTTAAAAATGCGTATGGCTATTCCGTTCTCATTATTCTGAAGACCCTTCAGGTAGGCATCGAACTCTTTCATGTCACCCCTCATCATCAGTGCCAGGATGTCGTGGGTGGCCATGGAAGCAAGATTTTTGATATTTTGCTGCTGCAGTTTGTGAGATGAGTTGTACTGCAGATAAAGGGTAGATATCCCCATGCCTGCAAAACCGACGAAGAGAATGGCTGCAATAACAACCAGAATTTTGCGAGTGAGGATAGATCGAAACATGGGAATCATTCCTTTCAGATCAATACATGTAAATGACAAATTAAAAAGTCTAAATTATTGAAATGTCTATAATTTATCTCAAATGTCTCGGCGCTGCAATATAATAAACAGTGTTTTAGATATAGTTATATAAACAAAAAAGCCTGGAAGAGGATCTTCCAGGCTTTTGAAGCTGATATTGTTGATTTTTTAGTTAGGGTAGACAGAGACCTTTTTACGATCACGACCCAAACGTTCGAAGGTTACGATTCCTTCGATAAGAGCAAACAGTGTATGGTCTTTGCCGCAGCCCACGTTGTTACCTGGGTGGATCTGGGTGCCGCGCTGGCGGTAAATGATATTGCCGGCCTTGACTGTCTCGCCGCCAAATTTTTTGCAGCCAAGTCTTTGACCGTCTGAATCTCTGCCGTTACGTGAGCTTCCGCCCGCTTTCTTATGTGCCATTTCCTTAGCTCCTGGAAAAAATTTATTTTATGCGCTGATTTTTTCGATCTTGAGAACGGTCTTGTACTGACGATGACCGCGCAGCTTGCGGGTGCCCTTGCGGCGCTTGGACTTGAAAACAAGAATTTTCTTGTCTCTGCCCTGAACCGCAATTTTGGCTGTAACCTTAGCGCCGGCCACATGAGGTGCGCCTACAACCGTCGTATCTCCGCCGACCATGAGTACCTCGGCAAATTCGATGCTGTCGCCCACTTCGCCGTCGAGTTTTTCAACCTTAAGGAACTCGCCTTCGCTAACCTTGTATTGTTTGCCACCTGTTTTTATAACTGCGTACATATGCCATCTCCATGTGCATCATTTTTAAAAGAGTTATGGACTATAGTCAAGTGCGGGGGACGTGTCAAGTATAAATATCAAATTCAATATGACAATCGATCTTGTCGGACAAAAGAGGGTCTGGTGTTTAACAGCTGCGCACTGGGGCGTGTGAGCGATCCATTTATATATTTACAGGTCTGTGCCAATTGTTGCACACTGCATTACATCAATAGGAAAAAGGATTTGCATGGAACCCATCATTACCTACAGGGAACGCTGTCGTCGTTGTTATTCATGTGTACGCACCTGCCCGGTTAAAGCCATTAAGGTCGATCAAGGTTTTGCACAGATAATGTATGATCGCTGTATTGGCTGCGGCAAGTGTCTTACATGTCCTCAAAACGCAAAGGTTGTGGTGGACAGGATGGTCAGGACCCAGGAGCTGCTGGCTTCCGGTGCGCCGGTAGTGGCGGTGCTTGGCTGTTCTTTTCCGGCCTTTTTTCATACCATTACCCCTGGCCAATTGGTGTCCGGTCTAAAAAGCCTCGGGTTTCTCGAGGTCCATGAAGGGGCTTACGGTGCAACTTTGATTGCCGGCAGCTATCATGAAGCTTTGGCCGCATCTGATGCTCCGTTAATCGCCTCCCACTGCCCTGCGGTTGTGGATCTTGTTGAACGACATTTTCCGAGGCTGCTACCAAATCTGGTGGGGACTGTTTCACCCATGATTGCTATGGGGCGTTTCATCAAACAGGTATTGGGAGCAGAGACAATGGTAGTCTATGTAAGTACCTGCATAGCAGCAAAATTTGAAGTTCAGTCTGATGAGTCAGCCGGAGCCATCGATGTGGTGCTGACTTATCAGGAGATAGATAAACTTTTCAAGAGCCGCGGCATAAATCCACAGGGTATGAATGAGGTGGATTTTGATGGTATCAATCCGGGTGACGGCCGTGTCTTCAGTCTTACCGGAGGGTCAATGAAGGTCCTGGGAATTGAATCGGACTTTTTGGAAACGGAAATACTCAGTGCAGAGGGTGAATCACATACTATCGATATTATTCGTGATCTGAATGCAGGAAGAATTTCCCCTTCTTATGTTGATTTGCGCTTCTGTGACGGTGGGTGCGTTGACGGCCCGGCACGGGACCGGGAACTTAACCATTTTTTCAAACGCAGAGTGATTGTTGACTACAGGAATAAGGAGAACTCTTATCCTGCTGCGCCGCATTACCGCTCAAGTGCCTGTATGCCTGATTTGCAGCGCTCCTTTTCGGACAAATCGCTCAAACTGCCCAGCCCAGGCAAAGACGACATCAAGCGGATCATGCATTCAACCAAGAAATATACTCACGGTGATGAACTTAACTGTCGTGCCTGTGGCTACAACACCTGTCGGGAGCATGCAGTTGCCGTATATCAGGGATTGGCGGATATAGAAATGTGCCTGCCCCATAACCTGCAGCAGGTTGAGGAGGATCGCGGTCGCCTGATGCAGCGCTATGAACTGATGCGGCGTGAGTTGGATCGCCAGATGGGAGATAATCCAATTGTGGGTGACGACCCGGGTATTCAGGAAGTGCTGGAGCTGATTCGCCAGGTGGGACCCACCCCGACAACGGTCCTTATTCGAGGAGAAACCGGCACCGGCAAAGAATTGACCGCACGAGCAATCCAGCGTCTAAGTCTGCGCAATGATAAACCGCTTGTTACAGTCAACTGCACCACCATCACGGATTCCCTACTCGAAAGTGAGCTTTTCGGTCATAAGAAAGGAGCATTTACCGGTGCCATTGCCGATAAGAAAGGACTTTTTGAGGCGGCCGACGGGGGCACAATTTTCATGGATGAGATCGGTGACATAACTCCGAAGCTGCAGGCGGAACTTTTGCGTCTGCTGGATCTGGGGGAAGTTCGTCCGGTAGGCGGCACCACGGCTAAAAAAGTAGATGTGCGTCTGATCGCTGCCACGAACAAGGATTTGGAGCTGGGGGTACGCGAGGGGTGGTTCCGAGAAGATCTCTACTATCGCCTCAACGTATTTTCCATCCTGTTGCCACCCCTGCGCGACAGGGTGGAATCCATCCCGAGCCTTGCCCAACATTTTCTTGAGAAGACCCGCAAAAAACTCAATAAAAAAATTGACGGAATTGAAGAGCGCGCGGTTAAGGCAATGCAGCGCTACTCCTGGCCAGGCAATATCAGAGAGATGCAGAATATCATCGAGCGCTCCTCGGTGCTTGCCAAGGAGGGGGTTATTCGGCTGGAGAATCTGCCCACTATCTTTGCAGAAACCTTTGAACGTAGTCTGGACAGCGATGTCAACCGGCGGCGGGTCTCTTTCAAGGCAGAGCGGGAACTCCATGTCAGCCGGACGGAGAAGAATATCATCGCGCGTTATCTGGAAGAATCGGGCGGCAACGTTGCCAAAGCGGCCCGCCTGGCCAATATCCCCAGACGGACCTTTTACCGGCTGCTGAACAAGTACGGCATTGAGGTTCAAAGGGTGGGCAAGTGAACGAGGTGTCGCAGAGGCTATTCTGCTCCCCAGTTGGGGTAATGCAGTCCCCCCTTGTGCAACATGTCTTCAATTTCCTTTTCCGGGACTCCAAGGATGGTGAGTTGGTTCATCAGCCAATGCCCTTCCTTTATCAGTGCTTCCAATTCGGCATTTACATTTAATTCGGGCGAGACTCCAAAGGAGTGCTGAACCTCCAGTTTTTCATGGTTTCGCTGTAAAAGGATTTTCTTTTCATCGATTGCGGCAGCTACGGATGAAGAATCTTCCAGATCAACTCCCTGCTTCTTAAGTGCAGCTATCGGATCTCCGTCTGCTGGAGCAATTTGCCACCCGCACGCCTCTCTTCTGCATACTCCACATCGTTTCTCTGTCATGGTTAATTCCTCCCTACATAAGTATATCGCTATCTGGAAAACCGGCATTTGAAGAGTGGGTTTGGGTTTTAAACAGTCAGGAACGAAGGTCGGGGTGCGTTGGTCGCACCAAGAGGGGGACTCTCAAGGGGCCTGCGAAAGGGATTACCGGGGAACTGGATTATAGGTATTTCGTACATTCCTGAAGGAGGGTGTAAGTCATCTTTGGTTGTTACAAAATTGTGTATACTTTTGGCCACATGTGTGCCAAATTTAGCACATATTTTCCGTATACTTTAAAAGATTAATATTATCTTATTTAATAAGTTGTTGAATTTTTTACATAAACTTCTTTTTATTCGGCTTGGCATGGTTGTGGCATAATAAGCAGAATCAATGTTCAAAATGAACAGCACAAAAATCATACAAGTCAATAAAAAAGGAGGAAACAGTCATGGGAAGAATGAGAGAGAATCCGAGGTACAATGTTATTTCGATGAGAATCAGCGACGAAGAGCGTGAACATCTGGAAAACATCATGGAGAGGACTCATTTGAGTATCTCTGATATCATGCGTGAAGCGATGGAATTTTTTGCGGCAAATTATGATCGCATCGACAGCGAGCGTAAGGCTGCCTGATTCGCTCAGGCTCAATTGAGTGAAGTAAACGACAAGAGGCGGGAGAAATAAATTCTCCCGCCTCTTGTCGTTTAGTCATTTTAAGAGCCGATCAGTTGATCAGAATTTCAAACTGCTCCTGATGGAAACCAGGCTTGGCCCGCACCGTAATCCGCTTCTTGAATTTTTTTTCTAGTTCTTCCAGCCCACGCCGCTCTTCGTCATAGAGAAGGTCAGCCACTTGCGGATGCACCGATACGGTGGCCTTGACGCCACGTATATCCAGCATTTCCCGGCGAAGTTCCCTGAAAATTTCATGGCATACCGTGGTTTTTGATTTGATGTATCCTCGTCCTTCGCAATAGAGGCAGGGCTCGCACATCATGCGGCCAATGCTTTCCCGCACCCGTTTACGAGTCATTTCTACTAGTCCGAGCTCGGATATCTTTAAGATATTTGTTTTGGATTTGTCTGATTTCAACGCCTCTTCCAAGGCGCCAAAAACCTTTTCGCGGTTGACCTCTTTTTCCATATCAATAAAGTCAATAATGATGATGCCGCCAATATTGCGCAACCGCAACTGGTACGCAATTTCTTTGACAGCTTCGAGATTAGTCTTGAGGATGGTATCTTCCAGGTTGTGCTTACCGACAAAGCGCCCGGTGTTGACGTCGACAGCAGTCAGTGCCTCGGTCTGTTCAATGATTATGTAGCCGCCCGACTTGAGCCATACCTTGCGCCCCAGGGCACGGCTGATCTCAACTTCCAGCCCGTAATGATCAAAGATGGGTTCTTCGTCTTCGTAGAGTTCGATTGAATATTTCATCTTCGGCATGAACGTGGTGATGAACTGCACGATACGGTCATGATCCGGCTTTGAATCAACTATGATCTTGTCGACCTGCTCGGTAACGATATCCCGCACTACCTTTTGAATCACGTCCAGGTCGGAATGGATCAGAGAAGGAACTGCGCTTTTTTCCCTGCGTTTTACGATTTCATCCCATAGGGTGGACAGATACTGCATGTCAGAGAGAAGATCCTCTTCGCTCTTACCTTCTGACACGGTCCTGACGATATAACCGGAGCCGGGCTGCTTGAGCCGTTCCACTGCCTCGCGCAAACGTTCGCGCTCAACTTCATCCTCAATTCGACGTGAAATCCCTACATGGTCAACTGTCGGCATGTAAACAAGGTGTCGTCCCGGCAAAGAGATATGGGAGGTGATGCGCGCACCTTTGGTGCCAATCGGCTCCTTTGATACCTGGACCAGCAGCTCCTGACCTTCCTGCAGCAGTTCCTCGATTGGGTGCAGAGGCTTGAAGTCCGGGTGGGTCGCGTGTGGTTCGCCTCCTGGCTCATGCTCTTTCTTGCCGTCATAAAGCAGTGATTCGTATTCTTCAAGTGCGTCAAAAACATCGGCTACGTACAGGAAAGCAGCCTTTTCCAAGCCTATATCCACGAAGGCCGCCTGCATTCCAGGAAGAACCCTGATGACGCGCCCCTTGTAGATGTTGCCGACGATTCCTTTTTCCCGAGTCCGCTCGATGTGGAGCTCGGCGATTGTGCCATTTTCAATCAACGCTATGCGTGTCTCATGAGAAGTGGCATTGATGACCAGTTCAGTACCCATGGTTAAGCCCCTAGTATATAAAATTAAATAGTATGAACGGCAGTAAAGTGCACTTCCAGTTTTTGGATGCGAACATCATCTGACTGGAGTTCCGGGTTACCGGATATGGCTCTGGCAAACTCCAAAGGTTTACCTCTGCCTGCTACCAAGTCAAGTGCGGAGCCGGACGCGCTTAGTAAAAAAACTTCCTTGCGCAGATCAACGGTCTGAACTTCACCTTTTTTCTTGGTCCGTTGTATGACGAAACTGTCATGTGCCATAAATTGCACACATAGGTCCGGGAGTTTCTCAGACCATAGTGAATCAAAGATTATTCGGTAGCGAGTCGCTTCAATGAGGGTGGAAAGCGCTGGTGTTTTAACGTCGATCAAAGCTGCTTCCATTATCGCAATGCCCGCAGGAAGAGCTTCATTCAGGCGATATTTTATTTCGTCGGCGCCCATGCCCGCAGCAACTACCATATCCATGTATTCGGCGGTGGATTCAACTCCTACCGAGGTGGCGGTGGCAAAAGAAAAACGAGGGTGAGGATGGAATCCTTGTGAAAAGAGGATGGGCACCTCACCACGACTGACCGCGCGGGTGAAAACAGTTAAAAGTTCCAGGTGGCTCAGGTAACGCATGGCATCTGTTTTTGAAAAACGAAGGCGTACCCGAACTGCATTCTCATCAGCTGCTTCCGAAGCGGTTTCTGCAGAAATAGTTGCATCAGTTGAGAGCTTGTTGGTCACACTGGTAAAATCACAGACGCCGCAGGCGCTGCACCGGCCAAAACGGCAATCCGGCGTTGCAGCTTCCTTGAGAGCATTTTCGCGCTCAGCAAGCAGAAAATCGCGTGTCACGCCGCAGTCCAGGTGGTCCCAGGGGAGAATTTCACTGGTTTCCCGGCGGCGCAGGTACCATTCCGGCTGCACGCCGCATTTTTGGAATGCCTGCTGCCAGCGTTCCTGAGAGAAATGTTCTCTCCAGCCATCAAAGCGGCAGCCGAGATCAACGGCCTGGATCAACACTGCTGCCAGCCGGCGATCGCCGCGGGCAAAGACGCCCTCCAGGAAAGAGAGCGGCGCATCCTGCCATTTAAAGCGAAGCTTGCGCTGCTTTAGCTCTGTGTGCAGCTGGTACTGGCGGTCCAGTACCTCATCCGTTGAGATCTGGGGCTCCCACTGAAAAGGGGTATGGGCCTTGGGGACAAAAGTGCTGACCGCAACATTGACTTCACCCGGATTGCCGGAGAGTTTACCCTGGTTTTTTACTTGGCGGGCCAGCGCGGCAATCTGGGTAACATCCTCGACTGTTTCTCCGGGTAACCCAATCATGAAATAGAGCTTGATGGTCCGCCAGCCAGCTTGATAAACGTTAAAGGCAGTTTCCAGAAGATCTTCCTCTGTAATACCTTTATTGATTACTCGCCGCATTCTTTCGCTGCCCGCCTCGGGTGCCAGGGTGAAGCCGGTCTTGCGAACTTTCTTGATGTCTTCGATCAAGCCCTCGGTCAGTGTGCCGACCCGTAGCGACGGAAGGGATACCGCAATCCGGTTATGGGCATAACGGGACATCATTTCGCTGATCAGCGGCGAAATACAGGAGTAGTCGCCGGTGGAAAGCGAGAGGAGCGAGATTTCGTCATAACCGGTGGCGCGCAGCGATTTTTGTACATGGCTCAGAATCGTCTCGGGGGAACGCTCTCTGAGTGGACGGTAGATATAACCGGCCTGGCAGAAGCGGCACCCGCGAGTACAGCCGCGTGCGATCTCCACCGCAACACGATCATGAACCGTCTTCATAAAAGGGACGACCGGCTCGGTCGGGTAGGGGGCTTCGTCCAGGTTACTCAAAAAACGGCGGCGCACTCTGGCCTGTTCCGGCTTGACAGGGATGATCTTCGATACCGTGCCGTCATCATTGTAGCTCGGCACAAAGAAGGCGGGGATGTACATTCCTTCAATGGCAGCCAGGCGTTCCAGTTGGGCTGCCCGGTCCTCTCCGAGTCGCTTGGACTCCAGTACGGCGGCAGCTACTTCCAGAATCGCTTCCTCACCGTCACCCAGCAGCACTGCATCAAAAAAAGGTGCCAGTGGTTCGGGGTTATAGGCACAGGGACCGCCGGCAATAATCAGTGGGTGAGAGGCGTTGCGCTCGGCTGCCAGCAGGGGTATGGCGGCAAGACGCAGCATGGAGAGGATATTGGTGTAGGAAAGTTCGTACTGAAGAGTGAATCCGACCAGGTCGCACTCAGCGAGAGGAGTCGCTGTTTCCAGAGTGGCTAGGCGATCGCCGTCCGCCTTCATCTGGCGTTCCATATCGGGCCAGGGGGCAAAAACACGTTCTGCAGCAATGTCTTCGGCTGAGTTAAGTATCTGATACAGGACGCGCAGTCCAAGATGACTCATGCCGACTTCATATACATCGGGAAAAGCAAGGGCAATACGGAGTTCCGCTACGGTTTTTCTGACAGAACCCATTTCTCCGCCCATGTAGCGGGCTGGTTTTTCAACGGCAAGCAAATTCATATATTGTGCTGTATTCCTATAATTAAAGTTAAGTTCTAACTGTACCAAATCACAACTGAATATGGCAAGGGAATAACCTGATTTTTTTCTTGCATTAGTATCAGGTCAATGTTATATAATTTCTTCGTTGCCGAGGTGGCGGAATTGGTAGACGCGCCAGATTCAGGTTCTGGTACTCGAAAGGGTGTGCTGGTTCGATTCCAGTTCTCGGCACCACTAAATAGCAAAGGACCTTCCGGGATAGTCCGTAGGTGTCCATCGAAGAAGCAAAGCCCTTGAGAACTCAAGGGCTTTTTTTGTGCGATTTATTCGCAGTAGCCTGTATATTTCACCCTACAAATTGCCTACTCGTTCACCGTCTCATTGGCGGCCGCCAGATCCTGTACTGGTTTTATCTCCGTTTTTGGCCACTTGCCAAGCACGACCGATTCCACCGCCGCTGCCGCACCGAAGGAAAAGACACTGCAGACCAGCGGCAGCCCGTGGGTGCCAAGCAGATCGTACAGGAAAACTTTTCCCGCCCCTATTAATGTCACCATTATCGCTACATTCCGGATTTCCCGGTCCCGTCGCATAAACCCCCACACCATCAGGAACACGGCAGCCCCATTAATCAGCACCGACTGGGCGCACCGGAAAATCTCTTCACGACCTGCTCCGGCAGTAAGCTGTACCACCTGAAAAATTCCAATGCGCATGGCAAGGAAGCCGCACAGTAAACCGGCAAGCAACAGCATCACAGCGCTGCGATCTTCTTCATCCAGCTTGAAGAGGATGGATGAGCCGGGGGGAGGGGGCCACCAGCGGCACCATAGATATTGGTACACCATGATGCAGGAAAGCAGGATGGCCGGCAGGATGTTGACGGCATCCATCTGTTGGGGGCTATCGCCTCGCACCGCTACGAAGAGTGCGGCGCAAGAGTAGATGTGGAAGAGATAGGTGACTGCGCGCACCGAGCCGTTATTCCACTCCCGTGAAAAGATGGCCATGAAGATGCCAATCAGAGAGAGCGCGGGCAGTGAAAGAATGAGTTTGCCCGTTGCCACCGGGAGAGCCAGTGCCAGCAATGCGCCGCAGGCAAAGGTAAACGCAGCGGTTCCCGGTACACCAATGACAGCGCGCCGGGCCAGCCAGAAACTTGCTCCCAGATGGAGAAGTGCTACCATAATTCCCACTATCCCGAGTGCAAGAAGAGGGGTGTCCTTGGTATACATGGCACAAAAGGCTGATGAAAAAGCCCAGAGTACGTTGATGACCGGCAGGGACTGATCAAAGCGTGAAACCCGCTCGGTCCCGCTCTGAATGATGCCGAACAATGCAAGCAGCAGGTAGGTCAGGGCAAACACTCCCAGGACCGGCAAAAACAATGAAGCCGCCAGTTCGGGAGGTGGCTGGATTCCCTGGCGTAGAGCCACTCCTATGCGAAATGCCCACAGCTGCAGCATGACCATGCTGACCAGCATTACGATCCAGCGCAGCCAGGAGCAGCGTTTGAGTCTGGCGGCCATGAAGCCGAGCAGGTTTGCCGTCCATAGTACCAGGGAGAGATAGGGAAAATGTGGATGAGGATAGTCAATGGCCGCACCGGCCAGGCACATGCCAAGGATACCGAATGAGATGGGGGTGAATGCGTTGAATCGGCGACTGATAAAAGCCATACCGATGCCCGTAACCATGAGAGTAAGGTAAGCAGGTACCAGGGGCAACGATTTGAAGTGGGTGTGGGTCTCTACCACTATGGTGGCCATGAGGATGGCGCCGCAGGCCGCAAACACCGGAGCAAGCGGGCTGGAACGAGCATATCTCTGCCATCCCACAATCATCAGGGTGGCAGCAAAACCCATCCCAAGGGCAGAACCGAAAAGCTTGTTGATCATTCCGCTGTCCGTGATGGTTCTCAGGATCAGCGCCACAACGAGCAGAAAACAGATGGTGGATACACGCGGCAGGAGGGCGTTGCGGCCAGCCCAGCTCAGCATTTCCTCAGATACGTCGGCCGGTTCGTCCAGCACCGGAGGCAGTCTGGTTTTTACCTCAGTTTGTGCGGATGCTAATTCAACTGGTGTGGCCTGAGCGAGCCGGGCGGTCAACTTCTCGAGGCTGCCTTCCAGTGCTTGTACCCGGAGTGCCAGTTCCTGTACCTGATCTTCAAGGGTCTGCCCTTTTGCCGTCATCTGCAGCACCTCCACGTCGGCTACTTCCGCTTTTTCCACCAATGGTCAATGCGAATCCTTCACGCCGATCACCGGCAGGACTCTTGTGACACAGAAGAAGAGTACAAAGGGGGTGATGATAACAGTCAGCGCACCGAACAACCCTTCCTTGAAGGTCTCCATGTTGTCAGGCCAGATGGGAAGCTGATATTCCATGAACCCGGAGAAGGATGCTGAGAAAGCTTGTCCTCCAATAACGACATTCCAGCGCATCATGAATACACCCATCAAAACCAGCAAACCGCCGAGGAGCGCACGCCTGATGGTCAGCCCAGGCAACAGGAAGATGATGAATGGAACAATATTGCCCAACCCATACTGCAGTATAAATATTTTGAAAAAGTCTTTTTCGTAGATCACGCTGCGCAGGATATCCCACGATTTGACGGCAGTGTAGTTACGGAAGATGAGGTCCAGTAGTTCCAGGGTGAGTGCCAGGACCATGAACATGATCAGATATTTAGCGGTGATGGTAACAGTATGGATCTCTGCGCTCTTGATTTCCTCGCTGGAGGGAAGCCGGGGATTGTTCTTGCGCTTCCAGGCAAGGATCAATTTGCGGAGTTCCATCACGATGATGTAGGTAACGATGCAGAGGGCGATACCTGAGACTACTGCTGAACAGATGAAGATGACCGGCATGAGGGGGGTCATCCAGAGGGCATTGGCCTTAACGGAACCAAAGATGAAGCCGGCATAGCCGTGAAGGAAGCATGCTACCGGGATGCCGATTCCGGCCAGTATTCCCACTGCCCGTTCATCCTTGTGCAGCGCTTCGGGGCTGAGATCCATGGCACCCATTGAGAGCACGCTGTACAATGCCAGTCGCACCGAGTCGAGCGGCTTACGCCTGCGTTTTTCCCGCAGGTCCAGCACCATTTCTACGATGTACTGGCGATAAACAAACCAGATCTCGGATAATACGATCATGGCATAGGTGGTAAAGACGATGCCGAAGGCGGCAATGGCAGAGGTGAAATGGGGTGTCATCATGACGTAGATGCCCCGCTGGGGCTGCTGCAGATGAAGCATCAGCGGCATCATGGCCACCGGAAGCAGGGCCAGGGAAAAAACCAGCGAAAAGCGCGCTATATCTTTTAATTGCTTCACGCCGAAGACATGGTACAGGGATGAAAGCACGAAGGCCCCTGCCACCAGACCGGTCATGAACGGGTACATCACGATCTGGATAGACCAGTAGATGTATTCGTTGGGATAGACGAAGAATTCTTTCAGTGTCCAGGCTTCACCATGTACCATGTTACTTCACCTCCCTTGAGAGTCCTATATAGAACACCTGCGGTTTGGTTCCGAATTCTTCCTTGAGCACGTTTACCTGCTCGGTAGTGATGATCTTGGTGACCGGATCTTCCGGGTCCCGAATATTGCCTATTTTGCGTGCCCCAAATGGACAGGCATCCACGCAGGCGCTCTTCATCCCCTTGGCCAGGCGGTGATAACAGAAGTTGCACTTTTCGGCCACGTGGTAGACAGGATGAAAAAAGCGCACCCCATAGGGGCACCCCATGACGCAGTAACCGCAGCCGATACACCAGGAGCGGTCTATCAGTACAACGCCATCAGCAGCCTGATAGGTTGCGCCGACCGGGCAGACCTGAACACAGGCGGGATTCTCACACTGATTGCAGAGCTTCGGCACAAAAAAAGCCTTGGCAATCTCCTCTTCTTTAACCTCCAACAGCCCATGATGTGCCTGATCGATTTTTTGGCTGGTGAATCCGTCGCGGGCCCCCTTGGGTGAGTCAATGTGGGTTTTTCCCGTTTTGGTGACGACATACCTCTCCACCCAGGTGCGGGTAACATTGGCTTCATAGGGCACTTCATTCTCGGTTTTGCAGGCCTTCACGCAGAAGCCGCAGCCAACACACTTGTGAATATCGACGAGAAACACCCAGCGCACTTTTCCTGTGCCGTCCTTCTCGGCTGCCAGTCTTTGGGGATTGAAAACTTCCAGTGCAGCAAGGGGAATCATTATTCCGCCGGCCGCGATCATCGCCTTTTTACAAAATGACCTGCGGCTTATCATGGCTTCACCTCCGTTTTCTTGTATTTCAGATTCGGTTTAACGGGATTGTGTGGATAGTGGCACATGATGCATTGCGCCTGGGGGTAGTGATTTTGCGGGTCAATCCCGGGGATGTTGCCCCGAACGTTGTTCTTGTAAGGAAGATAGGCATGACAGCGGATACATAATTCGCGGGAACGGTCGATGTGCAGACCTTGCGGATCGTTGGGATGGTCATAGGCAGGTCCGTGACAGTTCTCGCAGCTGATGATGGCATGAGGCGAGGCTTTAATGTCATCATACTTGTCCTTATGGCATTCGGGGCAACCGCTGGAAGTCTTGTATTTGACGCGTATTTTCTTCCAGTCATCCTCATTGGATTTACGATGCCATCCGTACATGTAACCGCGCTCATACACGCCAAAATCGGATGGAACTAACAGTGTTCTAGTAAAAAGAATTCCGGCCACGATTGCTACCACAAGGAACAAGGGACGCCACACATGGTTTTTCAAAGTATGCACCTCCTTATGCTGCGAGTATATTTGCTTTTATTTTTATTTGCTGATAGGTGTAGCTAGCCGCGAGGTTTTTATAACGTTGTTTAAATTAGCATCACTATCGTTTTTGTCAACAAAAGTTTTTGCTGCAAGAGTATTCACCTCCTCTTAAAAACTCGGATTCTTTTTAAAAAAGCTTTTGACAAAGGCGTGTTGCTGCTGTAAGTTATCAGGTTTAATAACATACCATTTTTCCCAGTCACATCGATCGTAAGGAGTAGTTCACATGGCCATTCGTAAAACCGCCGGGTACGCCTGGAACCTTATCAGTCTTATCGGTATCATTCTAGCGCTGACAGCCACAGGTCTGATTATTGCCTTTGCTGCCTTTGAGATGATTACCGGCATCGACCACCCCTATTTGGGGCTGATGACTTATTTCCTCTTTCCGGGCATGCTCATATTCGGTCTGGTTCTGGTTCCCATCGGGGCTTACAGGGTCCGTACCCAGCGTCGCAAAGCGGTTTTGGAGGGAATGCTCTCCCTCGATGAGGAGATCCCCAAGTTTCCACGCCTTGACCTGAACGACCCTAACCGTCGTCGTATGTTTATTTTCTTCATCCTGGCTTCGTTTGTCTTTGTCGTGGTTGTGGCACTGGCATCGATCAAAGGTTTTGAATTTACCGAATCCACCACCTTCTGCGGTGAAGTCTGCCATACGGTAATGGAACCGGAACACACTGCCTGGAGAAACTCGCCTCATGCCAAGGTGAAGTGCGTTGAGTGCCATGTTGGTCCCGGCGCAGCCTGGTACGTCAAGGCCAAGATCTCAGGTATGCGTCAGCTGTATGCAGTTGCCTTCAATACATACCCCACGCCGATACACACACCTATCGAAAATCTTCGTCCTGCACGGGAAACTTGTGAACATTGTCACTGGCCCGAGAAATTTTATGCTGGTCGCCAGAAACTTTTCTATCATTTTGCGCCCAATGAGCAGAACTCTCCGCGCAAGGTCGACATGCTGATTCATATCGGAAGCAACCCCAAGTCACCAACTTCGAGTGGTATTCACTGGCACATAGGCAAGGAAGTCCGTTTCATCGCCAACGACAAAAAACGGCTCGATATACCATATGTTGTCGTCAAGGAGAAGGACGGCAGTCTTGTAGAATATATGAGCACCGACAAGACGCTCACCAAGGATGAGATCGCAAAAGCAGAAAAACGTCTCATGGATTGCACCGACTGCCACAACCGTCCGACCCATATCTATCATTCTCCTGATGAGGAGATGGATCTTAACTTCGTGTCCAATCGCATTGACAGAAACCTTCCTTTCATGAAGAAAGTAGCTGTAGAAATTTTGAATCGTCCTTACAAGACCAAGGAAGAGGCTTTTGCCACCATTACTAAGGATATTCCTGCATACTATGCCAAAAATTATCCCAAGGTTGCACAGGAAAAAGGTGCTGCCATCAACCAGGCCGTAGAACAGGTCAAGGATATCTATTCACGCAACTTCTTCCCTAAAATGAAAGTACAGTGGAATACCTACCCCAATCATATAGGTCACTTCTATACACCAGGATGTTTCCGCTGCCATGACGGCAAGCACAAGACTGCCACTGGCAAGGTCATCTCCAAAGACTGCAAGATATGCCATGACATGCTGGGCCAGGTTCAGGAAAACATCCCTGCCGGCAAGGATGTCAGAGAGTTTGTTCATCCTGTCGACATCGGCGATGAACTCTATAAGACGAACTGCAGCGAGTGCCACTCTGCCGCTGTGCATGAAGCACCTGCTGAAGGAAAGCATGCTTCAAACAAAAAACATTAATAGCCAATGGAAAAGGGCCCCGGGAAATTCCCGGGGCCCTTTTTTTATATTCCATCATGTAGCTCAAAGAATGCTATAGCTCCTCAAATTCCTCTTCCTTTTCAACTTCAACGACATCCTCTTCCTGTTCATCATCTGCACCAGCAGAATCATAAATCAAACTTTTAAGGAACCGATCATTATCGCTTATGGTTTTGCGAACTTCACTTAGAAGCTTTTCAAGCTCCTGGTCAGGTTGGGCTGACATGCGCTAGGGGTGCTGCATCTCAAGGTAGCGTTCAGCATCCAGTGCAGCCATGCAGCCTGTGCCGGCAGAGGTAATTGCCTGGCGGTAGACGCTGTCCTGTACATCACCTGCAGCAAATACTCCGGGAACATTCGTGGCGGTTACATTGCCTTCGACACTGTAATTTGTTGTGATATAACCGCCTTCCATTTCAAGCTGTCCCTGGAAGATATGCGTATTTGGTGTATGTCCAATGGCAATGAAAACTCCGTGAACAGGTATATCCTTGGTTGAACCGCTGGTGTGGCGTATCCGGATTCCAGTTACTCCGCTCTCGTCGCCCAATATTTCCTGCAGTTCATGGTGCCATTCAATACTTACGTTCCCGGTTCGTGTTTTCTCAATCAGGCGATCAGAGAGTATTTTTTCAGAACGGAACTGGTCTCTGCGATGCACTACGGTTACATGGCTGGCAATATTGGCAAGGTAAAGTGCTTCTTCTGCAGCGGTATTGCCACCGCCAATAACGGCAACTGCTTTGCCGCGATAAAAGAATCCGTCACACGTGGCACAGGCAGACACACCCTTGCCCTTGAAAGCCTCCTCTGACGGAAGCCCGAGGTATTTGGCAGTGGCTCCGGTTGCAATGATCAATGCGTCACAGGTGTATGTCGCGGCATCGCCCTTTAGTAGGAATGGTCGTTGCTTGAGGTCAGCCTTGGTGATGACATCATATATAAGTTCAGTATTGAAGCGCTCCGCGTGAAGGCGCATGTGCTCCATAAGTTCCGGGCCCTGCACCCCTTCGTGGGCTCCCGGCCAGTTGTCAACTTCTGTTGTAGTTGTAAGCTGGCCCCCCGGCTGAAGGCCAGTGATAACTACGGGTTTGAGATTTGCCCGTGCTGCATAAATTGCCGCAGTATATCCTGCCGGTCCTGCACCAAGAATGATTAGCTTGTGATGCTGTGTTTCCATGCATTCCCCCTTGAAAATAATGGGTAAATGTACCAGTAAAGGGCACGTTTGCCAATACAAAGGTGATAGTGCGCAGGAGGCCCGAGGGCTGAGTGTCAAGGAGTCTTGAAGTGAATGATGCGCAGAGGAGGGGACTCGTTAGGCGTTCCAGCGGTCATGGAAGACTATCTCTTCAAGAGGCTTACGAGGAGCACCTGTGACCGATTCCTGCAGCGGATAGCCAATGGGGAATAATCCGACTATGCTTACATAGGCAGGAATATCCAGAAGATCCGCCAGCACTTTTTCTTCAAAAATGCTGACAAAAACGGAACCAAGTCCCTGGTCATGTGCCGCAAGCATAAGGTTCTCTGCCGCGAGGCCGATGTCGGTCATGTAGTACTGCTGTCCCCGAATGTCTCCCGAACTATTGGGGAGGGCACAGGCAACGATTACGACAGGTGCTTCAGCCAGTGCGAGTTGGGAAGGATTGGTTTTGTAGCCTTTTGCAGCAAAAAAAGAGTCCACATAGGACAGTTCACTGATCCTGCGTTTGGTGGCAGGGTCTTGTACTACGATGAATCGGCAACATTGTAAATTGGCCCATGATGGGGCACGACTCGCAGCATCCAATACTATCTGAAGTTTTTCCGGCTCCACCGGTCGGTCAGAAAACCTGCGCACGCTGTGCCTGGTAATGATTGCCTGTAGTGTTTCCATGAGAAACTCCCGTACCGCACGGTACTTTCCATTAAAAGCGGGGATAAATCCGAAGTTCAGACTATTTCCGAACTGTTCTGCGGTGCTGCATTCGTCCACCCATGGAGGCCATTTGGTGCTTCTGGATAGCGGAAATACTTTCAAGATGAAATTGGAACCACATATCGCCGAAGGAGCGCATTTTCATCTTCTTGCCCTGTTTCAGATTTTCCAGGTTTTCGAGCAAGCTTGCATTATCCGAGGCCTTTTTAAGACCTTTTTCAAGAATTTCACGAGCCTTGGTCGGTTCACCAGTTTCTACAAGACAGTAGGCATAGATATTCCAAAGCAACGGTTCCTTTGAATTCCACTGGACCGCTTTATCGAAAGTATCGATCATTTTATCTTTTTTCTGGCGCTTCATGTAACAGATAGCCAGCATTGCCATTGCAACCCAGTTTTTGAAGAAGGATTTTTCAAGGTGTGGAAATGCATTTGAGAAATCCCGCTTCATGTAATAAATCATGCCGATCTGGGAGTTGATCTGTGGGCCGACATAGACTTGCCACTTGCCGTAGTGAAGCACTTCTTTTAGTTCACGAATAGCTTTTTCGAATCGCTGGGCTTGAAGATCTTTGCCTGCTGTCTCGATTGCTGCCATGACTTTCTTCATGGTAATGCGTGAAAATAAAACGAATACAGCGGCAAAAACACCAAGTGAAATTAAAATAGAGCCCCACCAGGCGAGTTTGAATCCGAAAAGCAAGATCAGCAGAACTGCCAGTGCAGCCCCTGCTGCTGTAAGTATGTTGTACATCGGTCCATCCTTTCACGTTAACATTGCATTGAGAGATGATGTGTTATGAGGAAGTCAGCTTTTTTCTCCAGCGGGGATCATTTCACCGTTTTTTTCAATAAAACGGGCAATGATGATGCGACTGCCTGGTTTAAGGGCTAATTTGCCTTTAATGTTGTTCCAGGCAGACAGAAGCTTGGGAGAGATGTTGAACTGTTTGGAGAGTGATGTCAGGGTATCCCCTTTTTTCACGACATAATATTTGGCAAACGCTTCTCCAGGTGTAGAACGACGCGCAGTGCGTCCTTCGTTGCTGAAATCGACAGTTTTCCTAATCGGAACTACCAATGATTTTCCGACGATACGGCTTTTTTGAGAGAGGCCGTTTAATTCGGATAGCATTTCAGGAGTGGTGCCAAAGCGACGTGCAATCGATTTTAGCGAGTCTTTTTTCCGTACTGCATAGCGAGTGTAGAGAACCTTTTCGGTAAAACGTTTATCAGCCGGTATTTTGGCATATTCCATCTCAAAAAGGTTTTTAGTCCCTTTAGGGATTTTTAATTCATAATCAGGGTAATTAGGCGGAGTGCTCCAGTGACGAAGGTCTGGGTTGAGATCACGAACCGCGTCATAGGTGGTACCAGCCAGTTTGGCTACCAACTCCAGGTCGGTACGAGATGGTATTATTACTGTGTCAAATTCTATTGGTGGTAGATAGGCGATGTCGGAGAAGCCATAACGTGCTGGATCTTTTGCGACAATTGCTGCGGCCAGCAGTTTGGGGACATATTCTTTGGTTTCCCGTTTTAGGTAAGAACCGCGTGAAATTTCCCAAAAGTCGCTTGTGTTATACATGTTTATAGCACGTAGGATCTTGTTCTCACCTGCATTGTAACCAGCTGCTGCCAAATACCAGTCGCCCTTGAACATGCCATAAAGTTCCTTCAGGTACAGGGCCGCAGCGGTAGTCGCTTTGACCGGATCTTTACGCTCGTCGATCCATTGATCAATCCGCAAGTCGTAACGTCGTCCAGTGCCGGATACAAATTGCCAAGGTCCCACTGCATTTGCCCAGGATTTAGCATGCATATGGAAACCGCTTTCAATCATAGCTACGTAAACAAGATCCTCAGGCATGCCCTGACGCTTGAGGATCTCCTTCATCATCGGTATGTAGCGCGATGAGCGCGAGAGCCAGCGAGAAAAAGATTGTTTTCCTGATGTTTGGAAATAGGAAATAAAGTATTCGACTTTATTGTTGAGCGTAAGAGGGATATCAGACAGGGGAAGATCAATGTCAGGCAGTACGAGCTCTGTATTTCTCTCTGTATTTTCCCTGGCTTCTTCGAGAGTGAAAAAGTCTGCTGGAGGAAGGTCCTCTTCAGCCTTCAATTCATCATCCAACGCTGCAAGAGCAGGTGCTCCGGACCCTGCAGGCAGTGCTACATTAGGTCTAGCCAATTCATTAAGCAATGCTTGGGCCGGTTCTACGGCATGCGCCTGAAGACTGCTGAGCAACACTGAGGTAACGATTACTCCATATTTAATGGCAGGATTTATTGGCATAAGTTATTGCAGTATAACGGGGTTACCCCCCAAAGTCAATCTTAGCTCTCCTTCTCTGGCGCGGGGTCCCGGGGAGAAGCTTGTGGGTGGGGCCTGTGTATGATATTGCGGCTGTGGCTGAATGATCTGGGATGATGAACGACTTCCAATTTCCGAGGACATTGTCCATCTTGTATAGCGACGCAAAAATCGTTTAACCATTTCCAGATCGGCAGTTTTCGCGCCAATGCAACCTATGGAATCTTTCGATGCTGCCATTTTTAAATGCTCTGAACTGTCTCCCGAAAAAAAACCCACCGAGAGAGGTGGGTTTTTTGAAAACACGAATGACAGGATTCTAGAGCGATGATGGGGTCCGATCTTTCTCTTTCTGCATGGCTTCGCGACCTGCTTCAATTGCCGAGGCAAGGATTGATTTTTTCTCTCCAAGGATCTCCTTGCCGTCCTCCATAGCTGATTTGATTTTTTCCTGAGCTTCCTTCGTGTATTCCTTGATCTTGTCCAGCGCGTCTTCAGCCAGATCAGTCAGGTTTTCACGCATTTTTTCACCGCTTTTGGGCGCATATAACAAGGCCAACCCAGCACCTATGGCAGCACCAGCTACGAAAGAAACAAGTACTGTACCAGTGGAAATACCTTTTTCTTCAGACATGTTATTTCCCTCCTCTTTTCTTAGTATAACGCTCCAACAAATATCTTCCTGCCACCTTGGCACCCGTTGCCCAAACTGAGGTGGTATTCAGTACACCGGTTACTGCTCCAACTGTGCGGTTAATAGTATGCAATTTTTCGCCGCTTTCTCCCAAGGCTGCCATAAAGCGTTTGACGTCTTCGGTGTGATCGGCAACTCCCTCACCAACAGACCTAAGTTCCACAAGGACAGAAGTCAGTTCCTTGAGAGTAGGTCGAAGCTCTGTAGTAACCATTTCAGCAAGTGAACCGACCGAGGCTGCCGTACGCTTGACGGTAAGCAGAGTCGGAATCAGTACGAGTACCAAAGCTCCAAAAGCAATCACAACAAAAAGCAGGGCAATTCCGGTGAGAGTCATCTTGTGTCTCCAATAGGATCAGTTAAGGGCTTCAAACGATTTGATTATAAAACAGAATGCCGGTAATTCAAAAGAATAAACTGCACGAGGGGTGCCGCACCGACTCACAGGCTGCCGTTTCGGCCAAAGGCTTCCAGTATGTCGCGACGTGCTTCACCGATTGTTAAGGGCAGGCGTTTGAATGGGAGGTTGTCTCCGCTTCTCAGACGGTGGATGAGTTCAGCAATGTAGGGCAGACGCAGTTTTACGCTGGCTAGTTCTTCTCCTGAGTTGAAGACCTCCTCCGGAGAGCCGCTACGCACCAGCCGGCCCTTGCTGAGAATGTGCAGACGGCTAAGGAAAACCGGCACCAGATCGACACTGTGTGTCGCCATGACGATCGTTACACCGTTGTCTCGATTCAGGCGCGTAAGAAGCTCCATCATGCGATATTCGCCCATTGGGTCGAGGCCGGCGGTGGGTTCGTCCAACAACAGGATTTCGTGACCCATGGCAAGCAATCCGGCTATGCAGGCTCGCTTTTTCTGACCGTAACTCAGATTGTGGATATTCTTGGACGCAAGTTCATGCATTTCTACAGCTTCCAGGGCACTCTCTACGCGGCGTGACACTTCGGTTTCGCTTAACCCCATATTGCGGGGACCAAAGGCAGTATCTTCATAAACCGACTGGGCAAAAAGCTGATCATCAGGATTCTGAAAAACCAATCCGATTTTACTGTAGATTTCACGGGGAGAGAGGCGACGGATATCTTCTCCATCCAGAAGCATCTGGCCGGAGAAATCCTTGATCATGCCATCCAGTAGCCTGAGCAAAGTGGTTTTGCCCGAGCCGTTAGAGCCGAGGATGCCGCAAAATTCTCCTTGCTCGATGTCCAGGGTTACCTGGGAAAGGGCTGCAGTGCCATCAGGATATTGGAATGAATTGATCTGCGCTGAAAGGCGGGCTGGAGGCATGGTCAGTTCTGCAGTCTCCAGACGAGGCCGACTGCCAGCATGAAAACAGCAAGACCCGCGATCTGGGCAGCGGTAAGAGGTGATTTTCGCAAAAGCGGTAAGGAGCCGTCATAGCCGCGCTGGCTCATGGCTGTGGTCATGGAAAGGCTGTCGTCAAGGGCTCTGACAGTCAGCATGCCTGCCATAGCGCCAAAGGAACGGAGACTGCGACCAAATCCGCAGTACCCTAAACGGTTTTTCTGGGCGCTGTAAACCACGCCGGCATCGTCATAAAGCATGAACAGCGAACGCCATGCAAAAAGCGAGACATCCACCAGTCCACGTGGAGCTCTCAGCCAGGACAAGGCCGCCATGGCTTCGGTAAAAGTCAGTATCTGGCCAAGTGCGATAACTATTGAAACGGCCCCCATGATACGGGAGGTAATAAGAATCCCTTCGCTAAGTCCTGCCTGATGAACCATGATGGTGTAATCACCGATAACCTGAAGTGCCGATGAGCTGCCGGTACCAAGGAAGGTCTTGAACAGCAGTATGATCAGGGATAGAAACAATGGATGCAGCATGCGCAGGCAGAGAGTGCGGAACTGAATCCCGGTGACCAGTGCAACCGGAAGACACACGCTGACGATCAACCATGGAAATGCAATGCCGGTTGAACTGATAACCAGAAGGAGCAGCAGGAGAGCCGCTAGGAACCTAACGCGCGGATCTATCATAGCCACAACTGTATTGGATTTTTGGTGTTGAAGAGAATGTCTCATACTGATTGCGGGTCGTATCCCAGCATTTCTGCAATCACCTCTTCTGCAGCGGAATAGGGGTCAATGCTGCTGTCCGCCATGCCGTCAAGTACGCGGGGCAGTGTGGCTGTGCGGTCCATGAAGGCCATGGCATGCTTGTAAAGGCTGTCCCGCAGGATATCCACAAAGTGCCGTTCGTTGCGCTCTCTCAGAAATGTCTCGATCAATCCGCTGGAAAAGAGGTGATCCCGGTGTGTCAGGATCTCGCCCACCAGTTCATCAATTCCTGTACCGCGTTGTGCCTCTGTTTTAAATACCTGCGGCTGCCAGTCCCCTTGGGGGGTGTCACGCATTTCCAGCATTGCAGCCAATTCGCGGGCAGTTCTGTCGGCACCCTCCCTGTCAGCCTTATTGACCACAAAAACGTCGCCGATCTCAAGTATACCAGCCTTTATGGCCTGTATATCATCACCCATTCCCGGAACCATTACCACGCACGTGGTGTGAGCGGCTTTGACAATATCCACCTCATCCTGGCCGACGCCAACGGTTTCGATGATGATGATATCCATGCCCAGTGCATCCAAAACAAGGGCGACATCAGAGGTAGAGCGCGACAAGCCCCCCAGGGCGCCGCGGGTCGCCAGGCTGCGGATAAAGACTCCGTCATCAGTGGCGTGGCGGTTCATGCGGATGCGGTCGCCCAGAATTGCGCCTCCGGTAAAGGGACTAGTTGGATCAATGGCAACTACACCTACTTTTTTACCTTGTTTGCGAAAGGAGGCGGTCAGTTGATCCACAAGGGTCGATTTTCCCGCACCGGGCGGACCAGTGATGCCGATGATGTAGGCATTGCCGGTGCGGGCGTAAATCTGTTTAAGCTCAGTAACAGCTGATGGACGATTGTCGTCGATATCCCGCATGAGACGGGCCGCCGCGCGAACATCGCCAGTGAGGACTTTTTCTGAGAGAGACATTGGGTTAATCCTGTTCAGGGAGTAGGGTTGGAGGTTGAGCGAGTATTCCAGAGGGTACCGTTAAGGGCAGCTTCCAGTGCACAGCCGCTCTTGAGATCGATATCTTCACTGGCGTTCAGTACTTTCTTGGCTGTGCTAAGCGTTTCTGCAGGATGGGCGGCGATCCGTGCTGCAAATTGTTTGACCATTGGCCAGAAGTCTTTTTCCGGATGCACCCGGTCCACCAGTCCCATGCGGAGCGCTTCGGAGGCGGTGTACGGTTCGCTGGTCATGAAGATCTCACGGGCGGCATTTTTACCCACAATGCGGGGAAGTTTACGGGTGCCGCAAAAGCCGGTGATGATCCCAATGCGTGCTCCGGGATGGGCTATCTGCAGAGTGTCAACGGCAATGCGGATGTCGCAGGCCATGGCCAGATCGCAACCGCCTCCCATGGTAATCCCGTTCAGGGCACCGATAACCGGCTTTGAGCAGGACTCGATCTGGTCAAAGAGGGATTGCCCCAGCTGTGCAAAGCGAAGGGCATCGGTTGGAGAAAAGTGCAGCATCTGCCCGATATCTGCACCCACGGCAAAAGATTCACCAGGGTAGCCGGAGATAACGATGGTATTTATCGTACCGTCCTGCTCCATTTGGCCAAGAGCACGCTTGAGCTCACGGATGGTGGTAACGCTCAGTTTGTTAAAGCGAGTGCCTGCGCCTAGTAGGAGATAGCCTACCTGGTTTTCCGTTTCTAGATGAAGGTGCTTGAACGGCATGTGGAATCCGGTCAGGCCAGCCCGGGAAAGTTTTCCCAGGGATGGGCCCGCTCCTGTTTACGCCCGTGGCCTGATGTTGGTGCCGATCCATTTGACGATATCTTCGGTTGAGGTTCCTGGGGTAAAAACCTCACTGATGCCGGCACTCTTCAGGCCAGCAATATCATCCTCAGGAATCACGCCGCCACCAAATACTTTGATGTCGTCAGCTCCCTTTTCACCAAGCAGTTGACAGACTCTGGGTAGAAGTGTGTTATGGGCACCGGAAAGGATTGACAGGCCGACGCAGTCGACATCTTCCTGGATTGCTGCAGAAACGATCTGCTCCGGAGTCTGATGAAGACCGGTGTAAATTACCTCAAATCCTGCATCGCGAAACGCTCGCGCGATTATTTTTGCTCCGCGATCATGACCATCCAGGCCAGGTTTGCCAACCAGGATTCGCAATGTTCTTTCAGACATGTGTTATACCTCCGGAAATTTAAATGATTATATTATATTGCTGTAATAAGGTTTTGTGTGTCCTACATTTCTATGCCTGTCCTGGCCGGTACCCCTGACTTGTAGTAATGTTTTATCTCGCGCATCTCCGTTACCAGATCGGCTGCCTCGATTATTTGTTCATGGGCATTGCGGCCTGTCAGAACCAGCTCGACATTGCCGGGTTTTCGTTTGATAAGCTCCAGCACCTGTTCGACATCGATTAATCCAAAGCCGACGGCTCCATTGATCTCATCCAGAATGAACAGATCGTATTCCCCGCTGCTCAGCAAGGAAGTGGCTTGTTGGAGTGCGTCTTGGGCCAGCCGGCGATCTTCGCTGATATCGTTGGTGTTGACCCAGCCGGGTCGGCCTGTCTGGATCACAGTCAGAAATGGGGCCAGTTTTTCGGCAATCAGGTGCTCGCCATAGGGGCCGCCACCCTTGATGAACTGGAACACGCAGACGCGCAGGCCTCGTCCGACTGCACGCAGTGCCAAGCCCAGGGAAGCGGTGGTCTTGCCTTTACCGTTTCCGGTGTACACCTGTATGCATCCCCGCTCCAGCATATCAGTTTCCTTTAAAATCAGGATTGCGCTTGTCCAGAAAGGCCTGCATTCCTTCGCTTTGATCGTGGCTGGAGAAGATCAGGGCAAAGGCGTCTCGCTCCAGCATGCAGGCTGTCTGCAGATCGATGTCGTAACCCGCATTGATCACTTCGCCACCGATACGAATAGCCAGCGGGCTGCGGGTGCAGATTTTTTCCAGTAGTGCCTGTGCATGGGACAGCAGGTTGTCATCGTACAGGCGATTGATGAGTCCAATAGCCAGACCTTCCTCGGCTGAAAGCAGTTCACCTCCGAAAACCATTTCCTTTGCCTTGGATTTACCCACCAGTCGCGACAGCCGTTGCGTGCCTCCACAGAAGGGGAGCCTGCCTTCCTCTATACCGGGGAAGCCGAAGCGGGCGGAACTCTCTGCCACAATGAAATCGCATGCCAAAGCCAATTCAAGACCGACTCCGGTACATTCACCTGCAATTGCTGCGATACACGGTTTACCTGTTTTTTCCAGAAGGAACGTGACCTGCTGCCCAAAGGAGGACAGTTCTGCAGCAGTATAGGGAGATGGATGGTACTCCTGAATTCCACATGTACAGAAATGAGAGTCGCTGGAGGTTACGATGACACCTTTAATCTCGCTGGTATCGGTAATGTGGGTGATCTGGCGCCGGATCGCTTCCAGTAGTTGCCGTTCTGTTGTGGCCTCGCTCCCCGGAATTTCCAGAATGGCGATTCCCTTTTCCTTTAATTCAATTTTGCAGAGTCGTTGCGGCATCCTGTATCCTGATTAAAAAAGTAAAACAGAGTTCTTGTGTATACCAAATTCGGCCCGAGAGGGTCAAGCAAAGCTTTAGCGGCGTCAAATGCCATTTCTGTCATTGCCGGGCATGCGTTGTGAGTATAACATGAGGGCATGCGACACTAGGTAGGCGGTGTTTTTCATTCTCTCTTCATCAGGAGGTTAACGTGGATCTGCCTGCAATCATTCGACGTACTGCCAGCCAGGAACGCAAGGTTGCCGAGGCCAATGCATCATGGCTTCAACAGCACATGAGCCCTTATTTTTTTCAAGCCATGGCCGATGAACAGGATTCGCTGGCCTGGCTGGCGCGTGGCATGTCCCGTTTGCGACTGAACCAAAGGGTAATACTGGTGGATCGTGACACCTTGCTCGTTCTGGCCTGTGTGAATCTTCCCGGCTCCCTTTACGACACCTTGCGCCGCGTCGGTGAAAGAAAAATATCCTATGCCATGTTCTCTCATTCCAACGCCCCCATGCCCGGTATGGAGGAAGAACTGGAGGTGCAGCGTTTCGAGTTCGACCGCCGGCCGAACAGCGAAATAGATCTGAAGCGGGAAGTTGCCATCCCGGCCGCTCTGGTGCGCAGAATACGTGCGGAACTTCGCACCACCTTTCCCGATTTTGATCTGACCCGGCTTGAGATGCTGCTGAAAATACTCTGGTTGAATAATGAAAATTACTTGCTGATGTCACCTCCATCACGCATTGCCTGGCTGATCTGGCTCTTTGACCGTGGCAATGCCACCGGTGGTCTATTTCTGGACATCAGTGAAATCAAGCGGGAGGGGAGATCGGAAACACGAGTGCTCTTTGCGGTGGGAAATCCACATCAGGAGGACTTTCTGCTGCAGGTGCTTGAGGTTTTTAACCGTCTGGATATCGGCATTCGCAGGGCTTATTGCCAGACCATTTCCAATGGGATCCATCCCTATTTTCTTGGTTCCTTCTTCGTGGTCAGTCGTCAGGGGGAGGATCTGACGCCTGGCAGTGATTTGGCAGCACGTCTCACCAGTGAGCTTTGCACCACCCAGATCATTGCCACCAATTCAGCCGTATATCGTGATTTCGTGACAGTGGGGCTGCTGTCGGGTGAAGATGCCGCTCTGATCAACGCCTTCATTGCTTTTTGTCATACCAGTCTGGCTCATAACCAGCCTGAGCGTTTTGGCTTGGAGGATGTGCAGCGTGCCTTTTACGATCATCCCGAGATGGGGCAACTCATGGTTCGTCTGTTCCGGACACGATTCACTCCTCAACTGGAGAACCGTGAGTCCCTTTACGCGCCATTGCTCGCTGAAACAGAAGCGATGGTGGAGGGTTACAATACCGGGCATCGTTGGCTGGATGATATCCGCCGCACGGTCTACCGTTGCTCTCTGTTGATGATCACCCACTGCCTTAAAACAAACTTTTTTGTTGTTGAGAAACAGGCGCTGGCTTTCAGGTTGGATCCGGCCTATTTGCGCAAGCTGGGTAATGAATTTACTGCCGATTTGCCCGAAGCACTTCCTTTCCGGGTCACATTCTTTTTCAGCCGTTTTGGCTCAGGTTATCATGTTGGGTTTTCTGATATTGCGAGGGGGGGATGGAGAACTATCATTGCGCGTAGTGCAGACGATTTTATTACCGCGGCCAATACTCTTTTCCGTGAAGTTTACGTTCTGGCTAACACCCAGCACCTCAAGAATAAGGATATTTATGAGGGGGGCTCCAAAATGGGGCTGGTGCTTGATGCCTCGGATCTCGATCAAGCGAACAGTGAAGAGGAAACCTGCCGGCTTTATAAATTGCAGTACGGCATTATCAATGCATTTCTGGATATTTTTGTGACTGAAAAAGGTCACGTTCGGGATCCGCGCGTGGTTGATTATTACCGTGATGACGAGCCGATCGAGCTTGGGCCTGATGAAAACATGCACGATGCCATGATTGAAGCTATTGCCCATCTCTCCCGAAAGCGCGGCTATATCCTCGGTATCGGCATCATGTCCAGCAAGCGTATCGGCATCAATCACAAGGAATATGGCGTGACCTCAACCGGCGTGGTTGCTTTTGCCCGTATCACCATGGCAGATGTGGCAGGTATAGATCTCACACGCGATGTTTTTTCACTCAAGATGACAGGTGGCCCAAATGGCGATGTGGCAGGCAATTCTCTGCGCATATTGCTTGAATCAGCTCCAGGTCTGCAGGTGCGCCTGATCCTTGATGGCACTGCTGCTGTGTATTCCTCCCGCGGTATACAGAGCAGTGAGTTGCAGCGCCTGTGCCTGGCTCACGATCTCGATGCTTTCAGCCCCGAGTCTCTCGGTGAGGGAGATTTTATTCTCTACCGCACCGGTAGACGCATGGAAGGACTTAGAGAAACCCATCGTAAGGTCACCCGTACTGGCGGCGTGCTGCTTGAGGAATGGCTGGATATCGATGAATTCTATCGCGAGTATAACAGCCTGATCTTTACTACCAAGGCAGACCTGTTTATTCCAGCCGGCGGTCGGCCGGAAACTATCGACAGTCAAAACTGGAACCTTTTTCTGGATGAGCGGGGTAAAGCCACCTCCCGGGTCATCGTTGAAGGAGCCAACTCGTACGTTACGCCTGATGCGAGAGTGCAACTCCAGAAACAGGGCGTTGTGATCATGCGGGATGCCTCGGCTAACAAGTGTGGCGTGATCTCCTCCTCCTACGAAATTATTGCCAATCTGCTGCTTTCTGAACGGGAGTTCCTGGAGCACAAGGAGCAATATGTCAGGGATGTGCTGACCATCCTGGAAAAAAGGGCCGAGGATGAAGCACGCCTTATCCTGCAGCGCTACCGCGAGAATGGAGGAACGCTACTATATACCGAGATCTCCGATACAATCAGCCACAACATCAATGGCTTCTATACTCGTCTTTTCGAATTTTTTTCAGCACGACCGGAGTTATGCCTGCAGCGACCTTTCCGACAGACCGTACTCAGCCATCTGCCGGCCCTGTTGCAGAAGTCTCCATTCAGGAGGCGGATCAGAAAACTGCCGATCAAGTATCTGTGTGCAATTCTTGCCGCTGAAATAGGTTCCTCTCTGGTGTACACAGGTAATCGTGATGCGGATTTTGAGGAGATGGTCAGGAGGCATTTGGCACGGACTCTTTGAAAAAAGTGCTTTTATTACCATGTCCGGCTGTGCTAGAAACAAATCCTTGTATACTGAAGTCTGACACCATAAACACCACAGTTAAAGGAGTTTGCCATGTCTTCCAACGATAATGCCGCAGCAGCTGTGATAGCTTTTGTCTCCGGCGCCGTTCTCGGTACTGCCGCCGCACTTCTGCTGACCCCCAAATCAGGCCGTGAGGTCCGTGAACAACTTTCAGAGATCGGGGAAAGCGCTGCGGAAAAGGTGAAGCGCCTTGCCCGCGAAGCAAAGTTTAAAGTAGCATCAAAGTCCAAGCCGGAAGAGTTTGAGTATGATGGCGGAGATGCCTGGATCTGATCCCGCCGGTTTCAGATGGCGTATCATCTAACGGGGATGTACGGGAGGATTGCTGCAGCATCCTTATCTTGTGCATCCCCGTTTTATTACCGGTTGACGAATAAGGGTGTACATCATGTACCTTAAATATGGCTCTGCCTCGTTTCCGCTAAACCTTCCTTCTCACCGTCTGGCCGGGGTTATAGAACCGGCTCTTGACCTGCCGTCGACTTCCCCGCGGGAAATCATTTCACGTGCACTGGATGAATGCCAGGCAATCATTGCCGGTTTTAATCCTGGCGAAAAAGTAGTGATTGTTACATCCGACATCACTCGTTACACAGGCAGTGAAATTTATCTTCCCCTGCTGGTTGAGCGTCTCAATCGACAAGGTATCCCGGACAAGGATATCCAGGTTCTGATCGCTCTTGGAATCCACCGCAGCCAAACTTCTCATGAGCATGAAAAGATTCTTGGACCGCTTTATGGTCGTGTCAAAGTCATTGATCATGATTGCGATGATCCGAGAAATCTTGTTGTTCTGGGCAAAACCGGTAATGGTATTGAGGTCAGCATCAACCGCCGTGCTGTGGAGGCTGACAGGCTGATTTTGACCGGGGTGATCGGCTTTCATTACTTTGCCGGTTTCGGTGGTGGCAGAAAATCGGTGATGCCTGGTATTGCCAGTCGACAGGCCTGCATGGCCAGTCATTTTGCAGTTCTCAATCCTCTACCTGGAAGTGGCAAGAATCCTTTGGCCACCACCGGCACTCTAGAGAACAACCCGGTGCACCATGCCATGCTTGAGGCATGTGCCATGGCCAAGCCCGCTTTTATCTTTAATACAGTTCTTTCGCTGGATAAAAGAATCATTGCCGCCTACGCGGGCCACTGGCAGACCGCCCACGAAGCGGGATGCAGGTTCTATCAAAAGCACTTTGCCTATCCGGTAGACTCCAAAGCGGATATGGTTATTGTCTCCTGTGGCGGGTTTCCCAAAGATATCAACTTCATTCAGGCACATAAATCCATGGAATATGCTTCCCAGGCGCTTTGTGATGGTGGAGTGATGATCCTTTTGGCTGAATGCCGGGATGGTTTTGGTAATGAAACTTTTTTCAACTGGTTTCAGCACAAGCGGTTGGATGAATTTGAGGCTGCTTTACGGGCCTGCTACGAAATCAACGGTCAGACAGCCTATTCCACACTGCAAAAAGCTCAGCGCTTCAAGGTAATCCTGGTGTCACGTTTAAGTAGTCATCAGGTAGAGTCGATGGGGATGATGCCCGCCACTTCCCTGGATGAGGCATTGAATATGGCTGAGGGAATGTTGCCGGAGGGGTGGAAGGTGCTGGTGATGCCTGAAGGTGGCAGCATTCTTCCGGTCTGCAGGTAGGTCGTTACTTCAGTTGGTCCATCAATTAGAAAGGCCCTTCCAGAAAATTCAGGAAGGGCCTTTTTGCATTCTAGGCGGTGCGAGTTATTCGCAGGTGAAGTTTGCTTCGATGCGACGGTTCTTTGCTTTGCCTGCTGCAGTTTTGTTGTCGGCAATCGGCTTGGAAAAACCGTATCCTTTGGTGGTAATGCGATTGGCGTCAACTCCGTAGGTGTCTACGATGAACTTCTTGACGCTGTCTGCGCGCTGCTGGGAAAGCTTCTGGTTCATGGCTTTTCCGCCAACATTGTCGGTATGGCCTGAAATTTCACCTTTAGCTTTTGGGAATTCTTTCAGGAAATCGGCCAGAGCTTTGAGATCATCCTGAAACTTGGGATCAACAGCAGCCTTGCCGGTTGCGAACCGAACATCAACTACAGCCGGTTTGCTGCAATATTTTTCAGCAGCAGGTTTCTGGGGCGCTGCAACAGGCACTGGGCATCCATCTGCAGTTACTTTTACGCCGGCCGGTGTATCAGGACATTTGTCCAGATAGTCAAACACGCCATCCTTATCAGAATCCAGCGGACAGCCATTAGTATCTACGCTCGCTCCTGCAGGAGTGCCGGGGCATTTGTCAAGGTAATCGGCAACGCCATCCTTGTCTGCATCCACAGGGCAGCCATCTGCATCAACTACTACGCCCTGAGGCGTGTTGGGGCATTTGTCTTTCTCGTCGATAACGCCATCGCGGTCACTGTCAGCAGGGGGAGCCGGTGCTGGAGGAGGCACGACTACCGGTTTGAGAGCAGGAGCAGGCTCAACTGCCGGAGCAGCAACTGCCTTGGCAACAGGCTGTGTACCACCAAAGGGAATATAAGCGCCCAAAGTGTACTCGATGTTTTGTGCGTTTCTGTTGTGAACTTCGTTATTCAGAGAGGCAATGACGTGGCGCACATCTCCGCGAATCGCAAAATTGTCGTTCAGGAAGTATTTCAAGCCCAGACCGTAGTCGAAAGCAGGGCGTGCTTTTTTGTCCAGGCCAGCGCCGCTGAAATTGTACCCGCCATAACCTGCAGCGATAAATGGTACGAGGTTTGTGGCAGGTCTGAAATTGTAGATGAGGTCAGCGCCGTATTTGTAAAATGAAAGGTCCTTGTTGGTCCGGGTGGTTTCTGTGGCGGCATAATCAAATGCACCTTCAAGGCCGAAATGCTCGGTGAAATTGTAGCCGAGTTTGAGGCCGTAGACGGGAGCAGTCTTGATATGTTGCTTGCCTTCAAAGGTATAACCACCTACGACGGGTGATAAGTAAAAAGTTTCCGGCATGTTGGCTGCTGTTGCAGCGGTTGCGACAGCCATGAGAGAGCCAGCTAAAAGCAGTGTTAATTTCTTCTTCATGTTTTCCTCCTGTTTTAGTTGATGTGTACATCTGCAGTTAAAATGAAATTGTTTTTACCATTTTACTTTTTTAAATTCAAGCCTGAAACGGCCGGAGAGAAAGTCCATGCTCGTCGAGTAGCCAAAACATGGCATGCTTGCGTCTGGGGCGCTTGCTTTTTACAGGCAGCATGCATTACACTTTTAAAAGTTCAATCAGTCTTACGAGGGAGGATGTAAAATGTATTTTCCGCAATTCAGGGCCCGTAGAATCCGTGGAAATGAGACCTTTCGGCGGATGGTTAGAGAGACCACCCTCTCTGTTAATGATCTGGTGTACCCCATGTTTTCAGCCTTTGGCACTGGGATCAAAAAAGAAATTTCTTCCATGCCCGGAATCTACCAGCAATCTATTGAACATATTGTAGAAGAGGCTAAAGAAGTAAAGGAACTCGGCATTCCAGCGGTTTTGCTGTTTGGCATACCCGAAACAAAGGATTCCGTAGGGAGTGACGCTTACTCGGATACCGGTATTATTCAGGAAACCATCCGTGCCATAAAACGAGAGGTTCCCGGTCTGGCTGTGATCACCGATGTCTGCCTCTGCGAGTACACGGATCATGGTCATTGCGGTCTGATCATCGACGGTGACGTGGACAATGACTCTACTCTGGAGCTTTTGGCAAAGGAGGCACTTTCACATGTCAAGGCAGGTGCCGATATGGTAGCGCCTTCGGATATGATGGATGGAAGGGTGGCTGCCATTCGTGAAGTACTCGATGAAAATGGCTATGATGCTATTCCGGTGATGAGCTATGCAGTTAAATACGCCTCGGGATATTACGGCCCATTCCGGGAGGCGGCCGAATCAACCCCCCAGTTTGGGGATCGCCGCTCCTACCAGATGGATTCGGGTAATCGGTTGGAGGCGTTGCGGGAGGCGGCTTCAGACATCGAGGAGGGCGCAGACATAATAATGGTTAAGCCTGGACTGCCCTATCTGGATATCCTGCGCGATCTGCGCAATGAGTACAATCTGCCTCTGGCGGTTTATAACGTCTCGGGGGAGTACAGCATGATCAAAGCAGCGGCAGCCAATGGCTGGATCGAAGAAGAGCGTGTTGTGATGGAAACGATGACAGGCTTCAAAAGGGCGGGTGCTGATATCATTATTACGTATCACGCCAAGGATGTGGCACGCTGGCTTAAAAAATAAGCCTATTTTACATTTTACTTCAGCCCCGTTTACCCTTGCTCACAAGGTTAAACGGGGCTTTTTATTATGATAAAAAGGTTGACATCAACTGCTGCTATTTATCTCAGGTCGCCGGCAATCCCGGGTTCAGGTAGCGGGGCAGGGTACCACGCACTTCGACCACGGGCCCATCCTCCAATTCGTCAAGTTCACCATAATCATCGCCGTACTCGGACTCTCCGGCGGCCCACTCATAAAGTTTCTGCGAGTCAAGCAGCACCGGACGTGATGGGGTGCCGAACATCCGGTTTTGCATCTCTTCATCGTAGAGGCCGATACAGCCGTGGGATGCCGGGCGCCCGGGAAGATCCCGTGCATGCAGCCAATAGGAGACATTATCGCTGCCGATATGAAAACGCATGGCGTTGTCCATCGGGTACTGGTCTTCATCGTTTGCGGTTTTGTAGAGCGATGAGGTGTGGGTAAGGTGTCGTGCGTCGATGTGGAAAATGCCGACCGGTGTTTCGGTGCCTGCTTTGCCGGTAGCCGCGGGCGCGGAAAATACCAGCTTGCCACGTTCATAGGCTCCCATCCACTGCTCGGTTATGTCCACCAGGATATATTTCTCATGGCGCCGGGCAGGTTCGTAACGAAGAGGTAAGGGGGTATAGTCACGGATATCGTCGATCGAATCAGGAGCCTTGATGGTCATGCCCGGATAGACATGGCGGCGATCGATGCGATTGAAGCGGGCTACCCAGATCCAATCCTCGCCAAAAAGAGATTCAAGCGTCTCATGTGGCTTGATAAAATGAGGATGCCATTTTATTGATTGCAGGCTGGGATATTCGACGCGTGAGAGATCTTCCCTCGCCTTGTCCAGTGGAGATGCAGCCGGTTCTGAGGTAAGTGATGGTGCTCGCAGGACAGTTACTGAGACAAGCAGAGTTGTTACAAAAAAGATCAGGACGAGTCTGTGAGAGAGCCGCATCCGACTGTATCGCATTAAAAAATCCTCTTGCTGCAGAAAATAAAAGAAGTACTTTACTCATTAATGCGAAGTTGATCAAGCATTAGTCCGTGCACATCCCATAATGCTTGGCATATCAGCTGCTTGCGTGGTACGGTAAGGGCCTTTCTGACTTTCTGCAGTCTGTGCATAATTCAATACACTTCAGTATGAGGACCATTTATGACCGACACACTCGCTACTTCAGTTCCTGAGATACCAATCTTCAACCAATTTGCAAGTGATAACTATGCCGGTATCTGTCCCCAGGCCTTGCAGGCTATGAATGAAGCCAACAGAGGTTTTGTTCCCTCATATGGAAACGACAAGTGGACAGAACGAGCTTGTCAGAATATCCGCGAGCTGTTTGCCTGCGACTGTCAGGTTTTTTTCGTTTTTAACGGCACCGCAGCAAATTCCCTGGCCCTGGCCGCACTCTGCCGGTCTTACCACAGTGTTGTCTGTCATGAAATGGCTCATATCGAGACAGATGAATGCGGTGCTCCAGAATTTTTTTCCAATGGTACCAAGATCATGCTTGCATCCGGAGTCGACGGCAAACTTGACCTGGAGGCAGTCGAGCAGTTAATTATCCGTCGTACTGATATCCATTATCCCAAGCCGCGTGTGCTCAGTATGACCCAGAGTACGGAACTGGGGACAGTCTACACCCCGGAAGAAGTAGCTGCTGCCACGGATCTGGCGAGGCGCCACGGCCTGCGGGTGCACATGGATGGTGCGCGTTTTGCCAACGCCGTAGTCTCTCTTGACTGTCATCCAGCCGACATATCCTGGAAAGCCGGGGTTGATGTGCTTTGTATGGGGGGAGCCAAAAACGGTATGGCGCTCGGTGAGGCGGTGGTATTTTTCGACCGGGAATTGGCGGACGAGTTTGAATATCGTTGCAAGCAGTCAGGCCAACTCGCCTCAAAGATGCGTTTCATGGCTGCTCCCTGGAATGGGATGCTCGAGAGTGGAGCCTGGCTGGACAATGCACGCCATGCCAACAGCTGCGCTCGTTTGTTGGAGAAAGAACTGGCCGACATCAAGGGCATTCGTATCATGCATCCCTGCCAGTCCAACTCACTCTTTGTGGAAATGCCGCCAGTAGTTTCCCAGGCGTTGCATGATGCCGGATGGCATTTCTATTCCTTCATCGGAGCGGGGGGAGCTCGTTTCATGTGCTCATGGCAGACCTCTCGCGAAGATATACAACAATTGGCCGCAGCTGTTCGTCAAGCGAGTCTTTTGATCAGCTGATTACCCGGTATGGAGGACATCATGATAAAAACTGCTACATTTGAGGCGCTTTTGGCTGATGCTCAACCTGATGGTCAAGGTGGTTACATCTTCCGCCTTGAAGGTAAGACCTATCAGATCAAGGATACTCTGGAGATTTCCAAGATCGCCCAGGATCATGGTTACATCGTAATTTATTAAATCGAGGCGGAGCTACCGCAGAACCCAATGCACTGCGGTTGAGGGATTTATTTCAAGGAGTTTTCGTGGCACTGCTTACACTTCGCAACATAGGCCTGGCTTTTGGGGGGCCGCCGCTTTTCAATGGCATTGATCTGCAAATCGAGCCTGGCGACCGGCTCTGTCTTCTTGGGCGTAACGGCACCGGAAAATCTACGCTGCTCAAGCTGGTCAGCGGTGAGCTAGGGCCCGAACAGGGGGAGGTAGTCCGCCAGCAGGGGCTGCGGGTGGCCCTGGTATCGCAAGAGGTACCGCCAGGGGTAGGGGGTTCTGTTTTTGATGTGGTTGCTTCCGGTATGGGCAATGCGGCCGAGCTTCTGGCTGAATATCATCATGTGGCACATAAGTTGGCCCTGGAGGGCGGCAGTGAACTTCTCCAGCGGTTGGAGAACCTGCAGCATGAGCTGGAAGCTACTGGAGGATGGCATTTGCATCAGGCGGTTAACCAGGTGCTGGACCGATTGCAGCTGGATGCTGACGCAGATTTTTTCAGTCTTTCAGGAGGGACCAAACGTCGGGCCCTGCTGGCCCGCGCCCTGGTGGCAGAGCCGGACATCCTGGTACTGGATGAACCTACCAATCATCTGGACATCGAAACGATCCTCTGGCTGGAGGAATTCCTGCTGCGGCAGGTCAAGACCCTGCTCTTTGTCACCCATGACCGCGCCTTTGCCAGAAAGCTTGCCAACCGGGTAGCAGAGCTGGACAGGGGGCGGTTGTATGCATTCTCCTGCGGATATGACGCTTTCGTAGAGCGTCGTGAAGAACTTCTGGCTGCAGAAGTCACGCGGCAGGCCCTGTTTGACAAGAAACTGGCCCAGGAAGAAGCCTGGGTGCGCCAGGGCATCAAGGCCCGCCGCACCAGGAATGAGGGACGGGTTCGTGCATTGAAAAAAATGCGTGAAGAACACCGCCAGCGGCGTGAGCGGCTGGGAACGGCACGGATCCAGCTGCAGGAGGCCGAGCGCTCGGGAGGACTGGTGGCAGAAGCCCAAGGCATCTCCTTCAGCTATGAGGGGCGGCCGATTATCAAAGACTTTTCCACCACCATAATGCGCGGTGATCGCATCGGCATCATCGGCCCCAACGGATCGGGCAAGACAACCCTGCTGCGCCTGCTGCTGGGGGAGCTTGAGCCCCAGGCCGGCCAGATCAAGCTCGGCAGCCGCCGCGAGGTTCTCTATTTCGACCAGATGCGTGAACAACTGGATCTGAATAAATCGGTGCAGGACAATGTGGGAGAAGGCAATGACACCCTGATCATCAATGGAGTCAGCCGCCACATCATCGGCTATCTGCAGGATTTTCTCTTCTCCCCGGAACGAGCCCGCAGCCCGGTCAGCATCCTCTCCGGTGGTGAGCGGAACCGGCTGCTGCTGGCCAAGCTGTTTACCAAGCCGTCCAATGTACTGGTTATGGACGAGCCAACCAATGACCTGGATGTGGAGACTCTGGACCTGTTGGAAGAGCTGCTGCTGGACTATAGCGGAACACTCCTGTTGGTGAGCCATGACCGTGACTTTCTGAACAACGTCGTTACCAGCACTTTGGCAGTGGGAAAAAACGGCCAGGTGCGCGAGTTCGTTGGAGGCTACGACGATTGGCTGCGTCAGACTGGCGACGAGGAGGCAGCAGTCAAGGTGCAATCCCAGCCGGCCCAGGAGAAGATCAGGCCTCAGAAGGAACGAGCCCGCAAACTGAGCTTTAAAGAAGAGCGTGAGTTGGAATCTTTGCCCGATACAATCGCACGATTGGAGCAGGAACAGGAAAAACTGCACACTACCCTGGGTGATCCTGATTTTTATAAATCTGCCGGTGCAGAGATTGCGGCAATCAACGCGCGTCTTGAATCATTGGAACTGGAACTGGCAGAGGCTTACCGAAGGTGGGAAGAGCTGGACTCGTTGAAAGGATGATTATGTAGGGGCGGGTTTCAAAACCCGCCCTACGTTTTGATTGTAAGGCTATTTCTGCACGTCCAGCAATTCCACATCAAACAGCAAGGTCGCGTTCGGTGGAATTACGCCGCCTGCCCCGGACGGGCCGTAGCCCAGCTTGGAGGGAATGATGAGCTTGCGCTTGCCGCCGACTTTCATGGTCATGACACCTTCATCCCAGCCAGGGATCACCTGCCCCACACCGATGGTGAACTTGAAGGGCTCTTTGCGGTCAACAGAGCTGTCAAACTTCTTGCCATTTTCCAAAGTGCCGGTGTAATGCACTGTGACTTGCTTTCCGGCTACCGGTGAAGCCCCTTTTCCCACCACCACATCCACATATTTGAGTCCTGAAGCAGTTGTCACCGTTTTGCCCGCCTTGGGTGCATCCTTTGCGGCAAATGCAGGTACCGCAAGCATTGCCATCATGAGAGATCCTGCCACTATTTTGATTGCTCTTTTCATTTTCTACCCCCTTTGTTATTTATCCCGAACCCGAGCTTCAACTGATCATTTTTTTGATTTCGAATTAAGCAGTGCCAGCACGCCATCGGTTACGTCCTGGGCATCAACAGCGCTTGAGACATAGAGTAGTTCCCTTTTTACGATCACCAGCGCCAGCTTGTTGGCCTTGCCGTATTCCACAGCGGCCTCCTCAAAGGACTTGGAAAGATCAGTCAGCAGCTTGTCCTGCAAGGTCTGCAACTCCTTTTCCTTCCCCATGCCGAAAGTTTGAAACTCCTCCACCTTCTTCTGGAATTCCTTGGCTTTGGCCTCCTTCTGGGCTGGTGAAAGGGTGTCGAATTTCTTTTCCAGGGCAGCTTTCTGTTTGTCGAGCTGTTTTCTGCGGGTTTCGATCTGTGTCTGCAGCTTCTTCTGCATCTCTTTGGCCTGTGCTTGGGCTGATTTTCCTAGATCCGATTCCTGATTGAGTTTTGACAGATCCACATAGCCGACCCGCAGCTGCTGTTCTGCCTTTTCCGGAGTCTGTGGTTTGGTGGGTGGAACGGACTGTAGTGGCGCAGGTTTTTGCCCCTCTACAGCCGGAACAGTCTCCGCGGCTGCGCTCATCATCGGCAGGGCGCAGATCAGCAGGGCCGGCGCCAGTTTTTTAAATTTAATCATCTTGTACCTCTTCAATTGGAAATGAATAAAGCAGTTGTAAAGAGTAATGCCTTTTGGGCCTGGTGACAACCTCCTTTTCCGAAAGAACCTGCAGGCGACAAACCTGAAGCCTTCGGTTTGATGAAAAGTTTTCTATAATTAAAATGGTATTACGTCTTTTAATTGTTGCCATACTTTATCAAATTGGTCAGACAATTAGCTTGCAGAGCCATTGTTCACTATGTTAAAAAAACGCGTTTCATTTTCTGACGATCAATTCTTCACATAATCGGCAACTTCCGGTACATGGTGGGCACAATGTTTCTACAGCAACTTATCAACGGCATTGCACTGGGCAGCACCTACGCCCTGATAGCACTCGGTTATACCATGGTGTACGGCATCATTACTCTGATAAATTTCGCCCACGGTGAAATCTTCATGGTAGGTGCCTTTGTCGGCCTGCTGCTGGTGAGCGTTCTCAAGCTCAACATCTTCCTTGCCATGGCCGGCTCCATGGCGTTCTGCATGATAATGGGCGTGGTGATAGAATTCATCGCCTACCGTCCCCTGCGCAAGTCGTCACGTCTCTCGGCCCTAATCTCAGCCATCGGGGTCTCCATATTTCTTTCTTCCCTGGCCATGATGGTTTTTGGCGCCAATGCCAAGGGCTTTCCCAGTGAAGCGTTTCCTGCCCGACAGTTGCACATCGGAAACGCGGACATATCGACCTTGCAGCTCCTGATTATCGGCGTGTCAGCCCTTTTGATGCTTGCCCTGGAGTTCATCGTCCAGAAAACAAAAATCGGCAAGGCGATGCGCGCTACGTCTGAAGATTACAACACTGCCGCCCTGATGGGCATCAATGTAAATTTTGTTATTTCTTTCACCTTTGCCCTCGGTTCCGCTTTGGCAGCAGCCGGTGGGGTACTGGTTGGGCTTCTGTTTAACTCAGTCTCCTTCAACATGGGGCTGATGGCGGGTTTGAAAGCCTTTGCTGCTGCAGTACTGGGAGGGATAGGGTCGATCCCCGGCGCCATGCTGGGCGGCCTGCTGCTGGGAGTGGCCGAAGTCTTCGGGGTTGCCATCGGTTATTCGTCCTACCGCGATGCCATTGCCTTTGCAATCCTTGTCCTGGTACTGCTCGTACGCCCTACAGGTCTGCTTGGGCGGAAAATTCTGAAAAAAGTTTGAGAAGGTTTTATAAAAATGCTCAATAATCTTGTCAATTCAATCGACCCTTACCTTCTGCAGATTCTGGTCAACATTGGAATCGGCATCATCCTGGCATTGGGGTTGAACATCATCACCGGGCTGACCGGCCAGCTCTCCCTTGGACACGCTGCATTCATGAGTGTCGGCGCCTTTACCGGAGCGTTGCTGACCATCAAGCTTGGCCTTCCTTTTTATCTGACGATTCTGTTAAGCGGTTCGATAACGGCTGTTGTTGCTGCGCTGATCGGTTGGCCTATTCTTCGCCTCTCCGGCGACTATCTGGCCATCTGCACCCTGGGCTTTGCCGAAATCGTCAAGGTAGTGTTTCTCAACCTGGACATTACCAACAAGGCTCTCGGTCTGACGGTTCCGCTCCCCCCTTCGTTTTTGCCCATGCCGATCATTGTGCTGATCGTGGTCGTGCTGGCCATCATCGCATCGGCCTTCATCCAGAACTCGCGCTTCGGCAGGGCGCTCATGGCGATACGCGACGATGAGATCGCAGCTGAATCCATGGGCATCAACATTGCCCGCTACAAGGTGCAGTCCTTTGCTGTTAGCGCTTTTCTGGCTGGCATCGGCGGCTGTCTCTATGGCCATTTTCTCGGTTACATCAATCCTTCCGATTTCGGTTTCCTTAAATCGATCGACATGCTCAGCATGATTGTACTGGGCGGCCTGGGCAGCGTGCCCGGTGCGGTGTTCGGCGCATCCATCCTCTCGGCTGCTCCGGAATTCCTGCGTTTCATGTCCCAGTACCGCATGCTGGTCTACGGAGCTCTGCTTGTTTTTCTGATGGTCTTCCGCCCCAACGGTCTGCTTGGTGGTGTCAATTTCACCGATCTGGTGCTGCGCAAGCTGGGGGTCAAGCCTCATCTTGCGACCCATAAGCAGGAGGGGCAGTAATGGCACTACTCAAACTTGATAAGGCTACTATTCGCTTCGGCGGTCTGGTGGCAGTAAATGGTGTCAATCTGGAGGTCGAAGAGGGAGAGATTCTGGCTCTGATCGGGCCGAACGGAGCCGGCAAGAGCACCATTTTTAACCTGATTACCGGTATCTATGCCCCCACTGAGGGAAAAATTAGCTTCAAGGGTACCAACATCTCGGGACGGCCGCCGTATGTTATCGCAGGTTCGGGCATTGGCCGCACCTTCCAGAACATCCGTCTTTTCAGCCAGCAGACCGTGCTGGATAATGTATTGATCGGTGCCCATACTCGTGGAAACTGGAACCTGAGTGGCGCGCTGCTGAAGTTTCTGCCTGCAGTACGCAGGGAGGAAGGGCGTCTGCTGGAGTTGGCAATTCACTGTCTCTCAAAGGTGGATCTGGCTCACAGGGCATTTGATCTGGCTTGCAACCTTTCGTATGGTGAACAGCGCCGCCTGGAAATCGCCCGCGCCTTGGCAATCGAACCTGCCCTGCTCCTGCTGGATGAGCCGGCAGCCGGCATGAATCCCCAGGAGAAGCAGACCCTGTTGACTATGGTGAAGAATATCCGGGAAGCCGGAGTAACGGTTTTTCTGGTAGAGCACGACATGAAATTTGTGATGGGTCTTTCGGACCGCATTGCGGTACTTGATTACGGCGTAAAGATTGCCGATGGACGTCCTGAAGAGGTTCGTTCGAATCCTGCGGTCATTGAAGCCTATCTTGGCAAGGGGGCTCACTGATGCTGACAGTTGATAATCTTTCCGTCTATTACGGAGCCATCCGTGCGTTGCATCAGGTCTCCTGCCGGGTTGACCAGGGTGAAATCGTCGCTTTGATCGGTGCCAATGGCGCCGGTAAGACCACCATCCTTACTACCATTTCCGGTATTGTTTCTTCCAGCACCGGCAGCATAGCTTTTGAAGGTGAAGACATCACCCGCATGCCTGCTCACCAGATCGTCACCAAGGGGATTTCTCAGGTGCCGGAAGGTCGTCGTGTATTTGCCCGCATGAGCGTGCAGGAAAATCTTGAAATGGGCGGGTTCATCCTTTCCAACAAGCAGGAGATAAAGCAGGGAATCGAACGCGCTTTCACCCTGTTCCCCCGCCTGGCCGAGCGCCGCAAGCAGGCTGCCCGGACACTTTCGGGTGGTGAGCAACAGATGCTGGCCATGGGGCGTGCGCTGATGTCGAACCCCCGTCTGTTGCTGCTGGACGAACCTTCCATGGGACTGGCCCCCATGCTGGTCGAGAAGATCTTCGAAATCATCGTGGAAATCAACAAAACTGGAACGACCATCATGCTGGTAGAACAGAACGCATCCATGGCACTTTCCATTGCACACCGTGCTTATGTGCTTGAAACTGGAGAGGTAGTTCTCTCCGGCTCCGCTTCCGATCTGGCCAGTAATCCGGAAGTCAGAAAAGCTTACCTGGGTGAGTGACACTACTTGTTTGATCAATGTGAAATTTTTGTTGAAAAATAAAACAGCTTGACTTTGTCAGGCTGTTTTTTTTATGATCTCCCAATATTCGAAAGGCAGTGAAGAGGAGTAGTAGTCGTTGTGAGCTTCCCAGAGAGCCGGTGGTTGGTGCGAACCGGCAAGCGCAGACGATGAACTCGCCTTGGAGCCGTTCCAGTGAACTTGAAGCAGCTAGCTGGAGCCGTTCTCCCGCGTTAAGGGTGACAGAGGTCTGTCATGCAACTATCGACAGATGAACTAGGGTGGTACCGCGAACGCACATGATGCCTTCGCCCCTTGCACAGGGGCGAAGGCATTTTTATTTTCACCAACAGCAGAGCAGGAACCAGCGAAAGGAGCGTACGGAATGGCAAAGGCAAAGAAGCAGGAAGATGATCGCCAGATAATCAGGATCTTCGATACCACATTGCGGGATGGCGAGCAGGCACCGGGCAACAGCATGAACATCGATGAAAAGCTGCGTCTGGCCAAACAGCTGCAGAAGCTGAACGTGGATGTAATCGAGGCCGGGTTTCCCATCGCTTCGGAAGGCGATTTTGAAGCGGTCAAGCTGGTAGCCCAGAGTATCAAGGGGCCACAGATCGCAGGACTCTGCCGTTCCAGTGAAAAAGACATTGATCGTGCCTGGGAAGCGTTGAAATATGCCGGTGAGCGGGGACGAATCCACACGTTCATCGCCACTTCCGATATTCACATGAAATATAAACTTCAGATGGAGCCGAACAAAGTTTTGGCCTCCGCAGTCAAGGCAGTCAAGCGCGCAGCATCCTATACCGCCAATGTGGAATTTTCCTGCGAGGATGCGGTGCGCACCCGCCTGCCATTCCTTGCCGAAGTTGTCGAGGCGGTCATCGATGCCGGTGCAACTACCGTCAACATCCCTGATACGGTTGGCTACACTATTCCGGTGGAGTACTTCAACATCATCAAATACCTGAAAGACAATGTTCCCAACATCGACAAGGCAGTTATCTCGGTCCACTGTCACAACGACCTGGGCTTGTCGGTGGCTAACTCCCTGGCTGCCATTCAGGCCGGTGCACGCCAGGTCGAATGCACGATAAATGGAATCGGTGAGCGGGCCGGAAACTGCTCCCTGGAGGAATTTGTCATGATCCTGCGTACCCGTCAGGATATCCTTCCTTTCAGGACCAATGTGGTTACGGAGCAGCTCACCCCCGCCAGCCGCCTGCTGACTACCGTTACCGGTATAGCTGTTCAGCCTAACAAGTCCGTGGTCGGGGCCAATGCCTTTGCCCATGAGGCAGGCATTCATCAGCACGGCATGCTGATGGAAAAATCCACTTATGAGATCATGACGCCGGAGTCCGTTGGCCTTTCCGCGGGTGCCCTGGTGCTGGGCAAACACTCGGGACGCCATGCCTTCAAGCAGCGTCTCGAAGCGTTAGGGCACGAGCTGGATGATGAAAAGCTCAACCGGGCCTTTGAGCGGTTCAAGACCTTGGCTGATCTGAAGAAAGAGGTTTTCGACGAAGACCTTGATGCTATCGTGGCTGATGAGGCGCGCGAAGAGGAAAAATACAAGCTGGGACATATCACTGTGACCTGCGGCTCGTTCGCCGTAGCCACAGCTACTGTGCAGATGGAAATCGATGGTCTTGCTGTGCGTACGGCCGAGCTTGGAGACGGACCGGTTGATGCCACTCTCAAGGCCATCAAAAAGCTGACCAAAACCAAAGCAAAGCTGATGCAGTACAACGTCGGCTCCATCACCGGCGGCACTGATGCCCAGGGAGAAGTCACTGTGCGCGTGGCAGATGCGACTCATACGGTAGTTGGAAAGGGCTCTTCCACCGATATTATCGAAGCGTCGGCCAAAGCCTACATTCACGCTCTCAATCGTTTAAGCTATAAGCAAAGAAGGCTCACCGAAGGGGTCTGATTCGAAGCAGCTGATGTAAAAAGGGCGGCCATTGGTCGCCCTTTACGTTTTAGTGGATAATAATTTTAGGTAGACAACATTCAGGAAACATGGAAAGCTTCAACACATGACACCACTTTCCCGATATAGCAGCTTCATCGCAGCCGCCTCCTGGCTTGTTTCGCCTCATGTTTCTCCACTATCAGGCGGAGCAATTCTGGTACAGGATGGTGTGATCAAGGCGAGTGGTCTGCTTGAAGAACTAAAGAGGGATCATCAGGTGCCGGTAATTGAATATCCGGACTGTGCCATTCTCCCCGGTTTTGTCAATGCCCATACTCATCTGGAGCTGACTCATTTCCCGGCCTGGCGCCTGCGGACCAATGTGAACTACAATCCCCGGCGGTTTGTGGATTGGATGATTCAGCTGATCAAGATCAGGCGTGGTATTGGAGCGGAGGAAATCCCTTCATCAATAACGGAAGGAATCCGTTTGTGCCTGGAATCAGGTACCACGGCAATCGGCGAGATTGTCAACAATCCAGCACACGCACAACTTTACCGGTCTTCGCTCCTTTCGGGACGATTGTTTTTCGAGATAATCGGACAGGACCAACACCACTTCAACCGCATGCTTGCTGCTGCGCTGGAAGCATGCTCAACGGCAAGTGACAGGCAATTACACTCAGGACTTTCGCCCCATACTCCCTATACCATTGCAGAGACGTTTCTCCCGCGGATCTCCGCCGTCTCCGATAACCTGCCCCTTGCCATCCATATTTCCGAATCAGCTGCTGAAACAGATTTTATCTTCAACAGCAACGGACCGCTTGCGGAAGAGCTCTTTCCTTTCCTTGACTGGAAGCGCCATCTGACTCCGCCACGTCGCTGCAGCTCTACAGAGCTGCTTGACCGGGCCGGTCTTCTGAAACCATCCACCCTGGCTGTGCACTGTGTTCATCTTACCCTGGGTGATGCGGAGATATTGAAGCAGCGTGGTGTGAGTGTCGTCCTTTGCCCCCGCAGCAATGAACGGCTTGACGTGGGGCGTGCACCGGTGGCCCTGCTGCGCAAGCTGGGGATTCCGCTTGCCCTGGGCACCGACTCCCTGGCCAGCAACGATACACTTTCGCTGTGGGATGAAATGCGCTTTGCCCTTAATACCTTTTCCCGTGAACTCTCTCCGGCTGATGTCCTTCATATGGCAACCATCGGTGGCGCCGAAGCACTTGGTATCGGTGCAACTCACGGCTCGCTGGAACCGGGTAAGCGGGCTGATTTTCAGGTGGTCAAAATTGGTGGAGAGGGCACCCGGGATGTGCTTGAACGGGTTCTGTTTCACGGTATGCTGGAAGATGTCTATCTGGCTGGTGATCGTTATGCAGCAGCAACTTTTCAGGATTCATTTTTTCGCAGGCGCCAAATCGACGCATCGGTTGTTCCTTCCCCTAACCTCCAGTAAACCCTTATCCCTCATATTCTTTTTTGTAGCAAAAAAATTAAATTCTCAACGCTGACAAATTTCCTAGGAGCCTGTACCTGCTGAAGGCGGCCGGGTGATGCAGGAAGTCAGGGACAGAAGTCAGAGATTTGTTCCTGCACGTCCTGCAGATGTCCAGGGGTAATCCCGTACATGTTCACCAAGGTCGGCCTTGGTATAACGATTCACCCGCTGCAGCGCTAGAACGACTACCAGCACCACTGGCAGGGTGTACATGAGGATACCGGCCAGGGCCATGAATGTCTCCCCGATCCAAAGAGTTACACCCAGGTTGAACAGCAGCACAGAGAGGTAGAGCACCGGCCCGAGCAGTGAGCGGAAGGGAAGGTTGAAGATTCCTTTTGGCGCCTCACTCAGACGTCTGGCATCGATCAGCTGGAAAGCCGCTACCAGCACCAGGCTTGTCAGCAACCAGCCTCCATAGTTGGAAAGCGGTACGCCAAAGTGGATGCCCTGCTCGCGGTACCCATAAATCTGCCCCAGGAACCAGCGATGTCCCTGCAGCGCCACAGGATCAATAACTATGTCCAGGAAGGTTTGCAAAAAAGCTCCCAGGACCAGCGCCGGTATGGAGCGCCTGATACTGCGGGTTTCGAGAGTAACCAGATTCCATCGCCAGCTTTTAAGCGGGGAGAGGATGAACAGCGCAGTGGCATAACTGCAGTAGGTGAGGAAAACGTAGGAAAGGGAATCAAAGAAGGGAACGCCGGCAATCCACAATTCCCGTGTTTTGGTCGTGTCGATGTAATAATACCAGCCGTAGGGAAAGCCGGTGTTGATGGAAAGCCATTCGGATGAAAAGGCGATCAGGTAGCCGACCACGGTAAAGGTGAGGGTCCTGCGCCAGCCGACGTGGGGGACGCAAGCCAGCAGAAAGGCGCCGAAAAAAGCGAAAACATAGGGGCGCATGGTAAACGTGCCGATAAGGATTTCCAGAAAATGATCCATGTTATTTAATTCAGTCCTTTACGAATCTGGTACAGCTCCTCCATGTCCAGTTCGTTCCTCTCATAATATTCCCGTTCCAATTCTTCAACGTAGAACCGATCGAGACCGGAGTTCTCCAGGAAATCTTCTCTCAAGACCAGATTCTTTTCTGCCACGATCGTAGGAAGCAGGGTGTGAAGGTACATTGCTTCCTTCTTTATGGTGATAACAGCCTCATTGAAAAGACGATCCATATCATCTGCCTGAATGCTTCCCTTGATGCGTAACTCCTCCAGTACTTCACGGCGCAGTTTCTCCTGATCCGCCTCGGTATTGAACGTTGAGTAGAAATTGCGGATGCGGTCACGCACGTGCTCGACCAGAATCAGGGATGCCCGTTCCTCCTGGTCGATCTCATGCAGTTTCTGATTCAGCTCTTCGATCGTTGATGCGCGGGCTTCGATGCGGGCAAGGCCGTCCATGAGAGTAGCAACCTTGCGTCTGCCGAACCGCCCCAGGTAGATGTTGCTAAAAAGATCCTTGATGAAAAGCTCATGGAAACAATCCTTCTGCAGGCTGTCAAAGGACGCCTTGTGCTCCAGCATTTCACGCAGCAACTGCTTGCTGATGCGGACATTCTCCATGAAAGCCAATTGGCTTATCAGGTTAGCAACACTGTCAAAGCGGTCAAGGAAAGCAACCACCCTGGACAAATCTTTCAACAATGAGCTGTCGGCCCCATCACGTATCTTTTCATCACATTCCCTGCTCACATCCAAAATGAGCTGATCGAAAGAGCGGTCGCGGTTCTCCACCGCGATTTTTTTTGCACTGATCAACCTGTACATATCCTCATGATCGATGTGACTTACAATGTTCTTTTCCCTGAGGAAAAGACCCTCCAGAATCTGTCGTGTAGAGGCGAGATAGTCGGTTTCCTCGCGGTCGATCAGGTTGTACTCTTTCTGCAGCATCTTATCGAGTGTCTGAAAAAGCGCTCCGGGTATTTTTGTACGGACGGACAACGTTTTCAGGCGGGTCAGTCTGGCATTGTCAAGGTTGCTGATTTCACCTTTGTCGCTGCAGGCCAGAAGGATGTTGCGATACTCATCCACGATGCGCTTATTGTCAGGATGGCGGTACATGACATCGATGCGCATGCGCTCCTGCTGGTATGGGTCAATATTGTAATGTGCCGCCAGATTGACCAGACGGTTGAAATCGTGATCAGCTATTTTTTTGCAGCGGAAGTAAAGCTGGCGAAACAGGTCGCGATATTCGCGGTGCGGCCGGTTGATCAGTTTGATGATGTAAAGGTGGGCCGTATCATCCTGAAGCAGGGGAAACAGTTCCGCAATCAAGTCATCGTCCCGCTCATTGCCGATAGCAGTTGAGCGTTTGATCGACTTGCCAATGCGTTTGACCAGTTCTTCCTGCTGGGATTTAAGCTGTCGCGGGAGCCTTGGGGTGTGCACAAAGAAAAAATAATTGCACACGGCATTGCCGTCAAAAAAGAGTTTTTCATACCCTTCGCTGCCAGTGGCGTGATCACTGAATACAATAGTGCCGGTTGCATCATCTGTACGGGCTCCATACATGATCAGCCGATTGATGATCTCGGGCTTGGATAGATCCGAGGATGGCTGGGCCACACCAAACATATATTCACAAAAAAAACCGCCGTTGCCCTGATAGGTAATTCCTCGGGTTGCAACGACAAACTCGTTTCCGGGAGAGAACGTACGCAGATGATTACCTTCCTGGACAACGCTGAAAAAATAATGTTGGAAAGGGTCAGTGCCTGCCACCATCACTGAATACTCGATCTGGTCGCCAGTGTGTCCGTGCAGCCGGATATGTTTGTGCTTCTCTTGCGTCGTCGGCTGGGAGTCGCAGGCATCTGTCTGATGCTGACCTTCAATGGGGGTGGGGAGGGAAAAAACTGTCTCAGTCATTTCAGAGCTCATACTCCAGGCCGTCATAGGCGAATTCGAAGCCTGCCGGCAGGGCAGCGCCTTCGCTGTAAAGCACATCGTGGGAAAGGTGGGTCAGGATGGTTCGGCGTGGTTGCAGGCGGGCTGTTGCAGCCATGGCAGTTTCGATATTGAAGTGGAAGGGATGCGGTTTCCAGCGCAGCCCATCAATAATCAGCAGGTCCAGTCCATTCAGAAGGGCTTCAGAGGAGTCGGGGATAGCGTTGCAGTCGGTCAGGTAGGCGAAGGTGCCGATGCGATAGCCGAATGTGGCGGTGTGACCATGTTCCAGTGGTATCGGTGTTATGGACAAGCCGAAAAGTTCAAAGGCGTCTGTGACTATGTGAGGATCTAGCAGCGGTTTATAGCCTGAGCCTTCCTGTTCCTTGAAGATATAGGGAAAGTGATTTAACAGGATTTCAGTTGTTGCACGGGATGCGAAGCAGGGAACGACTGTTCTGTTGATGAAATGAAAGCCGCGTAAATCGTCGATGCCATTGACATGATCGGCATGGGAGTGGGTGAAAAGAACAGCATCGATATGATTGATATGTTCTCGCAGAGCTTGGTAGCGCAGATCAGGAGAGGTGTCCACAAGAATAGTATGGTCACCATGGCGGATGAGCAGAGATGACCGTGTCCTGGCATCCCGCGGATCTTGCGAGGAGCAGACACGGCAGTTACACCCGACCATCGGCACGCCGGTAGATGTTCCACTCCCCAGTATGGTTACCTTCATCGCTGTTTTCCTAGGATTAATTTGCCTGAAAATAACAGAATTGACAGCCCCAGGCAAGACGGATTTCCCCCTTGTCAGCTCTTGAACATGTCAATCAGCAGCGCCGCATTAAGGCCGATGACAATTAATCCCACCAGCCAGAGAACGCTTTTGCCGTAAGGGGTGTTGGCATAGGTACCCATCACCTTGCGAGATGATGTCAGCCAGATCAGCGGAAAAATGGTAAAAGGTAGCTGCAAGCTGAGAGCCACCTGGCTCCAGAGGATGCCGGTGAAGGGGTTTTTCAGCAGCAGAAGCACTGCCAGCCCGCCAAAAATGGTGATATAGACACCCAGTTTGGAATGGTTGTCGGTCATGTCGAAAGGTTCCAGAAAAATTCCGGCAAAAACACTGCCGCCAGCCATGGCCGCTGTTACAGAAGAGGCAAGTCCGGCGAATATCAGACCAATCGCGAAAACATCGGCAGAAAGGCTGCCAAAGATCGGCTGTAAGGTCAGGGTGACCTGGGAGAGTTCGGTTACCGGTATCCCCCGTGAATAAAAGACAGCGGCAGCCATGATGATCATAGCGCTGTTAATGGCCCAGCCAGCCCCCATTCCGGTCAGGGTGTCAAGAAACTCATATTTGAGCTGTTTACGGATTGCTGCCTCTCCCTGCAGGTTCAGCTGTCGGCTCTGGATTACCTCGGAATGCAGGAAGATGTTGTGAGGCATGACAACTGCCCCCAGCACTCCCATGATGACCGGCATTGCTCCGAGCGGTATGACCGGGGTAACCCAACCTTTCAGGGAAGATGTCCAGGAGACTTGTGCCAGAGCCAGTTCGAACAGAAATGCCAATCCGATCAGGGAGACAAAGCCCATGATCCATTTTTCCAGCAGCTTGTAGTTTTTGGAATAGAGCATGTAGATCGCGAAACCGGATGAGAGCAGGGCTCCTGCTGGTAATGGCAGACCGGTCAGCATCTGCAGACCAATGGCCGCACCCAGCAGCTCTGCCAATGCGGTTGAGATGCAGGCCGCCATGGCGCTGCCAAGGATCAGGTTGCGCAGCCAGGGGTGGAAATGGGTGGAGGCAGCTTCGGAGAGGCACAGGCCAGTGACGATGCCGAGATGGGCGGCATTATGCTGCACAATAATCAGCATGACTGTGGACAGAGTTACCACCCAGAGTAATTGGTACCCGTGATTCGATCCTGCTGCAACGTTTGTCACCCAATTACCCGGATCGATAAAACCGACGGTAACGAAAAAACCGGGACCGATGTAGCGGAACAGTTCGAAGGCTGCCAGACGGGAGGCCTGTCTGCCGATGTGCGAGAGCCATTTCATGGGAGCAAGTATCCTTGGCAATCAAAATGGTGAGACAGAAAATCCGCATGCATTCAGAGAACCATCGTGAAATTGAAAGAATAATACCCGTAGGACCGGTGGTTGTCGAGCCTCGGCTAAGGTGCTTACCTGAAGCTCTTTGTACGAAAAGAGAGTACTGCATCGGCACTGTACAAAGCCAGTCCGCTCCAGATCAGCAGGAATGTCAGCAGGTGGGTCCGAGTAAAGGTTTCACCATAGACCGTTACGGCCAAGGCAAAATGCAAACTGGGAGTGATGTATTGCAGAAAGCCGATCGTGGCCAGTTTCAGACGGCGTGCGGCGGATGCAAACAATACCAGCGGCGTGGCGGTCAGGATGCCGGCCAGGGGCAGCAACAGGGCCCCACGATCGGTGGCGTTAGGGAATGAGCCGGATTGATCAATGGCTAGCCAGAGCAGATACCCGAGTGCCAGGGGGCCGGTCAGCAAGGTCTCCACCAGCAGGCCGGCCATGGACTCAACCCGTACCGTTTTACGCAGCAGTCCATAGAGGCCGAAGGAAAACGCCAGCGCCAGGGCAATCCAGGGTATGGCGCCTACCCGGGATGTCAATATTGCCACACCGGCCATTGCCATCAGCAGGCTGGCGATCTGGAGCGGCCGCAGGCGCTCCCGCAGAAAAATGACACCCAGAAGCACATTGATCAGCGGGGTCATGAAGTAGCCCAGGCTTGACTGGAGTACCTGCCCTTTTGCCACTGCATAGATGAAGACCAGCCAGTTGATTGAGATCAGCAAGGTTGAACCGATCAGTGTCGCCAAAACCTGACGGGAGCGGAATGCAGCCCGAACCTCGCTCCAGCGCCGGGAACAGGCTGTCAGTATCAGCAGAAAGAGCACTGACCAGACAATGCGGTGGGCTACCACTTCCAAGGGAGGAATGCCGTGCAGCATCTTGAAATAAACCGGGAAAAAACCCCAGATAAGATATGCCAGCAGGCCGTAGATAAGCCCCTGGCGAGTCTGGTTATGCTCTGTAGTAATTGTCATCAGGATTGTGTTCAGCTGAGAGGGGCAGTCTGGCCGCCGGTGATGGCTACCAACTCGGCAGGGGTAATGCGGAAAAGGGCATGGGGCGTGCCGCCCGCTGCCCAGACTTCCGGATATTGCAGCAGGTCCTGGTCAATGATCGGACTGAGCGGTTCCAGGTGTCCCAGAGGAGGTATCCCGCCGATGGCGAAACCGGTACGTTCACGAACGAAAGCTGCATCGGCCTTGCCTACCGGTTCTCCGCAAGCTGTTTCCAAGAGTGCTTCATTGACTCGATTCTTGCCACTTACCAGTGCCAGAACCGGAGCGCCGGATCGGCTGCCCTTGAAGATCAGTGACTTGACGATCTGACCGACATGGCAGTTGACCGCCTCGGCAGCTTCGGCAGCGGTGCGTGCGCTGATGGCCAGTTCCTGCACGAGGCAGGCGACTCCGCATGCGTCCAGAGCGTCTTGAACCTTACGTGCACTGGGGCTGAGTTTTTCGTTCATTGAATTTTACCGTCCTTGTTTTTATTGTGCAGGCTGGGGCGCTTTGGCTGTTACCTGAGTAAAAAGATAAAGACCGCAGAAAATAATTGAGCCGCCGATAATCTGACGCAGCTCCGGCGGTTCCCCCAGAAAGATGCCGGCCCACAGGATGGCTCCCAGCGGCTCTCCCAGGATGCTGACTGAGACCACTGAAGCAGAGACATATTTGAGCACCCAATTGAATACGGTATGGCCCATGACGGTGCAAACTAACGCCAAGGCAATGAATAGCAGCCAATCCCGGGCCGGATATCCGGTAAAAGGGGTTTTGCTGACCAGGGCGGCAAGGGTCAGTGTCAAAGAGCTGACGCCGTAGGTCACAAAGGTGTACCCCTGGAGAGGGATGTCCTTGCGCAGTTGCCGACCGATCAGCAGATATCCCGATACCAGGACAGCTGCGAGCAAGGCGAGGAGATCACCGTACAAGGCGGTCCCTCCGGCTTTAAAGTCGGAAGCCCCGATGATGACACTTCCCAGCAGAGCCAGGCAGCCCCCGAAGATGGCGCGGCGGGAAATGTGCTCCTTGAAAAAAAGCAATGAGCCAATGACGACGAACACTGGCTGGGTGGTAACCAGCACTGTGGAGCTGGCCACACTGGTGTACCTGAGCGAGGTAAACCAGGTCACTAGATGCAGGGCCAGAAACAGTCCGCTGGCGGCTGAAAGCAGTATCTGACGGCGATCAAGAGCCAGCAGAATCCGCGGCTGCATCAACGTGAAAGGGGCCAGCGCCAGAAAGGTGAATAACAGCCGATAGGTTGCAATGATCAGGGCCGGTGCGGTACAGAGCCGTACGAAAAGAGCCGAGAACGAGACGGCAATCACTCCGACAAACACCGCTACAAGAGGATTTACTGCTGGTTTAGGCATCAGGGAGTGTCATTGATGTACTGAAGTGAATACTTCACATAGTTTCCGGCAGATTTTGCCAGCCAGGCGATTTCATCAGCGGTCAGATCCCGTTTGTACCGGGCCGGTGCCCCTACCCACAGGGTGTGGGGCGGGATCACAGTACCTTCGGTAACCAGCGCCCGCGCACCGACCAAAGCTCCTTCGCCAACCACGGCCTTATCCATTACCATTGCCTGCATGCCGATGAAACAACCGTTTTCCAGTGTGCAGCCGTGCAGGGTAACACTGTGGCCGATGGTGACGTCATCGCCGATGATCAGCGGTGCCCCCGGATCTTCAGCATGCTTTTTGTGGGTTACATGCAGCATGCTCAGATCCTGCACATTGCTGCGCGCCCCGATGCGGATCGAGTTTACATCGCCGCGCACTACGCAGTTATACCAGACACTGCTCTGGGGACCCATTATGACGTCGCCGATGATAACCGCAGTCTCGGCCACAAAGGCGCTTGGGTCAATTGAGGGCTGCATGCCCTGGAATGGTCTGATCATCTGTCCGGTTCTCCTCATTAATTTCTGGGCGGTGAAGTATACCTGCTTAAACCTCTGTTGGCAATCTGCCTGGGAAGAAGGCCCGGCAAACTGAGTGTTTAAGCCTTTTGGGCGGTATTTATTTGCTTGTTGACCAAGTGCTTTTTGTTATATATTGCGCACTCTGGAATTCCAAGTGCATAAGAGGATGGAACACGATGAAATTCACCAAGATGCAGGGTGCCGGCAACGACTACGTCTATGTGAACTGTTTTGAAGAAACGATAACAAATCCACAACAGGTCGCCATACAGGTTTCAAACAGAAATTTCGGCGTTGGCTCGGATGGATTGATCCTGATAATGCCTTCCGAGGTAGCCGATGTGCGCATGCGCATGTTCAACTCCGACGGCTCCGAATCGGAAATGTGCGGTAACGGCATCCGCTGCGTTGCCAAATATGCCCATGACCATGGCATTGTATCCAAAACGGAGATCACTGCCGAAACCGGTGCCGGTATTCTTACCTTGCAGCTTGTTCCAGGCAGTGACGGAAAAATAGAAAAGGTGCGGGTCAACATGGGCGCGCCACGCCTTACACGGGGTGAGATCCCCATGACCGGTGATGCTTCGGCAAAGGTAATTGCTGAACCGTTGACCATACTCGATCGTACGTTCCAGATTACCTGTGCTTCCATGGGTAATCCTCACTGCGTTATTTTTGTAGATGATGTTGAAAATTTTCCGGTGGCCACCTACGGGCCGTTAATTGAGAATCACGAGCTGTTTCCACGCCGCACCAATGTGGAGTTCGTGCAGATATTTTCACGCACCGAGATTCGTCAGCGCACTTGGGAACGTGGTGCCGGAGAAACTCTTGCCTGCGGCACCGGGTCCAGTGCGGTTACCGCTGCCTGTGTTCTTAACGGTCTGACGGGAAAGAAGATTCTCAACCACCTTTTGGGGGGCGACCTGGAGATGGAATGGGCCGAAGACGGCAGTATCTATATGACCGGTCCGGCAGTTGAAGTATTCACCGGAGAGATAATTTTGTAAGTCTGGACAGCACTTGCAGAGATTTTTCTCCTGCTTGGCGTGCCCTTGACGCTGTGTATGGTAAAATAATTCTAATTCAATTTGATGAGCAGGTCCCATGCCCCGTGCCCTCACAATCATAAATCTCCTGCTGGGGATTGCCATTGTTGCCATTTTGGCTGCGATTGCTGCCGACACTCTTTCCCGCCGGATCGAAAAAACCGCTTTGCCGGGTAAAGGGCCTGCCGGGCCAGCGAGTGCTGTGCCGTCAGCGAGAATCGAAAATCTGGCATTCTATTCCCCAATCCTCTCCAACTCTCTTTTCGGGAAAGCCACCCAGGGTCAGCTGACACCGATAACCAATGCGACGGCAGCACCTGGTTCTGCGGCAGCACCGGTCACCGCACCGGCCGAACTCATGTTGCTCGGTACTGCGGTTGGATCATTCCGGGAAACTTTTGCTTTGGTGCGCAACAATGCCAAACAGGAAGAGCGGGTCTTCCGTCTGGGGGATGTGGTCTTCGATGCCGGTCGTCTGGTGGAAGTGAGGAAGGAGCAGGCGTTTATTGTTATAAACGGCAAAAAAGTAGAACTGCTGACACCCCTGACACCCCCTGCCGCTGCAACTCCTGTGGGCCACCCCCTGCCGTCCGCTTCTCCCGGGTCTGGCGTGACCAGCGCGGGAGCAGGAAATTTCGTCATAGATCAGCGGGCTTTGAATGCTTCCCTGGATAATATAGGTCAGGCCATGACCGATGCCCGGCTGCTTCCCAGCCAGAAGGATGGCAAGATCGAAGGGTTTCGGGCTTCCGAAGTCAAACCCAATGGGGTTTTTGCCATGATCGGTATCCGTAATGGCGATGTGCTTGTGCGGCTGAACGATTTTCCCATAGACTCCCCGGACAAGGCGCTTCAATCTTTCATGGCCCTCAAAGGTCAGAACCGTCTCAAGCTCGATCTGATCCGGGATGGACAGCCCGCGACATTCAATTATGAAATCAGGTGAAAGTGGACTGGAATACCCTCTCCATTTTTCGGATGTGTTGAACTGAAGTAGTACTCTGGAGGTTCCTTTGATGCATACCCTTACTCGAATATTCTGCACTCTGCTGCTTGCGGCTTTTCTTGCTTCGCCTGTTGCCGCTGCCACCAAAGGGGTGGTGCTCAACTTTAACGAGGTGGATATATCCACAATGGTGAAGTTCATCAGTGATCTGACTGGCAAAAACTTCATCCTGGATGATCGCGTAAAGGGGAAGATATCAGTTTTTTCTCCCTCCAAGCTTTCCACTGACGAAGCCTACAACGTCTTTATTTCAGTTCTTGAACTGAAAGGATTTACCGTGGTGCAGAGCGGCAAAGTGGCAAAGATCGTCCCTTCAGCCAGTGCCAAGCAATCAGGTTTTACGGTGCTTGCCCCAGGCGCCAAGGTTCCGGTCAATGAAGGCTATGTTGCCCAGGTGGTAAAGCTGGAAAATATCACGGCCATGGAAGCGTTAGCCTTCCTCCAGCCGCTGGTATCCAAAGACGGCCACATTTCAGCTTTTGGTCCCGGCAATCTCGTTCTGATGGTCGATTCTGCACTCAACATCCGCAAGTTGCAGAGCATTCTGCAAAGCATCGACAGCGAACGGACCCGGGAAGGTCTTGAAATTATCTATCTGAAGCATGCCTCGGCAGAAAACGCTGCCACCACTATCCGCCAGTGGCTGACCGGCTCCGATACCAGGCCGGCAGGGCAGCCTGGTCCAGCCGGTGGAATCGGTGCAGGCAGTGTTATGGCTGACCCGCGCTTGAATGCCTTGCTGGTGTTTGGCAATGAGAGTATCAAGCAGGCGGTACGCGAAATGATCGCCAAGCTTGATGTGGCCCCGCCTGAAGCAAGCAGCAAGGTAAATGTCTATTATCTTGAGCACACAGATGCCACGGATATGGCCAAAGTGCTGGATGGTGTGGTTAAGGGGCTTTCTGTGCAGGGGCAGCCGGGCCAGCCGGGACAGGGTGGCGCCGCTGCTTCGGCCTCCCCGTTCGAGAGCGGCAAGATTACCATTACACCTGACAAAGGTACCAATTCGTTGGTGGTAATGGCTTCTCCCACTGACTACAACAACCTGTCACAGGTAATCCAGAAGCTGGATCGTCGCAGCAAGCAGGTTTTTGTGCGGGTGCTGATTGCCGAGGTCTCGTTGGACAAGTCAAGGGAACTGGGTTTGCAAAGTGGTGTGATCGGCGGTGCAGCCCTGAATCAATATCTTGCCGTGGCTGGTTTATACGATCCGCTCGGAACTTTCGGTTCAGTGCTCGGAACTTTGAGCGGATCAAGTACTTCATCACTTTTAAGTCAATTTGAAGGTCGGCCCGCAAACGTTGCAGCGGTGCTGAAGGCACTGGACAAAGAAGGGCTCTTGAATATCCTCTCTACCCCCAATATTCTGACAACCGATAATAAGGAAGCTGAGATAAACGTTGGTGAAAACGTTCCCTTCCAGGGAGCAACCACCCAAAGCACCATCAGCACCACGACCTCTGTTGAGCGCAAGGATGTGGGTATCAACCTCAAGATCAAGCCGCAGATCAGCGAAGGTAACTACATCCGCATGGACATCAGCCAGGAGATTTCTGCGGTTAAAAATGATCGGGGCCAGGCCATAGACCTGGTTACCACCAAGCGTGCAGCCAAAACCAGTATTGTGGTCAAAGACCAGGAAACGGTCGTGATCGGCGGCTTGATCCAGGATAGCGAGAACGAGACCGTTCAGAAGGTTCCTTTTCTGGGCGATATTCCGGGATTGGGATGGCTGTTCAAAACCAAGACAAAAGTTCGGTCAAAAACCAACCTGATGATTCTGCTTACTCCGCATATTGTCAAAGATGCCGTTGATATGGCCGCAGTGTCTGCAGAACAGCGTGCCATATTCGGTGAGGCAGCCCGAAGCACCAAGCCGATCGATGTTCCCAAGGAGATCAGGAAGCAATGATTGAAATCTCTCCGGAAGAACTGACAGTGCTTGCCGGACGTCTGGGCATCCCCAGCCAGGCAGAGATCAGCATGGGGGATGTGGACACGGGACTGCTGGCCAGGGTGCCGCTGGCTTTTGCCCGCACCAACTCCATTCTGCCGCTGCAGGAAGAAGAGGGGCGCATCAGGGTGGCGGTTGGCAGCCCTGCCTCTCTTCTGGTTCTGGATGAGCTTCGTCTTATATTCGGGAAGCCGCTTGAGGCCGTCCTTGTGCCGTCAGCCGTTCTGACCGATACCATCAACCATGCCTATGCCGGCGTTTCCGGTACAGCACGCGAGGTACTGCTGGAATTGGAGGGGGAAGACCTCTCGACAGTTGCCACGGAGTTCAATAATCCTCAGGACCTGTTGGACCTGGCTGATGAAGCACCGGTTATCCGCCTCCTGAACTCGATCCTTTCCGAGGCGGTCAAAGAGCGGGTCAGCGATGTTCACGTAGAACCCTATGAGCGCGATTTGATCGTTCGCTTCCGCATCGACGGCATTCTTTACGAAAAACTCGCTCCTCCCAAGATAATTCAGGATGCCCTGATCTCCCGTATCAAAATCATGGCTGGACTCAATATCGCAGAAAAACGCCTGCCCCAGGACGGCCGCATTCGCATCATCGTTGCCGGACGTGATGTCGATATCCGTGTTTCCATCATTCCGACCTTCTACGGCGAGCGTGCTGTGCTACGTCTTCTGGACAAGAAGAAAGGCATCCTCTCTCTTGCTGACATCGGGCTTGAGGCTGATGGCGTGCATGTCATGGAGCGGATGCTGGCCCGGAGCAACGGGATCATCCTTGTAACCGGGCCCACTGGCAGCGGCAAATCCACCACCCTCTATGCCGCATTGAACCGGCTCAATTCCAGCGAGAAAAACATTATCACCATTGAGGATCCGATCGAGTACCAGATCAAGGGTATCGGCCAGATCCAGGTCAATCCGAAAATTGAACTGACCTTTGCAGGGGGCTTGCGTTCGATTCTACGCCAGGACCCGGATATCATCATGGTGGGGGAGATTCGTGATGCGGAAACAGCCGAAATAGCCATCCAGGCCAGTATGACCGGACACCTCGTGCTCTCAACCCTGCATACCAATGACGCTGCTACGGCAGTTACCCGTCTGGTTGATATGGGCATCGAGCCCTTTATGATCGCTTCATCCCTGACTGCAGTGCTGGCCCAGCGCCTGGTGCGGGTCATCTGTCCTCATTGCCGTGAAGCGTATCGGCCGGTGGAACAGTATCCGGGCATCAGCCTGCCTGAAACCCTGTATCGTGGGCGCGGCTGTGATAAATGTTTCGGCCTGGGTACCATGGGGCGAACCGCCATTTACGAAATCATGCCGGTGGACCAGGAAATCTGCTCCATGATCATTCGCCGTGCTCATGCCGGGCAAATCAAGGATTATGCAGTGTCCCGAGGAATGCGAACACTCAGGGATGATGGCATGGCAAGAGCTGCTGCCGGTATCACTACTATTGACGAGGTTTTGCGTGTAACACAGGATGATTATGTCGACGTTCCGGTATAAGGCATACAGCGCTGTCGGGACAGCGGTCTCCGGAACCATAGAGGCTGATTCAGAGCGCCAGGCTCTCACCCAGCTGAAGGGCAAGGGGCTGCTGCCTCGGGAAATACGTGAGGAAGGTGCGGCAGAAGATGTCGCAACTTCCTTTTCGTTTCAAAGGGGTATTTCATCTGCTGATCTGTCTCTTTTCACGCGACGTCTGGCAACCCTGGTTGCTTCCTCGGTGCCGCTGTTTGAGGCGATGAGATCGCTTTACGAGCAGGAGGAAAATGGTCATCTAAAACGGGTTTTGTCCCGTGTCAGCTCCAGAATTGCAGAAGGTGCTGCACTGTCGCGGGCTTTTGCCGCTGAGCCAAAAGTTTTCGGCGAAAGTTATGTGAGCATGGTTGCAGCCGGTGAGGCAGGCGGTGCCCTGGAAACGGTGCTGGAGCGGCTGGCCGACTTTCTGGAGGAACAGGACCAGGTGACAAGTCGCGTCACTTCGGCCTTGGCCTATCCGATCCTGATGCTGTTTGTGGGTGGAGGGGTGATGCTGTTCCTGCTGACAGTGGTGATCCCGAAGATCGTGGTGATATTCGAGGACAGCAAGGCGGCTTTGCCACTGATTACGGTCATGTTGATCAAAATCAGCCACTTCCTGCGCGGTTGGTGGTGGATTCCCGTCGGATTGATTATCGCTGCAGTACTGATCTACCGCAAAGCAATGCAACGAAATGATCTCCGCCTGCGCCGCGATGCCCTGCTGCTGAGACTGCCGCTGGCAGGGGGCATGCAGCAACGTCTCATCTTGTCCAGGTTTGCCCGTGTTCTCAGCCTTCTCCTTTCCAGCGGTGTCCCGATCATACGTGCTTTGGAAATAACCTCAGAAGTCCTTGTTAATCGGGTATATCAGCGCTTTTTACGAGAAGTCATGGAGGAGGTTGCACAAGGGGGGAGCCTGTCGGGAAGTCTGCGCAAAAGCCCGCTGTTTCCATCGTTGCTTGTGCATCTGGCAGGGGTTGGAGAGAAAAGCGGTACGCTTGAGGAGATGCTGCTCAAGGCCGGAACTGCTTATGAGCGGGAGTTCAATACCCGCCTTACCCGTTTGATGGGACTGATGGAACCGTTGCTGGTATTGGGCATGGGGTTGGCGGTGGGCATTGTTGTGCTGGCGGTTTTGCTGCCAATATTCGAGATGAACCAGTTGATCAGATAAAAACGATCCCCAATGCAAGATAATTGGTGAAATGGATTTCCCCGTTATTCCAAAACCCTGTCTGTGATGAGGCCTATGCCTATGGACTTTTCAAAAATGCTGCATAAATTTACCGTTGTTCCTTCCCTGACCGGCGAATTGGCTGCACTCCAGAGGATTGCCTACAACATGTGGTGGTGCTGGGAGCCGGATGCCATTAACCTTTTCCGCCGTATTGATGCGGAACTGTGGCAGGCAACACGTCATAATCCGGTTGAGATGCTGGGAATCCTTCAACAGACAACTCTTGAGGTGCTTAAGAGTGATGAAGGTTTTATGGCTCACCTGCGAATGGTGAACGAAAAGTTGACCGAGTACCTTCAATCAAGGACCTGGTTTGATAGAAATTGCAATGGTGGCTCCAAGATGAAGGTTGCCTACTTCTCAATGGAGTTCGGGTTGCATGAATCGCTGCCGATCTATTCCGGCGGGTTGGGTATTCTGGCAGGGGATCATCTTAAATCTGCAAGCGATCTGGGAATCCCTCTTGTGGGTGTGGGGCTGCTCTACCGACAGGGCTATTTCCGTCAGTATCTCAATAACGAGGGATGGCAGCAGGAAATTTATCCGGAAAATGATTTTTACAATCTTCCATTGGTCATGGAGCGCGATGATTCGGGAGCCCCGCTCAGTTTCTTGCTTGAATTCGGATCCAGAAAATTTCATGTACGAATTTGGCGAGTTCAGGTTGGCCGCGTGCCATTCTATCTGCTGGATACCAATCTCGAAGAGAATAGTCGCGAGGATCGGTTGATAACGGCTCAGCTCTACGGCGGGGACCAGGAGATGCGCATCCTGCAGGAAATTGTTCTGGGGATTGGCGGTATCCGTGCGCTTCGCGCCTTGGGAATCGTGCCCAATGTTTGTCACATGAATGAGGGACATGCCGCTTTTCTGGCATTGGAACGCATTCGTCTGTTGATGGAGGCACGCGGGCTTGACTATAAAGAAGCCAGCGAAATTGTCCGTGCCGGCAATGTCTTCACTACCCATACTCCAGTGGAAGCCGGTATCGATCATTTCCCGGCAGAGTTGCTGGAAAAGTATTTCGGTCGATATTATCGCGGCCTGGGACTGTCCAGTGAAGAGTTCATCGGCTTGGGGCGCCAGAATCCGCGTAATGTCCAGGAAAGCTTCTGCATGGCAGTTCTGGCTTTGAAACTGGCGGGTCACACCAATGGTGTAAGTCAGCTGCATGGCGAAGTCTCCCGCAAGATGTGGAAAAATACCTGGCCGGAACTGCCGGAAGAGCAGCTTCCACTCACTTCAATCACCAATGGTGTTCATACACGCACCTGGATGTCCAATCACATGGCCAGCCTGCTGGTGCGCTACCTGGGAACCCGTTGGCTCGATGACCCTACAGACCATAGCGTCTGGCGCCGTATCGCACGGATTCCTGATGCAGAACTGTGGCGCACCCAACAGAGCTGTCGTGAGAAACTGGTCGATTTTGCCCGGCGCAGGCTGAAGGAACAACTAATCAAGGTCGGCGCCACCATCAAGGAGATTTCCACTGCCGAAGAGGTACTCGATCCCGAAGTTTTGACGATCGGTTTTGCCCGGCGCTTCGCCACATACAAACGCGGGACATTGTTGATGCGCGACTTGGATCGCCTTGCCCGCATCCTCAACAATACGGAGATGCCGGTGCAGATTATTTTTGCCGGTAAAGCCCACCCCCAGGATCACGAGGGAAAGGAGCTGATCCGTCAGATTGTACAGGTGTCACACCAGGAACGTTTCCGTCACCGTATAGTGTTCATAGAGGATTATGACATCGAAGTGGCCCGGCATCTGGTGCAGGGTGTCGACGTATGGTTGAACACCCCGTTGCGCCCCATGGAGGCCAGTGGTACCAGCGGCATGAAGGTGGCTTTTAACGGTGGCCTTAACATGAGTGTGCTGGATGGATGGTGGTGTGAAGGATATCAGGCCAATAACGGTTGGGCCATCGGCAAAGGCGAAGTTTACGAAGATACGGAATACCAGAATCAGGTTGAAAGCCGCGCAACCTATGACCTGTTGGAAAAAGAGGTTGTACCTCACTATTATGATCGTGGCAGCGATGGTGTTCCTCGTGCGTGGGTAGCCACAATGAAAGCCTCTCTGTTGAGTCTTTGCCCGGTTTTTTCAACAGACCGCATGGTGCAGGAATATACTGAGCGTTCTTATCAGCCGGCTTTTGCGCAATGGGGAAAATTTGTAGCGGATGATTGCGCCCTGGCAATTGAGGTTGCCGGCTGGAAAGAGCGGATTTTCAAGGCTTGGCCAATGGTGCGAATTGAGCAGGTTGATGCCGAGGCTTCTGATGCGGTGGCTGTAGGTAGCTCTATCCCTGTTTCGGCACACATCATGCTTGGTGATATTCCGAAAGGTGATATTGCTGTCGAAGGGTATTTCGGGGTACTTGATTCGACCGGAAATATTCAGGGGGGAGAGATTGTCACTCTGGATCACCAGGAAGATCTTGGAAACAGTGTCCATAGATTTGGATCAGAAATTGAATGCCGCTTCTGCGGTCGGCATGGATTCATGTTGCGGCTCATGCCGCGCCATCCGGTTTTGGGAAACATATATGAACCGGGGTATCTGATCTGGGGATGAGAATACAAGTGAGATAAACACTACTTCTAAGGAAAGATTCCACGCCGGCAAGTTCATCCATAACAATCTTCTTCGAACCTCATATGAGACCGCTGCAAAGCCCAATGACTATAATCCATGCCTGTAAATACTGATATCCAGCAGCAGGTCTTTGACCTGCTTTCGCGGACCTCCACGCTTTCTTTTGTCAGCGCTGATGGGGAAGCCACCGGCCAACTTGGCTTTACACCGGGGCAGCGGGTGACGGCAGAGGTCTTGAGTCTGCTTCCAAATCAGCTTACCCAGGTTCGTGTGGGTAATGAACAGTTCAACCTGAAGCTACCGATGGCAGCGCGCGGTGGGCAATCTCTGGAGTTGACCTTTGTCTCGGAGTCTCCGCGAGTAACCTTTGCCATCGCCCGTCCGGGGGGATCTGCACCGCCTGTTTCCCTGTCCGATGCTTCGCGTCTACTTGGCCTGTTGATCGGCAATGAGCAGTTGGATGATCCGCAGATCCGTTCGTCATTGCACGGCATTGGGGATCTGTTGAGGCGTACTTCTGGTGAGGCTGGAGTTTTGGCCAACTTGATGGATGAGGCTCTGACGTACGGTGGAGGGCGGGAACCCAAAACGGTCCTTCCTCTGATTGCAGGAACTGAGGCTGATTTATCGGATGAGCAGATTGCGCAGTCAGGTGGCGCAACGCCGGAGCGGACTCGACTGGCCTCCTTTGAGACCAGTGCTTCCCAGATTTTGCAACATATCGCCCGTAGCTCGCGATTTATTTTGACAGAGGCTGTAAATCAGCCGTTGACGCCCCTCCCACTTCTGCCGGGCGATGAGGTTGATGCAGCAGTTCTTGGCACTCTTCCCGGGGGAAAGACATTTGTCCGACTGGCAGGGGCCACGCTTGAGCTACAGCTTTCAAGATCTGTTTCCGAAGGAGATATCCTCCGTCTGACATATATTTCATCCCAGCCTAAACTTCTTTTTGCGCTTGCCAAAAGTTCACAGGGTATGGAAACAGGTGCTCTCAGTGAAGCGGGGCGATGGTTGAGCGTACTCGAACATAGTGCCGGGGGGGCTTCCAGCCAACAGATGTATGTGCTGGAGCGACTCAACACAATCCTGAAAAATCTTCCTCCCGATTCACCCGCTTTTACGGCCATTATGGATGAAGCCATCACGTACCAGTCACTTGTGCAGAGCAGTGAGCCTGCCGGTGAAAAGCATGGCGCCCAGATTGGTCCAACGCTTGTTGCTTCGCAGCAGGCGACACTACAGCCGGGAAGCGGCATCATTCTCAGTAATGATATGGAAAAGTTGCTTCAGGCACTGATCAAGGGTGATCGTCTTGCACTTCTGGAATCACTGAATCAACAGGCCGTGCCGCCTGGAATTTTTCCCGGGCAGCAACTGAAAGCAGAGGTGTTGTCAGTGCTTGGAGGGGGGCGTTTCATGGTGCTGGTGGCCGGTCAGATGCTTGAGTTTAATATGCCCAAAGCGACTCAGCGGGGAGACATCGTCAGCCTTTTTTTCATAACCGCTGATCCGAGCCCTACTTTTCTGGCCACACGGTTTGGTCGCCCGGGCGATTCGCGTGTCAGCGATACCGGCCGATGGTTGAGTAATTATACGGGAGCAGCGGCAGAACAGGTGATTGCGCCCCGAACAGGTACTCTCTTGCAAACGCTGCTTCAAGAGCCTCCTGTTGATGCCGGTAAAGTGAGCAACATGCTTCGGCAAGGATTGGGGGAAAGCGGTTTGTTCTATGAATCACATCTGGCACGCTGGTTCGGTGGCGATTATAAATTATCAGACGTTTTGCGGGAGCCTCAGGGGCGTCTCTCTGATCACAAGCAATTGGCCTCAGTTTCCCTTCCGGAACAAGATCATGTTTCTACTGTTCAAAAGCCAGGCTCGTTTGAAATTATGGAGGCTGCCTTTAAAAAGGCGGGTTCCAATCCCGGTCCTGAAGGAATAGCAGATCAGCGCGCTCTGCCGATCGTGCGAGAGCAGCTGGAGGCATTGCAGTCGGGCCAGATACTCTTTCGTGGGGAACTGTTTCCGGGACAGCCGCTGGAATGGTCTGTCAGGGAACGTGAGGCCCGGCGCACTTCCCAGGGGGATCAAGAAAGGAGCTGGGATACCACGATCAGTCTGGATCTCCCGCATCTGGGCGCCATTGTGGCCAAGCTGACACTGGATGGAGGCAAAATTGCCATCGATTTACAGGTTGGGGATGCGGCCGGCGCAGAAATTCTCTCGACGGGTCGGTCAGGATTGGTGGAACAGTTCCAGGCAGCAGGTTTGATCCCTGGAAAAATCGGAGTCCGTCATGAGGCATGCTGACAGCGAAGAGCGAAGGGCAGCGGCTCTTTCCTATAAACAGGGCTATTATGCGCCTGTTGTAGTGGCACGCGGCACCGGTGTAATTGCTGAAGCAATCATTGCCTGTGCTCGTGAATCTGGTGTATTCATCCATCATTCGCCTGATCTGGTAAAGCTGCTGATGCAAGTCGATACCGATCAATATATTCCGCCAGAGCTGTATCGAGCGGTGGCGGAGCTGTTGGTGTGGCTTTATAGGATGGATCATGAAGGTGTACAGCATTCCCAATCAGCTTAATGATAGAATTCATCTCTGGGGGTAGCATGCAGATAAAATTCGGTACTGATGGTTGGCGAGGTGTGATCGCCCGTGAATTTACCTTTGAAAATCTTTCAGTAGTGGCACAGGCTACGATGGACTATCTCAATAGGGATGGTCTGGGAGAGAAGGGACTGATCATAGGTTACGACCGTAGATTTCTTTCCCGGGATTTTGCCCGGAGAGTGGCGGAAATTGCTGTTGGTAATGGCATACGGGTCCTTTTAACTGATGACTATGCTCCTACACCGGCAATATCTTGGGCTGTGCGGGAAAGAGGGGCCGGGGCCGGGGTCATGATTACAGCGAGTCATAATCCTCCTGAGTATAACGGTTTCAAAATAAAGGAAGCTTTTGGCGGGTCTGCCCGTCCGGTAACGACAAAGCTACTGGAAGAGATTGTAGCGTATAATTTAGCCAATGGCCGCCGGGTGATTGAATGTCCGTACGAAGAGGCCAGAGCCAACGGGCTGATTGAGCTGTTCGACCCCTGTGTTGGATATTTCCGTCAAATAGGTAGATATGTCGACCTGGAGCTGATTGCAAAGTCAGGTATCAAAGCAGTGGTTGATCCTATGTTTGGAGCTGGATCCGGCTTTATCCCGCGCTTGCTGACGGGCGTTGATGAAATACACAATGTGGAGAATCCTCTATTTGGAGGGCAGCCTCCCGAGCCGATTGCGGAACATCTCAAAGAGCTGTCTGCGCTGGTGGCTGGCGGGAAGTATCAAGTAGGTCTTGCTCTGGATGGCGACGCTGATCGCATTGGCGCTGTAGACGAAAACGGTGTTTTTTTCTCTTCTCACTGTATTTTTACCGTCATTCTGAAACATTTGATTGAGCACAAGCGCCTGCAAGGGGGTGTAGTCAAGACGGTTTCAACAACGCGAATGATCGACTTATTGACTGAAAAGTATGGACTTTCTTTATTTGAGACGCCGATCGGATTCAAACACATTTGCGAGTTGATGCTGTCAGAGGATATCCTTATGGGAGGGGAGGAGTCTGGAGGTCTTGGCGTCAAAGGGCATATTCCGGAGCGTGACGGTATCCTGCTCGGCCTGCTTCTGCTGGAAGCGATGGCGGTCAGTGGTAAGGGGCTCCGGAGACTATTGGAAGAGACTATGGACGAGATAGGTCGTTTCCATTACAGGCGGGTTGATCAACGTATAGAAGATAATGCCAAAGAGCAGTTGATAGCACGACTGCGTTCGCAACCTCCTCGCATGATAAACAACCGTCAGGTAGCGACACTTAACTCCAGTGACGGATTCAAGTTCACTTTTGAGAACGGCGACTGGTTGCTCATTCGTCCTTCGGGAACCGAGCCTGTTCTGCGCCTTTACAGTGAGGCCGGCTCATCGGACGAAGTGGACCGCCTGCTGCAGGCAGCTGCAATTCTTGCAAAGTCCTAATTTAATAAAAAAAAGATGAAATTTACTTTTTTTATGATATTAATTATCGTCGATTTCTGAAAATACGTGTTCATTTGAAAGGGAGGTGTTTTTAAATGGCAAACATCCTTATCGTAGATGATTCATCAACAATGCGGAAAATCATTTCCCGCTCGCTAAGGCAGGCCGGATTGCCGGTAGACGAAATTTATGAAGCCGGAGACGGAATTGAAGGGCTCAGCGTGCTCGCTTCCGGGAAAGCTGTTGATCTTGTGCTTTCCGATATCAATATGCCTAATATGGATGGTCTGGAGTTCGTCAAAGCTTTGAGAGGAAATGGCAATACTGTTCCGGTTGTGATGATTACCACTGAAGGTGGTGAGGAAATAATCAAGGAAGCCTTGGCAAGCGGTGCCAGTGACAGTATTAAAAAGCCATTTACACCCGATCAACTGCAGGAGAAGCTGGGAAAAATCATATGAGTCTGAACCCGGTTATCAGTGAATCGACGAAGTTTACTGAAGATCAGTTGGCCAAATATGTCATAGATGCTACCCAGGAAGTGTTCGCTACCATGGTTATGATGGATCCTCTGGATGAGTATCCTCTGGCCGAACCTGTAAACCGCTTCAAGTGCAGCATAACTGGCATGGTCGGTTTTGCCGGTATTTATTCAGGTGTTATCTCAATTCATTGCCCGGTGGTGCTGGCGCTTAAAATCACTTCGAGCATGCTTGGAATGGAATGTGACAAGGTTGATGATGACCTGAATGATGCAATCGGAGAAATTGCCAACATGTTGGGAGGCGGCGTTAAACAGGTGCTGTCAAAAGGAGGAATGGATATTAAACTTTCCATTCCAACGGTAATATCCGGAGAAGACTACACTGTAAATTCACTTTCCGAAATGGATTGTGTCGTCATTCCTTTTTCTCTTGAAAACGAAAAATTCCTGGTCGGGCTTACTCTTAAAAAAGAAGAGTGATGCTGGCGCTGCATACCGTTCTTCCGTCTCTGACGGCATAGAAGCTTCGAGACGACAATTCCGATGGATGGTTATAATACCTTACATAACATGTTGGAATCTGCGCTGAAACAGGCAGGTGAAGAGAGCGGCATGCTTCTTGGCCAGGATCTTTCCATCTCTCTTTCCGACACAATTACAACTACCAAAACCTCTTATTTTGGTGACCTCGACGATTCCTGCTTTGTCATGGGAGTCGATTCCCGTGAAGCCTACAGTGGCCAATTCTACCTGCTTTTCTCCCTTCGTGATGCGATCGTTCTGAGCAGTATCCTCTTGGGCATACCACCAGCACGTATTCAGGAAAAAAAGCGTCTGGCGATCATCGAAAATGATGACATAGACGCCTTTTCCGAAATAGCAAACATGATTAACGGCTCTTTCAATACCGTTTTTCAGGGCACCCTGCCGAACAAAGTTCATCTGAAACTGCTTCCTCCCAAAAAGTTCGTTCCTGATATCGATCCACTGACAGAAGATGAGCCTCTTGCTGAGGGAGAGTACCTCATGTTTCGCTCCAAGCTTGAAATGGCGGGGCAGGAACTAAATCATCTCGATGTGCTCATACCTGTGGCTCTCGGTAACCTCTTTGATCCCCCTGCAGTTTCACCAGTACTGTCCGATGTGGATGAAACAGATGAATCATCGACTACAGCTGAATCGCAGGACACGGCCGGTGTAAAAGAGACACTTGGTACCTCCACTTTTTCTGATGCAAACGGGATCGAAAGTATTATCGTTTTGGAAGATAATCCTGATGAACGACGACAATTGGTTGAGTCTCTGACCTTCACCGGGTACCATGTTGTTGAGGGCACGCTTGATGACGACATCAAGGCTCTTTTTGCAGACTGGAAGGTAAAACTGGTAATTATAGGATCGTTAGATGCCGACGATCGTGAGTTGGCAGTCTGTATCAAAGTCAATGCAATGCGGCAGGATTCGCCTCCTCCTGTCATTATGAGCGCGCAGCGCTGGACAAGGACCGCTGTATTAAAAGCACTTAAGTATGGTGCCCGAGACATAATGATGACACCATGCGCGCCGGAGGAAGTGGCGGCCAAGGTGAAACGGTATTGCAAACAAGCGGAGCAATAGTGCCTTTGGTTCCATCGGGTAGTTATCAAATGCGCGCTACACCAGCTAGAGGAAAATTCCTGCGGCTTGATCTTCTAACGCAGGTTGCGCTGTACCTGGTCCTGATCGGCTCCTTTCTTTTGATGCCCACGCTGGCGTCTGCCTCCAGTATCAATCAACTTTACCGGCTCGATATCCGTCCACAAAAAGAATACACTCGTATTATCCTCAAGCTGGCAAATCCCCCTGCCTATACTCTTTCACATCTGCCTGGTAACCGATTGCGGCTGATTCTGCCGGATACCCGTGGAACACTCTTTAAAAAGTATCGCAGATATGCTGACACCAATATCGGTGGACTCTCTTTCCGGGAACGCGGCAAGAATCTGATGATAACATTTCAGGTTGGAGCTGGCAGGGGATGGCGGGATCTGACCGTTAATGGAGTCAGCGCCATTACCCTTGATATAGGAACCCGGTTTAAAGTCCCCCCATCACGTCCATCAATGGCTGGAAGAGAAAGAATCTGGAACGGAGTAGAGAAGCTGGTGCGTGATTTCGATCCTCCACTCAAGCCGGAAATCCCCTTTCTTCCAACGGACCGTCAGGTGCTTAAAAGTCTGTTGGCTGAACAGGACATTCAGGCATTTTTAGCTGCAGAGGGAGCTTTGTACAAGGGAAGGCTTTCGGAGGCGGAAGAGGGTTTTACTGCTTTTGTGGGGCATCAAGGAGCCATAAAAGCAATCTCTTTGTACAGGCTTGGTGAGACCTATTACAAGCTGCAGAAATATCCCCAAGCACTAAAAGCTTTCCGTGAAGGAGAAGCACTGTGGCCGGCATTTCTTAACCTCAATCCTGGAGTAACTTTCTACTATGGCGACAGCATCGCCAGGGCCGGTGACCTTGCCGCTGCCCGAGCAATGCTTGCCAGCCTGATAGCACGTCTCGCCGATAAAAAATTCGCCCCAGTCCTGCTTGTACGCCTTGCGGATATTCTTGTTCGACAGGGACATGAACCTGAAGCACTTGCTCTGTACCAGACATTGGCCAATAATTTCACCGACAATAAAGCTAATCTGATTGCGCAGATGAGGCTTTATGATCGTGATTTCCTGAAAGCAACTCCCTTGGATTATCGCCGGCTCGGGGAGGCTTACCTGGATATCTCCCGAAAAAGTGGAGATATGGATCTTCGAGAGGAATCATTTTTTAAGTATGTGCTGCTGGAAGCCATTCACGGTGAGGCGCCAGAAGCACTGCGGCAGGTGGTATATTTTCAGAAAAAATTTCCGCGCGGCATATACGCGGCTGTTTGCAGGACAATTCGCGAGGTGCTTGTAGAGCAAGTGTATCTGCAAAGCGACTGGAGCAAAGATTCTTCCGGCCTCATCCGCTTTGTTGAGGAACATCAAGATTATCTCGTTGTCTGCGTTAGTCATGAGGATTTTCTGGTAAAGGTTGCACAAGCCTACGAGGAAGCCGGTCGTCCGATTGAGCTGGTCAAACTGTTCAATAGTCTGCTTGAGCGTCAGTGGGCTTCGGCTGGCGGCCCTTTCATGTATGAAACTATCGCCACAAATGCCGAGCTTTTAGGCGATATGGTCATGACGGAAAAGACATTGAAGCTGTTTTTAAAAAAATATCCAGCACACCCACATTCAAGGCAGGCGTTGGAGCATTTGGGCCGACTTTATTTTGATCAACAAAAATATCAGGCGTCCAAAGACAGTATGTTCTGGCTGCTCAATAAAGGCGAGCGCGCCCATCGGCCGGAAAGTTACTATTATCTTGGGAAGGCATTGTTCCAGTTGAAGCTGCCCTCTCAAGCTGCAAAAGCCATGGAATCTTTTATTAACCAGGCAAAAACGGATGATCAATTGCTGCCGGACGCCTATCTTGCAGCGATCTCTGCCCGCGAGGCTTCAGGTGACCGCAAAGGGGCTCTGCACCTACTGGAAAAAGGTCTGAAGTTGCCGCCAAATCCTCGTAGTGAAGAGCTTTTATATCGTGCCGGCGAATTGAATCTGAATGAAGGTAGGCAGAAGGTCGCTCGTACGTATTTCGAACAGCTCGCTAAAGGTGGTAAAGATCTGGACTGGCAAAATCTTGCCCGGAAGGCTCTGGTGTCTTTGGATGCCAGATACGAAAAGCCCAAATAAAGGTTTATTCCAGTCATAAATATGACCCTGTCATAAAAATGACAAACCTTGATCCCTTTAGTCCATATAAAAGTTTATATAGATCGCTTCTGCGAGCTTTACCTGGCTAATTGTGGGCATGCTGAAAAAGGTACAAGTTTTGCAAGGCGATCGTATAGGAGGAAAGAACATGCCTGTAGAAGGACTTTTCAGTACAACAGTAGCAGTGCTTGGAAAAAGCATCGACCTGCGTGCCAGGAATCAGGCTTTGATCGCATCCAACGTAGCTAATGCAGAAACTCCCAATTACACTCCCAAAGCTCTTTCTTTTGAGCATGAACTTCAGGGTGCCTTGAAGGGGGACGGCAAAAATGTCCAAGCTCCTGTCAATGCACGTCATTTCCCTTTGAAAGGTGCCTCCAGCCGCATTCAGAGTGTAGCCGGCAAAGTTATTGAAACGCCTGCAAAGACCCCTGGAAAAGATGGTAATTCCGTGGAAATAGAGGCTGAAATGAGCAGAATGACGGAAAATCAGATCATGTATAATGCCTCCGTGCAGATTCTCGCAAAGAAATTTGAAGGTCTACGCATGGCACTCAGAGAGGGTAAATAATGGATTTTTTCAGTTCAATGAACGTCAGTTCTTCTGCATTATCAGCAGAGCGCACACGTATGAACCTCATTTCCGGAAACCTTGCCAACGCAAGTGCTACCAGGACACCGGAAGGGGGCCCTTACAAAAGAAAAGATGCTGTTTTTTCTGCGACTCCGGCTGAAAACAGCTTCAGCAGGGCTTTGGACGGCGCAACTGGTAGAGAGGTTCGCAAGGTTGAAGTCACGCAGATCATTGAGGACCAGAACCCTCCACGCCTACAGTATGACCCCAGCCATCCCGATGCAGATCCCCAAGGTTATGTGGCCATGCCCAACGTGAATGTAGTTGAGGAGATGGCTGATATGATTAACGCAACTCGTTCGTACGAAGCAAATGTGGCTGCGGTCCAAGCTGCTAAAAGTATGGCAATGAAGACTCTCGAAATCAGTAAGTAATTTTGCAGAATGAAGTAGGGCTAACAAGTAATTCTGGAGGATCCATAAATGGATATACAAGGCATTGAAAGCGGGTTTGGTATTGGCAAGGCATTTCCAGCCACAGGCGGTGTGAAGTCAGCATCTCCTGCCGAAGGGGCGGGCAAATTTTTCAGCGAGTTGGTCGACAAGGTCAATGATCTTCAGTCAAAATCTGACAGTGCTATCCAGGGACTGGCCAGCGGTGAGAATAAGAACCTGCATGAAGTGATGATCTCAATGGAAAAAGCCAGCATTTCATTCCTTTTTATGTCTCAGGTCCGCAATAAGGCTATAGAAGCTTATCAAGAAGTAATGCGCATGCAGGTTTGATTCTGCGCGGCAGGATGTATGATGGCCGTTTAACAGAAACGGCAACTCCAACTCCACCGTAGAAAGGTTTGAATTCGCCAGCATGCCCGAAGTATTACAAAGACTCATAGAGCCGTTTTCGGCACTTTCATCTGGAAAACGCATGCTTATAGCAGGTGTGGCTTTCCTGTCGATAGCCGCTTTTGCGGCACTTATCCTCATTGCCAACCGGACCGATTACCGTCCTCTTTTTACAAATCTTGCGGCAGAAGATGCCGGTGAGATTGTCAAAAAGTTGAAAGAGGCTAAAACTCCCTATCAGGTAACTGCTGACGGCAAGGGTATTCTTGTCCCGGCTGACAAAGTCCACGAATTACGCCTTTCGCTCGCTTCCGAAGGTCTCCCGCAGGGAGGTGGTGTCGGTTTCGAGATTTTTGACCGCAAGAATTTCGGTATGACGGAGTTCGTTCAAAAGTTGAATTATCAACGTGCCCTCCAAGGTGAACTATCTCGAACTATTTCTCAGATAAACGGAGTTGAACAAGCTCGTATTCATCTGGTCATTCCTGAAAAATCGCTCTTCAAAGAAAGCGAAAAACCTGCAACAGCCTCAGTCGTTCTGAAGATGAAGTCGAATCGATCTCTCCGGGAAAATGAGGTGCAGGGGGTTGTTCACCTTGTTTCCTCGTCCATTGAGGGAATGGATCCGGATCACGTCACCATTCTTGACAGCCGCGGCAAAATCCTTAGCAAAGGTAATGGTTCCTCCGATCCTGCTGCCAAGGTGACATCGGCAATGCAGGAGACCCAGCGGGGTTACGAAAAGAATGTGGAGGAGCGTCTTCAGTCGCTGCTCGATCGCATCGTCGGTTCCGGCAAATCCGTAGCAAGGGTATCAGCTGCTTTTGATTTCAAACAGGTCGAGCGAGTGGAAGAAAAGTTTGATCCTGAAACAATTGCTGTCAGAAGTGAACAGCGTACTGAAGAGAAAGGTGCCTCAGGCACAAGCAGTGCAGGAGTGCCCGGTGTGCAGACGAATCTGGGCAAAGCTGGGCAGGGGGGGGCAGCAACACCTGTCGGCGGTGGTTCCAAAAACGATGAGACCCTCAATTATGAAGTCAGTCGTTCAACAGCCAAAATCATAGAACCAGTTGGAGCACTCAGTAAAATATCTGTAGCTGTCCTGGTTGACGGCAAGTATGAATTACCTGCTGCGGTTAAGGAAGGTCAAACCGCTACTCCCAAATACATTCCACGCTCTCCGGATGAACTGCAGAAGATCGAGGCATTGGTAAAGAGCGCTGTTGGTTATAATGCAGAGCGTGGTGACCAACTCACTGTTCAGAATATTCCTTTCCAGGATACCGGAGATTCCGGCGTTACTGAAACTCAGAAATGGTGGAACTCACCATTTTTCATGTCCTTGGTTAAAAATCTGGTAATAGCCTTGGGATTCCTCGCACTCATTCTGTTTGTAATCCGCCCCTTACTTGCTTCATTGCGGATTATAAAGCCCGCTGTATTTGAGTCCTTTGAATCAATACATGAAGTCACTGACAAACTCACCTCAGCGGAAAAGGCTCAGATTGCCATGCAGATGGCAGAGCAGCAGGACCTGATTGAAACAGCCAAGAAAGATCCTTATCAAGTTGCACAAGTTTTGCAAAACTGGATGGAAGAAGACAAATAAAAACATTCGCGTTTTTCGTGAATGTCCAAATATATACATGACAGGAATTTTATGACAGGCGCCGATAAAGCTGCCATCCTGCTGCTCTACCTTGGCAATGAAGTTACTGCCAAGGTGTTTGAGCATATGGATGACGACGAAATAAAGAAAATCAGCAAAAGCATGGCCAAGCTTGGACATGTTACGCGTACCACCATAATGGAGGTTGTAGAAAGTTTCTCAGCCATAACAAATCCTGAGTCTGGTATTTTTTCCCAGGGTGACGAATTTGTTCGCAAAATTCTTGAGAAGGCTCTTGGTCCGGTCAAAGCTGAAATGCTCATGGAAGAATTGGCTGCCTCCAGCTACGGGGATCTGGTTGACATCCTCTCGAATATGGACTCCAAAAGTATCGCCAATTTCCTCTCTCAGGAGCACCCTCAGACCATTGCCGTCATTCTGGCAAAACTAAAGTCAAAACAGACCAGCGAAATTATCAGTCTGCTTCCCCACGAACTCCAGGCCGAAGTCGTGCTGCGTATCGCCGATGTAGAACAGGTATCCCCCGAAATTCTTCAAGAAATTGATGAGGTAATGAAGAAGGAACTCAAGTCCATGGGCGGAACCCAGCGCTATAAAGTTGGTGGTATCGAAAAAGTCGTGGACATGTTTAATCACTTTGATCGCAGTAAAGAAAAACAGATTCTGGATAAGCTTGATGTTCTGAGTCCTCCACTTTCGGAAATTATCCGCAAACATCTCTTCACCTTTGACGATGTATTCCAACTGGATGATCGCAGTATTCAGTCCATCATGCGTGAAGTAAGTAATGACACCCTCACCTTGGCCATGAAAACTTCCACAGATGATGTGAAAGACAAAATTTTCAGAAACATTTCGAGTCGTGCTGCAGAAATGATCAAAGAAGATTTGGAGGTTATGGGCCCGGTGCGACTTTCTGACGTCGAGAAAGCTCAGGGGGAAATCATCAAGATCGTCCGCAAAATGGAAGAAGAAGGTAAAGTTGTACTTGCTGGTCGTGGTGGAGATGACGTCCTTGTCTAGGATTATTAAATCTCCGCATATGGACGAATCCAGTGTCAGCGAATTTCTGTTCAAACCCATTTCGCATGTCGCTCCTCAGGGTGGCAGTGGTCAACTGGAGACCAGTTTCATTCCCATGACGCTTTTCGATGGCTCAGAACTACGCCATCAGGAAGCGGTTCCGCAGATTGAGGAGTCGGAACTGCTCGAAACACCACGATTAAGTTTGACCGAAGAAGAGATGAATCAGCAGTTGAATGAATCTTTTGAAAAGGGGCTTGTCGAAGGTAAAAATCTTGCCGAACGAGGACTTCTGAATGTTTTCCGCTCGCTGAGAATAGCAGCAGAAGAAGTAAGAAGCCTGCGGTTAAAGGTTATGCGGGAATCCGAGGATGAACTTCTTCGCCTGGTGATGCTGGTGGCTCGAAAAGTTATTTTGCGGGAAGTGGTTCAAGATCGCAGTATCCTTTCTAATGTCGTTGAAGCAGGTATTTCTGCAATTCCCGAACGCGACGAAATCACCATCCGACTCAATCCCGACGATTATATCCTTGTTACAACAGGTCACGAACAACATCTGCGCAAAGATCTCCTTTCGGACAGGATGCAGCTTAAGTCGGATCCGACAATACAGCCGGGATTCTGTCTGATTGATTCGGAAATGGGAACTTTGGACGCGAGCATTGATGCCCAGCTGGATGAGATTTACCGCCGTCTGCTGGAAGAGCGGGCCTCATCGCTTTCGACCGATTCATGATAGGCACATAACATGGCTGCAGAATCTGCACTCAATTTTGCTAAATATCGTGCCGCCGTGGAGTCGGCAAAACCCGTCAGAATGCAGGGTAAAGTTACCCAAGTGGTGGGCCTGGTTATAGAAGGATATTGCCCGGACACTTCTGTCGGTGCCATGTGTGAAATCAGGCAGCAGGGGGGGGAATCCATTCCTGCAGAAGTTGTTGGTTTCCGCAACAACAAGACGCTGCTGATGCCGCTTGGTGAGATTAGGGGCGTTGGGCTGGACAGTCTGATCACCGTCCGTCGGGACAAGGCCTCTATGGGAATTGGGCCCGGTATGTTGGGTAGGGTGATCGATGGATTGGGCAACCCAATCGATGGCAAAGGGCCTCTTATCGTTGAGGAGGAATACCCGATATATGCCGCGCCTGTTAATCCCATGACGCGTCCCCCCATTCGCAAACCACTGGATCTCGGTATCCGAAGTATTAATGGACTTTTGACCTGTGGTCAGGGGCAGCGTGTCGGAATTATGGCAGGTTCAGGTGTCGGAAAGTCGACACTGCTTGGTATGATTGCCCGCTATACGGAAGCCGATGTTAACGTGATTGCATTGATAGGGGAGCGGGGCCGTGAGCTGCGTGAATTTATCGAAAAGGATTTGCAGGATGAGGGGCTGAAAAAATCGGTAGTAGTAGTCGCTACTTCCGATCAACCGCCGCTTGTCCGTATGCGTGGCGCGTATATCGCCACTACAATAGCCGAATATTTCCAGAAAAAAGGTAAAAAAGTCCTGCTGATGATGGATTCAGCAACTCGTTTTGCAATGGCCATGCGTGAAGTGGGTCTAGCAATCGGTGAACCTCCTACCACCAAAGGTTACACCCCGTCAGTTTTTGCCGCTCTGCCCAAACTACTTGAACGTGCTGGAAATTTTGCCGACGGGAGCATCACTGGCCTGTACACGGTGTTGGTGGAAGGTGACGATTTTAATGAGCCGATTTCCGATGCCATGCGCAGCATCCTGGACGGCCATATTGTCTTGTCTCGAAGCTTGGCCAGCCGGAATATATACCCCCCAATCGACGTCCTCGCCAGCGCAAGCAGGGTCATGAATGATGTCACCTCAAAAGAACAGCAGCAATTGGCCGGTAAATTCAAGGAAACAATGGCCACTTTCAACCAATCTGAAGACCTGATAAATATTGGCGCTTACAAGGCTGGCAGCAATCCCGGTATAGATTATGCTGTGGCACGCATAGACGGAATGACCTCTTACCTTAAGCAAGCCGTTCATGACCCAGTTACTATCCAGGAAGCAAATCAGGACCTGAAGCAAATCTTTGACGCCTGATCATGAGTTCAGAGAGGAGGTAATCGCTTGGCAGTGAAAAAATTTCATTTGGAACAGGTCCTCAAATATCGACAGGAAATGGAACGCATGTGCAAGCACGAGTTTGCCTCGGCAAAACAAAATCTGGAGCATGCCCATGACCAGTTGATGCAGGAAGAGGCTCAGGTGCGAGATCTCTCACACGAGTTCAGTCACCGCCAGGGAGAACTGCAAAGTATTGATGAACTGTGTCATTACATTAATTTCTTCGCCCGCAAGCGTGAGGATATAAGGAATCAGAAAGAACGGGTGGATATGCTCGGCAGCATCATGAATCAACGCCGGGATGTTCTGCTTGATGCAACTAAGGACAAGAAAGTTCTGGAATCCCTCAAAGATAGAAAGGCCGAAGAATTCAAGCTGGCCATGAGGCTTAAAGAGCAGGATTTCCTTGATGAAATTTCCATTCAGAAAAATGAACAGGGCATCTGATGCGTCGTAGAATGTTTGTTGTCATAGTCTTGATATGTGTCTGCCTTGGTCCACATGAAACCGTACCTGCAGAAGGGGTTCAATCGCCAAAACCTTCAGTTGAGCAGGCAAAAGAGAGCGCATCTCCTGATCACCAGCCGTTGAGTGCTTCACGAGCTGCTCGCGAAGAAAAAGCAATCCAGGATGCACGCAGGCAACAACTCGCAGAGAAAGAGGCCGCCCTGGCTGCAAAAGAACAGGAGCTTAAAAAGCTGGCAGCCAAGTTGGAAGCTCAAGTAAAGGCTCTGGAGGATTCCAAGAAACGGCTTGATGAATCGCTTAAGTCCCAGAAAAAAGTACAAGATGACAAGCGCAAGAAAATGATGACGTTGATTAAGAAAATGCGGCCGGAACAGGCAGGCAAATATATGGACAAAATGGATGAGACGATGGTCATTTCCATGTTAGACCAGATGGACCCAAAGACAGTCCTGAAGCTTATGCCATATCTCAATCAGCCACGCGTTTTCAAGTGGATGACCGATAATCTTAAGGGTGTATAAAGTGTAGTTCCATCCATGGGAGCTGTTCTGTCCATACCCATGGAAATACAGGAGAAAGGAGGTGAAAAAACAATGAATGCAGGACAGATAATAGTACAGAGATCGTCTGGCACCAACGGTGTCATGTCGATGATTTCCCCAACGGCTTCAGTGCCGGTGAGTGAACAGGACGGCTTTTTTGCAGGGGTCCTTAGCCGGACCTTTGCTCAAGAAGGCCAAGCCGTGGCGCAACTTGCGGCTGAATCAAAGAAACCGGAGTTCTCGGCAGTATCGGAGCTGAAAAAGGCTGTCGCAGGTAAAGATGCGGACCAGGAAGAGCAAAAAATACCAGTAATGATGGCTTCACTGTTTGCTGTCGTTGATACGGCAGCGGCACAGCCTGTGACAACCAATGCGGGTATCGGCACATCGGATGTTTTGACCGATGAACAGCAGTCTGTTGAAGAGAAGATGCCACAGAACGTGGAACTGAATACGGCTGGAATGCAGATAATTCAGGCGTTGCAGGGTAACGGCAGAATGCCGGCATCGGAATACACGGTGGATCCACAGGCAAGTGATCAGGTGCAAGATGCTCCGGTTATTGTCCCGCAGCAAACGCAGCGGATGTATCAGGGCCAGCAGTTAGAAACCGCTTTTGTCCAGGCATCAGTACAGTCGCCCGAAGCGGAAATTTTGCAGAATGTAGAACCAATTGTGGTTAATGAACAGGATGTTTCGGCTTCGCAAATGGGTCTTAAAGAAGAGATATCAAAAGAAGCAACAGCATCTCAGTCGCCGGAAATCAAGATGGCACAGAATGTGGAATCGTCTGCAATTTCAGGCAAAAAACAAATGGAAAAGAGCTTAATGCCGGACAACGAGCAGATCGCTTCGTTTATGGTTAAACCTCAAGGACAGCCTGTTCCAGCCGTTAAAGCGCAAGATGGTGCTCAAGAAGGAGCACCGAAGATGGATGCCTTGGCGGAAGTGCCCGGGTTGAAGACCGCCCCAGTCGGGCAGGAAAACGTGATGCCACAAAAACCGGCATCAAAGAGCAACGCTGTACATGGTGCTGTCCAATATGTTTCTCAGGGAATCGAGATGTATGGCAGCAAAGTACCTGAAGTCTCGGCAGTATCAGCAGATAAGAATATACCTGCCGGTATGGGAGAATTCCGATTTGCCGGCTCAGTGGCAGTTGATGTGGAGCTTGGCAATGCCCAGCAGGTAAGTGACCGAAATCTGAAGAAATCTGAAAGCGTCTCCATCGAAAAGTTGATGGCTGCTGCTTCCAGCCAACTGGAGATTGATTCTTCAGCTTCAACCGAATCAAACTTCACCTCCAGTGAACAACACCTGAACGGTTATACACAGGAAATGCCGGCAGTGCCACGTCCTGTGGCGCAGCACATCGCGGCCGTTCATCAGCCGTTTGTTGTTGAAACGGTAAATCCGACAATGCTTCAGTCGGTTCCAACTGAAACAAGCCGTCTGGAGGCTCATGAGAATATTGCAAACCAGGTGCGCGAACGACTTGGTGCTCATGCTCTCAAAGCAGGCAACGATCAGATCGTTTTTCGGCTTTCTCCTGAAAATATGGGAGAGATCAAAGTGCATCTCAGGCTTGAAGATCAGCGTCTGAGGGTTGAAATCGTTGCGGAAAACCGGATGGCACGTGAAGGGCTGCTTCAGCATGTAGATTCGCTGAAAGAGTCGTTGTCGCGCCAGAATATCAGCATGGACAAGTTTTCAGTTACATCCGGCGAAAGCCAGGCCAACAGCCAGGGTGGCAACAATGCCCAGGGTGAATGGCGTGAGCTGGTCAAAAACAGGCAGTCCCAGCAATGGCTCAATTCTGGCGGGTATCGCCTGCCGTCAGAAGAAGTGCTTCCGACGCGCCAGGTTTATCAGGGCCGAACAGAGCACGCCATGCTGGACGTACATTTCTAAGGAGGTGATGAACGTGGTAAACAGCGTAACTTCAACAACCGATACAACCGCGGCATCAGCCGCCATGAAAAAGTCTTTGGGTATGGACAAGGATGATTTCATGAAACTTTTTATTGCCCAGCTGCAATATCAGGATCCACTGAAACCCCAGGATCCGTCAGCTATGCTGGACCAGCTTTCCCAGCTGTCCCTGGTAGAACAGGCTTACAATAACAACACAGCACTGAAGAATCTTCTGACTGCCCAAAACAACTCCATGGCCATGACATCAGTTGGTTTCATTGGCAAGGATGTCAAAGCGAATGGCAACGCCATTACTTTTGATGGTACCAATCCAGCGTCAATGCAGTTCAATCTGTCTGTCCCAGTGTCGTCGGCAACGGTAACAATTTCAAACAACGCCGGCCAGGTCGTCAAAAGCTCCACACTGGGAGCGCTCTCAGCGGGTGATACTCTGATCGCATGGGATGGCCGAGACAAGGATGGTGTTCTGCTTCCGGCAGGAGCCTACACTTTTTCCGTGAATGCAACCTCAGCCAGCGGAGCTAGTGTTGCAGCAACAACTTTTACAACAGGTCGTATTGATGGGGTTAATCTAGCCGGTGGCACTCCGGTGCTGACAGTCGGGGCCACAACCATATCGTTTGCTGACGTGATCAGCGTCATGGGGGCTTAATATGGTTGATCAGATCTTTTTTCCAAACCCGGTAAAACCGGTCGGAACCAACCCCCCTCAGCCACAGCAGCCGGCAAAGGCGGGCAATGTCTCCGGGCCGTCATTCGCTACAGTTCTGGATCAAAAACTGCCTTCCCAGGGTATCAAATTTTCACAGCATGCTCAGGATCGGCTTAAGGCACGCAATATCAGCCTTTCCGCCAGCGATATTGCCAATCTGGAAGGGGCTGTCAACAGTGTGGCCCAGAAGGGTGGCAAAGAGTCGCTTGTGATGATGGGGGATGCGGCGTTGGTGGTCAGCATCAAGAATCGTACAGTGGTGACTGCCATGGACAAGTCCCAGATGAAGGGCAATATCTTTACCAACATTGATTCAGCTGTAGTCATTTAACAACCAAGCAGGGGCTGGTCCTCCGAGAGGAAGCCCACGAAACGCCGACCGACTGACGCGTTTCACATTAAACTCTCACACTTAATAAGGAGGCAACACAATGAGTATTACATCTGCAATGTTCACCGGCGTATCAGGCCTTTTGGCCAATGCTGAAGGCATTAACGTGATCGGTAACAACCTTTCCAACGTCAATACAATCGGCTTCAAATCAGGCCGTATGCTTTTTTCCGATATGCTTTCTGCCAATATTGGCAATGGTTCGCAGATTGGCCGCGGCACTCAGATTCAGAAGGTGGACAACCTTTTCAGCCAAAGTTCGTTTGAAACAACTGAAATCGTGACGGACTTGGCTATTCAGGGCAATAGTTTTTTTGCCGTCAAGGATCCCAATGCCGCAGCGCCGGTCAATCAGAATGGCGCGATGTTGACCAGGGCCGGTGCCTTTCGTCTGGACAGCAATTTGAATCTTGTCAATCCTGATGGTTTCCAAGTCCTGGATACCGCTGGAAATCCAATCAAGTTTCTTGACGATGGGAATCCCGCGAATAATGCTACCAACTTTTCCAAAATCACCAACATAGATTCCAGCGGGTTGATTACCTATCTGGCCAAAGATGGTATTACCACCAATTATTATAATACTACAGGAGCTGTTGGAGTTGCTGCTAACGCCGCCAATGCTGCAACAGTACAACGTCTGGCAGTGGTTACGGTTACCAATCCCGGTGGATTGGACAAGGCTGGTGGAACGCTCTTCAGGCCTACGACTGCCTCCGGCATTCCGGCAGCGGCATTCACTTTGGCGGGCAATTCGGCCAATGGCAGCAGCGAAAAGATTTACACCAACTCCCTTGAGCAGAGCAATGTGGACATGGCGGCTCAATTCGTCAAGATGATCCTGACCCAGCGGGCTTATTCCGCCAACTCCAAGACCATTACCACAGCGGATGAAATGACCCAGGAAGTTTTGAACCTCAAGCGGTAACAGCTTATAGCAGGTAGTCGGCGGAGGTCTGTTACCAGCGTGGCGGCCTCCGCAGTTTTTTAATTAGTTGCAAATACCTCGCTTTAGTTTTACATTTTTCGAGTACCTTTTTAAATATCATCTCTTCATTTCATTGTACGGAGGACACTATGGCCAAGGAAGATCAGGCTCCTGAAGTTGAAGGAGAAGGCGGCAAAAAGAAGATGTTCATTATCATCGGTGCTGGTGTGGCCGTGGCTGTCATTCTTGGACTCGTGGTATTCATGATGATGGGAAAAGGTGACAAAAAAGAGAAGGAAGGTGAGGGTACCAAAACCGAGGCCAAGGCTGAGGGGCATGGGGCAGCCGAAGCTCCTAAAGATGGTGGCCATGGTGGTGGTAAAGAGGGTGCGGCTAACGCTGCAGCAAACATGTTCGCGCTTGAACCATTCATTGTCAATATTTATGATGGACAGGAACTTCGATACCTGAAGGTAAAGGTTGAAATTGAAATGGCTTCACCGGCGGTGAAGGCCGATCTTGATGCACGTCTGGCGCCCATCAGGGACACCATTCTTGTTCTGCTGAGCACCAAGACCTTGCAGGACATCCAGGATGTTCAGGGCAAGAATCAACTTAAGGATGAGATCCTGGCATCAATCAATAAGATCATCCCCCCTGGCAAAATAGCCAAGGTATATTTTACCGATTTCGTGGTCCAGTAATAAATCCGGGGTACCATGGAAAAAATTCTTTCAAAAGCTGAGATTGAGGCGCTACTCAATGCCGTTTTCGATGGTCGTATAGAACCTGAAAAGGAACTTGCCAAGACCGAGGGAAGCGCCGTTACATACGACCTCTTCAACACCGAGTCTCACAAAGGTTTTGTCCCCAACCTCGACATTATCTATGACAGCTTTATACGCTACAGCCGGGTCAACCTCTCCAACCGCCTGCGCAAGGTGGTTGACATTAAAAAAGTGGGGGCACGGTCCTACAAGTTTGACGATTTTCTCCAGACGCTTCCATCGCCAGTGTGTATGGCAATTTTCAAGATCGAGCCGCTAAAAGGAGCTGCGCTGCTCTCTTTTGACAGTTCCCTGGTTCTCTGTCTTGTTGACACTCTCCTGGGGGGCACCGGAACCAGCAAGGTCTCCATGGCCAACCGGATGTTTACATCAATTGAGCTGCGGCTTGTTGAGCGGATAGCCAGGGACATACTGCTTGACCTTGAGAAGGCGTGGGCGCCTCTATACTCGACGCATATGAATCTGTTGCGTATGGAGATGAACCCCCGTCTGGTCAACATTGTTCCTCCTGAATATCAGATCGTGACCATGTCGCTGAAAATTCAGATAGAGGACATCACCGGCAACATTGTCTTTGCCGTTCCTTATATGACTATCGATCCCATCAGGGAAAAACTGAAGGCAGGAATGCAGTTTGATCTGATGGCGATAGATCCCCAGTGGTCCTCGCGGCTATCCTCCGGTTTATTGGAAACGCCGATGGAACTGTCGGTCGAAATGGGTAACGCGAGTATCACCCTGAAGGAACTGCTTGATTTATCCCCTGGAGATACGGTCATGCTCGACAAACCATGCAGCAGCGAACTGCAGGTCAAGGTTGGAGGGGTGCTGAAATATTCAGGGGTTCCCGGGATACGACATGGAAACAAAGCTGTACAAATCAGCGCAATAAACACCGGTAACAGGGGGCAGAATTGAGCGACAAACCCGAAACAAAGGATATGGACCTTGATAAGAAGAACCTCGACTTCATCCTTGATATCCCACTCCAGGTTACCGTGGAACTGGGAAGAACAAAGATGCTGGTCAAGGATGTACTGCAGTTAAATCAGGGTGCGGTGGTGGAGCTAACAAAGCTGGCTGGCGAACCACTTGATATTTTTGTGAATTCAAAACTGGTTGCCCGGGGTGAAGCGGTGGTGGTGAACGAGAAGTTCGGGGTTCGCCTTGTCGATATCGTCACACCAAATGAGCGGGTGGAGAAGATTTTGTGAAAGGTGCGGTCCTCGCACTACTACTTATCCTGCCAACATTAGCCTGTGCCGAAGTACCTCCCCGACAGGAATTCAGTTTTATATCCAGCTTCATACAGATGGTCGCCGCACTTTCAATAGTTATCGGGCTTATTTTGCTTGCCAAATATTTCTCCGGCAAGCTGGTAAGTGGAGGTGCAGTGACGGGGATGACCTCGCGTCACATTCGTCTGGTCGAAACCCGACATATTGCTCCCAAAAAGGCATTGTTATTGGTAGAGGTTGGAGGCGAGTACCTCCTGCTGGCAAGTTCGGAGGAGGGGATTTCTCTGTTAAAACAAGTAAATGTCATTGAAGACATTGAAGTTATCGAAGAACCCGGTAACGCGCGGTTTGGCCTCTCCGGCCTGTTGCGCGGAGCTGGTAAGAAGTGGAGAAGCTGATATGCGGCTGGTATCTCAATACAAGTGGTTATTTTTCAGTGCACTGACCCTGGTTGTTTTGACCGCGACGGGAGTTTTGGCCGAGCCGCTGCCGCTACCTTCAGTAAATATCGGAGTTGGTACCGCCACAAAGCCGGGCGAGGTCGCCACAACCATTCAGATATTTTTCCTGCTCACCATCCTGACTCTGGCGCCCGGCCTGCTGATCATGACCACTTCCTTTACTCGAATTGTGGTGGTGCTCTCGTTTTTGCGCACCGCCATGGGCACACAGCAGGCCCCTTCCAATCAGGTCATTCTGGCCTTGTCAATGTTTCTGACCTTTTTCATCATGAGTCCGGTATGGCAGCAGATCGACCGCGAAGCCTATCAACCTTGGAAGGCGCAGCAGATATCTCAGCAGCAGGCAATGGATCGCGCTGTTCAACCGGTCAGAAAATTCATGCTTTCCCAGACGCGGGAAAAAGATCTGGCGCTGTTTGTCACATTATCCAAGTTGCCACGCCCTAAAAATGCCAATGATATTCCAACACTCACGGTCATTCCGGCCTTTATGATATCGGAACTGCGCACCGCTTTTCAGATCGGTTTTCTTGTCTATATTCCCTTTATCGTAGTTGATATGGTGGTGGCATCGGTACTCATGTCCATGGGCATGATGATGCTTCCACCAGTAATGATTTCATTGCCATTTAAAATTTTGTTGTTTGTTCTGGTCGATGGGTGGGGACTGATAATTTCATCGCTCGTCAAGAGCTTTGGATAAGGCACGGAGAAAAAATGACTCCCGAACTCGTTGTACAATTGGCACGTCGCAGTTTTGAAGCAACTCTGCTGTTGTCTGCACCATTGTTGATTTTCAGTCTGGTTATTGGATTGCTGATCAGCATCTTTCAGGCGGTTACCTCAATTAATGAAGCAACCCTGGCTTTTGCCCCCAAAATCATTGCCGTTATGGTGGCAATGATTATTTTTTTCCCGTGGATGATGACCTATATGAGCGACTTCACGCGTGAAATTTATTCCTTCATTGAAACCATGAGACGCTGAAGCAATGTTCCCGCTGCTCCCTTTCCCCACCCCGCGGGAAGTTATTCTTTTTGCCCTTGTTCTTAGTAGAGTTGCCGGCATCTTCGCCGCTTTGCCGGTTTTCGGCGGCCGAACCCTTCCCATGCGCATCAAAGTGGTCGTAACGGTCATGATCACTCTCACCTGCTATCCGGCCCTGAATATTACTCCGCCAGAAATGCCGACTGATGGTTTTACTCTCGGCCTGCTGGCGGGACGAGAAATCATGATCGGCCTGACGCTTTCATTTATCACTAAAATTATCTTTTCGGCAGTTGAATTCAGTGGTCAGATCATCGGTGTGCAGATGGGTTTTACCATGTCATCGATCATTGATCCCTCTCTGGGCAGCCAGACCCAGATCATGTCCGTCATGCAGACTCTGCTGGCCACCCTGCTTTTCCTCTCCATGAACATCCATCATCTCTTCATCCGCACTATTGTGGACAGCTTTCGTATCATTCCACTGGGGGCATGGCATCTCAATGGGGAGATCATAAACTTCCTCACTATGAAAACCGCCGACATCATGATTCTTGGCGTCAGGTTGGCCGCTCCGGTCATGGTCGCCCTGCTTCTGACCAGCATTACTCTTGGAATCATGGCCCGCGCCTTTCCGCAAATGAACATCTTCATGGTGAGCATGCCGCTAAACATTGGCATCGGCTTTATTGTGCTCGGGCTGACACTGACAATGTTCTTTCACGTTCTGGAGGTCTCATTCGGATCAGTGAAAGGGCAGATTGAGACCATGTTCCATCTGATGGCAAAGGGGGGATAGACCTTTGGCAGGAGATGAAGATAAACATTCCAAGACCGAACAGCCCACCGGAAAACGTCTGGAAAAGGCTCGTGAAGACGGAGCCCCCCCCACCAGCATGCTGATGACTTCCACCGTTACTCTGCTGAGCGGCATGATATGTCTGTATCTGTTCGGCAGCTACATGGTGACCACCATCTCCAGGCACAGCACAGAGATTCTCTCTTCTGCCGGCAGTCCTGATTTGACCGAGCAGAAGGTCTACAACCTGCTGCTAAAAACATTTCAGGTCATCGTAATGGTGCTGGCACCCCTGGTTGTTACCATCATTGCCACTTCAATCACTTCCAACGCGGTTCAGGATGGGGGGCGCTTCGATTTTCGCTGGCAGCGACTTTCTTTCAAGTTCAGCAAACTGAACCCGCTCAACGGGTTTAGGCGCATGTTCAACAAGGATTCACTTGTTGAGATGTTCAAATCTTGTCTCAAACTGCTGGTGATCGGTTTTATTTCTTACCGGGTGTTGCGTGATGAAGTTCAGAACATAACTTTTATTGCGGAAGCCAGCATTGTTGCCATTGTCGATTACATGGGACATGTTGCTTTTAAGATCGTGATGCACACTTGTGGTGTAATGTTGATCATTGCAGTCTTGGACCTGATGTATGTCAAGTGGAGCTACATCGAGAAATTGAAGATGACCAAGCAGGAGGTAAAGGATGAAAACAAGGAACAGGAGAATCCGGAAATAAAAGGTCAGATCAAGAAGATGCAGTTTCAGATGGCTCGTAGGCGCATGACCAAGATTATCCCTACTGCTGATGTGGTTATTACTAACCCGACCCATTTTGCGATTGCCCTTAAATACGATCGGGAGCGGATGGTTGCGCCAGTCGTAATTGCAAAAGGCATGGATGTCATGGCCCAGGCCATTAAAAAAATTGCGAAGGAACACCAGGTCACTCTGGTTGAAAACCGTTTCCTTGCCCGCGAATTGTATGAGCAGGTTGAGGAGAATGAGGCTATTCCGGAATCACTCTATTCAGCTGTCGCAGAAATCCTGGCCTATGTGTATCGCCTCAAAGGCAAGGTATGAAGTTAAAGTCAAAATGGTGACTCGTTCAACTGTTTGACGTGCAGCGTGAGCTTAAACTGCTTGAGACTTTGGAAATTATAAGAATCAAAACTTTGTCTGCAGCTTCATATTCTGTTTGATGACGCCGCTTGGTTGGCATCAGCGAAAGTACTTTCGGCCCAAGATCCCATATTGCTGTTAGCGTTGTTGTTTGGCAAAGCAAGGGCATCAAATGTGCATGTAACGCTTGGATTTTAATGTCGATCACTTCTTCAGGAAAATAATGGCAAACGGAACTGTTCAGGCAATTGAATTAAAAGGACTTCGCAAGAACTCCGATATCTACGTTGCGATCGCTCTGATCGGAGTGCTGTCGCTCATGATTATTCCGCTGCCTGCATTTCTGCTGGATGTTTTCCTGGCTGCAAATATAACCACTGCACTTCTGATCCTGCTGGTGTGTCTCTATACCCAGCATCCTCTTGATTTTTCAATATTTCCCTCTGTTTTGCTGGTAACCACCCTGTTCCGGTTGGCACTCAACATCGCCTCCACTCGCTTGATCCTGATGCATGGCAGTGAAGGTGTTGAGGCAGCCGGCGCTGTCATAAAAGCTTTTGGGCAATTCGTGGTTGGTGGAAACTACGTCGTCGGCGCTGTTATCTTTTTGATTCTTGTTGTGATCAATTTTGTAGTTATTACCAAAGGTGCCGGAAGGGTTGCCGAGGTGACGGCACGTTTTACCCTGGATGCCATGCCTGGCAAGCAGATGGCCATAGATGCCGATTTGTCCTCCGGGTTGATTACGGAAAAAGATGCCCGCGCCCGTCGTTTGAAGATCGCGCGGGAGGCAGATTTTTACGGTTCCATGGACGGTGCCAGCAAATTCGTTCGAGGGGATGCCGTTGCCGGCATCATGATCGTGCTGATCAATATTTTCGGTGGCCTGATCATCGGTGTTTTTCAGCAGGGGATGCCGATACAAACCGCCCTTACCAATTACACCCTGCTTACAATCGGGGAAGGGCTGGTTGCACAGATTCCTGCCCTGATCATCTCAACTGCTGCCGGCGTGATCGTTACCCGTTCGGCTGATGAAGACAACTTTGGCAATGAAATCACGGGACAGTTCCTGAACTACCCCAAGGCGTTTTACGTGACTTCCGGAGTCATGTTCCTTTTTGCCCTGATTCCCGGTTTGCCACATTTCGCTTTTCTACTACTGGCCGGAACATCTTTCATGGCTGGCAAGATGGCACGTGAAAAAGCCCAGGTAGTTGAGGAAATGGCACTTCCGGAAGAGGCCGCTGCCAGCGACTCTATTGACCAAGCCTCCGATATCCGGCCTCTGGATGTTCTTGAACTCGAAGTTGGTTACGGTCTTGTACCGATGGTCGATGCCTCCCAGGATGGAGAACTGCTGGAGCGTATCCGCTCCATCCGCCGTCAGTATGCCCAGAAGCTGGGATTTGTCGTTCCCCCTATTCATATTCATGACAATCTTCAGCTCAAGCCTTATGAATACAATTTGCTTATCCGCGGTGCCAGGGTTGGGGGAAGCGAGTTAACCGGCCAGTACCTGGCGATGGACTCCGGAGCGGTCACGGGCGGGGTTGAAGGTGTCACCACCAAAGAGCCTGTTTTTGGTCTGCCATCGGTCTGGATAAGTGCTGACAGGCGTGATGACGCCCAGGTCAAGGGATACACCGTCGTTGACAGCACCACCGTGGTGGCAACTCATATCAGTGAAATCATCAAACGACATGCCCATGAACTGGTTGGCCGGCAGGAGATGCAACAGTTACTGGATAACGTTGCCCTGACGGCTCCCAAGGTTGTTGAAGAGCTTGTCCCCAACCAGCTTAATCTGGGAACCGTGCTGCGAGTGGTTAAAGGATTACTCAAGGAAGGGGTTTCCATACGGGATATGCGCACTATTCTGGAAACTCTGGCCGATTACGCTTCTCTTACCAAGGATCCGGATGTGTTGACCGAATTTGTTCGTCAGGGGCTGGGCCGTTTTATTGTGGATCAATACAAGCTTGAGGATGAGACTCTTTTTCTGATTACCCTGAATCGCGATGTGGAGGATATTATTGCAGAAGCAATCCAGCCTTCCGATCAGGGCAGCTATCTTGCAATTGAGCCCAATACGGCTCAGGTGATAATAACCGCGATACGTACCATGTCCGATCGTTTCGGCATGTCTGGTGCTCAGCCGGTACTGCTGGCTTCCCCTTCTATCCGGAGACATGTCAGGAAATTGATAGAACGGTTTGTGCCGCACATGGCCGTGCTGTCGCACAATGAAATTCCGCAAAATGTAAAAATACAGTCACTCGGGGTGGTAAGCCTAAATGTTGGTTAAAACCTTTCAATCGCCAAGCATGGCTGAAGCATTGCGCATGGTCAAGGCCGAGCTCGGGCCTGATGCGATGATCCTTTCGACAAAAAAAGAAAAAGCTGGAGGTCTTTTCGGTTTTTTCGGCAAACCTGTCTACCGTGTAACAGCAGCCATTGACCCGGGCCGTAAAGCGGCACCACCGGTAGCGGCACCACCAACCCAGTATCGTGAAAAGCCGGAGCGGGAGAGAACTGCCAAGGAGGATCTCGAAAACTCGATGATGGCTCCTTTGGCTCGCGAGCTCAGGGAATTGCGAGACAAGGTTGATGCACTTGCGCGGCGGGAGGAATCGCGCAAGGAGGAAAGTCAGACAGAGGTGCAACGAGAGAAAGCGGAACGGCAGCCGGAATCCCAGGATTCAAGTTTGAACCTCAAGAATATTCCGCGTGGCGATCTGGAAGATATTAAAAAGCTCCTGCTCACCACCCTGGCTAAAAGCCAGGAAGGTAATGTCAAAAATGTGCAGTGGCCGCAAGCTTCGCAACCTGCCGGGGAGGGGCAGACCGGTAAGGATATTTTGCCCGAAGATTCTCCGTTGGTGCAGGAACTGGGACGCAGCGGCATTTCCACCGACCTGATCAGAAAAATTCTTGATACGCTCGCAGCCCTGCCGGTGGAGGGGGGCAATCAGACTGTCAAGGGACGTTTGGGAGACACGTTTGGTCGTCTGATCAAGTTTGCCGGAACACTCAAGCTGCGTAAGAATTCTCCCCGCATAGTAGCGCTGGTCGGACCTACCGGTGTCGGCAAGACAACCACCACTGCAAAATTGGCGGCAATGTACGCTCTCAACCGCGGAAACAAAGTTGCCTTGATTACCATGGACATCTTCAGGGTCGGGGCCGTTGAGCAGCTTAAAACCTACTCGCGCATCATGGGAATTCCACTTGAAGTTGCCTCTACTCCAAAAGAGCTGGAGAAGGCTGTCGAGAAGCATGCTGCCTGTGATCTTATTTTTATCGACACTGCCGGTCGTAGCCACAAAGATAAAGAAAAGTTGGATGAGATGAAGAATTTTCTCGAGAACAAGATTCCCATCGAGGTGTATCTTTGTCTGTCGGCTACGACTAAAGATCGTGAGCTGGAAGAAATCCTTAAGAGGTTCAGTATCTTTCAGCTTAGCAAAGTGGTTTTTACAAAAATTGACGAAAGCGAAAGCCTGGGCAACATGATTAATCTGTTGATGAAAGACAATCTGCAGGTCGCTTATTTTACCACTGGACAAAGGGTGCCCGAGGATATCGAAGTGGCAACCTCGGCTAAGCTTGCAGAGCTTATTTTACGGAGTGAATCAAATGAATGAGATAACCGGGACAGGAGATCAGGCCGATACTCTTCGGGAAATGGCACGCACTGCCCGTAAAAATCAGCAGGAACCTTTTTCAGGGGAAGCCGGACAGAAGGGCGTTCGGGTTTTGTCGGTCTCCAGCGGCAAAGGGGGAGTCGGCAAGAGCAACGTTGTTTCCAATCTTGCCATAGCACTTGCAATGCAAGGCAAGAAGGTGCTGATTCTGGATGCCGACCTGGGACTGGGCAACCTGGATGTCCTGTTGGGACTTTCGCCAATTTACAACCTGAATCATGTACTTAATGGCGAAAAAGGGCTTGTCGATATTTTGATCGACGGGCCTGCCGGCATTAAAATTATTCCAGCGGGTTCAGGTATTCAGGAACTGACCAGCCTGGGACAGCATGAAAAACTCAAACTGCTCGACGAACTCGATATGCTGGATGAACATTTCGATTTCATGATAGTCGACACGGAAGCGGGCATTTCAGAAAATGTGACCTATTTTACGGTGGCTGCTCAGGAGATAATCGTAGTCGTCACACCCGAACCAACTTCGATTACCGACGTATATGCCCTGATCAAACTGCTTGCCACCCGTTATTCAGAACATCATTTCAAGGTGCTGGTCAATATGGCCAAAGATAGTGAAGATGCTCTTGAAGTCTTCCGTAAACTGGCCAATGTTGCCGGTCGTTTCCTGGACATATCCCTCGACTACCTGGGATGCGTGGTCAAGGATGAAAAAGTGATCGAGGCGGTCAAGCGGCAACGGGCGGTTTCCGATCTGTTTCCGGATTCCGAAGCGGCCGGCTGTTTTACAACTTTGGCCAAGCGGGTTATAGAAAACAACCGACAGACACGCGTCAAAGGTAACGTCCAGTTCTTTTTCCGCAGAATGCTTGAAAATGGTACCGGTGCCTGAGTATGAACACTTCAAAGGCCATGGCTGTTGCGTGTGAAGAAGACAGAGACACTCTGATCCTTCAGCACATGCCCCTGGTACGATACCTCGTCGCCAGAATCGTCCCGCAACTGCCGTCGCATCTGGATCAGCAGGATTTGATGAGTGCTGCCATGATTGGCCTGATTAATGCTGCGGACAGGTTTGACCCTTTGCGCGGAGTTCTTTTTAAAACGTTCGCAGAGCAGCATATCAGAGGGACCATACTGGATGAGTTACGGTCCTATGACGTTTTAAGTCGTTCCACTCGCGATAAATACAAGCGGCTGGAGCGGCAGGTGACTGTGCTCGAACATCAGCTGGGGCGTAATCCAACCAGCGAAGAAGTGGCCCAAGCCTTGGGCCTCGGGTTGCAGGAATATTATGGTCTACTGGATGACGTGCATGTAATTTCATTCATCAGCCTGGACGACAGCTGGGATGACGAAGAAGGCAATGCTCTCAGTCTGGCTGACGTGCTGAGTGAAAGCGAGGCAAAAAGTCCCCAGCAGCAGGTAATGATGATGCAGATGACCACTGCATTGGGGAAGGCAATCGATAGCCTGCCGGACAAGGAACGTCTTGCTGTTACGCTTTATTACAATGAAGATCTTAATCTCAAGGAGATCGGTGAGGCGCTCAGCCTGACTGAATCCCGCATATCACAGATACTCAGTCAGGCTATGGTCAGACTGAGAGGCAAACTCAAGCTCTACAAGAATTAATGATTGTTAAACTCAGGTTGTTCAAAAATAGTCAGATCGTCGGCACCGGAGTAAGCCCCGCGGAGGCGTAGCAGCGCTACGCCGCACAAGAGGGCTTGCGAGGACGGCGGCGAGATGGCTGTTTTTCAACAAACTATTAGGGAGGGGCACAATGAACAGCGGCATGTATTCGGCCTTATCAGGGAACCTGGCTGCCATGAAACGGCTGGATATAATCAGTAATAATCTGGCTAACGTAAATACTCCTGGATACAAAAAAGAAAAAATGAGCTTCGAGAGCATGCTGGCCGGTTCCGCTAATCCTCCGGCAGTGCCCCAAGGGACAACGGCTGATCCGATTCTTCAGAAAGAAAACGTGTATATCGACTATGTCGCTGGTCCTGTTGCCCAGACCGGCAATCCATTGGATCTGACCATTGATGGTGAAGGTTTTTTTGTGATCCAGACACCTGAGGGCGAGGCCTACACACGCCAGGGGAATTTCAGCCGCGGTGCTGACGGTACCCTGGTGACCGCTGACGGTTTCCCCGTGATGGGACGCGGCGGCGCGATTCGGGTCCAGGGCAGTCATATTGAAATTGATGCCAAGGGGGTCGTGACCGTTGACGGGACTGTCTCCGGAACTATCAATGTCGTAGATTTTCCAAAACCATACAACCTTGTTAAGACCAGCAGCGCACGATTCCTTCCTGCCGATTCCCAGATTACCCCACAGCCCTCCACTGCCGGTATTCGCCAAGGAAATCTGGAGGGTTCAAATGTGGAAGCCATTTCAGAAATGGTGCAGATGATTGAAACCAGCCGTTATTTCGAGGCATGTTCAAAGGTAATCAAAGGATATGATGACATTGCCGCCAAAGCGGTTAATGAACTTGGTCGTTTGTAGTATTTGCATATAAGCTTTTAAAAAAAGGAGAACCCAATGATACGAGCATTATGGACGGCAGCTTCAGGAATGCAGGCGCAGCAGAAAAGCATCGATGTTGTGGCGCACAACCTTGCCAACGTCAACACCACCGGTTTCAAGAGAAGCAGGGCCGACTTTCAGGACCTGATCTACCAGAATCTGAAATCCAGCGGCGCACCTTCCACCAATTCCACGCAAGTGCCCAACGGTATCCAGATCGGTCTCGGTACCCGTTTGGCTTCAGTATCCAAAATATTTGCACCCGGGGATTTTACCCAGACCGGAAATGAACTTGATATCGCCATCGAAGGGGATGGTTTTTTCCAGATCCAGCAGCCGGATGGTTCCACCGGCTATTCACGAGCAGGCGCTTTCAAGAAAGACAGTCAGGGACGAGTGGTGACACCGGACGGTAATCCACTGTTGCCTGAAATAGTCATTCCAAGCAATGCCACCAAGGTCAACATCGGCAGTGACGGTACGGTATCGGTGATTCAAGCCGGGCAGAATGCTCCCACGAGCGTCGGTTCCATTCAGTTGGCGATGTTCTCGAATCCATCGGGTCTCTCCAGCGTGGGCAAAAACATCTATCAGCAGACAGATGCTTCCGGAGCAGCCACCACCGGCACTCCGGGCCAGAACGGCGTGGGTACGATCGCCCAGGGATTGATAGAGATGAGTAATGTCAATGTAGCAGAAGAGATGGTTAACATGATCGTCGGTCAGCGAGCCTACGAGATCAATTCCAAAGCTGTCCAGGCTTCTGATGAAATGCTGCAGACAGCCAATAACCTGAGAAGGTAATCATCAGAACAATGAGAAGTGTCCTTGTCATCATCGTCTGGATGCTGCTGTTTGCAGCGCCGGCTTATTCCCAGGCAACTGCACCATCCCTCCGTGATAGCGAGATCAGGGCGGCGGTGACAGCGTATGTTCAGCAAAAGACAGCCAATCTTGGGTGCGAAGTACGCATCAAGCGTTTGTCTGTCATCGATAATCCGGTGCTTCCCGAGGGAACTCTGGAATATGAGGTAGTGGCACCCCAGCAGTGGGAAGGTTGGGGAACTGCCGGAATCAGTGTCATCGTCCGCAAGGGCGACCGCGTGGTACGCAACATTCCGGCCCGCCTGGAGGTCGAAGCTCTGACCGACATGGTGGTTACAGTGCGTCAGATAGATCACGGCAGCATCCTTTCAGCAGATGATCTGGCCCTGCGCAAGCAGGACATTGCCACGGTTCAGGGACGCTTTCTGGGGAACCTTGCAGATGCAGTTGGGAAAAAGGCGCGCATTACTCTCAAGGCTAATGCTCCGCTCAGAAGCGATCAGCTGGAAAAAGTACCTGTGGTCAAAACCGGTCAGCTTGTTACGATTGTGGCAGAAAACGAACGCATGAGAATCACGGTGACCGGTAAAGCGAAAAGTTCAGGTGCGGTTGGTGATACGATCACTGTTCAGAACCTGAATTCTCTGAAAGATGTTCCCGCCCGCATCATTGATGCAGGTACTGTTGCGGTAGTTTTTAATTAGTCTCCGGCTGGGAACTAATTATACAAGAAGGAAAACCATGAAAAAAAGATTCTGTCTGATAGTGCTGGCCACCCTGCTGAGCGGATGTATCACCCATACAACCGAGGTTAAGACTCCCGCTTTTGACCAGCAGCTTCCAAAACCGCAGGCCGATTATTCCAGTGGGTCCATTTGGCAGGCCAGCTCCATAAGCCTTACCGAGGATCCCAAGGCTCGCCGCAGAGGAGACGTTGTTACCATCCTCATTTCCGAGAATGCCAGTGCTTCTAAGGAGGCAAAAACCGACACCAAACGAAGTACTGCTGTTAATGCCGGGATTCCCAATTTTCTGGGGATGGAACAGCTTGGCTTTCTCAAGAACAGCGTCGATCTGAGCAAGCTGGTCAATGCAAGTGTTGATTCCACCTACGGCGGTGCAGGATCTACTTCCCGGCAGGAGCGGCTGAATGCGACGGTCACCGCCAAGGTGATTGATGTGCTGCCGAACGGCAACCTGCTGATCGAGGGACGCCGCAATGTGAAGGTTAATAATGAAGATCAGATCATCATTATTGAAGGCACGGTACGCCCCGCTGACATAGGGCCGGACAACATCGTCAATTCAATCTTTATCGCTGATGCCAAAATCAGTTATGCAGGCAAGGGAATTATCTCGGATCGTCAAAGCCCCGGCTGGCTGATGAATATTGTTGACAAGTTGTGGCCGTTTTAGAAGTTAGACTTACTTAGCGCCTTGGCGCCTTAAGCGAAGCGAGCATTTAAAAGACTTTGTCTCACGCAAAGCCGCAAAGCCGCAAAGAAAGACAATTCTTTAGGTGTGAGTACTGGATACAGGTGAATAAATGAAGAACTTCCTTGTAATAATTGTCTGCGTATTTCTGATGGCTTCCAGCGCTCATGCCGTTCGCATCAAAGATTTGGCTTCCTTTGAAGGGGTCCGGGAAAACCAACTGGTTGGATACGGCCTGGTTGTCGGTCTCAACGGCACAGGAGACAGCGATCAGGCTCGCGTCCAGATCCAGTCCACTGCCAGCATGCTGGAGCGGATGGGGGTCAGCGTAAATGCCAATCTGCTCAAGCTGAAAAACGTTGCAGCCGTTATGGTTACTGCCACCTTGCCTCCGTTTGCCAAACAGGGCAACCGTCTGGATGTCCTGGTTTCTTCCCTGGGTGATGCCAAGAGCATTGCCGGCGGCACCCTGATCATGGCACCGCTTAAAGGTGCCGACAATCAGGTGTATGCCGTGGCACAGGGCTCGATTCTCACCAATTCCTTTGCGTTTGGGGGGCAGGCGGCCAGTGCCCAGAAAAATCATCCCACCGCCGGCCGGGTTCCGGGAGGGGCGCTGGTGGAGCGGGAATTACCCAATACTCTGGCCGGAAAATCCAAGTTGCATCTGAACCTGGGGCAGGCCGATTTTACTACTGCATCACGGGTCGCAGCGCTGATTAACACCACCTTCGGTGGAGGCACCGCCGTTACTTCAGACCCTGGTTCCGTTGCCATTCAGATACCTGATGCCTACCAGAACAGGATGATTGATTTCATCTCTGCAGTCGAGGTTCTGGATGTGCGCCCCGATGTAATTGCCAAGGTCGTGTTGAATGAACGCACCGGGACTATCGTAATGGGTGAAAATGTACGCATATCCACCGTTGCGGTATCCCATGGCAACCTCTCGCTGCTGATCAGGGAAACTCCCCAGGTGTCCCAGCCGGCTCCGCTGAGTAAAGGGGGAGAAACCAAGGTGGTGCCGCGTACGGAACTGAAAGTTGAAGAGGATTCCCGTCGCCTGTCGCTACTGACAGAGGGCGCCACCATCGGCGACGTAGTCCGGGCACTCAATACCCTGGGAGTGACTCCCCGGGATCTGATCGGGATCCTTCAGGCCATCAAGGCAGCAGGCGGCCTGCAGGCCGAGCTGACCATAATATAGGACCTAAAGTTACCGCCGAATCGGGCGATAAGGAAGAAATGGTTACTATGGACATGATTACCCCTACCATACCGCTGGCCGGAGATGATGCCGCCGAAAAAGTGCGGCAACTGCAACGCCAGCGCTCCGGCACCGACGGGTTGAGCGAAAAACAGCGCCAGCAGGCCAAAAAGGTTTCCCAGGACTTTGAGGGACTCTTCATAGGCATGATGATGAAATCAATGCGGGAAACAGTCGGAAAGGATCCGATTACCGCCGGTGGGCATGGAGAAGATGCTTATCGTTCCATGCTTGATCAGCAGTATGTGGAAGCTGCCGTCAAACGGGGCGGTTTTGGACTGGCCAAACAGATTGAAAAAGAAATTATCCGGCAAGAGAGTAGAAAGATCGGCAAGACAATAGACAGTCACGAATAGTGCCTGCTTGTGGAGGATCAGTCATGGAGAAGAAAACATTGACCACTCAGCTGCTGGTCCAGCTGGGGTTGCTTAAAGAGCTGCTGATCCTCACGGAACAGGAGACCAGCGAACTTTCCGACATACATCTGGATGCCATGACTGAGATCAATACCCGGAAGGCTGACGTCGCGGCGCGTATTGAGGCACATGCCGACCCGCTGCGCAGTGCGATTGCCGCTGTTGCCGCCCGTGAGGGACTCCCGGCAGGTTCTTCTCTGGGGGAAGTAGCCGACAGCCTGACGCGAAAGGGTAACAAGGAAGTGTCCCGTTTGTACGAAGAGCTGCACCAGGTCGCACAGCGGATACGGCAGGTGCTGGAGATCAACAGGGAAGTTGCAGAGCGTTTTACAGCATCGGTCAGTTCATCGCTGGAGCTTTTGACGAGGTTGGTAAACCAGTCCAGTATTTACGGTTCCGGAGGCGGCTACCAACAGCGTCCGGCGGGATCGGTCATGATTAACAGGGAGGCATGATATGGGGTTGAGTGCAGCAATGGAGATCGGCAAAAACGGTCTCACGATTTATCGCGTCGCCTCCGAGGTAACGAGCGAAAATATCGCCAACGTCAATACCCCCGGGTATTCGCGTCAGCGGGTTGTTTTGGAAACCGCACCGCCAACCACCCACAATGGTTTCCCGATGGGAACCGGTGTGCATATCGCTTCAGTGGAACGTTTTTACGACGGACTGCTTCAGCAGCAGCTGGTGAACGCTCAGACAACTTTGGGGTATGATACGACCAAGTCAAATGTACTGCAGCAGATAGAGCCAAACTTCAATGAAGTATCCAATGACGGGCTGGGTGCTGCTGTATCGAATTTTTTTGGTGCCTGGCAGGATCTAACCCTCAATCCGGCAGGGGCGCCTGAGCGACAGACCGTCCTTAGTCGTGCAAAGATCTTGCAGGATAACTTTCGCTCAATCAGTACTACTCTCAACGATACTATCAATACGCAAAACGCTTCCCTTGTTCCACTGACCGACGACATCAATGCCACCTTGTCAAGCATTGCAATTTTGAACGGCCAGATCAGGACAACAGAACTGGTCAGCGGCAATGCCAATGAAACACGGGACCAGCGGGATCAGATGGTGCGTGACCTAGCTCAGAAAATTGGTATCACCTACACCGAAAACAGTGATGGTACCACTGATGTCTTTTTTGCAGATGGCGGAGCAACGCTGGTTTCAGGAGTGAAAGCTGGCTCTTTTTCTCTTGTGCCAAACGGAGCTGTTTCCGATGTATATGTAACCGCGGCCGGTTCAGCAGCGGCTGTGCTGACTGCACCCACCAAGGGGCAACTTGGTGCGACGCTGGCATTGCGTGATTCCATCATTCCTGGATACCAGGCAAAGGTTGATGTGCTGGCCATGGCCATTGCCAGCCAGGTAAATACCCAGCATAAACTCGGCTTTGATCAGACCGGTGCGGCCGGAATAGATTTTTTCGATCCAGCTGCCACAAATGCCGCCACATTCGGACTTAATCCCGCCATTATCTCCACTAATCAGATCGCTGCTTCCGGCAATGCGTTATTGCTGGGTGACAACAGCAATGCCCTCAAGTTGGCCCAGCTTCAGGGGCAAAGGCTTATGTCCGGCGGAACCTCCTCGTTTAACAGCTATTTTGACAGTCTGGTCAGCACGGTCGGTCTGGAGGTGAAGTCCAGCCAGACCGTTGTTGCCCAGGACGAAGCTTTTACCAAGCAGCTGACAAACCTTCGTGAGTCAAACTCCGGTGTTTCTCTTGATGAAGAACTGACCAACCTGGTGAAATACCAGCGTTCCTACCAGGCTTCGGCCAAACTGATTGCTACAGCGACTGAAATGATGGATACCGTCATGGGTCTCATACGATAGGAGTTTGTCATGCGTGTTACAGCCAATATGTCGGCGGATAGTTCCCTGTACAATATCCAGCAGGGACGTAAGAAACTGGATCGGCTCCAGGAGTTGACTTCATCAGGGAGTTACATCAACAAACCGAGCGATGATCCGATCGGTTCAAACCTGTTACTGGATGTGGGGGACAAGCTCAGGGCAGGGACCCAGTATCTCAGCAACATCAAGAAATCACAAATCTGGCAGGAGTTCGCCAACACGGCTTTGACCGGGATGGCGGACACCATGCGTCTGGCTAAGCAACAGGTGGCTACAATAACCGCAGGCAGCAACGATCCGGTCGAGCGGCAGAACGCGGTCTCTCAGTTACAGACACTTAAGCAGCAGATGATCGACATGGGTAATATCCAGATGGGTGATCAGTATCTTTTTGGAGGCGTTAAAAACACGACCGCACCCTTCAGCGCTACAGCCCCCTATTACTCGGGTGATGAAAGTGCTCTCAAAATCGAGGTAGGACCGGCAACCACCCAGCAGATGAACATCCCTGGCAACCAGTTGCTCACTGCAGATACGGCAACTACCCAACCATACGGAACCACCAATATACTGCAGACTTTCGACGATCTCATCGCCGCTGTTACGGCCAATAATGTAGCAGGCATCAAGGCCGGTGCAACGGCACTTGGAGACGGCGCTAAACAGATCACCAATGCCCAGACCGATGTAGCTTCGCGTATCGTGCGGCTCGACAGCACAGCGAAGCTCAATAACAATACCAGAAACACCCTGGAAACAATCTACGGCAACACCCAAAATGTTGATTATGCCAAACTGGCTGTCCAGCTGAACCAGCAGAAGATCGCTTTTGAGGCGTCACTGTCATCTACAGCCAAGCTTTCCCAGCTTTCGTTGCTGGACTATATGTGATAAAAGGGCTTCAACAAGTTTCTAAGCGGGATCATTTGATCCCGCTTTTTTCGTTTAAAGGATCAACATGCTGTTCATGCACAAGCTATTTGGCCCTTCCCGCCGTAAACCGGTCTCGATTCGTCGCGATGTATTCCGCCTTTCCATGCCGGTGCTGCTGTCATCCCTGTTTCAGCGGCTCGTTTCAATTGTAGATATCTTTCTCACTGGCGGGTTGGGGGCGGGGGCCATCGCAGCAACCGGTCTTGGCCAGCTGCTGATGTTCGTTACCATGACGGTCTTCTGGGGGCTGTCTACCGGGGCAACGGTGGTCATTGCCCATCTCTGGGGCGCAGGGCGCAGGGATGACAGCGGGCGTGCTGCCTATGTCTGCTGTCTTGTCTGTCTGGGAATGACTGCAGTCTGTACGGTGCTGGGATCTGCCTGGGGTGGAGACGTCGCCCGTCTCATGGGAGCTGCCCCGGATGTACAGGCGCTGGCCGCGGAATATACCCGGCTTGTGTTTCTCTGTCTGATCTGGACTACCGGGCTGAACATTCTCTCGGCAATCATGCATGGTGTCGGCGATACTCGTACCCCGATGGAAGCGATCATTGTGGTCAACATTCTCCATGTCCTTATGGCTTGGCCGCTGATCTACGGCAAGTTCGGCCTGCCTGCCCTGGGAGTGAAAGGGGCGGCTATCGCGATCAATACCTCGGAATTCATCGGCTTCGCCTATCTGCTGCTGCAGGCACTGCGCAAGAAATATATCATCTTCGGCCGTCCCGATTTCTCCCAGTTTGACCGGGTCTGGCGTGTCGGCTGGCCGGTGGCGTTGGAGCGCATCGCCCAGCAGAGCGGTCAGCTCTTCTATTCCAGTTTCATCATCGGCTACGGCACCAGCGCCTATGCTGCCCATCAGATCGGACTTTCAATCGAGTCGCTCTCGTTCATGCCGGGGGCCGGCATGGGCATCGCCGCTGCCACTCTGATGGGCCAGGCACTGGGTGCGAAAAAGCTTCGTCGGGCCCATATCAGTCATACGGAGGCGCTGCGGCTTGCGATCATTGTCATGACTGTCATGGCGCTGGTTTTCTTTCTGCTGCCCCATCATCTGATAGGCCTGTTTACTCATGATGCGGATGTCATAGAAAAGGGGAGCATGTTTCTGCGGTTGGTGGCGTTTGCCCAGGTGCCGCTGGCAATATCCTTCGTCTATGCCGGCAGTCTGCGTGGCACAGGCGACACCTTCTATGTCTTCATAGTGACATTGGTTGCCATGTGGGGGATTCGTGTCGCTTTGTCATGGGTGGCGGCCAGCTGGCTGCATCTTTCGCTGTATGCCGTGTGGGGAGTATTTCTGATCGACTGGTACTTCCGCGGTGCGGCTTTTGCCTGGCGCTATAAGCAGAGGGACCTGCACAGCGTGGTGCTGTAGAAGGTCCCTAGTAGGCTGTTGAAAAACAGCCATCTCGCCGCCATCCTCGTCAGCCACTTGTGACTTCGGCCTGCGGCCTCACCCTTCGGGCGCCTTCGCGGTCCACTTTCACATGTGAAAGTGTGCGACGGATCAAGTTCATGTCTCCGCACGGCTTCCTGCGGGTGCGACGATCTGACTATTTTTGAACAACCTAATCTCCTACAGCAAGAACAAGATCTATGGACTTTCCTTGATTTCCTGACCTTGACTCACAAACGAGATACCTTGACCGGATGTGGTTCCGATCATGACACACTCAATGATTGGTACGTTTACCAGCCGGTCGGCCTGCCACCTGACCACGAAGTTTGCCCCGAACCCTCCGGTGGTGTCTTTTTCTCCGATGTGAATATAGGTTGATGCCAGCGGACCGAGAATAAACGGTTTTTCGATATGGCGCCTGACCAATTTTCCGCCGGTATCAAAGTAATCAATGGCTGTCAGGCGCAGTGAAGCGGATGGATCTGTGTTTCTGATGCTCAGCGTAGCCGCCAGTTGATAAGGCAATTTCCTGGGTCCGGTGAAAACATTGGAATATACAGGCACATAGACGGTCTGCCCTTTTGAAAGCCTGTATTCCGGAGAACTGGATGCGGCGGCCGGACCTGGTGTGCCGATTGTCAGGCAAAAGACTATAGCAATTAGAATAGCAGGAAGTTTACCAGGTATTTTCATAACGCTCTCCTTTTTGATCCCTGTTTACAGATACTGCACTTTGCTTCCCTTTCCCCGCTTCGAATAATTTCCCGGCAGCAGCCAATTGTTCCGGAGTTCCCAACAGCAGTACGATATCCCCTTCCTGAAGTTCCCAGACCGGGTCAGGATTCGGCATGAGTTCCTCGCCCCGCTTGATGGTCAGGATGGTGGCACCGGACCTGCTCCTCAAAACCCCTTCCCGCAGTGATGTCCCTTCCAGAGCCGAGCCTGCGTGTACGCGAAATGTTGCTATTTCGGCACCGGAAAGATAGCCGCTGATGCCGACGGCATGGCTGTGTCTGCGGCTGATGGTGCGCAGCATCTCATAGCCGTCGCTGCGCACATCGGCAATGCAGCGTTCGATGTCATCCTGAGGGACGAGATAGTTCCTAAGAACACGCGAAAGGATCTCGATCGATGTTTCAAACTCCTCGGGGATAACCTCATTGACCCCCAGTTTATAAAGCGGCTCCACCTCCAGCACATAGCGGGTTCTGACGATGATGTGGATTGAAGGATTGCCCTGCCGGGCCTGGGCCGCAACCCTGCGGCTGGCGGCAGCATCGGAGATGGCAATCACCATTTCGCGGGCTTTGTCCAGATGGGCGTACTCGAGCACCTCCTGTTTGGAGGCATCTCCGAAAATGATATGAGTTCCTTTTTTACCCTCTTTCTTGACGGTAAAAGGGTTGGTTTCAATGACAACATAGTTGATGTCCAGATTTTTGAGAACTCGAGCCAGATTTTTTCCATTAACCCCGTAGCCGACAATAATTACATGATCGTTCAATGCGGCCGGCTTCACATGATGAGATAGCACACCTCTGCCGCGAGTGAGCCTGTTGGGCAGGAAAGCAATGATCATATCGGCAAAGCGGACAGAGTATTTCAGGCAGAGTGGAGTAAGACTCATGGTGGCAATGGAGGCGGCCAGGAAGATCTGGTACAGTTCGGGCGTCAGCAGCCCGAACTTGACTCCCGATTGGGAGAGCACAAAGGAAAACTCGCCGATCTGGGCCAGGGAAAGTGCTGCGAGGATGGCGATGCGCATCGGCACCCCCAGTGCCATGGCCGCCCCTGTGGTCACAACCGTTTTAATCACTAAAATGGCGCACACCAGTGTAGCAATCTGGAGCGGGTAGGTAAGCAGAATGGAAGGGTCGAGCAGCATGCCTACTGAAATGAAGAACAGGCTCATGAAGGCTTCACGGAAGGGGATAATATCCCCCAGGGCCTGGTGGCTGTATTCCGATTCCGAGATGGCCAGCCCGGCAATGAAAGCGCCCAGTGCAAGTGAAAGGCCGGCCAGGGCTGTCAGCCAGGCGGTGCCGAGACCGATGAAGATGATCGTCAGGATGAAGAGTTCGCGGCTTCTGGTCCTGACTACCTGTTTGAATATCCACGGTACCAGAAACCGGGAGCCGTAGTGAGCCGCTAGAATCACGGCCACGGCCTTGGCGGCGATGGACAGCAGTGAGTTTATGCTGCCGCCATTGCCTGCCAGAAGCGGGGTCAGCAGCATCAGCGGCACAATGCAGAGATCCTGAAAAATGAGGATGCCCATGGCAAGTTTGCCTTGAGGAGCATCAACCTGTCCTGCATCGATGAGCAGCTTCATCAGGATAGCAGTGCTGGAGAGAGCCGCAAGAAACCCGAAAAAAAGTGACTGTTGCATCGGGAATCCAAAGAGGGAGCTTGCTGCGGCAACGGCCAAAATGGTGACCAGCACCTGCAAGCCTCCTCCCCAGAGCAGCAGATGCTTGATGCGCATCAGTTCCTTGAGGGAGAGTTCGATGCCGATGCTGAACAGCAGCAGCATCACCCCTATCTCGGCCATTTGCTCGACCTGATGTGCATCCTTGATGAAAGCGAGCGCTCGGGGACCGGCAAGGATGCCGGTAACCAGAAAACCGATGATGGTGGGAAACATCAGCTTGCGGAAGAGAAGTACCGTAATTAGGGCAAGTCCGAAAAGGATTACCATGTCCTGTAGTGCTGCGTGTTCCATCCGGTCTCCCGTACAGGTTGTTGAAAAACAGCCATCTCGCCGCCGTCCTCGAAAGCCGCCTTGTGACTTCGGCCTGCGGCCTCACCCTTCGGGCGCCTTCGCGGTCCACTTTCACAGGTGAAAGTGTGCGACGGATGTTGGATAACACCTCCGCGGGGCTTTCTCCGGGTGCGACGATCTGACTATTTTTGAATAACCTAAATTATTCAGCAGTTTGTTAGATTTATACTATCAGATTGGTAGAGTGCAGTAGCTTCTGGAAAAACTCCCTCATCCGCCCTCTGGGCACCTTCTCCCCAGGGAGAAGGGTAAAACCTTACTGCAGGTGGATGACATTCGAAATTATGCTCTTTCCAGACCCGCGAAGCGCAGCATAAGCTTTTTAGGACCCACGGAGTTGAACCAGACAATCACCTTCTGGGAATCACCGCTTCCCTCTGTCTTGCGGATCGTGCCCAGACCAAATTTGGCGTGGCGCACTTTCATGCCGATAACGACTCCCTCCTGCTCGTCGGGCGGTTCAGGGATTATCTCGATCTCTTCGGAACCCGAATAGGCAGCCGCAGCGGCCAGATTGTGCACCGGGGGCGGGGACTGGGTGCCGGGGGCCTGGGACCGGTATCCGGAAGGCTGGGGTCGAGAAACCTGAAAGAGGGATGCATTGTCTCCTTCATCGAGAAGTTCTGCCGGAATATCCCGCAGAAAACGTGAAGGCTGGTTGGACTGTTCCTGGCCGAAAAGGTAGCGACGACGGGCATTGAGCAGGTAAAGCCGCTCCCGTGCCCGGGTCATGCCGACGTAGCAGAGACGGCGCTCTTCCTCCATGCCGTCCAGATCGTCCAGGGCACGGATATGGGGAAAGAGGCGTTCTTCCATCCCGATCATGAATACCGCCTTGAACTCCAGGCCCTTGGCAGCATGTAGAGTCATCAGGGTGACGGAGGGCTTGCCATGTTCGTCCTGCTCCAGATCTGAAACCAGCGAGACCTGTTCCAGGAATTCCGATAGTCCGGCTTCCGGATTCTTCTCGCTGAACTCCTCCACAGCCGCCACCAGCTGTTCCAGGTTTTCAACGCGTTCGGCATCTTCCTCGTCCCGGCTCTCTTTCAGCCGTGTCAGATATCCGCTTTCCTCCATCACAACCCTGGTGATGTTGACCAGATCCTTTGAGGCGAGCAGGTCCCGGAAACTTTCCATCATAATCGCAAAGGCAGCTACCTTGCCGCGGGGGCCGGAGCCGAGCAGGCTGCCTGTGGGGGCTTCCTGCAGCGCCTGATACAGAGTTGTTCCGTTGCTGGCGGCCTGGAATGAGATCCGGTCGATCGTGGCGGCACCGATGCCCCTGGCCGGAACGTTGATGATCCGCTTCAGAGATATTTCATCGGCCGGGTTGTCCAGCACCCGCAGGTAGGCGAGGATATCCTTGATCTCCATTCGGGCATAGAAGCGGACCCCACCAACAATATGATAAGGGATCGCTTCGGAAACCAGCGCCTCCTCAATCTGCCGTGACTGGGCATTGGTACGATAGAAAACGGCCATCTCCTCCAGCGGAATCCCCGTGCCCCGCAGGTTATAGATCTCGCGGCTGACAAAACGGGCCTCTTCCCGGTCCGAGTCCACCCGGCGGTACTGGATCGGCTCCCCTTCCGGGTTTTCAGTCCAAAGGGTCTTGCCTTTGCGGCCGAAGTTCTGCTTTACCACTTCGCCCGCCGCTTTTAGAATCCTCGACGTGGACCGGTAGTTCTGCTCCAGCCGAATGACCTTGACGCCGGGAAAATCTTTCTCGAACTCAAGGATGTTGCGGATGTCGGCTCCGCGCCAGGAATAGATAGACTGGTCATCGTCACCAACCACGCAAAGATTTTTGCGCTCTCCAGCCAAGAGGCGTATCAGATGATACTGCACCGGATTGGTATCCTGATACTCATCCACCATGATCCACTGGAAGCGTTCCTGATAGCGGTGACGCACCTCGGGAAATTTTGTCAGCAACCGCACGGTCTGGATCATCAGATCCCCGAAATCAAGAGCATTGCACTTCCTCAGCCGCTCCTGATAGCAGGCATAGACTTCAACCACCTTTGAATTGAATATATCACCCGTTGAGACCGAGTCGATGTCTTCGGGAAACAGTCCCCGGTTCTTGTAATCATCAATTTTGGCACCGATAACTTTGGCCGGGAATTTTTTATCATCCAGGTCCAGCTGGATAAGGACATCCTTGAGCAGCCGCTCCGCATCCCTGTCATCATAGACCGCAAAATTGGATTCATAGCCGAGGTGGTGAATTTCCTTGCGCAATATGTAGCCGCAGGCGGAATGGAAGGTGGAGATGCGGGGTAGGTCGCCCCCTCCCAGCAGCTTGCCAACCCGCTCGGCCATTTCTTTTGCCGCCTTGTTGGTGAAAGTCACCGCCAGAATGTTCCAGGCGCGGACCCCGTGGTTATGGATCAGATTGACGATGCGGTGAGTGATGACGCGCGTCTTGCCTGAGCCGGCACCGGCAAGGATCAGCAGAGGCCCTTCGCCATGCAGCACGGCTTCCTTTTGGGGCGGGTTGAGGTTTTTGAGCAGGTCCATAATTATCCGTTACATGTCAGCATTTTAAGTGGTGCTGTTTGGAATTATCGAAAAGGAGAAGTTATATTTCACTTTTCCAAAATAAAATACACTATGAGATTCCATATTTTACTTTTTTGCTAAAAAAGAAAATATGGAATCTCATGTTTCTGAAACACCTAAAAAAGGTGCATATACTTTTCGAACATAAAAAGGCGATTACGTTTAAATCCCGTAACTTCTTTCAGAACGCCCAAGCTGACCATGTCGTTTATCAAGGCATTGGCTGCCCGGGGAGTAAGATCAAGCATGGTGGAAACAGAAGAGGCATTGACAAGTGGATTCTGATAGAGACGCAATAAAAGGTTGCGCGCATTTTCAGCTCTCCTACCAAGTGAAACAATTTGTCCATCTACCTCATTTTTCAAGGCCAGAATACTCCTGAATGTTTCCTGCCCTCTTTCAGCAGTATTAATAACGGCTACAAGAAAGAACTTGATCCAATGCAGTAAATTATTTGAGGATCTGACCGTGGTGAGGGCGTCATAGTAAGCCCCTTTGTTTTTTTCGAAATAATCGGAAAGGTAGAGGGATGGTTTGTGCAGCATACCATGGCTGACCAGATATAAGGTGATTAACAGGCGTCCGATCCTGCCATTGCCATCAAGAAAAGGATGTATGGTTTCAAACTGGTAATGGCTAATGGCGATGCGAATCAAATGGGGCACATCAATTTCGTCATTGTGCCAGAATTTTTCCAAATCAGCCATAAGCTCATCAATCTCAGCCTGATGGGGAGGGATAAAAACTGCGTCCTGCAGACTTGAACCACCAATCCAGTTTTGGCTTGTGCGGTAGTACCCAGGGGTCTTGCGGTCGCCTCGCACCCCTTGAAGTAAGATAGCGTGAGTGTCCTTCAATAACCGATTTGATAACGGTAGTTTTTCCAAAGACACAAGTGCCTGATTCATGGCCTTTACATAATTATGCACTTCATGCCAGTCATCCCGCTTTTCCGGGCTAAGCTGCTCCACATCCATCAGGGCCTCATCCATCTCCGTCAGAGTGCCTTCAATGCGGCTTGATTTATTGGCCTCCTTCACAATATGCATGCGGATGAAAATGTCCACATTGGGAACAATAAGCGAATAGGCATTTAGCGCACTCAGAGCCTGCGTGGCCTTTTCCAGCAAGGTGTTCACTTTTGGCTCTTCCCAGGTCCAGACCTGGTTGACAAGTGATGGCGAAAAACTTTTATATTGATATTGCTGTTTGAAGACCCCGGAGTTGAACTCCTCCATTCTCATAAGAAACCCCTATTCTCGATATCGTCTCGCTCCCATACCAGTCCCAGTCTCGGTTTCCGGTGGCTCTTCAATGATTTTGATCAGTTCTTCCTTGCTGTAGCGGTCGTATTTTGAGGGTCACGATAATATCCCAAAAAGAATTAAAAATTAAAAAAGTTGCAACTTTCATTTGTAGTCGTTCAACCAGCCACCGTCAAGCACAAGATAAGCTTTTGGCGCCTCTGTTATCGCTGCTCTGACATGCTGGCACGGGCGATGCACAAAGGGTGTCATCACTTTTGGTATCGGGGGGAATGATGGCACGTACAGCACTGATAAGTGATACTGATCCGGGAGTTGTTTTAAGCCTCAGTAACGAACTCTACAGGGTGGGGTTTACGGAAATAGAGGTCTGCCATGACGGGATAAATGCTGTTGACAAGGCTTTTGGCTGCTATCCGGACCTGGTGATCCTGGGGCTCGATATACCCGGAAAAAACGGATTGGCCGCGGCGGTGGAGATCCGGTCGCGTCTCAAAATCCCCGTGCTGCTGCTTGCCGAGCGATGCGATGCGGAGATTGTGAAACGTGCAGCCGATAACGGCATTGCCGCTTTTTTAACCAAACCTCTGCGGACTCAGGATCTTGCTCCCGCAATTGCACTCGCCGTAGCCCACACTGAAGAGGTCGAAGTTTTGCGCGAGCGGATTGAAGATCTGAAGGAAACGATCGAGGATCAGAAGGTAATTGAAAAGGCAAAAGGCAAGGTAATGGAATTGAATGGGCTGACTGAGGCGGCCGCCTATCGTCTGTTGCAGAAAACAGCAATGGACCGGCGCAAAAGTCTGAGGAAAGTTGCAGATGAGGTGCTGGGGAAGGGCTTATACTGAAGTTTTTGAAACACGGAGCAACGGAGCAACGGATTGAAATTTAAAGAGAAATCCTGGAGGTTCTTTTTTCCCTTTTTGCTTCTAAGGAATCTCCTGATTTCTCCGTTGCTCCGTGTTATGCGTATTAGCGATTTCAGTTTATATCACCATGAAAGTTCACGGACGAGCCTTCAGCAACAGCGGCGTCACCTGCTCCAACTCGGCAAGTACCTTTTGATCGAGCTTTTTAATCCACCGTGCCGGAATGCCCTCCATCCCGTAATAGGCACCGGCCAGCATGCCGCAGATTGCACCGGTCGTATCCGCATCGCCCCCCTGATTCACCGTGCCCACCAGGCATTCCTCGAAACTCCTGCCCTTGAAGAACCAGTGAAAGACTGTTTGAAGCGTATCGACCACATAGCCGCTGGCAAGCCCGTGATATGGAGTGAAGCTGAAGGCAGGGAATTCCTCCGTCAGGTTGTCCACCCTGCGCCGCAGGCGATTCTTCGATGCACCGGATAAAGCCAGATGCAGCAGTTCCCCAAGGTTGATGCAGGCGGCGTCGGAGAGGGGACTGTTGTGCGTCAGGTGAGCCTGCTCCACAACATATTTGCTGAGCAGCTCTTTGTCGGGAAACGCATAAAGTGCAGCCGGCAAAAGGCGCATGGCTGCCCCGTTACCTGCATCCCATTTGCTGGGTGGGACTTCCAGGTGGCCATGCAGCATGTATGCACGGATGCCTTTGCGGCAGGTATCGCCACAATCCACCGGACGAGACTGGAGCCAGGCGGCAAAGTTTTGCGCGATACCCTCCAAAGACCATCCTCCGGCGGTGGTGATTGCACGAGCAATACATAATGCCATCTGGGTGTCATCGGTTACCTGCCCTGGCTTGAGGCGCAGCCATCCTCCCCCGACAATCTCCTTGAATGTGCCAAATTTATGCTGGATTTCGGTCGCGGTCAGAAACTCCACCGTTGCACCTAATGCATCGCCAATAGCCATGCCGATAAAAGAAGCTCGGGCACGCGAAAGTATTTCATCATTATGTTTCTGAGTGGACAAAGCGGAACCTCCAGTAAAGAGACTGCCGTGGTCCTGCAATTAACTAACCTAAAAAGGTTATGGACCACTGAGGCACAGAGAACACAGAAGAGTCACAGAGTTTTTTTAAGGGTTCATCTTTTACCAAAAGGGTGAGCAGCAAATTTTTGAGAATACGCACTCCCCTTTTGCTTTAGTTTTCTCCGTGATCTCAGTGTCTCTGTGGTGAATCGCTTTTACTTTTTAAATCGCTTAGCTACTGACTAAAAAATAGGCAAAAACAGACAAGCAGGATGATTTTGCCATCTGATGAGCAACCGTTTGGAGCACAGATGCAGCAGCAGCAGTACTTTATGGACTTGGCGCGTCTTATGCTATGAGTACCGGCAACGAGGCAACGACGCCCGCAGGGATTTTCCCAGCGGGCGTTTTTCATTCAGAGAGGAGAGCACAATGGCAACTGCATGCGAAATGAAGAAAAAAATTCAGGGGCACCCCTGTTTTGGCGGCAACCATCAGAAGAACGGCCGTATGCACCTTGCCGTAGCGCCGAAGTGCAACATCAAGTGTGGCTACTGCTCACGCAAGCATGACTGCGCCAACGAGTCCCGTCCCGGAGTGACCAGTCGCATCATGACGCCGATGGAGGCAATTTCAAAAGTCAGGGAAGTTATGGCCAGCCCCATAGCCGGACCGATAATCAAAGTCGTCGGCATTGCCGGACCGGGAGATCCGTTGGCCAATGAAGAGACCTTTACCACGTTTGAAATGGTCAAGCAGGAGTTTCCGCAGTTGATGCTCTGTCTGAGCACCAATGGCCTCTTACTGCCGGAATCCATCGACCGCCTCTACGAACTGGGCCTGCACAGCCTGACCGTCACCATCAATGCCATGGATCCCCAGGTGGGGGCGCAGATTTACAGCCACATCATCTACCATGGCAAGCATTACACAGGCGTGGAGGGGGCGAAGATCCTGATCGCCAACCAGTTTGAAGGTGTTAAGCGGGCCGGTGAGCTGGGTATGACGATAAAGATCAATACTGTCCTTACTCCCGGCATCAATGATGGCCAGATTCCCTTGATTGCGGCACGGGTCAAAGAACTGGGCGCCTTTGTGATGAACATTATGCCGATCATCCCCCAGGCTGAGCTGGCACACATCACCCCCCCCAGCGAAGAATATCTGGCAGAGATCAGAAAAGCCAATGAGGGGACCATTGGCCAGTTTGCGCACTGCAAACAGTGCCGGGCTGATGCAATCGGCCTGATCGGCCAGGATCTCAACCTGACAATCGCAGAAGCGGCATGTCCAACGCGATGATCATCCGGCAATTCCATGCAGATGATATCGGGCCATTTCTTAAAATGGCTGCAGCGGAAAACTGGATGGCGGATGCCTGGGAGTTCGAATTCCTCTTGTCCCGATTTCCTCGAGGATGCTTTGCAGCTGTGGCTGATAACGGGGATGCTGCTGGATTCGTGACCTCGTTGCACCATGAGGCGAGCGGATGGATCGGCAATCTGATTGTGGCGCCGGGGTATCGGGGACAGGGGGTTGGCGAAAGACTCTTTGTCACTGCTCTTGAAGCATTGCAGGCAGTCGGCGGAGAGACCTTCTGGCTGACCGCCTCCAGGTCAGGCCAGGCCCTTTACGAAAAACATGGCTTTACCCGTGTGGACACCATTATTCGTTGGAATGGGGTGGGGAGACAGCGACATGCGGCGCATGATCAATGTGGCGACGGTAATGCCCCAGGCCTGCTCGTGAACAGCATCGATTGCCAGACCTGGGGTGACCGGCGGGACGTTTTGCTGACGGCGACTGCAGCGCGGGGGAAGCTTCTGCTTGAGGAACTGGGTTTTGCCGTGGTGCAGCCATGTGGTGATGCGTTCCAGATCGGCCCGTTTTCGGCGCTGGATGACCGCACAGCGGAGTCTCTGCTGAATGCCGCACTGCATTCCGTACCGATGGGTAGCGAGGTTTACCTGGATGCACCGGCTGCCAACCGCACTGCCTTGCGGCTCTTCAAGCGGAAGGGTATGCGTATCTCAGGCAGTAATGAGTTGATGTCTTCCGGTATGAGGCCGGCTTACAGGCCGGAATACCTGCATGGCCTGGCCACGATGGGCAGCTGCGGCTAAATAGCAGACAGTGCATGCTGTCCATGAAAAAAAATAATAGCGTGACGAATAAATCAGGAGGGGCAATGCACAAAGCACATGACATTATCATCGACGATACGACCCTGCGGGATGGGGAACAGACTGCCGGCGTTGTGTTTTCGAAACGCGAAAAAACAGCCATTGCCCGCATGTTGGACAGCATCGGTATTCAGGAAATCGAATGTGGGATCCCTGCCATGGGCAAAGAGGAACAGGATGGAATAAAAGCACTGGCAGACCTGGGCTTAAATGCACGGCTGATTACCTGGAACCGCGCTTTGGTGCCTGAAATAGAGGCAAGTATTGCCTGTGGTGTGCAGGCGGTGGACATATCTCTGTCGGTTTCGGATCAGATGATCATCCATAAATTGCGTAAAAACCGGGAGATGGTCAAGGAACAGCTGAAAGTGGCGCTCGGTTTCGCCAAGCAGCACAACCTGTATGTCTCGGTGGGAGGGGAGGATGCCAGTCGCGCAGATCCGGCTTTTTTGGTGGAATTGATGGAAATCACCCGTTCCATGGGGGGCGACCGCTTCCGTTTCTGCGACACACTGGGGATCATGGACCCCTTTGGGATGTACGAGAAGATAGCTTTTTTAAGGAAAGCAGTTCCGGAAGTCGATATTGAAGTGCACACTCACAATGATCTGGGAATGGCGACGGCCAATGCCATTGCAGGTGTCCGGGCCGGTGCCAGGTTTGTAAATACCACTATCAACGGCCTGGGTGAACGTGCCGGCAACGCGGCCCTGGAAGAGGTTGTGATGGGGCTCAAGCATGCCTGCAGCATCGAGACCGGTATTGATACCCACCGTTTTCGGGAGATGTCGCTCTTTGTGGCCAAAGCCTCCCATCGCCCCCTTTCAGTTTCCAAGCCGGTGGTCGGCGAACGGGTTTTTGCCCACGAATCCGGTCTGCATGCCGATGGAGTGATCAAAGATCCCCACAACTATGAAGGTTTTGATCCGGCTGAAGTGGGGCTGACCCGCAGCATCGTGATCGGCAAACACTCGGGCAGCAGCGGCCTGATCGAACGCTACCGCAGCATGGGTATCAGTATCGATCGCATCGAGGCGGAAGCACTGCTGGAGATGGCGCGGGCAATGTCGTGCAGACGCAAGCGGGATCTGTCCAACTGTGAACTGATGGGCATTTATCTCGAAAATGAAAAGCTGCCCAGGGCGGCATAAGGAGCCAGACCATGTGTGAAGCCGGAACATCTTTTGTAGCGATTGGCGATGCGGCAAAATTGCTGGAAACGACTGAAATGCGGGTGTTGATGATGCTCAAAAAAAACGAGCTGCAAGGAAAACTGGTGGACGAAGCCTGGTATGTTGACCGTTCTTCCCTGCAGCTGTGTGACAGACCGAAAGCCAGCGATATCGTCAAGCCAGGCTGCGGCGGAGGTTGCGGCAGCGGGTGCGGCGGGCATTGATTTACCCCCACTGGTGATCACAGCTTAAACTGCTGCACCAGACGTTGTAACTCCTCGGCGTTGCTGCTCAGGTGTGCCGCTGCCGTAGCCGAATCCTGCGCGCCGTGGGAGGTCTGCTGCACCACCATGGTAATCTTCTGCATGTTGCTGGAGATTTCGCTGGTGGTTGCGGTCTGCTCCTCGGCTGCCGTGGCGATCTGGTTGACCTGCGTGGCGACAGCGTTAACGTGCTCCAGGATGTCGCGCAACGCATCCCCGGAACGGGCTGCTTCCATGGTGCCGGCCTCCACCTGATACACTCCCTGCTCCATGGCGGCCACAGCGCCTTTTGTCTCGCTCTGAATAGTTTTGATCATTTCACTGATCTCTCTGGTAGCGCGGGAGGTGCGCTCTGCAAGGGCACGGACTTCATCGGCAACTACCGCAAAACCTCTGCCCTGTTCGCCGGCGCGGGCCGCTTCGATGGCCGCATTCAGGGCCAGCAGATTGGTCTGGTCGGCGATATCCTCGATGGTGCCGATAATGGCGCCGATCTGGTCGCTACGCGCTCCCAGGCTCTCCACTGTCCTGGCCGACTCCTGAACCTTGTCGGCAATCCGGCTCATGACCGACACGGTCTTATCAACAACTTCCGCACCATTAAGCGCCGACTGGGAGGCGCGTTGCGCTCCTTCCGCGGCCATCTGGCAATTTTGGGCGATATCCCCTGAAGTAGCTGCCATCTCTTCACCTGCGGTAGCTACGGTTGCAGCCTGTACTACCACCTCTTCCGAGTCGCCGGCTATATGCTCGGCAGTGTTGCGAAGCTGATGTGCGGAGGCCGTGACCTGATCCGAAGTAGTGGATATGCTGCCGATGACGCTGCGCAGTCTTTCTGTAAGCTGGTTAAGCATTCTGCTGACTTTGGCGATCTCATCGCTGCCGCTTGCGTCGAACTGCCTGCTGAGATCACATTCTGCCAGGCAGCTTATTTCGTCAATAATCACTTTCAATTGCCTGATTATCGAGCGCCGAAGGAGAAACATCAGGATGATGGCCAAAATGCCAATGCCGGTTGCGATTCCCCCGCTGCTTACAACCTGCCCGGTCAACTCTGAAAGTTTGCCGTTGACCTGCTGCATCGTTGCACGCCCATCTTGCTTGCTCTTGGAAGTGATTGCCGCGGCCGCAGATATGACACGGTCACAGGCCTTGTCGTACTCATCCATTGCCTTGTTGCCTTCTTCAAAACTGTTGCCATAGGCTTCAAACATCTTTATCCCGGTCTGCCACATGGCAGGAAGCGTCTGCTGAATCGAGTTCAGCCTGGCGGAATGGCTCTTGTCATCCTTGTTGAGTTCCAGCAGTTTGCCGATGATCTGCTGTGACTTTTCATAGGCCGGTTTTGCCTCCTTCTCGATAACCTCCTTATCCTTGGTCAGGCTGGCATCGGTGATAAACTGCCAGACATTGGCCACCTGCAACTGAAGGTCCAGCGTAAGTGAAATCTCCTCCTGTAGTGCTTCGTAACCGGCAAGCTGAGCAGTCACACTTGTCAGACCCTTGGACGTCTTCAGTGGAATCATGATGCAAATCAGTACGATTACACCTGTCATCCCCAAGGCTATCATCATTTTTTTTGCGATGCTCATACGACACCTCCAGGAATAGAATCTGCTGCAAGTAGTGAATTATTCCATTCCATCAATATAATTAGAATCGTTGTACATTATTACCTGGAGAGGTTGGTTACCGCCTTGAAATCGCTGCGCCAACACGGATTACTCCTCTTGTGGATGCATTTTGATAAAATATTTTCCAGTAGTTCCGAGAGCTCTTGCCTGTTGCGACCGACAGCAGCCCATCGCATGGTCCTTTTCAATTTTACTGGCTAGATCTCCCCTAAAACCTGACGCTCGTCATCCGAGAACATCCGGTCCACATCCATGATGACCAGCAGCCGTTCGGCGTGGTTGATGACGCCGGTGATGAATTCCTGACCGACCCCGCTGGAAAGTACCAGCGAAGGAGGTGGCTGGATTTCGCTGCTGTGGATTCGGATTACCTCCGAGACCCCGTCGACGATGAAGCCGGTCAGGCCGCCGGCCACATCCATGATGATGATGCGGGTATTAACGTTGTTTTCGTTCTCCGGCAGCCCGAAGCATTTGCGCATCGAGACGATCGGAATCACCTTGCCGCGCAGATTGATGATGCCTTCAACATGTTGAGGTGTGTTGGGCATTTTGGTGATGGTCGGCATGCGGATGATCTCGCGTACCTTGAGAACCTCAACGCCGTATTCTTCATCGGCCAGCAGGAAGCTGACCAGTTGGATCAGTTCGTCGTGCCGGGCGTTATCGTCAGTTTTTACAAGTGCAAGTGAAGCCATGATTTTTCTCCTCTGCTAAAGTTTGAATTGCTGCACCAGCCGCTGCAGCTCCTCCGCGTTGCCGTTCAGCTGCGCTGCCGCCGTGGCGGATTCATGGGCGCCGTGGGAAGTCAACTGCACCACTTCGGTGATCTGCATCATATTGCTGGAAATTTCGCTGGTGGTGGCAGTCTGCTCTTCGGCAGCGGTGGCAATCTGGTGCACCTGCATTGCCACTGCATGGACCTGATCGAGGATCTCCCGTAGCGCTTCACCCGATTTGGCCGCTTCGCTGGTGCCGGCTTCCACTTGATGCACGCCCTGCTCCATGGCGGCCACGGCGCCCCTGGTTTCCTTCTGGATGGCCTTGATCATCTCGGCAATTTCCCTGGTGGCGCGGGTGGTGCGTTCGGCAAGGGCCCGCACTTCGTCGGCCACCACCGCAAAACCGCGCCCCTGCTCGCCGGCCCGGGCCGCCTCGATGGCAGCGTTCAGGGCCAGCAGATTGGTCTGGTCGGCTATATCCTCGATCGTGCCGATAATTGCCCCGATCTGGTCGCTGCGCGCACCCAAAGTCTCAACCGTCCTGGCCGACTCCTGTACCTTCTCGGCGATCTGTCCCATGACAGCCACGGTTCTCTCTACTACCTCAGCGCCGTTGCTGGCGGATTGAGAAGCCCGCTGGGCGCCTTCGGCGGCATATTGGCAGTTTTTGGCGATATCGTTGGAGGTGGCCGACATCTCTTCGCCGGCAGTGGCAACTGTGCCGGTCTGTGCCGCGACCTCCTGGGCACCGGTTGCAATCCGTTCGGCAGTGCTATGGAGTTGATGTGCTGCTGCAGCCACCTGGGACGAGGTGCTGGATACATGGCTGATGATTGAACGCAGGTTTTCGGTCATGGTCTTCATGGCGGTCAGCAGGTGGGCGGTCTCATCCGTGCCGGTAACCTCGATCTCGGCGGTCAGATCGCCCTGCGCCAACCGATTGGCAGCAGTTACGCCCGCAGCCAGCGGGCCGGTGATCGAGCGGACGATCAGTACCCCGAAACCAGTTGCCATCAGTACTCCCAGGATGATCGATGCAATTGAGATGTTCTTGCTCCGATGATAGGTTGTGGAGCTGATGTCATATTCTTCTTTGGCTACCTTGAGTTGCAGGTCCACCAGATCGCTGAACTTGCTTGATACCGGATCAATTGCCGGATACAGCTCTGAGATGGTAAATTGAGTCAGGTCGTTAGCGTCCTCTTTTTTCAGAATTCCGGATAGTTTCGTCACGGCAGCATCGGCCGTTTTCATCAGTGGGGTTATCTCTTGGACCAGTTTCTTCTCTTCGGCCACCAGGGTGGTCGCCAGATAAGCCTTCCACTTTTCGTCAATGATCTTGATTGCCTGATCTACATTTTTACGTCCTTCGTCCCATTTCAGGTTGCCATTACGGACCTTGTGGGAGGTATCCACAATATTGACCGCATACATGTCGGCAATCACCTTGAGGTCCTTCAGCGGGACAACCCGGTCCTTGTAGACCGTATCAAGGCCAGACTCGGACAGTTTGGCGCTGTGCAGCCCCAGGAAACCTATCGAGATCAAAAGAATCGATAGAAAACCGATCAGAATGTAAAGTCTTGTACCCACCTTCATGCTGTTAATCATTGCTCTCCCCTTGCAAGTAATTTTCTAGAATCGTTCCGGTCACTACATATTGTTCCGCTACATCATGACGTAGTTGTTCCAGCAGGGTGCTCATGGAGAACGGTTTCACCATGATCCGGTTGATGTCTCCTTCGCGGATGGCCTTTACTATGCCATCCATGTCGCCGAAACTGCTGGTCATCAGGATGCGTACTGTCTGCGGAAATGCCTCGCTCACCCGGAGCAGGAAATTCAGACCGTTCATGCCGGGCAGACTAAAGCTAACCAGGGCAGCCTGGAACGGTTCGGTTGTTGACATCAGTTCCAGAGCTTCCTCGGCAGAACGGGCCGTGACGATGTGATACTCTCTGGACAAAAACATCTCCAGCATCTGCAACATCTGGCTATCTCCATCAACGAGGATAATTCTGTGGAGGGAGGAATGTTCAGGAAAATTTTTCATCGTGTTATCACTCCTTTTCCGGTTGGTGCCACTGCTGCTTACCTTACCCGTGGTAGCGATCCTGTTGCTTCGACGTACCGCTACTTTCTCCTGATCGAGTCATCGATCGATTCTGCCACCGCACCGAATTCGTTGAAATCAAGGCACTGCAAAAAGGTCATCTCCTCCGGTGAGAGAACTATCCCTTCTGTACTGCAGGCGCTCCTCAGCGATAGTGTGGCTTTTGCCCGGAAATCGGCATCGGTAATGAGTCTCCCCAGGCAACGTTCGACTTCCTTTTGTGACATTTTCGTACCCCCTTACAGTTGTCCCGGAAAAGGACACTGTCATGATCTATGCTGTTCTTGGGGATAATAGTTACAGGAAGGGTGCCAATCTGAAAAAATTGGTAATACCAGCGGGTTATGATGTGGAAGGGGAATGGTGGTGTCCGTATTAGGGACACCGTGTGGCGGGAAGGGACATCCAGGAGCCTGTCGGACTTAGGGATAAATCTTCCTAAGTCCGACAGGCTCCTAGCGGTAGAACATCTTGCGGTTGACTTTAAGGAGCGTTGCTGCTTGTGATTTGTTGCCGCCGCAACGTTGGAGGGCCATTTCCAGAACTTTAGCGGTTATGTTGTCCAGGGAAATTTCATCAGGAGAGATGCTGATTGGGAAGTCAATGGTGTCTTTTTCAGGTGTACCGTTTGATGTATGGACGGCCGGCAGGCGCAGGTGTTCCGGTCGGATCAGTTCATCGGAAACCATGATGGCGGCGTATTCGAGCACATTGCGCAGTTCGCGCACATTGCCCGGCCAACTGTAGGACGCGAGCAGATCCATGGCTTTTTTTGAGATACCAGGAAGGGTCTTGCCCTGATGCTTGCGAAAGAGGTCCAGAAAGAAATCCACCAGTAGCGGGATGTCTTCGCTGCGTTCTCTTAGCGAGGGAATGGCAAGGGGAACAACATTGATGCGGTGGAACAGGTCTTCGCGGAATGTGCCTTGTCTGGTCAGCTCGGACAGGTCGCGGTGGGTCGCTACGATCACCCGGAAATCGGCCGGCAAGGGTGTGTTGGCACCCACTTTCTCGTATGTCCTTTCCTCCAGCACCCGCAGCAGCTTGGCCTGGAGTGACAACGGCATATCTCCGATCTCATCCAGGAGGACAGTCCCACCTTTTGCCATGCTGAACTTTCCTTCCCGATCCCGCTCTGCTCCGGTAAATGCCCCGCGCACATGGCCAAACAGTTCGCTTTCAAGGAGCGACTCGGGAATCGCCGCACAATTGACTGCCACAAAATTTCCTGGCAGGCCGCCAGCGGTGAAATGAATTGCACGCGCCAGCACTTCTTTGCCGACGCCGCTTTCACCGGTCAGGCTGATGGTGGTTTTGGGTGAGGCGGCTACGCGGGCCGCCAGCTCCAAAACCTGCCGCATGGTTGGTGCCTGGGTAATGATGTTGTGGAAGCTGAATCGCTCGCGAAAATGCTCCCGCAGGTGTGCGTTTTCTCCGGAGAGACGCCCGAATTCCAGCGCACGCCGCAGTGCCACACCAAACGTTTGCGGATAAATTGGTTTTTCCAGGTAATCAAGTGCGCCTTCTTTAATTGCAGCCACGGCGCTCTCGATACTTCCCTCGGCTGTCAGGACGATAAAGGGGAGTGTAGGGTGCCGTTCCTTAGCCGAGTGCAGAAGTTGGATGCCATTCATTCCCGGCATGGCGAGGTCTGTAATTACCAGGTCCACAGTCTGTTTTTCCAGAATGGAAAGGGCTTCTTGGCCATTGGAGGCGCAGATGACAACATAGCCTTGGCTCAGCAGATGATTTTCAAGAAATAAAAGAGAAAATTCCTCGTCATCAACGATTAAAATACGGGCATGTGCGGTAGAAATATTGATCTCTTTCGACATGGAGAAAACACCTTTTTTAATAATGGAGCGAAAATAGTTGGATATTTATTCCTGAGCTATCAAGCCCCGCGCAATGGGTTGTTATGCAGAAGTGACTATTTTTAGTACAGTTTTTATCTCATTAAAGCAGTGATGGCAATAGTTTAAACCTTGATTGGGCTTTTGAACGCTTAGATCGGTCTGTATTGGTACGTCCAATGCAAATATATCTTTTCAAGCTGGGACGTAAAGCCGTCATACCGATTGATATAGGAGGAAACATGGCTGTTGCAGTTAAAGCTTCAGACTTGAAATACAGATATCCCCGGGACATTGCCCGGCGCGAAGAACCCAAATTCAGCGGTCTGCCGGATCCGGCCCCTTTCAACCGCCACGACATGTACGAGGTTCTGGCGATGATGACGGTGGTGATGAACGAGTTGGGAAGCGATGACGGGCGCGATCTGCACATGCTGGAAGATATTCTCAATGTGGCGCCCGGCTTCATTGCCACCCGCGAAGAGGTGTACGATTATCTGATTGGAACGGCGCGGGAATGCAGGAGATAACAGGCGACATCTGGGATTATCGGGCGAGAGCCATTATTGCAATCACCACCAATGGTTCAGTCACACAGGAGGGCAGAGCCATCTTCGGTAACGGTGTTGCGGGACAAGCCTCCGACCGCTTTCCCTGGCTGGCGGCAAGACTGGGTGAACTGCTTGGAACGCATGGCAATCATGTCTATGATCTTGGCAGTGGAATCGTCAGCTTTCCGGTGGAGGAAACACCCTGGTCCCAGCCTGATCCGCGCCTGATTGCCCGCTCTGCTGGGGAATTGCGTATGCTGGCGGATCTCATGGGCTGGACAGAGGTTGTCGTGCCGCGGCCTGGTTGCGGCGGTGGAGGCTTGCAGTGGCGGGAAGTGCGTCCTTTACTGACCTGCTGTTTTGACGACCGGTTTACCGTCATCAGTTTCCCTCAATCGCACCATAACTAAAGCTCTTTCCTGCACCACGCATGACTGTTCAGGGATCAATTCTTGAGAAATCTGTAATTAAATCATAAAATGATATCGTAGTGTAAAAGGCTGTTTGTACAGTATTTTTGTCTGCTCATCATTGGCATGTATAATTTAAACTGAGTAGACCAGGAGATTCTTGGAAGGCCCGTTAGGGCGAACTGATACAGGCTTAACAGCTAAAGCTTGTACAACCTGAAGGAGGATTCCATGAAAGTCAGTGCACGCAACACATTTGAAGGTATCGTATCCGCAATTACCAAAGGTGCTGTCAACGCCGAGGTTGCCCTGACACTAAAAGGTGGCATCCCACTGATCGCTACGATCACCAATGGCGCTATTCAAAACCTTGGACTTGAAGTCGGCGATGAGGCCTGTGCCATCATCAAGGCCAGTTCGGTCATCCTTGGAACTGATCTTCACGACGCCAGGATCAGCGCCCGCAACGTATTCTGCGGCACCATTGCCACGATCATCGAGGGCCCGGTTAACACCGAAGTTGATGTGGAGATCGGTGGCGGCAATATTGTCAGCGCTGTCATTACCCATGAAAGCGCCAAGCGGCTGGGATTGAAGGTCGGAGGCCATGGTTGTGCAATTTTCAAAGCTTCCAGCGTCATCATCGGTGTCAATTGATGGTAAAGATGCGGATTTTACTGGCGCTGCTGATAATTATGGCATTTACCGTCCCGGCATCAGCCGGGACGGTAAATCTTTCTGTCGCAGCCAGTCTGAAAGAGGTCATCAACGAGTTGTCCGACAGCTTTGCAAAGACACACCCCAACTTGAAGTTCATCAAGAACTACGGCGCTTCCGGGGCTCTGGCAAAACAAATCGAGAGCGGTGCCCCGGCTGACATCTTCATCTCAGCCAATCCGGAGTGGATGGATTACCTGAAGGAAAGGAAGCTGATCGATACCTCCAGCATTGCGATTTTTGCCTACAACACCTTGGTATTTGCAGGTTCGCCCGGCAAGGCATCTTCAATGCAGGAATTGAGCAGGTTAGAGAGGATTGCACTGGGGAGCCCCAAGAGTGTCCCGGCAGGGGAATATGCCATGGAAGCCTTGAAGAAGGCAGGGCTCGAAAAGCTGCTTGAAAAAAAGCTGGTCATGGCCAGGGATGTGCGTGAGTGTCTGATGTATGCCGAACGGGGTGAAGTTGATGGTGCCTTTGTCTACAAAACCGATGCACTCCAGGCGAAGCAGGCAAAAATTCTTTTTGTGGTTCCCCAGGGACTCTATTCACGGGTGACATATCCCGATGCCTTAACCGCTGCAGGCAGAAAAAACAAGGACGCTGCAGCATTCTTAACCTATCTGCATAGTAATGAAGCAAAATCGGTGCTTGGTAAATATGGATTTTCTATTTACTGAAAGCTGCTTATAAAAGGCAATGGAGCGAAAACCAGATCCCTCCCGACCCCCCTTTTTCAAAGGGGGGAGCGTTGGTGTGTGAACGTGGCCCAAGCTTGCATCTGTATATAATCCGCCTTTATCCGCTGCATCAGCGTAGATCCGTGTTCCATGGCTTGAAAAGACTTCTGCAGAACAGCACAGGCAGGCAATGACTCCATTATCGTCCACCGATCTCGATGCAATCAGGCTCTCGATTCAGGTTGCCGTGGCGGCAACTCTGCTGTCACTGCCATTCGGTTTTGCCGTAGCCTACCTGATCACCTTTGTCAGATTCCGGGGCAAGGTCGTGGTTGAGGTTCTGGTCAATCTGCCGCTCACCCTGCCTCCAGTGGTGGTCGGTTATTTCCTGCTGCTTCTTTTGGGCAGGCACGGTTGGCTGGGGTCTCTGCTGGACCTGGCGGGCATCCGGCTGATCTTCACGCTCAAGGCGGCGGTCATCGCCTCCGCGGTGGTTGGATTCCCCTTGCTGGTGCGATCGCTCCGCATCGGCATGGAGGCCATTGACCCGCAGCTCATCCATGCTTCCCGGACTCTCGGAGCCCGTTGGCACGATACCCTGCTGACTGTGATCCTGCCGCTCTCCCTTCCCGGCCTGGCTGCCGGTTCTTCTCTGATGTTTGCCCGCAGTCTGGGCGAGTTCGGTGCGACAATCATCGTGGCAGGCAATATTCCCGGTATCACCCAGACCATCCCGCTGGCCATCTATGATTATGCAGCTTCTCCATCCAGCGACGAGATGGCACTGACTCTCTGCCTTGTTTCGGTCGTAATTTCACTGATCGTGCTTTTTATGCACGAGATAATGGCCAAAAAAATGATTCGGAGAGACTGACATGCAGATCAGCATGACTGCACAAAAGAGTTTCGGCGCCTTTACACTTTCTGCCGAGTTTACCGCTTCCGGCGACAGGGTCGGCATCTTCGGTGTCTCGGGCAGCGGCAAGTCAACGCTGGTCAGCATGCTTGCCGGACTTGTGGAACCCGATAGCGGCGAGATCATACTTGATGGTGAATGTCTCTTCAGCAGCACTTCAAAGATTAACCTGCGCCCCGAACAGCGCAGGATAGGCATGGTTTTTCAGCAGCACTGCCTGTTTCCGCATCTGAGTGTCAGCAACAACCTGCTTTACGGTTTTAATCGCTGCCCCCCGCAATTCAGGAATATCGATTTCAACATGCTGGTGGATGTGCTGCAACTGAAGGGGCTTCTTGATCGTGGCGTCACCCGACTGTCGGGTGGCGAAAAACAGCGCGTTGCACTGGGGCGTGCAATATTGGCCAATCCGCGCCTGCTGCTGATGGATGAACCTCTTTCGGCGTTGGACGATGGCCTGCGTTTCCAGATCATCCCTTATCTGAAAAGCGTCAGCGAACGTTTCGGCATTCCTTACCTGTTCATTTCCCATTCGCTGGTCGAAATGCGGCTCATGACTGATACGGCTCTTGTATTTGAAAAGGGCAGGCTGGTTGAGCAGACAACCGGCGAACAACTGGCCCGAAACCGTATCGGCAAGAGCCAGGTTGGTTACATAAATCTGCTGAAGCTGGGGCGCCCTTCGCCCGCCTCCAGCCTGTATTCCTACCCCTGGGGTAACTCGCGGCTCCTGCTGTCGGCAGTCTCGGACAATGAGGAGGTGCTTGCCGAGCTCTCCTCCAAAGATATCATTCTCTTCAAAAATCATCCCGTCGCCATCAGTGCCCGCAATCTTTTAAAATGCACCGTCCGCTCCATCTTTGACTCACGCGGCACCAACGGCATTGAGCTGGACTGCAGCGGAAATACCCTGATTTCAGAGGTTGCCGACGATGCCATCAATGAACTGGAAATAGCCAAGGGAAACACCGTATATGCTGCCGTCAAAGCTTCGGCTTTCAGGCTCCCAGGCTTTAGGCCATCGGGAAAATTCATTTCATGAGAGTAGACATGCTGCACATAATCCAGAATGACCCCGCTTTGCAGCCGAAATTTTGCTCTTAAATTTTCTGGAGGCGGCAGAGCTGCAGTAAAAACAGAGTCCCTGCTTCATTTTTGAGCATCTGCTTCATGTGATACCCTCCTGGACCCCCACTTTCCATACCCATCTTTTCAGTTCTTATATTCACTAATATATAACATATTGAAATTAAACATATAAATTGTTTTGGCATGGTACATGCTAAAAACTAGACAAAGAACGTGAAAGAAGATGATGACAGGCAAAGGCGCCTCCAGCAGAAATGGAGGCGCCTTTTTTCATTCAACCTCACCAACAACTAGTGCAGCGTGCAATGTCTCGTGATCACACAGCATTGTTCAGCACACCAACCTGAAAGGAGTTTCACATGAGACAGATCGCGATTTACGGCAAAGGCGGCATCGGCAAATCAACCACAACCCAGAACACGGTAGCCGGTTTGGCATCACTCGGCAAAAAGGTCATGATCGTCGGTTGTGACCCCAAGGCAGACTCAACCCGTCTGATTCTGCATGCCAAAGCACAGAATACGGTTATGGATCTGGTGCGCGAGCTGGGTACGGTTGAGGACCTGGAACTGCAGGATGTGATGAAGGTCGGTTACGGTGATGTCAAGTGTGTCGAGTCCGGTGGACCAGAGCCTGGTGTTGGCTGTGCCGGCCGTGGTGTTATCACTGCGATCAATTTCCTTGAAGAAAACGGCGCTTATACACCGGATCTTGACTTTGTCTTCTACGACGTTCTGGGCGACGTTGTTTGCGGCGGCTTCGCCATGCCGATCCGTGAAGGCAAGGCAGAAGAGATTTACATCGTCTGCTCCGGCGAGATGATGGCCATGTACGCTGCCAATAACATTGCCAAAGGTATTCTCAAGTACGCTTCTTCAGGCAAGGTTCGCCTGGCCGGCCTGATCTGCAATGCCCGTAAGACCGACATGGAATATGAACTGATCAGTGCCCTGGCAGCAAAACTGGGCACCCAGATGATCCACTTCGTACCTCGCGACAACCAGGTGCAGAGGGCCGAGCTGCGCAGGATGACAGTTATCGAGTACTCCCCCGATCATCCCCAGGCCAACGAGTACCGTACCCTGGCACAGAAGATTGCCGACAACAAGATGCTCGTCGTGCCGACTCCGCTGGAGATGGAAGAGTTGGAAGATTTGCTGATGGAGTTTGGAATTATGGAAGCGGAGGATGAGAGCGTAGTAGGAGTAGTCGAGAAAGCTGCTTAGTGGCAAACGCTTTTGGGCCATCTCGGCGGTGGTCTTCGGATTTACGTTGTGCGGCGTAGCGCTGCTACGCCTCCGCCGAAATCCTAGCCCTCCACCGACCTGACCTCAAAATCGTTCGCCAGTAGGAAAATCATTTATAGGAGACATATTATGTCAGAGACACCTAAAAAAATAGAAGGCATTACCAAAGAATCCACCCAGGCCATGATCGATACTGCCCTGGCTGCTTACCCCGAGAAGGGCAGGAAAAAGCGCGCTCCGCACTTGGCGCCCAATGATCCCGAAGGTAGTTCATCCTGCGTCAAATCCAACCGTAAGACAGTTCCCGGTGTGATGAGTGCCCGCGGCTGTGCCTATGCAGGTGCCAAGGGGGTGGTCTGGGGACCGATCCGCGACATGGTCCATGTTTCCCACGGTCCGGTCGGCTGCGGCTGGTATTCCTGGGGTACTCGCCGCAACCTGATGAGCGGTACCAACGGTGTTGATCAGTTCGGCATGCAGTTTACCTCCGACTTTCAGGAAAAGGACATCGTCTATGGGGGCGACAAAAAGCTGCGCACCCTGCTGGAAGAGGCTCATGAGCTGTTCCCGCTGGCCAAAGGTATTTCGGTGCTGTCCGAGTGTCCGGTTGGTTTGATCGGCGACGACATCAACTCCGTCGCAAAGGTGGCTTCCAAGGAACTGGATATACCCATCATTCCCTGCAATTGCGAAGGATTTCGGGGAGTCAGCCAGTCCCTCGGGCATCACATTTCCAACGATACCATCCGCGACCATATCATCGGCACGCGGGAATTTGCCGAACCGGCCAGCCCCTATGACATCTCGCTGATCGGTGACTACAACATCGGCGGCGACGTCTGGTCTGCCAAGTCGCTGCTGGAAGAGATCGGCCTCAACGTCAAGTCGGTCTGGACGGGCGACGGAGAGCTGGAAAAGATTGCTGCCACCCACACGGTGAAGCTGAACCTGATCCACTGCTACCGTTCGATGAACTATATGTGCAAGGTGATGGAAGAAAAATATGGAATTCCCTGGCTGGAGTTCAACTTCTTTGGGCCGACCAAGATCAAGGAGAGCCTGCGCGCAATCGGCGCCCGTTTTGACCAGACGATTCAGGACAAGGTGGAAGTGGCGATCGCCAAGTATGAGCCGATCATGCAGGCCATCATCGATGAGTACAAGCCGCGTCTGGAAGGCAAGAAAGTGATGCTGCTGGTGGGCGGTCTGCGCCCGCGTCACACCATCGGCGCTTATGAAGACCTGGGCATGGAATGCGTCGGCTCCGGCTACGAATTTGCCCACAACGATGATTACGAGCGCACCATGCCGGAAATGCCGGAAGCTACGGTCATCTATGATGATCCATCCGAGTTCGAATTCGAGCAGTTCGTGCACAAGCTCAAGCCTGATTTGATCGGCAGCGGTATCAAGGAAAAGTATGTTTTTCAGAAAATGGGTATTCCGTTCCGCCAGATGCACAGCTGGGATTACTCCGGCCCGTACCATGGCTATCAGGGGTTTGAGGTGTTTGCCAGGGACATTGACATGGCACTCAACAGCCCGACCTGGAAGTTGGTTAAATCACCTTTCTAGGTATGTTACGACGCCCGCTTTTGCGCCATCTCGGCGGTGGGCGTCACGCTCCTCTTGTGCGGCGTAGCGCTGCTACGCCTCCGCGGGAGCGCTAGCCCGCCACCGACCTGGCATCAAAATCGGACGCCGGTAGGTAACTGCAGGAAAATTGTTGGTAGCAGGTTTAGGGTTTTGCTTTTTATCTTATTCGGCACAGCCCGAGGTTCCAGATGCAAGGCGCGGGAGGAGCAGGTTGTGAGGCGTAGCAGCGCTACGTTGAACAGCATGCGACGAGCGCAACGCCGCAGGTGGACCTCCGGCGAAGCCGACACAACTTACAGGCCGTGTGACAGATTGGTCGCCGGTTTAAAGGAGATCTTTATGAGTGCAACCGAATCGGCAGCTGCTGTTAAATATGTAACTGAAACACCGCCGGAAGAAATCGCACGGGTCAAGGAGTGGATCAACTCTGAGGAGTATAAGGAGAAAAATTTCGCCCGCCAGGCGCTGGTGATCAATCCGGCCCATGGCTGTCAGCCGCTGGGTGCTGAAATGGTGGCTCACGGCTTTGAAGGGAGCCTGCCGTTTACCCATGGTTCCCAGGGGTGTGCCTCCTACTACCGCTCAACTCTTAACCGTCACTTCCGCGAGCCGGCACCGGCCGTCTCCGATTCAATGACCGAGGATGGCGCCGTGTTCGGCGGGCAGAACAACCTCCATGAGGCGCTGGAAAACGCTGTTGCGCTCTACAAACCAAAGATGATCTCGATCTTTACCTCCTGCATGCCTGAGGTAATCGGCGACGACCTGACCGCCTTCATCAAGAACGCCAAGCAGAAGGGGTGTGTTCCCGAGGGATTGCCGGTACCCTACGCCAATACCCCCAGCTTCAACGGCTCTCACGTTCACGGCTACGACGCCATGTTGCTCTCCATCCTGCAGACTTTGACCGAAGGCAAACAGATTGAGGGCCGCTGCACCGGCAAGCTCAACCTGATCGCCGGCTGCGATTTCAATACCGGCAACTACCGCGAGTACAAGCGCATTCTGGAAGCGTTTGGAATCCCGTGCACCGTTCTGGGAGATATTTCCGAAACTTTCGATTCTCCCTGCGACGGTACCTACCGTATGTATGCCGGCGGCACCAAACTTGAGGATGCAGCGGATTCGATCAACGGTAAGGCAACCATCACACTGGGCCCCTATGCCACTTCCAAGACCTTCGGCTGGATCAAGGACAACTACTCCGGCAAACATGCTTCCATGCCGATGCCGGTGGGAATTGAGAAAACTGATGCCTTCCTGATGAAGATTGCCGAACTGTTCGGCAAGCCGGTTCCTGCATCACTGAAGGCAGAGCGCGGCCGTGCAGTCGATGCCATGACCGATGCGCACCAGTACATCCATGGCAAAAAGTTCGCAGTCTATGGCGATCCCGATTATCTGATCGCTTATGTAACCTTTCTGCTGGAAATGGGAGCCAAGCCGTACCACATTCTCTGCAGCAAGGGGAGCAAGAAGCTGGAGAAGGAGATTCAGGCACTGCTGGATGCTTCCCTCTACGGCAAGGATTGCAAAATCTACATGAACAAGGATCTCTGGCATATGCGCAGCCTGGTGGTGACAGATCCGGTTGACGCCATGATTGGTGATACCCACGGCAAGTTCGCCGCCCGCGACGCAGGTATTCCATTGTTCCGCTTCGGCTTCCCGATCTTTGACCGGGTCAATCTGCACCGTTACCCGCTGGTCGGCTACCAGGGGATCATCAACATGATCACTTTTATCTGTAATAAGTTTATCGATATTAAGGATGAGACGTGCGAAGACCGCTTCTTCGAGATGATGAGGTAATGCGAGCGAGCCTTTTCCGCCATCTCGGCGGTGCCGTCGTCATCGCTTGTGCGACGTAGCGCTGCTACGCCTCCGCGCTCTTCCTAGGCGCCACCGACCTGACGAAAAAAACTCACTCGCAAGTGAATTAAAAGTAAGAAAGGGCGCTACCCGTTTACGGGTGGCGCCCTTCTTTTGTCTTTGGAATCTTAGGTAATTATTCTAAATCTGCTCGAAATAAGCCTGTGGATGCTTGCAGACCGGGCAAATTTTGGGTGCTTCTGTTCCTTCGTGGATGTGACCGCAGTTTCTGCAGTGCCAGGTCACTTTTTCACTCTTTGTGTAGTGTGTGTTTGCCTCCAGCTCTTCCACCAACTGCTGGTAGCGCTGTTGATGGAACTTCTCGATCCTGCCGATTGATTCAAACAGGTAAGCAATGTCTGCAAAACCCTCTTCGCGGGCTTCCTTTGCCATACGGGGGTACATGTCGGTGAATTCGTCGGTTTCTCCGGCAGCCGCAGCTTTGAGGTTGTCGATGGTGGAGCCAATCCCGGCCAGATGTTTGAAATGCAGCTTGGCATGTTCTTTCTCGTTGTCGGCTGTCTCCAGGAAAATGGCTGCAATTTTCTCAAATCCTTCCTTTTTTGCCACCGAAGCGAAATAGGTGTACTTGTTGCGAGCCTGGGATTCTCCCGCAAATGCATCCTTCAGGTTCTGTTCTGTTTTGGTTCCTTTGATGTCCGCCATTCGATACTCCTCCTTTGAATTATCATCTTGCATGTCGTGCAGCAGTAACTCCGATGTCTTCCTTGTAAAGCTCCTGGCTGCAGTCAAATCAAAATTCTGTGTCGGTCTGATTAGTTCGTGGGTATTTCGGACAACGGTATTCCGAGAGCATTAGCCACGCCCTGTCCATAGGCAGGATCGGCCTTCAGGCAGTTGCCGATATGTCGAATCTGTACTTCTAGCGGTGCGCCGCCGATGGCACGGGCGGTGTTGGCAAAGAGCAGTGCCTTCTTTTCCTCAGTGATCAAACGGAAGAGTGCCCCAGGCTGGGAGTAGTAATCTTCGTCTTCTCGGTGGTTCCAGTGATCGGCAGCCCCTTCCAGGCTCAGCGGGGGTTCGGCGAAATCGGGCTGCTGCTGCCACTCATTATAACTGTTGGGTTCATAGCCGAGGGTGCTTCCATGATTACCATCCACGCGCATGGCGCCATCGCGGTGGTAGCTGTGGAACGGGCAACGGGCCGCATTGACCGGGATCAGGTGGTGATTGACTCCCAGCCGGTAGCGCTGGGCATCGCCGTAGGAAAACAACCGTCCCTGAAGCATCTTGTCCGGTGAGAAGCTGATGCCGGGAACGACATTGGCGGGATTGAAGGCGGCCTGCTCCACTTCGGCGAAGTAGTTCTCCGGGTTGCGGTTCAATTCCAGCACGCCAACTTCCATCAGCGGGTAATCCTTGTGGGGCCAGACTTTGGTAAGGTCAAAGGGGTTGAAGCGGTACGTGGCCGCATCTTTTTCAGGCATGATCTGTACATAGAGCGTCCAGCGAGGGAAGTCACCGTTGTCGATGCTTTCCAGCAGATCGCGCTGATGGCTTTCACGGTCACAGCCCACTAACGCTTCGGCTTCAGCGTCACTCAAATTTTGGATGCCTTGATGGGTTCGCAGGTGAAACTTGACCCAGTGCCGTTCGTTATTGGCGTTGATGAAGCTGAAGGTGTGGCTGCCGAAACCGTGCATGTGACGATAGCTGGTGGGAAGACCACGATCACTCATCACGATTGTGACCTGGTGCAGCGCCTCGGGCAGCGAGGTCCAGAAATCCCAGTTATTTTTGGCACTGCGCAGGTTCGAGCGGGGATCGCGTTTGACTGCGTGGTTCAAGTCCGGAAACTTCAGCGGGTCGCGCAGGAAGAATACCGGTGTGTTGTTGCCCACCAGATCCCAGTTACCTTCCTCGGTATAGAACTTCGTAGCAAAGCCGCGGATGTCACGCTCCGCATCTGCGGCTCCACGTTCACCGGCCACCGTGGAAAAACGGGTGAACAGCTCGGTCTTTTTACCCACTTCGGAAAATATTTTTGCCTTGGTATAGCGGGTGATGTCGTGGGTAACGGTGAAGGTGCCATAGGCGCCCGACCCTTTGGCGTGCATGCGGCGCTCGGGAATCACTTCGCGATCAAAGTGGGCCAGTTTTTCCAGAAACCAGACATCCTGCAGTAGCGCAGGTCCGCGACGTCCGGCGGTCATGATGTTCTGATTATCAACAACCGGGGCACCTGCGTTGGTGGTGAGTCTTTTTTGGGTCATCTCGCTCTCCTTTGTAAGTGATTTTTTGAGTAGACCGGTAGAAGCCATTTATACTGTTCCTAGTATTTACTAGATAAGAATTATTCTTGTCAAGAAAAGTTAGACAGATTTTATTTTCCAGGAAGGGGTGTTTGCTGGAGACAGGTGTGGCAGATGCCGTAGACTACTACACTTCTGGTGTCAATGCGCCCCCAGGCGGATACTTCTGAGGGAAGTAGCGCGTCATCCACTGACTGCCATTGGAAATCCATGATTGTTTTGCAACTGCTGCAGATAAGATGGTGATGACGCATGAGGGCAACTTCAAAACGGGCCTGGCTCTCAATAGTTTCCACTTTGTTGATCAGGCCGTGTGCCGCAAAAGTGGCCAAAGTGCGGTACACCGTGTCCAGTGAAATGGTGGGGATCTTCTTACGCAGTTCCTGATGCAGGATTTCGGCAGTGGGGTGCGTGTCCAATAAGGCCAGTTGCCGGTATACTTGCAGGCGCTGATGGGTGACTCTCAGACCTGCTGCTCTGCAAGCCTGCTCAAAGAGGGCCAGATGTTCTTCCATGTTCTGAGGTGTAGTAGGCATGCGTTCCTGCCTTTCCCGTGCTGAAAGTAGATGCATCATAAACTAGATTCAGTCAGAGTCAACGTTCCTCTCTATTATTGCTGTCCCCATTGAAACTACTTTGTGACTATCGGAACAGCTGACATACGTGCAACAAGATAGGCCAACTGCACAACAAACAGGCAGAAGTCCCGAACAAATGAAGTCGTAATCCTTTATTTATTTTTAAAATCGGCATGTTAGGCGTTTTAGCCATATTGGCATGCCCCATGCTATGTCCTTAGCACAAGACAATGGTTTCACGATTATTCTTTGGCAAAGGCGCCAACCATCAAAACAATGGGGCGCCTTTTTGCTTTGTTTGAAACTGGTGGAGGTAAAACATGGCAAAGCCCGACTACTACGATGTAACCGACTGTGAAACCAACGACAAGGGCGCGCCCAAGTTCTGTAAAAAGTCTGAGCCGGGGGAGGGAACCGAACGCTCCTGCGCTTATGATGGTGCCCGGGTGGTGCTGATGCCGATCACAGATGTGATCCACTTGGTGCATGGCCCCATCGCGTGTGCCGGCAACTCCTGGGATAATCGCGGTGCCCGTTCTTCCGGTTCGCAACTCTACCGGCGCGGCTTTACCACCGAGATGCAGGAGAACGACGTGATTTTCGGTGGCGAGAAGAAGCTCTACAAGGCGATTCTCGACCTGGCGGTCCGCTATCCCGAAGCCAAAGCAATCTTTGTCTATGCCACCTGTGTGACTGCCATGACTGGCGATGATGTTGAGGCAGTATGTCTTGCTGCGTCAGAAAAAGTCGCACTACCGGTCATACCGGTAAATACACCAGGGTTTATCGGCGACAAGAACATCGGCAATCGTCTTGCCGGTGAGATCCTTTTCAAATACGTAGTTGGAACGAGCGAACCGGAGGAGTTGGGTGAGTATCCCATCAACCTGATCGGTGAGTACAACATTGCCGGTGACCTGTGGGGCATGCTGCCGCTCTTTGACAAACTGGGCATCCAGATCCTTTCCTGTTTCAGCGGGGACGCCAGTTTCAATGACCTGCGCTACGCTCACAGGGCCAAGTTGAATGTGATCATCTGCTCCAAGTCTCTGACAAACCTTGCCAAGAAGATGCAGAAAACCTACGGCATGCCGTATGTCGAAGAGTCCTTTTATGGCATGACCGACACCGCCAAAGCTCTGCGCGACATTGCCCGTGAACTGGACAACGCTGTTAATGGATTGGAAAAAAGAGTCATGCAGGATCGGGTCGAAAGACTTTTGGAAGAGGAGGAACAGAAATGCCGTGCGGCGATCGCTCCGTATCGGACCAGGCTGGAAGGGAAGCGGGCCGTGCTCTTCACCGGTGGGGTCAAGACATGGTCAATGGTTAATTCGTTGGCGGAGCTGGGGGTGGAGATTTTGGCGGCCGGCACACAGAACTCAACCCTGGAAGATTTCTATCGCATGAAAGGACTGATGCATCAGGATGCCAAGATCATCGAAGATACTTCTACTGCTGGACTGCTGGCGGTCATGGCTGAAAAGCTGCCCGACCTGATTGTGGCCGGCGGCAAGACCAAGTTCCTTGCGCTCAAAACCAAAACCCCTTTTCTGGATATCAACCACGGCCGTTCCCATCCCTATGCGGGATACGAAGGAATGGTCACATTTGCAAAGCAGCTGGACATGACGGTCAATAACCCAATCTGGCCGGTGCTTAATGCCCCGGCACCCTGGGAGAAGAGCGATGAGCAGCTGGCCGGGGAGCTGACCGCGACTGCCGGGCATGCCGAGGCCTTCCTGGCTCTGCCCATGCCGCCGGCGGAAAGCCTGTTTCCCCCTCCCCCTGCGGGAGGGGGAAAATATGCCACGGTCAATCCCCAGAAGAATTCGCCCGCCCTGGGAGCCACCATGGCTTATCTCGGAATAGATAACATGCTTGGTCTGCTGCATGGAGCCCAAGGCTGTTCCACATTCATCCGCCTGCAGCTTTCACGGCATTACAAGGAATCCATAGCTCTGAATGCCACTGCCATGAGCGAAGATTCCGCCATTTTCGGTGGCTGGGAGAACCTTAAAAAGGGCATTACCCGGGTGATCGAGAAGTTTGGTCCCAAGGTGGTGGGGGTGATGACAACCGGTCTGACTGAAACCATGGGCGATGACGTGCGCAGCGCCATCCATCAGTTTCGGGTGGAACACCCGGAGCATGACGAAGTACCGATTGTCTGGGCCTCCACTCCCGATTATTGCGGTTCATTGCAGGAAGGTTATGCCGCCGCAGTGGAGGCGATTGTGTCCACCCTCCCCCTGGCCCCCTCCTTTAGGCCCGCTACTGGGGTCCATGAAGGGAGGGGGGATATTAAGGCCCCCTCTCCCCCCGTGGGAGAGGGTCGGGGAGAGGGGATTCCGGATCAGGTCAATCTGTTGCCCGGCGCACACCTGACCCCGGCCGATGTGGAGGAGTTGAAGGAACTGGTGGAATCTTTCGGGCTGACGGTGCTGACGATCCCCGATATCTCCAACGCAATGGATGGCCATATCGATGATGTTGTCTCGCCGTTGTCTACCGGCGGTATAGCGGTGGATGAAATACGAAAAGCAGGCTCCAGCGTGGCAACACTTTATGTCGGAGATTCTCTGGCAAAGGCCGGTCTGAAATTGAAAGAGCAGTTTGGGATTCCGGCCTACGGTTTTACCTCTCTGACCGGCCTGGCTGAGACCGATCGCTTCATGGCCGTTCTCAGTGCAATTTCGGGCCGACCGATCCCGGACAAGCACCGCCGCTGGCGCAGCCGTTTGATGGATGCGATGGTTGACAGCCATTACCAGTTCGGCAACAAAAAAGTCGCCATTGCTCTGGAGGCGGATAACCTCAAGACTCTGACCGGCTTCCTGGCAGGCATGGGCTGCGAGATCCAGGCCGCGCTGAGCGCCACCCGCACCCGGGGGCTTGACGCTCTCCCCTGCAAGAATGTAGCGGTCGGAGACTTGGAGGATTTGGAGGAGGCTGCAGTTGGTGCAGATCTGCTGGTTGCCAACAGCAATGGCCGGCAGGCAGCGGCCAAGCTCAAGATCGGTGCTCATCTGCGGGCCGGCCTGCCGGTTTTTGACCGTCTAGGTGCTCATCAGAAGGTCTGGGTCGGGTACCGCGGAACAATGAACCTGGTCTTCGAGGTGGCCAATTTGTTTCAGGCGAATGCCAAGGAGGCACAGAAGCTTGCTCACAACTGAGGCAGGTTGAGATTAAGGTTCAGGGGAAATCAGCAGCATCGGCTGTTTCAGGAAAGGAGAGAGACCAATGAAAATTGCATTTACGTCGAAGACAGGTGAGATGATCGATCTGCATTTCGGGCAGGCCGAGAGTTTCCAGATTTGGGAAGTGGGGCCGGAAGAGGCAGATTTCATCGAAACCATCAGTGTGGGGGAGCATGGAGCGGACGAGGAAGATCGCATTGCCGCCCGGGCGAAGCTTCTTGCTGATTGTGCCATCGTCTACACCATGCAGATTGGCGGTCCGGCCGCGGCCAAACTGGTAGCCCTGAAGATCCACCCCATGAAAACCAACACTGAAGTCAGCCTTAAGGAGACCGTGGAGCGTTTCCAGGAGGTACTGCGGGGCAATCCGCCACCTTGGCTGAGGAAGGCGATGAACAAGGGGCAAATGGCCTCTTTCATGGAAGATTGAACCTGGGGATCGGGGACTGGAAATTCCTCAACCTTACCCTTAACCTTAGCCTGACAAGACAAACTAACCAACCCTACAGGAGGTATAAGAAAATGGCCTACATTACCGGATTGACCAAGAGCAAAAAGGAATGGACCCCGCAGTTTATTACCGCTATCGACAAGGAAGTCTGCATTGGTTGTGGCCGCTGTTACAAGGTCTGTGCAATGGACGTGCTGGCGTATGAAGAGGTGGATGAGGATGATTCCGCCAAGGCTTACATGACAATTGGCAAGGAGGGCAACTGTATCGGGTGTCAGGCCTGCGGAAGGACATGCCCCAAGAAGTGCTTTTCCTTCGCACCGCTCGAAGCATAGAAACAGGGAAAAACAGAAAAAACAGGTTCAGGTTAAGGTTGAGCTAAAGGTTGAGCTAAAGGTCTTCCTTAACCTCAACCTCAAACTCAACCTGTTTTCGGAGGTGGTTTATGCTCATCGCGGTTGCGTCAAAAGATGGCAAAGAGATAAATCAGCACTTCGGTCATGCCGAGCGTTTTCTGATCTATGAGGTGGAGAACGGTGAAGTCAGGCTGGTTGACGAGAAGAAGGTTGACCGCTATTGCAGCTATGACCCGGAGCACCCCTTGCGCGGGCATCTGCTCAGAGACATCGGTACTGCACTTGCCGGCTGCAGGGCGGTGGTTACTGCCCAGATGGGGGAACATCCCCGGAGCGAGCTTGAGCAACTCGGCATCGAACCATTTACATTATGCGGTCCCATCCACTTTACGCTGGTGGAGGTGGCAAAAATTCTGTGAATACCGGAATGAGCCATAATTCTTTCAATCATTGTAACCTTCCCCCCTGGGTGATCGCTTCGCGGCATTTTAACGACAATCCCCAGCCTCTATCGATCCAGGGGGTCAGGGAAGGAAACCGGTTCCTGTTTGAAAGACTGGCCGACATTGCCTCACAGGAAGAGCGTGCGGTGGTGTTCAACGATTACATGTCTGTGAAGTTTCAGCTGCATCTCTGGCAGGACCAGGCCACCGACAGTGCGCGCAAGAGCATCAAAAACAGCTATCTCAGGTTTCTGCGCGGCTGGATGATGGATTCAAATTCAGTTGAAGGAGCGGTGCTGAAACGCTGGGTTGAGAGCAGGATGGGAATTGCCCCAACTTTTCATCGTGCCAGGATAACTGATCTGCATGGTGAGGAATATTTCAACTTTACGGTTGATGTGATGAGGGGAAGCGCACGTACCAATGCGATTCAGTCCCAACTTGATCTGCTCTATGAATATTGCCAGTACGAGCTGCAGCGGAGCAATTCTGAAACTGCAGCTCAGATTCTCTATCGAGGTACCTGTGATGCAGCGGAGTATGACCTGCTTGAGCAAGTAAGCCGTCGCGAGCAGATAGTGCGATTCAATAATCTGGTTTCATGTACCGCTGAAGAGGAGCGCGCCTGGGAGTTCGGATCAACAGTGTGGGAGGTGCACGTTCCACTTGCCAAGATCTTCTTCTACGGGGGCTTGCTGCCGGGCAGCATTCTGAAGGGAGAAGAGGAATACCTGGTGATAGGTGGCGATTACCGGGTGCGCAAGGTAATGTGTACAATATAGAAAAGCCCGGCACGAAGCCGGGCTTTCAGTGAAACAATTTCGATAAAGACAGGTGCTAGCAGCTGTTAGATCAAACCGTGGGCAACCATGGCGTTGGCCACTTTGATAAAGCCGCATATGTTCGCGCCGAGCACATAATTGCCGGGTGCGCCATACTCATCGGCTGTTTCAAAGCAGTTGCTGTGGATGTTGATCATGATGTCTTCCAGTTTTTTCTCGGTATACTCGAAGCTCCATGAATCGCGGCCGGCATTCTGCTGCATCTCGAGAGCCGAGGTGGCAACGCCGCCTGCATTGGCAGCCTTGCCCGGGCCGTAGGCAATCTTGGCGTCGAGGAACACTTTGACCCCTTCCGGAGTGGTTGGCATGTTGGCACCTTCGCCGACGGCGATGCAGCCATTTTTGACCAGGGTTGCGGCGTCTTTGCCGTTGATTTCATTCTGTGTTGCCGACGGCATTGCCACTTGGCAGGGGATCTCCCAGATGTTGCCGTTGGGGATGTATTTGGCGTGTTTGTGGACACTGGCGTAATCCTGAATGCGGCGACGCTCGACTTCCTTGAGCTGCTTGATCAGATCGAGATCAAGACCTTTTTCGTCATAGATCACACCATTTGAGTCGGAGCAGGCCACACACTTGCCGCCCAGTTGATGAATTTTCTCGATGGTATAGATGGCGACATTGCCGGAGCCGGAAACCAGGCAGGTTTTGCCGTCAAAAGAGTTTTTGCGAGCTTTGAGCATTTCATTGACAAAGAAGGTGGCACCATAACCGGTCGCTTCGGTGCGAACCAGTGATCCCCCCCAGGTTAGGCCCTTGCCAGTCAGTACGCCCGGCTCGTAACGGTTGGTGATGCGTTTGTACTGGCCGAACATGTAGCCGATCTCGCGACCGCCCACGCCGATGTCGCCGGCAGGAACGTCGGTGTGCTCGCCCAGATGACGATAAAGCTCGGTCATGAAGCTCTGACAGAATCGCATGACTTCATCATCTGACCTGCCTTTGGGGTCAAAATCGGAGCCCCCTTTGCCTCCACCGATCGGCAGGCCGGTCAGGGAGTTTTTGAAAATCTGCTCGAAACCGAGGAATTTGATAATTCCGAGGTAAACTGAAGGATGGAAGCGCAGGCCGCCTTTGTAGGGTCCCAGGGAACTGTTGAATTCAACCCGGAAGCCGCGGTTGATGTGAACCGTACCTTTGTCGTCCTGCCAGGGTACCCTGAAAATGATTTGACGCTCGGGCTCGCAGATGCGCTCGATAATTTTGCGCTCAAGATACTCGGGGTGCTTGGTCACAACTGGTCCAAGGCATTCGAGGACCTCGAGAACAGCTTGATGAAATTCTGTTTCACCAGGGTTTCTCTTCAGGACTTCCTGATACATTCCTTCAATTTTCTCGTCTACTTTTGGCATGCTGTGCTCTCCTTAGGTGATTAAAAATTTGCCAGCACTTTTTTGTGCAGTGCTTAAAATGTAAGCACAAAGCGCGCCTATTTGCTTTTATAATGTGCAGCTTGTGTAAAAAATGTGCAAATGATTGATTTTTGGGCATTCGCAAGAAGGTGAGGAATCAGCGTAAGAAATTTCTGAAAGTGCTTGGACGGAGTTGTGTTGTGATGGTACTCATAATATTTTAATAGTGTTACTCTGACGACGCAGATCCATTTTTAGTTAAAGTAACAATATTTCGTGAAATTGTAAACACTTGCATCTTCTTGTGGCATGAGGTAATAGGGTTTGGCGTTGTACGCAAAAGAGTTTTTCTAAAGTGATTAATTTTTGAGCAAATTAAGTGAGGCGTCCATGCTTATCGTTGTTTGTATCAAACAGGTTCCGGACACCACCCAGGTTCAAATCGATCCGGTCACCAATACTTTGGTCAGGGAAGGTATCCCTTTCATCGTCAACCCTTATGACACCCACGCTCTGGAGGAGTCCCTGCGCCTGAAGGACCGCTTCCGGTGCAAAGTGGCAGCCATATCAATGGGACCACCCAATGCCGAAGCTACCTTGAAGAAGGCGCTTGCTCTGGGAGTTGATAAAGCCATTCTTCTCTCGGATCGTGTATTCGGGGGAGCCGACACTTTGGCTACCAGTAACGTACTTTCTGCAGCCATTAGCAAGCTGAATACCGAAATGGACGAGGTGGGGCTGGTGCTATGCGGCAAACAGACCATTGACGGCGATACGGCCCAGGTGGGACCCGGCATTGCCAGTCGACTCGGTTATCAGCAGCTTACCCTGGTTGACCGTATAGAAAATCTTGACCTTTCCCAAAAAAGGATTCGCGTCAGTCGCAAACTGGAAGGGCGCCACGAAATAGTTGAAGCTCCTCTACCGGCCATGTTGACCGTAGTGCGGGAGCTGAACCGGCCGCGCTACCCGAAAGTTCCCATGCGCCTGGCTGCTGCCGATGCGCAGGTGGAGGTGTGGAACAATCAGGTGCTCAAGCTGGATGAGCAGTCCATAGGTCTCAAAGGATCTCCGACATGGGTCAGCAAGATTTTTTCCCCGGAACGGGTGGTAGGGGAGATTTTGGGAGATGGCTATGCCGATCCGGAAGGAACGGCTGCGCTGTTGATTGAAAAACTGATGGCCAAGGATATGCTTCCAATCTAGCAGGCTAAGGTTGAGGTTAAGGTCAAGGTAACAGCCTTGTCTCAACCTCAGCCTTAACCTCAGCCTTTACAATAAGGATGTGACATGACTGAACAAAAGCCTAAACCAAAGCGGCCGCGCGGCGTTGCCCGTCTGTTGGCAGATACCTGTATTGCCTGCGGCGCTCGATGCCAAAGTGTTTGCCCGGTAAACTGTGTTGAAATGACCGACTCAGGGGAGCCGATCATCGATTCGGCCAAGTGCATTGGCTGTCAGAAGTGCGTCAAGATTTGCCCGGCCAGCGCCCTGGAGATGTACTTTACTCCGGAAGAGTTGAAGATACTGGAACAACTGGCCACTTCAGCTGCACCTGTGGAAGAGGAGCTTGACCCCGAAGCGGCTGCCATTGCCGCTAAACTGGCCCAATATCGTGGTGTCTGGGTTTTCATCGAACAGACTGAAGGGGAGTCGGCAAAGGTTTCCTGGGAACTGCTTGGCGTAGGCCAGGAACTGGCAGCAAAACTTGGTGTTGAACTGTGTGCCTTGATCATCGGCCACAAGGTCGAGCATCTCTGCACAGAAGCCTTTGCCTATGGCGCAACCAAGGCGTATCTCGTCGATGCTCCCGTATTTTTTCACTATCGCACCGAAGCCTATCTCGAAGCCTGCTGCCACCTGATCACAAAACACAAGCCGGAAGTAATCCTGATGGGAGCCACCGGCATGGGGCGCGATCTGGCGGGTGCCGTTGCCACCAAAGTCGCCACCGGCCTGACCGCCGACTGCACCGGATTGGGCATTGACGACAAGCGCAACCTGATGCAGACACGACCTGCCTTTGGCGGCAACATCATGGCCACCATTATGTGTGACAAGTTCCGTCCCCAGATGGCTACGGTGCGTCCCAATGTCATGCCGATGCCGGAACACAAACCGGGTGCGGTTGGTACGATCATTCGCGAGGATTTCACTGTTCCTGAAGAAAGCATTCTGACCAAGGTCATCGAAATCATACGAGACAGCCACAACAAAAGTGCAGTTGACATTACCGGTGCCGAATTTATCGTCTCCGGAGGACGCGGCATGATGTCTCCTGAAAACTTTGCCATTCTTCATGAACTGGCCGAGGAATTAGGCGGTGTCGTGGGCGCATCCCGCAGTGCCGTTGATGCCGGATGGATGCCGACAGATCGTCAGGTGGGACAGACTGGTAAGACGGTTCGCCCCAAGATCTACATCGCCTGCGGCATTTCCGGCGCTATTCAGCATCTGGTGGGCATGCAGGATTCAGATATGGTCATTGCCATCAACAGGGATCCACAAGCTCCGATTTTTGAAGTTGCCAGTTATGGAATAGTGGGCGACCTGTTTCAGGTGATACCGGCCCTGACAAAAAAAATCCGGGAAATTAAACGGAAAAACTCCTAGCTCCCTTGGGAATTACTCCTTTGACGACTGTTCCAATTCTTTCCAGCCTTCGATATTACTGAGGTTCAACCATGACATCACGTCCGACCATATTCGCTGTTCTTCTTTTTATTTCTCTTGCCATCTTTGCCTGGGGATGCTGGCGCCGTTTCAGTCTGCTCACCATCGGGCAGCGGGAAGACCGTTTCGACAATCCGGGGCAGCGGGTGCTGGAAATGCTGAAATATGCTTTTGCCCAGAAGCGGGTGCTGGCCAAGCCATTCGGCATCAATCATTTCGTCATATTCTGGACATTCCTGATCCTGCTTGTAGCGAACAGCGAGTTCATTCTGAACGGCCTGTTTCCGAGCATCAAGCTGATCAAGCTCCCTTTCGAGCTGTATGTCCCGCTTGTCTTCATGATTGATATGGCTTCAATCCTGGCCCTGGGGGCGGTTGTCATTGCCTATGTGCGCAGGATTGTTGCTCCGCCGTTCCCTGAGGCCCGCACTGCCGAGGCTTTTGTTATTCTGACCCTGATCGGCATGTTGATGGTTGCCTACTTCTTCCTTAATGCCTCGGAACTGGCCACCATCATGTACCGTTCCAACTCTGACCCAGCCTCATTCCTGGCGACTGCCGGGAAAATGATGCCGGTTTCCGCACTGATTGCAGGTCTGCTTCCCCAGGCCCAGCTTGGTTCAATTCACGGCGCAGCCTGGTGGCTGCATGCCTTGGCCCTGCTGACGTTCATCTGCTATCTGCCCAACAGCAAGCACATGCACATCCTGACAGCAATTCCAAACTGTTTCTTCCGGCGTCTTGAGAAACCAAATACCGTGCCACGTGAAGAATTCAAGGCGGGTAACACCTTTGGAGTAGATCGGGTCGATCACTTTACCTGGAAAGACCTGCTTGATTCCTTTTCCTGTACTGAATGCGGGCGCTGTCAGAATGCATGCCCCGCCAGCCTGACTAAAAAGCCGCTTAACCCGCGTGGAATTATTCATGATATTAAAGTGAACTTGTTGAAAAACGGCCCCGGCCTGAAAAACGGTCAGCAGCCGGTAAAGGCGCTGATTGGTGAAGAGGGTGAGGAACATTGCTGTGATGAAGCAATCTGGGCCTGCACCACCTGCGGTGCCTGCATGGAAGCCTGCCCGGTCTTTATCGAACAGATGCCCAAGATCATTCAGATGCGGCGTCATTTCGTGGAAACCGAAGCCAGGTTCCCAGAAGAATTGCTCAACCTCTTTGAAAACATGGAGGGGCGCAGCAATCCCTGGGGCATTGCTCCTTCGGAACGCACAAAGTGGTCTGCCACCCTTGATGTCAAACCTTTTGACAGCGACACGACCGAATACCTGTTCTATGTAGGATGCGCCGGTTCGTTTGATGCACGCAACAAACATGTGACCGTTGCCATGACCCAACTGCTGGACAAGGCAGGTGTTTCCTGGGGGATTCTCGGCAAGGAGGAAAAATGTTGCGGGGACAGTGTGCGGCGTCTGGGCAATGAATACCTTTTTGATAAAATGGCGCGGGAAAACGTGGCGTTATTCAAGGAACGGGGCGTGAAGAAGGTAATTGTTCAATGTCCCCACTGTTTCACGACCTTCAAGAACGACTACCGTCAGTTTGGGCTGGAGCTGGAAGTGATTCACCACTCGGAACTCTTGCGCAATCTTGTTCAGGATGGTCGGCTTGTTCTTGATAAGACCACGGCAGAGTTCGGATCGGTGGTTTTTCATGATTCCTGCTACCTCGGGCGCCATAATGATGTGTACGATGCGCCGCGAGAAGTCATTGCCGCAGCCACAGGTGCAGCTCCAGCAGAAATGGAGCGCAACCGGAATAATGCTTTCTGCTGCGGCGCCGGTGGAGGCCGCATGTGGATGGAAGAGCATGGCGGGGAGCGAATCAATCTTGCCCGTGTGAAAGAGGCGCTTGAGCAGAAGCCCGAGACTATCTGTGTTTCCTGCCCTTACTGCATGACGATGTTCGAGGATGGGCTGAAGGACGTCAAGAGTGAAGGAGTGAGGGTCAGGGACCTGGCTGAGGTTATGGCCGAGGCGGTACTCCGGTAACGATTGTTGACGCAAGACGTTTCATTTCCCTTGTCAGAGCTACGAAATCGATGGGTTTCGACATGTAACCATCGAATCCGGAAGCCATCAGCATTTCCCTGTTTCCTTTTATGGCGTGAGCGGTAACGGCAATTATGGGCACATGTCTCGTGCCCGCCGCTTCACGCTTTCTGATAATACTGGTGGCCTCCCAACCATCCATCTCCGGCATTTCCATATCCATCAGGATCAGGTCAAAAGATTCCTGTTCATTGATATCGACGGCTTTTTTGCCGTTATAAGCCGCGGATACTGTATGTCCCAATCTTCTGAGGATTTTTTCAGTTAAATTCCTGTTGGTTTCATGATCTTCGGCCAGCAGAATGTGAAGAGAACGCCCCCCCCACTGCAATAGACTCCGCTGATCCTTTTCCGCCGAACATGCGGTGGTTTCCTGTCTGATATCCATTTTGAGCGGCACGTCGAAATGAAAAGTGCTGCCCTTGTCACTTTCACGACCAAGCCGGATGCTGCCTCCCATCAATTCCGCCAGTTGCCGGGCGATTGTCAGCCCCAGCCCCGCACCGCCACATTTCCGGGTGCTTGAGGAATCCGCCTGTATAAAAGGGTCAAAGATCCTTTCTCTGAAACCGGGAGGAATGCCTGTTCCGGTATCCGCGATGGTGAAATGAAGTGTGGCGTGTGTGTCAGTCTGCTGGGTAAGGTGAAGGGAAAGGCGAATGGTGCCCTGTTCGGTGAACTTGATGGCATTTGAAATCAGGTTGCCTATGATTTGCCTGAGCCTGCGGGGGTCGCCACGGAGCAAGGCAGGAACCGTCTCCTCAACATCCTGAATGTAGTCAATATTCTCTTTGGGTAGCTTCAGCAGAGGTCCAACAGCCTCCTCAATTACAGCGCGAGGAGAGAAACTCTCATCTTCAAGCGCCAGTTCACCAGAAGCAAGATGAGAGTAGTCGATAATATTATTGATGATGTGCAGCAGGCTGTCTGAAGATGCCTGAATACCATTCAGATATTCCTGTTGCTGTTTACTTTTCGGAAGGGAATTAAGAAGTTCTACAAGGGCAACGATTCCATTCATGGGAGTACGGACTTCGTGATTCATGAGGTTCAGGAAATCCGATTTCGCCCGGTCAGCCGCTTGGGCCGCTGCCATGGCACCTGAAAGCTGCATCTCCAAGTGGCGGCATTGCTCCTCTGTTCGGGCAAGAGCGCGTTCCAGGGTAATGCAGTCATCAGAAACAGCTTTTTTCTGGAGATCAAGAGTTAATTGCTTGCAGCTTCCCCCTTTTTTTAATTGAATCTGTCGAAAGGAATTGCCTTCTCCTGCAACCGCACCACAAGCTGTCTCTGGCATGCACCCCTCCAAAACAGGCAGTAACTGTCTTGAAAATTATAGGACAAAAGCTGAAAAAGACAATGTACCCCCGAAATTCCCCCAGGCCGTGAGGCATCTTTTTTTTCATAGATATGGCAAAGCGGAGTCGGGATGGTTATAGTTGTCCTATGGAAAATGGTGATGAAGACAACGTCCCTGTGGAAGAGGAGTGGCAGGCTCTTCCACTGGAATATATCGAGAGGGGGGCGCGCCGAAATATTTCAAGCCGGCGCGTAAATTTATGGGCCCTGGTGCTGGAGGCTCGTTCTATTCCATGTCGTCTTGAGCCGGGAGAGCAGGGCATGGAGCGTCTGCTGGTGCCGCCGCATCTTATTCGACTTGCTTGCACTGAACTTTCCCTTTTTGAAAAGGAGAACAGGAACTGGCCGCCACTTGCTCCTCCGCCCCGTTCTTTAAAAGAGAACACTCTGGCTACCGTCTCTATTCTGTTGTTGCTGGCAATTTTTCATAACCTGATCCAGTTGGATCTTGCTTTGCCCGGTATATATTCCCCTGACTGGACCAGCCTTGGCAAAGCCAGTGCTGCTGCCATTATGGATGGCCAGTGGTGGCGGGTTGTTACTGCCCTGACGCTTCATGCCGATTGGCTGCACCTTTCCAGCAACCTGGGAATCGGTGGTATTTTCATCATCTTTCTCTGTCGTGAACTAGGTTCCGGACTGGCCTGGACTCTGCTCCTGGCCTCCGGGATGCTCGGAAATCTGATTAATGCCATGGTTCAACAACCCAGCCACAGCTCCGTTGGCGCATCCACCGCCGTGTTCGGTGCGGTGGGCATATTGGGAGCGATAAGTCTCTTGCGTTACCGTCACCAACTGCAGCGACGCTGGCTGCTCCCGGTGGCCTCTGCCCTGGCACTGCTGGCCGTGCTGGGGACAGAGGGAAAAAATACAGACCTGGGGGCGCACCTGTTCGGTTTTGCTGCGGGAACCATCTTCGGACTGCTCACCGAACATCTTATCGCCAGGAAAGGGCAGCCCGGCAGAATGTTGAATGGACTGCTGGCATTGCTCAGTGCTGGTGTGGTAATGGTGGCGTGGTGGCTGGCTTTGAAGGCAGGTTGAGGAACGGCAGGTTGAGGAACGGCAGGTTTAGGTTGAGGTTGAGGTTTAGGTTGAGGTTGAGGAAAGGCAGGTAGCTCAACCTAAACCTCAAACTTAACCTTAACCTTAACCTGATTGTCCAAGGGGGGGTACATGCCAATTACGGTATTTGAGGCAATCAAAGGGAATGTACGATCATTTCTTGGCGGAGCAGAGGTGGATCTTGCGCCCGGGCCTTTAGAGGAGCAGGTTCAGGGGCATGCAATTCGCGAAGCGGTCACTATAGAGGACAATGACTACCATTTCACAGCCAGGCGCGATTTTCTTCCGTTTACCCGCACCGAGGAAAGCTTCTGCCGTGAGTTGCTGACAGCTTTTTCTGCAATGTACAGCGGGTTCCGTCAAGAGGGCTATGCAGCCCATTTCCGCACCGCCCTTTTGGCCTCGATCATGGATATCACTGTGGCCCGTTCGCTGAGGGGTGATCACCGTAAGGCATTCTGGCCGATTCAGCAGGTGATCCAGTTGCTGAAAAACCTCTCCTACCAGCGCTACGAAGGTAAACCGGCTACCACAGGGCTGATAGTTCATCGCACCACTGTCCAGGCTTTGCAGAATCTGCTGAAAGAACGTCAGCACATGCTGACTCCTTTGCAGCCGCATGAAGAGCTTTCCCCCACATTTTTCGATAATCCACTGACCTATCGCTTCATCGACGGCGTTAACCTGTTTTTTGTAGCCAACATCCAGATGCAGGTCAGTGGCGTCATCCGCACCTCATCCCGTTTGCATACCGATGTTGAGCGCCTGACTCAGCGGGAGATATTTTCCCTGGTACGACGTTCCGGGCGTGGTGCTTTTGCCATAACGGTCAATGAAGCCTCGGAGATAGAGATACTGGTCAGTCCGGCCAGGCTGCTGGTACGGCGCAAGGGGCTCTGGGCTATTTTTGACCCTGATATCATGCGCTCCTACCTGGCGGACAGTCTGGATGAGGAATCCATCGATGAACTGCTTTGGACGGTCTACGCTCTTTCCAAGATCCGCCACGGTACAGTCATCCTGATCTACGATGGAAAGCCGCGTCAGCTGGCTAACCTCAAGAAAGGTTCAGTGGGCGGGGATGATCCCATCGGGCGCCTTTTGATCGGTCAGGCCAAGGGTCGGACGATCAGTGAGTTGAAACGTGCCGGCACCCTGTTGCGTATCCTCTCGTCCGACGGCATGACGGTCTTCAGTCGAACCGGCAAGCTGTTGGAGATCGGTTTCATAATCGATACTTCACATGCCCATGAGGTGGTTACCGGCGGTGGCAGAACCACTGCTGCCAGCGCTGCCTCGTTCTTCGGCAAGGTGATCAAGGTGTCCCAGGACGGGCCGGTGGATTTGTACCAGGATGGACGGCTGATCTACCGCTTCGGCTAAAGTACTTAACAGGTTGTTGAAAAACAGCCATCTCGCCGCCATCCTCGAAAGTCACCTTGTGACTTCGGCCTGCGGCCTCACCCTTCGGGCGCCTTCGCGGTCCACTTTCACACGTGAAAGTGTGCGGCGGATACTCTCATGCCTCCGCGGGACTTTCTCCAGTAGCGACGATCTGACTATTTTTGAACAACCTGGTTCAACAGCCTTCTAAGGTAGGGGGCTGTTGATCGAGTTGAACAAGTCGCATTTCAATTCACTTGAAGCCATCATTGATTTACCGTACACTTTTCGGTCTTGAAAACTTTCCAAGCAAAGGATTTTCCCATGAATATTGCCGTACAGGTTGCACAGATAGCCTCGGAAGCTCGCCAGGCATCGTTTGTCATGTCCCGCCTTGGTACGAAAGCGAAGAATGACATGCTGCTGGCCATGGCAGAGGCGCTGCAAGCCCAGGCTCCCCAACTGATTGCAGAAAATGCAAAGGATCTGGAAATCGGTAGGCAGAAGGGGCTTTCAAACGCCATGCTGGACAGGCTGATGCTGGATGAAAAGCGGATTGCCGCTGTTGCTGACGCGCTGCGGGAAGTGGCGGCCCTGCCTGATCCGGTGGGTGAAGTGACGAAAATGTGGAAGCGTCCCAATGAGTTGATGGTGGGCAAGATGCGCATTCCTCTGGGTGTTATCGGTATCATTTACGAGGCGCGTCCCAACGTGACCGCCGATGCCGCTGCCCTTTGTCTCAAGGCGGGCAACGCCGTGATTTTGCGTGGAGGTTCCGAGGCGATCAACTCCAATCTGGCCATTGCAGGAATTCTCCAGAGTGTCATGGCCAAACAGGGCATCCCCACGGCAGCGCTCTCATTGATTCCCTTCACCGAACGCGAAGGGGTACTGGAAATGCTCAAGCAGGAGGAGCTGATTGACCTGATCATCCCCCGCGGGGGCGAAAGCCTGATTCGATTCGTGGTGGAGAACTCGCGCATTCCGGTCATCAAACACTACAAGGGTGTCTGCCACGTCTACGTCGATGACAAGGCTGATTTCGACATGGCCGAGCGAATCATCATCAATGCAAAGACCCAACGTCCCGGTGTCTGTAATGCCCTGGAAACCGTGCTGATCCACAAAGATGCCGCAGCCGGTTTTATTCCCCGCATTGCGGTGACCCTGTCCGATCTTGGGGTCGAATTGCGCGGGGATGAAGCTTTTCGTATCCTTGCTCCCATTGCCAAGGCGGCCGATGAGTCGGACTGGCACGCCGAATACCTGGAGTTGATCCTGGCCTGCAAGGTTGTGGACGATATGGACGCAGCCATCGCGCATATCAACCGCTACGGTTCCCTGCACACCGAATCCATCATTACCTCAGATTATTCCAAAGCCCAACGCTTCATTCGTGAAGTCAACTCCAGCTGCGTGATGGTCAACGCCTCCACCCGTTTTGCTGATGGCAACCAGCTTGGCCTGGGCGCGGAGATCGGCATCTCCACCACCAAGCTGCATTCTTTCGGCCCCATGGGGCTGGAAGATCTGACTACTACCAAGTTTATAGTTTATGGTGATGGGCAGGTCCGGGAGTAGTATTTATTCATTACGAAAAAGCCCCGCCGGGAGATATCCTGGCGGGGCTTTTTCATTTATCAGGCTCAAAAGGATGGTGTCAGAAGCACATTGACAGGCCTGGAATCTCAATGTAATACTTCAAATGGTATTACATTGTAAAAGGAGTGTTAGAATGCGAGTGACCAGCAAAGGCCAGGTAACGATTCCGCGCAGCGTTCGTCAGCGACTGGGTATATTTCCCCAGAGTGAAGTTGAATTTGTTGTTGAGGGGAATACAGTTATTTTACGTACTGTCACCAGTGAAGCAAGTAGAGGGAAGAAGCTGATTGAAACTATGCGCGGACGCGCCACTGTGCGAATGACAACAGACGAAATAATGGCGCTTACGAGAGGCGAAGGGTGAAAGCAGGCGACGTTCTTGTGGACAGCAACGTGCTGCTTGATGTGCTGGAGGAGGATATCCACTGGTACGAATGGTCGGCTATGCAGTTGCAAAAAGCGGCTGACTGCTGTTCCTTAATCATTAATCCGATCATCTACGCGGAGGTTTCAGTTGGTTTTAAGAGAATTGAAGAAATGGAAGAAGTCCTGCCGTTGGCTGTTTTCCAAAGAGCGCCCCTTCCATGGGAAGCAGCGTTTCTAGCCGGCAAATGTTTTATACGCTACCGTAAGCTTGGAGGAACGAAAAGCTCGCCTTTGCCGGATTTTTTTATTGGTGCCCATGCAGCGGTTGCGGGCCTGACGCTTCTAACTCGTGATGCTGCACGCTATCGCACGTATTTCCCTTCATTGAAACTCATTACCCCGTAGAAAGGAGTCAATCATGAATATGCAAGAGCAGATCGATAAATTTCTGGCATCTCCCAGCTTCGGCGTTATCGGTGCCTCTGCCAATCGCCACAAGTACGGCAACAAGGTGCTGCGCTGTTACCAGCAGAACGGTAAAAGCGTTGTGCCGGTGAATCCCAGTGAACCTGAAATAGAAGGTGTGCCTTGTGTCGCGAATGTCCGTGATCTGCCGGCCGGGGTCAAAAGCATTTCGATGATAACCCCGCCGGCAGTGACGGCACAACTGGTTCCGCTTGCTATTGAAAAAGGGATTGAAAACATCTGGATGCAGCCGGGTGCAGAACATCCCGAGGCGGTGGCGCTCTGCCGCGAGCGGGGGATCAATGTCATTGCCGACGGCAGCTGTCTGCTGGTTGTTATGGGCTATCATGATCATTGATATCCCGGCTCGAACCAAGGGGGAGTGCATGGTGAGGATAAAGCCTTGGGAGGGTTGAGAGCTTAAACAATAACGGCCAAAAGGTTCTAAAAACAGCTTGATGGGTTTTAACAAACCGTGGAGGTATGAGAGCAGAGAAGCGTGTTGTAACGCGATAATAACTTGCCAGCATGGCAAAAAACTGCCATACTGCCGACACTTATGGACGGGCCTTTTGCCCGTCTTTTTATTTGAGAGAATTGAGGAGCTTTAATCATGCAGGAAAGAATCAGAAATATCGCCATTATCGCCCACGTTGACCATGGCAAAACTACCCTTGTGGATGCCATGCTGAAACATGCCGGCGTGTATCGTGAAAATGAAGCCATTACCGAGCGCGTAATGGACAGCAATGACCTTGAAAAAGAGCGCGGCATCACCATTCTGGCCAAAAACCTTTCCATTCATCATGGCCAGTACAAAATCAATATCGTTGATACCCCCGGCCATGCCGATTTTGGTGGCGAGGTGGAGCGCGTGCTCAAGATGGTCGACTCAGTACTGCTGCTGGTCGATGCTCTGGACGGCCCCATGCCCCAGACCCGCTTCGTACTGAAGAAATCTCTCGACCTGGGGTTGAAGCCGATCGTTGTCATCAACAAGATCGATCGTCCCGGTTCGCGCCCTGATGAAGTTCTCAATATGGTCTTCGACCTGTTCTGTGAACTGAACGCTTCCGACGAACAGCTCGACTTTCCGGTGGTTTACACCAGCGCCAAGATGGGCTATGCCAAACTGGATATCAATATCGAGTCCAGCAGCATGGAGCCGCTCTTTGCTGTTGTGGAATCAAATGTACGTCCTCCCAAGGGGGATGCCAGCGCACCTTTTCAGATGTTGATCGCCAACATCGACTATAACGATTACATTGGCCGCATGGCCACTGGTCGTATCTTCCACGGCAAGATCAAGGCGGGCGAGACCGTGGCCATGATCAAGGCTGACGGAACGATCACCAAAGGGCGCATTACCAAGCTGCTCGGGTACGAAGGCCTCAAGCAGGTTGATATCGAAGAAGCAGGCACCGGAGATATTGTTACCGTAGCCGGTTTTGATGAGATCAGTATCGGTGAGACTCTGGCCTCTGCAGAGAATCCGGTGGCTGTGCCTTATGTTTCAATTGATGAGCCGACCCTGTCCATGAACTTCATCGTCAATACCTCCCCCTTTGCAGGTCGTGAAGGCAAATGGGTCACATCACGAAACATCCGCGATCGTCTGACCAAGGAATTGCGCACCAATGTTTCGTTGCGAGTGGAGGACACAGAAAGTGCGGATACCTTCAAGGTCTCCGGTCGTGGCGAGCTGCATCTGTCGATCCTGATCGAGAATATGCGCCGCGAAGGTTTCGAGCTGGCCGTTTCCAAGCCGGAAGTCATCGTGCGTGTCAAGGATGGCCAGAAGATGGAGCCGATGGAATACCTGGTTGTGGATGTCGCTTCGGAATTCCAGGGTGCCATTATTGAGAAAATGGGTCCGCGCAAGGGTGAAATGGTTGCCATGGCGCCCATGGGCGATATGGTCCGTCTGGAATTCATTGTTCCTGCCCGTGGTTTGATCGGCCTGCGTGGCGAGGTGATGACCGATACTCGCGGCACCGCTGTCATGACCCATACCTTTCACGAATATGCTCCCTATAAAGGCGACATCCCCGGCCGCAAGAATGGCGTGCTGATGGCCATGGAAAACGGAGAAACAACTGCTTATTCCCTTGATGCGCTTCAGCCGCGCGGAATTCTCTTCATAGGCGCCGGAGTTGAAGTGTATGGCGGCATGATTATTGGCCAGCACAACAAGGATAACGACTTGGAAGTCAATCCCAGCAGAGGTAAGAAGCTGACCAACGTGCGTGCTTCCGGCACTGACGATGCCATCAAGTTGACTCCTCCGCGTCTCTTGACCCTGGAGCAGGCTCTTGAGTTCATCGACGATGACGAATTGGTGGAGGTTACTCCCCAATCTATCCGTCTACGCAAGAAAGAACTTGATCCGACCAAACGTAAACGGGCATCCAAAGGTTAGTAACGGTATGTAAGGCCGGGATGTTTTCCCGGCCTTTGTCGTATGTGCTGATAGCAAGGAGGGCTTGGGATGAAAAAGCTGCGCTGCTTTCTGGTGATGTTTGGATTGCTGTTATTGGGGGCTGTCGCTGTTAGCGCTGCGGAGCCGTACAAGAACCTGACATTGCAGGAGCTTAAAGCAATGCTTGACCGCCGTGAACCGCTTGTGATTGTTGACAGCCGTCCCTCTGCGGAATACCGTGAAGCGCATATCATTGGAGCTGTCAGCATACCATATAACGACATGGCCGCTAATCCAGCTCTGCTGCATTACCCCACCTCGGACAAGATAGTTTTTTACTGCAACGGCTTCTCGTGAGGGCAGAGTCCACAAGCTGCCAGGCTGGCGGCTCAGCATGGTTTTATCAATCTATATGTCCTGAATGAAGGTTTTCCGGGCTGGAAAAAAGCCGGATTACCGATAGAAAAGTAGCCGGCATAGCGATCAGTCCCTGAGTCGATGTCATAGCATTTATTCCACCCAAAACTGCCGGAGGCCTTCCTCCTTTGCTATCTGCCATACTTAAACGAACGCCAGTTTTTTTTATCCCCACGGCACTTCTGGTTGCGGCCTGGTTCCTGGCACCCCAGATAGCCACTTTGCCACTGCCGCGTCAGGAGCTTGTCACGGTTGCACCCTATCTGGCGGCAGCCGGGGGAGGGCTGCTGGCCATACATTTCCATCGTGGTCGCCCACTTTTTGTTCTGCTGATGCTGGCAGTTTCCTATCGTGTTTTTCGCTCTCTTCCCGAGCAGATAGAGCCTGCTTTCAATTCTGCATATCAGGCGCTTGTTCTCTTGATACCCCCTAATATGGCCTTGGTGGCCCTGATGCGAGAGCGTGGTATTTTCTCCCTGGCAGGAAGGGTGCGTCTGGCTTTCATGGTTGTGCAGGCATTCTTTTTCATCTGGCTCTTCCACTATCACTTTGTTGATCTTCTGCCGTATCTGGCACGAACTTTGGTGTCACTGCCTTTTTCCAAGTGTATGTTGGTGCCCCAACCTGCCATGTTGCTTGGAGCCCTGTGGTTCATTGTGATTGCCGTGCTGGCAATACGCAGACAGGCTGCAATTGATAGCGGCATACTGGGAGCATTGACCGCTTTTTTTGTTGCTGCCAATGGCTTGACCTCCCACACTGTTCACACCGCCTTCTTTGTTGCCGGGACGGTTGTTGTTGCTTTGAGCGTCATGCGTGATTCCCATAACCTGGCTTTTCGCGACGACCTTACCGGAATCCCATCGCGACGTGCTCTGAACGAAGCGCTCCATGGGCTGGGTCGGCGCTATGTTGTGGCTATGCTTGATGTGGACCATTTCAAAAAATTCAACGATAGCTATGGCCATGCTGTGGGTGATCAGGTACTCAGGTTCGTGGCAGCAAAAATTGCGGCCGTGGGGGGAGGGGGAAAGGCGTATCGCTATGGCGGCGAGGAGTTCACCATCCTTTTTCCTGGTCGTAGCGCAGCCGATGTCCTGCCGCACCTTGAATCAGTAAGAGAGACGATTGCGAATTACCGCCTGATGCTGAGGAGTGGAGATCGTCCCGCCGACAAACGGCAGGGAAAGGGGCAGCGCGGCAGTCGTGGGGAGGGTGCCAGCGTGGGGGTTACCATCAGTATCGGTGTGGCGGAAAATGCGGATGGAGTTACTGCACAGGATGTCATCAAGGCAGCCGACAAGGCCCTCTACAAGGCAAAGAACAGGGGGCGCAATCAGATCAGCAGGTGATTGATCTTTAGTAGCTTGTTGAAAAACAGCCATCTCGCCGCCATCCTCGAAAGCCACCTTGTGACTTTGGCCTGCGGCCTCACCTTTCGGGCGCCTTCGCGGTCCACTTTCACAGGTGAAAGTGTGCGGCGGATGCTGGATAACCCCTCCGCGAGGCGTTCGCCGGTTGCGACGATCTGACTATTTTTGAACAACCAGAGTTTAACAGCCTTTTAGAACATCAGTTGTAATGTCAAACTGATGCCGCTAAGGACTGGAATATCCTGCTTTTGCGCATTCCGGTAACGCTCCGGGAGCTCATTTATAAGGTCTGGCGATACACTGGCTACTATCAAGGCCATTGCTCCATGTTGTATTACCATGTCGCCTTGTTCTCTGAGCCCGATATGCAGGTCTTGCCGGATTACTTGCTGGGCAGGGGTTGGTGTTGGGGTGCCGGTCGTGTGCAGCAGCAGAAGCGGTTCTCCGGATGCTGGTGCCGAGGGGAGGAGGGTGCCGATCAGGACACACAGTCCAAGCGCTGTACCAAGTACTCTTCTCTCAAAGCCTGACATTGCGGACTCCTGCTGCCGGGCATGCACCCGGTGCCGCTATCCCGGCATGACAAAGCCGGGTGCCAATATCTTGAGATATTTCGGCGACCCGGCTGTCTCAGAGAGACCCTGTAGGCTTTCCGTCCCATCCTCGCGGATGGTTTAGTATTCTCGTGTATCCCGCCAATTTGCGTAACTCTTCCTGCTAGCACATAGTATGCCTTTATCCTCTTTTTATAAAAACCGAAAAATATCAAATCTTTCGAGGCTACATTCTTTCGTGCCTCTCTTTTTGCCCTAGTGTTTTGACGTAAAGTGTCAGCCTCTTTACCAGCTTTTGACAGCTTAAGCACAAAGGGGAGATGCATGTTCCCTGCCATTGTGAACGGTTGAGGGATGGATAAAGAGATGATTTTTAGCATGTGCAATGGTATAGTTTGGCCCTTTCACACACAGGAAACCCGCAGGGGGAATATGTCATGACACAGCAGAAAATATACCTGGTTGGTGCCGGCATGGCCGGCTGGGAAGGTTTCAGTACCAGAGCGCTCGAGATAATCTCCCAAGCCGAAGTGATGGTCGGGCATCAGCGGCACCTGGATATTTTTCCCGATTTCTCTGGCAAAAAAATGGTGCTTGGAGATCTCTCTGATCTGCTCGACTTCCTCCAGAAGACTGACAAGCTCGTGGTCGTACTGGCCTCTGGTGATCCTACCTTCTTCGGGATCTCACGCTTTCTGCTGCGCAATCTGTCCAAGGAACGCATCGAGATCTTCGCCAACGTCACCAGCATGCAGTATGCCTTTTCACGTATCAAGGAACCCTGGGACGATGCAATTTTCGTTTCTGTCCATGGGCGCGGCATGCATGCGGCGGTTGACAAGATCATTGCTGCGGAGAAAGCCTGTGTACTGACCGATAAGGTCAATACGCCGGCAGCCATTGCACGGGAATTGATCGCCAGAGGGGCCGAAGGATATGAGGCCTGGCTGTGTGAAGATCTGGGGTTGACGACTGAAAAGTTCACCCGCAGCGATGTACGCGGTTTACTGGAACTGAAGGCTTCCGACCTGAATATTCTGATCCTGATCAGAACCTACGAGCCCAACCTGGTCCAGTATCCGTTGATTGGAATAGATGATGATGAGTTCCAGACCTTCAAAAAATTGATCACTAAACAGGAGGTTCGCGCGGTTACGCTATCCAAGCTGCAACTGCAGGACGATTTGGTGATGTGGGATATCGGAGCAGGCAGTTGTTCGGTATCCATAGAAGCTTCAAACCTGATGCCCAATGGTCGAATTTTCGCGGTGGAGCGTAATCCCCAAAGCGTCGGCTTTATCCATGAAAACCTTAAAAAATTCTGCACCCGCAACGTCAAATTGGTTGAAGCGCTGGCCCCTGACGGGCTGGATGAATTGCCGGATCCTGATCGGGTTTTCATAGGCGGTGCAGGGGGACACCTGGAAGAAATCATCGATGCGATTGACAAGCGTCTCAGGCCCGATGGGCTCATCGTGCTGAATGCGGTAACCCTTGATACCCTGGCCAAAGCGGTTGAGTTTCTGGAGGATCATGGTTACACAGTGGAAGCTACCTGTGTCAATATCTCCAAAACCCGCAGATTGACCGAATACAAAATGTTTGAAGCGCAGAATCCGGTGTACATAATCACTGCCGGCAAAGGAAAAGGCCTGGAATGATGGATTTGGCAAAGATTTATGCTATCGGTGTGGGGCCGGGCGATCCGGAACTGGTCACCAGGAAGGCGGAGCGGATCCTGCGCCAGGCCAATGTAATTCTGGCTCCGGTGGCCAGGCTGGGGGAGACCAGTGTAGCACTGGAGACGGTTAAAGAGTTTCTGGACGGCGAGCGTCAGGAGATAATACTGCACCAGTTTCCCATGACGGCCGACACATCGATACTTGTGCCTGCCTGGGAGGCGGCTGTCAGCATGATGGCTGAACAGGTCAGGCTGGGACGGAGCGTGGCTTTTATAACTATCGGAGATCCGCTGCTTTACTCCACGTTCATTTATCTGTTGCGTATTCTGCGCACTTCATATCCGGAGATTGCGGTAGAAATTGTGCCCGGTATTTCCAGCATCAATACGGCAGCCGCGGTTGCAGAAGTTTCCCTGGCAGAGTCGGAGGATCGCATCGTCATTATTCCGGCCACTGCAGGCATTGAGAAAATTATCGAAGCCCTTGCCAAATATGAAACGGTTGTCCTGTTGAAAGTCAAACCGCTGTATGCTGATATTCTGGAGCTGCTCAAGCAGACCGGCCGGGCCAGCAACAGCATCTTTGTGGAGCGCGCCGGATCGGCGAGGCAGAAGGTTCTGCGAGGCGTTGACGCAATGGCAACCCATTCCCCTGATTACCTCTCACTGATAATCGTAACAACCCCTCACGACTAAAAACAGGTTGTTGAAAAACAGCCATCTCGCCGCCATCCTCGAAAGCCACCTTGTGACTTCGGCCTGTGGCCTCACCCTTCGGGCGCCTTCGCGGTCCACTTTCACAGGTGAAAGTGTGCGGCGGATTAAGTTCATGCCTCCGCGGGGCGTTCTCCGGTTGCGACGATCTGACTATTTTGAACAACCTGAGTAAATCAACAGCCTCTAAAAACCCAATAAAAAAGCGCCACTATTTTTCCTGGTGCAGGAAAGGCAGTGGCGCTTTTTGACTGATAACGTGGTGTTAGTTAATGCTTCCGCTGGCAGGCACTATCTCGTCTGAAACCGGTTTGATCTCCTCGGCAGCCAGAGATTTGGAGGTGACGGCAGGGGCGGGTTGTCTGGCAGGGGGCTGCGGAGCTGCCGCCACAGGGGCTGCTGCCGGGGAAGTGCCTGGCCCTGATGTAGGCTGAGCTGCGACAGACTGCTCTACGACCGGCTTTGCTGCTGCTGGTGCTGAAGCTTTACTGGCAGAATGCGGATCAAAATCAAGTCTCAAAATCATCTCATCGAACTGCTCTGCATAGGCTTCGGATTCCTGTGTTGCCCGTAACAGATAATCTTTTCGCTTTACGTTGAAATGGTTTTTGATCCCATCGATGGTTTTGAACTTGATATTGGCCTGATCGGAAAGGTTGGCTTCTGCCTCATTGAAATCCGGGTACTGCAGACTGGCCAGTGGTGGAAACTTAAGTATTCTCCCTCGAAAATTTGGGTATTCCCAGAGGATGGTGCCGTTGGCGTCCAGAATCTGGGCGGTCATGATCAGGTAATTGTAATCGCCTTTCTGGGAGTTCAGCAGAGTGTTTGAATAAATCGTATCAGTCTTGTTCAAGCCACTGACAACGATAGTCATGACTGCATCCACATTGTTCTTGCGGATATATTCCCGCAATTCCTCGTTTTTCCAGAAGTACTTGTTGTACTGGATAGTGGCATCGTCGCGTTTTTCGCGCCGGTAAAGCATTGTGGTAAAGGTTGCAGCCGGATCGCCATCCAGAAGCGCAACAGTATAAAAATTTCCGGTGCTTTTAATCCTGCGCACAAACTGTTGTTCGTATTTGCGGTTCATCTCCGTGATCATGGACAGTAACTGTTCCTTCTGCGGGATCAGGATATCCGAGTCGGTATCGACCATTATCGGTGCAATTCCCAATACCTTGACCCGATCGGCAAAATTCTGTGTTGGCACGTTGAAATGATTGCTCGCACAGCCAAAGGAAACGAGCAGCAGCAGACACAATAAAAACCTCATGAATTTTCTCCTTGCAAGCCGGATGCGCAGGCCGAAATGTGACCTGTTTATAACAGATGATTCTCGTATTTTCCAGAGATTTCAGATAGCTGGCGCTGTTTCGGCTGTTGGGCCACATGACTTCTATGCATGAAAATATATCTCCTCCTTCCTCATTCGAACTACATCTTTTTATTCCTCATGGGTGATACCGGTCACTTCTAAAAGTTTTTCTAACCGCTATGGTGTAGCTACGTTCACTGCAGGTTCCTGATTAATGGCTCCTGCAGTTATTCCAGCTACATATACAGGAGAGATTATGCCCGTGAAGTTTTTGTTTCTGTCCCTGATGATGATCGTGGTGCTTGCAGGATGTGGTGGCGGTGGTGGTGGCGGTACCAGCGTTGAGGCCGGCGGTGCCCAACCGGTGGCGGCTGCTTCAACGGGTGTCGCTGACAATGGCACGCCTGCGGCCGGTTCGCCTGCTGTCGCTGAAAACGGCACACCATCAGCTGCTCCAGAAGTTCCACCAGTGCAGAATGTTGCCAAAGAAGTCGGTCTGGCCTGGAATGCCTCGCTGAATGCAGAAGGACAGCCTGATGCAGCGGTTGTTGGCTACAAGATCCATTATGGCAATCAGCCAGGGCAATATTCCGCAACTGTAACAGTAGACAAGGTGACGACTGCCACAGTCCCCGGACTGACCCCTGGTAATTATTATTTTGTCCTCACTGCTTTTGATGCGAACGGAAACGAAAGTGGCTATTCCCAGGAAATCAGCGCTGTAATCTAACGAAGCTGAATGAATGTCTGATTATACCTGCGGTTGCACGGCATGGGAACTCTGCTAGAATTTTTAATAGAGGATCGACTCTTGATTACAGCGGAGAAAGGAGAAGCCATGGCATGCGATATTGAATCTCACAAGCTGCATATGTGTGAACTGAGGGCACAAGGTGAGGATGAATGTATCCGGAGTCTTTCGGATAAGCCTGCCTATGAATGTGGTAATTGCGGCGCAAGGGCAAATGAAGCAAAAAATCTTTGTGCACCCCGGGCGCTTTCATCCTGATAGGGAATATCAATTGGAACAAAAAAGCTTCGCCGTTTTGGCGGGGCTTTTTTGTGATCAGTTTTTAAGAGCCTCCAGGATTTTACCGGCAACATCCTTGCCGCTGATGTTGTAACTTCCTGCTGCCAATTGGTCCCTGATCGCCGCTACCTTGGCGCGGCGAATTTCATCTTCATCCCCTTGGGGCGCATTCCGTTCCATGAGATTTGACAAGTGCACATTGAAGGCAGCATTACCCTGATTCTCTGGTTGTTGGGCCTCTTCCTTCGGTAGCAGCTGGTTTTTACGCGGTCGATCGGCCGTAGCGACTGGCTGAGGCACAGTGTTTTCAATCTTCATACATATCTCCGGATTGCATTCGTTACAGGATTCATCGGCAGCCTGTAACGAAAGTTGAACCTTTTATTCATTTTCTTCAGTTTGATTTCACAGTACCTGTCTTGGTGCGGATGAATTCAGCATAGATCTGGTCTGTCCCTTTGATGTGACAGGATATCCAATCTTTAAGAAAAGCGAGCGTATTTTTACTGAGTGCATCTCCATCATGATAGCTTTCCTGGACATGTTTTAGTCGCATGACATAGAAATCGTGCTCCTGGCGATGGCTGACCAGACCCGGGAAATCATAGCTCATCATAAGCTGCTCTTCTTCTTCGAAATGTAGCGTCACGTAACGCATGAGCTCCTGAAGAACATAGCTGATAAGGAGGCCACCGGTTCCCTCACGATCGGCTTTGTCCAGATCGCTGATCATTGAAATGAGCCGCTGATGCTGTTCATCAATGTGAGGTATGCCGGTACAGAAGCTCTCGTCCCACTCAAAGAGATCCATAGTAATTCCTCCTTTAGAAATTTTGTTTCAGATCCAGCTCTCGAATTTTTCCAAAGCTTTTCAAATCAAATTTTTCCGCATCACCGACCACCATTAACTTGAAGGCATCCGGCTTGAGATATTTTCTGGCTGCAGCAAGTACTTCCTCTTTGGAAACAGCGGCAATTCTGTCGCGGTAGGTTTCCAGGTAATCGGGTGGATAATTATAAAATTCCAGCCTGGCTCGCTGGGTGACAATCGAGGCGGGACTGGTAAAGCCGAACATGAATGAGTTGATGATGTGTTCGCGGGCCGTTTTCAGCTCCTGCTCGCTGACCGGTTCCCGGGTCATGGTGGCGACAATCTCCTTGATAGTAGAAATAGCTTTTACAGTAGATTCCGCCTTTGTTTCTGTTTCCGCAATGAATGTGCCTGTGAAGCGACGGCCGATATCGAAGTGGCTGTCTGCATTGTATGCCAGGCCTTGATTGGTTCGAATTTCCGTGGTCAGACGTGAGGTGAAACTGCCCCCCAGGATATAGTCCAGAACCCGTATGGCATAAAGGTCCGGCGTGTCTTTGGTTACACCCAGGTGTCCCATTCGAATCACAGTCTGATTGACATCTTTTCTGGCATAAATGACTTCCGAAGAAAAAGCATTCAACGGCTGTGGGATCTCCGGCAAAGCAAGGGGTGCGAGAGCAGGTTTTGTACCGAAGACTTTATTCAGCTCTTTCAGCATGGTGGTGCGGTCAAAGTCGCCCGAGACTGCGAGAATGATGTTGTCCACGCGGAAGAAGCGTCGGTGGAAATCAAGCATTTCCTGGCGAGTTATAGCTCCGGCAGAAGCAATGGTCGGTACAACACCCAGCGGATGACCGGCATAGATGGCCTTGCCGATTTCACGTCCGGCAATCTCCTTGGGATCGTCATTTTGGCGGCGCAGCCCTTCTATGAGCTGTTTGCGTGCAATATCCACACGCTTTTCATTAAAGGTGGGGCGCAGCAGAACATCTGAAAAAATTTGCAGCGTGCGGTTGAAGTTTCTGCTGAGAGAGGTCAGTGAAACCATTCCCATGTCTGACGAAATGCTGCTTTCTACAGCCGAGGCCATGAATTCCAGCTCGTCATCCATCTGCTCCGGCGTTAGTTTGCCGGCTCCTCCGCTACGCATGACTGTACCGGTCATTGCAGCAAGACCCGCCTTGGCAGCAGGTTCATATACCGAGCCGGTGCGCACCATTGCAGTTAGATTGACGATGGGCAACTCCGGGTCGACCAGCAGGTAGACCGGCATGCCGCATTCAAGAACGACCCTCTCTGCTTTTGGAATCTGGAAGTCTAATGGAGGAAAGGCCATGGTACGGGGATTGGAGGCGCTGGTGGCAGCGTGGGCCATGGTAATTGTGCAGAGTGTCAGACAAATGGTGAGTATTAATTGTTTTAGTTTCATTTGCCTGCCCCTCCCTTGGTGGTGATAAAGCCGACCATGCGGTTTTCACGAGTGAAGTAGGTTCGTGCCACGCGCTGGATATCGGCCGGAGTGATCGCAGCAACTTTCCGACGATATTCGATCATATAACGCCAGGTGCCGGCAACAGCTTCATATTCAGTCAGGTTCCGGGCCAGTCCGCCGTTGGTGCCCATGCGCCGTGCCTCCTCATATTCAATTTTATTGAGGATTTGTTGAAGTTCGCGTGCCGTGACCGGCTCTGTCTTAAGGCGTTCCAGCTCGGCAAGGATGGATGTCTCTACCTCGGCAACAGCGTGCGGGGCGCGTGGATTGGCATTTATCAGGAACAAGTTTGGATAGCGGCTGCCGGGAGCATCAAAGACGCCGATATCAGTTGCCAGCTGCTGTTCAATCACCAATTTCTTATGGAGACGCGACGTGCGTCCTTGTCCCAGCAGCATGGAGATCACATCGAACACATAATCATCGGGTGCATTGATGGCAGGCTTGTGAAAGCCCATCATGATGGTCGGCTCAGCCTCGGCCACCAATTCGATGCGTCGTTCACCTCCCTGTTTTGGCTCGACTGCTGTGACCGGTGCCGGTTTGCTGCCCGGTGGGATGGCTCCAAAGTAGCGTTCAACCAGCTCAATAGCGGCCTTGGCATCAATGTCGCCAACAATGGCCACGATAGCGTTGTGGGGACCGTAGTAATTATGGAAAAACTTCTCGGCCTTGGTGCGGGTCAGCTGCTCAATATCCGACATCCAGCCTATGGTCGGCTGACCATAGGGATGGGTCAGGAAGCTGGAGGCGAGAAAAGTTTCCCAGAGCTTGCTTTCTGGATCGGCATCGTATGAGCGCCGTCGCTCTTCCATTACAACCGAGCGTTCGGTGTAGAACTCGCGCAGCACTGCGTTCTGCATACGATCGGATTCGATTGCTGCCCAGAGTTCGAGTTTGTTGGAGGGGAGGCTGATCAGATAGGTGGTGCCGTCACGACTGGTGAAGGCGTTGTAACCGACACCTCCGTTACGAGAATACAACTCGAAGAATTCATCCTTGATGACAAATTTGGAAGCCGCTTCCTCAAGAGCTTTAAGCTGCTTTTCCAGTTCCGTGAGCCTGGCCGGCTCGGCCTTGTCTGCTTTGGCTCTCTCGGCAATCAATGCCTGGGCTGTCCCCTCAATCTTGTCTAGGAGCGGTTTTTCAGCTGCATAATCCGTGGTGCCCAGGGTGGTCGTACCCTTGAAGAGCATGTGCTCCAGCAGGTGGGCAATGCCGCGCTCGTCACTTTTTTCGTCGCAGCTTCCCACCTGGAAGCGGATCCAGGCGGATACAGTTGGTGAGGTGTGACGTTCTACCAACAGAAGTTTCATGCCGTTCTTTAACGTGTGTTCGACTACCTTTTCCTCCAGGGCTGATCCTGGTTGTGAAGAAGAGACCGGAGCGGTGGCCGCGGGTGTCGATGGAGCAAAGTTTTTAGCTGTTGCCAGCAATGGAATAGTGGTCAGCCAAAGTGCTGTTGTTATTATCCGCACATTATTCATGGTTGCCTCGCATGTCTTAAATAATCAGAAAAGGGAAAACTTGACGTAGCGTCCAGGATTTTTCTTGATATCGCCCACCAGTAGATCAACCGAGTCCACCATGCGGCTCATCCGTTCATACAGCTCTTTCTCATTGATCGCCTTGCCGACGGTTCCATCACCATTGTTAATCCTGCCTGTAATCTCTTCAATTGCCTTGACAGAGTTGTCGGCACGGGTAAGCAGGGAGAGCCCCTTGTCATAGAATTCCCGGTTTCCGATCAACATGCCCAGGGTGCTATCCTTGGAGGTAAACTTTCTGTTCAGTTCGCGCACGTCATCTGCTGCCTGGACACTCTTGTCCGCCAGAGCAACCAGTTTGGTGTAGAGGGTGGTGTCATAGATCAGTTTATTCATGGTGCCATTGGAGGCCTGGATGTCTTGCAGGGTGCGATCGGCTCGGTTCAGAATGCTGATCAACTTGTTGTAGGGTTCAGGGCTGCGGTTCAGTTTGCCAAGGGTGCCTTCTCCCCTGTTAATGGTGATGGTCAGGGCGCTCAGCTCCTCAGTCAGTTTGACAATGTTCTGATACAGAGCCGGATCCGTGGTTAATCTGCCCAAAGTGCCCTTGCCTTGGGTGACGCTATCCACAATGGTGTTAAGGCGGTCGAAAGTCATGCCTGCTTTCTGAACGACATCGTCGAGTTTAGCAACCGAGGTGCCGTGCAATACAGCCGGAGGTGTTTCGGAATAGGTGCGCGATGGGGTGATATCTACATATTTTTCACCCATGAGACCGCGAGTCTTGATGGTGATGAGTGAGTCGGACCCGATCTTGCGCAGGGCACGGTAATCCGCTTCCAGGAGGATATTAACTTCATTGCTGTGCTTGGGGTTATCGAAGGAGACCGCTGTGACTACGCCTACGTCTACCCCTGCGAGCCAGACCGGGGCTCCTTCCTTGAGACCGGCCACATCGTCCATAACAACACGCAGTTTGCCTTTTGGGGTGAACATTTTTGTTTTCTGTCCCATCAGCAGCACCCCGGCCGCAAAAATAATCAAAGCCGCGAGTATAAATACTCCGGCGCGGACCTGGGCCCAACCTATTTGATTGCTTCGTTCCATGGTGCTGCTCCTCGTGCGGATGCGTCCTGCCTTATGTCGTCATACAAACAGCGATTGCTCTGTCGGATGCAGGAACTCCCTCACTTCAGGAATATCACTGTTCCGCATTTCCTGCTCGTTTCCCTCGAAAATCAGCCGCGCCTGGTGTAGAAACGTAAAGCGCTCCGAGGTGGCGAAGGCGGTGGGCAGATCATGGGTCACCATCAGGGTCGTCTTTCCTTCCGCCTGCAGCCGTTGAATCAGATTGCAGATGTTGTAGACGCCAATAGGGTCCAGACCGGTGGTCGGCTCGTCGAAAAAAATATAGTCCGGATTCGCAGCCAGTGCCCGTGCGATGGCCACCCGCTTTTTCATGCCACCCGAGAGCTCGGATGGATATAAATTAATAGCCCTCTCCACGCCGACAAAACTCAACTTTTCGCAAATGACTTTTTCGATCTCTCCCTGCGTCAGTTTACCTTCCTCAAAGAGTCGATAACCGACATTTTCTCCTACTGTCATGGAATCGAAGAGTGCGCCCCCTTGAAAAACGATTGCGATGCGTTTGCGCTGCTCCCTGTATTGAGATTCCCGGAGCCCGGTAATGCACAGATCACCAAAGAAGACCCTGCCTGACTGAGGTTTCAGCAGGCCGAGCAGCAGCTTAAGTATGGTGGTTTTTCCGGCCCCGCTGACACCGAGAATGGTGCGGTTGACTCCCCGCTCCAGGAGGAAATCAAAGTCTTTAAGGATGGCGCGGTTGTTGATGGAATAGCAAAGCTTCTCCATGCCGATGGAATCGCTGCCTGTCATGGAGTGTCCATCCCTCCCATGGCCAGTATGATCTGCCACTCTTCCTGCTGGACCGGCTGAATGGAAAGGCGGCTGCGCTTGACCAGTGGCATGTTGGTCAACATGGGGTGGTTCTTGATCTGCGCCAGAGTAACCATGCGCGGTAGCTCTTTAAGATAGCGCACATCCACCATGAACCAGATTGGATTGGCTGGCGATGCCTTGGGGTCGAAATGCTCGCCATTCGGATCCAGTGCGGTGAAATCCGGGTAGCCATCCCGCACGATTTCGGCAAGGCCTACAACTCCGGGCTCCGGGATGCTGCTATGATAGAAGAGTACTAAATCTCCGGTCTTGATCTGATCTCGCAGGAAATTGCGTGCCTGGAAATTGCGCACACCATCCCAATGCTCAGTCATGTTAGGGCGGTTTTTCAGGTTTTCGAATGAGAAACAGCCTGGTTCGGTTTTAAACAGCCAGAAAGACATGAGTACCCTCGTTTACCTGAACGCCACAAAGATCTTTGACAGGAAAAAGTCTGTTACCAGAATCATTACCGATGACAGCACTACAGCCTGCTTGGCGGAAGCGCCCACCCCCTCGGCTCCTCCCTTTGTGTTCAGCCCCACGTAGCAGCCGGTCATGGCAACGATCAAGGCGAAGAAGAGTGGTTTGGTGACTCCCTCAATCAGGTCCTGAAAGACCATGAACTGGGGAATGCCTTTGATGTACATGGTTGGATTGATGCCGTAACCGGCGGACATGATGTAGCCTCCCACCAGTGAAATAGCATCGGTCACCACTGTAAGAAGCGGCAGAGCCAGCAACAGCGCAAGCAGGCGCGGCACGACCAGTCGCTTGATGATGTCGGTGCCTTCAACTCTCATGGCATCTACCTGTTCAGTGACCACCATTGTCCCCAGTTCCGCGGTAATGGCGGATCCTACCCGTCCTGCTACCATCATCGATGCCAGGACCGGACCAAGTTCTTTAACCATGGTGGCTGCCACCATGCCTCCCACGTAACTGGTGGCGGCAAAGGGTTTGAGCTGGATCAGTGCCTGGAGTGCCATCACCATGCCGGTGAACAAGCCGGTCAGGACACAGATGAACAGAGACGAAAATCCCAGCTTGTCGAATTGGATGGCAAATTCACGGTAGTAGAAGGGGCGGATAAACAGGCGGATAAGGGTCTGGCCGGCCAGGGCAAAATAGTTTTGCAGTTCACTGAAGAACCTGATGAGGATTTTATCGATAACAGCGATATTCATTCAAAACCTATGACAGGAAAACATTTGCAAGACACAGATACAGGGGACGGAGGAAAAGCCATAAAGAAAACGGTTACAAGATAAACCAGGATTAAATCCAAAACTACTTATTTTTCCCTTGAAGCATCCCGGTTGCTTGCTTTACCTGCTATTCCTCCGTTTTTAACTGCATCTTGTTTGCCGTCTTACAGTGCCACTGCCAGAGCTTCACGCGCCTCATTGATAAAAATGAACTCCAAGTCGGTGCGCACGTTGTCGGGGATATCTTCAAGGTCGTCGCGGTTGCGCTCTGGAGCTACAATCCTGCGAACACCGGCACGGTGGGCTGCCAGCACTTTTTCCTTGAGGCCCCCAATAGCCAGGACACGACCAGTAAGTGTAATCTCGCCGGTCATGGCCACTCCGCGTTTGGCCGGTTTGTCCGTCAGCAGCGATACCAGGGCTGTTACCATGGTGACACCAGCCGAGGGGCCATCTTTGGGGATAGCTCCTGAGGGGACGTGGATATGGAGTATCTGGTTGTCAAAAGCATTGGGAGCAATGCCGAAATCGGCAAAATGAGCCTCTACATAAGAGAGTGCCGCCCGGGCCGATTCTTTCATCACATCGCCAAGAGAGCCGGTCAGGATCAGTTCCGGCTTGCCCGGCATGTTGGTCGCCTCCACAAATAAAATGTCGCCACCCGTATCGGTCCAGGCCATTCCGGTGACCACGCCGACCCGGTCATTTTCGGCGGCGACCTCATTGTGAAACTTGCGCGGTCCGAGCAGTTCGCTGACAACTTCCGGAGTGATGGGGGTGCGCAGCGGTTTTTTCTGTGTGATTTCTTTTGCTACCTTGCGGCAGATGGAACCGATGGTACGCTGCATGTTGCGTACGCCGGCCTCCCGGGTGTATTCGGTGATTACTTTTTCAACTGCTTCATCCATGAAAACCGGCGGCATCTCCTTGAGTCCGTTTTCATCGATTTCCCGCTTGATGATGAAATTGCGCGCAATGTTCAGCTTTTCGGCAGTGCTATAGCCTGCGAGGCGGATTACCTCCATGCGGTCCTTGAGCGGCCCTGGAATGGGGTCCATCTGGTTGGCCGTGGTAATGAACATCACCTTCGACAGGTCGAAAGGAACATCAAGGTAATGGTCGTTGAAAGAAAAGTTCTGCTCCGGGTCAAGCACCTCCAGCAGCGCACTTGAGGGATCCCCGCGAAAGTCCTGGCCCAGTTTATCAATTTCATCCAGCATGAAGACCGGATTGTTGCTGCCGCAGCGAAAGATCTCCTTGATGATTCTACCGGGAAGGGCGCCGATATAGGTGCGGCGGTGACCGCGTATTTCAGCCTCATCCCGCACCCCGCCAAGTGAAATTCGTACGAATTTTCGCCCTAACGAGCGGGCAATTGACTTGCCCAGACTTGTTTTCCCAACCCCCGGGGGACCGACAAAACAGAGTACCGGGCCTTTCATGTTGTCCTTGAGCGAACGGACAGCCAGGAACTCAAGGATGCGCTCCTTTACTTTCTTTAGATTGTAATGGTCTTCATTAAGTATCTCTTCTGCCCGGATAATGTCCAAGCTGTCAGAGGTGGAGGTGCTCCAGGGCATTCCAGCCAGATAATCAAGGTAGGTGCGGGAAACCGTATACTCGGGGGAAGCGGGGTTGATGCGTTCCAGTCGCTGCAGTTCCTTGTCGGCAATCTTGCGCACCTCTTCGGGCAGTCCTGCCTCCTCGATGCGACGGCGCAGTTCGCTCATGTCTGCGGAGCGCGGATCGTCTTCACCCAGTTCTTCCTGGATGTGCTTCATCTGCTCACGGAGGATGTACTCCTTCTGGTTTTTGCCAACCTTGCGGTTTACTTCGCTGGTTACCTCGCTCTTGACCTGCATGCGTTGTACTTCGTTCGTCAGGTGAACGTAGACTTTTTTAAGCCTTTCAAGCGGGTCCACGGTCTCCAGTAGTTCCTGCAGATCCAACAGCGGCAGGTTAACGTACAGTGCAACAAGGTCTGACAGGCGTGCCGGATTGTCGATGTAATCAATCATTTTCATGACATCGTCAGGCAAAGGCTTGCCATAGGAGAGTGAAATTTTCAGGAGGGCATTGAGGCTCTGCACAAGGGCTTCTGAAACCATGCTTTTTTCAACAAATTCGCGCACCACTTCACAGTGGGCAAGAGTCAACGGTCCTGAATTGTCCAGCTCCAGTATTTTCAGCCTGTTGAGCCCTTCCAGGGTCACCTTGAATTTTCCGTCGCCGGTTTTTTTTATCTGGTTGACTCGACAGAGTGTTCCTATTCCGCTCAAATCGGAGGCTGCATCGCCAGTTTCTCCAGTTCGCCTCAGCACTATTGCAACAAGCTTCTCGTATTTATCCGCTTCCGTGAATATCTGTACATCATGATCGTCCACAAAGACCGGAAAGATCATGTAGGGAAAGGCGACCATCTCTTTATGTCCATAGATAGGAAGTTGTTCGGGTATTTCTATGTTGGTATGGGGCATGGAGAGAGTCCTTTGTGTGGCTGTAGTGAGAATTAACTCTAGCACACTTTAACTTAGTTTCAACATATAAGAAGGCAGGCAACGTAAGGGCTCGAAGAGGTATCCCTTTGGAAATACTGGAACAATAGGGGGTGGCTCAGATGGACCGTCCCTCGCGCTCCCTGACCTTTATAATGCTGACAGGCGAACGGCTGCCGGTCAGGTCCCGGTACAGCAAGGTAAGAAAACGCACCGTTACCAGGCGGTGTATGGCAGCCTGGGTCCAGCGGTAAAACCAGCGCCTGATAAAAGAGGGGGAGGGGCTTCCCAGGAGCAGGGGGCAGTAGTCCGAAAGCTGAAGCACAACCTTTACTCCCTTTTCAGTTGAGTCGACGCTGAAGCGTAATTCGCCCCGTTCGCACTGTTGGGGCTGCACAAGAAAACCCCCACAGATCCGCAGCACAAGAGCCCCCTCTTCTATCACGGGAGGTAGAAGGCTTATCAGGCTCATGTTGCTGGCAGCCAGACGGAATTCAATCCCTTCCGGTGTATAGCGGGGACGGATAAGGGTACATGTGCAGCGGCGGATATGACACAGGTAACGTTCAAGTAGCAGGTGAGGGGTTAAACCGGCTGCAATTGCATGTGGAAAGATGCTCCATTGGATGGAAAAAACGGAGGAATCCTCGACCAGTACCTGTTGGCATGCGATTTCCTGGTGGTCTATTGCTGCCACGGCTACTCCTTCGGAACCGGAAGCAAAGTCCGGTCCTCGCCGTGCAGCCAGCGATATACTGCTGCTGCACTCCTGTGTGACATGCTCTCAACCGCCGCCAGTTCTTCCAGGGTGGCTTCCCTCAGCCGCTGCAGGCTTCCGAAATGCCTCAGCAGCGCATTGCGGCGCTTGGTACCGATGCCCGGAATCTCTTCTATCGCAGAGCTGCTGCTGCCCTTGCCGCGTAATTTGCGGTGATATCCAATGGCAAAACGATGGGCTTCGTCACGGATGGCAGCAAGCAGCAGGAGTGGTGCAGAGTTCTGTCTGAGCACCACCGGATTGCGCCGCCCCGGTAAAAAAATGCGCTCAGTGCTTTTCTGCAGGGATGAGCCCGTCATATCACTGTCCAGCCGACTCTTGGCCAGCGATACCAGGTCAAAGCTGCCCTCCAGGCCCAAGCCGTCAATGATGGCGCGTACCGCATTCAGCTGTCCGATGCCGCCATCCACAACCACCAGATCGGGCAATCCTTCCCGGTCCACAACCTCCTGCCGAAACCGCCGGCTGAAGATTTCGGACAGCATGGCAAAATCATCCTGACCTTCTACCTCACGGATGCGGTAACGGCGGTAGCGTTCCTTGTCAGGTTTCCCATCGCTGAAAACAATGCCACTGCCTACCGAGAAGCGCCCCTGGATGGTGGAGATGTCATAACACTCGATGCGGCGTGGAAGTCTGGACAAGTGTAGACGCTGCTGTAGGGATTCCAGTGTCGTCTGGATGGATGCGCGCTGATCATGGCGCTCTCGCAGCGCGGCCGCAGCATTTTTGGCCGCCAGTTCTACCAGTTCCCGCTTTGTGCCGCGTACCGGACGGGAAATAGTGATCTTGCGCCCTTTGATCTCCCCCAGCAACTCGGCCAATGCTTCTGGTTCTTCAATCTCCAGGGGCAGCAGTATCTCCTCTGGAATAAAGTTCTCATCGCTGTAATACTGATGCATGAAAGCAGCGATACCTTCGGCGTCATCCAGTTCCCATTTAAGATCAAACAGGCGACTTCCTGTGACAACTCCTCCTCTTATGAAGAGCAGCGCCAGCTCCAGACGGTCTCCTTCACGATGATAACCGAGCGCATCGCTGTCGCCGCCGCGCGTGATCATCTTCTGCTTTTCGACAGTGACTTCAATGGAACGCAAAAGGTTGCGCCATCGCCCAGCTTCTTCAAATCGCAGCTCTTCGGAAGCTTCAAGCATCCGTCGCTTGAATTCAGTCATCAGCTGCCGGTTTTTTCCTTCCAGAAAAAGTGTGGCTCCGGCAACGAGCATGGCATAGTCGGCCGATGATATCTTCCCCTTGCAGGGGGCACTGCACTGGCCGATCTGGTGGTACAGGCAGGGACGATCACGAGACATGCAGCGGGCCAGCGGATAGTGGCGCAACGGAAACATGCGTTGCAGTTGGCGCAGCACATCCCGGGCAGAGGATGCAGATGCATAAGGCCCAAAATAGCGTGCGCCATCTCGGGGTGCTTTACGCACGATGTTGAAGCGGGGAAACTGTTCACGAGGGTCCAGGCGCAGGGAGAAGTAGGTTTTATCATCCTTCAGGCTGAGATTATAGCGGGGATGATGCTGCTTGATAAGCGTGTTTTCCAGCAGCAGAGCTTCTTTTTCCGTATCGGTAAGCATCACCTCGATATCAGCCACTCTGGCCACCAGAAACTTGACGTGGTAGCGGGAGTCACCCGAGGCGGCAAAGTAGCTGCGCACACGTTGCCTCAGGCTGCGCGCCTTGCCAACATAGATAATATCGCCCTGGGCGTCCCGCATCAGGTACACTCCCGGCGATGGGGGAATCTGTCGTAGTTTTTCCTCAATGTTCATGCCAGACATTCTAGCCGGTCCTGGCCGGAATTAAAAGTGCTCTTAAAGTGGATCTGCTGCTTAAAATAGAGGCACTATTGCCTAATTATATGGCTCGGTTCGGTGTGTACAAAATAAGCAATTTCAGTTTTTTTAGAGTGTTAGGCCAATGTCGTTCTTGGCAGCCTTCTTGCTGCTGGCGGGGGCCGTAGTTGGTAAATTAAAAATGGCGGGGGTAGTACATGGAGACCATGTCAACGGTGACAGGGCTAAAGGGTAGTGCGGATGTTCTTTTTCTGATGCTGGGTGCTGTCATGGTGTTTGCCATGCACGCCGGATTTGCATTTTTGGAAGTCGGAACTGTACGGAAGAAAAATCAGGTTAATGCCTTTGTCAAGATCCTCACTGACTGGGCGGTTTCTACGTTCGTTTATTTCCTCGTTGGTTTTCCCATATCCTACGGTATTTCCTTTTTCAAACCTGCCGAAGAATTGCTCGGCAAAACACAGGGCTATGATCTCGTGCACTTTTTCTTCCTGCTCTGTTTTGCCGCTTGCATACCTGCCATCATTTCCGGCGGTATCGCCGAGCGTGCCAAGTTTTGGCCCCAGGTGACAGCAGGTGCAATCTTTGCCGGTTTATCCTACCCTCTATTCGAATCACTTATCTGGGGTCAGAACGCCTCCCTGCTCCAGGGCATTTTTAAGAAAATCGGCGGTGCAGAATTTCATGATTACGCCGGTTCCGTAGTAGTTCATTCCATTGGCGGATGGATCGCCCTTCCTGCTGTAATTATTCTTGGCCCGCGTATGGGACGCTACATCCGCGGAAAATCTCATCCTATTCCGGTCAGCAACATCCCTTTTCTGGCTCTTGGTTCCTGGATTCTTGCCATAGGCTGGTTCGGATTCAATGTGATGAGCGCGGGAAACCTCGAAAAAATTTCCGGTCTGGTAGCGGTCAACTCATTGATGGCCATGGTGGGGGGCATCCTGGCTGCATTAGTAGCAGGCAAAAACGACCCCGGGTTTATCCACAATGGTGCCCTTGCCGGGCTGATTGCAGTGTGCGCAGGCAGTGACATCATGCATCCTCTCGCATCCTTTGCTGTTGGCGTAATTGCTTCAATCATCTTTGTGTATGGCTTTCATTATGAGCAGGAAGTACTTAAAATCGACGACGTTCTGGGTGTATGGCCGTTGCATGGAGTGATTGGTTCCTGGGGAGGCATTGCGGCCGGTATCTTTGGGCAGAAGGCTTTGGGAGGCATGGGGGGCGTCAGTTTCATTTCCCAGTTGGCCGGCACAGTCGCCGCTGTTGCTTTTGCCGTGATCAGCAGCGTTGTCGTCTATGGATTACTATCAAAAATCTTTGGCATACGCCTTGAGGAAGAGGATGAGTATCATGGTGCTGACCTGAGCATTCATAAAATCGGAGCATACCCAGAAGACCACGTCCGCTAATATCCAGATGGAGTAAAATCCCTGAAAGTGCCGTACCTACCGCACTTTGAACCTGTTTCTTTCGTTGACAATACCACGGAGAGGTGCTATTTAATCCCCATTTTACCTGATATATATTCGCTCTCCGTGCGCCTTTTTCCCGTGCCGGCCATAAGAGGTCCATTACTGTGATTTCATTGAAATTATGCCGCAACACCTTTTCCCGGCTCTTCGTCGCGCTGGCACTAATTTCATCACTTGTGGTCCCACCCGGTTTCTGTCAGGAAACCGAAGACTCTCAGGTTTTCATATCCGGATTCAACGCATATCAACAAAAAGATTATGCCGGTGCAATAGCCAAGATGAACGAGGTACTGCAAAAGTACCCCGACACTCCTCTGCGGGACATGGCACTTTTCTGGCTTTCCCGCGCCTATTTCAAAAGCGGTAATCAGCAGGATGCTGCCCGCTTCATGTCCCAATTCTCCAAAGAATATCCCGATAATCCGCTTAGAGGTACTGTTGAAGAAGAACTTCTCGCCCTGACCAGTCGTTATGAAAAGGGTGAGAAACTGTCCAGTGGTGCCTCGGCTGCCGGGAAGCCGGTTCAGACGGCAGCTCTGAAGGCCAAAATTGAAAAGGACCGCCTTGCCAAAGAACAGGCGGATAAGGAACAGCTGGCACGCAAATTGGCCGAGCAGGAGCGAATCACTGCCGCCAAGGCTGAAGAAGAGCGCATTGTGGCTGTAAAGGCGGAAGAGGCCCGAGCCGCGGCTGCTTCGGCTGCTGAGCAGGCTCGACTGGCAGCGCTGAAGGCGGAAGAAGATCGACAGGCTTCCCAGAAAGCTGAACAGCAAAGGCTGGCAGCTCTGAAGTCCGAGGAAGAGCGGAATGCTGCTGCGAAAGCTGAAGAGGCGCGAATAGCTGTTGAAAATGAAAAAGCGCGTTTGGCGACATTGAAAGCAGAACAGGATCGTCAGGCTGCCGCAAAAATAGAGCAGGAGCGGGCCGCTTCCAGAAAAGCTGAAGAAGAGCGCATTGCTGTTTCAGAAAAGAATCGCCTTGCTTCAATAAAGGTTGAGGAAGAGCGCAAAGCTGCAGAGCAGGCTGAACAGGCCAGGATCGCAGCGCTAAAAGCAGAACAGGATCGTCAGGCTGCCGCAAAAATAGAGCAGGAGCAAGCTGCTGCCAAAAAAGCTGAAGAAGAGCGCATTGCTGTTTCAGAAAAGAATCGTCTCGCTTCAATAAAGACTGAAGAGGATCGCAAAGCTGCAGAGCAGGCTGAACAGGTCAGGATCGCGGCGCTTAAAGCTGAAGAGGATCGTCAGGCTGCAGTAAAAGCCGAACAGGTACGTATCGCTGCTGAAGAAACTGCTCGACAGGCAGCCCAGAAACTGGAGCAGGAACGGCTTGCCCGAGTCCAGGCCGAAGAGCAGCGGCTTGCCCGGGAACGGGCAGAAGAACAGCGCCTGGCCCTTTTGAAAGCTGAACAGGAACGGACAGCTGCTGAAAAAGTTGCAAAAGAGCAGCAGGCTGCTGCCGCTGCAGAGTCTGCGCGTCTGTCTGCCGCTCGACAGGAACAGGAACGCTTGGCAGCCGAAAGAGCCGCAGCGGATGCCGAGTTGGCCCGCCAGGCCGCCGTTCGTCAGGAGGAGCAGCGCCAGGCAGCGGTCAAGGCCGAGGAAGAGCGCGTGGCGCGTCAGCGCGAGTCGGATGAGAAGGCTCGTATCGCAAAAGCGGCACTGCGGGAAAAGGCCATTGCACAGTATCAATCAGTTCTTGAAAAGTATCCCGGTTCCACTGCTGCCGCATCAGCAACTGCTAAGCTCAAAGAGCTGGGGGTTGCCGTGGCCCTGCCGCCAAAAGTTGCAGCAACCGAGCCTGCACCGACCGAGCTGCCGGAAAACGCCCAGGTACTCAGGCTGGAAGTAGCCCAGTTTGCCGGATTTGAATTCAACCTGCTGGAGCGCTTGCCCTCCTATGAAGTCGGCCGTCGCATCAGCGTTCCGTTCGAAGTTATCAATCGTGGCAATGGTAACGATTCCTTCTCCTTGGAATCCGGCTTTCCGGTCGGGTTCAATACTGTTTTCGCATCAGCAGCGGCGCCTGACCAGGCAATTACCCAGACTCCTTCACTCGCTCCGGGTGAAGCCTTCAAAGGCGTAGTAAGTCTGACAATTCCTTCTGCCAGTATCGATGGGCTGCGAATAACTCATCCGGTCAAAGCTTCTTCCCGTTTAGCGAGCGAGGCCAGTCAGTCACGTGAGCTCGGCCTAATTGCTGCGGCGCCTCTGTTGAGGGCTGTGCTTAAAGTTGACAAGCCACAACCGCTGCCGAGTGAAAAAATTACCTATCGCGTGGCTGTGCTTAATGTCGGATCAACCTCCGGCCAGGACATAACCTTCCGGCTCAGTTTCCCTCCACAGCTTGAGCCTGTCGATTTTGCCGCTGCAGGATTCAGGCTTGAATCCAAGGGTGCACTCGTGCTGGACGGTCTCCAGATCAAATCGGGCGAAAGCAAGGAATACCTGCTTTCCTTCCAGCTCAAGGAGGATTCGCTTGCTGGTCAGGAACTACTTTGTCGGGCCGATCTGGTCAATAAACAACTCGGTACCAGTGCCGCGTTTGTTTCGAACATAGCCAATGTCAAAGCAGTGCATGGCGTAGCAGTCAAGGCCGGTTCCGAGCGTCTCAGCATTATTCCCGGGCAGACCTTTACGGTTCCTTTCGTGGTGACTAATACCGGTAACGTCCGTGAAAAATTCAGACTGGCTCCCACCGTAACCGGTGTACAGGGCATAACGATTTTCCACGATCTTAACCGTGACAGTATCAGGCAGGCCAATGAGCCGGTCATTACTGAACTGGGTCCCCTCGAACCAAAGGAAGAGGCCAGTTTTGGGCTGGAGATTACAACAACGCGTACGGCCGCTGATGGTTCCGAAGGAACTATTCAAATAACTCTCGCACCCGAAGGTGAACCAATTCGGGCCGGTGTGGCATCGACCCACCTGATGTTCTCACGCCCGGTCCTGCAGATGTCTATGGCCGGACAAAACGGTCGTCTTAAACCGGGCGAAGTTGCCTCATTTGACCTGACTATTACCAATCGTGGGTCCAATCTGGCCAAGGTTGTGGAGCTGCAGAGCGCCTGGCCGGAGCAGTTGGAGTTGGTCGCATCCGATCCGGCCAACAGCTCGGTAAGTGGTGGCAATATCGTCTGGAAATTCAAAGAGCTCGGTGCCGGTGAAAAGCGAAGCATAAAAGTCTCGTTCAGAATAAAATTCGGCACGAGTGTAGGCACCAACATCAAGGTAACCAATGTTCTGAAGTATGAAGATCAACTGGGGAACAGGTACTGACATGACTCGACGCGCACCGGGAATTACCTTGGCAGCCTTGCTTCTTATGGCAGTTCCGGTTTTTGGGCAGCAATACTATCTTTATTCACCTGCTCCGGTTTCCGATGAAGAGAAGAGCCAGCCCAAGGATGGTGTTCTGGTGCGAGAGGTTCCTGTGAAGAAGGGGGATACACTGTCCGGACTCTCGCGAAAATTCAGCGGGCACGGGACATATTTCCCACAGATTCTGCTTTTCAATGATATCAGCAATCCTGATCTGATTTATGCCGGTGATACTCTCAAGGTTCCGGTGACACGGAAACCGGAAGAGCAAACAAAAAAGCGCACTGCTCCCAAACATGCTGTGGGACCACGAAAGAAGCCTCTATCTGCACATCTTCCTAAAGGCTCAGTTAAAGGATCGGCAGAACCAAAGGCCGAACTTTCCCCGGACGATCTGAAACAAACAGAGAGAACCAGCGTCAAGAAACCAATCAAGCGTGAGTCGGCAAAGGAAATTTTTGTTCCTGCTACCAAGGCCACTTCGCCTGTTGCTGCACCTGCACCGCAGCAGTCTTCTGCTCCTGCTGCTGATAACCGCTCGGCACAAGCACAAAATTTATTTGAGCGTGCCATGAAAGCGTATCGGCAGGATGATTGTCGCACTGCTCTTGATCTTTTCGATCGCTTCCTGGCAGCGGATCCGGCATCTCCCCTGGCGGCAGATGCCAGTCTCTATAAGGCGGACTGTTACTTGAAACAATCTAACCAATAAGGTGGGATTCTAAACCACGAAAAAGCCCCTCCGGTCATATGGCCGGAGGGGCTTTTTCGTAAGCTTTTGAATAAATTTTACTATTCCCAGTTGGTTCCCAGTCCCAGTTCCTCACGCTTACTGCAGCATGAAAGTCTTGTATTCCAGGGAAACCAGGTCCCGATCGAGCAGTAGCATGCCGCACAGAATGCTGATGCAGAGCGAGCCGGCAAAGCCGTAGCCATAGAAGTAGGGGCCAAGGAGGATGGAAAATATAGAAAACCCACAATTGAGCGCTGCGAAAACCCCCGTAAGAGTCAATGCCCTGCCACGTCTGTCGAGATAGAAGTAAATATTGATTATTCCCAAAAAGACGACCTGCAAACCTGCCCCAACCACATCAATATACATCAGAGGAAGGTACACGACTGAGATTCCCGCCATCTCAAGCAATGTGCGGCCGGCTAGAAAAACTACAATAGTGGCAATTGCCTGGATCTTGATGATGTCGTAGATCCCCTCGCGCGCCATGCGCACCATTTCATCCTTCATCTCCTGAATGTAGCTGAGAGATCCACCTTCGCGCACTGCATCATAGTATCGATCGTAGTATTCAACGAAATCAGTCTCCATGCGTACCAGAAAAACGGCCATTCCGGGGAGAATGGAAAGGTATGCCAAAAAAATGGGCAGGTCATAAATTTCGGAAGCTCTTAAAGGACCAATCACATTTGAGCCGGTAAACGGATGGAACCAGAAGACAAATTTATCAATCCAGATCCCTAAATTATAGAACAACCCGGTCAAAATCAGGGACACGTGCATGCGTCGGGGACGGATGAAATCAAATTCTATGAAATTGCGTGAGGGGTAATTGCGGAAAATAACAAAAAGCATCCCTTTGAGCAGCACGAACTGCCCGGTAAGGAAGGCGAGCATCAATCCTTCCAATTTCCAGAAACGCAGAAAAATAGACAGGATCAAAGCGATCCCGTAGCCGGCCGCAAAATTTATCAATATCGCTTTGTAGGCCTTCAGGCCGGAAAGAAGAATGGCCGCTACCCAGACGCAGGAGAGCACAACAAATGTGGTTGCAAACACCAACCGGAAAATAATTGAATTATCGGGAAAAAGAACCAGGCTCAGAGGAAAGGCAATGATGCCGCCAAGGGTGGTGACGATCAGCAAAAGGCCGTTCAGGTTGGGCAACAGTCTGAAGTGCTCCTTTTCAAAGATCCGGTCGGCGCAATAGCGGGTAAAGGAGAGTTGCATCAAACCGGTAAAGATCAGGGAGAGTGCGATCAGGTAGGTGATACAAGTCTGGAATTGGGAAACCAGCACCGCAGGAATGACGACCGGCACGGAAATGATACCAATGATCAGCACAGCTATGATTGAAAGTATCCAGGGTCCCGAGCTGATGATGCCGGCGTAGGCATAGGTCTGGAGTAGGGAAAAGTATGAATCCCGTTTGAGCAGCTTGCGAAGTTCGAACCCTATTCCCGCCATCAGACCAGCCCCATATGGTACAGTTCATGGTATTTGTCAAACATTTGCCGGTGCTTGTAGAAACGTTCCACGCGGTCGATTCCCGCCTGTCTGGCCTGTTTCCATTGCTGCGGATCCTGGAGCAGTCTCAGTGACTCAGCCGCCAGAGCCAGGGGGTTATTGATGCCCACAATTCCGCCAGCAGACCCGATTGCCTCGTCTTCAGCGCCAGAGCCCAGGATCAACTGCCGGCAGGCGCCCACATCAGTGGCTACAACAGGTATGCCTGCGGCAAAAGCTTCCAGAACAACCAGCGGCAATCCCTCACTGACCGAACTTAGCACCACCAGGCCAGTGCCGGGGAAGATGTCCAGCGGGTCTTTAAACCCCATGAAGCGAACCTGGTCCGCAATATCGAGGCTTTCCACAAGGGCCTTGCATTCCGCCGCATACTCCGGATCTTCATCTTCAGGGCCGATAATCCAACCCTGAACAAACGGCAGTTGGTTGGCAATCAGGCGTAATCCCCTGATGAAAGTCTTGATGTCCTTGATGGGTACGACCCTGCCCAACAGAGTCAGAACGAGGGGAGGGGTTTCATGGACGACTTCGCGCAGAGGTGCATAGCGGTCAATGTCTATTCCATTGGGGATTATAGTAGTGCGTTCCGGTAGTGCACCATCATCCAACTGCCGATTTCGGGCTCCTTCATACAGTGAGACAATGGTGCTGGATGCGCCATAGCAAAAGCGTCCCAGCGTTTCAAAGAAACGGATCCACAGGTCCCGGTAATAGCTGACCTCTGTGGGATCTCTTTGCAAGGCGTTACGGTTGTCCTGGATCCAGTCGCTATTGAAAATGTCAATCCTGCGTTCTTTAGTATAAATACCATGTTCGCTCAGCAGTAGAGGGCGGCCGCTGCTGTGATGCAGCAATGTGCCAAGAAATCCGGCATACCCGGTAGATACGGTATGGTAGAGGCGTGCGGGGATAAGTGTGTTGGCAGTCTTCGCCAGCAGCCAGATCGGAGCGTGCATGTTGCGAACAGTCCAGAAGTAATCAACAAAGGATGGGTCTTTACAGCGTTGCTGATAAAGCTGAGAAATCAGCTCCCATGACCGGTGGGAGTGAAGGAAGTTCTGAAAGTCGACTCCGGAGACAGGATCAAGGAAGAAATCAGGAACTTTGAGAGAGTTTTCAAGTTCTGTCAAATCCCGCTTGTGAAACATGGCATGCATGTGCCGGATAGTGTCAAATGGTGTGCGGCTTCCGGCCAGCTCCTCAATCAGCGGCGCATCGGCAAAGTCGTACAGATAGCAGGTTTCCAGGTGAATAAGGTTTGAAGGCAGCTCATATTTGATCTCTGCATAATCGCCGCGTCTGCTGCCGATGAAAACCGCTCCGAAGGTATATTGAGGGAATCCGCTGATGATCTGGTGCACCCACGTGGATACACCACCGCTGACGTAGGGGAAAGTGCCTTCCAGGAGTAGCATGATGTCGACGTGATCGGCTTTTGGGAATGCGTTCATTGTATATCCATCCAGAACTTGGCAACCTGGCCAATTTCAGGCTTATGCCGCAGCAGGGGATCTGTCTCGAAATATCGTTTCAGAGACAGATAATCACGTTTGCGGTAAGCAATTTCAGCAAGATAGGGAACAACCCGATCACGGGGCGCACCTTGTTCCAAGGCGTTGGTAATCGCTATTTCGGCTGAAGGAACATCTCCCTGCCACAGATGCAGTCGTCCCATTAAGACCAGCAGGGGAGCATCAATGGGGGTGATTTCAAATGACTGCCGGGCATAGAAAAGTGACTGCCGGGCAAAGAAAGCAGCCAGTTCCTCTGTCGCCAGATCATTAAAAATCATTTCCCAGTAGGAAAAGGCCAGCTTGCGACAGAGTGGTGCACGGTCAGCCTCAGTTGCCGTTGCGCGCAATGCTTTCAGCGATTCGGAAATAGCGGAGCTGATCAGCTTTTCCAGACGATCGGAAAGATTGAAGGCCAACAGCCGAATTTCATCATCGCTGTCGCTCGTGGCCAGTTGCAGAAGGCGAGTAGTATTGGGACCACCGCCGGAACTTGCTGCCATGATCGCCTTGAGACGCACCTGACGCGGAAGTTGGGTCGCTCTTAGCCGCGACCAGGCCCCTCCCTCCCCCATACCAGTGGCGGGGGTGCCGGACTCACTCATGAAAGGGGACATGGGGACACTGGAAAATTCCGTACGTCCCTCGAAACGTTGGAAAAAACGGAAGTAAACCAATGCTGCGAGCATTCCCAGACTTCCGAGAATCGGTATGAAAAAAGAGAAGCTGAAAAATAATGCCAGGCTCCAGCGCCGATCATTGACTCGCCGGGGGAGTGCTGTGGTAAGCAACAGAGAGAGGCAGGCGGAAGCAATCGCATGTCCGGTCACGAAAAGCAGCAACCTGTTCCAGGCCGGTTGGCTGCCGAACAATGCCAGCACTGCCATTACCTGGCTGAATATCCAAATCAGGAAAGGTAACCAGTTATTCATGCTTTTTCCACAAGCAGGTCGATTAGCTGATACAGGGGTTCGTCAGCTGCAATCATTGTTGAACGGACTGTCAATCCCTCCTCACCGATCGTCTTGCCGAACTGTTTCCGCAGCAGTTCATTCAGCCGTGCCTGGTACCCCTCGATGGAGGCCGGCCCGGCAAAAGGCATCAGTGTCGTGAATTGCACACCCCAGCCGACATTGCGACGCCAGGAATGGTCCAGCCCCCTTTGCTGGCGCTCCAGTGCAGTGCAAATCTCATCAAGACGTGTATCAGGCTTAATGCAGACAGTCACCAGGGCACTGCTGATGTCTAGATCGCGCCTCAACCGGACCATTTTCACCATTTCGGCAGCAAAAACAGTCGGACAATCCGGTAAGTAGGCCAGTATGGGGCGTGCCTCCAAAGCGGAGTCGGCATGGTCGGCCGCATACGCCAGCAGCACGCCAAGAATCTGCAAAGTCTCGCGCTGCAGGGCGAGAAAAGGCATTTCCGTGATCAACAGCATACCCAATAACGCGCCTTTGCTGGTGCGCAAGGGGGCAGCAACAAGGTATGCGCTGGATTCGGTTTCCTGCAGGCGGTTGACCGCCTGGTAAGCGGTGTGCCCCGATTCCATCGCGGACAAAAGCAGCAGGTCATTGGCAGCAAGCGGGGCGCCCTTGCCGCACGTGGTTATCGGCTCTTCCTGCAGGCGTCCCTTACTGTCAGCCGGATAAAGTGCCGCACTCTCCAGGCTGCAGTAATGAATGAGAATCGACATCAGCGCCCCAGTGGTTTCCCTGTCAAGTTGTCCGGCGTGCTGTGCCAGCAGATTGCGGAGGTCCAGCATGGCATCACGCAGGGTGACAGGGCGACTGATCAGGTTCTGTTCCAGGCGATCATGGGAAAGACGCACCATGAAATAGGCGCGTGAGAGCTGTTCAATGCGTTCGGCGGCATGACTGCTCAACTGGTCCGAACGTCTCAGGCGCTGATGCCAGATGGTGCTGAACTGACCACTGATCAAAGTAAGCAGTGTCCCTCCCAGAATGAATTCGGTTGGAAAATCTTCTTTCAGGACCCCTTGGTGTTGGAGAACAAGCCATGCAATACTGATGATAACGACAGAAGTGATGCCGGGCCCAATGCCGTAGCGAAGTGCTATCAGCAGTGGGCCGAACCAGATCCAGGGGAATTGGGCCTGGATGAAAAACGGATCATCAGAGTTGAAATAGTAGCCGCCGATCAGGAAGAGAGCAGTGATTATGACTGTTTCAAGCCAACACTCCAATTTACCGGCAACAACTTTCGTTAGACGTACGCTGGCCATGGTTTATTTCTTCTCTGTAAACTCGGAAAGCAGGCGCTCAAGCACCTGTTGGGCAACAGAGCTGACTGCATCACGGCTCCAGCCGCTTTTGCCCGCTGCCCCGCTCCAGATCACCCGCCCTTCCGGCAACTCCACTACTTGCAGGGTGAAACCCACCACTGGTTCGCCATCCAGCCCGACCTTATAACGCCATTCGTTTACCGTCCCCATCAGCACGTACTTCACTTTTTTCTGTTTGGCCAGTTCCATGGCGGCACGCTGGCGCTGTTCACCCCGGTCAAGGCTGATTTCTTCAGGTTTTGCAGGCTCTGCCGTGCCGCGCTTAAGCTGCTGCACCCCGCGGGCATACAGCAGCGCGGCGGTTACCGCCTCGGCCCGCTCCCCTGCATAGGGGGTCTCGGTGTTGTTGATGAACGGCAGCAGCGCCCAGCTTTCCTGGAACGATACCGAACGCCCCCCCTGGTTCAGGGTGACGCAACCGGCCATGAGCAGGGCAATCGCCAGGATCATAATCTTTTTCATAACTCCTCCATGTTTTAGACGCTGAGTGCGGTGAATTAAGGTCTGTGACTCTTATGGTTGTGCTGTCAAAACGACTCTGTTGCTGTCTTCATTGCCCTTGCTGTCCACAGCCCTGATTATGAAGTAATAAGTAACACCCTGGGTCAGACCGCTTATTGTTGACTGGTAGGGGTAGAATGACTGCAGGGCGGTGTTTGGATTGGCTTGGCTCCAGATATCGGAGTAGCCTGCACCAACGGCTGGAGACAGCACGACTCTGGTGGCGTTTGCGAAATCTGGATCCGCAGAAAAATCAAAGGGGGCGTAGTACAGGACATAGTTGACTCTGTTCATGTCCAGGGCCACATCCCATGAAACCGCGACACTGCCCGCGTTATTCGAGGCAGCCTGTTGGATGCCGACTCTGGGGGCCATTGCCTCGGGTGGATCATAGTTCGCATTGTACACGCTGGACCATACCGGTGGAGAAGTGTCAGTCATGTCGGCATTGTTCTTCACAAAAGAATTAACAAAGTCGACCTGGGCGTTGGTGATGTAATGCCTGAAGCCGACCGAATGGGCTTCCTGGATGTCATCCTTGAATATCTGCAGTCCATTGCCGCTGTTGTTCAGCAGCGTCAGGAGATCCATGCCCGGTTTAGGGCCATTGAAACCGTCGGCATAGCCGAGGGAAAGTACCTTGAAGCCGTCCGGGCGGTTGGCTTCAGCCATCAGCTTGGGGGCCGAGTTGTACTTGTTGTCCGGGAAATAGGGGGAGATGGTGCTAAGTGAATCATTGTCCAAATGATAGCTTTCGAAGAAGCCGATATCGATCTTGCCACGGGCAGAGACCTGGTAATGCGGTTCACGAGGATCAAAAAAGAACAGGCCGCGGTTTTGCAAAATGACCTTGTCGGGATAATCACTGCGCATCCGGCCGATGAAGTCGGAAAAACCTTTTGCGGTCCATTCCGAGCTGGAATGGTTGCTGTCGCTGCAGGTTGTATATTTGTTCGGCGCTGCCGTATCGACCGTATCCAGGAAAACGCCGTCACAGCCAAGACCACGGCCATAGGTCTCGGTAAACAATTCCCTCAGCCCCGGCGGAGTGTGGCTGCTGATATCCATGAGCATGTCCTTGACCGTCGCATACCAGAGTGGATCGCCGGCATTGACGAAGCGCGTCAGGAAGTTGCCATTCTGGTCGGGACTCTTGTTCGGTGCACCGTTACAGCGCACGGCATTGTCGTTGACATAATATGACGCAAAACCTCCGTTAGTTGGAGTCCCCCGGGGATCGAGACCTGTCAGCGGCCTGCCGCTCGGCCCTGGCCCGCGGGGATCGATGACCGGGCCGCTGCCGTCTCCGGTGAACCTGGCATCCGACCGCATCTGAGCATCGCTGAGCTTAAAGGTGCGTGAGTCTTCGCCGATGGAGATATAGCACAGCACCACAACGTTATCGCTCGGATCGTCTGCCTTTACTCCCTGTTTGATCTGCATGATCTGGTCGCGGGTAATGTCACCGTTGTAAGGGTGTACGATCACCAGCGGGTAGGTTTTGAGGGTGGCGATTATCGAGGGAGTTAAGGCGCCGTAGGTAATGGCATATGAATCAGCATTGGCGGCTCTTTCGCGTAGTTTCTTAGAACTGAGAAAACCTGCGTTTGGATCAGGCCCCGTAAATGCGGGTGGGGGAGTGCCACCGCCCGATTGTGTACCCCCGCTTCCATTCAGGGTTTCCTTGCTGCAGCCGGAGAGCGCCAACAGGAGCGTACAAGCCAGAGCGGTTTTTGCCGGAATATCTTTAAATCCCATGATAGATCCTATTCGCTATTCGAAGTAATACCTGTAGCGGACATCGAAGCGGCTGGTGATGTCGCTTGTGCCAAAGGTGCCGTTCTCCTGGGAGAAGGAACCTTCCAGTTTGTCCAGGCCGAATACCGGCCCGACCAGACCCAGCTCGTAATGGAAACCAATGCCTGTGGTGCTGTTCCAACCGGTATCAAGGATGCCGAACGGCCTCCAGTTGCGAATGTAGGCACTGCGCCCCTCCTGGCCGACTGCGATTCCTGCCCCAGCCTGGCTGAAAGATGATGGAACGAACCAGGAACCGTCAGCGTTTGCCGGCATGAGACTGCGGGCCTTGCCGGTTGGGGTGCCGTTGCGGCCGTAATAATGATAGCCTCCATACAGTCTCAGTGTGGTGTCCGGCCATTCTGCCAGCAAGCGGTGGTTCAGATCCCCTTCAACGGAAACACCATCTCCCAGGCTGTTATAATCCTGGTCGCGGAGATTCCTGGCGGATATACGCAGACCGAGGATGTCGCGCGGGGTAAGTCCCTGCTGCAACCCCAGACGGATTTCATCTTTCATGCCACCAATCCTGAGTCCTACACTTTCAGGCGCATCGGCCCCAGCCAGCAGTGCCATTTCAAGGGTGAGGCGGTGATCGACTTTCCAGTCCCCCTGGATACCGGCCATGGCATGCCGGGAAAGGCCGTCGCGAATGCCGCCGAAAAGCTCGCTGCTTCCCTTGTCATGACGATAGATGAGCCCCAGTCGGGCTGTCTGTTCGCTGGCGGGGTAGGCCCCCAACGCCCCTGTTTTCTGATGCCGGATATCGGTATTACCAAGCTCCGCCCCAAGGGAAATTCGAGGAGTCAGGGCAGAGGTCAGCGAAATCTGTTGCGCAAGAAATCCGACGCCGCTCAGCTCCATCAGGGAGAGGTGGTATCCGAAGCCTCCCCGACGGGAACCGTAAAGTTGTCTGAGCTGCTGGTCGAGCAGATGGTCTTGGTCATTCACCTGAAAACGTTCGAAAACATGGGTCTCTGCCAGCGGTATTTGACCGGTTCGGACCGCTCCCTCCACCGCATCCCGGTAGGGAAGGCGCTCCAGGTCAGCTTCCAGCAGCCGGGCGATGCGCTCCCGGTCATTGTCCTCCAGGGCCAGGGCCAGTTCAAGCCATCGCGGACGCCGGGTGAGGCGGGCATATTCACGCCAGAACCAGAGCCGGGCCAGATCACTGCGCTGTTCTGAAAGTGCCCAGGCTGCCACCAGCTCACGGCTTATCTCATCCTGACGATTGCGAACCACCCCCTGCATGAGGCTGTTCAGCGGGTCTCCCGGTGTAACGTGCATTACAACCCGTATGTAATCCATCTGCAAGGTTCGCGTGTCAGTGGTCATAGTTGCATCACCCGCCTGCATGCGTTGCCGTGCCGCCTGCAAGGCGTGCAGACGCTCGGTAAAGGCCGATTCCGACCGCCCCGACTGTTCCAGAATGTCGGCATAGGCTGCCAGCCAGCCGGGATCGTTCTTTTTTCGCCCGTACCCCGCCTGAAAGAAACCAAGAGCCTCCCGATACTGCCCCAGATAGGCGTGGGCTGCTCCGAAAGCATCGTTGAGAACCGGCATGCGCCTCTCGCGCCCCTTCCACTCCAGCAGCGTCCGGTGCAGTTCTTCGCGTCGATCGAGATCCAGCAGCAGCCAGATGTAGCCTGCTGCGAGTTCACCATCTGCCGGGGCACGCTTCAGCGCTTCCTGAAAACTGTGTAGACTGGTCCTGGCATCATTGGTTCCCCGGTACACCTGGGAAACCAGATTCCAGTAGTATGCGTCCATCTCCTGGGGCTTCAAGGTTCCTGCTTTTTCTGCATCGTGCAGAAAGGTAACCAGAGGATCGTATTTTTTCATGGCGATACCAAGCTCGAGCATAGCATTCAAATAATCCGGAATGCCGAACCGCTTCCAGCCTGCCATTGCCAGGCGGTATGCTTCCTGGGTGTCCTTGTCGCGGGTAATCAGGATCAGTCGCTGGTAATCTTCTTTCCGGCCTGCGCCGGTTTCCAGCAGGTGCCGTCCTGCCAGTTCGGCTGTGCGTATGTCCTGGAGCGTCCAGGCCAGGTCCCCCAAGTTTTGCCAGTACTCCCGCTCAGCGGCAGGAAGACGTTTGCCAAGAGTAAGGATGGTGTAAGCTGAAAGCACATCACGAGTACCATAAGCAAGTGAGGCTGCTTTCAGGATGGCCGGGGCAGTTGCGCCATAGCTGGAGATTCCTTCCAAATGAGCTTCGATAGCTTTGTCGGGTTGGCCGGTTGCTTCATACAGGCGGGCAAGCTGCTCCAGAGCATACCTGCGGCCTGCCCCCTGCCGCTGGCGTTCCAGGGCAGAAATGGCATCTTCAATACTTCCCAGTGCCTCACACGCCGCCACATATTCCCGTAGTTCCGGATTAGAGTCCACTCCCCGTTTCTCCAGAAGCTGCTTCAGACGGCGGTTATCCCCCAGGCTCCGGACCAGGCGCAGTGCATTGTCTTCGGCCTCGGGCTGTCCGGTGGTTGTTGCAAGGTGGAACCAGTGATCGAGCGCCTGCACACTGTTGCCGGACCATTCTCCGCTTTGTGCAGCCCTGCGGAGCCAGTCAGGATCGTTCGGCAGGTTCGCCACCGCTCTTTCCGCAAGCCGAAAGGCTTCCTTCGGATTGCCGTTGGCCAGAAAAACTTCATAGCCGAGAGTGAACAGTTCAGCATCAAAAGGGGCCATTCCTGCAGTGGTAGATTGGGGCTCTTTCCCGAAACAGGCAGGGACGGTGATCTGCTGGACGCCCAGCAACAGCAGGGGAATTATGATCAGCATGCGCCTCATGAGGGGCCTGCTCCCGACGTGTCAACGTCCATGCCGAGTGCTTTCCTGATTATCGACTGTGCGCGTGCCGGCTGATTTGCAGCTAATCCGACCCGGGTGAGAAAGATGAGGGTGGTCTTGTCGCCGCTAAGTCCGTTCAGGTGGCGTTCCCCGGCATCCAGTGCCTCCAGTGGCAGATTTCCCGCCTGAAGGATGCGCACTCCGCGCATGAACATTGCACGGCGTCGGTTCAGTGTGACCGCCTTGCCCATATCCTGAAAACAGAGAGCCGCCGCCGCACGGTATTCTCCACGTGCGATTGCGTCAGCCACCGGGTCGAGCGGCTTTGGCGGCTGTTTCTCCGCGACTGTCAGTGATTCAGCCTTGCGCAGGTATTCGCGCGATGTCTCCAGATCCCCCGCTTTACGGGCATCGGCAGCAAAAGCATTCAGGCGCCAGGCGGGTGGGGATGGACCGGCAAGCTCCCTCGCAGCAGTGGCAACTTGCGGCCGGAGGCGCTGCCATTCAGTGCCGTTTGGCCGGGCTTGGGCAAACATGCCGACCAGGGCCTGATAGCGCAGTTCCACAGCCCTTTGCTGCTGTTCGGCTGTCAACCGGGATGGCAGGAGTGAAAGTGTTTCGAGGGCTTGGTGCGGATTACCTGAGCTCTGATGGGAAGATGCGACTTTGAGGCGCAGGTCGGTGTCATTGGGGCGTACCCTTAGCAGTACCTCTCGATAACGACTGGTTGCGGGGTCGTCCCCCTGATCCAGGATGCTGAGCAGTCCTTGTTCCGGAAAGAGCAGGGCAAGCACTGCTAAAAAAGAACAGAAAATTCCCAGCACTGCCAGAGGAGACGAAAATCGTTCCCGCTGACCGTTTTCGGGTTTATTGACAGGAGACTGCCAGTGCATGGCTTCCTTCCGGCAGTTTGATTGATGTTGTGTCTGACGCACCGGGGAGTACCGGTGCAGATGGTGTGATCAGGCGGCACCCTTGCCCGTTACCAATTTTGACTTCAAAAGGGACATATCCGCGCGTGATCATCTGCAATCCGGCTGGTGTGCGCTCAAAGGCATCGAGATAAGCTCCGGAAGTTTCTATATATGGGGCGGCCGGCACTGATGAAGTCAGACGCACGCGGGCTTCTCCGCCCGGGCCCAGATGGAGGTAACGGTTGTCGTTATTATCCGTGAAGCCGGCAATATTGCTGCCTGCAGTCAGATCGGGATAGCCGGATTCACGCGGAATGCGCAATTCCCTCAACTTGCCGTTGTTACGCACCAGCCAGGAGTCATCGTCTCTGGCGATGACAGTACGATTGAAATCAAGCACCTTCTCGATGTATTCGGAGGTGTAGATGCTGAAGAGGGGCTGTGCCATCGCCCAATCGTAGGCACGGCGCAGCGCGTTCAACGAGGCTTCTTTGGTGGCCGAATAAAAGTGATAATAGATGTTGACCGGCTTGAGTCTGCGAGGGGAATCGGTTAATTGGAAGGTCTCGATGATGCGGCTGTAACCGTAAAAATTCCCGGACCAGAGATTGGTATAGACATTTTCGTTCTGGTTGGGTGCGAAAACCTGGAACCAGGGTCCGCGGGAGATGCCGAGCGGAGCCACCTCTGTCACGGTGAGGTTTGATGTGGAGATCAGCGTGCTGCCCCCATTGATATTGAGGGCATCTGCCTGATAGGCGAGACGCAAGGCATCTTCTCCCGGCAGACAGTTTCCGGTCCATTGGAAAATGCGTGTTCTTTTGCCGGGGGGCATCAGGCGCTCGTTGATATAGTTGAGTGAACCGCTAATCTCTGCATCAAGATTAAAGGTGTAATTGGGAACCTTGACCGTATGCCAGCTCTCCGCCTCGATGCCTGTATCGCTCTGGTCCGGTTTCCAGCGGAAGGGGTGAGAAAAGGAGTGGCTGGCTCCCTCCACCCATGGAAGAGCGAGGATGCCCCGGGCGATTCCTTCAAGCTGGGCAGATTTTTTCGGATACAGTCCATCCGGGGCCAGGGAACTTGTAATAAGCGATATGGTCACCGGAATTTTGTAGCGATCCAAGATGGAGTTTTTCAGTTCCTCGGCCGCCAGTCTGCCTCCCCGCCATTCTGCGCGACTCTCGAAACCATCTCCATCCACGTGGGACAGCAGCAGGCGCAGCCCATTTTCCGTGGTTGTATCAGGAATCGGCATGTCGGGTAACCGTAGCGCCTGTTTGAAAAACCGGAAAGGATCCACTACCCAGGCAGCCTGGCTTTCCAGTAGTTGAGTCAGCACATACTTGCCGTACACGTAGCCCCCCCAGGGGGTGATCGCTGCAGCATCGCTGGTAATACCGTTGGCTGAGGCAAGTTGCAGCAGCGGGGTGCCCGACTTTAACTTCATTGGCAAAAAGGTCTCGATGTTCGGCAAGGGTTGCTGTTCAAAGCCGAAAATTGCATCTTTGGATACAACCCGGGCCGGTGGGGCAAGTCGATTGAAAGGAGTCAGTTCCAATCCCAACCCGGCGGCGAATTCGCTGTCAAGAGGGAAGCCGAATCGTTCAAGAAAAACGATCGGTACCTCTTCGGTAATACAGCGCAGCGTCCATTTTTTAAGGTCCTGCTTTTCGCCCGACTGGCCCGAGTTTGCCCAGACAACCACACCGGCGTAACGTCCAGCTAGAATCTCCGCGGGAAGCGGGGTGCTCAGGTCATGCAGTTTGACTGAATATCCGAGGTAGTTGAGCGGCATGACCGCATAGCGCTGCAGGTTGGTAAAAAAGGCGTCACCATCTCCCTCTGCCCCGTCATACAGGCCGAGTATGACGCGCGGCATGACCTCCAGCCTGCCGACACCCAGGCCGGAAAGCGCCTTGTCACTTACCCATGGCGTGATACCCAGGGCCTTGATCTTTGCTGCTGTCTGCCGCGTCAGGCTGCGGTTGCCTGGCGGGACATAGTCAATGGCAATAACCGGAACCCCGGACTTCTGCACTTCGCTCAATCTGGACAGCAGCCACTGTCTGTCTTCTTCCGTAACCGAGCCGTATTGCCCCGTAGCAGGATTGAAATTATGGAAAAGCGATTCGGCAGCCACTGCAAAAACATCACCCTTGATACGCTCGAAGATCTCGAAGCCCCGGTTGAGGATCAAACGTGCTTCCGGATGTCGTTTTCTGATGGCTCGGATGGTTTCGACGAGACCCGCTTGCATGGCTGGCAGGGCCTCTTTGGAAGCAGCCAGATGGTAGGAATCGAGAGTGTCGAGAAAAAAACCGCGGTAGCCCGCTTGCCAGAGCGGCTCAACGACCTTGTCCAGAAAGAACTGCCGCCATTCGGGATTGGAAACATCAACTACCCGTGATTTCCAGGCTTTGTTGTCGCCGATCAGCCAGGCCGGGTCCATTTTATTGGTGGATATTCTTTGCGGATCCGCTTCCCCTACGCTTACATAAGCAAAAAGCCGGCTGGGGCCATCGCCATAGCTGGCTGGATTCAGGCTGTGATCAGGATCAACCACAACGATATCAAAGGCCTTGAGTTCATTGACAGGGGGATTGTCGGCATAATAGAAAGCGACACTCAGCGGCGCGGGAGTTCCCCATGCTGCTGCCGCCGCAAGTATTACAATTATCATCACTACCAATTGCAGTCGAAGATGAGCCAAAAAGTGGTTCCTTCCTGATAGAACGACAAACATTAAAAACATCACAACCTATCAAATCGATCAAGATCTTGCAAGGTATCAGCTCCCGTAGCGGATTCAGGATCTGATACACCAATAAACAACAGCCACTTTTTTAGCACTGTGAATCATGCTACACTTATTAATCTTGGGAGGCAGGTAAACATACCTCCTCCCAATCCGTAACAGAACTCACATACATTTGCATTGACCCGGGGACGCATAAATAATGTCTTCTTTTAATCTTGCTACAGACTATACACCTCGCGGCGATCAGCCCGGGGCCATTGATGAATTGACCGAGGGAATCGAACGGGGCGACAAGCATCAGGTCCTGCTGGGGGTCACCGGCTCTGGCAAGACCTTTACCGTAGCCAATGTAATTGCCCGTACCGGCCGGCCGGCGCTGGTTCTTGCGCCCAACAAGACACTGGCCGCCCAGCTTTACGGTGAGTTAAAGGATCTTTTTCCCGAGAATGCGGTGGAGTTCTTCGTTTCATATTACGATTATTATCAGCCGGAAGCTTACATTCCCACCAGCGACACCTTCATCGAAAAAGATTCCGCTATCAATGATGAAATAGACAAGATGCGTCACTCGGCCACCCGCAGTCTGCTGACCCGCCCGGATGTGATCATCGTTGCTTCTGTCTCCTGCATTTACGGCATTGGTTCCCCCGAGGCCTATGCCAGTCTGCATATATTTTTCCGACAGGGGGAGGAGTATGGCCGGGACACGCTGCTCAGGAAGCTGGTGGAGATTCAGTACGAGCGCAACGATACCGATTTCCACCGCGGAACATTCCGGGTGCGCGGTGATGTGATCGAAGTGTTTCCTGCCTATGATGATGAAAAGGCACTGCGGATAGAGTTTTTCGGCGATGAGGTTGAAGCGATCAGCGAGATCGATCCTTTGCGGGGCGTTGTATTGACCCGATTGACTAAATGCGCCATCTATCCCGCTTCGCACTACGTGGCCAGCCGTGAAACTCTCGAGAGGGCAGTGGCACAGATTCGTCTCGATCTGGAGGAGCGCATCCGCTGGTTCCGATCGCAGAACATGCTGCTGGAGGCCCAGCGCATCGAGCAGCGCACCTTCTTTGACATCGAGATGATGGAGGAAATGGGGTTCTGCCAGGGGATCGAGAACTATTCACGTTATTTCGACGGGCGCAACGAGAATGAACCTCCCTACACACTGATTGATTATTTTCCAAAGGATTTTGTGCTTTTTGTAGATGAATCCCACATCAGTGTATCCCAGGTGGGGGGCATGTACCGCGGTGACCGCAGCCGCAAAGAAACTCTGGTCAATTACGGGTTCCGCCTGCCTGCTGCCCTGGATAACCGCCCGCTCAACTTTTCAGAGTTCGAATCACGCATCAATCAGGTGGTCTATGTTTCGGCTACACCGGCTGATTACGAGATGGAGAAAAGCGGCGGCGTGTTCGTAGAGCAGGTCATTCGCCCTACAGGGCTTGTGGACCCGGTGATAGAGGTGCGTCCTGCGACTGCTGACGGCAACGCAGCCGGCCAGGTCGATGATCTGCTCCACGAGGTGCGCGAGACCGTGGCCCGCGGCGAGCGGGTGCTGGTAACCACTCTGACCAAGCGCATGGCCGAGGAGTTGACCAACTATTATCGTGAGTTGGGGGTGCGCGTTCGCTATCTGCATTCCGACATTGACACCATTGAACGGATGCAGATCCTGCGTGACCTGCGTCTGGGGGAGTATGACGTACTGGTGGGGATCAACCTCTTGCGGGAGGGGCTCGATCTGCCCGAGGTGTCGCTTGTGGCAATCCTCGATGCGGACAAGGAAGGCTTCCTGCGCTCCACACGTTCATTGATCCAGACCTGTGGCCGGGCGGCCCGCAATGTCAATGGCCGGGTGCTGATGTACGCTGATCAGGTGACGCGTTCCATGCAGGCCTGTCTTGACGAGACCCTGCGCCGCCGGACCAAGCAGCTGGCCTACAATGAGGAGAACAACATAACTCCCGAGACGGTCAAAAAGGGGATGCGCACCATTCTCGGATCGATCGAGGAGAAAGATTATGTGACTCCACCGGGAGCGGTGGCCGAAGCGGGTGTCGGGTACGATGTTGCCCTCAAGGATATTCCCAAGACGGTTAAGAAGCTGCGCAAGGAAATGCTGGCTGCTGCCAAGGAGCTGGATTTCGAACGCGCGGCAGAGTTGAGGGACAGGGTCAAAAAACTCGAAGAAATGGAGCTGACACTGAGATAAATGATACGCCCCGAGTACTTTTCAGAAGAGTATGGCACTGCTGCCACAATCTCTCCCCTCTTGATCCGCAAATTTCAGGAAACGATCCATAGTCACTTTCGCGACAACCCACGTCCAATGCCGTGGCGCGAGACCAGCGATCCCTATCGTATTCTGGTTTCCGAGATAATGCTGCAGCAGACCCAGGTGGAGCGGGTGAAAAGCAAATATGCAGAGTTCCTGGCTGCATTTCCCACAGTATCCGCCCTGGCCAAAGCTTCACTGCCGGCGGTGCTGGGAGTCTGGCAGGGATTGGGCTATAACCGGCGCGCCATTGCCTTGAAAAATTGTGCCCAGGAGATCATGACCAGTTTCGAAGGGTCATTCCCCGGAACAGTGGCTGAGTTGGAGTCCCTTCCCGGCATCGGTCCCTATACGGCACGGGCGGTGGCGCTCTTTGCCTTTGGGGTGGTCGAACCTTTTATAGAGACCAATATTCGCACCGTTTTTCTTCATTTCTTTTTTCACGGCAGAGAACATGTCCATGACCGCGAAATTATGCCGCTGGTGGAAGCCACCATTGATCATGGAAATCCGAGGGAGTGGTATTACGCCCTGATGGATTACGGTGTGATGCTGAAGCGCTGTCATGTGAATCCTGGACGGCGCAGCGCACACTACGCACAGCAATCTCCTTTCAAGGGATCGAACCGCCAGTTGCGCAGCCGTATGTTGAGCATGATCATGGCACATTCAGGCGTGGCGGCAGGTGCATTGGCTGCTGCTTTGGAAGCGGACACTCTGGCTGTTGAAAGGAATCTGCAGGCTATGGAGCGGGAAGGTTTTGTTGTCAGGGAAGGTGACGAGGTGTACGTCAGGCAGCATTGATAGGTTGTTGAAAAACAGCCATCTCGCCGCTGTCCTCGTCAGCCCGCTTGTGCGTCGTAGCGCTGCAGACCCTCACCCAATCCCTCTCCCAGAGGGAGAGGGCAAGGCATGCTCTCCCCCTCTGGGGGAGAGATAGAGAGAGGGCTGGCCTCCGCGGGGCTTGCTCCGGGTGCGACGATCTGACTATTTTTGAACAACCTTGGTCTTTAACAGTCTGTTGGAAGTGCAGGATTGCAAATAAAAAAGGCGGGGAAGCTGATATAGCTTGCCCCGCCTGATTCCACTTTCAGGTAAAAAATTATTTTTTGTGGCACTCTTTGCAGCTGGTAGGCCCTTTTTTCATCTCGGCATGGCAGCCTTTGCAGGTCTTGTGTGCCCAATCCTTGTTCAGCTCTGCAATTTTGCCCGGACCGTTCTGGTGGCAGGCCTTGCAGTCTTTCAGAGCTTCCTGGTGCTGCTTGTGAGGGAAAGCGACCTTTCCCATGGAGGCGGGCAGATCAATGATGTCGGCAGCACAAGCGGTTCCTGCGAATGCGACTAGTCCAAGCATGGTGATGATGATTTTTTTCATGTGAATCTCCTTCTTTTTGTTTTCCATCCTGTTAGCAGGAGGATGTCTTTTAAATCTGGATTTTATTCTTCAACTACCGTGCCAGATCCTCAAATCTTCGTATCAGCTGGAATTACCTGTACAAAGATTAAAATCGGAATCCGGCCAGGGAAGATCGGTTGCCGCAATTAAGGTATTCGTCATATCTTTTCAGTCGTATATCTGCTCCAGAAACCATTTTCCGTCATTGTAAAACTTGCCTTACAGCGGTCAGTATGTGTAAAGTTAAGACGTTGTCCATAATACAAAAGAGAGGAATGAGAGGATGAAACAGCTTAAAAACAGAGGTGGTTTTACCTTGATCGAGATCATGGTGGTGATCGTTATCCTGGCTCTGCTGGCCGCTTTGGTAGGCCCTAAATTAATGGGTCGAACCGACGATGCCAAAATGACTGATGCCAGGGTGCAGATCAAGAACATTGAGACTGCACTCAAGCTATACAAACTGGATACCGGTAATTTCCCCAGCACCGAGCAGGGACTGAGCGCTCTGGTCGCCAAGCCTGCTGTCGGTATCATCCCCAACAGTTATAAGGAGGGTGGTTACCTTGAGAGCCACAAAGTACCTAAGGATCCCTGGGGCAATGACTATATCTACGTTTCGCCCGGCGAGCATGGAGACTATGATCTTTCTTCCTACGGGGGGGATGGGGTCAAAGGTGGGGAGGGCAAAAATGCCGATATCTCCAGTTGGGACGTAAAATAGCCTGACGCATATTCCTCGCTACACATTTTCAGGGGGTTGGCACATGTCCAACTCCCTGAACTGCTTTTTATTCCCTCAGTTTTTCCGCCGTCAACAGTGCATCTTTCCCGGTTGTTATTTTCGAATATAGTTGTATTTTTTAATTCGAGCGCATATATTCTTTTGTCTAACTTATTATTTTTATTATGAATAAAAGTTTTTAGCACGTCTAAAGGCTTTATCTTATCATCCCAGGAGGGCTTGAAAAACCATGGCTCAAAAATTTGTGTATTTCTTTGGTAATGGCCAGGCAGATGGAAGGTCTGATATGAAAAATCTGCTGGGCGGCAAGGGCGCCAATCTGGCCGAAATGACCAGCATCGGCTTGCCGGTCCCCCCGGGCTTCACCATTAGTACAGAAGTTTGTACCGAGTTTTACAAGAATGATCGCAAGTATCCTTCATCCTTGGCTGCTGAAGTTTCAGCCAACCTGAAACGGGTTGAAGAGCTGATGGGCAAGAAATTCGGCGATCCGGTCAATCCCTTGCTCGTTTCCGTTCGTTCAGGAGCCAGGGCTTCAATGCCCGGCATGATGGATACTGTGCTCAACCTCGGCCTCAACGATGTCACCGTGCAGGGTATCATCGCCCAGAGCGGTGACGAGCGTTTTGCCTACGACGCCTATCGTCGCTTTGTCCAGATGTATTCTGATGTTGTAATGGGCATGGAGAAAGAGATTCTCGATCATCTTCTTGAAAAGAAAAAAGAGCAGCGTGGCGTCCATCTGGATACGGAGCTGACTGCTGAGGATTGGAAAGAGCTGGTGGCCGTTTTCAAATCCGCAGTCAAGGAAGAGCTGGGCAAGGAATTTCCCGAAGATCCGGAAGAGCAGCTGTGGGGAGCCATTGGAGCTGTTTTCGGTTCATGGATGAACCAGCGGGCAATTACCTATCGCAGGCTGAACAACATCCCTGCCGAGTGGGGCACAGCAGTTAATGTGCAGTCCATGGTATTCGGCAACATGGGAAATGATTGCGCCACCGGCGTTGCCTTTACCCGCGATCCCTCGACTGGTGAAAACTACTTCTACGGAGAATTCCTGGTCAATGCCCAGGGAGAGGATGTGGTGGCCGGCATTCGTACTCCGCAGCCGATCAATCGCGTCAAGGACAAGGATGGCAAGCTTCCCTCCATGGAGGAGGTCCTCCCGGAATGCTACCGTCAGCTTGCCCAGATCCGCACTATTCTTGAAACCCATTACAAAGACATGCAGGATATTGAATTCACCATTGAAAAGGGCATTCTCTACATGCTGCAGACCCGCAACGGAAAGCGTACCGCGCCTGCGGCGATAAAGATTGCCGTGGACATGGTCAACGAGGGGCTGATCGATAAAAAGGCCGCTGTTCTGCGTGTGGCGCCGGCTCAGCTTGACCAGCTTCTGCATCCTTCGCTCGATCCAAAAGCAGAAAAGAAGGTTATTGCCAAAGGTTTGCCGGCATCCCCGGGAGCTGTGTCAGGAGAAGTGGTCTTCACCGCCGACGAGGCGGAAACTGCTGCCAAGCAGGGGCACAAGGTAATTCTGGTTCGCATTGAAACCTCGCCTGAAGATATTCACGGCATGCATGCAGCCCAGGGAATCCTGACTGCCCGGGGCGGAATGACTTCCCATGCGGCGGTTGTTGCGCGCGGCATGGGCAAGTGCTGTGTGGCCGGTTGTGGCGATATCAAGGTTGACTATAATGGCGAGACTTTCAGCGCCAGAAACGGCGTGACGGTTAAAAAAGGGGATATCATAACCTTGGACGGCTCCAGCGGAGAAGTGATGCTGGGTGCAGTGCCAACTGTTCCCGTTCAGCTGACCGGCGATTTTGGGACACTGATGGAGTGGGTGGATACCTTCCGTACAATGAAAGTGCGCGCTAACTCCGATACGCCACACGACTCAAGGGTTGCACGTGATTTCGGTGCCGAGGGAATCGGCCTCTGCCGAACCGAGCATATGTTCTTTGATGCCGAGCGTATTGCAGCTGTTCGCGAAATGATTCTTTCAGAGGAACTGGAAGGGCGCGAGCGGGCACTTGCCAAGATTCTGCCCATGCAGAAAGGAGATTTCATCGGCATTTTCCGCGAGATGAAGGGGCTGCCAGTCACTATCCGTCTGTTGGATCCGCCGCTGCATGAGTTCCTCCCCCAGGCTGAAAAGGATATTGAAGATCTGGCCAGAACGATGAAAGTCACGGTTAATGCCATCAAGCACAAGGTCGAATTCCTGCACGAGTTCAACCCCATGCTCGGGCACCGTGGCTGCCGCCTCGGCATTACATTTCCTGAGATTTACGACATGCAGGTGCGTGCCATCATGGAGGCCGCTTGTGAGCTGGTCAAGAATGAGGGCTTCAATATCGTTCCCGAGATAATGATTCCCTTGATAGCTACAGCCAAAGAACTGCAAGTGCTCAAAGAGAATGCAGTGGCGATCTGCGAAGAGGTGATAGCTTCCTACGGCGTCAAGGTCGAATACCTGATCGGCACCATGATCGAGCTTCCCCGCGCCGCTCTGACCGCCGATGAGGTTGCCGTAGAGGCTCAATTTTTCTCATTCGGTACCAATGACCTGACCCAGACCACCTTCGGTCTTTCCCGTGACGACGCAGGCAAGTTTCTGCCTTTTTACGTTGATCACGGCATTCTGCCTGAAGACCCCTTTGTGTCGCTTGATCAGAGCGGGGTTGGAAAGCTGGTCAAGATAGCCTGTGAACTGGGACGTTCGACCCGCGCGGGAATAAAGCTCGGCATCTGCGGCGAGCATGGCGGTGATCCCGCATCTGTTATTTTCTGCCATAACATCGGACTGGATTACGTATCATGTTCACCCTTCCGGGTGCCTATTGCCAGGTTGGCTGCTGCGCATGCGGCATTGGCTGCCTAAGAATACATTCAGGTTAAGTACAAAAAAAGAGGTGGATTCGTTGGAATCCACCTCTTTTTTTATCAACTTTATTTGTTTCTGGTCAGGAAGTTACTTTGAAACGACGCACTTTTGAATCCAGATCTCCTGCAGTCCTTGCCAGGTCGCCGGCGGCCATTTCCGTTTGATGGGCACCTTTGGCTGCCGTATCGATGATTTGGGATATTTGGTGAATGCTGTCGGTAATGTTGGCAGCGGTGGCGGACTGTTCTTCAGCGGCGGTTGCTACCTGGGAAACATGATCCATCAGCGGACCGATATGTTCCCTGATAGTCCCCATGGCCTGACTTGAGAGCTGTACGTCGCGGGTACCGTTTCGGACACTGCCCGCGCTCTGTTCCATGGAAGTCACCACATTGGTCACATCCTTCTGCAGAGCCCCGATGATATTCTGGATTTCACGCGTTGCCCTGGTGGTCCGTTCCGCCAGACTTCGCACCTCATCTGCAACGACCGCAAAACCGCGTCCCTGTTCCCCTGCCCGGGCAGCCTCGATTGCTGCATTGAGCGCCAGAAGATTGGTTTGGTCAGCAATATCGCTAATGGCGATCACGATGTCCCCGATGCGTTCGGAATTCGTACCCAAGGCCTTGACCGCCTCGGTTGTTCCAATCACCATGCGCTCAATTTCCCCCATCATAGAAGTCATGCTGCAGATGATTGTCTCGCCGCTACGTGTTGCATCCTCTGTTTCAGAAGCCTTTTCAGCCATTTCCTGGCAACTGCGTGAGATCGAGGTACTGACAGAGGCCAGTTCTTCGACTGCAGTGGATATGGACGTCGACTGCTGTGATGCATTTGCAGTACCGATGGCGATTTGTGAAGAGGAGCTGCGCAGCGTGGTGGAGGCATCGGCGACCTGCCCTGATGTTGTCTGCATTTCGGAAATCATTCCCTTCATGGACTGCTGCAGATCGATAATCGCCAGGAACATGGTACTCATCTCTGTCTTGCGGCGGATAACGACCTGGCGGGAAAGGTCACCGCGTGCCATTTCCTGAAGGTAACCGATGGCCCTTTGGATGGGGCCGGTCACTGAAACAATGTTCACAATACCGAAAATAGCTCCCAACACTGTGAATATGATGAATGTGGCATAGAGAGCCAGATCGCCGAAATGAGCGGCTACTGCGACTCCTGCCATGCAGAACGTGTAGCAGACGCAGAGGATTGAAAAACGGACCTTGATGGATTGGTTGCGGTACAGATTCCACAAAAACATAAATTCACCTCGAAATAAATTCCCGAGTAATTTACTCTTTAATGAGACCGAAATCAAGGTGTTGTAACGCAGTTTTAGATGATATTTGTTTCACGGAACACCATGGCGGTGAAGGTGTAAATTTCACACTCTTTTTTCCAGGTATTCTCCGGGAGCCCGGCTTTGATGCAGGTATGGTTGAGGAACGTTTCCCGGTCCCAACCGTATTCGGCAGCAACCTGTGGAAGCAGTACACCACGATAGGTATTTTTAATAATGTACAGCCCGTGAGTGCCGACCTGGATTTCGTTGACTGATGAGATCTTTTTCAGTGTTGACAGTACCGATATCTCCAGTTCAAAATTTTCCAGATCTTTGGGCTTGAGCGGATAAAAGCGGGGGTCCTGGGTGGCTGCAGCAATGGCCATTTCCTGAACCAGGCTGTAGAGCGGCTTGTCAGAAACGAAATTTCCGATGCATCCCCGCAGATGACCCTCCTGGTTTATGGTGACAAAGCACCCGCGCGCCGCTGACATCCCGGGAGAGGTGACTGTGAAAACCGGGAGCTTTTCAGCTTTGACACAAGCCATCACGGTTTCACGGGCGATTTTGAGCAATTCTTTTTGTTCTGCGGTTGTTAGCAGCTCGGACATGTGTACTCCTCCTGTCGGTAATCCGGTCGCCTTCTTCCGGCTTCATTTTTTTAGAACAAAACCATTTTATTTATAATTTTTTCGTCGGAAGAGCCCTGTCTTGACACTGATGATCCTATCGAGAAAAAGGATTCCATCCAGATGATCCATCTCGTGCTGGATGGCAACAGCTTCAAAGCCGGTGGCCGTGAACTCCCGCACGGTCTGGTCCAGTTCACTGAATCGAACTCTGATTTCCGTGGCACGGTCCACGTCGCCGGTGTAATCAGGAACACTCATGCACCCTTCACGCATGGTGGCGACTCCTCTGCTCTCCAGAATCTCCGGGTTGATCATGGTAAGCAGGCCATGGTTGTTGTCTTTGCCATGTCGGCTGGCCGATACATCAACCACGCAAACGCGCAGGGTGACGCCTATCTGAGGGGCTGCCACGCCCACCGAACCGGGGCCGGCCCGCATGGTGTCCAACAGGTCTTCAACGAGGGTATGAAGTTGCTCGTCTACAAAATCTACCTCATTGCAGATTTTTTTCAGCAGCGGGTGAGGGTAGCGCAAAATAGTTTGGACTGGCATATTATCAAAGAGAGACTGGCGTCACGATACGCACGCCAATCTCCACGTTCAGCTCCTTTTTAAGGTTTTCAAGCAAATTTTCAACATCTTCCGGGGTCATTCCTTGTCCCACCGCAGCTTCCAGCATCATCACATATACCGGTTCTGTCTCAGTCCCGATTAGTTTGGTTGAAAGATCGGTTATATTGATGCCTCGCTGGGCCAGTTCCCGCGTTACATGGAATACGATACCGGGCTGATCGGCACCGTAGACCGATACCAGGCAGATCTCTCCAACCGACTCCTGACGGGTGACTTCATCGGCGTGCAGGGTTCGCACTGCCAGTGACATTCCCATCTGCTCGCAGGCAGGATGCAGTTCCTCGAACAAGCGACTCTTGCTGAACGGCTTCATGTGGGATACGATCAGGATCATTGCGAACTCGCCGGCCAGCATGGTGCAACTGGAATCGGCAATATTGCAGCCAAGGCGGAACAGCACCTCCGCGATGCCGGCTACGATGCCCGGTTGATCCTTGCCGACAACGGAAACGGCATAATGAGCTTTTTCTGGATGATGTTTCATGGAAAGCCTCTGTAGAATTTGATGCAATCTGGTTATCACCATTCGTTTTCATCTGCAAATGTTTTTGTTAAATATGGAAGCTCCAATAATACGCCCTGAAAGGAAAATGTCCATGGCCAGATTCACTGCCCGCTCAGTTTGCCCGTACGATTGCCCGGATACCTGCGGAATGCTGGTTGAGGTTGAAAATGATCGCTGTGTTGCGGTCGCCGGGGATCCGGCTCATCCCATGACCCGCGGTCTGCTCTGTCCCAAGATGAACCATTATGAAAAGACGGTTCACTCCGATCGGCGTTTGACCACCCCGCTGCTGCGAGTGGGCGCAAAAGGCGCGGGCATATTCCGGCCGATCTCCTGGGAAGAGGCCATCTCCACGATCTGCTCGCGCTGGAAAGAACTCACTGCAGCCTACGGTGGCGAATGCATATTGCCTTACTCTTACGCCGGGACAATGGGGCTGGTGCAGAGGAACAGCGGCCATCCCTTTTTTCACAAGCTGGGAGCCTCACGGCTGGAGCGCACCATCTGCTCACCTGCCAAAGATGCCGGCTGGAAGATGATCATGGGGGAAACTCCTGCCATTGATCCGGGGGAAATAGCTCACAGTGACCTCGTGATCCTGTGGGGTATTAATGCCGCCGCTACCAGCATTCATGCCATGCGCGATGCCAAGGATGCCCGCAGGCGCGGCGCGCGGATCGTGGTCATCGATACTTATCAGACCCCCACGGCCAAGGCGGCTGACGAGGTATTCCTGGTCAAGCCCGGCGGTGATGGCGCGCTTGCCCTGGGCATGATGCACGTCATGGTGCGCGAGAGCCTGATCGACGAAGGTTTTATCGCCGCCAATGTTCAAGGTTTCGAGCAGCTCTGCCGGGACATACTTCCTGATTGCACTCCCGAAAAGATGGCCGTTGCCTGCGGAGTATCTCCGGAAAACATCGAGCGTCTGGCACGGGAATACGCCCATGCAAAGGCACCCTTCATCCGTCTTGGAAGCGGGCTTACCCGCTACGCCAACGGCGCCATGACCGTACGCACCATTTCCTGTCTGCCGGCCCTGGTGGGTGCCTGGCAGCGACGGGGTGGAGGTATCTTCTGCGGGACCTCTACCGGAGGCGCTTTTCCGCTCTCCCGTGTGGTCAGGGAAGACTTTCTGGAACATCCCACCCGCTTGGTCAGCATGAACCAGCTTGGCAGCGCCCTCACCACCCTTGATGAGCCACCGGTCATGTCCCTGTATGTCTATCACTCCAATCCCGCGGCCATAGCCCCGGATCAGAATGCAGTCATTCAGGGGCTGGAGAGAGAGGACCTGTTCACGGTAGTGCATGAGCGCTTCATGACAGACACCGCCCGCTACGCCGACATCGTTCTGCCTGCCACCTCGTCACTGGAACATCCGGACCTGTACCGCAGCTACGGCGGTTATCATGCCCAGCGCTGCTCTGCCGCCATTCCGCCAGTGGGGGCTTCCAAGAGCAATTGGGAGGTGTTCTCCATACTCGCGGAGGGCATGGGGTGGGATCAGCCTTTCTTCCGTCAATCTGCCGATGATCTGATCGACCAGCTGCTTGATTACGATACCTCCTGGCGTGACGCTGCCCTGACCAGGCGGCTGTCTGATGGAGAGCCAGTGCTGCTCAATCCGCCGCTCGACCCGCAACGTCCCTGGCAGACCCGCTCCGGACGTATCGAGATTCTGAATGAGCAGGAGGCGGAATCGCTGCCGCGGTTATTGGCGACCCATGCCGAACAGGATGGATTGCCCCTGCGACTGCAGCCGGCAACGACCCCCTATGCACTCAACTCCAGTTTTTATGAGCAGGATGATCTGCGGCTACGACAGGAACCAATGGTGCTGATGATGAGCCGCTCAGACGCTGAGCAGCGCGGTCTGGCGGATGGAGAGCAGGTGATCGCCTGTAATGAACGTGGCCAGGTCACGTTCACCTTGAAGATCACTGATCGGGTTCCATCTGGCACAGTGGTCACTGAAGGGGTCTGGTGGAGGGAATTCATTCCCGGTGAACGCGGCGTGAATGCTCTGACATCACAACGGCTGACTGATGGAGGGCGGGGCAGCACCTTGTATGACGTGGCGGTGGATGTGCGGAAAAGTGATTGTCCCAATTGGAGAATTTAATGCGAAACAAATTTCAAGAGCAGATCCAGCGGCTCAAGGCGGCGGGGGCGACCTACGTCGACGCGCGCTGGTATCCCGTTGAAGAAACCAACCAACTGATGATGTGGAATGGGAACCTGAAGACCGTTTCCTCGTCGCGAGAAAGCGGGGTGGGGATTCGTGTGCTTTACAAGGGGGCGTGGGGCTTTTCGGCATCTTCGGATGTCGGCAATCTGACTTCGCTCTTTGACAAAGCCCTGGATAATGCCCGTGTGGCTGCGGAGCGGGTGACCTTCCCGGTTCGGCTGGCCGAGAAAGAATCCATTCAGGCCTCTTTCAAAAGCCCGAACCGGATTGATCCCTTTTCCGTGCCGCTAGGGGAAAAAGTCGAGTTCCTGAAAAAGTTGGATGAGCAATTGAACCAGCCGGGTGTTGCCCAGCGGGTGTGCGAGTTGATCTTCATGCGCAAGCAGATCGTATACTTCGATTCTGAAGGGAGCGAGATCGAGAAGAACATTATCGAAGTGTTTCCCAGCATTCAGGTGATGGGGGTGGATGCACAGGGCGAGTCCCATTCGCGGAAGTTCAGCCCGTCGCTCAGCGGTGCCACCCGGGGCTGGGAGACGCTTGATCCGCACCTGTTCAGCGAAAATGCCGAGCGAATCGTGCGGGAGATGAATGAAGTCCTGGTGGCGGAAACATGTCCCACTGACCAGCGTTCCGTGATTCTGCTTCCCGGCATCATGTACCTGCAAACCCACGAAACCATCGGGCATGCGCTCGAACTGGATCGTATTCTGGGTTACGAACTGGCCTACGCGGGCGGGTCCTTCGTCAAACTGGGCGATTTCGGTGAGCTGCGCTATGGTTCCCCTAAGCTGACCGCCCGCGCCAATGCCACCCTCCCCAACAGCCCCGGCAGTTTTGGATATGATGACGACGGCGTTGCCGCTCAGGATAATCTGCTGATCGACAAGGGCCTGCTTGTTGGTGCAATCACCGGTCGTCAGATGGTGGAAGAGGCCAATGTTCGCGCCGGCAAAGCGATTTTTAACGGCAGCAGCGGCGCCAACCGTGCCACGGCGTTTTATCGGGTGCCGATTGAGCGCATGACCAACATCAACATCGATCCCGGTAGCGATGGGTCATTGGATGATATCGTGAAAAATACCGAAAAAGGGATCATTCTGGATGGCGACAAGAGCTGGTCGATCGGGTCCAACCGCGAGCAGTTTCACTTTGCCACCGATATCGGCTGGCTGGTGGAAGATGGCAAAGTCACGCGAGTCGTCAAAAATCCAACCTACAAGGGGGAGACGGTCCCGTTCTATAATTCACTTTCAGCGGTGGGGGATGAGTCCACCTGGGAAGTGCGCAGCGTGGATAACTGCGGCAAGGGACAACCCAATCAGGTCATGCAACTTGGGCATGGCATTCCGGTCTGCCGTTTTGACAATGTGACCATAGGAGAGTAACCGTGAAGGAACTGATTCTGCAGACTTTGTGTGACCTGCGCGCTTATGCCCTTTCTAAAAACGTTGATGCAACCTTTTTCTATCACGAAGAAGAGAGCTATCTGATGCGTTTCGCCAACTCGGCTATCTCGCTCAACACCAATGAACACCTCATTCGCCTGGAGATTACTGCCTACGAAGACCGCAAGCGCGCCAGCTATGAAATGATCACTGATCTGAGCAAGCTGGATGAAATGAAACAAGGCGTGGATATCGCAGCGGAAATGGTCAAACATGCCCAGGCTTTGAATTACCAGCCCACCGTGCCTGCCTATGGGGAAACCCATATCGATGAGACCTCTTACGACGCTGCTTTGGCGGGGATTGGCAACGAAGAGCGCCTGGGGTATTTCAACCAGGCGGTGGCAGGGCTGGAAACGGATGAAATCAGACTCTCCGGCATTTTCTCCTGCGGCGTGAACACCATCGCTCAGATCACCACCCGTTCGGAGCATCTTCAGTATTTCAAGAGTACCGATGCACAGATCAGTGTTGTCCTTTCCCACAGCACCCTCAAGTGGGAAGTGATTGCAGAGCAGTCAGCCCAGAAAAAAACCGAGCTGAACCCGGCCCTGCTGCGGCGGGATCTGGCTTTCCTGCTGGAGCGTTATCTGCACGATACGCCGCAGCAACTTCCCGTGGGCTCCTATGACATAGTCTTCGGATCAGCCGCCATTGCCGAGCTGATCAGCATCATGAACTACATCGGTTTTGACGGTGGCTCGATGAAACGCGGATTTTCTTTCATTGCAGAAGATCAGGTGGGGCAGCAGGTGTTTTCAGACAAATTCAACCTGACCGATGATCCCACCCGCCTGGAAACATTTCCATTCCGGCGCGATATGACCGGCATGTCCCGTGAACCGTTCCCCATTTTTGAGCAGGGGATTTTCAATTCCTTCACCTGGTCCCAGGATGATGCCGATGAGTTTGGCGCAACACCCACGGGGCATACGGTCATGCACAACAGTCTTGTGCTGGAGGGTGGGGGCAGGGAGGTCGGCACGCTCGAAGAGCTGGTCAATCTGCCGCGCGAGAACGACCTGCTCTATATTCCCTTTCTGCATTACATGAACATCGTTAACCCTTCAAAGGGCCTGATCACCGCCAGCTCGCGCTTTGGAGCGCTGCTGCTCAAGAAAGATGGCTCTGTTGCCGTGCCCTATAACGTGCGTATCACCCAGAGCCTGTCGGATATTTTCGGGGACAGACTGGCCTGGCTTTCCCGGACTCAGACCGTCTATAACACGTCGATGAGTTATGGGGCTCGCAACCCCACCTCGATTGTTGTACCCGCTTTTCTGCAGGTGAATGCCCTGGAGATTTCACACTCCAATTCCAGCTATTAAGCCAGCGCATGATCGAGCTGATGAAAAAGGGGACCAACCGAGCTTTATTAATAAAACTCAGTTGGTCCCCTTGTCTGTTTTAGTCCTGCTATCGGCGGGCCTGTTATATCGGCTCTTTCATACCGAATAGGCGAAAGATGTGCTGGAGTTAGTTCGGGGATCGTTGAAAGAGAAGTTCCCTGTTTTGTTGGTACCCTGTAAGGATAAAGAGGCATCGAGGGAATGTAGCGGAAGGTTTGCTCATAAATCTCGATAATCAGCCCGTCTCCTTATTGTCCCGTGTCCCCTTATTGTCCCGCAATTTTTGGTTTCATACTTCTTCTCAGATAACGGTGCGGAAGATCACCGGCGGGTTTTTCGACCGGTGCCTCTTACGAATCGGAATCACCTTGCAGGCGTATAGCTACACACTGCTTCCATCATAGTCCATAATCGCTTACCAGGAATTTAGCTATTCCATCAAGACCAGGAAACATGGAAGCGTGGGTAATTCCATAGCGGCATAGCATTATCTCCATCTCAATTCGACACTTCTTGCTCACAATCCACTTCTCCATACCGTCACAACAGAAAGGCTCATCAACTATAGGATTTATGACAAAAACTCCTGATTGAGCTGTTATCCTTTGAGTTGTATGACGAGGTGTAAAAACTGCAGGTTTATCTAAATCAAATGGTGATTTCTCAAAACTGATTTCCTTCAGAGTATATTTATTACTGATAACATAGATGACAGTATCTGATTTTGATGGACTGTATGAAGTTGCAAAGTAGGCCGCAACAAGGGGGTTGCTTGTCCAATCCATCAATCTTGTGGGTAGACCATGATGTTGAGCAATTGCTAGCCACTCCCACTCGTTTACCGGACGTGAAGTAAGATGAGGCGCTGTTAGAATTTTGAATTGATTTAGCACTACGTTCTCTTTTGCTTGGTCAATGACGTATGAAAATGTTGGGTTCTTACTTCTAAATTCTCTGTTTTTTATAATGCTTCGGCCAAACCTAGGGATTAATTGAAAAGAGGAATCGCTTAGCCCCCTGAAAATGGGATGGGTTTTTCTAAACGAAGAGGCCAATTCGTGTAGGTCAGCTGGTGAGTTAATTAATTTTTCAATCATCATGTATCCTTTCAACGTGGCCGAGGCGCACCGGCGTAGGGTAGCGGAGGCCGCGTATCGCTAAGTGGTTATAGCTCATGCTACGCTAAAAATGCGGCATGCACCTTCTCCAAAGAGGTCAATTTTATTGTTGCTCTATTGCCATAGTTGTTCCGGTGAAGTTCCTGGGTCGTTCTGTCCAAGCTGTCCAAGTAGTCAGTGACTGATACATTTTTGAAACAATTGATGTCATCTGCCTTGATCCGGATGGCAGTTTGGTTGGCCCCTGATCCTCTCGATCCAAAGGCTGTCATCACCAACTTCGATGTCAAGCCCACTTTCATATTTAGCTTTGATCTTTGTCACTAATGATTCTATGTGTTTTCATCTGACCTTACCCCTACATTAAAACCAGGTTTAACTTAGGTTTTTCGGTCTTTTGTTCTTTTTCAATTATTTTTACAAA
>NZ_JAHDYS010000006.1 GCF_018531195.1 Pelotalea chapellei | reverse complement strand
AAAAACATGGTGCCGTGGGACCCGAATTTCATGCAACACACATAACACCTCTTGACACCTAACACAGTTGCTCTCCCACCAGGGGGAGAGGGAAAAAATCCCCCCTCCCTTCGATGGGAGGGGCCGGGGGAGGGTGCAAAGGATGGTCGCATGATCAGTGTCATAATTCCTGCATACAATGCGGAAGCCCATATCTCGGAGGCGATTGCCAGCGTCCAGTCCCAGAGCTTTAAGGACTACGAAATCATTGTAGTCAATGATGGTTCTACAGATGGAACTGCTCAGATAATCCGGCAGCAGTTTCCCAACGTGAGGTTCTTTTTCATCAGGAACAGCGGCGTTGCAGCGGCTCGAAATTTCGGTATTTCCGTTTCAAAAGGCGAATTCGTGGCATTTCTGGATGCCGATGACCGATGGCTGCCTGACAAGCTCGAGAAGCAGGTTGCTCTGTTTGATGACGCCAGGGTTGGCATGGTCTTTACCGAGAACCTCTTCTTCAATAGCGGCGGCATTACTGCAGAGCGGGCGCACAAAAGGGAGCGGCTGATGAGTGGCGACCTTGTCAGGAATATCTTCCTTAACAGCTATGTGGTCACCTCAACGGTGATGATCCGCAAGTCCGTACTCGATGACGTCGGATGCTTTGAAGAGGAACTGATGGTTGCTGAAGACGATAACCTGTGGATGCGGATTGCGATGAACTACGGGGTGAAGCTTCTGGACGAGCCTCTGGTTCTTTATCACCTTACCGAGGGGAGCCTGAGCAGGACGCGCGGGAATATCATGCCTGCAATCAGGGCACATATCGAACTGCTGCAGAAAAAGTATCCCGAAATTCTCAACCGGATTGGTGTCAGAGCCATCAAACTCAAATACAACGATCTGTATTTTTCCGAAGGCTATCATCATTTTTCACAGGAAAAGTATCAAGAGGCCAGAGGGCATTTCCTGCGAAGTTTTGTGTTTTGTCCGTGGAAGATCAAATCCCTGGTGTACGCATTGGCGTCATTTCTTCCTCCAGCCGTCATCGGTGTGGTCAAGGGGGTGAAGCGTGCAACAGGGAGGCATGATTTGACTCAGAAGGGAATGGAACTGGCAGAAAAGGGAGCCACAGATGAGGGTGCTTAAGATAATTCATACCCATGGTCATGGCGGCGCGGAGAATACCTTTCGATGGCTTGCCTGGGGACTGCAGCGTCAAGGTGTTGAGGTGATTGCAGCCATTCCCCGTGCCCGGGACCCGAAAAGAGAAAACTGGATCGCACCTGCATTGGAGGAGTTGGGAATTTCCTACGTAACCTTCGACAAGTCCGGATCACCCTGGCAGCTGTTCAAGAACTTGTCGGAAATTATCAAGCAAGTACAGCCGGACATAGTTCATTCACATCTGCTGGACTCTAACTTCTACGCAGCTCTGGCTTGCAGCAAAAACTCCATTCCCCATATCTGTACTGAGCATGGCGATATATTCCTGAGCAGCTCTTCCCGCACACGGCTTAAATATATGGCCATATCCCGCCTGAGCAGCCTCGTTGTCTGTGTGTCCGAGGCTGTGAGGGGTGGTGCTGCCCGCAGAATAGCCAAAAGCAAGCTGAAAACAATCTACAACGGCATCCGCTTTATCATCCCCGGTGTATCAACATTCCGTCAGGAATTCGGAATTCCCGAGTCAGCTGTGTGTATTGGTGCGGTCGGGAACCTTTACCCGGTAAAGGGGCACACTTATCTGATTACCGCATTCTCCCGCCTTCTTTCCAGACAGCCGGAAACTCGTCTGGTGCTGGTTGGTCGCGGAAGTGAAGAAAAAATGCTCCGGGACCAGGTGGCTAGCCTGAATATTCCGGAAGACCGTGTCATTTTCACCGGTTTTCGCGGGGACATAGAAAATATCCTTAACAGCCTGGATGTATATGTGCAGCCGAGCCTTTCGGAAGGCCACCCGTTGGCAGTTCTTGAGGCCATGTCTCTTGGACTGCCGGTGATTGCATCACGGGTTGGCGGACTTCCGGAGCTGTTCTGCGATGAGACTTTCGGCACGCTTGTTCCTCCGGGATCAAGCGATGATCTGCATGAAAAGCTGCTTGAGTATGTAGATCAGCCGGATCGGTTTCAGCACAAGGCAACCCTGGCACGTGATCATGTGCTCAAGGCATATTCGATAGAGGAAATGGCAGGCAATTATATAGCTTGTTATCGCCAGGCAATGGCGTAGGAGAGGGCCATGAACACAGAAATGGTTGAGAACCGGACGTACCTGTTGCCGAAAAGCTCTGAAGGTATCGATGTTAAAAAAGGCGCAAACATACCTGTTTATCTGCTTGTCCTTTACTTGATCATTGAATATGGCAGGCCTCAGTTTCTGGCCCCTGTAAAACCGGGTCTTGTGCTGCAGTTTCTGCTGATTCTCTGCCTCTCAACCCATACGGAACAGGTGCGCCGCCTTTTCAAAGAAAAATACTTCATGTTGTTCGTGACGTTGCTCCTGTTCATGTCGGTGCACGTCTTTATTGCAACCAACAACTTTTGGGCATTCGTCTGTTTGAAGACGCTCTTTTCCTATCTCATCATCAGTATTTCCTGCTGCGTATTCCTGAATAACACACGCAGATTGAGTGTGTTCCTTTTCTCCTTTGTGATGGTTGTTGCCCTGTGTTCGGTTAATAGAATTTTAAAAATTGATTTTCTGGGGTTTACAGGAAGCGGAGTGTTCACTGATGAAAACGATTTTGCCCTGGCCATGAATGTTGCCTTGCCGTTCGGTTTTTTTCTGGGACAGATGGAAACAGGGGTTAAGAGATGGATCCTGTGGAGCGCCTGCATTGCGCTGGTGCTTGGTAATGTGGTCAGCGCATCACGAGGAGGAATCATCGGGCTGGCGGCGGTCGGTTTTGTCTGCTGGTGCTACTCCAAACACAAGGTCAGCAGTTTTTTTGTGATAGTGGCAGTGGCAATGCTGGCCTGGGGATTTGCGGATCCGGAGTTCAAGCAGGAGGTTTCCGGGATCTCGATTGACAGTGCCGAAAAGGATACCGGCAAAGACCGCATTGAACTTTGGAAAGTCGGTTTGAAGGCTTTTGCCGCCAACCCCATTATCGGCGTCGGACAAGGGAACATTCCCATCGTTATCAACCAGTATCAGTACGACAGTTCAGGAAAAAGTTACTGGGACAGGGACATGTGGGGCAGGGCTCTGCATTCGGTATATTTCACGCTTCTCGCTGAGCTGGGACTGGTCGGGACCGTGCTGGTCGGATTGATGTTCCGGGAGCTGCTGCGAAAACACCGAAAGATTTTGAACACAAAAGTATCTCCCGATAATAAGGCTTATGCCGTGGGCCACCTTAACCGGGCCTTGATGACCAGCCTGTTCGGATTCCTGGTTACCGGCATTTTTCTGTCCGTATTCTATTACCCACCTTTATGGAACATTGCAGCTCTCTTCATGACTCTATCTCTGATTGCAGGTCAGAAAGAGAGCGAACCTGCATGAGGTTTTCATGATTACAAAAAAGCAGTGCAGAAGATGGATAAAGAACATTGCCCAATCGGTCCTGTACCATTCGTCGTGCAGCAGAGCCGTGGTGAACAATCCTCGTTCTGTGGTGTTCGTTTGCAAGGGAAATGTCTGCAGAAGCGCGTTTGCGGAATATTTCATGAAAGCAAAAGTGGAAGCCAGTACGATGCACATCCGTTCCTGCGGTCTTGATGTCAGGGTGCGCTCGGCCGCACCCGGTGCAGCATTGTCCGTGGCCAGGCGCAAAGGTCTTGACCTTGAAGATCATCTCTCCAAAGGGGTGGAGTTGTGTGACCTTGAGAATGCGGATCTTATTATCGCCATGGAATACTGGCATTACCGTGCTCTGACAGCAATGTACCCTCACAAGAAAGAATCAATCAGGCTGCTGCGGGAATTTGCTCCCTTTCCCGAGAATATCCTCTGCAACATCAATGATCCATTTGGGCAGGATGAAAGCAGATTTGAAAAGTGCTTCGCTCAGATTGAACGAGCAGTTTCCAATGTTTGCGCGAAAATATGAAGCATATGGGGACTCTCTGAGATGGCAGGGTTGAGTATGACTCTGAAGAGAGTTACTGCCGGTTTTCTATCGGCAAGTGGCCTGCTTTCCGTAGCGGAGCGTGTCCGTTTTACAAACAGGGCGCCGGTCTTCATGTATCACCGGGTCCTGACTGGACGGGACACTGAATCAGGTTATGTACAGCCGGGAATGTTCGTATTGACCGCCTCCTTCCGTAAACAGCTCATGTATTTATCCAGCAGATTCCGGGTGCTATTTCTGGAAGAACTTGTCGAGCGGATTTCCAAGGGCAAAAAAATCGGAGGTTTGTGCGCCATTACCTTTGACGACGGGTGGCGGGATAATTACAGCGAAGCTTTTCCTGTACTCCGGGAGCTCGACATACCTGCCACAATATTTCTGGCTACAGGATTCATGGGCACCAAACGTCTTTTTTGGCCTGAAGAAATGTTCCTGCACCTTGATCGCATGAATCTGATCCTGTCACTGCCGGATAATGCGCCTGCCCCGCTGCAACATTTCTGTAATGAGACGCGTTCGTTATCACGTGAAAATCGTGAATCCTTCCTGGAAACGATCATCGCAATCATGAAAGGTTACACCCCAGCCGAGCGGCAGGAGATCCTGTCGTATCTGCGCACCATGCACCACAACGGTGCCGAAATCCGGCATATGCTCAACTGGGAGGAAATACGTACGATGAATGAAAGCGGTCTTGTGCGATTCGGCGCCCATACCGTCAATCATGAGCTGCTCGATCAGCTGCCGCACTCCCAGGTGCGTGAGGAAATTGCGGTTTCGCGTTCACACATCGAGACATGCATTGGGAAAAGGGTAGGGCTCTTTGCCTATCCCAACGGAAACACTACTGCCGGCATTCGAAAGGTCCTGGCTGAAAATGGTTTCCATGCAGCCGTTACTACCCGAAGGGGCTACCTGGAATCGGAAGGATCTCTTCTTGAGGTCCCGCGCATCGGAATTCATGAAGATGTAAGCTCAAACATCCCTCTTTTCAGGTCGCGAATGCTACTGCCGTTTTTTTGAGGAAAACCACCCCTCTCCCCAGCCCTCTCCCGCTGAGGGGAGAGGGGGCAAAAGCTCCCCTCTCTTTATGGGAGGACCCAAAGGGGCCTAAGGGTTGGGGGAGGGTGAGGCAGGTGACTAAATGAATGTGCTGGTAACTGATGGAGAAAACAGATCTGCCCTGGCAGTTACCCGCTCCCTTGGGCGTAACGGTTGTACGGTCATGGTTACGGAAAGCGTCGCCGGCTCCATCGCCGCCTGTTCGAGGTATTGCAGTTATGCTTATCAGGTTCCCAATCCCATGGAAGATTGCGACGGATATGTCAGTGCGATTGCTGCGCTGGTGATCAGAGAAAATGTCGATGTAGTCATCCCGATGACCGAACAGTCTGTGTACTGCCTCAATCGAAACCGCGAGCTTTTGGGAAAGAATGTCATTCTGGCCTGTGCTTCGTCCGACCACATGGATGCTGTATCAAACAAGTTCAAATTGTTTCAGTTGGCCTCAAATATAGGCATTTCGATTCCGCAGACCCTGTTTATTGATGGCCAGGATGAGTACCACAGGCAGAAGGTTTCAATCACCCGGTACCCGGTGGTGGTAAAGCCGGCTTTTTCCAAGATCCGCGAGGGGGACAGAATCATTTCTGCCGGGGTGATGTATGCCTCAAATGCTCAGGAACTGGACCGTCTGTATGAGGCCAGGCCGGTGCTGCGTTATCCATCGCTGATTCAGGAACTGATTGTGGGGGAAGGAACCGGTCTTTTCACCCTGTTTGATCACGATCGTCACCTGGCGTTGTTCGCTCACCGCAGGATTCTGGAAAAGCCACCTTCCGGAGGGGTGAGTGTGCTTTCTGAGAGCATACCGCTGGACAAGCAAATGGTTGAAGATGCTGAAAAACTGCTCTCGGCCGTAGATTGGACCGGAATTGCCATGGTCGAATTCAAGCGGGACGTACGGGACGGCAAGGCAAAACTCATGGAGATTAACGGCAGGTTCTGGGGGTCGCTGCAGTTGGCGGTCTCCTCCGGCATTAATTTCCCTGTGCTCAGTCTCGAGTATCACCTGGGAAGAAAATTGGAGCAAACCTGTCGCGATTACCGGACCGGAGTTCGTCTGAAATGGCTTTTCGGCATGCTGGACCATCTGATCATACGACTTAAAAACAGGGGACCTTCAGCCGCAATGCCTGTGGACATTCCCCCGGTCATGCAGGTGATGCGGGACCTGCTGGTGCCGGGAGGAGCGAACACGGCCGGCGATGTATATGACTTTGACGATCTGCAGCCATTTATTTCAGAAGCCAAGTCCTACTTCAGAAATGTAGCGGGCATATGAGCAGGAAGCACATGTGCCGCCACATAATTTATGATGCGTATTTTGATTACAGTCATTCTGGAGCAATGCCATGAAAGAAGAGCGCAGTCACATGCTCGACCTGCTCCGATTCAACAAAGGATTTTCTTCACCCGAGGAGTGGGTCGACTACGGCATACAGCACAATTTTAAAAGGGTTCGAGCAGATAAACTGGATGCCTGTCCGGACTGCAGTTCACGTTCATCCCGTTCCGTTGGACAGTTCATCTACTATTCAACCTTGGTAAGGCTGCAATTGTGCATCGACTGTGGACTGATTTTCGCGGACACGCGCATCGACAGCCAGGTCATACAATCCCACTTCGAGAATGCCTACAAAGATGAACACTATTTTCTCAGGAGAAGGCGTCGCGTATTCGATCAGCTTGCCTGCCTGATCAGCCGGGCAGCACCGAGGGGAGGGCGGGTTCTGGATGTCGGAGGTGCAAAGGGACATCTGTTGGCGGTGCTGCAGCAGCAACGACCGGATCTCGGTCTTGTTCTCAATGACCTTTCAACGGAAGCATGTAATCACGCAGCTGAGTGTTACGGCTTTGAGGTAATACCGGGTGATGTGAATGCGCTTGAACGAGTCACAACCAGATTTGATGTGGTGGTGATGAGTGACGTGGTGTATTACGAGCCGGATTTGAAGAAACTGTGGGCACTTCTGCCACGCCTGCTTGCACCTGGCGGAAGTATCATTATCAGGATGCCGAACAAACTTTCTCTGATCAAAGGCTGGCAATTATTTCTTCGCTTCAGTGGTCGGGAAAAGATGTGCATGCAGAAGCGCATCAGGTTCTTCAATCCCGAACACCTGTATGTCCTTTCCCGCTCCTACCTGACTAACAGGTTCAAAAAGGCAGGCTTCAGCCAAATCCGTTTTTTACCATCGGAGTTGCTTGTCCAGGAGCAGGAAAATATTCGATATCCTCTTTTTTACTCGGTTGCAAAGGCTGTATCACTTATTTCCCTGGGGGCAATCGTACTTACCCCCAGTTATGTAGTGATTGCCAGTGCGTCCGAAACCACGGTTGCTAATGACTGAAAAGCGGAGGCTTTTATCATTACGAAAGAATTCTCGATCATCATACCTGCCCTTAACGAGGAGGAGCACATCGGTGGCGTGCTGGAATCCATCAGGAAAAACCTGGAAGGGAAATTCCAGTACGAAGTAATCGTAGTTGACAACGGATCCACGGATCGCACCCTGGATATCGCTCATGACAACGGTGCCATCTGTCTGCATGCACCGGGCTGTTCTATTTCCACCTTGCGAAACATGGGGGCACAGAATGCTTCCGCAGATATCTTCATTTTCATTGATGCAGACGTATATGTGACCAGGGAGTGGGGGGAGCAGATCGGGCGGGTGCCTGTCTTGCTGCAGCAGCGTCCGATGTTGATCACCGGTTCTCTGTATGGGATCAGCGAAGAGAATAACTGGATCGAACGAATCTGGTTTGCGCCTCGCACCACGCGCAGTGAGGTGAGCTATATCAACGGCGGGCACTTGATTCTTCATCGACAGACTTTCCTGAGCGTGGAGGGCTTTGCACCCCACCTGGAAACCGGCGAGGACTGTGAATTTTGTGAGCGCGCCAGGGCCAGGGGAGCGACCATTGAAAACAACCCGGCATTGAAGGTTGTACATGCAGGTTACCCCCGTACCATAAAGCGATTCTTTGCAAGGGAGCGCTGGCACGGCCGGGGAGATTTTCATTCAGTCGCCACGTTGATCGCTTCCAAACCTGCATTGATAAGTCTTTTGAACCTGGTCATGCTGATGGCCTGCCTCGCTTTTCTGTTTTTTTCTACGCTTCCCTGGTTTCTGCCAATCCTCTTTTATATGGCGTTTTTGATGGGAATATCGCTTGCCTCTGCATTTCACCGTCAATCCGGTGCAATCAATGCTGAGCTTGCAGGGGCAATGTTTCTGTATATGATTTACATAACAGCTCGAACCGCAGCTCTGGTTGATGTTGTGTGCCGTCGGGTGATTCATCATCGTCCAATCTTACCAACCGAAACAATTATCCCCCACGGCAAAGGAGATTGAAGATGATCCGATTGAAGTTGTTTGCCCCGCTGGCCGCACTCTGTCTTTCTTTGTTCTGTCTGCCCGCCCCGGTCCAGGCCAATCTGCTGACGAACGGTGATTTTTCCAGCGGGAGTTCGGGATGGGGATTGAGTGGCTCAGCGGCAGTGACCGACACAGCCGGGCTCCCAGCCAGTTATAACAATAGGTGGGATTTGAGCTCCTGGCAGAACTCCATGAATGGGAACTTTATTTTGATGGAGGGAGGGGGAGGGCTTGGTACTTCTTTAGAACTGGCGGATGTGAGAGCACTGCAACCTTTTTCCTTATACATGGACTATTCCATTGCCTGGGAGTTAGTTAATCCGGTTGGCAGTCTTAATTATGGTTATTTTTATGTCGAGCTCATGGGAAGAAATGCCGCTAATGGTATTAATTATCCTTTGATGCCCTTCAGCAGCGAAATTGATTGGATCAGTTCAGCTGAAATCACGAAAAATGTTCTGACTGGCACACTTTTCGTTCCTAACCTGAGCCTGGGTGTCGAAGGATTGTTCGATCGGCTGACTGTCAGCCTGCTGATGGTTAATCCCAACCAGAGCCTATTCCAGATCGCCGGGTTTGATAATGTCAGGCTTGAGTCGGCAGTCTCCAGCGTTCCGGCCCCTGAGCCTTCCACCATTCTGCTGCTTGGTGTGGCGCTGATGGGTACGGTTATTGTGGCGGGAAAACAAAAACGCAGAGCAACAAGGTCGTAACCATGCTGCCCTGCGTCAATTGTCTGCTGCGGTAAAAGTTTTCCTACTTGGAGATGATCCTGAATCCTGTGGGTGCTGCCAGGGTAGTTGTGCCGGTGCCGGTTCCGCTGGTCGGTCCGATCATTGGACGGCCTGCGCTATCCTTCTGGGAAGGGGTTGTGTTGGTCCAGATAAAGTCATCGATGTACTGGGTCTGGTTCTGGGGAGAACCGCCATTCCAGTTGGACATGATGTAGGAAAAGTCGGCATAGTCACTGGTTGAGTTGATGGTTCTGGCCGTGTCCTCCAATATCAGGACGCCGTTTTTCCAGATCCTGAAGGTGGCACTGCCGGTGGAAAGTTTAACGTACATTTCGATGGTCTGCCATTTGTCCACATCGAATTTGGCACTGGTCAGTTTTTGAACACCAGCAGGTTCATTTGAAAGAACAATGTTGCCAGCCGCATCGGCAAAAACCGAAAGATAGCCTACGTTCCCGCCACTCGCATTGGCAATGTGTGCGCCTCGAAGTACTTTGATGACCGGATTACAGGCCCAGTTCCAGGGAGAAGCGAAGTAGAAGTTCCCACGAGCCCAGATTTCCCCACCATTTCCCACTGCACCAGGAAAGGATACGTATCCCATGACCCCGCCGTCGCCGGCGGCATGGTACATTTTTGCAGCTTTTGAGCCACCGGAAACTTTGTCTGTTGTAATTGTGGTTGATCCCGAGGCGACCTCGAAGGCGGTACTTCCCTGAGCAATAGATCCGGTGCCTTCGTTTTCAAAAGTGGCAGTTCTTGTCCATGCAAATGCCTGCCCTGCGGAGAGCAGAGTTACTATCATTAAAGCCTGAAGTACGTAAGATACAGTTCTGGTTCCTGCTGTCATATATTCTCCTTTACAGCATATTTACAACATTTCCACTCCAAAGGTGGGAATGTCTCGGTAGGTTTTTGGACTATTTGCTGATAATTCTCAGATTCTGCGGGGCGGCTATGGTTGATACGGTGGGGGGTGCCGTTGCCACAGTCAGATTATCGATCCAGAAGGACTGACTCACCGGTGATCCGACGCCGATGTAGGGTCCGATCAGCAGTTGATTGAATTTCATGTCCGGATACAATCCTGTGCGTATAACCACGTTGCGAGCGTCAATGACGGGCTTTCCGTCATAGAGGTACTGAATGATGCCATCTTTGGCGGCTTTACCGTTGACGATGCTGTTCAACTTGATGTAAGCCTCCACCTGGTGCCAATCACTTTTGTAGGTGGAGCCGGTTGCATCGGAAAACATCACCGAAGGAGAACGCCACCATTTGCCGTTCCAGTAGGCGCTGCCATTGGCATAACATTCTCCATTGCCGTATCCGTCACTGTCGCCGTTACATCCACCTACACCACGTTTTTCGGATGTTGCAGTAAGATCCTTGCCGATGTTGGCCATATCTATGTTCATTCCATCTTGTATCCCTATCTGCGGTTTTCCTTCGTTTTGTTCCACATAGGCGGTCAGGTGCGTGTATGAAAGCCCGGACCAGTCACTATCCTTGTTCGTCAGAAGGTAAAATTCATGGGGGTGATAGTTGACGTTGGATCCCTGCCAGTTGGAGCTGTACTTCACGTAATAGCTGATATACACGGAATCCGATTCGGTGAATTTTTTTCTCATTGATGTGCCCAGGTTGTCCGGGGTCGTGGCGCCCGCAGCAAAACGCACTTCCAGTGATTTGGTGCTGTTGGCAATGTGCTCAATGCTGGAAAGCTTGGGGGCAGTACTGTCGTACCAGCCACGTGCGCTGAAATTGCCATCTTCAAAGTTTTCCTGAAACAGGGTAGCGCTAAAACCCGGTGAGGTTGATCCGAGCATGACTGTTGTGCAGAGCAGGCACAGACCATAATGTTTTTTCATTTGCGACTCCTTTTCCATGCTCAAATTCTGCATGGGGTATATCACATTTTGTAAAGCGTCAGCCTTCTGACCTGACTGATGCTTTTTGTACCGTTCCCATTTCCCGATGTCCCTAGGAGAATGTCAGGAAAGAAACGTGTGCCCCAGTGCTACTATTTGGGGGTTCATCGCTGCATCAATAATGCAACAATACGTGATTACTTTTTTCCGGGCTGTGATTCGTATCATACAAAAGACAAAAAAAAGCCGGGGCCAAATACCATGTGTCTGGTATTTCGGCAACCCGGCTGTCTCGTTGAGACCCTGTAGGCTTTCCGCCCCATCCTTGCGGGTGGTTTAGTAGTATCGTTTACCTGTTGCTATATAAAAGTGGGCTCCTGTATAGCATCAGCAGTAATTGAATAGCTGTGACCCGCATCACACCTCAGCCGGAAAACACTCCAAAACAGGTGATTCATTTTAATGATCACTTGAATCTGATTGTTTTATTTCAGTTGAACGATTACCGTGATTATTGATAGTCATTTTTCCTGCAGGAGCACACATGTCGCAACGCCGCATTGGTCTCGTAACCTTGGTCTCTTTAACTTTTTTGGCCATTTCAACAGCCATACGTATTCTGCTTTGCGCAATGACCCCAAAAGGGGCTGGTCTGAGCTTTGCTTTTCTGCTGAAAGTGATGGCTACCGGATTAGTCTTCGATCTGGCAACGCTGTCATATGCTCTTCTCCCTGTGGCGCTCTATCTGCTTTTGGTGCCCCGGCGATTCGCCACTCAACAATGGCACCACTGGCTGGTCCGATCGCTTTTCACTTTGTTCACAGCGGCTTTAATTTTTGATGCCTGTGCCGAATACTTCTTTTTCGACGAGTTCAGCACCCGTTTTAACTTCATTGCGGTGGATTATCTTATCTATACCAATGAGGTCATCGGAAACATACGGGAGTCCTATCCGCTGACGCCGATTTTTATCGGCATCGCGATTGCCGCACTCTGTACTGTACTGCTTCTGCGTCGCCGACTCGATCAGGCTGCATCCATCACATTTCGTGGGAGTTATCGCCTTACGGGAGCGTTGTTGCTGATTCCTGCTGCTATTTCTCTTGCGTTCATCAATGTGTCCCAGTCTGCGACATCAAGTAACAATTTCGTCAACGAAATTTCCGGTAATGGCATTTACAACCTGATTGCCGCTTTCCGCCACAATGAGCTAAGCTTTACCCGCTTTTATCGGACCCTGCCTGAAAAACAGGTGCTGGCACGGTTGAAAACCCTGGTTGCAGAGCGGAATAATCATTACACCAATCCTGATTCGGATCGGTTCACCCGGAAGATACATGGTGAAGGAGGAGCGGAAAAACGGCTTAACCTGGTCGTGGTTGTGGAAGAGAGTTTGAGTGCCGAATATCTGGGGACCTTTGGCAATAAGGAAAACCTCACTCCTAATCTGGATCGGCTTGCCGGAGAATCAATGCTGTTTACCAATCTTTATGCCACCGGTACCCGCACTGTCAGAGGGCTTGAGGCTTTGACACTCTCCATACCGCCTCTTCCCGGCACATCTATCGTCAAACGTCCCAACAATGGAGGGTTTCGCTCCTGGGGCGAAATCATGAAAAACAAGGGTTACGACACCAGGTATATCTATGCCGGCTACGGTTATTTTGACAATATGAACGCTTTTTTCTCAGGCAATGGATTTTCAATAGTGGACAGGGCCGCTTTTGCCAAGGAGGAAATAACATTTACCAATATTTGGGGAGTTTGTGACGAGGATCTCTTCAAGAAGACAATACGGGAGGGTGATGTTTCCCATGCTGCAGGAAAACCTTTTTTCTCAATGGTTATGACAACGTCCAATCATCGGCCCTATACCTATCCGGCTGGCAAAATCGATATACCATCGAAAACCGGTCGTAATGGTGGGGTAAAATATGCTGACTATGCCATCGGTAGTTTTATTGCCCAAGCCAGCAAGAAGCCATGGTTCAAAGATACCATCTTCGTATTCGTGGCTGACCATTGCGCCAGCAGTGCGGGAAAATCGGACATTCCGATAAAAAAATACGAGATTCCCCTGCTGGTATACGCGCCTCATCATATCAAGCCGGTTCGCATGGAACGCCTGATGAGCCAGATCGATGTGGCACCCACTATTCTCGGGCTGATGAATATGAACTACGAGTCGGATTTTCTGGGACAGGATGTCCTGAAAGATTCGGGGCAAGCTCCGCGTGCCTTTATCTCCACCTATCAGAAATTGGGTTATCTGACCGAAAACCAACTGCTGGTACTCAGACCCCGCAAATATGCCGCCCGGTATCAGGTCAACCGTGGTTCAGGAGAGTCCAAGCCATTGCCACTGGAAGAACACTTGCTGGAAGATATGCTGGCCTATTACCAGGGAGGGGATTATGTCTATCAACATCGATTGAATCGTATTCGTTGAAAAAATAATGAGTTATGTTCCTGGTGTGCTCCCTCCCTTTCAAGGGGAGGGCAGGTGTGGGGATGGGGTATAGAACCCAAAGCCTTTTGCCTCACGAAACTTCCTCGAAAAGTCCGGATTTAAAGGCTTGATTATAAACCTGAACTAATCGTGAAGCAGAAAATGTTTTTTTTGCTTTTGAAAACATAAGCTTATCATAATCAACCCCATCCCCATCCTAGCCTTCCCCTTGAAGGGGAAGGGACTCAACCTGAAACTTACCCTTGAATTTTGATTTTCCTGCTCACTCACCGCTGCGTTGGCGACCACATGACCATGCGCTTTCCCCTGACAAACTGCCACCACGCCACCAAAATGGCACTATTGACCGTCAGGAAGTAGAGCGGGATTTTCAGCAGCACGTTGGTCGGAAGTGTCTTGGCCAGCCAGCCGGTTATGGCGATAGCGTAGAATCCAAGGTGTATCAGCAGCAATGCTGTAAAGAAACCTGAGCTGAAGCTTAAGGTGATATGTGCTGCCAGCGCTGTAAAAAGGAACAAGGGAACCAGCCAGCGGAGCAGCTTATGGCAGAAATACTCGTAGGAAAAAAACCCGTAGCGAGCAGCATTAAGAAACTCAAGATTGTGAAACAGAACGGTCAATCCCCTCAATACGGTGCGCACTTTTCGGTCAAACTCCCGTCTGCTGTCTGAAATATCCTGGTAATATCCAATTGCTTCAGGATCGCTGATTCCTCTCAAACCAATTCTGATACTGGCCAGGACGGTTCTGAAATCACTCTGCATATCTCCTGAAAAATCGCGGCAGACCTCTTTTCTGGCTGCAAAGAAAGACCCACTCAATCCCACCAACGAGTAAACACGGGATTCCAGTTTCCTCAGCCACATTTCATACCTTACATAAAAACCTTCTCCGCATGGCTTGCCATCACGACCGATTACCCGGTCCACACTGCTGACACAGCCTACTGTCGGATCGGCAAAGTTCGACACGATCTGTGAAATCCCATGGCTGTCAAGGCGGGTTGCCACATCCGAAAAGACGATGATCTCACCGGATGTTCGTTGCAGTGCCTCTTTCTGAGCATTTTCCTTGCCTCGTCTCACCGGACATACGAACAGTTCGATGCCATGCTGAGCATAGCTTTCCACTATCTCGTGGGTTCCGTCAGTAGAGCCGTCTGACGCTACTATGACCTGCAGCTTTTCACGTGGATAATCTATTTCGAGGGTATTTTCCAGTTTCTCCCGGATGCGGCGTTCTTCATTGCAGGCAGTGATCACGAGTGAAACATGCGGCTGGTAAGCTTCTTTTTTAACAGGCCTGGAGCTAAACAGGCTGATAAACTTGAGTGTCAGCGGGTAGCCGAAATAGGCATGAAATACCAGGAGCAGGGACAATATCAGTATGATTTCCATCTGGTAGAACTCCTTATTGGATCATTGTCCGGCAATAAAGCCGATAGTAAGCGTCAGCCATGGATTGTGCGGAAAAGGCGTGTTCTATTCTTTTTCGAGCTGCAAGTGACATTTTCCTTCGCAGATTTTCATTTCCTTGAATCAACAGGCATTTTTCCGCAAAGCTGTGCGGATCACGGTCTGGGATCAAAAATCCTTCCACACCGTCATTGATGATTTCTTTAAATCCACCCACTGCCGGCGCAATAACAGGCAGTCCCCTAACAAGCGCCTCCAGAACAGCCATGGGAATTCCTTCGTGGATCGAGGTGCTCATGTACAGGTCCAATCCCTCGTAAAAGCTGTCCATGTCTTCCTGATGTCCGCGCAGCAGAAAACTTTCCTTCATGTCCAGATGTGTGATGAGTTTTTCCAGCAGTGCCCGTTGCGGGCCATCACCGGCCAGTTCAAAACGTATTTTCTCGCGGGACCGTTTTGCCACTGAACTCGCAACCTCACACAGTAATGGGTAGTCTTTTACCTGGAAGAGCCTTCCTGATGATCCGATTACAAAATCCACCGCAGTCTCATCTTTTTTTGCAAATGCTTCAGGTAACTCAATGCCGTTGTGGATGATTTCCACCCGGTCCTCTCTAAATCCGGGTTGACCGAGAAGAAAGCTTTGAACATCCGCGGAAACCGCAACTACCGAGGAAAACATTTTTGCCAGCAGGTGAAGGTGAATTTTGGCGATCGAACGTGCTCGAAATGAAATTTTGTTGCCGTAGTGCTCGGGAAGGCCGTGCTGGGTAGCAACTAGTCTGATGTGGTTTTTTTCCCCTCTTGCAAGCAGAGCGAGAATGTTTTCCTTGTAACGGTGCGAGTGGATGATGTCGGGGGACCATCGCTTCAGCAGGGCTCGAGACTTGTACAGGATCTGGTGGAAGGAGTGTTTTTGTTCATCAATGACATGAACATTCAGGTGATTCTTTTTGAGGCAATCTGCCAACTTGCCGTTATTGAGCAGAAGTACAGACAGCTCTATTCTGTCATCTGTTTGCAAGCGCCTGAGCAGAGTGAGAGCCATGACTTCCGCACCAGCCCATAGGTCACCAGAGATGAGATGAAATACTTTTATTTTACGGCGAGGCGAAGTAGTGGGATGCACAGCGCGGTTCCTGTGGAGGACGAAATAGAATCAGAACCTTGCTTTCACTTTTGATGCCATAGGATTTGTCAGGTAAGTTGCTGTAAATGCGTGAATCATGCATTTGTTGCAATGTTACATTGCAGAACATGAGGAGATGCCCAATTCGTGGGAAATCCTTTGTGGGAGAGGGTTTGAATGGTTTTAAAAAATGTAACAACGTCAAATATCTAGCACATCTTACATATCACGCATGGGAAGTGTGTTTTTCGTGCTTTTTTATATTTCTGTGAGCTCAGTCACACAAAATTTGGAGTGTTTCAAGTAATACTTCCGACCCGACAGGCTACAGTTATGCCGGACCAAAAAGACAATAAAGGCCCTGTTAGCTTGTCAGTGACACCCGTCACATACGTTTTTTGTGGACCGATCAATAGTAGCGGTACATAAATTAACTGTTTCCGAAGAGGTAAACCCAGGGTAACCTGGGGGCACAAAGCTACGGATCCTGAAATTATCCTAGGCGTATTTCAGGACAGCCGAGTTGGCGAAGGAACGGTTTCCACCATGGGTTGTTTTTTACCACTATGGCGGGCTGTTTCTTTTTTTTTGCTCATGCAATTAGTGGTGAGCTAAAAGGAAAGTAGTAGCTCCGTACGTAAAGGAGCAAGTATGAAGTGTAGTAAATTGAAAGCTGTACTGTTTGCAGGCGTCTTGAGTATGACATGCAGTGCTGTAAGTTATGCCAGAGACATCACCTTGCAGTGGAACGCCAACACTGAAAGCAATCTTTCAGGCTATAAAGTCTATTATCGTGCGGATTCCTCCGCGACTCCCTTTAACGGAACCGGCAGCGGGCAGGGAGCTTCTCCCGTTAATGTTGCCAAGCAAACCACTGCAACCCTGACCGGTCTCGATCCTGCCAAGACATATTATTTCGCAGTAACCGCCTATAATACTGCAGGTACTGAGAGTAGTTATTCGAACATTGTAAGTGTTGCCGAAGGAGTTGCACCAACGGTTGCCATAACCGCTCCCGCGGCTGGTTCAACCGCCACCGGGACAATGTCGGTTACAGCCACCGCAACGGATAACGTTGGTGTGAGCAAAGTTGAATTCTACGTTAACGGCAGCCTCGCTCTCACTGATACCACAACTCCCTATGTATATTCCTGGAACACCACGGCGCTGGCGAACGGTTCATACACACTTATGGCAAAAGCCTATGATGCCGCCGGTAATGTGGGACAGTCGGCCAATGTCGTTGTTTCAGTTGCCAAGGATACTACAGCACCGACCGTTGTGCTTACCTCACCTGGTACCAGCACCACTGTGAGCGGCTCTGTCGCGATCAAAGCCTCTGCTAGCGATAATATCGGTATCAGCAAGGTTGAATTCTACGATAACGGCGTGTTGTTGAATGCTACCAACGTCAGTCCGTACAGCTATAACTGGAATACTGCTCTTTCAGCTAACGGCAGCCATACTCTGCACGTCAAGGCTTACGATGCGGCCGGCAATGTAGGGCAATGCGCGACCGGCGCGACAGTGACGGTCAATAACACCACCACACCACCACCTCCAACGGGCGGGACCACCTATACCGCTGTCTTTGGCAATGCCACCGGAGCAACGTATCTTAATACGATTGAGGACACTTTCCTCAACATCAATACCGAGCTGAATTCTACCGGTGTGTTCCTCAACGCTTATACCTGGCCAGCAAAGACACCGGCCAATGCCATTCTGATGAAATGGAATCTCTCCGCGTTGCCTGCGGGTGCGCAAATTCAGAGTGCAACGCTCAATCTCTACCAGATCGGTTGGAACGGCGACAGCAGCTATGCCATGCCGGTATCCAAGATCATCAACAAAGCAGCGGTCTTCAGCAAAGCCACAGGGTATACCTATGATGGAACCAATGCCTGGACAGCCAGCAGCATTCCATACAATAGTATTCCCCTGGCTCAATCTGATGTTGCTGCGCCGGTGGATACACCCAACATTGATGGAGTCAATGGCAACTACAAGAGTTGGAATGTAACCAGTCTCGTAAAAGACTGGGTGGCCGCTCCCAGCAGCAACCTGGGCATGATGATCAACTCGTCTAACGCTGCAAGCGCAGACAGCAGCCGGACCTTTGTATCCAGCGAGTCCGCCAATGCCGGTCAGAGGCCAAAACTCACGGTAACCTACACGTTGCCGACAACAACAACTCCGCCACCAGTTACTACCCCGCCAGTTACCACATACTATTCAATGTGGCCTAACACCACGGTGCCTTCGACACTGGACGCGGGTGCCGACAGCTCAGCTGAACTGGGAGTAAAATTCAAATCAGACGTTAGCGGTTACATCACAGGTATCCGCTTCTACAAGGCCAGCACCAACACCGGTACCCATACCGGAACTCTCTGGTCCAGCACTGGTCAGAAACTGGCGACAGCCACGTTCACCAACGAAACCGCTTCCGGATGGCAGCAGGTTAATTTTTCAACTCCTGTAGCGATTTCAGCCAACACGACCTATGTTGCTTCTTATCACGCCAATACTGGTCACTACAGCTTCAACACAAGCTACTTCGCTGGAAAGACTTTTGATGCCCCCCCTCTGCATGCCTTGGCAGATGGTGGAGTTTACAGCTATGGTTCTTCAACTGTATTTCCGACTTCAGTCTATCAAAGTGGAAACTACTGGGTTGATGTTGTCTTCAAACAATAAGCATTCCTGACAATTTGTCATGCAATGCAATGGCTGCCTTCCCCACCGGGGAAGGCAGTTTTTTTGTCTAATTTGTTTACCCCCTTTGACAAAGAGGGGTGAGAATTGATTGTGGCAGATTAGCTAAGGGCAGGTAGTGCTTCAGAATTTATGCAGATGTAAATACCGCTTAGAAAATCAGGTTTCTGGAGAACTTTGAGGTTCCCCTGTATCGGACTGGATCGGTATCATAGGCGTTTCCAGGTTGGTGAAAGCACCTGTATCAACCTTGGCAATTGAATACCAAGGCCACCGTGAGTGGAGCCATGCACTTAGTGGATGTACGAAAGACATTGCTGGAGCCTCAATAGTCTTGAAAGTGATAAAGCTGATCAGGATCAGGAGAGGGGTACAGCCCAAAATAACGAGCCAGTATTGTAGGGGAGTTAAAGCGGCAGCCGCCTTGAAACCTATCAGGAATTTGAACACAACAAACAACACCATTCCTTGCAGGAGATACATTCCATAGGTTAATTCCCCTAAAAGGCGGGAGACGGGGATAGTCAGCAAGCCAAATATATTATTGCCACAGGCAATCAAGGCAAATACCACAGACAGTAAGAGAAGGGGAATAATGCCATAAGCGGTACGAGAACTGATTACCACAACAACAAGGCACGCCAGGACCACTGTGGACGCGGTTGCAGAAGAAGCGCGGCCGCGGAGATAGTCGGAACGCACCAAGTAAACTGCGGCAATGCCAGCGGCAAATGATACAAAATGAATCCGCGCCAGATGCATGTGAAGGACTGCAATGGCTACTACAGCCGAACTAAGGAGAAGGTATGGTATGGGTACTGAAACCTGTAAGGCAAGTGCCAGCAAAGGTAAAGAAAAGTAGAAGACCCACTCATATCGCAATGACCATGTAACACCGGCTATTACAATATTAGTTCCGTCAATTCCATTTATATTTGGGCTACCCAACGCCGTAAAACTGATCCAGTGTAGGGATTCTTTCAGTAGCGTCATGGGTGGCTCGTTTACCATGATGGCGATGATCAGGAAAACGAGTGCTACTGCAAAAAAGTACAGAGGTCCAAGTCTAAGTACCCTTGAAATGTACAATTTAGTCCAGTTAATGGGTTTTTTGCGGCCTTCCAGCAGTTTTGAATAAAACAGAAAACCGCTTATCATGAAAAACAGCGCTACGCTGCTTTGACCAAAGTGTATATACAGGTTCGAATCGGGAGGCCCCCAACTGCCGTTTCTGAGATAGAAATACCAACTTGTGGCGTGATGCAGAGAACACGAAAAAAGCTAAATAACCACGTAGGCCATCGATAGAATCGTAGCGTCCGCCAGCCGTTTCAATTGTCGCCCAGTTTTTGAGAAAAGATAGGGTGATTAGAGCGACTAAGAGAGCTGCAACGGCTGGAAATGGACTGAGAGCATGCAATGTAGACCTCCATCCAATAAAGGGGTGTTTGAAAGTTATTTAGAAATGCCTGAAAATTATTGCATAGGTTTGGAGATACGCAAGACTGGTGGGGCGGACCCGGTACGGTAATCGGTAAGACTGAGAAAGCCGACCACATGCTATCAAAGCAGCAACTGTTGGGTGGATGCGGTCCTCAAACAATAAACATACTGCAGGTGTAAAGAAATGAGGGACGCTGAAGTAGTGCCCCTCATTTTTCATTTATTACCTGGTGACCGCGGAAGCTTCTACACTTCAGGCTAATTTCATAGACCGCTTTCTCCTGGCATATATGCCGACGCCTGCTAATCCGGCAACAAGCAGGATGCAAGAAGCAGGTTCGGGAACGGGGGCTGCATTTGAATTTGCGGGCAGCACTTCAAGATCAATATTATCGATGCCCACGATATAGTTGTAACCAAACGGGTTCCAAAAACTTACCCAGATCTCGAATTGTTCATCGTAAGACTCCGCGGTAGGCCCAATTCCCCGTAGAAAATAATCCTCTGATAGCTTCACTGTGCCGGTGAACACCTGTTTCTGTGGGGTGGCACTCCACATCGGTTCACTATAGACAAGATAATATTTTCTGCTCTCATTAAAATTCTTTGCAACCAGTTCAAGTCGAAAATATGCAACGGTATTGTATGGGGAATTGAGAGCATCCGAGGCCACTGCGTAGTCATATGATAGAGAAATGGGACGCGAAGAGCTGGATAGTGGAATTGTAGTAGTGAAATTAGTACTAGTTTGAAGGTAAGAAGAAGCTTGCATAAGAGCAAAATTTCCGTTCATTACGCTGTTCCACGATGTCAGGTCCCAGTTGGTCCTCCACTCCTCTGGTAAGCTTGCCATGGTTGCTATGCTGAGATTACCGGAAGTATTCCAACCTTCAAAGGTTCCTGTGGAAAAATCACCGTTGGTAATGATATTCGCTCGCACCCCGTCCACAAGGATAACGTTCAGAAATACCGACAGAACTAGCGCCATAAACGTCGTACCTAACATCGTACGTGCAACAGATCTCATAACTGAACCTCCTTGGTTGGAATTTTTTTAAAGTAGCACAATATATTCCAAGTCTTAAATATCTGAAAAATATATAGAATATATTTAATTAAGTTATAAATTTGCTTGATGATGTAAGTGTTTTCGACATATCAGTCGGGAAATTTACATTGACGGCTTTGTATGAGATTGAAACACAGCGATTTTTCAAGAAAAAGAGGCGAATAACATGAAAGGAGAGCCGCCATAGTAAAGCTGAAGATCCTTTTCCTGGAACTGCGCAAAAAAGATAACAGCTTCAAGTTTTTTTGCCTTCTAAAACCTGCGTCATTACAGCTACTTCGGGCGGTCAGGCTGTTATTCTTTAGCGGTATCAATGATCTGGAAGAGTGTGATGTTTGGTAAGTAGCTGATTTTTGTGCTTTTTAAAGTCTGGCGCGAAAACTGAATAACAAAACACTCTCAGCATTACGAAATTCAGAAAAGGAGTGTCAGCATGAAGATAATGCTTCCAGTTGCCGGAAAAGGAACCCGCCTGCGTCCCCATACCCATACCAAGGCAAAATCACTTGTTCATGTGGCGGGTAAAACAGTTCTTGAACATATCATCAGTCGTCTGACCGCACTGGAGGCAACAGAGTTCATATTTGTAATAGATGAAAACGGCGATCAAATCAGAGATTTCATGAAAAAGAATTTTCCGGCGTTGCCGTGCAGTTATGTGGTCCAGAAGGAACGTAAAGGGCCGGCACACGCTGTTTCGCTGGCAGCACCACTTATCAAGCGGGGTGATGATCTGCTGATAGTCTTCAATGACACCATATTCGATACCGATCTAAGTTTGATCAACGAGCTCTGTGCTGATTGTGACGGTTTGATCTATTCGAAGGAGGTTGAGGATTATCAGCGTTTTGGGGTGAATGTCGTCTCAGAAGGCTTTATTACAGGAATGGTAGAAAAACCTGAGCAACCTATTTCAAAGCTTGCCCAAGTGGGCATGTATTATCTGAAAGACGCAGCTCAATTCATGGATTATCTGGACCAGACTATTGCTGCCAAGGAAATGGTCAAAGGGGAATATTACCTGCCGCCGGTCTTCATGCGTATGATGCAGGACGGCTGCATGTTCAAAGCGCCGGAGATTGATGCCTGGCTGGATTGCGGCAAGCCGGACACACTGCTGGAAACAAACAGCTATCTTTTACTGGGACGCCATCACATTCATGGTCAGGTAGAAGACACGGTGCTTATCGAACCGGTTCATATTGAAAAAGGGGCACTTGTTCGCGGATGTATTCTGGGTCCCAATGTTTCAGTCGCAGCAGGCAGCGTCATTGAAACCAGTATCGTGCGTAACTCGATCATCAATAACGGCTCACTTGTCAGGAATATGATTTTGCATCACTCGATACTCGGAGATTCGGTGCAACTGGTCAGTTCCGCCCGCCGGATGAATATCGGAGATCATTCTCTGATCGAAATGCAGATGGAATGAATCAGTAACCGCAACAGGAGCTGACGCTGCTTTTTCAGGCCAGCTCCTGTTCAAGTTGTTTCAGTATCCCGTATTTCTTGACCAGATCATATAGAGTAGGCCTGCTGATTCCCAAAACTTCAGCCGCCTTGGCCATGTTGTTTCGCTGTTTTTTTATGGCGGCGATGACCATTTCCCGTTCGACCATTTCGCGGGCATCCCGTAGAGACAGCTTTGCGGATGTGATGAAACGCTCCTTTACCGACTTGTGTGACAGATCCAACGATTCCGGCTCAAGGATCGCTGATTCAGACATAAGTACAGCTCGCTGCACCTTGTTCTCAAGTTCCCTCACGTTTCCTGGCCAGGCATAGGATTCCAGCAATCGGATAGATTCCGGGCTGAAGCGACGTACTTTCTTCCTGAAGTCGCTACTAAATTTGCGAAGAAAATAGTTGGCCAGCAGCAGCAGATCGTCTCCCCGCTCCCGCAATGGCGGAAGATTTATGTGTATAACTGAAATCCGGTAGTAGAGATCCTCCCTGAATGTACCTGCTTCCGTGTCCTTGACAATGTCCCGATTGGTTGCAGCTATGATGCGGGCATTTACCGCGATATCCTCTCTCCCCCCCACACGTTGAATGTTCTTCTCCTGGAGGAAACGGAGCAGCTTGACCTGCAGATTCAGGGGCAGTTCCCCAATCTCATCCAGGAACAGTGTACCCTTGTGAGCATATTCTACCTTACCCTGTACTCTGTTATGTGCACCACTGAATGCGCCTTTTTCGTACCCGAAAAGTTCTGACTCCAGCAGGTTGGCGGGAATTGCTCCGCAGTTTATGGCAATAAAGGCTTCGGATTTGCGGTTGCTCAGGCCGTGTATTGCTTTGGCCACCAGTTCTTTTCCGGTGCCGCTTTCCCCGGTTACCAGCACAGGCACATCTGAACAGGCAATTTTCCGCATAGAGCAGAAGACTTCCTGCATGGCTGGGGATTGGCCAATTATGCCTCCTGGAGTAGGAGCATGTTGAGCCAGATTGCTCTGTAGCCTGCTGTTTTCTTTTTCAATTTCAGCGAGATGAAAGGCCCTGCTGAGAATGACCTTTAGCTCGCTGATGTCGATCGGTTTGCTGTAATAATCATACGCTCCACTTTGTATCGCACGAAAAGCGTGTTCTCGTTCATCGTTGCCGGTAATCACGATTACCTTGGTGGTCGGTGCCCTTCGGATAATATTTTCAAGACAGCGGAAACCTTCGTCAGAGCCATTCTCCTCAGGTGGTAATCCCAGATCAAGAGTAATCACCTTTGGGGAGTGCTTGTTGAAAAGGGCGAGCGCCTCCACACGGTCCGCCGCAATGAAAACCTCATAATCCTTACAAAGTCCCCAACGTAGTTGTCCCGCGATTTCCTTGTTGTCTTCGACAATGATTAGCTTTTCCATGAATTCCTTTCTATCCGACACTGACACGCTATCCCCTCCTCAGGCGATCTTTGGCAGCCATACCGTGAATTCAGAGCCCTTATGAAGTTTGCTGACAACCTGGATTGTACCGCCATGTGCCTCGATGATCTGCTTGCTCTGATACAGGCCGATACCAAGCCCTTTCTTTTTGGTACTGACAAAAGGAGAAAAAAGGGCGGTTCGCATGAAGTCTTCCGGAATGCCGCATCCTTTGTCGCTGACTTTTAAATAAGCAGTCTCGTTTTCACCTACCTCGACTGTTATCGTCTCTGTTCCATTGGTCGCTTCCACTGCATTGAGAACAAGATTGAGAACAACTTTCTGAAGTTCTTCCCGATCAGCCTCGGCGATGACCCTGGTGCCGGTTACCTGCAGGTTGGTTCCCTTGACCAGTGCTGCAGTTTCATGGGCAATCTGCAGCAGATCGACTGATGTTTTCTGAAGGTCATTTTTTTCAGGCAGATGTTTGAGGCGCATGATCAGTGCGTTCATTTTGAAGACAGTCTGTTCCATGGAAACAAGCAGGTCATTCTGGAATTCCGGTACGGTGATGTGCTCACGTGCGTTGGAAAGCATGAGCGAAATTGCTGAGGTCTGGTTCTTCAGGTCGTGCATGACAAAGGCAGATACTTTTCCAAGTGCAGCCATTTCGCGGGAACTGGCCAACTGGTGGGAAAGGCGCAAGTTGATGAGGGCAGAGGAAGCCTGTTTGGCCAGTGTTATCATCAGATCAAAATCTTCGTGTGAGTAGTGCTCCCTATCATTTAGGGGATTACCGAGCATGATGAAACCATCCATTTTGTCATGTGAATAAAGGGGGATGAGGAAACAGGCTTGATGCTCTTTAAAAAACGTTTTCTGTTCCTCATTGGAACCGACGGAAGGAATATGGCGAAGATCGCTGATTTGCCGGCTGCCGGCCAACTGAACAACAATGCTGTCAGTGACAGGGAAACTGCAACCCCTCAGTGGCGCTCTCATGTTGACCGTGGACAGGTATGAATCGCCCTCCTGATTGAGGGTGAACAGGGTTCCGGTCCGCATGCCGAACGTGTCGCAGAACCCGATTATTATTGAACTTAACAAGTCATCTCCAGTTGGTGATGCTGCCAGGCGATCAGTGAACTGCAACCACTGGTTACGATAATCATATTTATTCTGATAAAAATTCCGATCCACAAAAAGTCTGACCCTGCGTTTCGCGGTTTCAGACAAAAGCAGGGTAAAAAGTGCCAATCCACATACAAGCGCTAAGGTAAGTAGCAGGGCTCGCTGAAAACCGTCACCAAGGTGCTGCATTCCTTCCCCGAAAAGCCCGAGTATCACAAGGTACAGGCCGACTGAAAGCAGGACCACTGACCGATAGGCGATTTTCCTGGACACATAAACCTTTACTGCATTACCTCGCACCATTCTCGAATAGATCATCATGGTCAAAGAAATGATCAAAACCATTCCACGTGCGGGAGCCAACTGCATATTGATGGTTCTAAAAAGCAGGCCGTGACTGTAGTAGACGATAAGCACCGCCAGAAAAGCTCCAGCCCCCAAAACTTCAAATTTAATCTTCCAACGGGCCGTGAGTGTCGTGTTCAGTAGTGTAATTTCAAGATTCACCAAGGCTGTGATCAGGTAAATCAGGATGAAAAGATAAAAAATGAAGCCGGCATTATTCAAAAAAAGGATTTTTTCAGTCCCAAGATCAGGGGCATACACAAACGCGCTTAAAGGGAAGAAAAAGGCGAAGATTGCAAATAAAGGAGATATGGCAAGCAGAGCGCGCATCATCGGCGATATTGACCGGGGATTTTCCTGACGTGCATAGGTAAGGCTGAACCAGAGCAATGCAGGAGTGAGAAGGGCTTCAAATATGATCGACATCTTTTTCCAGAAAAACATCTGGCTCGGATCTGTGAGCGACAAGAGATCAAAAAGCTCCACGCCGGCAGCCACAATAACTGCAATTGACAGTTCAAGGGAGGGAATGGCCATGTTCTTCTTGGATCCTGTAATAAAGGGGAAAAGGATTGCATATGTGATGGCCGTAATGGAAATGGCTGATAGCATTTTATGTCCGTTTTTGAAGCAGTAGTTCTATTTCATCCCTTTTCATCTATCACGAATCATGCCATTCCATGTAATTGACAAAGTGTTAAAAAACAGTAGCTTATGGCTGCAGGGGCGGGTTGTTTTTTGTGGAAAATGTTAAGAGGATAACTCTTAAAAGGCCATAGTAGCTATGAGTCGGAGAAAAACCGGTGGTAACGTTGCGTAAAGATTTTTATTGCTGTTAGCTTTGGAGCAGAAGGCCAGATCGGGAAGGGAGGTCAATGAGGATGTCAGTCGACATAGTTGCAGGATGTAACAGCCGCAGGGGACTTATCCCCTGCGGCTGTATCCGATAAACATTTTCAGACTTTAAAAAGAATATCTTTTTCTTACAAAAAGGATGCAGGTTAATGCAACCAGAACCAGCAGGCAAGCGGCAGGTTCTGGTACCGGTGCCGCTGCTGATCCGACGTTAATACTAGCCAGATCAGCGACCAGTACTTCACTGAGTGCATTGAAATCCAGGACAGCGCCTTCAAGAGTGAGTGAGCTGGTGCCGGAGGCGATGCCGGTAAAGAACAGTGATGCAAGAGGGATCACATTAGATGTAACGCCTCCAGACGCTAACAGTCCACCGTCAAAGGTGACCAGGTTGTCTGTTCCGCTCGGTGGAGTAAAACCGGCAAGATAATTTGCATTGATGAGAGCGCCAAAAGAGAGATTATCGAATTTCAGAATGCTTGGATCAAATGAAAGTGCCATGTTGAACCCGAAAAGTTCTTCTCCAGAAGTCAGCATGAGGTTGACATCCACCTGGCCGGAGCCGCCGGTCTGAATGGTCTGTGAAGCTGGGGTGAGAGAGACGGTGTAGGCCATGGCCTGACCGGCCAGGGCGATGCAGCAGAGCAGGCAGAGCAGAGTTATTATCTTCTTCATTTGAAACTCCTTTGTTGAATTTTAAATTTCTATATGCCTTTCATGACGTTATAGAAGAACTTTGCATCAAGTAGATCAACTTTGCCGTCGCTGTTTAAATCGAATGCAGGATTGCGAAGTGTTGTCTTACGAATTTCAGCCAATAGGATTGAGTAGTCAGTGTTGTCAACCTTGCCATCCTGGTTGAAGTCAGGCTTCTTGGGATCAAATCTGACCACATAGGGCCGCATCATTTCATTGTCTTCATGGTCGACGATATGGCAGTGCCAGACATATTCGCCAGGGACATCGAATTTGGCCTTGATTCGGGTGATTTGACCAGGAAGCGCAGCAACGGTGTCTTTATATCCTTTTTCATTGGGCTGGGCAGGTGAAGCCGAACCGATTGGAGCGAAGGTGAGCGGATCAAAATCTTGACGACCGGTTATCAGAACTCGCACCAAGTGCAGATGGATCGGATGGGCATCTACGGTGGTATTGAAAATTTCCCATTCCTCTGTGGCATTCAGAAGCGGTGTTTCAGTGACGCCATCCATCCAACGCAGTGGGATACTGGCCAGGCTGTTACTGTTGGGATCTGTGGCCAGAATGCCGAGTTTAGCGGCCTTGGGACCAAACGGGAACCCACCGGCAGCGGCGCAGTCAGCTGCGAAGCTGGGGGTGGGGCCTGGGTTGACGAACAGGGTGGTTATGCTGCCGTCAGGCAGGCTCTGGACACAAAGTACAGCCGATTCTTCTTCGTTGAGGGTCACCTGCCTGGTGTTGCTGGCAGGACCCAGTGGGCCTTCGGCCGGCAGAACAAGTTTCTCCGGTTCTGTGACGGTGTCATCGCCTGGTTGCTTCAAGGCATTATTGACCTTGAACTGCATCACCTGGCCACTTGTTTCGGGATCGGCCTGATCTGCCGGAGCGATCGGGAAGCCGTTGAAGGGGAAATCGGGAGCGGTATTTATCATGCGCACTATCGTTCCATTGGGCAGATCGCTGAAATCAATCAGTACATCGGCTCGCTCCGCCGGCATCATCAGCAGGGCTCGTTGGGGATCGTCAGCAGGGAGAGGGGAGGGAGTTGTGCCGTTCCCCGGAAGTGGCGTGGAAAAACCGGTTGAGATCATGGCAACCTTGGGGAGGAAGCCTTGCTCTGCTCCGATCTGGTAGAAAGGTATTTCGGTTCCCACCAGTTCTTCTTCCGGCGAACTGATCACTTTTAATGCCAGATTCAGACTGCGAGCGGTGCAACCATCCAGCAGGCGGAGCCGGTACAGGGCCGGAGCAACTTCAAGTTGCGGCCAGGTTGTACCGTTGACTACCATGGTGTTGTAGAATACTTCCGGATTCCATATAGGGGCTATATCCGAGATGGGTATATAAGGAATTTCGAGTATACCAGCCCCGGGGAATTGAGGAGGTTGTCCCGGTACATTCAAACCTTCGAAGAAAGCGCGGTTTGACGGGACAAAAAGTGATCCGTCGGCGTTGAACGAGCGGTCCTGGATTGCAACAGGGATTTCTCGGATTTTGACGCGCACGGATGCTGTAAAATTAGGATCACCGAGCCCGGTTTTGGGAGCCGGACCAGGTAGGCGTGCAGCATTGCCGTTGTTGTCTTTGACATAACTGTCGCCGTTAATCCCCCCCCGGACCAGCCAGAAACCGGCCGGACCAGCCATAACATTATTGCGGGTCATTCCGAGAGCATGATCATGGTACCAGAGTGTGGCTGCGGGTTGATTGTTTTCATAACCGTAGAAAGCTGAGCCGGGGACAGTGTTGCTGTTATCGAACTGAGTAAACTTTGAACCACGCTTGGCATATCCAGGAGGAATATTTTTTGCTGCCGGCAGCCACCATGCCTCGGGGTAGCCATCACTTTCCGGATTGACATGTGAGCCGTGTACGTGGGTAACCAGAGGAACCGGGCCCTTATAGGGTGCGGGATTCATGGTCATGCAGTCGGTATGGTTGCTGCCATCTGCACAGCCCACAGCTGGAGGATTTGCCCAGTGAAGGGTCTGGTCGACGGGGAAGAGGTGCGGCAGGAAATTGCCGTCGGCATCCTTAAGATCGTTGATCCAGCGTACCTTGGTCATAATTCCGGACGAGTTTTCCACAGTCAGGGCAGGGTAGTTGAAGGTGATATTTTGGGACAGCGGTACCGGTGCTGTGAAGTTGGCCGGCAGGTTGTCCTGTGCGCGGCCGTAACTCCAGACTGTTGTAGGCGCAAATGAATCGTTGCGGCCGTTGACCGTGTTCCAGACCCCACCCGGCAGAATCTGCTGCTTGAACTGTCGAACTGCGATATTGTAATCGGCAGCAGGAGTTCCGGGCTGGGTTGTACTCTTTGGCATTACAGGAGGTATGACCAGTGGGGTAACATATTTGGGGATGGTTGTGGGATCAAGCGTGCCACCTGGAACCGGTTGAGCACGGGCACCTGGTGTGTCCAGCTGTACAAACACAGATAAGGCCATTCCAATTGTTGCTGCGGATCTTACATTGATACGGTTTCGGGACATTTTTTTCTCCTTTCAAAATGGTGAAAATGTCCCTCCTGTTGATTTAATTAAATTAAATATCTTTAATATAATATGATAAAATATTGCAAGACAACTAAGACGGAACGCCATCTACCTTTGCAGGGCTGACAATGGAGATGATTCGGTTCAGACTTCTATTCGGAATTCAACTCCGTCATCAACATTGTAGGCGCTCAGGCGTCCGCCGCAGTTTTTCTCGATTATGACCTTTGACATGTAGAGGCCTATTCCCGTGCCTTTGCCATGCCCTTTTGTGGTGAAATAGGAGTCAAAAATCCTTGGGATCACTTCCGCTGGAATTCCACCGCCATTGTCACGGATTTTGACAACAGATGAATCGCCTTCATTGGCAATGGAGATACGGATAAGTGGTGAGGTGGGTTTCTTCTCTACCAGGACGTCTCTTGCATTGGCAATAATGTTAAGCAGCACCTGGAAGTATTCATTTTGATAGCCGATGGCCGTAACATCTCCGGATGCGTCAACTTCAACCTTGATGCTGCTGTTTTCAAGTGTTGCTGAGATGAAATTGAGGGTTTTGGAAATTACTTCATTAATCAGGAAAGCTTTCTTCTCTTTATCCTGTCTAAAAAAGTCTCGAAAGTCCTCAATGGTACGTGACATGAAAAATATAATTTCCATTGCTTCTCGACAATCCCCTCGGAGTATATCAGGGGTTAACTCGCCAATCTCCTGCATCAGCTGCATATTTTGAATAAGTAATCCCAGGTTGTTGAGTGGTTGACGCCATTGATGAGCGATATTGTTGATCATTTCTCCCATATCGGCTTGGCGGCTCTGTTTTATCAACATCTGGTCCTTGCGGTTGATTTCTGCCTCTGCTTCAAGAAGCCGCTGCTCAAGCAAGTATATCCGTTCCTCCATATTCCTCTTTTCGAGAGAGGAAAGTCTTGAGCTTTCATTGATGCTCTTGTTTGTCATGCAAGTCCTCGACAACAAAATTTTGAAGTGCGGCAGATCAGCTACACTATTTATATTTAAAAATTATAATTATAGTATCATCTAAAAGTCTCTTGTCACGTGAGGAACTGAATCCCTTATTGATCTCCCCAAATCATAATTTACAGCTCTGTTCTATGTTGGAGAGTCTATTCTGCTTGTAGTATTTACGCCGAGATTAATTTAAGACGATTACTTATGGTTTGACGAGTGACGCCTAACATAGAAGCGGCTACTGCCTGGCTGCCGCCTGATACTTTCATTGCTTCTCCGATCAAATAATCCTCGATTTCACGGAAAGTTGGCAAGCGACCAAAGATGGTGTAAATGCCATTGGATTCGCCTGAAAGAATGGGTGGCACAGGTGCAGGTCGCTGTGGCTGTGAGGAAAGAATTCCGGGAAAATTTTCCAGAGTAAGCATTCCCTCGTTACACCTTGCCATGGCATCAAAGACCCTGGCGTGCAGTTCTCTGACATTGCCTGGAAAGGGATATCCTGCTAATGCAGAAATGAGTTCTGGAGCAGGTGTTGGTCTGCGTTTACCAAAATGACGTGCTGCTACGTCGATAAAGGTGGTGAGTAAGAGAGGGATATCCTCCGGACGTTCGCGGAGGGCGGGGATGTGGATTTGGTGTGTGCAGAGACGATAGTAAAGATCACGGCGGAATCGTCCTTCCCTGATGCGTGCTTCCAGATCGATATTTGTGGCTAATACAATTCTGGCTGAACTGGTTTTAATAGTGTCAGCCCCCACAGGATAATATTCACGTTCCTGAAGAAGCCGTAAAAGTTTTACCTGTGACAGTTCATTCAAATCCCCAATCTCATCAAGAAAAAGTGTACCCATCCCGGCTTTGCTGACAAGTCCTTCACGAAACTGATCCGCACCAGTAAAGGCCCCTTTTTTATGTCCAAAAAGGGTGTCTGAAAACATGGCATCATCAAGTCCTGCCACATTGACACAGACAAATTCACCTTTCACGCCACTTATTTCATGAATGGAGTGAGCGAAAAGTTCCTTGCCCACACCCGTCTCTCCCGTAATAAGTACCGGCTGAGGAGAACTTGCAACCACTTCGGCGTATTGGAATATTGAACGCATTTTTCTGCTGGTGGTCTTAATTTCGGCAAAAGCCTCCGCATGTTCCAGACGATCATTCAGCAGATAATTTTTAAGGGAAGATACTTCATGAAGCAGGTCATCAAAATTGAGCGCATTTTTTACCGAATTTACCAATCGGTTCGCTTCCACTGGTTTGACAAGATAGTCAATTGCCCCTGACTTCATGCATTTAACAGCAGTATCCACCTCGCCAGCTCCGGTTTCCACGATGACCGGAATGTGGGGGTAGTCGTGATGAATAAGCGGCAGGAGATCTACCCCATTCATGTGCGGCATCATCAGATCTAGGATCACAAGCGAGACGTCGTGCTCCTCGAGAAAAGGAAGTGTAGCGCGACTGTCTGAAAGAGTAAGCACAGTGCCAATGCCTGCATTGAGCAGCAGCATTCGGGTTAACTCCAGGGCACGCGTATCGTCATCAACAAGTAAAACTGAAAATTGCCCGCCAGGTAAGGCCTTCATCAGCACTCCATCCTCTGTAGCCGGGCATCGAAAGGTTTGCCGCAGCACATTAATAGGTAAGACTATGTAGTAGTTTACCCTAGGATAACGCCTTGACAAGACCGTCGGAATTGAATCCGATCTCTGAAATGTGGAGGTATTTGTTTTTGAACAACTTTATTTAAATTTTTAATGTGTTCTTAAAGACCGGCTCCCTGAGCCGATTCCTTTTGAGGGAAAAGTGCTCCGGGTTGAATTTGGAAGATCGATACTTCAGGAATGGCGAAGGTAGAAGTGAGCAGCAAATTCATAAAGAGCAATTAGCAGGGAGAGTCAGGTATGGTCCGCCCAGGCGAAAACTTTTTGGAAGGAATGAACACTACTCTCTGTGACTGATGCAATGAAGATCCAATCCATACCGGTGCGCGGTGTTATCTCAAAAGTTTTTTCATTTCAAGTACATTGCCATTTTCGCATTTGCGATAGACGACCGTATCCATGAGTGACTTGATAATGAAAATACCGCGACCCTTTTCTATAAGATGATCGGTGTCGAAAACAGGGCTGGGCAGATCATTAAGATCGAATCCCTGCCCGCTGTCGTATACATCAATGCACAGCTCGGTGTCGGAAACCAGGATTCTGATGAACACATCCTTATCCGGATCAGCTGCATTGGCGTGTTTAATGGCATTTGTCATAGCCTCAGTCAATACTACGTTAAGATGCTGAGCCAAGGCATTTTTATCGCCGTCAAAACGGTCAAGTTCCTGAGCAAGATTTTCGCCTATTCTGCCGATCAGGCTCAGATAACGGGTCTGATTCGGCACCCTGATCTGAAGCTCTATCTCGTTCTTCATGGATTCCTCGCAGTTATGTGATGTGGTATCAGAAATTTCCCAAAGCCTCGTCAACCGTTGGAAATATATCAAAAACTCTGTGCAGGCGGGTCAGTTCGAACATTGATTTGACTTGGGACTGCAACCCGGAAAGTTTGAGAGTTCCTTGGCGGGTTGAGGAATTCTTGAAACCAGACACGAGTACACCGAGTCCAGAGCTGTCAATAAATCTTACTTCCTTGAGATCTATCACCAAGTCCTTGGCTCCTTCCTCGAACAGTCGGTTCATCTCTGATTTAAGTTCATCGGAATTATGTGCATCCAATCGTTCTTCACGTACAAAAATAACCTTTACCTTGGCATTTGTTTCAGTTTTCAGATTCATGATGGTTTCCTTTTTCTACTGAATTTTAAGAACAACTAAAGAAATATCGTCCTGGAAGCTCGACGAGCCGCTGTAGTTGATGACGGCGGCGTAAAGTGAGTCAATAATCTCTTTCGCCGGAAGATGGCTGACCGATTGCAGATGTTCACAGACTCTTAGCGGACCAAATAATTCGCCCTCCGGGCCGGCGGCTTCCGTCAATCCGTCGGTGTACAAAAGCATGACATCGCCCTTTATCAACTCAATTTGTCGTTCCTCAAACATTACTGAAGGCTTGACTCCAATAATGAGTCCTTCAGCATCAAGCTGAATGCATGAGGGGGAGCCTGCACGGCTGATGAGAGGAAGGTTATGGCCTGCATTGGCATAGGAAAACCTTCCTGTAGCAGGGTTGTATCTGCCATAAAACATGGTGATGAACAATTCAGCACGTGTCAGATCATCGTATAGCTGCCCATTGAGAAGCTGCAGGATAGCGCTGGCGCTATGGGCTGTGGTGAGTTGGGGGCGCAAGAGCGTGCGAACTTCGGCCATGATAAGCGCGGCTCCCACGCTGTGACCTGACACGTCGGCAATTAAAAGATCGAGTGTTTGTTCGTCACGCAGAAAGAAATCGTAATAATCTCCTCCTACGTGGGCGGCAGAAATGCATCGCCCAGCCATTTCGAGACCAAAAAGTTCCGGCGGTGCGGCCGGCAACAGCGACATTTGAATCTGTTGTGCAATCTCCATATCCCTAAGAACGCGGGCATTATGCAGGAGAGCCTGTTCTTTTTGTAAGCGTTCTTTTTCCTTGGCCTCAATCTCTCGCACAATAGTAACTGCCTGAGCAAGCTGTCCGGCCAAGCTGGCAAGAAGGCTGATAAATTCTTCAGTAAAAAGACCTGCTATGGTTTTGGAGTAGACCGAAATTATTCCTAGTGAAGGCTGACCTTCTCGCAGAATGGGAATATGTGCGAAGGAGACTATACCTTCAGCGATAGTCCGGTCGAGTTCTACTGTTTCGCCGGCCAATCTGGCATCGTTGACAAAATGTACCTTCCGATCAAACTGCACCATATCGCAGTATGGCTTGCTTTCCTGAAACCAGTGCTGGCTATTGATCGGACGGCGGTTACTCCCTTGGTAGCTCATGACAAAAAGAGAGTCATTTTCGTCACAGAGCTGAATCAGGGCCACATCCAGTTTGAATTCTTTTAACAGCAGATTCAACAGGTCATCAATTATGATTTGAAGATCCAAAGTGCGGTTTATTATCTCAGATGCCTTCAATCTGACGTAAAGTGCTTCCCGACTCTGGTCAAGGGAGGTTCTGACTGTGCTGAAGATATCATATACCGATTCCATCCGCGAACCCATGTCGGAGAGATAACTGTCGACAATGGCGCCGGCTGCGGCTGCACCAACTGATCCAGCCAAGGTTTTTTCGGTAAATCTCTTCAAATTGGGAAGTTCGAATTCAGAAACATTCCCGTCACTATTTGTTTTCTGTTCTCCAAGATAATTAGCTATGGCTCGTCTGGCATCCGTCTCACCGATAAATTTGGTCAATAGGGCCGTAAATTGTTTAATTGTCACTGGTTTTGAAAGTCGTTTGATTTCTTGAGGTGGATATGAATGTGCTTCCAGTTCAAAAACACCAATGAATTTGCGTACCTGCTCACGCTCTTTTTCGCTTTGTTGCAGAACAAGTGAACAGATGAGGTAAGAACTGATATTGAACAGCATACTCCAGAACAGGGAATGGCTCCAAAGGTCCATACCGGTAAGCCCAAAAAGAGCGGTTGGTTTGAGCATCTGAATACCAAATGGTCCGTTTTCCAGAAGATGGTTGGAGAACCATCCGGACTTGATCAAAGAAGGCAATAGGAGAGTGTAAAACCACGTGATAAAACCGAACAGGATGCCGCTGATTGCCCCAGTGCAATTTCCACGACGCCAGTAGAGCCCTCCCAGCATGGCCGGCATGAATTGACACGCAGCAGAGAAGGAGGTCAGTCCCATATTGACCAGCATGTATGTGTCGCCAACCATGCGGTAATAAAAATATCCAAGGAAGATAACCAGAAAAATACCAATTCGCTTAAGGTTTATGAGCAGTAGAGGGAACCAGCTTTGAGGCGTGAAGCGTACAATTACAGGCATGAAAATGTGGTTAAGCAGCATGGTAGAAATGGCCACTGCTTCGATCATCACCATGCCTGCAGCAGCGGAAAGTCCTCCCAGAAAAGCAAGCATGGCAATCGTATTGTGGCCGGTGAGGATAGGGATGCTGATCACGAAGAAATCGGCTCCAAGTGTGCTGCCAGTGGTCAAGACTCCGCCCAGGGCGATCGGGATTACGAACAGATTAATCAGAAACAGATAGACGGGGAACAGCCACATGGCAGTGGTAACATGACGCTCATCGGAATTTTCGATTACCATCACATGAAACTGGCGTGGCAGGAGCATTATTGCGCCCATTGACATGAACAGCATCGTGAAGGAAGGGGTAACATCTCCATTGCCGGGGTTGGCGGTAAAAGTGAAAAGATGGTTGAACTGCACCGGGTAAAGGTGCTGAAATTTAACAAAAATATCTCTGAATCCATCGAAAAGATAGTAGGTGATAAATGTGCCGACGCCCAGTAGGCTGACTAGTTTTACAAGGGATTCAAAAGCCACCGCTGCCACCAGGCCTTCGTGACGTTCCGATGAGACCAGGTTGCGGGCTCCGAAAATAACGCTGAAAATGGAGAGGATCAGGGTCAGCAGAAGCCCAATGGGCAGCTTGTAATCATGTATACCGTGGGAGATGTTTATCTCATCTCCCTTGAAGCCAGCGATCAAATGAAAACTGGTGGAAACCGCCTTTATCTGCAATGCGATATACGGCATGATTCCGAAAATCGCGATCATAGTGACCAGAGCGCCCAACCAGAGTGATTTGCCATATCTCAAGCTGATAAAGTCGGCAATGGAGGTGATGTTGTTTTCTTTGGCAATGAGAATTATGCGGCGTAGCAGAAAAAGCCATGAGAAGGCAGTCAACGAAGGGCCCAGGTAGATCATCACGAAGTCAATACCTGTTGTGGCTGCTTTGCCTACACTACCGTAGAAAGTCCATGATGTGCAGTAAACCGCAATGGAGAGTGTATAGATATATGGATTGCCTATGATGCTGCGTCCCTTTAACTTGCGCCTGTGGGCATACCAGGCAATCAGAAAGATCAGCAGGGTGTAGAGAAAGGAAATAATTGCTGCTTGGGCAAGTCCAGTTGTCAATGTTTGCGATTCTCCCGCTGACGTACTTCATTATGGCCGATAGCCAGTGTAAACAGGTAGATGACAAAGATGGAAACGGCCCAGCCAACGAAAAGGTAGAGGAAAAAAATCGGGAATCCCAGGACTATATTGGCTTTGTTGAATATATGCAGAAAAGGAAAGTTCATCATGATGATGCCCATGATGAAGAAGATGATCCAGGATTCGCGTAACTGCAACCTGCGTAGCAGCTTGTGGTGCAGGCGGTTGCGCATTTCAGCCGATCCTTTCGTAAATTATGCTGGTGAGGTAAGAAGGAGAGGCTGCAGGCAGAGAAATAAGCATGCCTTCTTGTTCTTCCGGTGGTTCAAACTCCTGTTGCTGAAGGGCCAATAGTTCGAAGCGACCGTCGGAAACCGATCTGCTCTCGGTGGAACGCTCGGCAAGTCTCCTACGATTTTCGGTGTCGTTGCAGGAAAGATGTAAAATAACAAAGGCAGCTGCGTATTGTGACGCGCATGATAGACATTGGGTGCGATTCTGTTTTCGAATAAAGGCGGCGTCGATGATAACGGAGCGGCCAGCAGCCAGCTCAGCTTCAGCCAATTTTATCAGCTCCTTGTAGGTATCCTTGTTTTTTTCATGCGAGTAGATACCCTCGCCATAAGAGACTGGCACCGGAGTTTCAGGATCAAGCCCTGCCAGTTTTTTACGTACAATATCGGAGCTTATCAGGGGAAGACCGAGTTCTAGAGAAAGTTGGGCCGCAAGCGTACTTTTACCGCTGCCCATGAGACCGCAGGTTATGAACAAGGTCTGCTGCAGTTTGCGGCGCTGAATGTACCCACGTGCGAGGCGAAAATATCCAATGGCTCTTGCCAATACCTTTTTACGATCAACCTGATCTATTGAAGGATCGTTGAGTATGAAACTCTCAACTTTCCCACGTACAAAAGCACGATAAATTTTGTAAAAATCGATAAGAAGAAGAATTCCTCGGTCGTCGGAGATTTCCATATAAGTATTAACAACGGTTTCTGCCAGATCATGCCGCCCATGGAAATCAAGATCCATCAATAGAAAGGCAACATCTGCGGCAGTATCGCAGCAGCGAAAACGTTCGTTAAACTCTATACAGTCAAAAATACAAACTTTGTCATTGTGCAGGCAGATGTTTTCTAGATGAATATCTCCATCGCATTCGCGGATGAATCCATTTTGGACTCGTTCGTTTAAATGCGCCGCATTCTCGGTGACAAAGTTGTTTACCCACGTCCGGATGTACTCCCGTTCCACGGCAGGCAAGGTGGTATTTTCAAAAGGCATGGCCTGTTCAAAGTTCTCCTGCCAATTGAACATGATCCGGTCCAGGCTGCCATATTCTGCTATGGTGGAGGAGGTGGGAGCATTGCGGTGAAATTCGGCAATGAGACGAGCAACCTCTTTCATTTCATCCGAGGTAATTTCCTTTTTAATCACAAGCTGGTCCAACATCCGAGCAGCAGGCAGACGCTTCATTTTTACGGCGTAATCTAAAACCGGTCCTTCTCCATAAAAAGCAGCACCATCTGGAGTTTTGCGCAATTCGACCACACCCTCGTAAATGTCGGGACAAAGGCGCCGGTTGTATTTAACCTCTTCATTACAGTAAAAACGTCTACGATCTATGGTTGAAAAATTGAGGAAACCAAAATCAACAGGTTTTTTGATTTTATAGGCGTGAGTTTCTGTGAGGAAAATCCATGAGACATGGGTTTGAACAAGTTCTACCTTGTTGGTTGGCTCGGGATACGCCTCGGATTTCAAAAGAGATTTGAGGATAGAACGTATCATTTCAGTACCTTTCGAGCCCAAGAGTACCATTAAAGCTCTTTATTCGCAAGCTCTTGAACTTTTCAACTTAGCAATACAATTTTACTGTAAGGACATGATATTAGCATTTTTAGTTCTAAAGGAATCATGTTATCGTGCACAAAATTGAGCAGGGGGAAAACCATGGCAATCAGTCAAAGCAATATTCTTCTAGAAAGTGACACCAACGAGTTGGAAATTGTTGAGTTCAGAATTGACGAAGTAGATTGGCATGGCAATGTCGTGCCGTGCCATTATGGCGTTAATGTAGCCAAGGTGAGAGAGATAATCCGTTTGCCGCAGATCTCTAGAGTGGTTAACGCCAAGCCCGGTGTTGAGGGTATGATCAAATTGCGTGATAAAGTTATTACGATCATTAACCTTGCCAAAGTACTCGGTAAGGAGACCGGGGAAATGGTGGCTGATCGGGTGGTAGTTCTTGAATTCAACAATTTGATGGTTGGCGTTCTGGTGCACTCAGTGTCCAGAATATATCGTATTTCCTGGAAAAATGTCGAGCCGCCGTCACGTTCAGTTCACAGTGATCAGGTTACTGGTTTGGTTAAAATGGATGACCGTATCATCCTGGTGCTCGACTTTGAAAAAATAGTTGGCGAACTTTGTTCCGAGAGTGCTCTGAAGCCTCTTGACGAAGCTGTTCTGCTTGATTCAACAGTTCACAATCGTGGTCGAAAGACCGTTCTGGTAGCTGATGACTCACTTTTTATTAGAAACACCATGTGTAATACTCTTCGCCAAGCCGGATATATTGTTGAGGAGGCGGAAGATGGTTCAATGGCATGGGAGATGATTCAAAAGAAGATGGAACAGAGTACCCAGGAAGGGAGTGACATCAGAAGCATTCTTAGTCTGCTGATAACTGATGTGGAGATGCCCCAGATGGATGGCCTTCATCTTACTTCCCTGGTTCGTAAGACAGATATGCTCAAAGACATTCCTGTGGTCATCTTCTCTTCACTTGCTTCCGAGGACAACAAACGAAAATGGGTAGGACTGGGTGCTAATCACATCCTCACAAAGCCTGATTTGCCGAATCTGGTTAAGGTCGCCGACGAATTGGCAGTGTATTAATTTTAGCTTGACTTCCGTTGGAGTGCTGTGATTAAGTTGCTGTCATGCTCAATTCTTGTTTTTTTGATACTTATTCCTTTTACTTTTGGTTCGGCTATTTTAAGCCGTCTGCCCGGGTAGAAGTGTAAGTTCAGAAGAGCGAACACAATTCAAACCACAAACCGGGGCAGACGGAAGTCTTCCCGGTTTTTTTTGTGCCTATATCTTTTCCGATACAGGTATCAGGCCGGGAATCTTCCCGGCCTTTTTTTGTGGGAAAGGGGAAGAGGTATGATTATCGTAATGAAGGCAGGGGCTGCGAAGAAAGATCGTGATGAGGTTTTGAAGCGTATTCGTGAGTTGGGGTATCGGCCCCACGTGATACACGGTGAAATACGTGATGTTATCGGCGCTGTAGGTGATGAACGGGGCAAAACAGTATTGCAGAGTATTGAATCGATGCATGGAGTCGAAAATGTTGTGCCGATTTTGCAGCCATACAAGCTGGCTTCAAAGGAAGTGAGAAAGGAGCCAAGCGTGGTGAGGATAAGCGATGAGGTGAGCATCGGCGGTGATCGACTCATCATAATGGCTGGCCCATGTTCGGTGGAAAGCGAACAACAGATAATGGAGTCGGCCCTGGCAGTCAAAAAGGCGGGGGCACATATCCTTCGGGGAGGAGCGTTCAAGCCTCGTACCTCTCCCTATTCCTTTCAGGGGTTGGAGGAGGATGGTCTCAAGCTCCTTGCCAAGGCCCGCGATCTTACCGGACTTCCCGTTGTCACTGAAGTAATTAACCCGGAAACGGCAGATCTTGTTGCTGAATATGCCGATATTCTGCAAATCGGTGCCCGAAATTCGCAGAATTTCGCTCTTCTGAAAAAAGTCGGTCAGCTTAAGCGACCTGTCCTGCTCAAAAGGGGAATGTCCATGACCATTCAGGAATTTTTGATGAGCGCGGAATACATCATGAGCGAAGGCAATCAGTCGGTTATTCTCTGCGAACGGGGTATTCGTACTTTCGAGACAGCCACCCGTAACACACTTGATCTGTCGGCCATTCCGGTGCTCAAGGAAAAAACCCATCTGCCGGTTGTGATAGATCCTTCTCACGGAACCGGCAATCATCATTATGTGGCACCCATGTGTTTTGCTGCAGCTGCCGCCGGAGCAGACGGCTTGATCGTAGAAGTGCATCCTGACCCGGAGCACGCTTCAAGTGATGGTCCACAGTCTCTTAAGCCTGCCAAGTTTGATCGTATGATGGAAAAGTTAAAGTTATTTGCAGAAGCTGCCGGAAAGACATTATAAGGGATATAGAAACGTGGGACAGGGGCGCAGGCTTCGTCCCACGTTCTGTAACAACCAATAGGCGATATTTCTTAAAATAGGATTAACCCTTCCTCAAATTACGAGTTGCACGGCGCAACCAATTACACTACCATGCGCCAGATTAATTTTGCTAAGGAGGGGTTTCATGCGGTTTCCTTTTCTCCTTTTTCTTCTGTTTTTCCTGGTCCTGATTTCCCCTTCTCTTCCTTCTGCTGCAACCGATGCGGTTATTTTTGAACAGGCTGTATCGGAAACTCTTGATCTCTGGCGTGAAGGGCGTTATGAGCAGCTTTTTGACCGGCTTGCTCACCGTGGTAAAATGTCCCGAGAGCGTTTCGCCATCAGAATGCGCGAAACCTCCATCCGGCCTGCTTGTTGCTGGCAGAAAATGGAACATTTATCGGTACTTAGTGAAAAACGCACCACTGCTACGATCTATGTCAAGGTAGGCTTGGAAGGCACACCGAATCCTGTCGATTCAAGTACTCGTGAATTCAAGCTCACCAACGAAGCGGGTTTATGGAAGATGCAGCTGGCAGATATAAGCAGTCTTGCCGGAATGTCGACTGTAAAGAAATCCCGGCACTCAAAGAAACATATCAGCCACTAAAACATCTTCAGCAAGCTGCCAGGAGAAAATAATGAAAGATGAACAGGTTCATAAAACACCGCTGAATGAGAAGCATCGTGCCCTTCACGCCCTTATGGCGCCTTTTGGGGGATGGGACATGCCCATTCAGTATGAAGGTATCATCGCTGAACACTCTTGGTGCCGTAATAAGGCGGCCCTGTTCGATATCTGCCATATGGGAGAATTCTTATTTCAGGGGGACATCGAGGCAGATGGCCTGGAGGGCGTATTCACCTTTTCTGTTAAAACTATTCCTGTGGGACGCTCACGTTACGGATTTTTGCTAAACGAAAAGGCGGGCATTATTGATGACCTGATCGTTTTCCGGCTGGCAGAAGACAAGGCCATGATTGTTGTCAATGCAGCTACTGCAGAAAATGACTTTGCGGTGATACAGAACAGGGTAAAGGCAGGGTCGCTAAAAAACATCACATGCAGTACCGGCAAACTGGACCTCCAGGGGCCGCTTTCTCGTGAGGTTCTCGTATCTGCCTTTGGTCCGGAAATAGCGGCTATACCTTATTTCAAGTTCATAACCATGAATATTCTCGGTTGTGAAGCGATTGTCAGCCGCACAGGATATACCGGAGAACTTGGTTATGAAATATTCCTTTCCGCTGAAAAAGTAAGTGAATTGTGGGATCGCTTGTTGCAAGATGAGCGTGTCAGACCAGCAGGGCTTGGTGCACGTGATGTTCTCCGGCTCGAAGTGGGTTATTCTTTATATGGAAGTGATATTGATGAATCCACTACTCCGTTAGATGCGGGTCTTGAAGCCTTTGTCAATTTCGATAAAACTTTTGTGGGCAAGGATGCACTGCTTCGACAGAAAGAACAGGGAACCAATCGTCGCAAAGTTGCTTTTAAAGTTGCCGGGCGACGTTCGCCGCGTCACGATTACGAAATATGTTTCGAAGGTGCAGGTGCGGGAAAAGTAACCAGCGGAGTGTTTTCTCCCATGCTTGGATGCGGCATTGGTATCGGATTCGTAAAACCAGAACTGGCTGCGATCGGTTCTCCGCTCACCATTCGCCAAGAGAGGATCAGCATGGAGGCAACAGTCTGCGAGCTGCCCTTTTATCGTGGGGGTTCTCTCAGATCATGAAGATTTTTATTGGGCATGTTCTTTAACTTCGGGTTAATCATACAGTACACAAAAACAGGAGGGTATGATGAGTATCTATTTCACAAAGGATCACGAGTGGGTCAAAATCAAAGATGGAATCGCTGCAGTCGGCATCAGCGAACATGCGGCTCATGAACTTGGGGATATCACTTTTGTAGAATTGCCGCAGATCGGTAAAACGGTCAAGCAATTTGAAGTGCTGGGTAGCATAGAGTCTGTAAAGGCTGCCAGTGATATCTTTTCCCCTGTTTCAGGCAAGGTGACCAAGGTCAACGAAGCACTGGATGCTGCCCCCGAGATCGTTAATGAAAGTGCTGAAGATGCAGGTTGGATGGCTTGGCTGGAGCTTGCGGACGAAGCTGAACTTGGCAACCTGATGAACAAGGAACAGTACGAAGAATTTTTGAAAACTCTTTGAACGGCGTGGGTAGCAAATTTATAAACTGGAGATTGTAACCAATGAATGACAGCAACTATTGCCCTCATACTCCCCAGGAAATCCAGGAAATGCTTTCAGTCATCGGGATCAGTAGTATGGAGGAGCTTTTTGCACCGATCCCCTCAGAATTGCGCGCCAAAACTTTCAATATTCCACCCGGGCTTTCGGAATTCGAAACCTACGACAAAATGAAGACCATAGCAGGCGAGAATAGCAGTGACATGGTCAATTTCATCGGCGGAGGTTTTTACGACCACGTCATACCAGCAGTGGTAGACCATCTCTCCGGGCGGGCAGAGTTTTATACGGCCTATACGCCTTATCAACCGGAATGTTCCCAGGGAACGCTCCAGGCGCTCTTTGAATACCAGACCTCAATCTGCCGGTTAACCGGGCTTGATGTTGCCAACGCTTCCCTTTATGACGGAGCCACGGCATGTGCCGAGGCAGCCATGATGGCCCTTCGCATCACCGGCAGGAACAGGATCATTGTGGATGGTTGCGTCAATCCCTTTTCTCGCCAGGTTTTAAAAACCTATCTTTATAATCTTGATGTTGAAATTATCGAGGTTCCACCGCTTGATGGTGTCTTGCACCAGGAGGCATTGAAGTTATTGCTCAATGATGAAGTCGCAGCCGTAGTAGTGCAGAACCCCAATTTTTTTGGCAGCATAGAGGATTTTTCTTCCATTGTTGGTCAGATTCAATCTGTTGGCGCCCTTGTTGTAGCTTCAGTGTATCCCATATCCCTCGGTTTGCTTAAAACTCCAGGTGAAATGGGCATAGACATAGCTGTCGGCGATGGGCAGTGTCTGGGTAACCCCCTCTCTTTTGGTGGTCCATCCTTTGGCTTTATTGCTGCCAAAAAGGCATCCATACGAAATATGCCCGGTCGCATTATTGGTGAGACTGTCGACAAAAAGGGCAGGCGGGGCTATGTACTGACCCTGCAGGCCCGTGAACAGCATATCAAACGGCATAAGGCCACATCCAATATCTGCAGCAATCAGGGGTTGTGCGCTCTTAGAGGACTGATTTTTCTTTCATCTGTTGGAAAGGAAGGTCTGGTGGAAATGGCTCGACTCAACAGGGACAAGGCCGAATATGCCAAGGCTCGGCTTGCCGGAATTGCAGGAGTGAGCGTGCTGCAGACAGCCCCTACTTTCAACGAGTTCACCCTGTTTCTGCCAAAACCGGCCGAAGCGGTCGTTGGTGCCTTGATGAAAAAGGGCATAGTTGCCGGTGTACCATTGAGCAGCTATTTTGCTGATTCTGAAAATGCTCTGGTTGTGACAGTAACTGAAAAGCGTACCAAGAAGGAAATCGATTTGCTTGTAAAGGAACTGGAGGTCGCGCTATGCAGCTGATTTATGAGAAATCCATTCCCGGGCGCCGCGGAATCAAACTGCCGACATCAGATGTTCCAGCTGCCAGCGCATTACCCCAAGCCCTGCTCCGCCAGGAGGCTGCCGGCCTGGCAGAACTTTCTGAACTCGACCTGGTTCGTCACTTTACTAATCTGTCCCGCCGCAATTTCTCGGTAGATACCAACTTCTACCCACTCGGTTCCTGCACCATGAAGTACAACGCCAAGGTGCTGGAAAATTCTGCGGCCCTGTTTGCACCGTTTCATCCAATGACAGCGCTTCTTCCGGGAGGTGAAGAATTCTGTCAAGGCACTTTGGGGATGCTCTATGACCTGGGGCAGATGCTGTCGGATATTACCGGTATGGATGAGGTCACCACACAGCCTTTGGCCGGTGCCCACGGAGAAATGACCGGCATTCTTCTGATCGCAGCATATCACGCTGCCAAAGGCAATAAATCCAAAAAGAAATATGTGGTTGTACCGGACTCATCCCATGGGACAAATCCGGCCTCGGCGGCAATTGCCGGCTATGAGATTATTACTGTTCCTACAGCGCCCTATGGGGACATGGACCTTGAGTTATTCAAGAAAGCCATGAATGATGAGGTGGCTGCGGTCATGATGACATGCCCAAATACTCTGGGCTTATTTAATCCTCACATCAAAGAAATCAGTGATATTGCACATTCCCACGATGCCCTTATGTATTACGATGGTGCCAACCTGAATGCCATCATGGGCAAGGTAAAGCCGGGTGATGTTGGTTTTGACGTGGTGCATGTCAATCTTCACAAAACTTTTGGTACCCCTCATGGCGGAGGGGGACCAGGTGCCGGGCCGGTAGGAGTAAAAGAGGTTCTTATTCCTTTTCTACCGCAACCGCGAATCGTGATGGAGGATGACGGCAAGCTGATGCTTGAAAATTCCAACCCTTGCACCATTGGGCGGACAGCCGGATTTTTCGGCAATTTTGGTGTCATGGCTAAAGCCTATGCATATATCATCATGCTTGGTCGGGAGGGGTTGATTCAGGTGTCTGAGCAGGCGGTATTAAATGCGAATTATATCAAAGAAAGGCTCAAGCCTTACTATGATCTGCCTTACGATATGACCTGCATGCATGAATGTGTTTTTTCTGCCTCACGACAGCTTAAACATGGGGTACATGCCATTGATATTGCAAAGTACCTTATAGATCGTGGTTATCACCCGCCAACAGTGTATTTCCCAATGATAGTCAAAGATGCAATCATGATTGAGCCGACCGAAACCGAAAGCAAAGTGACCATGGATGAATTCATCGAGGTCATGATTGAGGCGGCAAAGACTGCTGAAGATAATCCCCAGGCACTTCTGGATGCCCCTCTGACCATGCCGATTTCACGTTTGGATGAAACAAAGGCGGCCCGCGAGCAGAATGTCTGCTGTCAGTGGTGACCGAAATCAATGACTTGTCAATTGAGCAAAATTATCCCTAGGAATCAATTAATTGATGCTCATAAATCCCGTGCTAATCTGTCGATTGTCTTATCCTATTAACCACAATACGATGTCATAAACAAAATCCCCGCTACAAGCGATAATTTATCGCTTGTAGCGGGGATTTGTCAGCATTCTGATGTTGGGTACTGACTTGGCCTGATCAATTTCATGGTGGGCGCTACTGGGATTGAACCAGTGACCCCTGCCGTGTGAAGGCAGTGCTCTCCCGCTGAGCTAAGCGCCCATGTGCTGAATTGAATACCAGACAAAGCTGACTTCTGTCAAGCCTTCCCACTATTTTTCAGATTTTAAAATAAACCGGATAAATTTAGTCCGTTAATTCAGTGGCTTTTGTCAAGTTGAATTGTATTTTGTATACTGTTTAACTTGACGGGTGGAAGGAATGATGGCAGTATTTGTGGGAAAATTTTGATGTAATGTTCGTTAGGTACGCCATTTGATTATGGCTGTATACATCTGAAAGAGGAGGAATAATGAAACGTCTATTGCTGTCACCCCTGAGAGGACTCTTGCTGTCTGTTGCGATGACATGTTTGTTGTCTGTCGTAGCTTTCGGCGCTGAGCCGGCCAAGCCCAAAGTTGCTTTGAGCAATGCGGATTGTGTCAAGTGCCACTCTGCCCCCCCTGCCGATATTGAGGCAAACGGTGGAGCACATAAGACCAATGTTACATGCCAAGATTGCCATGTTGGCCATCCCCCCGCAGTAAAGAAAAATGTCATTCCCCAGTGCAGCATGTGCCACAGCGACAAGCCTCACTAAAAACTGCCTAACTGTCTGCGTTGCCACAACAATCCTCACACACCCAAGATTATCAAGCTTGCCAACAACATTACTGACGAATGCCTTACCTGCCATACTCCGCAGATCGTCAAACTGAAACAGGTCCCGAGTAAACACACCAAGCTGGCCTGCAGCTTCTGCCACAATGTTCACGGCAAGATTCCGCAGTGTACCCAGTGCCATAAGCCTCACAGTGCCGACATGGGTGCCGCTGACTGCAAGCGCTGTCACCAGGCTCATATGCCTACAGCAGTTACCTACGCTTCCGATACTTCAAACAAAATGTGTGCTTCTTGCCACAAGAAAGCCTATGACCTGCTTGCTGCCAGCGACGCCAAACACAAGGCCGTTGCCTGCGTAACCTGTCATAAGGAAAAACACAAGATGGTACCGACCTGCCAGAGCTGCCACGGCACTCCGCATCCGGCCGGAATGCTTGCCAAGTTTGCCAAGTGCGGCGATTGCCACAACATCGCTCACAATCTGAACCACTGGGATGCTGCCCAGAAGGGGACTGCAGCAACAGCAGCACCACATGCCAAAAAGGCAACCAAAAAAAAGTAATGCACTGAACGTGCAGCTATGAATAAAAGGGCCGGTGAATTGTTATTCACCGGCCCTTTAACGTTTATGTTACGTCCTGCCTGATGACCGTCGCGAATGCCACTCCTCCTTTGACAATCAGACCAAATTAAGTCATAGTTCTCCACCAGCATTTAGCCAGCAAACGGAGAATCAATGCAGTCCCGCGCCATCAACCCCCACAAAAATGAAGATGATTTTACCTATGATGCTACCCTCCGTCCCCGCGCTCTGGAGGAGTACATCGGCCAGGAGAAAATCAAAGGTAACCTGGGATTGTTCATTGATGCAGCCAAGGGGAGGGGAGAATCACTCGACCATGTCCTCCTGTATGGTCCCCCTGGTCTTGGCAAAACGACACTTGCCAATATCATTGCCTGTGAGATGGGAGTCAGCATCAAGTCAACCTCTGGTCCGGTTATAGAGCGTCCTGGTGATCTGGCAGCCATTCTTACCAATCTGGAACCACATGATGTTCTTTTCATTGATGAGATCCATCGCCTCTCCCATGTTGTGGAAGAAATTCTTTATCCTGCGATGGAGGATTTTCAGCTCGATATCATCATCGGTCAGGGCCCCAGTGCCCGTTCCATCAAGCTCGACCTGCCCCATTTTACTCTTGTGGGAGCCACTACCCGGGCCGGTCTTCTTTCTTCGCCCCTTCGAGACCGCTTCGGGGTTATCTCCCGGCTTGAATTTTATACCTGCGAGGAACTGGCCACCATTATCACACGTTCTTCCCGTATTCTTGGGATAGGAATCGAACCACAGGGTGCCGAAGAACTTGCCCGCCGCAGTCGCGGTACCCCACGAATTGCAAACCGTCTTTTGCGCAGGGTACGTGACTTTGCCCAGGTGAGAGCAGAAGGCGTCATTACTCGCAGTGTCGTGCAGAATACTCTTAAACTACTGGAAATTGACGAGATGGGTTTCGACCACATGGATTGCAGGATTCTTCTGACCATTATTGATAAATTCGGTGGCGGGCCGGTTGGACTCGATACTATCGCTGCTGCAATCAGCGAGGAGAGCGATACCATTGAGGATGTCTACGAGCCTTATCTGATACAGAACGGATTTTTAAATCGCACACCTCGCGGCAGAGTAGCCACTCTCGCCGCCTATCAGCACTTTGGACGCATTGCACCCCAAGGTGCTCAGGCCAACCTGTTTTGATCATGCAGCAGATTCTCGATTTCCCCAAAACATCCATCTGCACTTTTGATAGCTTTATTGTCTGTGACGGTAGTGCTGCTGCACTTCAGTTTGCCCGCCGCGTCGCTGATCCGGGTGATGCTGACAACCTGCTCTATCTTTACGGTCCTTCCGGTTCCGGAAAAAGCCATTTGCTGAAAGCTATCGGCCAGGCATTGGTTGCAGCCGGATCTGGTCCTGTACCCATACTGTCATGTTCCGATGTGTTGACAGTTGATGATTTTTTCAAGCAACCCCTGGATGTTGCAGCACTGATGGTGGATGATTTGCATCTTCTTCGTGATGATCCAGCTCTGCGCGCGGGTTTATGGCAGTTATTCAATGATTTCTATTCCTCCGGTCGTATACTGGCGCTGGCCGGACTACATCATCCCCGTGAATTGCCCCTGCTTGATGATCATCTTGTTTCGCGTCTGCTGTGGGGTCTGATTGCCCGAGTTGATGCTTCTGATGATACCTCCCGCCGCATGATTCTTAAGAAAATAGCTGATGACCGTCAGGTCAGGGTTCCCGATGATGTGGTTGATTATGTCCTCATGACTACCAGTAGGGAAGTTGGTGATTTAATTGAGTCATTCGAAGCACTCTACCGGCTCTCCATTTCCAAAAAAAGAAAAATTACCGTTTCGCTAGCTCGGGAAGCGAATGAATTGAACATGAATGTGGGGCTGGAATGAGTCCCTACCGGAATCGTCTTAAAACACCTGAAGAGATTGAATTAGGGCGCAAACGGGACCAACTTACCCTGGTACAAAGGCAAGTGGCCGAGTCGGAGCGGATCTTTGTTGAGCTCAAGTCCGACATACGTCAGTTTGAACAGGTTTATGAGCAGGTTCTTGGCGTGAAAATTCATGAGCTGGAGGAGCTGGAATGGCAGCTGAAGGGACTGCTTGGAATTGAAGATCCAGTTGATGGTAATGCTTCGTCGGTATATGAGGAAACCTTCGCTCAGTTTAGCCATCGCACCGATCTTTTGGACGACGATCTGGACAGCACTCAGAACACTCCCCAGATGAACCTTAAAAAGCTTTACCGAGAAGTGGCTAAAACAATCCATCCTGACCTTTCCGCAGATGAAGATGAACGTTTCAGAAGGCAAGAGCTTATGGCAATGGCGAACCATGCCTATGAGAATGGAGATCGTAGGGTGCTGGAGGGTATCCTGTGTGATTGGGAACAAGGGCCTGAGCTTGTTTCAGGAGTTGATGTTGCCATGGAGTTGGTACGGATTATTCGTTTGATTGCTCGGGCTGAGCAGGATATTCATGCTTTTGCTCAGCAGGTCGAGGAGCTGAAGGAAACAGATATTTTCCATTTTAAGGTACGCGTTGATGAGGCCATGGTCGATGGGATTGATTTGATGGCTGAAATGGCTGCTAGAGTTGATTTGGATATTTCTAGAACTCGCAGGCGATTGGCAGTGCTGCAGGGAGATCATGCAGGAAATCTGCATGGAAATACTCCTGAAACGCGGCTGATACGCTTTCCCTCAGAGGCATGCGGCGTTCTTTATGAGCGTAGCAGTGACTCAGTCGATTTTCGGGACTGGAAACGTCTGGGCACCGCCCGAGGGGTGCGGGAAGTTTTTCTGGATAAAGCAATCCGACTGGATGTCAAGGGTGACATGGCAATGAAACTCGGTTTTCTTGACGCTTTGCTACCAGAGGATCTCCAGGCTTTATTCCTGCATGGTGTGGACGATACTGCTCTGGTGCATTTGCAAAAGCTCACTGGCTTGCGAGAACTCTACCTCTCCAATACCTTAATCAGCGACAACGGAATACGTCAGCTGCTGGGGTTGCATGGCCTGCGCCGCCTTTACGTCTACCATACAGCCATTGGTGATGCTGCGTTGTTCAACCTTGCCGAAATGAAGGGATTGAAATGGCTCACTTGCAGCGGTACCAACATAACTGATGATGGGTTGAGTCGTTTTCGTCAAATGCTTTCGACATGTAAAGCGGCCAACTTTGAGTGGCGTCATGGAAAATGAACTCCAATAACTTCTTGCTAGCTGCCTTCCTTGCAAAACATCAGCCCTGATACATACTAAATACCAACTTGTTAAATAAATTACGATCAAGCAGGGGTGTTTATGGTTGGTTCGCATTTTAATTTAACGGTGAATCATCTCAAGTGTCTGTTTTTTTGTGTTTCTATCCCGTTCTGCTTTGGTTCCCCTTGCCTCGCTGCAAACATTTATCTTTCCTCCATCAAACTTCCTCCCGGTTTTTCCATCGAAGTTTTCTCACGGGACGTTCCTGGAGCCCGTTCCATGGCTCTTGGACAAAAGGGCACTTTATTTATAGGCACCAGGGACCAAGGAAAGGTTTATGCCATTGCAGCAGGGCAAACTGGTAAAAAGAGTTCGAGAGTGACTACCATTGCCAGCGGGTTGAACATGCCAAATGGTGTTGCTTTTCGTAATGGCTCACTTTATGTGGCTGAGAACAGCAGAGTGCTGCGCTTCGACAACATTGAAAGTCATCTGGAGAATCCACCTCAACCTGTTGTAGTCAATGATACCTTTCCATCCGAAACAAATCATGGCTGGAAATTCATCAGGTTCGGACCGGACGGCAAACTCTACGTGCCTGTTGGTGCCCCGTGTAATATCTGTGAGAAACAGGATCAGCGATATGCCTCTATTATGCGCATGAATCCGGATGGAAAAGAACTGCAGGTATTTGCCAAGGGCATACGTAACAGCGTTGGGTTTGATTGGCATCCCCAGACTGGTGAACTCTGGTTCACAGACAATGGACGTGACCGCCTTGGGGATAACAAGCCCCCCGATGAACTGAATCGCGCATCCGGCCCTGGTCTTCATTTCGGATTTCCGTACTGGCATGGCCGCAACATACCTGACCCGGAATTTGGAATGGGACACAAAGCTGAGGAATTTACTCTTCCGGAAATGGAGCTGGGTCCCCACGTTGCATCGTTGGGGATGCGCTTCTATACGGGAAAAATGTTTCCGAAACAGTACCAAGATCAGATTTTTATAGCTGAACATGGTTCCTGGAACAGGAGTGAGCCACTCGGTTATCGATTGACCCTGGTCAGGCTCAAGGGGGGACGGGCTGAGTCATATGAGGTATTCGCCGAGGGATGGCTTCAGAAGGGAACAGCTTGGGGACGTCCAGTGGATCTGCAGGTAATGCCTGACGGTAGTTTGTTGATATCAGACGACAAATCAGGTGCCATTTATCGGCTCAGCTACCGCAAAAAATAGTGTCGGCACCAGGGATTTTAAGAAAGCTGCAGAGTAGAGCGTGCTTCTAAAAGTACCTGTCTTACATCATAGCTGCTGCGGCAAATAAGAACTGCTTCGGCAAGCCGCTGACATTCCTCCAGAGGATTGGCGCGGATCGCCTGTTTTACCAGGGGAATGCTTGGCGCTGAAAGGCTGAACTCCCTGATGCCCATTCCAAGCAGCAGCAATGCGTTGAGGGGATCAGCTGCCATCTCACCACAGATAGAAACTTTTTTTCCGGCCTGGGCGGCGGCGTCGGCAACCCTTTTGATCGAGTGTAGCACCGCCGGGTGGTGCGGATCGTAATATTGCTTAACTCTTTGGTTATTTCGGTCGGCCGCCAAGGTGTACTGGATCAGGTCATTGGTGCCGATGCTGACATAGTCTACCTCCTCCAGAAGGAAATCCACAATCTGGACGGCTGCAGGAATTTCAATCATGATGCCGAGTGGAACATTCTGAAGTGTATCATGTCCACTTTGATGCAACTCTTTGCTGACTTCCGCCAGAATGAATCGAATTTGCCTGATTTCATCCACTGAAGAAATCAGCGGAAACATGATTGTGGGATGTCCAGCCGGAGAGGCAAGCAGAATGCCTGCTAGCTGTTCACGAAAAATATCCTCCCGCTCCAGAGAGAAGCGGATGGAGCGCCACCCTAGAAAGGGATTGTCTTCGTGGGGAAACGGGAAATATGGCAGACCTTTGTCACCACCGATGTCAAGTGTCCGTATATTAACTGTCTGATTGGGAAAACCTTCCAGAACTTTGCGGTATAGGGCAGCCTGCTCATTTCGATTTGGAAAGGCGGTCCTTGTCATATAAGGAAATTCGGTACGGTATAGTCCTACACCCTCCGCACCGTGGAGATTGGCTACCCGAATATCCGATAGAAGGCCGATGTTGGCATTCAACGTTATTCTGCTCCCGTCGCTGGTGACTGCCGGCAGATCACGGAGCCCTTCCATCTCTTTCAGACGGACTGCATGATCCCGCTCCAATCTTTCATACTCTTGTCTTACTACTTCGTCAGGGTTGAGGTACACGTAACCGGAACTGCCGTCAACAATCATCTCGTCTCTGACATTGGCCGCGGCAATAAGTCCTTTAACCCCCAGCACAGCTGGAATGCCAAGGGACTTTGCCATAATCGCCGCATGGCAGTAGATGTTGCCTTTCTCAGTAACAATAGCCAGGATTTTATCGTGATCAAGCAATGCCAAATCTGAAGGGAAAATTTCTTCAGCCACAATGATGCGATGTTCTCTGAGTTTGAGAGGAGCATTGTCATTCCCTTCAAGTACATCAATGATGCGGCGACCGATATCCTCCATGTCAGCCGAACGCTCCCGCAGGTAGGGATCTTCCATTGCTCCAAAAGCTTGAACATAGTGGTGAACAACATCATGGACAGCTCGGGTTGCTCCAACTCCCTGCTCAATAAGATCAGAAATTTTGGTTATAAAGCTTCTGTCTTCAAGGATCATCAGGTGGGTATGGAAAATGGCGGCATCATCTTCAGAAAGCGTTTCTCCAACGCGCTTTTCCATGTATAAAGTCTGGATTTTAGCCTTTTCCAATGCCAGGGTGAATTTACGTTGCTCTTCAGCTTTCGTTCCAACTCTGGCCACTTTAATGACCTTATCGCTGAAACGATCGAGAATGTAGACTTTGCCCCGGCAAAAACCTGTTGATACCGATGTGCCTGACAATGTACGGATACCAGCAGTGGAATTGCTTGTTCTGTTGGTTGAAAGGTCATGATGAGAAGAGCCATTTTTAACCTTGGCCAGTTCCTGCTCAAACCAGGCGCGCTCCTGTTCCTTGTTCTGAATAGAATCCAGCAGACGTGCGCTGTGAACAATGCTGCTTATCTGGAAGGTGATGGTACGCAAGGTGCTAATTTCAGCATCATTGAAGCGCCGCGGATCACGGGTCTGGATGACAATGACTCCGATAGGATTTTTGCGTTCCAACAGTGGCAGGCCAAGAAAGGAAAGAAATTTTTCTTCGCGTGTCTCTTTGAAGTATTTGTAGCGCGGATGGGCAGGTGCATTGTCAGTCATTACCATACCGCGGCTTTCTACTACCAGTCCCGAAAGGCCTTCATGAACCTTCATGGAGGTGCGATTGATCGATGCTTTTGAAAGACCTTTTGTGGCCTTAAGAATCAGCGTCTCTCCATCCTTTTCCAAAAGGTAAATGGAACAGACATCTGTTCTCATTCTCTTTGCTACAATCGTGACAATATTATCCAACGTCTCTTGAAGATCATGGGAGTGAAGGATGATTGAACTGATATCTTCTAGTGTGCGTAGACCCATGGAATGGTAATTCGCTTTCATTTACGATCCCGATTTTAATTTTTGAAAAGTATAGTGTACATTTTTTAAGATGTAAAAGGTTTTGGGGGATATCGCTGGAAAAGCCAAGCTGTGTCTGATATCTTTCCTGTACAAAGGCGTGGGGGGTTAATATGGTAGATAAAGTGCTTGATGCAATGCTGGTTAAAGGGAACGAATTGCTGGAGGCAGGTAAGGTGAGAGAAGCGATAGTTGTTTTGGAAAAGTATTGGGAAGAGCATCGCGACGATGCCGAGGCCTGTTTTTGTCTGGGAGATGCGTTGGCAGATGATAATCGGCTTGATGAAGCCATTGCGCGCTATAAAGATGGCTTGAAAATCGCCCCTGAAGATGTTGACGCATATACAACCATGGGAGATCTATTGTTCGAGGCAGGTAAGCACAATGAGGCCATTTTCAGCTATAGCCGCGCACATGAGCTTGATCCTGAGGATGGAGATGCACTAGTCAGCATCGGGCTTGTTTACGGCAATCTTGAACGAAGTGATGAGGCAATCAGGTCATTTAGGCAGGCGTTGGAACTTGATGCAGAGAATGTATTCGCATGGAATGCCCTTGGGGACGCTCTATATTCGAAAGGTGATGTTGAGGGTGCGGTTGGGGCCTTCCGTAAAGGGGTAGAGATAGATCCAGATGATCCGGCTGCACATTTTAATCTTGGTGAGTTGTACTATGATATGGATGAACTGGAAGAGGCTGAGGACGAATGCAGTGAGGCGGTCAGGTTAGATCCAACTTTCAGTATGGCCTATCTTACACTTGGCAGTATCTGTATGGACCAGGAGCATCTTCAGGATGCGGTGAAATATTACGAGAAGTATCTTAAATATGAAAAATCTTCGCAGGCAGCGGAAATGATTGCAGAAGTTAAAGCTGTCATTGAAGGTTTGAAAGAAGAACTAAAAGCTTAGGTGGCTGTGACATTACCAAAACAGAAAAGCCGGCTTTTGCCGGCTTTTCTGTTAGCAGATGTAAAAAACTTACTTTCTTACGAAATCAGGACGGGCAAAAGAATATTCGAAATGCATGTGATCGGTGTATGTGCCATTTAATATGGCAACCACATCTTCAGTAAAAACAAGTTCTTCATCTGTAGGAATCACATACACTTTGACCGGTGAATCATCGGTAGTGATTAAGGTTTCCCGTTTACGAGTCATGGCTCCTTTATTGCGCTCGCGATCAAGCTTGATACCGATATGCTCTAAGCCTTCGATAGCTTTTTCCCTGATTGCCGCGCCCATTTCGCCCACGCCGGCAGTAAATACCACAGCGTCCAGTTTGCCGACAGCAGCCATATAAGAACCAATATATTTCTTCAACCTGTATGCTTCTATCTCTAGTGATAATTGGCAGCGTTTATCGCCCGATAACGCATTTTCAATAACATCACGCCGGTCTGTAAACCGACCTGTAATACCGATAACACCACTCTTTTTGTTAAGGATGCTGTCTATTTCTTTTGCCGAAAGATTTTCCTTCTGCATCATAAAGGCAGGGATAGCTGGATCTATATCGCCACAACGGGTTCCCATTACAGCACCCTCAAGAGGGGTCAATCCCATGGTTGTATCGACTGATTTCCCGTTTTTGATGGCGCAATGGGAGACCCCATTACCTATATGCATAGTGACTATATTGCAATCTGTAGCTTTTTTGCCCAACAGGACAGCTGCTCGTTTGGATACGTAGAGGTGTGAGGTGCCATGAAAACCATAACGACGCACCTGATGTTTTTCGTACCACTCATAAGGGAGAGGATAGATGTAAGCATGTTCAGGCATGGTTTGATGAAAGGCGGTATCGAAGATTGCAATGTGCGGTACATGCGGCATGAGCGCCTGTGCAGCCTCAATGCCTTCAATATTGGGCGGGTTGTGTAACGGCGCAAGGTGCTGAACCTCTTTCACAGCGTCAAGAACATTGTCATTGATAAGGACGGAGCAGGTAAACTTTTCTCCTCCGTGCACAACCCTGTGGCCCACAGCCGAAATTTCATCAACGCTTTTGATGACACCATGTCCAGGATCAGTAACGGTCCTGATTAACAGATCTATGGCAGCCTGGTGATTAGGACAATCATGTTCATGGTGATAGGTCTCATGCCCGGGTACTTCATGCATTATAAAAGAATCACCAATAATGACCCTTTCAACCATACCTTTAGCCACAACCACCTTTTTTTCCCAATCGAAAAGCTGATACTTGACTGATGAACTACCACAGTTCAATGCCATTATAATCATGGGGCCTCCTGTAAAATAAACAGAGATTTATTTACAATTTCAATAAAAAATCATCACCTAAACTAAAACAACCGGCTGAAATAAAACTATTTTTTGTTTTATACAATAGAGTATACCTTAATTCAATACATTTTGTAAAACGGCTTGCTGCTTGTCTTATTCTTGTATGGACTTTGAAAATCAGGTGTGATAAATAAAAAAAGAGTTTTCCTTGTGAAAACCAATTTTAGAAGGAGGTGAAACCGTGTCCCATTCCATTACTGACGAATGCACAAACTGCGCGGCATGTGAAGATTCATGTCCGGTAAACGCTATCAGCGAACAGGGTAGCAAGCGTGTAATTGACGCTGATACCTGTATTGACTGCGGCGCCTGCGTGGATACCTGTCCCGTGTCTGCAATCCATGCCTAATAAGGCGTTGTGATGCACGCATTACAAAAAAAGCCCGTCTATTAGACGGGCTTTTTTTGTAATATTTTTATGTTTATCGGCGTAACAACCATAATACAAACGAAAGCAGCAGTGAAATCAGAATGCAAGTGCCAATGGGAAAATAGAAACTGAAATTTTCTTTTTTAATGTAAATATCTCCCGGCAGCTTGCCTATCCAGGGAATACGTGGTCCCAGGGAAATAATGAGGCCAACTACTACAAGCACCACGCCAATGGTGACAAGAGAGCGTCCAAGGCCATTCATAATTTAGGTGCCTTGGGAGTGGAATAATATCGTTCCTTTTCGCTGTAAACACAACCGCAATACTGCTGCCGGTAGAGCTGTATTTCCTTGGACAGTCTGATCCCCTCCTGCCAGCCTGGACGGAAATCCTGGTAGAAAAACACAATTCCATATTCCTGTGCTATCTGCTCTCCAAGTCTTCTTATTTCATCGTGGCGCTGATATCTGCTGTAAAGCAGTGAGCTGGTAAAGGCTTCGAAACCATGTTCAACTGCAGCTGCCGCTGCCATGCGCAGTCGGGAAGAATAACAATAGCTGCACCGTTCGGACGGTTTGGCTGCCACACTAGTCAGGAAAGCTTCCAGGTCATAGTCGTCCTTGATGATCATGTGCAGTTTTTCATGTTCAGCCATTTGTTTAACAGCTTCGAGGCGACGTAGGTACTCCTGCGCCGGGTGAATATTGTGGTTGTAGAAGAAACCAGTAACGTCGTGCCCTGAAGTGCGCAAAACATGCAACGGATAAATGCTGCATGGCCCGCAACAGGTATGCATCAGTATCTTCATTTATAGGTTCTCCAACATGTGCCCCAGCTTGTCCCGTTTTGTTTTCAGATACCCCTTGTTGCTTTGAGTGGCTATCGCTTCAATGGCAACACGCTCAACTACATCAATGCCGTATCCCTGAAGGCCTATCAGCTTTTTGGGATTGTTAGTAAGGAGGCGCATTTTTCGAACCCCGAGAGAACTGAGAATTTGAGCGCCAATACCATAGTCGCGAAGATCTGCTTTGAATCCAAGCTCCAGATTCGCTTCCACCGTATCCCGCCCCTTGTCCTGTAGCTCATATGCCTTTAGCTTATTGATCAAGCCAATACCGCGCCCTTCCTGGCGCATATAGAGAATAACTCCCCGACCCTCCCGATCAATCATAGCCATGGCACGATGCAGCTGCTCGCCGCAGTCGCAGCGCTGGCTGCCAAGGACGTCTCCTGTCAGACACTCGGAATGAACCCGTACTAGAACCGGTTCGTCTCCGCTGATATCCCCTTTTATCAGTGCTAAATGATCCTGTTTGTCGACATCATTTTCAAAGGCAATGGCCCGCCAGTCACCGCCATAACGTGAAGGGAGGTGGGCATCTGCTACTACGCGCACCAATCGTTCATTTTTAAGACGGTAGGCAACAAGATCAGCAATTGTGCAGATCTTGATGCCATGCTCCTGTGCAAAAACTTTGAGTTCCGGCATGCGTGACATGGTGCCGTCATCGTTCATAATCTCACAGATCACACCTGCTGGTTTACGTCCCGCCAAGCGCGCAAGATCTACAGAACCCTCCGTTTGTCCTGTCCTAACCAGAACACCACCTGTTTTGGCGCGTAATGGGAAAATGTGTCCCGGACTTACAAGATCCTGGGGGCCCGCATCGTCTGCAACAGCAGTAAGTATGGTGTGAGAACGATCGGCGGCGGAAATGCCTGTAGTGACACCGTGCTTGGCTTCGATGGAAACGGTAAAGGCAGTCTCAAAAGGGGAGGTGTTGTCCCTTACCATCGGTCTTAACACGAGTTGATCGCATTTCTCGGGAGTCAAAGTCAGGCAGATTAGTCCACGACCGTATCGGGCCATGAAGTTAATCGCTTCAGGGGTTGCAGCATCGGCGGCCATGGTCAGGTCACCCTCGTTTTCTCGGTCCTCATCGTCCACGAGAATGATCATTTTACCTTGGCGAATATCCTCAATCGCTTCTTCTATGCTTGCTACCGACATGATCTTCCTTTCCGTTTTAACTTTGACTTGTGATGCTATAAAAATCCGTTTTCGGCTAGTGTCTGGATGCTAAGTCCACCACCTGACTTCCAAGGTTGCACTAATTGCTCTACGTATTTTCCGATTATATCAGTTTCAATGTTTACCGACTGGCCAGTTGTGACAGTTGCAAGGGTAGTGCATGAAAAGGTATGCGGAATGATGTTGACGGAGAAACTCTCGGTGGAAACAGTGTTGACGGTCAGACTGATTCCGTCAATAGCGACGGATCCTTTCGTCACCAGATAACGTAATGATGAAGCGGGCAGGCTAAATTCGAGAATCCTGTTGCCGGAAACCGTCTGCAGTCGGGAAAGTTGGCCAATGCAATCAATATGACCGGTAACAATGTGGCCCCCCATGCGGTCTCCCAATCGTAAAGCTCGTTCCAGATTTACCCGGCTTCCACTTCCAAGAGTGCCAAGGGTAGTTCCGGCGAGAGATTCTGGTGAAACATCGAACGTGAGAATGGAACTGGTTTTGCCCGTCACGGTCAAGCAGGCACCATTAACTGCAACTGAATCCCCAAGCGCGATTTCTGCAAGGGGGAGGGTGGTTTCAACCCGTAAAATGCCTGCGCCAGCACGTCGCTCGAAGGCAGATATCCTGCCGATGTCTTCGATCAGGCCTGTAAACATGGCTGCTCCGGCCGTGCTGTGATTATAATGTCGGGTCCTGCTTTCTGTACGGAGACGTCGGTAAAAATCAATGCCTTATCCATGCTGCTGATTCCCGTAATGGCCAGTGGTGAGAATCCGTCGCTGCCAATCACCTTGGGTGCATAAAAGAAGATACACTCGTCTATCAACCCCTGTTTCAAGGCTTCACCTGCCACTCGACTGCCACCTTCCAGCAGGATTGACTGAATATTCCTTTCTCCCAGCTGCTTTAACATGTCTTCCATATCCACTTTACCGTTCCTCTCTCTACAAACCAGGATGGAAACGCCTCGCTGGAGATAGCGGAGGTGGACCCGAGGATTCTGTTCTGTGGTGGCAATAATGGTTTTTTGTGCAAGTGACTCGCTCAACACATTAACGCTTTCCGGAGTACGCAGCGTGCTGTCAACTATTATGCGCCACGGATTTTTACCTCTGACGTGTCGAACAGTTAATTGGGGGTCATCGGCAATAATGGTGTCAACACCTACCATGACACCATCACAGCGGGAGCGCAGGCGGTGGACAAACCGGCGTGATTCTGCTCCCGATATCCAGCGGGATTCTCCGGTGAAAGTGGCGATTTTGCCATCCAGTGTCATGGCACATTTGTAAATTACATAAGGTAAACCAGTTGTGACATGCTTGATGAATGCCAAATTGAGAGCACGAGCTTCATCTTCCATCAAACCGCATTCAGTGATAATTCCAGCTTTTTCAAGAGCTCGAAACCCATTGCCATTTACCTTGGAATTTGGATCCGCCATTGCGGCGAAGACTCGCTTGACTCCGGCAGCTATGAGGGCCTCACTGCACGGAGGCGTTTTGCCGCTGTGGCAGCAAGGTTCTAATGTTACATACACATCTGCATTTCGTGCTGCTGTGCCGGCCATTTCAAGGGCAAATATTTCTGCGTGGGGGCCACCGGCTTTTTTATGCCATCCCTCACCGATGACAACCCCATCCTTGACGATCACACATCCCACTGCAGGATTGGGAGATGTTTTCCCCATTCCTTTGCGGGCGAGGGAAAGGGCACGCTTCATATGCTTTAAATCTGGTATGGACATTCTTCTTTTCCTATGAAAATAAAAACAGGCGGGCTCTCTATTTTTTCAACAAATCCTGTAACTCCTGCATGAACTCATTGATGTCTCTGAAAGAACGATAGACCGATGCGAACCTAACATAGGCGACTTCATCCATGTTGTGCAGTTCTTTCATGAGCCACTCACCAATAAGTGTGGTGGAAATCTCTTTTTCTGTTGATTCCTGCAATCTTGTTTCAAGTCGATCAACCATCCGCTCGATCTCTTCCACCGAGATTGGTCTTTTTTCGCAAGCCTTTTTTATTCCGGCAATGATCTTCATGCGATCAAAAGGTTCGCGGCGACCATCTTTCTTGCAGACCTGTGGCAACATTTCTTCTATGCGTTCATGTGTAGTAAAGCGTTTTGCGCACTGTTCGCATTCCCGCCGTCGACGAATTGCTGTGCCCCCTTTGTCGGGGCGAGAGTCCACAACTTTGCTGTCTGGATTGCCGCAGAACGGACATTTCATGGCGTTGCGCCTTTCTTATCAGCTGAGAAGTGGATTACTTCTATTGAGGCTTCGTTGATCATTTCACGGGCCAGCTCATCGGCGTATCCTTCGCCGTACACTACTTTGGTTATTCCGGCGTTGATGATCATTTTTGAGCAGATTATGCACGGCATGGTAGTGCAATAGAGGGTTGCGCCATTTATATTCGTGCCATGTTTGGCTGCCTGAATGATTGCATTCTGTTCAGCGTGCAATCCCCTGCAGAGTTCGTGTCGTTCACCGGAAGGAACATTGAGACGTTCACGCAGACATCCGGTGCTGTTACAGTGGGTGATTCCGGAAGGGACACCGTTATAACCGGTCGCGAGGATATTACGCTCCTTGACAAGCACAGCACCAACCTGCCTGCGAAGGCATGAGGAGCGGGTGGCTACCAGGTGTGTTATATCCATGAAATACTGGTCCCATGATGGACGTTGCATATCTGTTTCTCCAGATAGAATAATTGGATAAACTACCTCAATATCTACATTAGGTCAACTCATATGCTGGTCTTAAACATTGCACCTCTGTGCCGTCAAAATACTCAATGATAAGGATCTCTTTCAATCAATTCAATCCATGCTGCAGGCCCTGTGCAGAAGTACTGATCTGTTCATCAAAGAGAATAGATTTTTTCTTTTTTAATCCTTATGTTGGTCATGTTAATATGCCGAAAATCCTTTACATGGTTTCCAACTCTTGCAGGGAGTACTTTTAAATGGACACAGTAATTGCTCAAACAACGGTTTCTGGTGTGTGCGATGCCTCTCCAGCGGGTAAGGAATACAAAAAGCTGGGTTACAGTTTTTACGTCTGGATATCTGAAGATAATCTTGAATGTCGGTGCAGTTATGTGCCCAGGGAGCAGGGCAGCATGATGACCCGCGACGATTTGATGAATTATCTGGCCCTGTCCAGCGTAAGGGAAGGTATTCTTCAAGAGGTGATTGATGCTTTTGCGGTTATGGCAGCGGCTGGTAAGACTTTGAGCATGGTCACGGTTGCAGTTGGCACGCCGCCGATTGCTGGCCAGGATGGGTGGCTGTCATATAAGGTCAGCCCGTCGATAGTCGTTGTGCATGATATTGATGAAACCGCAGACATCGACTTTCATAATGTGCAGTCATTTATGAACATTACTCCCGGAGAGGAAATAGGGACTATTATTTCTCCTGAGCCGGGCACCGCTGGAAAAAATGTCCTTGGCCAGGTAATTCCGCCGCAACCAGGCAAACCGCTGAATTTAAAAATAGGACAATACATTCGTGTTTGCGGTGAGAATGGTAATGTGCTGCTGGCTGAAGCTGCGGGTCGCATATGTATGATTTCTGGGGAAATCTCTATAGCAGAGGAGTACATAGTCTCCGGAGATGTTGATTTTAGAGTCGGATCTATAATCTTCAACGGATTCGTTGAAGTTCGTGGAGATATATTGGATGGTTTTAATGTGTATGCAGCTAAAGGATTGAGGGTTAACGGCAATATCGGTGCCTGTATCATTAAAAGCGATGGAGATGTCTCGTTGTGCGGGATGGATGGGCAGGAGAAGGGTACCATCACCTGTGGTGGCTCCATTAAAGCCAACTTCTTGCATGATTGTGCTGTGGAATGTGCTGGCGATGTTATGGCTGATTTTGAAATTCATAACTGTCATATTCAATCCCTGGGCAGGATTATTGTTAACAAAGGAGCTATTGCCGGGGGAAGTTGTACTGCCTTAGGAGGGATAGAAACAAAAAAAGCCGGTTCTGCTTCATCAATCAAAACAATACTTCGAGCGGGTATTGATTACCGAACTCTGGCTGAATTTTCCTGCCTTTTGAAAGATCTTGAGAAGAACAGCGAACAAACCAAGCAAGCCGGCTCTTTTCAAGATATGGAAATTCTTCGTAAAGAAAGAGCACAACTGTCGGATAGACTCATGGCACTCAAGAAGTATACTGATGAGAGATCCAATCCAAAAGTCAACGTAAAAGCAATGATGTATGATAATACATATTTGTGCCTCAGCTTAGAGGGGAAGCAGAAGCTTGACGAACGAAAAGGACCTTTTACGGCAATTGAGGATACCATTGAGGGTGGGTTGCGATTCCTTTCCATGACCTGTTTGGATGTTAAAGCAGTAGATATCGAACGTGCATTTGTGAAGGAATACAACTTCAGACGGAAAGTGATCCTGCCTCAGTAAGAACATGTTCAAGAAATACACTTTTTAGGAGAAGATGCTATGAAAACAAAGAAAGTCCTGGCTGGTGTTGTGTTGATTTTGCTGTTTCTTCCATTGATGGCTGCTGCCGCTACCGCTCCTCCTCTACCTAAAAAATATACCACCTGGCAAAAAAGCCAGCGTAAGGTAGTGACTGATAAAAGTTCTCTTTTTTACGGAATCCACTACATGTATGCTGATTCTAAGGCTATGCAGGGGTACCGAGCCGGCAACCGTTTTGTCGAAGGAAGTACAATTGTTGTTGAGTTTTTTAATATCAAAGAAAATGCTTCCGTCGATGGTCCTAAAAATATGGTTGTGATGATGCGTAAGGATAAGAAGAAGCAGGAAACTGGAGGGTGGTTATTTGCCGGATATGGTGCGGACGGAAAGCCAAGTGGCCTGGATCCAGTAACCACCTGCTTTGGATGTCATCAAAAGGATGCAAGTCAACGTCAATTTGTAATATCCACCATTGATGATTACAAAAAATAAAAAACAGCAGATGCTTTTAACTTTGGCTCCTTTTACACAAGGCACCGCAATTCTAGTGACTAAGTTAACAGCACATTTGAATGAATATGTCGTACAGGACGTGCCGTGTTAGGAAACACCATGGAAACTCCACAGGAGAACTTTTTTCTTGGCCGTCAGCCGATTCTAGACCGCAACCAGGAAATCGTAGGGTTTGAGCTGCTGTTCCGGTCGGCTGACATTGATCATGCTGATTTTGAAAGCTATTCCCACGCTAGTGCCAGCGTTATTACCAATGCGCTGTCAACTTTCGGTATTCATGAGCTTTTGGGGGGCAAATTTGGTTTTATCAATATCCATCTCAATCTGCTTTTGTCTGAGGTACTGGAACTGCTTCCGCTGGAACATACCGTTCTTGAACTGCTTGAAGTTATTGAGCTGGACCAGGAGGTTGTCGAGCGTTGCCGGGAGCTGAAAAAACTTGGATTTCAGCTCGCCTTGGACGATCACATCTACAATCCCGACCATGTCGAAATTTATAAAATTGTAGATATTGTCAAGATAGATATCCTTCAGACCGATGCCGCACAACTGCCGACGATTGTTAAAGAATTAAGGCGGTGGCCGGTAAAGATCCTCGCTGAGAAGGTCGAGACAGTTGAACAATTTCAAAACTGTTTCTCGATGGGATTCGATCTTTTTCAGGGTTATTTTTTTGCACGGCCAGTTGTGCTTAATAAACGTCGTATTGATGTGTCAGGCATTGCAATGCTAAAACTTCTGCAGCAACTATCCGTAGAAGCCAGTTTCACTGAAATAGAACAGACCTTTAAAGAAAATCCGGGTCTTTCCTATAACCTGCTGCGCCTGGTTAATTCCGTAGCGCTGGGGATACGGGAGAAGATTAAGACACTGCGGCATGCCATTGTAATCCTGGGAATGAATCACCTGCGACGTTGGGTTCAGCTTTCCTTATTCGCAGGTAATGATACCCGTGGAATTAACAACCCCTTGCTGGAAATGGCGGCGGTTCGTGGAATATTGATGGAGTTGCTGGTTGTACAGAAAGGTCTCTCCAATGAACAGGCCGAAGAGGCCTTTATGACCGGCATCCTTTCTCTATTGGACGTGCTTTTTGAAATGGAGATGAGCGAGATTGTTCAGAGTCTTAATCTGACCGATGATGTCAGCAATGCGCTGCTCGACCGGCAGGGCCAGCTTGGGTGTCTGTTAAATCTTGTAGAACGTATCGAACTGACTGATTTTGACGCCGTCAAGCCACTGCTCAGTCAGTGCGGGATCACTCTTGATCAGTTATTTAGTGCACAGCTGGAGGCATTCAACTGGCGCGCAACTATAATGGAAGATTGATATGAACAGCTGGGCCATGTCCCCTTGACACCCTCAACCTTTTGATGTAGCCTTACACGTCCTACCATAGGACACCAAAATTCGTTGCTTCAACGCCTTTTTTCACAGGTACTTTCCACATGAACATCACTGCAGTCATTCCAGCACGCTACGCTTCCATGCGTTTTCCGGGCAAGGCTTTGGCCGAAATAGGCGGAAAGCCGATGATTCAGCATGTATATGAACGTACAGCATGTGCATCGCTGGTTAGTACCGTCATTGTTGCTACGGATGATGAACGAATTCAGCATGCGGTGAAAGCCTTTGGCGGAAAATGCTGCATGACACGGGTTGGTCATGAAACCGGCACGGATCGTCTGGCTGAAGTTGCTGCTGGACTTGATACCGACATCATAGTTAATGTCCAAGGTGACGAGCCCCTGATTGTGCCGGCAATGGTTGATCAGGCCATCAGGCCGTTACTGGATGATTCAACCCTGCGTATGGGGACACTCAAGACGCGCATTAAGTGTCTGCATGACTTCCTCAGCCCTAATGTAGTCAAAGTTGTAACCGATCGAGATTCAAATGCCTTGTACTTTTCCCGATCTCCGCTCCCATTTTTCAGGGACAAATGGCAGGATCTTAAGGACGAGTCATTTGCAAGCGGTAAACTCCTCTGCTACAAACATGTCGGTCTGTATGTTTATCGGCGTGATTTTCTTATTGAATTTGCCGCCATGGCCCCGACATTTCTGGAAACCTCCGAGAAACTGGAGCAGCTGCGTGCAGTCGAGAATGGAGTTCGTATTCGTGTAGTTGAGACCGAATTCGAATCTATCGGCGTAGATACGCCCGATGATCTGGCCAAAGCCAGAGAGCGCTTCAAACACTTACCTTAACCACGATTTACCCTCCCGACAGGAGCAGTCAGCAATGAAAACAAAATTTATCTTCATCACCGGCGGAGTTGTGTCCTCCATCGGCAAAGGACTTGCGGCCGCATCTCTGGGCGCTTTACTGGAAGCACGTGGCCTGCGTGTTACCATGCAGAAACTTGACCCTTACATCAATGTCGATCCCGGAACCATGTCTCCATTTCAGCATGGTGAAGTTTTTGTCACCGATGACGGGGCCGAGACCGACCTCGATCTAGGCCATTATGAGCGATATACCAGTGCAAAGCTTTCCAAGAAAAGCAATTTTACCACTGGCCAGGTCTATTTTTCCGTAATTGAAAAGGAACGTCGCGGCGATTATTTGGGGGGGACCGTTCAGGTCATTCCTCATATCACTGATGAGATGAAGTCAAAAATTATCGAGAATGCCAAGGGTGCGGACGTGGCTATCGTCGAGGTAGGTGGCACAGTGGGCGATATCGAGTCGCTTCCTTTTCTTGAAGCCATTCGACAGTTCCGTTTCGATCTCGGACATGGCAACACTTTATATGTGCATGTTACGCTGGTGCCGTACATCCGCACCGCCGGTGAATTAAAAACCAAGCCGACACAACATTCGGTTATGGAACTGCGTAAGATCGGTATTCAGCCCGATATTCTGATTTGTCGCTGTGAACGTGAACTGCCTCAGGAAATGAGGAAGAAGATTTCGCTGTTCTGTAATGTAGAAGAAAAAAATGTCATCCCCTGTGTGGATGCAGAACATATCTATGCAGTGCCGCTGGCGCTGAACAAGGAAAAGCTGGATGAGCAGGTTGTTGAGAAGCTCAATATCTGGACAAAGGCGCCTGACCTGACACATTGGCATGATGTGGTCGAAACGCTGCGTCATCCCGGCCATGGTGAAGTACGCATCGCCGTTGTTGGTAAATACGTAGATCTGACAGAATCCTACAAGTCTCTGGCCGAGGCGCTTACCCATGGTGGTATTGCCAATGACTGCCGGGTGTACCTCAAGTACATCGATTCTGAAAAAATCGAACGGGATGGTATTGACGGACACCTGGACGATGTTGACGGTGTGTTGGTCCCTGGTGGTTTCGGAGAGCGTGGAACCGAAGGAAAGGTCCAGGCAATCGAATTTGCTCGCACTCACAAGATACCTTTCTTTGGTATCTGTCTGGGGATGCAGATGGCGGTGCTGGAATATGCCCGTAATGTCTGCGGCCTGAAGGAAGCTTGCTCCAGCGAGTTCCGCAAGGATGGTGGTGAGCCGGTAATTCACCTGATGGAGGAGCAAAAATCGGTCAGCAAGAAGGGGGGCACCATGCGCTTGGGAGCAAATCCTTGCACTTTGAGCAAAGGGACCCTTGCCCATGATGCTTATAATACGCTGGAAATTTCCGAGCGTCATCGTCACCGTTATGAATTCAATAATGCCTACCGTGATATTCTTACCAGTAACGGTCTGGTTCTGTCGGGTATTTACAAGGATAAAGATCTGGTCGAGGTTGTTGAAATTCCCGATCACCCCTGGTTCCTTGGTTGCCAATTTCATCCCGAGTTCAAATCAAAGCCGCTGGTTCCACATCCTCTTTTCAAAAATTTTGTCGGTGCCGCTCTTGTCCACCGCAATACGAGGTAATTCGTGACCCGTGAAATAGTAATAGGAAATGTGAAGATTGGTGCAAACAAACCTTTGGTCCTGATTGCAGGTCCCTGTGTCATTGAGTCGGAAGAGGCTACCCTGCGTCATGCAGAACGTTTGATGACGATATGTAATGGCATCTCAATGCCTCTTATCTTCAAAGCCTCCTATGATAAGGCAAACCGTACTTCTCTGGGCGCCTTTCGTGGCCCGGGCATGGAGGAGGGGCTGCGGATCCTGGCCAAGGTCAAGGAATCTCTCGGACTGCCCGTGATTTCGGACATTCACTCCATTGAACAGGTTGCGCCGGCAGCCGAAGTTCTGGACGTGCTTCAGATTCCTGCTTTTCTCTGTCGTCAGACCGATCTTCTTATAGCTGCCGCCAAAAGTGGAAAAGTTATCAATGTCAAGAAAGGCCAGTTTCTGGCACCGTGGGATATGAAGAACGTTGCCGCAAAGATAGCCGGTACCGGTAATGAAAATATTATTCTCACCGAACGCGGCGTCTCTTTTGGATATAACAACCTCGCCGTGGATATGCGTAGTTTTCCGATTATGCGCTCTACCGGTTATCCGGTTGTTTTTGACGCCACTCATAGTGTGCAGCTTCCTGGTGGCCAGGGAGGAAGTTCGGGAGGCCAGCGTGAATATGTAGAATATCTTTCCCGTGCGGCGGTTGCCACGGGGATTGACGGCATCTTCATGGAAGTTCATGAAAACCCTGATAAAGCGCTCTGCGATGGTCCCAATTCCATAGATCTTGCGGATCTTCCGGCTTTGCTCAAAACTCTTAAATCCATTGATATTCTGGTTAAATAGTTGCGTCACAAAATTCTGAACGAAAAAAGGACCTGCAAGCATGCATGGTCCTTTTTTTGTAGAGCTGTTAAAATATCTAGAGTTGTCTGAGTCCTCTTCCAAATCAGTATTTTGCGAGGAAATAATGAAAAAGACCCGCCTGGCCGCTATCGATATTGGGACAAATTCAATTCGCTGCATTGTGGTGGAAGTTGATCCGCAAGGCAAATTTACCGTGCTGGATGACGAAAAGGCTACGGTGCGCCTTGGGGAGAATCTGAGCAAAAGCGGCCTGATATCACCAGTGGCCTGCGGCAGGGCGGTTGATGCAGTCGGCCGGATTCAAAAGCTTATTGAAGGCTTTAATGTTGATGAAGTAGTGGCTGTTGCTACCAGTGCAATTCGAAATGCTCTCAACGGTCGTGCTCTTGTGGATGATCTGAGCCAGGGACTTGGGCGTGAGATAAACGTTATTTCAGGTCAGGAAGAGGCCGAACTGGCTGCCATTTCAGCTTTGTACAACTTCGATATGAGCGGGAAGCGTTATGCCATGATTGATATCGGTGGCGGTAGCGTTGAGATCGTATTTGCACTAGGGAATCATATTGAAGAATACTTTTCCCTCGATCTGGGTGCTGTGCTAATGACTGAGCAATTCTTTACTTCTGACCCGATCAGAATGAGCGATTATGATGATTTCAGACGCCATGTCAGGAACGAGCTCAAAAAGGTTTTCACCGGCGAAAGGGTTGTGGTTCAGAGTTTTATAGGTTCCGGAGGGACCATAACTTCTCTCGGCGGAATGGTCATGAACATGAGGCAACAGGACTTCACCTCCGTGCATGGATATGAAGTATTGCGATCTGAAGTAGTGCATCTTCTGGCCATGCTGATGCGTAAAGATGTCAAAGCCAGACGAGTCGTGCCCGGTCTCAATCCTGAACGCGCTGACATTATTGTCGCCGGATTGGGTGTGGTAGATGAACTGATGAAATTTTTCGGTGCCAATCTACTGCAGGTTAATGAACGCGGCATCCGCGAAGGCTTGATACTTAAAGCCATTAAACGAATGGGTATAATGCAGAATGGCTCCCAACGCACTTGGCGTACCTCGGTACTGGAGTTTGCCCGCTCTTGCCATTATGACGAATCTCATTCTCGTCATGTTGCCAATCTTGCCCTGGCGATATTTGAACGGGTGGCCGAGGAATCGGTTCTTAAGAAGAGTGAGCGCCGCATGCTTGAGGCTGCGGCACTGCTGCATGATATCGGTTATTTCATCAGCTACAACAGTCACCATAAACACTCGTACCATTTGATCCGTCACGCTGATCTTTTTGGCTTTACCCCACGAGAACGCGAAATCATTGCCCAGATTGCCCGCTACCACCGCAAGGCGTTACCTAAAAAGAAACATGCCGAGTTCAGCCAGTTGAATGACAAGGATCGTCTCCTCGTCAATCGTCTTGGGGGGATTTTACGCCTGGCTGACGGGCTTGATCGACGTCGTAGTGGCCTAGTGGAAGTGGTTGACCTCAATAGAAGTGGTGATGTCTATACCTTTAAATTGCTGGGAACAGAAGATATATCGGTAGAAATTTTTGGAGGTAACGCAAAGCGAGACTTATTCGAAAAATCTTTCGTTTGTCAGGTCAAGCTTATAACCGGATAACGAGTTGCTGGCGTGTGAGGTGGTAAGGCTGGGGGAATAGAATCCTTCAGCCTTTTTAGTTCAATAACAGGTTGTTGAAAATCTACTGCGGGGCCAATCTGCGGCGTTGCCACTCGCTCAAAACCTCAACGTACAAGCAAGTACGCCTCGGCTTTTCGCTGGCTTGCGCCTTGCATTTCGGCCTCCTCATGACGTTTTTCAACAACCTGTTAGTGCAATAATTATGGCCGGGTCAGTATTTCAAGTCTTTCAAGATATTCCAAAGCGTCCTGCCGGGTAGTGCCGCACATCTCTTCACTGGGACACAAGCTGCTGCAGACTGAAGGGCGGGAAGGATCACCGAAGAGACTGCACCGCAGATCTGGTGTCAGCTGGATGCATGGTGTTCCTGCCGGTTTGCCCTTCTCCATGCCTGGTACTGATGAAGAAATTGATGGTGCTATGCAGCAGGCCGCACAGTCGCTGCGGCACTCTTTTATTGTCGTTTCATTCATAGCTTTCCCTTACACAGTTGATTTGAATATACAACATCGCGCTGTCGTTTAAAACGCAGGAAGCTATTGCACTTGACCAAAACAGCGATAAACTGTACAAATAAAAAATATTTCTGTTTACATGGAAGGCTGATGATGGACAGGTTGCAGGCGCATCAAATCCTGAAAGATTTGAAACTGAAAATAACTCCAAAACGTGTTGAAGTTATCGGATGTTTGGCTGACGAACCCTCTTTTCTTTCAGCCGATCAGGTATGGCATCGTCTCAAGCCGCGATTGTCGCAGATTGGTCTTCCCACCGTGTACCGCATTCTCGATGAACTCTCCGAAGCTGGGGTTGTTTCCAGAATATTCATGGCTGACCGTAAGCAGTACTATTTCCTCTGTCCAAATCCGGAGCATCATCATCACTTTGTGTGCGAAGCATGCCGGCAGGTTGAGGATGTTGAACTCTGCGGTTTTGATGCTGTTGCCCGTGATCTGTCAGCGCGTTCAGGAGCCCGGGTTACATCCCATATCCTTCAAATCAACGGTATCTGTGCTGCCTGCAGTCTGGCTGCAGAAGCCGCACCAGGAAAAGAGCTGACAGCAAAATGACAGGCATCCACTCTCAAAGAATTACAACCTATTTCATCTGTTTTACCCTCATGCTTCTTGTTGTACAGGGATGTTCACGCAGTAATGACATCCAGGCCAAAAATGACAAGGGAAAGCTGCAGGTCGTTGCTACGCTCTTCCCGATCTACGATTTCACAAGAACGATTGTGGGTAACCGTGGAGGTGTCTCTCTGCTGCTGCCGCCAGGCAGTGATCCCCACAGCTTCGAGCCCAAGCCGGACGACATCATGCGAATCGGTCGGTCTTCCTTGTTTATTTACACCAATCCATCCATGGAACCCTGGGCCGCAAGGATAATTAAGGGAGTCGATCATAAGAAGTTTGAAGTGATTGAATCCGGAACCAAAGTTCAGTACCTGAAAGCCGCAAACGATGGCGATGGCCATGTCCATAATGCACATGATGGAGCTGAAAAAATTGACCCACATATATGGCTTGATTTCGACAATGCCGCCATCATGGTTGACTCAATTCTGGCGGGATGTGTGTCAGCTGACCCGGCCAACGCAGGTTATTACGTGAAGAATGCCACTGCTCTGAAGAAAGCACTCCTTGACCTGGATACACGCTACCGCGAAGGACTGGCTTTGTGCGAGACAAGGACTCTGCTGCATGGAGGGCATTTCACCTTCGGATATCTTGCTCACCGCTATGGTCTCTCCTATCGCTCCCTGAGCGGAGTTTCTTCCGAGTCTGAGCCATCTGCTGCTGCAATGGCCAACATGGTGAGGTTGATACGCCAATCGGGTGCCCATTATCTGTTTGCAGAGGAACTGCTTTCTCCGCGCATCACAGAAATACTGGCCGCCGAGGCGGGAGTTGCTATCCTGAAATTGCATGGTGCACATAACCTGAGCAGGGAGGATTTTCAGCGCGGAGCCACATTCATCGGTTTGATGGATGAGAACCTGGCAAATCTGAAAAAGGGGCTGGCATGTCGCACGAAGTAGTCAGGGTCGAACGTCTTGGCGTCAGTTACCGTGTGGGTCAGGTCCTGGAGGATATCTCATTCTCGATTGAGGCCGGTGACTATGTCGGCATTGTGGGGCCTAACGGATCCGGCAAAAGTTCCCTGGTGCGTGCCTTGATCGGGCTGTGCACCATCTGTAGCGGATCAGCTTCCCTGTTCGGTGTTCCCTGCTCACGCTTCGACGAGTGGGGCAGGATCGGATATCTCCCTCAGAACCTTGGGATGTACAATCCGGTATTTCCCGCCACCGTTGCTGAAACAGTCGCTCTCGGACTGCTTTCACGTAAACGGTTTCCCCGCAGGTTGAACCGTCATGACCATGAAACTGTTGAACGTATGCTTGAAGAATTGGGTGTCAGTGACCTGAAAAGCAAGCTGATAGGAGAACTTTCCGGTGGGCAGCAGCAACGGGTCCTGCTGGCACGTGCATTGGTCAATGAGCCGGAGTTGTTGATACTCGATGAGCCGACAGCTGCACTTGATCCTGAAACACGTGAGCGTTTCTATCGCATTATTGCAGATATTAACCGTACCCGCGGAGTAACAGTTCTCCTGGTAACCCATGACACAGGTGCCATTGGTCAGCACGCTTCCAAAATGCTCTATCTTGACAAGCGCCTGCTGTTTTTCGGCAGCTTCGATGAATTCTGTTTGTCACCGGAGATGTCCGAGCTGTTTGGAGAGCATTCACAACACATTATGTGTCACCGGCACTGATTATGGATCTCGTGGAAATACTTACATACGGTTTTATTCAACGCGCATTGGTCGCCGGTACTCTGATTGCGCTGCTCTGCTCGGTATTGGGAGTTTTTCTGGTGCTGCGGCGAATGTCTCTGATCGGTGATGGTTTGGCTCACGTGACCTTTGGCAGCGCAGCCATAGCCCTTGCCTTGAAACTTTATTCCGCCTCTGCTCTTCTGGTATCACTTCCCATCGTGCTGCTTTCATCCCTTGGAATTCTCAAGCTGACAGAGAAAGCACGTCTGAGCGGGGATGCTGCAATCGGTATTGTTTCGTCAGTAGGGATTTCAGCAGGAATCATTCTGGCAAGCGTTGGGGGAGGGTATAACGTCGATCTGCTCAGTTATCTGTTCGGCAACATCCTCTCCATTACCCAGGAAGAGGTCTTTATTGCTGCCGGCCTCTTTTGCATCGTGATGGTTTTAATGCTTCTTTTTTACCACGAATTACTGGCTGTGACTCTGAGTGAGGAGATGGCCCGCGTCTCCGGCATACGCACCAATCTGATAAGCGCTGTGCTGGTATTGCTTACCGCACTCTCCGTAGTCCTGGCTATGAAACTTGTTGGAATCATGTTGATCTCATCGCTGCTTATTCTGCCAGCTGCCTCGGCCCTGCAATTGGCCCGCAGTTTCAAGGCCTGCGTCTGTATGTCCGCCATTCAAGGCTGTTCTTCTGTTATTGCCGGCATCTTTGTTTCCTTCGTTACCAACCTCCCCACCAGCGCAACGGTTGTATTGCTCAATCTGGCGTGTTTCGGATGTGCTTTCCTGGCGCGTTATCTGCTGGATCCCAAACGCAGTAATTAACCAAGTTTTATTTGCGAACGCATGCCATTTTGATGCTTTCCAAAAGCCCTAGCAGCAGTTTCATGCAGATTGGCTCCGCACGTGCGCTGGCTCCAAGGCAGCCCAATATACCCATTCTCCCTATAATCCCTGGCAAAGATTGCCATCCCCGAAATGTGTCCGATGCCCAGCCGAGTATTGTGGGAGAGAGATAATCCCATGAAATACCAGATCAGGAATTGCAGGCCCATTGATGAAAATCAGCAGGATCAACAGTTGGTATGAGCAGTGGAGGAAGGATATTGTTCTTGATTGTTTTAGATAGATACGACAGGAGGCCGCGTTGTCGTTGCTGAGGAATGGATCTTCATGGAAATAATTCTGCTTCCTTTAATAAAGGTGCGACACGGTCTTTGACAGACAATATCGGTTCCCCTGATAATGGCCAGTTGATGGCCAACTCAGGATCATTCCAGGCAATGCAGCGTTCATGTTCAGGAGACCAAAAATCGGTGGTCAAGTAGAGAAATTCAGCCTCGTCCGAGGTAACGCAAAATCCATGGCCGAAGCCGGGAGGAACCCACATTTGACGCTTGTTGGCTTCAGAGAGGGTGGTGCCAAACCAACGGCCGCAGGTAGGTGAACTGCGGCGCAGGTCCACTGCTACATCGTAGACTTCACCCTTGATCACTCGTACAAGTTTTCCCTGGGGGTGCTGGATCTGATAATGTAGTCCCCTCAGGACTCCACCCGCTGAGCGGGAGTGGTTATGCTGCACAAAACGGACGGTAAGGCCGGTAAGTTCGTGCCAGAGACGTTCATTGAAGCTCTCAAAGAAGAAACCGCGATCATCCCCGAAAACTTTGGGTTCAATAACAAGAACTTCAGGAATGCTGGTTTGGGTAATGGTCATGGGAAGCTCCTGTTAACAACATCAGCGAAGGTCATTTTTAACAAATTAACATCGGGAACTGCAAGTTATACTTTTCGCGTGGAGAGTTCCAAAGGTTGGCTTTTTGTTTAAAGCGAGGTATTATCGACACCATGATAACTTCAACTGTCATGAGCAACGGTGTTCGCGTCATTACCCACCACATACATTACATGCATACTGTTTCCATCGGAATCTGGGTGGCTAACGGCACCCGCAACGAGTCATCGGAAAATAACGGTGTTGCTCATTTTATCGAACACATGCTGTTCAAGGGTACCAAACGACGCACCGCGCGGCAAATCTCTCTTGAAATTGATTCAATGGGAGGCATCCTGAATGCCTTCACCAGCCATGAATATGTCTGCTACTATGCCAAAATATTGGCAAAGTTCATGCCCCGCGTTACGGACCTGCTAACCGATATCTTTCTGCATTCCACTTTTCCGGCCGACGAATTGGAGCGGGAGCGCAATGTTATCCTGCAGGAGATAAAGATGCGGGATGACTCGCCGGATGAATACATCCATGACCAGTACCATCAGAACTTCTGGGCAGGCCATCCTCTCGGCTTTTCAATTCTTGGAACTGAGGAAACGGTTGGAGCTCTTACCCGTGAAGATATAATCAGTTACAAACAGAGCCGTTACCGTCCCGAAGATATTATCATCTCTGCTGCCGGCAACGTACATCACGAGGAACTTGTCGGCCTGGTGGAAGAGGCTTTTTCACTTTTGACGTCCGAATGGGTACCGCAGTCGCAGCCAAAGGTTTTACATAACGGAAAACGAGTAAATCTTTATGAACGCGATCTGGAACAAACCCTGATCTGTCTGGGGGCCCGCGCTCTTTCACAAAACCATCCTGACCGTTTTGCCCTGTTCCTGCTCAATACCATTCTTGGTGGAGGCATGAGTTCACGGCTTTTTCAGGAGGTCAGGGAAAAGAAAGGTCTGGCCTATTCGGTGTATTCCTATGTTATTTCACACGCCGATTCAGGTTCTTTGGTGGTGTATGCCGGTTCTGAACAGAAACAGTGCCGTGAAGTGGTTGCCATCGCGTTGAGTGAAATGGCGCGACTGAAACTGGAAAAAGTACCCCAGGATGAGCTCGATTCTGCCAGGGAACAGTTAAAGGGAAAGCTGCTCATGTCACTGGAAAGCAGCGATAACCTGATGACGCGCCTGGCCAAGAACGAGATATACTTGCAGCGGCATCAATCGGTGGAAGAAATTCTGGATGAGTTTGATGCCGTTACTTCTGACGATATTCAACGGTTGGGGAGTGAATTGTTTGATGGTACCTGTCTTAATCTTGAAGTAATGGGAAAGACCAAAGGTCTCGGTCTGAATGTTGACATGCTGAAGCTGTAGATTTCAATCTCTTCCTGTGTGACCAAATCCCCCTGCACCACGCACGCTTTCCTGGCTGAATTCCTGCACCACTTCCAATGCCGCCTGGGTTACCGGCATGAACATCATCTGGCAGATACGCTCACCAGGCTCAACGATATAGGGTTCGGTACCACGGTTGTAAATGCCAACGCCAATCTCCCCCTGGTAGTCGGAATCAATTACACCGATACAATTGGCCAGTATGATACCGTGCCTGATGCCCAGCCCCGAGCGTGGGACCAGCAGTGCCACAAGCCCAGGGTCATGAATGCTGATAGCAATGCCACTGGGAATGAGAACAGTTTCTCCTGGAAGAATTGTTCTGGAGCTCTCAAGGCACGCGCGCAAATCCATAGCTGCGGAACCGTTAGTCGCATAGCTTGGTAGAGGTATGGCTGTGCCCATCAGAGGATTCATGATTTTGGTTTCAATTTTATGACTGTTCATGTAAATTCCCGAATTTCAAAATGATATCCTGCCAGTGCGCGACAGAATACTTGAACAGGGCTAAAATACAAAGTAAAACCTGATTGCAAGGAGGGCCTCTATTATGACAGATCAGCGTGTTGTCCAGTTTGCTCAAATTCTTGTGGATTACTCGACTCGTGTAAAAGAGGGGGACGTAGTTCTGATCAGCGCCGCTGGTTTCGAAGCTATGCCATTGGTCAAGGAGCTGTATGCCCTTTGCCTGCAGCGCGGTGCAGCCTATGTGGAATATTCTTTTTCAGTTCCTGAAATAGATCGGAATTTTTACAATAACGCCAGTGATCAGCAGTTGGGCTATTTTCCCCAGCACAAGTTGGATTTCTATAAAACCGTTACCGTTTATATAGGCATCTCTGCCGGTAATAACTCCATGGTCATGGCCAATGCACGTCAAGAAGCCATGGTGGCTTACCAGAAAATTACCAAGCCGCTGGTGGACCAGCGTGTCAAGCATACGCGCTGGGTGGTGACTCGTTTTCCAACCAATGCCGCGGCTCAGGAAGCAAGGATGAGCTTGGATGAATATGAGGACTATCTTTTCTCCGCTTGTTGTATTGATTGGAATGAAGAATCCCGCAAGCAGGATAAACTAAAGAAATTAATCGATGAAACCAATCATGTTCGTATTGTGGCTCCAGACACTGACTTGTCTTTTAGTATTGCCGGATTGCCGGGAATAAAATGTGACGGTCGTTTTAATATGCCGGACGGTGAGGTTTTCACTGCGCCGGTCAAAGATTCTGTTCAAGGACATATTACCTACAACTGTCCCAGCATCTACCAGGGTAAAGAATTCAACTCTGTTCGCTTTGAATTCAAGGATGGCAAAATAGTGGACGCCAGTGCAGGGGGCGATATGACTGCCATGCTCAACCAGATTTTGGATACTGATGAGGGGGCCCGTTACATAGGTGAGTTTTCACTGGGTATCAATCCCGGCATTCGCCAGCCCATGCGCAACATCCTTTTCGATGAAAAAATCTTTGGCTCGATTCACTTCACGCCTGGCGAAGCATATGATGAATGTGATAACGGCAATCGTTCCGCAGTACACTGGGACCTTGTCAGGATACTCAGTGATGGAGAGATCTGGTTTGACGATGTATTGATCCAGAAAAATGGATTTTTCGTCCACAATGAACTGCTTGAATTGAATCCTGAATAACATTTCAAGGCCGCAAAGAGGTATTTATGACAGAAGTACATAAACCGATCGTTGAATTCGAACATGATGATTTTGATTTTGCCACCATCGAAGAAGAAGTCCGTGTAGATGAACGCTGCCAGACTCTGTTGCAGCAATTTTACCAGCACCTTCAGGACAGTGGCTTGGAACTTCAGCATGCCTCTGACCTTGCCTATAGTGCCGATCTTTATCTGCGCGACTACCTGCTTGATTTTGCCAGACAGAATGTAGTGTGTCCCAAGCCTGGCATTGTCAGACGTTTTGCTGCTACCTGGTTTATTACCAATACTCTCGATCCTGATATGAATGTATTGGCTCGGCACCTCGAAGCTATCAGTCATTTTTATCGTTTTCTTCATCTTGAACATTTTATTTCGTCCGAAGAGTTGGCTGTAATGGAGGATGAAGCGCATCAAAACGACTACTACCAGCAACGGATAAACAGTTTTCTCGCTATCCATGGTGACGGCTATATTGCATGGGAAGCGGAATGTCCACTAAGGGCTGAATAATACTAAAAGGCGGACCGAGAAATGGCATTTACGGCATTAAAACCTGTCACTGTGACAATATTGAATCAAAAACATCTTCGTAAAGATTGGTTTTTTGATTTCGATGGGCAGGAATTTAAGCTGTGTTTTGAGAATCTTGCCAATGAAATGGAAAAACTCGGGGTGAAACTTCATCTTTTGCGTAACAGAGAGGTTGAAATCTGCATCAACAGTTACGCAGATTTGTTAAATGCCCTGAAGATATCCTCGCCTGAGGCTGGCCACACCAATCAATGCATCGGGCACATTATCGGCAAGAGTGAACACCTTGATATCCTGGAAGACCTGAAAATTGCTGTCAAACGCATTGCCTTTGCCCCTGAAACCATTGCCCCTGCCAACGAGTTTCGAAAAGTCTGCCATAACTGCGGTTGTGGGTGCTGAGATTCCAGATGAATAGAAGGTTCCATGCCTGTTTCTGATGCCGCACTTGAGGTTCTGCTTCAAAAAATCAACCTGCTCGTCGATCGCTTGACTCCCCCGTTGGCAGAGATTCCTGATTTCGAACATTACCACGCCTTCCGCTGGGAAAGGGCAGGGGAGACAGGCCGGCTTGTTCCCGTAGCTCATCCCCATCTGGTCGATCTTAATGAGCTTGTCGGTATCAATGACATCCGCGAAGAGGTAGTTCGCAATACCGCTCAATTCGTTAACGGTCTTCCCGCGAACAATGTCCTGTTGTGGGGGGAGAGGGGCTGTGGCAAATCTTCTCTGGTCAAGGGACTCTTAAAGCCATTTGGTCCAAAGGGTCTGCGCATTGTTGAACTTAAGCGGTGGGACATAATGTCCCTGCCACAGATAGTTGCTCAGTTACGGAACTCTTCCTGCTATTTTTTACTGTTTTGTGATGATCTTTCTTTTGATGAAGGGGAAGGAGATTTCCGCGCTCTTAAAACCCTGCTGGATGGCGATATTGAAGAAAGACCTGCAAATGTTCTGATCTACGCCACATCGAACAGACGCCACCTTATGCCGGAACGGGCTCATGATTCCCTGAACGATGAAGAAATTCATCCTGAGGAAGCGGTTGGTGAAAAGCTGGCCTTGTCTGATCGTTTCGGCCTCTGTTTTGGATTTTACAGATTCGATCAGAATGAATATCTCGCGATTGTTCGTCACTATGCAAAGTTGAGGAAGATTTATATTTCTGATGAAATTTTATGTGATAAAGCCTTGAAATGGTGCATGTACACTGCCAGGAGAAGTGGACGCTCGGCCCGCCAGTTCATCGATGATCTGGAAGGGCGTCTGCGTCTGGAAAAAGGTTAGGAGCCTGAAAAATTTATTCTTTTGCCGGTATTGCCCAAATGCCGTAACATGTGTGACCTCGTGTAACTTGTGTCGGCACGCCAGAAGAATGATCTACAGTTGCTTCTGAAGGGAGAATGTAATGGGGACCGAACTGCCGCAAACTGTGCGTAAACTGCTGGCCTCACAACCAATAGAGCTGCCTATTTTTCATCCTGTTGCTCTCAAGCTCCAGCGTATGCTTTCCAACTATGATTTCACAGTTGATGAGGTTGCCCGTGTTGCTAATGAGGATATGGCGCTTGCCATTCAGATGCTTAAAATGGCAAACTCTCCCATGTACATGGGGCGTACCAAGGTTGCTACCATCAAAGAGGCCGTTGTTCGCCTTGGAGCCCAGTCGGTCATCAATATAGCCATTGCCGCCTCCCAGGCCGCTGCCCATGCATCCGACAATCCTACCCTTGACAGCAGCATGAAGGCGCTTTGGCAACATAGTCACTGCAGCGCTCTGGGGGCTCGATGGCTGGCGCTTAACTGCGGTATGCGCGGTGCGGCAGATGAAAGCTATTTGGCCGCTCTGCTGCATGATGTCGGCAAACTCTACCTGCTCAAGGCTGTCGAACGGCTGGTCAAAGCGGGTGTGATTAACTCCATGTTTGACGATGAACTGGTGCTGGAAATTTTTGAAGTCATGCATGTCGAACAGGGAGTGCGCCTGGTACAGCACTGGAATTTTCCTGCCATGTACAGTGAGGTTATCAGCGCTCATCATGCGGATGCATGGGATACCGATAACAAGATGCTTGCCATTGTGCGTTTTATCAACATGGTATGTCACCGTAACGGGTTCGGACTTGTACATGAACCGGAACTGAAGTTGGCAGGAACTCTTGAAGCCGAGATATTGGGCATCAGCGACTTTCAGATTGCCGAGCTATTGGCATTGATGGATGAGGCAAGGGATGAGGAAGTATAACGATCTTTGCTGTTGTTGTGAGGATGGATATCTAACTGCTCATGCATAGCTTTGTCCCTTATATTCAGCTGCTGCGGCCGCGCCAGTGGCTGAAAAATCTGATGCTGTATTTTCCCCCCTTTCTTGGCGGTACTCTGCTGCAATCCAATATTGCTGCCGGCATCTTACCCTTGGCAATCTTCTGTATGGTTTCCAGTGCTATCTATATCATTAACGATATCCTGGACATCAGTAATGACAGCCATCACCCTGAGAAATGCAACCGACCATTACCTACTGGCCGTGTGTCTATTCCAGCCGCGTTGCTGCTTGCCATCTGTCTGATTAGCAGTGGCATATCACTAGCTTCAGCATACCTTCCTGCCAGCTTTATGCTCTGCCTGGCTCTGTATATACTGATTTCATTGGCTTACACATTCAAGCTCAAAGAGTATGCCCTGATTGATTTATTTTGTATCTCGTCAGGTTTTATGCTGAGGCTTAAAGCCGGTGGAGTGGCGTTCAATGTTACGATCTCGGAATGGCTGTTTCTAACAGTTTTTCTGCTTTCGTTTTTTTTGAGTACAGGTAAGCGTTTTAGTGAAAAGAAACGCCTCGGTGCTACTGCAGTCAGGCATCGCAAGGTACTGGACATGTATCCAAGGGGCTTTCTGCAGGGACTAATGTGCATGAGCGCTGCTGCCGTATTGGTGACCTACGCCATGTACGCAATTTCGAAAAATTCTTCTCTGCTGCTTTATACAGTACCTTTGTGCTGTTTTGGTCTGATGCGCTACATGATCAGGATTCAGTCCGGTAGCAGTGGCGATCCTACGGAGTCACTGCTGAAAGACGGGCCTTTATTTGCGACGGGTCTGGTTTGGGCGATCATGGTCGGATGGGGGATCTACGGAACATGAGGCAGAGGCTTCTGAAATGGTTGTACCGAGTATTTCCTTTTGATTTAAAAGGAGACTGTGTTGTGCCTCCAGCAAGGGATGGCATTCGGGTCTCATGTGTGATTAATTTTTATGGGCGTTTGGACCTGTTGGCCGGAATTTTACACTCTCTAGCCCAACAGAAGTATGACAGAGAAAGCTTTGAAGTCGTTTTGGTGGAGGACAAGGGTGGCACTGCAGCTGGAAAGCAGTTAGCAGAAGAATTCTATACCTGTCTCAATACGGTCTATATTCCATTGGATAAAAACCATGGCAGCATGGGGTATTCACGGAACTATGGCCTGGCACATTCACGTGGTGACATTGTTCTCTTTCTTGATGACGACACTGTCTTAATGCAGCAAAATTTTCTTGAAGTTCTTGATGAAATGTTCAACCATAACTCTACTGTTGATGCAATAGTTCCCCATGGTCATGCTGCTTATTCTCTTGTAAACGGATATGATTTCCATGATTCCTATTTCATGACCAGCCGCTGTACAGCCTACCGGCGAAAGGTCTTGATCGAGCTCGGCGGATTCATGAATCATTTTGTCGGTCAGGAAGATGTGGAATTCGTCATACGCTTTTTGATGGCCGGTAAAATCTCTATGAATGTTGCCAAGCTTAACTATTTTCATCCCCCGTTACTCGTGCCGAACTTTCGAAAACCAAAAGCAGTGGGACATTCTTTTTATCTGTTGAAATCAAAATACCCTATGCCCATCTGGACCATAGCTCTACTTAACTGTTCTCGCCATGCACCGTTATACCTGCTTCCAATCAGGCGTTATCGCGAAATGGGACGTTTTGGAATAGGATTTATTGCTGGAGTGTTGTCATCGCTAGGTAGGCAAGAGGATTTCGGATATAACTGACGCTATGGAACAGCCTGAGATTGTTATAAAACCCGGCATGGGAGCTCTGCATTATTGGCGCGATATCTGGCGATATCGCGAACTGTTCTTGTTTTTGGCCTGGCGCGATATTTTAGTGCGCTATAAACAGACCGCCATTGGCATAGCCTGGAGTGTATTACGTCCGCTCGCAACCATGCTGGTATTCACCATCGTTTTTGGCAAACTGGCCAAACTCCCCTCCAATGGTGTTCCCTATCCAATCATGGTCTATGCCGCTATGCTGCCTTGGCAGTTTTTTGCCAATTCCCTCACAGAAAGCAGCAATTCTCTGATCGACAACTCTAATCTGTTGACCAAGGTCTATTTCCCTCGCCTGATCGTGCCCGCTGGCTCAGTTATCGTCAGTATGGTGGATTTTCTGATATCAGCAGTTATTTTGGGCGGCCTGATGGTCTGGTACCGTTTTCTGCCTGACATCCGAATTCTATTTCTGCCTGCTTTTTTCATGATGGCCTTTCTTGCCTCTTTCGGCGCAGGCTTGTGGCTGTCAGCGCTCAATGTGAAATATCGTGACTTTCGCTATGTGGTGCCATTTCTCGTCCAGTTTGGGCTGTACATCTCACCAGTCGGCTTTTCCAGTTCCATTGTTCCCGAGGAGTGGCGTGTCCTGTATTTCCTCAACCCCATGGTCGGTGTCATAGACGGTTTCCGCTGGGCACTGCTCGGTGATGCATTCCCGGTGAACTGGCCCGGTCTGGGGCTTTCTCTAATGCTCACTTTTTTGATGTTTGGTAGTGGTTTGATGTACTTCAGGAATATGGAAAGATCCTTTGCCGATGTGGTATAGTCGGCTTGGAGAAGATTTCATGACACGCGATCAAATACTCAACTTCCTTAAACAGCATAGGCAGGAAATGACTGAACGGTTCGGTGTGACCAAAATCGGACTGTTCGGGAGTTATGCCCGTGGCGATGCCCGGGAGGATTCCGACATAGACGTGGTTATTGAACTCGCTGTCTATACTGCTGATGGTTATTTCGGACTGCTTCATTTTCTCGAAGATAATTTTGAAAAGCGAATAGATCTGGGGATTGAATCGAATATCAAGCCCCTTATTAAGTCTTACATCCAGAAAGAGATCATTTATGTATGATCGTACGGACCTGCAGTATCTCCAGGATATTCTTGAGTCTATAGATGCTGCCATAGAATTTGTCAGTGGTTATGAAATTGACACTTTTTCCAGCGATAGAAAAACCAGGTCTGCGACAATTAGAGAACTGGAGATCATCGAAGAGGCAGCCAATAAAATATCGAAAACAATTAAAGAGGCTTATCCTGCGGTTCCCTGGAGGCTCATGAAGGATCTAAGGAATGTGCTTTCACACGAATATTTCGGCGTCAATAGTGAAGTCGTCTGGGATCTTGTTCAGCACAAGTTGCCGGTCCTGAAAAATCAGATTGATCTTATCATTACGACAAGAAAACAGTCTGTTGATAATAATTAATGTCAATTGTCATTTCCGTCGAAAATCTGGGGAAAAAATATAATCTTATCCACCAGCAGCGTGAGCCGTACACGGCCCTGCGTGATGTCATCACCAATGGTTTCACCTCCTTCGGCAAAAAAATAATCTCTCCTTTTATACCCAAGTCTAAACTTGCACGTTATCAATCTCCAACCTCTGAAGAATTCTGGGCACTCAAAGATGTTTCCTTCGAAGTCAAGCAGGGTGACCGCATTGGTATCATCGGCCGCAACGGCGCCGGTAAATCTACACTTTTAAAGATTCTCAGTCGTATTACAGAGCCCACCACTGGTAGTGTCAGGATAAAGGGGAGGGTGGCCAGCCTGCTGGAGGTGGGTACTGGGTTTCATCCGGAATTGACCGGCCGTGAGAATATCTTCCTTAACGGCGCTATCCTGGGCATGGGACGGGCGGAGATCAAAAAGAAGTTTGATGAGATTGTAGACTTTGCCGAGATTGAGAAGTTTCTTGATACCCCGGTCAAACGGTATTCTTCTGGCATGTATGTGAGGCTGGCTTTTGCCGTGGCTGCGCACCTTGAACCGGAGATCCTGATCGTGGATGAAGTGCTTGCTGTGGGAGATGCACAGTTTCAGAAAAAGTGTCTGGGGAAGATGGAGGATGTGTCGGCTAAGGAAGGGCGGACGGTTTTGTTTGTGAGTCACAATATGGGGGCGGTCCGTAGCCTATGTAGTCGTGCTATCCTGCTAGAGCGAGGGGGCACTGCTATGCAAGGTTCTGTGTCATCAACCATTGATACTTATCTGGAAGGTGTTGCAATCATAAATGCTTGTGATTTTAATCTTGCAGCGCTTCCTAGAGTTGGCAGCTTTGGCAGTCATTTACGTATCTTGCGTCTTTGCTTTAATCAAGGAATGGGTATCTGGCACGGGAAGCCACTTGAAGTGGAAATGACCTTTGATTGTCGCGCCGATGTCTTTGACGTGTCATTCGGCGTCGGACTCTGCAATCGAGATGGTGCGAGAGTGGTGACGATTGACTCGGACGCTCTCGGAAAACGTTTCAATTTGCATGGTGGAGAGCGAGGAGTGGCCAAGTTTTCGCTGGAAGAGTTCCAATTGGCTCCGGACACCTATACTCTAGATGTCGGCGCCCGCTCAGGCGATACGTTCGGTTTAGAGTACCTATCTCCCTGTGGCCAGATTTTCGTTGCTCCCAGCGATGTAACACCCTCGTCAATTGTGCTTCGCGAGTCTGTTTCCGGGGGATATCGACCGATCGCCCGCTGGGATATCAGTTGCCATTGACCGGGATATGGATGCAGCGGTATCAAGATGTTTTCCCGCAAATCATGAGTATTCTAAAATTCGACCACCCATAATGAAAAGTCATTTGTTTGATTAGAATCATCGGGAATTTGTTGATGAGTATTCTTCGTGATGTAATCAATATCATACGTGTTGACGGTCCGTTCAAAGGCAGCTCCATCCTCATACAAAGACTATACATGAGGGGAGCGCATTTGATAATTCTTTTGCTGGATGTCTGCCAGACTTTTGTTAGATGGTATGGGTATTACCTTAAGAGCCGTAGAAGCGGCAGACGACTCGTTGTCATCACGCTCATCGAACACATGGGGGACATCGTAGCTTGTGAGCCCGTGGCAAATCATGTTCGCGCCGAGGAGCCGAACGCCCTCATCCTCTGGTGCGCTAAAAAAAGCTATGGCGAGATCGTCCGGCAGTTCAGGGGAATCGACGCAGTCATCTACCTCGGCTGCCTTACCTCCTGGATCGCGCTGAGAAAATGGGCACATTTTGACAAGGTAGTAGATCTCCATATAAACGGACGTAGCTGCCACTCCTGCCGCATTCCGCTCCGCAAGAAAGAAGGCGATCTGCGTGTCACCATGGAGAACTATTACAATTATGGCTCCTTACTGGGGGCGTTCTGTCTCTCGGCCGGTTTACCTGTTCTTGATGGCCGGCCGGAGTTGTTGGTTCCGGATCCAGTCGTGAGGTCTGTGGATCGATTCGGTCTGCAGGGGCCGATCGTGGTGATTCATTGTTGCTCCAACGAGTCGTGCCGCGACTGGACGCCCTCGCACTGGAACGAGCTCATTGAGACTTTGCACGCCCGTTACGGAGTAACCGTGGTTGAGATCGGCTCCGAATCACCGCTCGATAGGCCGGAGTCTGTGCAGTATCGAAACCTCTGCGGTGAATGTTCCATACTAGAATCCGCCGAGGTGATCAAGAGAGCGCTTCTTTTCATCGGCATCGACAGCGGACCTGCCCATCTAGCCAATGCAGTGGGAACCTATGGCATCATCCTGCTTGGTGAGTACCTTTTGTTTCGTAACTACACTCCATACTCCGGAGCGTATGCGAACGGTAGCGGAGCCTCCTTGCTGAGGGCTCAAGGGAAAGTTTCCCTTATATCGGTCTCTCAAGTGCTCAAGACAGTTGAAGTGAGCGGTACTTTGTTGTCCGGCTCGGAAATCAATGGATCCCTGAAAAACACCTGGACAAACAGATGAACGATATTGCCGTCTTTACCATAGCCTCCACGAATTACCTCGCCTATGCACGTGTGCTGATGCAGTCGATCCGGAAGTACCACGATGACGTGGATCTGCACCTTGTCCTTGCCGACGAGTCAGAGGGACAACTGGAGGGCAGCGCAGAGCCTTTTGAGATTATTGAAGCAAGGTCCCTCGGGATTCCCGATTTCCAGCGCATGGCCTTTCGCTACGACATCGTCGAATTCAATACGGCGGTAAAGCCTTTCGCCTTCAGATTCTTCCTGCAGAAAGGTTACAAAAAAGTTATTTACTTTGACCCGGACATTCTTCTCTACCACGGCTTGCAGGACCTTTTCCGCCTGTTGGACCAGTACTCGATCATCGTTACCCCGCACATGACCGTGCCGCTGCCGGTAAATGATTCCTGCAGTCCCTCGGAGCAATCTTGCCTGTCTAGCGGCACCTACAATCTCGGATTCCTGGCATTGTCCGCTTCTAAAGATGCGAACAGTTTCTGTGACTGGTGGTGCGAGAAGTGTCTGACTTCCTGCTATTGCGAAGTCGAATCAGGTCTTTTCGTGGACCAGAAGTGGATCAATCTCGTCACCGCCTACTGGTCATCGGTTCATGTTTTGCGTCATCAAGGCTACAACATGGCCTATTGGAACCTCCATGAAAGGCGGCTCGATGGGTGCTTGGTCAACGGCGCGGTCCCGTTGGTGTTTTTTCACTTCAGTGGCATTACACTCCATGACCTTAATCTGATATCGAAGTACCAGAATCGTTTCACCCTCGAAAACCGCGGCGATCTTGCTTTTTTATATCAGGAATACCGTGGCTTGCTGCTGGCGCAGGGGCACGAGGAGCTCAAGCAAATAGGGTACAAGTACGGCCGTTTCAAAGATGGGACCCTGATCGGACCGGTCGCAAGAAGGCTATACCCGGCTGTTGCGGGGAACTATACCGACCCTTTTGACATTGGAGAAGAGAGCTACCACTCTCTTTTAAAAAGGAAGCGTCTGCTTGAGAAACCTTCCGCTCACATGAAATTTGTTCAGGATGTCATAGCCGATGACATCAAGAAAACTACCTACAGGCGATGGATAAATACCGGCTTCAGGATATTGTGCGGCGTAATAGGAATACGTCTTTATCACTTCTTGATGAACTTCCTGATCGAGAACTGCTTAATCAGGAAGCACGGTTTCTTGATTGTTGACTCGCCTCGTGGTGAAAGGGAAGAGCCTTGAAACGATGCGGCGCATGAGCGACGGAAAAATTGTCATATACGCCGAGTATTGTCATGACTTCGCCCAGCGTTTCTCTCCATTAGTCGAAGAGATAAGAAGGCACTACGGTTCATGCATTATTGCCGGTGTTTTTGCAGTTAGCGGGTCCCCCGCTGCGCGGTTTTGTATCGAAAATATCCCTTTAGTTGTTAAGCCCTTCGACGAGTTCTACTGCTTCCCGACTCCGGCAGCGGCAGCGGGTTATGTACAACAGCTATCGTTCCGTGAACTGTTGGTCTTTATCGATCACAACGTCACCGTGCATGATGAACTGCTGTACGCATCGACAAGGGAGCTCTTTCCCGGGCCAACCGTTCTTCTCAGGAACAAGGAGAGTGTGATCCGCTACCTGGCTACGGGATCTGATGATCATGACCTTGTCTGTCAGAAGCTCTCCAGAATCCGTTCGAGCAACACTTGGGAGGAGCTGAAGTTATGCCTGCTACGAGCCCTTGCCGGTTGCATAATCAGGGTGGGAAAAGTAATTCGTGCGGCGACAGGATCCGCAGTAAGCAAGCGTAAACAGATACTGTTTCTAAGGCTCGATCTCCTTGGCGATATGATCGTTACCATGCCGTATCTAGCAGCGGTAAAGAAGCAATACCCCCATGCAGAGTTGACGGTGCTGGCATCAAGCAAGGGTGCCGTCATCCTCAGGGAACAGGCAGCCATCGCTCAAGGTGTACTGTATGATCATCTTGAGGTATGGGATGCACCATGGCACCGTGAGGTACCTACCGCTCTGGGTGTGCAGGCATTGAGTAAGATGCTGAATCGCCTTCCGGAGTTGTGGCGCAGAGACTATGACATCATCGTTCAGCCGGTAAACTTTGGTACCGGGATTCTTTTCGCCTTGATGTGCCTTGGGAAGAGGGTGCTTGCTCCCATAGACCCACGGCTTCCCCTGTCCCTCTTTCTCCGAAAGTACGTAAGTGATCCTGTTGAAGTCCCTTCGGGCAGGATCACTCATATGAACGATTTCCTTGCGCTGACTTCCGAAAAGCTTGGCATAGCAGAGGATTCGATCAAGCCGGTTCTGCTGGTACAGAACGAAGTACGGGAACGGATGAGAAAACTCTTGGCCCAAAAAGGACATGACGAAAAGTTTATCATGGTGAACGTGGGCGCAGGAAATAAGCTGCGTTGCTGGGGAAGTGATAATTTCGGAAAACTCATCCTCAGGCTGTTGGAGCATGGTAATTACTCCATCGCGCTCACCGGGACCAAGGACGATGAGGTCGTCGCTGAAGAGGTTGAAAAGATTGCCGACCCCCACACTGTCAACACCACCGGGCGACTCAATCTCAATGAGCTGGTTGCTCTTACCAGCTTGGCCGATCTGGTAATCACTGCAGATACCGCTGTGATGCACATCGCTGCTGCACTGAAGAAACCGGTTGTTGCCATATTCGGAGCCGGACTCGTTGATTACTGCAGGCCGTTCAGGACAGATCATCTCGTTGTAAAGAACGAACAGGGATGTTCCGGATGTCAGGACAGATGTTTCACTGCAGTCTACCCGCCTCCTTGCATGGAGGCAGTAAAACCGGAATCGGTCTTCGATGCGACTGTCCATATGCTTTCGAAAAACACATTACATTGAATAGGGTAAGGGTCACACTGTGAATGCTATTATCAATCTGTTATCCCATCTGCCATTGCCGATCAGGCTTGTTCTGAGACGAGTTCTCTACTTCTACTACCGTCTAGGGGGCAGACCCAAAACGGAATTGGAATCGACAAAGGCAAGAGTACGCAGAGAAATGGAAGGTTTCTTTACCGCCTATTGCAATGGTAGAGGACTCGATATCGGCTATGGCGGTGACCTCTTGGTGCCAAACTGCAAGGGGTGGGACATTGAAAATGGAGATGCCCAACTTCTGCAAGGGCTGAAGGACGCTTCATTCGATTTCGTGTATTCCTCACACACGCTGGAACACATGGTCGATCCCATCATTGCACTGCGCAATTGGTGGCGTGTGGTAAAGCCGTCTGGTTACCTTATCCTGTACATTCCTCATCGTGACCTCTACGAAAAAAAGGAGACGCTCCCTTCAAGGTGGAATGGGGATCATAAGCACTTCTTTCTCCTTGATCGTGAGTTTCCGCCCGACACGAAGGATATCCGGAAGCTTATCCAGAAGGCGCTGAGCGGTTGCGACGTGGTGTATGCCAAGGAATGTTCGGAAGGTCACACTATCACCGATCCGAAGATTCATAGTGACGGAGAATATTCAATCGAGGTTGTTCTGAAAAAGTTGTCAGCATGAAACAGCCGTTACTTGATTCTCAAGTTATCAAGGCTGTTTCCTTCGATGTCTTTGACACTGTTTTCACGCGTAATGTATATCACCCTTCTGATCTGTTCCTTCGGCTACAAAAAAAACTAGCAGGCAATCGTCAGTTCTCTTCCAATATTCGTGAATCATTCCATAAAGTCAGAATGGAAGCTGAAGAAGAGGCCAGAAAGCGTCTTTCCGGCAGTGAAGAGGTTACCTTGGGGCAAATTGGGGTTGTGCTCGCCGAGTCAATGTCATTATCATCGGAAGAATTGTCTGCTCTGCATCAGGAGGAGCTTGATGAGGAGCTGCACTCCTTGTCAGCGATAGCCGCCATAGGTACTCTTATCAAGCAACTTCGTTATGCGGGCTGCAAAATAGTTTTCGTATCAGATATGTATCTTCCAGATGATGTCGTTAAACGGATGCTGCGTAAAGTTAATATGTTTGAACCGGAAGACTGTCTTTATGTTTCCGGTTCTCTTGGGAAAAAAAAAGCAACTGGTTCACTATTTAACCATGTATTGCATGATTTGAATATTCAACAAAACCAAATGATTCATTTCGGAGATTATCTCTGGAGTGACTACCTGATACCTCGCTGGAAATGTGGCATTCGATCTATTCCCGTAAGAATTGCAAGAAACAACAGGTATGAAAGGTTATTGGGCGAAACATGCCAATGTCTTTATTGCAGTTCTATTGCCGGTGCAAGCCGGGCAGGTAGAGTGGCTCTGGGGCGTGCTGATAATTCTGTCCATTCCGCTTTGAACACAATTGGTTGTAATGTGATTGGTCCGATTGTCGTAGGATTTATGCTTTGGACATTGCAACAGGCTGTCCAGGACGGGATCAAACGACTTTACTTTCTTTCCCGTGATGGCGATATCTTGTTGGAGGTTGCCCGTGAGCTAGTGAAGCGTTATGGGATTTCTGTCGACCTTCAGTATCTCTATGTTTCACGTACTGCTGTCTTCCCTGCCTTATTAGGAAAAGCAACTGCGGTTTCTTCCCTCACATGGTTGAAGGAAGATAATGTCATCCTGACACCTCGTATCATTGCCGACAGGCTTAAACTGAATGTCTTACATCTGCTGGATGAGCTTAAACGTGCCGGAATAGTACTTGATGGACCTGATATGCAAGTATCTAAGGTATTGCTTGATAGGATTTGTGCAGCCCTCATAAGCGATGATGTTCTGCATCAAATGCTGTGTGACAGCGGTCGTCATGCCTTTAGTTCTCTGCATGCTTATTTGCAACAGGCCGGTCTGTTTGATGGAACGAGGTTCGCCTTGGTTGATCTCGGTTGGCACGGCAGCATTCAGGATGCGATCCATGACTGTTTTGGGGACCAACTGGGCAGTGACGGCATTTCTGGTTTTTACTTTGGTGTTGATCGGCCGGGTAGTCCCGCAAACGGAAAATACGGTTTTGTTTTTAACCAGGATGACAATCCGGATGTTACAAAATTTCAACATTTATTCAGGCTTCTGATGGAAATTCTATGTTCAGGTCGAGAGGGGATGGTGCATGGTTACCGGCTAAATGCGCTGGGGCAGTTCGAACCGGTCTTTGGAGTTCCGGAGCATCCGTTGAACTGCGAGCGCGTTGAGAGTATACGATGTGGAGTAGGTTCATTTTTATCATGTCTTGATTTGCCAGATGGTTATCGTATTGACTTGAAGCATGTTAAACCGCAGATAGTAAATGTTTTGAAAATGCTATTCTTTTTTCCTGCCCGTGAGGAATCGGATGCAATCGGTGATTTCAGGTTTTCTGCAGACCAGGCCGGACATGCCGTTCATTGTGTTGCTCAGCCATTTACTTTGTTGAGCGCTTTGACCTACTTGACAAAGAACTCATATGCAGGCCGCTCTACGGTATCAAGCTGGTTTTTTGCGAGTTGGATACGCTCGAGTTGCACAGTTCGCATTCTTTTGTTACCGCTGGTGAGCATATTGAGACTTTATTATCTGAGAACCGGAATATTTCGTTTTGCAAAAATGAAGATATGGGACAGTGTTAACAGTTGTATCGATGGTATTAAAATGCCATTAAGATAAGTGCTTTAAGTAATTGCAAGTGAGCCGGTTTGCTGCTTTTTTTATGATAAAAGTGCGTACTATGATTTCATATCGTTGTCAGGAAGGTTGTTGACCTCGTGAAAGTCCTTATCCTCGGCGCTGGCCCCACCGGTCTTGGTGCCGCCTGCCATCTCCACAAGCTCGGTCATTCTGACTGGCTGCTCTTTGAATGCAACAGCCATGTTGGCGGCCTTTCCGCATCATTTCTCGATGAAAGGGGTTTCACCTGGGATGTAGGAGGGCACGTACTGTTCTCCCATTATGACTATTTCGACAAGGCCATGGCCGAGGCGCTGGGGGATGCCTGGTACGAACACCAGCGGGAAAGCTGGGTCCGCATCCTGCAACGCTGGGTGCCGTATCCTTTCCAGAACAACGTGCGCCACCTGCCGGATGAGGCGCTTCGGGAGTGTGTCGAAGGATTGCGTTCACTCTCTGGTACACCGGGCGATTCGGCCAATTTCAGGGATTGGATGCATGCGGTCTTCGGCAGCGGCATCGTCAAACATTTCATGGAGCCCTATAACAGCAAGGTGTGGGGTGTGCCCCTGGAAATCATGAGCAAGGAGTGGATCGCCGAGCGGGTCAGTGTGGTGGATCTGGCGCGCATAGAGCGCAACATTGCCGAGCAGCGTGACGATCTGAGCTGGGGGCCGAACAATACCTTCAAGTTTCCTTCCTGTGGCGGTACCGGAGCCATTTACGAAGCCATTGCCGATCGCTTCCGGGACAGGATCCACCTCAACCATGAGATGACCTCCATTGATCTGGATGCCAGGCAGGTGCGTTTCGCTAATGGGCGGGTTGAGTCATACGATGTGCTGATCAGCACTGTTCCGCTGGACCTGCTGGTAAGGGCCTGCACTGGGGTGCCGGATCAGGTGAGGGGGGCTGCCGCAGGACTGGTGCACAACAGTGGCCTGATCGTGGGATTGGGGCTTGAGCAGCGCCGGGACGACAGCAAATGCTGGATGTATTTCCCCGAGGACAGTTCTCCCTTCTACCGTGTCACCAACTTTCACAACTACTCCCCTTTCAACGTGCCTGATGGGGCTGTGGACCGTTACTCGTCCCTGATGTGCGAAACGACCTATTCGCCCCACAAGCCGGTCTCCCGTGAGGATATCGTTGAGGAAACGGTGCAGGGACTGATTAACACCGGACTACTCTTTGAGGGCCAACGGACCAGCATCGCCAGCCGTTATCTGATTGATATTCCCTACTCCTACCCGGTGCCTACTTTGGGGCGGGATCAGGTGTTGGCCACGGTTCAGCCCTTCCTTGAGTCGTGCAATGTCTACTCCCGCGGCCGTTTCGGTGCCTGGAAGTACGAAGTCGGCAACATGGACCACTCCTTCATGCAGGGGGTGGAAGCGGTTGACCGCATACTAGCTGGAAAACCTGAACGTACGGTGAATGGCAGCTGATGCGCATCCGTCTGCTCAAAAGTCTGGATGCCGTCGCCGGCCGCCTGGCAGCTCTACTGTTGCGGACGCCACCAGCTGTCCCTGCGCCCGCGGCACCACGCAGCATCCTCCTCATCCGCCCTGGCGGCATAGGCGATGCAGTCTATCTGATTCCTGCCATCAATGCCCTTAGCGCAGCCTATCCCAATGCAACTGTTGATGTGCTTGCCGAAAGGCGCAATGCCGCCGCCTTTGACCTCGCGCCCGGGGTGCGCCGCGTCTTTTTGTATGATCGTCCCGCCGGGTTGGCTGAAGTCCTGAGAACTCCCTATGATGTTGTCATTGATACAGAGCAGTGGCACCGGCTTTCAGCGGTGGTTGCGCGCCTGTGCCGCGCTCCGTTCAAGATCGGCTTTGCCACCAACCAGCGCAGCCGTATGTTTACCCACTGCTGTCGCTACAGCCACGATACCCATGAAACAGCCAGTTTTATGGCTCTATTGGAGCCACTGGGAATACGCGGTGCGTCAGTCGAAGCGCCGTTTCTTGCTGTTCCGCCTGCAGCCGCAACGGAGGCGGATCGCCTGCTTTCCCGCCTTAGGGGACGTCTCTTGGTGGTCCTGTCTCCCGGCGCCAGCATAGCCGAACGCAGATGGGGCCAGGAACGCTTCAGACGTGTAGCCGAACTGTTAAAGGAAAGGGGTGTGGCCCTTGTGGTGGTGGGGGGAGTGGGGGATCGAGAGCAGGGGGATTATATCGTTGCCGGTGGACTGGGACTCAATCTGGCAGGCAGCACTTCCCTGTCGGTTACTGCCGGGATACTGCAGCGCTGTTCTCTTTTGCTGAGCGGGGATTCTGGCGTGCTTCACATCGGGGTGGGACTGGGAGTGCCGACCGTATCGCTGTTCGGGCCGGGCAGGATGCACAAGTGGGCACCACGGGGAGCAGGACATATTGTCATCGACAAGGGGCTAGCCTGTTCCCCTTGTACAACCTATGGCACCACGCCGGCCTGCCCGGAGGAGGCGCGCTGTATGAAGGAGATTGGTGTGGACGAGGTCTTCGATGCTGTCAGCATGCTGCTTGCAGCCAGTCCTGCCAACTCTTCTGCTACACAAGACCGGGTGGATGTGGGTTGAAACCTACTGGATCGGTGCCGGTGCGCACAGGTTCTCGGCGCAGTTGGCTTCAGCAGCGCAGGTAAAGCAGTAAAACTTGGGGTCGCTGGTGATTTTCTCGATTTCTTCCCGGTTGCCGCTGCTTTTTAGCATGCACATATGTGCGTGATGATTTCCCTGGCATGAGCACTGAATGTTTTTTTCCATGTTTGCGCCTCCCGCTGCTAAACTGTAAAAGGTTCAACACACTAGCAAAAAATGTGGTAAAAGAAAACGGAAAGCCATTTGAGAAAGGAGTATTATCACGTGACATTCATCCCCGGCTCTCTGCTGGTGACCGGCGGTGCCGGTTTCATTGGTTCCAATTTTATCCATTCCTACATAGCAAACAACCCCACCTGCAGCATAATCAATCTCGATGCACTGACCTACGCCGGCAACCTGAACAATCTCAAGGGTGTGGAAAAACACCCCGGCTACAGCTTTGTCAAAGGTGATATTTGCGATGCCGGATTGGTGGCCACTCTGCTGGCGGAACATAATATCGATGCCGTGGTGCATTTTGCCGCCGAATCCCATGTGGATCGCTCTATCACTGGCCCGGAAATATTCGTCCGTACCAACGTGCTGGGTACCCAGACACTGCTGGAGGAGAGCCGCAAGCACTGGCAGTCCGGTGCCGTGGAGGATTTCCGTTTTCTGCAGATCTCTACAGACGAGGTCTACGGCAGTCTGGGGGACAGCGGCTATTTCACCGAGACCACTCCCCTGGCCGCCAATTCTCCTTATTCGGCCAGCAAGGCGGGTGCCGACCTGCTGGTGCGGGCTTATCATGAGACCTACGGCATGCCGACGCTCAATACCCGCTGCTCGAACAACTATGGACCTTACCACTTCCCCGAAAAACTAATTCCTCTGATGATTCACAATATCATCAACTGTCGTCCATTGCCGGTTTACGGTGATGGCCGCAACGTGCGCGACTGGCTGCACGTGCGCGATCATGCCGCCGCCGTTGAGGTTGTGCTTAAAAAGGCAGCGTCTGGTTCAGTGTACAATATTGGCGGCAACAACGAGTGGCACAACATCGATATCGTCAATCTGGTCTGCGACCTCCTCGATGTGCGGCTGGGGCGCAAGCCGGGCGAGAACCGGGAACTGATTACCTTTGTCAAGGATCGCCCAGGGCATGACCGGCGCTATGCCATCGATGCCACCCGTCTGAAGAACGAACTGGATTGGGAACCGGCCCGAACCTTCGAGACCGGCATCCAGGAAACCATTGACTGGTATCTTGCCAATCAGGACTGGGTGGCGGAGGTCACATCCGGCGCCTATCGCGAGTACTACACTACACAATACGGGGACAAGGCATGATTCTGGTGGTAGGTGCTAATGGCATGTTGGGGCATGATATGATGGCCTTATTGGGAGATCGTGCCCGCGGTGTTGATATTGCTGATATCGATATTACTTCTATGGAGTCGACTGAAAGGGTACTGACCACCCTGCGCCCCTCTGTGGTAATAAATTGTGCAGCATGTACCAATGTGGATAATTGTGAAAGCGATGCGGATACCGCCATGCAGGTCAATGGGGAGGGTGTGGGCTATCTTGCCATGGCGACCCGCAGCATTGGCGCACGTTTGGTGCAGGTCAGTACTGATTATGTTTTTGATGGCAGCAAGGGAACCCCATACCACGAAGATGATGCCCCCCGGCCCTTGAATATTTATGGCGAATCCAAACTGGCTGGTGAAATGAATGCAGCTTTTAATCCTGATCACCTGATAGTTCGCACGCAATGGCTCTATGGCTTGCATGGGAAAAACTTTGTGGAGACCATGCTCGGATTGGCTAAAGAAAAAGATACACTGGCAGTTGTTGACGATCAGATTGGATCACCCACCTGGACTGTCGATCTTGCCAGATCAATTGCTGCGTTAATTGAGAGCAAATGTCAGGGTATCTACCATGCAGCAAATTCAGGATTCTGTTCCTGGAATGAATTTGCGCGTTCCATTTTCGAGGAAGCCGGACTGTCTGTAACTGTTACCGGCATGACTACGGAACAACTGAACCGTCCTGCGCGCCGACCGCTTTATTCCACGCTCGATTGCAGCAAGCTGGAGCAAGATGCGGGATTTAGACTTCAACCTTGGCGCGACGCGCTTCGTTCATATTTATCAGCACGAGCTGCACATTAGGAGACATCATGGAACGTGGAGAACGCCCCTGGGGCTCATACGTAGTTTTAGATGAAAATTCGAGTTATAAGATCAAACGAATAGAAGTAAAGCCTGGTCAGCGTCTGTCCTTGCAGAAACATCACCATCGCAGTGAACACTGGATTGTTGTATCAGGCAGCGCGAGAGTAACCTGTGGTAGTCAGGAATTTATCGTTAATGTCAATGAATCCACTTTCATTCCCATTGGTCAAAATCATCGGTTGGAAAATCCAGGCAAAATTCCGCTGGTGATCATCGAAGTACAGAGCGGTGAGTACCTTGGTGAGGACGATATTGTAAGATTTGATGACGACTATAATCGTTGTTCCCTTCATGCTCAGAACTAACCTGCGCTAAATGAAAAACGTACTGTATTATATTCGTTGGAGTCTGGCGCTGTTGATATTCATTCTGGCTGCTGGTTGCGCTTCTTCATCCACTGCGGTGATTGACGAGGAAATCGTAACCAATATCAAGCCAATGAATGTATATAAGTCTCTGATTATACGAGATTTTGAAGTGAAACCGGAGTTTTCAATCGATGATAGCGAGGCTGGTATGGATAAGCGTCAGCGCCGTTATGCCGCTGTGCCTTCGCAATTGTCCGGCCAAATTCTTCGTTATGTCACCTCACGTCGCATCTATCAGTCGGTTTCGCGCACTGAAGTTCCCACCGCCACCAGTCTCGTTCTAAGTGGTAAATTCACCAGGATGGGGCGGTTCCGAATTTCTATCGAGGCAACACTAACTGATGGCCAATCCGGGATTGAAGTTGCCTATTTTCGACAGACCCTCTGGGATATCGTTGACACCACTGAAGGGATTGGTCGTCTTGCCCATGAGATAGCTGATTTCATCGATCGCATCCAGTACAAATAGGAGAGCAACGTGTATATCGTCATTCTTGCAGGTGGTTCCGGTACCCGCTTCTGGCCATTGTCCCGGGTCGCTAAACCGAAGCAGCTTATCTCCATCACCGGTGACAGGACCATGCTTCAGCGTACTGTGGAACGTGTGCTGCCCCTCAAGCCAAAACGGATCCTGATTATCACCAACGCACTCCAGGCGGAAGAAACCGAACACCAGGTAAGCGGATATCGGGGTGTTCACATCGATGTGATCGCCGAGCCCGCAGGCCGCAACACAGCACCGGCCATTGGTCTGGCTGCCACTATTATTGCTGCCCATGATCCTGCCGGTGTAATGATCGTACTACCGGCTGATCACTTTATTAAAGATGAGGATGCCTTGCGTGATACCCTGTTGGCTGCAGTACAGTCGGCCCGCAAAGGCTATCTGATGACGCTTGGCATCATGCCCTCGCGACCCGAGACAGGTTATGGCTACATCGAAGCTGAAATGGAACTGCGCGGCGAAGGTCCTTTTCCGGTCAAGCGCTTTGTTGAAAAACCTCCCCTCGAGCAGGCCCTCTATTACCTCGAAGCAGGCAACTATTTCTGGAACAGCGGCATGTTCATCTGGCGTGCAGACATGATCCTGGAAGAGATTAACCAGTACATGCCGCAACTGTCCGCTGCACTAAAAACCATCTCCTTTTCAGAAGATGTATGGGAACTCTCTGATTTGGAAGGACAGATTGAGAAAGTATATGACAGTGTGGATAGTGTCTCCATAGATTACGGCATAATGGAACGTTCCACGAATGTGCAGGTAATGCCGGTTGAGATGGGATGGAGTGATGTGGGAAGCTGGAGCGCATTGCCCGAAGTGGTTGCGCCAGATGCCGAAGGTACCGTCTGCATCAATGCTGCCGGCAACATCGCCCTCGATTCTTCGGACTGCCTGATCTACTCTGATGGCCGCATGGTAGCCACCATTGGGGTTCATAACCTAATTGTGGTTTCAACACCTGATGCGTTGCTGGTGTGTGATCGTGAGAGAGCTCAGGATGTGAAAAAAATCGTTGAGGAACTATCCCACAGCGGCTCGACCGGATTACTATAATCCCCTGTATCAAAGTCCCTCTGTCACAGAGGGACTTTTTTTACCAGTATTGTCAACCTTGTATATTAAGTGGGTTGACCAGTGGAGTCTCGAGTGCAGCAATCTATACCTGATGAACTACAGCACATTCGCGAGCAGGGGCTGTATCGCTCCCTGCGAAGCGTGCAGGGGCGGCAATCGGCAAAGGTGGAGATGGCAGGAAGGGAAACCCTGCTGCTCTGTTCCAACAATTATCTGGGTTTGGCCGACCATCCAGCACTTGCAAGGGCTGCTGTTGACGCGGTAGAAAGACTTGGAACTTCAAGTGGAGCCTCACGTCTTGTTTCTGGCACCATGGAAATACACGAGCTGCTGGAATCAGCGGTTTCGGCCTTTAAACAAACCGAAGCGGCCCTGATTTTTAATAGCGGATATGCTGCGAACAGCGGCATCATTCCTGCCGTTGTGGGGCGAGGCGATGTTGTCTTTTCCGACCGTCTCAATCATGCCAGCATCGTTGACGGCATTTTGCTCTCTTCTGCCAAGCTGGTGCGTTATCCCCATAATGACATTCAGGCTTTAGACAGATTACTGGATAAGTACCGCGGCACAGGCCGTTGCCTGATAGTCACAGATGGTGTTTTCAGTATGGATGGAGATATTGCATTGTATGCTGAGCTGATTTCACTCAAGCAGCATCATGATGCGCTGCTGATGGTTGATGATGCTCATGGCTGCGGTGTACTGGGAACAGGAGGGAAGGGCAGTGCGGAAATGTGCGGAGTGATAAAGGATGTCGACATACATGTCGGTACCTTTGGCAAGGCCCTGGGCAGTTACGGTGCATATGCAGCACTTTCATTGGATCTGCGCGAACTGCTGATTAATCGAGCCCGCAGCTTCATTTTTTCAACGTCATTGCCGCCGGCTGTTGTGGCTGCTTCCCTTGCTGCACTTGAACTTATTGGGACAGAGGAGGGCAGGGAGCTCAGGAAGAAGCTTCATGCCAATGCCTCCTTGTTCAGGGGCTTGCTGGTGGAAGCAGGTTTTCATACCTATGGCACCACCCAAATCGTACCAATTATCACCGGCGATGCCACTGTAACCATGGAATTCTCTCGTCAACTGCTTGATGAAGGGCTCTTTGTACAGGGAATACGGCCCCCAACCGTGCCGCAGGGAGCCTCTCGACTCCGTTGTACAGTGATGGCAACCCATTCTGCCGATGATCTTGCATGGGCTGCCGAGCGTATCGCTGCCATCGGCAAAAGTCTGGGTATTATCTGATGCCGTGGTGTGAACTCGCAGGGGGGGGGCGTCGAATTTGGTATGAGGAACAGGGGCAGGGACCGGTGCTTGTTCTGTTGCATGGTTGGTGCATGTCATCTGCCGTTTGGCGTCTACAGGCCGATGACCTCTCCTCCAGGTTTAGAGTCGTGATGCCGGATCTGGCTGGTCATGGCAGGTCTGAACTATCTACTGGCTATGGTTTTGAAGCTTTTGCCGCTGATTTGGTGCAACTTTTTGTGCAGCTGGATCTTCGGGATGTTCTTTTGGCGGGATGGTCGATGGGGGCTCAGATTGTACTTACTGCTTACCAACAATTGCGTGAGCGTCTGATTGCCTTGGTATTGATTTCGGGAACCCCGTGCTTCGCTGCAACCGAATCATTCCCATACGGCCTGGGGCTGAAAGATGTTGAGGGGATGGCCCTGAAGGTGCGTCGCAGCACACAACGAGCACTGGCCGGTTTTACTGCCTTAATGTTTACTGCTGACGAATTACGCGAACCGGCAGTGGCCCGTGTTACCGCTGATGTCCTTGCTGCTGTTCAAATTCCTGAAGCTGAGGTCGCACTGCAGAGTCTTGATGCTCTCGCAGAAACGGATCTGAGTCATCTGCTTTCCACTCTGGATCTGCCTGTACTCGTGATCAATGGCGATCAGGACAGGATCTGCCTGCCTGAGGCCTCTACATACATGGCTGCTCATATTCCTGGAAGTTCCCATACTGTTTTTTCTGGAAGCGGGCATGCTTTGTTTCTTGTTCGTTCTGAAAAATTCAATACATGCCTTGAAAATTTTTGGAGGAGGGTGAGTGACCGTCGCTGCTACTAGAAACAGAATAGGAAAAGCCTTTCATCGCCAGGCAGGACAATATGATCAGCACGCTGTGGTTCAGAAACGTGTTGTTCAGCACCTGGAACGCCTGATCCAAGCTCATCTGGAAATTTCTCCTAAGCGGCTGCTGGATATCGGTTGTGGGACAGGAAACCTGCTTGCCTTGCTACAGAAACGCTTTCCTCTCTCCCGGCTGCATGGTCTCGATCTTGCCTTCAATATGGCTCTATCATCCTCTAATAAAATTGGAAGTGATGCATTGATTGTTAATGGCGATGCCGAACAACTTCCTTATCGTGACAGTTCTTTTGAGTTGGTGGTTTCCGCCTCCACTTTGCAGTGGATCGGCGATCTGGATGCATGCCTCAAGGAATGCTTTAGGGTTCTTGTGCCAGGTGGTCTGTTTTGTGCGGCTTTTTTTGGAGGTAATACGCTCTGGGAGCTGCAAGAAAGCTATCGGCAGGCTCTGGGAAATTGCGCCTTGTCTGATGGCAGACTGAGAAGGTTACAGCATTTTAAAAAGCTGGAAGAGGTGCATGCGGCATTGTTGGCAACAGACTTTGAACAGGCTGTAGTCGCCAGTGAGACTGAGATGGAGTATCACCCTGATGTTTCACATCTGCTGCGATCAATCAAGGGAGTAGGGGCTGCTACGGCTGCCGTGAACGACAGTGGCGGAGGGTTGGGGTGGCGTGGTTTTCTGCATAATATGCAGCGTATTTACAGTTCCAGGTTCCAGGATGACGGGAAGATTCCCGCAACCTATGAAGTTTTTTATATCATCGCCAGGCGCCCGCAATCGCCATTAGGTAGTAATGATCCTTTTTTTCAGGAGAGAAAAAGTTCTTCACTGAAGTGACACGCAGCGCGGTGGTCGGAATGCTTTAGTTCCAGTTCCGGCACTTCATGTATGCATTTTTCCCGTGCATAACGACAGCGGGTATGGAATCGACAGCCGGAGGGAATGGCGAAGGGAGAGGGTATATCATCTTTCAGGACAATCGGTCGTGGCCCGGCATCGTTGGTGATGCGAGGAACAGCGGCAAGTAGAGCCTCGGTATACGGGTGCAGGCAGCGCTGAAACAGTTGTTGTGCCGGGGCGCTTTCAACAATGCTGCCAAGATACATGATGCTGACCCGGTCGCAGACATGTTTCAATACAGAGAGATCGTGGGAGATGAACACCAGCGAAAGGTTATAGGTCGCCTTCATTTCCAGAAGCAGATTAATGATCTGGGCCTGGATTGAAACGTCCAGTGCGGAAACCGGCTCATCGGCAACAATGACTGCCGGTGCTGTGGCCAGAGCTCGGGCAATGCCGATACGCTGACGCTGTCCTCCTGAAAATTCATGAGGAAAACGATTGAAGAACTCCGGACGAAGCCCGACTGTTGCCATGAGTGCTTCTACCGTACTGCGTCTATTAGCTGCAGAGCCTGCCTGGGAAATGAGAAGTGGTTCGCTTATGATGTCGCCGATACGCATGCGAGGATTGAGAGAAGAAAAAGGATCCTGAAAAATCATCTGTGTCTGGCGACGAAACTTTTTGTACCTATCCGGTGAAAGGCCGGATATATTTTCACCTGAAAAACATATCTCTCCATCATCCGGTTGTATCAGTCCCGCCATCAGTTTGCCCAGTGTAGTTTTTCCGCAGCCGGACTCACCGGCAATCCCCATTGTTTCACCTATCGCCAGCTCCAGGTTTACATTATCAACAGCGGTGAGCACTCCTGAAGGACTTGTGGGGGAACGTTTCTGAGTGAATCTCTTGTAGAGATTATGTGCGCTAAGAATGACGGTAGTATCTTTCATATCCGGTTCCAGCAGCGTACGTAATGTCCTGGAGTCGTTTCTGTCAATGGTGGAACCTGCTGACGGCATTCCGGCAGAGGAATTGGACAACGCTCGCAGAATCCGCAGCCTGTCAGGTTGCTGTTCAGTCCGGGAGGTTGTCCGGTAAGTGCATTCAGTGGTTTCCCCGGCTCCGCGTTTTGAGGAAGTGAGGCAAGCAGGGCTTTGGTATAGGGATGACCAGGATTATGTAACAATTCAGGGCTGGCGGCAGATTCAACAATGCGTCCTGCGTACATGACGCAGGTAACATCCGATCGTTCTGCTATGATTCCCAAGTCATGGGTGACCAACAAAATCCCCATGTCACTATTACGACGAAGCGAATCTATCAGTTCAAGTATCTGAGCCTGGATGGTTACATCCAGGGCGGTAGTTGGCTCGTCGGCAATCAACAGATCCGGATTGCACGCCAGGGCCATGGCAATCACCACCCGTTGGCGCATGCCGCCACTCAACTGGTGAGGATAGTCGCGCAGCCGGTCTCCTGCCGCCGGCATGCCGACAGTACGCAGAAGTTCAGCCGCACGTTCAGCAGCATCCTTACGGGGCAACTTACGGTGCAACATCAGCGGTTCCATGATCTGATCCCCAATCCGTAAGACCGGGTTGAGTGATGTCATAGGTTCCTGAAAGACCATTGATATCCGGCTGCCGCGAATTTTGCGCATTGATTCTTCAGAAAGGCCGAGAAGATCAGTGCCATCAAGAACGATGCTGCCCTCTCGAATAAAACCTGGTGAAGGCACCAATCGCATTATTGAAAGGGCGGTCATTGACTTTCCTGATCCGGATTCTCCTACCAGGGCAACGGTTGACCCCTTGTGTATTGAGAGGCTAAGATCATTGACAGCGCATTGAACGCCATCCTGAAAAGGGAAACAGGTATGCAGTCGATCTATGGTCAGAAGAGGGGGCACGAAAAGACCTCATAGCTGTATACTGGCGGGAAGTGTCAGAGCGGAGCTGCGGCGGCGTAGATTGGTACCGCACCGTGAACTCTTGAGAACATACCTTCCTCAATAATCTCGGAGAACGCTGATACAATTGCGGGATCAAATTGTGATCCGCTGTTATCATACAGCTCCCTGAGTGCATTATCAAGGACAAGAGCCTTCCGGTACGGCCGGTCAGAAGTCATGGCATCGAAAGAATCGGCCACTGCAAGAATACGGGATTCAAGCAGCAGGTCCTCTTTTTTCGCTTTATTGGGATAACCAAAACCATCATAGCGCTCATGATGTTGTCCTATACAAATGCGTACATCCTGAAGAAAATCTATTGGCTCCAGAATTTTCATGCCGATCACCGGGTGTTGCTGCAATTCACGGATATCTTCCGGAGTCAATTTTCCTTCCTTGTGCAGGAGGGTTAAATCGATGCCTATTTTGCCGATATCATGAAGGATTGCGGCCCTTTCAAGGATTTGCATTCTGTCAGGGGGCAGGTTGAGGCGACGTCCGATTTCAAGGCTGTAGCGGGTAACTCGTTCTGAGTGGCCTTTGGTATAACTATCGCTGGCTTCAATAGCGGATACCAGGGCCTGAATGGTGTTCAGGTATGTTTGCTGCTGTTCTTCATAGAGAGTAGCATTTTTTATAGCTATCGCTGCCTGGGCAGCAATAGTAGTCAGCATTTCCAACTCATCGGCATTGAAATGAGAGTCATCTAATTTATTGACTACGTTAAGAGTGCCAATGACCTCGTCTTTAACCATGAGAGGCACGCAAATCAAAGTTTTTCTTTCATATCCCAGGTCGCTAAACCGGGCGAACTGGGGAGATTGGCTAATATCAGCTATTAGGAGCGGTTGGTGATTTCTGATCACCCAAGATGATACACTTGAATCTTGCATGGGAATCATTGTTTTGGCATACAGGAGTTTGCCATTCCCGATCAGGTTGGTTACATTCATGCAGTTGTTGTGGGCGTCGTAGAGGATTATGTATCCAATGTGGGCTTTGAGAGTTGTTGAGGTTGTACGGACAATCAAATTGAAAAGCCGGTCTATGTTCATGGTTGAGTTGATTGCCAAGCCAACCTTGTAAAGTGTGGATAGACGAGAAACTGCATTTCCAAGATTAATATTTTTCTGCTCAAGTTCACTGGCCAGATCGGCAATGGTATAGTTGGCCTGCTCTACTTCTTCAATCCGCTCTTCAAGGGAAATATTAAGATTTTCGATTTCTTTGAGTTGCTCCTCGAGCCTTTGATTCATTAGATGAGTTTCGTGGTGGTGAGCAAGTTTCTCCTGGGCTCGCGCGAGTTCACGCTCGTGTATAACGGTCGTTGACATTAGATCTTTGAGCTTGCAGGTCATCATGTTGAACTGCTTTGAAAGCAGGCTCATTTCGTTGGTGCTGTCGATATGGACGGCGAGATCAAAGTTGCCTTGTTCTATCTGCTGCATTGATTGAATCAGCATACGAATCGGATTGTCGACGTACATGATCAGAAGCGCAAGTGTAACGCCAATGATGAGCAGTATGAGCACTGCAGCAGAAACAATGGAGCTGCGCTGATCATCTTTTATATGGGCATTGAGGTGAACGAGGGAAAGTTCTGTTTCAAGTGTCGCAATATTAGGAGATGAGGCGGAATGGCAGCCGTTGCATTCGCTTGTATTCGGGATTTTTGAAAACGAGTGAAAAAAGTCAGATCCGGCAGAAAGAGTAATCCTGTCTTCCTTTTGTTTTGCCAGTGACTGAAGTTCGGCAGAGGAAATCGTCATCCCGACTTCTGCGGAATTTGCTGAGTGAAGTACGACTCCGGAGTCGTCTATGATACGTATTGCTTTTATATATTCCTGATTTTTAACTCCGGAAAGAATTCCATTAATTCCTGATGTATGGCCGTATTTCATCGAATTGTTAATGCTTCTGACGATGCTCTCAACTAGTATTCCAGAGGTCTGCAGGGCCACATCTTCAATGAGTTTCTTCTTATGCTGAAAAGTATATATGAATGTAATTGATACCATTGCTATTACAATGATAGCGACCATTCCGACTATCTTTATTTTTAGAGAATTTAAAATCACAGTAACCTTTTCATCGATTGAATGTACTTCATTGGAAATTGCGCTGTCTGCCGGGATCAATTACGTTAAATAACGAATTTGAAAAGTAAAAAGTTTCTAAAGCATGAATCGACTTTCTCTTAACATGGTCTTTTCAGTGAAATGCTACATTAATAAAAACGCTGCTGTTCAAGCATTTAAGTTGTAACGCCAATCATCTTAGTCTTATCACATTGTAATCTAATAACGCGGTTTGCTGCAGGTAGGGGTCTTACAGGTATTCATCATACAGTAAGCGTGCCAAAATCGGATCGCCATCGAATTTTAAACCATCGAACAATTTCAAAATGAATTGACAGATCATCAATAGTTGTGGTTCTATCTCTAGGTTTTGCGACTATTACACACTCACATATTGATTCCGATTTTGCTGGTAATTTTTCTTATTTTTTCATGGGCTCATGTTGAAACCGGCGCTGCTGCTCCCGATGAAACCATAAGAATTGCCATTTTAAAAAATAGTCCGTCGGTCACGATTGACGGAGATGGCTTATTGGCAACCAGGGATAACGGCGAACCGGTTCTTTTCAGTTCTCCGGTAAGTGTAAAGGCAGGGAAGGACTGTCTATTGGTCAACGGAGTCGGCTACACCAGGCTTTCTTTTGCTGCTTCAACGGCTGTGATTGTAAACGGCAAACCTTACCGAGGTGCTGCCGATATATTTTATGCTGATAAGGGTTTGCTCGTTGTTAATTCGCTTCCGTTGGAAGATTATCTGGTTGGTTTGATAAATTGTGAGATTTCATCGGCATGGCCCATTGAGAGTGTTAAAGCCCAGGCCGTAATTGCGAGAACTTACGCATTGATACGCAAGGAAGCGAAAAAAAATGCTCTCTATCATTTGGAATCTTCGGTAATGGACCAGGTTTATGATGGCTGTCTGATCGAGGACAGTCGTGCTAAACGTGCTGTTTCGGAAACTGCCGGTGAAGTACTTACCTATAACCGCAGGATCATCCAGGCCTTCTACCATTCGAGTTGTGGCGGTAAAACGGAAGCCGCAGAAAACGTCTGGGGAGCTTCACTTCAATATCTGAAAGGGGTGGAATGCAAGTACTGCCTTACCGCTACTTCAACTGCATGGGAACAGAAACTTGGGCTCAGGGAAATCGAAGAAAAATTTCGTGCTGCAGGCATCAAAATCGCAGGAATAACAGATATCAACGGTGGAACGCGTAATGATCGCGGGCGCTGGAAAAATATTGTAGTTGTATCTTCAAAGGGAGATGTCTCTGTAACAGGTGATCAATTCCGTAAAATTATTGGTTACGGCATCATAAAAAGTACCAATTTCGTTGTCAAAATTGGTAACGGAGAAGCATTATTTTCCGGGTCAGGCAATGGTCATGGAGTTGGTCTCTGTCAGTGGGGAGCCAAACAGCGTGCGCTTGACGGTTTTGGGTATACGGAGATTCTCGCCTATTACTATCCAGGAACAGAGTTGAAAAAAAATTCTGAGTTACGCTAAATGCTTGTCAAAGACTTTGATTATGTTCTTCCGGTAGATCTTATTGCCCGATTCCCTGCCCAGGAACGAGATTCATCAAGGCTTATGGTGCTGAATCGCCAGGAAAGTACGATTAGAGATCATCTTTTCAAGAATATCATCCAATTTCTTTCCCCTTTGGATCTGCTGGTGATGAATGATACGCGGGTTATTCCGGCCAGGCTTTTTGGACGGAAACCCACAGGTGGAAAAATTGAAATTTTTCTCGTTCGACGCACCGGTGATGATAAAGAAATTTGGTCCTGTCTGATAAAAGGTTCGAAGGGCATCCGTGAAGGGATGCTGATCTCACTTACCGAGGGCATAACAGCCCTGGTTCGTGGCAGGAAGGATTCTGAAACCTGGGAAATTGAATTCAGCGGAAAAGAACCTTTTGCAGAGTGGCTGGAGAGGGAAGGAGAGATGCCGCTTCCTCCCTATTTTCAACGGCCAGCAGGTAACATGGACCGGGAGCGATACCAAACAGTTTTTGCCAACGTACCGGGCGCTGTCGCCGCACCAACTGCTGGTTTGCATTTCACTCATTCTCTTTTGGCAGAATTAGAAAATGCAGGTATTAAAACGGCTCGCCTAACACTGCACACAGGGTTAGGAACATTTCAGCCGGTGCGGGTCGAACAGGTGCAGGAACATCGTATTCATGTTGAACGTTATTCAGTCCCTCAATCTACTGCGGATGCCATACGTGCTACCAAAAGTCGAGGGGGAAGGGTTGTTGCAGTGGGAACTACCACCGCACGCACCTTGGAATTTGCAGCTGATAATGAAGGTAACGTCAAGGCTGGCAGCGGCGAAGCAGATATCTTTATTTATCCCGGCTACCGTTTTAAATTAATAGATGCCCTGATAACCAACTTTCACCTGCCCGAGTCGACACTGCTTATGATGGTAGCCGCCTTTGCAGGAAAAGATTTTGTATTTGATGCCTATCGTAAAGCAATCCAGGATCATTATCGGTTTTACAGCTACGGCGATGCCATGCTGATTGTTTGAATTATACGACGTTCTACATTAAGGTGAAATTTGTCTGCTGATCATTTTACGCTCATACATCGCGATACCTCTTGCGGAGCGCGTCTCGGTTCTTTGAAAACAGCCCATGGAATGATAGAAACCCCTATCTTCATGCCAGTTGGCACCAATGCCACGGTCAAGGCCATGACTCCTGAAGATCTACTGGCAATAAATGCCCAAATTATACTGGCCAATACCTATCATCTCTATCTGAGGCCCGGCCACAAGCTGGTCAAGAAACTGGGTGGACTGCACAATTTTATGAACTGGCAGCGGCCGATGTTGACCGATAGCGGTGGTTTTCAGGTGTTCAGCCTCGGAGATCTTCGTAAAATCAGCGAGCATGGGGTTAAGTTTCAGTCACACCTGGATGGGTCATACCATGTTTTGACACCGGAACTTGCCATTGAAATTCAGGAAGATCTTGGTGCAGATATCATCATGTGCTTTGATGAATGCCCGCCTGCCACAGCTGATTACAATTATGTTGTGCGCTCTCTTGAGATGACCACCCGCTGGGCGCGCCGCTGCAAAGATGCACACACCCGCCAGGACCAACTGCTTTTTGGCATAATTCAAGGCGGAATGCATCATGATCTGAGGGCACGCAGCCTTGCTGATATATGTTCCATCGGGTTTGACGGTTACGCATTGGGTGGACTTTCCGTTGGTGAGACCAAAGAACAGATGTACGGCGTGATGGAAGCCTGTGCTTCGATGATGCCGAAGGATAAACCTCGCTACATCATGGGAATCGGTGCTCCGGAAGATCTGGTCGAAGCTGTCTGGCATGGTTATGATATGTTCGATTGTGTCATGCCCACCCGGAATGCACGCAACGGCATGCTGTTTACAAGTCAGGGACGTATCAACATAAAGGCAAAAATATACGAGGAAGATGAACGGCCACTTGATCCTGAGTGTGGGTGCCATGTCTGTCGCACCTATTCACGGGCATATTTGCGTCATCTTTACCGTAGCGGAGAAATACTAGCATCAAATCTAAACACCTATCACAACCTGTATTTCTATCTTGATCTGATGCGACGAATTAGAGAATCGATCCTGGAAAATAGCTTTACCGCTTTCCGACACTCGTTTTTTGAAAAAAGCGTGTATAATCAAAAAAACTGAAGGAGGATTAATCATGTTTGGAGTAGCGTTTGCAATGGCAGGTGCTCCTGGAGGAGCAGGTGGACCTGCTGGGGGAATGGCAGCTTTCGGGCAGATCATACCGCTGGTATTCATGTTTGCTATATTTTATTTCCTGCTGATCCGCCCACAGCAGAAAAAAGCAAAAGAACATAAGGCGCTGCTAGATGCCATTAAAAAAGGAGATAATGTCATTACTGCAGGCGGTGTTCACGGTAAGGTAATTGCCGTTGAAGATAGTATAGTAAATCTTGAAATTGCCACTGGTGTGGTGGTGAAAATCAACAAGCCATACATCGCTTCCGTAAAAAAAGATTGATCATCAGTCCCGTTATCGCAAAAAATCTATTACAAATTGTATGCAATCATCTTTGAAGGGAGGTCGAATTCCATGCCGAAAGGAATTGGCTGGCGTATCAGTCTGATATGTATCTTTGTGCTGCTGTCGTTTCTTTACCTGACCCCCACACTCGCGACTAAACTACCATCATGGTGGGGAGGACTTCTGCCTAAGGACAAGATTCACCTTGGTCTTGATCTACAGGGTGGAACCCATCTTGTGTTGGAAGTTGATACACAGAAAGCTGTAGAAGGCTCACTGGATATTGTCGCAACCGATCTCGAAGATACCTTGACGGGTAAAAATCTTCATTTTAAGCGCATCTCCCGCACAGGCAGCGATAAAGTCACTTTGGTGGTATACGAAAAAGGTACCGCTGATGCTGTACAAAAGCTGGTCAAAGAAAAGTATCCTGATTATGAACAAAGCCCTGTTTTTGATGAGGGAGGCTTCGTTGCTTTTAATCTTCGCATAAATGAGAAAGATGCCCAGGACCGCAAAGACAAATCTGTGGCCCAGGCACTTGAGACAATTCGCAACAGGATTGACCAATTTGGTGTTTCCGAACCGGTTATTCAACGTGAAGGGATCAATCACATTGTTGTTCAACTTCCCGGTATCAAAGACCCTCAACGTGCTATTGATCTGATTGGCAAGACGGCACGTCTGGAATTCAAGATGGTGAGGGAGGATATTCCTCCATCTTCAACAACCATTCCTGATGATGCTGAACTCCTGAAGGAAAAAACAGTTGATCCCACCACTGGCGCTGTAAACGAGATACCCTTGGTGCTGCAGAAAAAAGCACTCATCACCGGTGACCTGCTGACAGATGCCCAGGTGCGGATTGATTCTCAGTTCAACCAGCCTTACGTTGCCATAGATTTCAGTTCACTTGGCGCCAAACTGTTTGATCAGGTAACAGCTGCAAATGTTGGCAAGCGTTTCGCCATAGTACTTGACAACAACATCTATTCCGCACCGGTTATTCGGGAGCGCATTTCCGGCGGCAGCGCCCAGATATCAGGAAACTTTACCGAAAAAACTGCTGCTGACCTCGCCATCGTACTCAGAGCCGGAGCTCTTCCTGCACCGGTAAAAATTATTCAGAACGAAACCGTCGGCCCCTCCCTTGGACAGGATTCCATCAGTAAAGGCTTGATGGCCGGTATGATCGGTGTGCTTCTGGTAATCGGTTTTATGGCTATCTATTACAAATTATCAGGATTGATCGCCGATTTCGGGATGGTCTTGAACATACTGTTCCTGATGGGGGCTCTTGCAGCTTTGGGTGCTACACTGACACTACCCGGTATTGCAGCTATTGTTCTGCTGGTTGGGATGTCAGTTGATTCAAATGTCATCATTTTTGAACGAATCCGCGAGGAGCTCAAACTCGGAAAGAGCCCGGGAGCAGCCCTGGATGCTGGTTACGACAAAGCTTTTCTGACAGTCATGGACTCTCATGTCACTACGCTGATTACCGCAGCCGTGCTATTTCAGTTCGGAACAGGGCCAGTCAAGGGATTCGCTGTTTCCCTTAGTTTGGGTGTCATCATCAACCTGTTTACCTCACTAATTGGTACAAAAGTGATTTTCGACATGTTTCTGCATAAAGGAACTGTCAAAAAATTGAGTATATAGGGGGGATTATGGAACTTCTGGGTAAGACAAACATAGATTTTATAGGACAGCGCAACATATCATTCATAATTTCGGCCATAATTTCCATTATCGGCATTATCGGAGTTATTCAGATAACGCGTGGTGCGGCCAATATGGGCATAGATTTCTCAGGTGGGACGTCGATGCAGGTCAGATTCAGTAAACCTGTGCCGATCTCAGAAGCACGAGTTGCCCTGCACAAAAATGGCATTGCCAAGGTTGATCTGCAGGAGATCAAGGATAGTAATAAACTGCTGGTGAAAATTGATAAAAACACAACTGTGGCTCTTGGTAAAGCTGCTGAGGCGGTTCAGGTAGCTTTTAAAAAAGGTTTTCCTGACAATGCTTTTACCGTGGAAAGCTCTACTGAAATTGGTCCGTCCATTGGAGAAAAACTGCGTAAGGATACTCTCGTAGCGGTGTTGATTTCCTTGCTGGGAATCATCCTCTACATCGCATGGCGTTTCGATTTCAAATTCGGTATTGGTGCCATAGCTGCTACAACTCATGATGTTCTTGCAATGTTTGCAGTTTTTTTCTTGCTGAACAAGGAGATCAACCTTCTTTTCATTACTGCGGTTCTAACAATAGCCGGTTACTCTTTGACTGATACAGTGGTTGTGTTTGACCGAATACGTGAAAATCTTCACAAAAATCTCAAAGGCGCCATGGATAACATCTTTAATGCCAGTATAAATGAGGTTTTATCTCGAACCATAATAACTTCCCTGACTACATTCATAGCGGCTGCTTCTCTCTTTTTCTTCGGCGGAGAGGTAATTCACGATTTTTCTCTGGCTCTTCTCGTTGGTATAGCTGTGGGGACATATTCCTCTGTGTTTGTCGCTAGTCCCATCGTTGTGCTACTTGAGAACCGGGCACTTAAGGGTGCCAAGGCGTGATCGCCTCCATATCAGAATGAAGGAGTAACGCACATTGAAAAAAGAATCAATTTTGATAGCAGCTGTTGCACTGGTAGTGGGCCTTTTAGGTGGCTACTTAGTTTTTACCATCAGTAATGCTGGCAAGACACAACAAACGCCCCAAGCCATCCCTACAGGGTCTGGCTCGCCAACTGACTATTCACGCCGTATTACTGAAGCTGAAAAAATCGTTGCTGCTGAACCGAAGAACATGAACGCATGGCTCTCCTTGGGGAATGATTACTTCGATACTGATCAACCACAGAAGGCAATCAATGCTTACAATAAGGTTCTTGAACTCGATCCTAATAATGCGAATGTCCTCACTGATCAAGGTGTGATGTATCGTAAGGTAGGATGGTTTGACAAGGCATTGGCCAACTTCGAAAAAGCTCAGCAGCTTGACCCGAGGCATCTGCAGAGTCTGTACAATCTTGGGGTAGTGTATGCGATCGATTTGAAGCAGCCCGACAAGGCGGCAGTGGTTTGGAAAAAGTATCTTCAACTTGATTCCAATAGCCCCACAGCCATGCAGATTAAGGAAATGATGCAATCAGGCTCCGGCGGTTGGCAGCAAAAAAAATAATGGTATAGAATCCCCCGCTTAGACGGGGGATTTTTTTTGTGCAATTGTTTGGCAGGAGCACGCTTGAGGCTCCATGTAAACATAAAGGAAATTGATGCAGAGAAACTGGATAATCAAAAAAATATGTAAGCACGACACCGTTCCGTCCTGGGGTGCTGCTTTTCATCCTATACTTTTAAAAGTACTGTTGAGACGGTCGATCAGTTCATATGAAGATGCATTGAAATATTTATCGCCTGGTCTCAGAGATATGCTCGATCCCCTCCTTCTCAAGGGGATAGAGCCAGCTGTCAGGCGTCTTTTGTCAGCCCGGCAAGCAGGAGAAACCGTTTGCATTTATGGTGACTATGACGTGGACGGCATCACCGGTACTGCTCTCTTGGTATCATTCCTGCGCGAGGTTGGTTTTTGCTGCCACTATTTTATTCCTAACCGGTTTGATGACGGTTATGGTCTTAATCGGGATGCACTTGGGCACATTATAGAAAAATATAGTGCCACATTGATCATCTCTGTAGACTGCGGCATTACTTCTATTGATGAGGCACTGTTCTGCCGGCAAAAGGGTGTCGACCTTATTATTACTGATCATCATACTCCCCGTGAAGCCATTCCTGATGCGGTGGCAGTGATCAACCCGCTGCAGCCGGGATGTACCTATCCGTTCAAATCACTGGCAGGAGTAGGTGTTGCCTTCAATCTGCTGATTGCTCTGCGTGCAATTCTCCGCGAAGAAGGGTTTTTTGGTGCCGCCAACGGTCCTGACTTACGTCAATGGCTTGATCTTGTAGCCCTAGGTACGATTGCAGATGTGGTTCCGTTGATCGGCCAGAACCGTATCTACGCCTTTCATGGTCTGAGGCACCTATCAAGTTCTGCTAAAGTTGGTATCCAATCGCTTAAACGAGTTGCCGGAATCGGTGGTATTGTCAGTTGTGGTCAAGTTGGTTTTCTGCTGGCTCCGCGACTGAATGCTGCTGGACGTATGGAAAGTGCAGTGCCTGGTGTCGAGCTGTTATTGGGTGCTGGAGAGAAAGAAACATTTGAGATTGCCACTGACCTTGATGCCGCTAATTCTGAACGTCAAGCTGTGGAACGACGCATCTTTGAGGAAGCTGTTGAGATGGTGGAGGCCTCTCGCTGCTATCCGGCATGTCGCAGTATTGTGCTTGCCTCTGATTCGTGGCATCAAGGTGTTGTGGGTATTGTTGCTTCTCGCCTGGTCGAACGTTATCACCGCCCGACCATCCTGATTGCTCTAACCGGTGACGGAATAGCAAAGGGGTCAGGGCGGAGCATTCCCGGTTTTCATTTGTTGAACGCACTTACTTCCTGCTCAGACCATTTAGCACGCTTTGGCGGTCATAGCTATGCAGCCGGTATAGGGCTGAAAGAGGAATTGGTAGATACGTTTGCCGCTGCCTTTGAGGCTGAATCCTCACGCTTGCTGAATCCTGAAGACCTTATTCCCACTCTGATCATCGATGCAGAAGCCCATCCGGAAAATGTTACAATTGAACTAGCACGGGAACTGAAACGGCTTGAGCCATTCGGTGCCGGTAATCCGGAGCCGGTGCTGATGATGCGCGGGTTGACGATCATTGAGCGTCGGGTAGTAGGGGAAAATCATTTGCGATTGCGGCTAAGCAGAGATGGATACATCTTTTACGCTATTGCTTTTCGGATGGCAGAGCGTGAAACTGCTGGAATGATGGACATTGCTTTTTATCCGGAAATCAATGAGTGGAACGGCAGTTCTTCTCTCCAGCTGAGAATAAAGGATCTACGTCCATCGGAGCACCAACATGCAGCGTAGCGAGCGATTTGACAGCGCTGAACGAATCATCCGGATTGGTTTCTGGATAAATGCTTTTTTGATGATTTTTAAATTGGGAGCCGGTTATTGGGGACACTCGGACGCCGTGTTTGCTGACGGTATTGAAAGTGCTTGCGATTTTATCGCGATCTTCGCCACTTTACTGGCTTTCAAGCTCGGTCGATTGCCCTTTGACAAGCAGCACCCCTACGGCCATGGAAGGGCTGAAAATCTTGCAGCATTGCTTGTTTCTCTTGTAATTATCCTTAGTGGTTTGTGGATTCTAGGAGATTCGGTGCATGCGATATTAAACCGATCTTTTAAATCCCCTGCCATAATTGCAGTTATTGCGTCATTTCTAACTATCATCATAAAGGAATGGCTTTATCGTTTTACTAATAAAACCGCTACCAGATTAAACAGTCCTGCTCTTCTGGCCATGGCCAAAGATCACCGTAAGGATGCTATCACCTCCGTCGCGACTTTGTTCGGAGTATGCGGTGCTTTCTTTGGTTTTTCCATTCTAGACCCCTTGGCTGCCGGTCTAACGTCCTTTTTTATTCTACATATCGGGTGGCACACATTTCGCGAGGCTTCCCATGATTTGATGGATGGTGCTGCTCCTACCGATTTCATCGAAGAGGTGACACGTCTTGCAGAAAATGTGGAAGGGGTGGAGCATGTACATGAAATACGCGGTCGTCGCTCGGGTCAGTACGTGATCATAGACCTGAAGCTGGAAATGGATCCTGACATGACAGTCAAGACATCCCATGGTGTTGCCACCAAGGTTAAGGAATTGATCTTTGAGGGATTCCCGAATGTCGGTGACGTGATGATTCATATAAACCCCCATGAGGAGGAACATGAGGATCTGATACGACTGTAAACTGCTTGCTGCAGTTTGACATTTCCACGAGTAGGGGTAAGCTTAAAAGCTTACTCTGTGGAAATACTGTACTTCATCAATTGTATGAAGTCGCGGCTGAAAAGGAGCCGGTTCGCACGTCCATCAATGACGCGAGCGACCGGCTATTTTTTCAGTACAAGCTGTCAGGACGGCAACAGGAGGCACTATTATGACTCTAAGTGGAAAAATTCAGGAAAATGCGGTATTCATTGAATTTCTTGCAGGATCAGGATTGGCAATTCTCTTTCATCTGGTACTACACAAGCCGGATGCAGCCTACAGCATATTCGGAATAGGTATTCTACTCGCACTTGGGACTTATCTACTGCGTGAGGATTTAGAAAGAACACGGCGTGGATTGATAGAGCAGTACCATCATGCCCATGAAATAACGTTTGCCATGGCCCGGATCTCAGAGCCCGAATGTTTTCTCAAAGCTCAGGACCTGCTGGCAGGGACGATCCGAACCATCACTCAGCTCCAGCAGGGATGCATTCCGCTGCTGGAGACGGAATTCTATATGGAAGGAGCCAAATGCGCGGATTTTGTGATAAAAAAAATTCTGGCGGTTGACCCCATGACCAGCGGCTGGAATTCCCGGGGAGCCCTTGTCAATTTTTACCAGGCTAACCTGCGGGCTGTTAAGCGGGGGGTGGAAATCTCGCGCATTTTTATCATGAACCGTGATGAACTCAGCCATCCAGACGTGCAGAAGGTGCTCCTGTGCCAACTTCATGACGGGATTTCGGTGCGCATCGCCTTTCGCGATGAACTCCCGGCTGGCAACGGCATGGGCAGCCGGGATGCCACGAGTTCCTATGATTTTGCGATTTTTGATGGTCATACCGCTGCTGAGGTATTGCCACAACTTGGTACCTATTTTGGCTGCAAGACTTCAGATGCTTACAATGTGGAAAAATTGCAGCGCATGTATGACCTGATCGCCCACTCCGCCCATATCATCGTCGAAGAACACGGAGAAATTACAGTGGCCTCAACAGAGGCACTTAAAGCAGCAGCATAGGTCGTTTGATTCATTCACTTTCATCGGCAGGAATCATGGAACAACAGCTTCCCATAGATCAGGTGCTTCCCGAACTGACCGCCGCCATTACGGCCGGGCAGAACGTGATCCTGCATGCTCCTCCCGGAGCGGGCAAAACCACCCGTGTTCCCCTGGCACTGCTCGAACTGCTTCCTCCCGAAGCCGGGCGCATCATCATGCTTGAGCCGCGCCGGTTGGCTGCGGTTTCCGCTGCACGCTGGATGGCTGCCAGCCTCGGAGAAGAGGTAGGCAAGACAGTTGGCTATTCGATTCGGTTTGAAAGTTGTGTTTCAACTGACACTCGTATCGAAGTTGTCACTGAAGGAATACTGACCCGCCGTTTGCAAAGTGACCCGCTCCTTGAAGGGGTTGACATGGTTATCTTTGACGAGTTCCATGAACGGAGCATCCATGCCGATCTGGGGCTGGCCCTGTGTCTTGATGTGCAGAGTCAGGTACGAGACGATCTGCGTATTCTGGTCATGTCAGCTACCCTAGAATGTCAGCCCCTATCCCGGTTGATGAACGCACCAATCATCAGTTCGGAGGGGGTTTCTTTTCCTGTCGAGGATGTGTATCTGGAAGAGCGCAGTTCAGAATACCTGCCCCGTCGCATGACTGCAGCGGTGCAACGGGCATTGATTGAACGAGAAGGTGACATTCTGGTGTTTCTGCCAGGGGCCGGAGAAATCGGAGCCTGTGCCCAGCAACTAGCCGATATTGGAGTTGAAGCGCAAGGTATCACGGTTCATCAGCTCTATGGCGATCTTCCTTTCGATTCGCAGCAGAAAGCCATCCAACCAGGTCCCCAGCGAAAAGTTGTGCTTGCAACCAGCATTGCCGAGACCAGCCTGACCATTCAAGGGGTGAGGGTGGTGATTGATAGCGGTCTTTCGCGGAGGGTAAAGCACGATCAGTCCAACGGCATGAACAGGATGGTGACGGTGCGTGCCTCCCGGGCCTCGGCACTGCAACGCAGAGGCAGGGCAGGGCGCGTTGCTCCTGGTGCCTGTTATCGGCTGTATAGCAGGCATTCTTTCAGTGCAATGACTCCTCACACTCCTCCAGAGATTTTTGAGGCCGATCTCTCTCCGCTTGTGCTGGAATTAGCGGCGTGGGGAAATCTGGATCCAACGGCACTTGCCTGGCTCGACCCACCACCTGAGGCTGGCATTGCAGCAGCACGTAACCTGCTGCAGCAGTTGGGTGCCCTTGACCACAACTTCAGGATTACTGCTTGTGGCAGACAAATGGCGGCACTGCCGCTGCATCCGCGTCTGTCCCGTCTGTTGCTGCGGGCCCGAGAATTGAAAGTCGTCGACCTGGGGTGTGATCTGGCAGCCTTGCTTTCCGAGCGCGATATTTTCAGGCGCAAGGCTCATGGAACTGGCAGGGAGTTCAACTTTGATGTCGGTGATCGAGTAGAAATATTGCGTGAGTGGCGATCAACCGGACGCACGGGAAACGGGATCGACAGTAATGCCATCAGATCTGTTGACCGGGTTTCCCGTCAGTTGCAGAGGTTGACTGGCAGTATGCGGCCCGCTTCATTACAATTTGAGGATGATGATCTTAGCCGTCTGCTGCTGACCGCCTATCCTGACCGTGTTGCTCAACACCGTGACGGAGAAAGGGGCCATTATCTGCTTTCCAATGGTCGGGGCGCCTGCCTGGCCAGAGAAGCGAAAGGTGGTGTAGCACCTCTGCTGATAGCCACCTCAGTGGACGGGGGAGGGCAGGGAGAAGGAATCATTCATATGGCAGCTTCACTTTCGGAGAAAGTGTTGAGAAGCGAAGCGGCCGAACACATTTACCAAAGGGATGGCATAACCTGGGATGAACGCGAGGGTCGAGTAACTGCGGTGAGGGAGGAATGCTTTGGTGCATTGCGTTTGTCGTGCGCTTTCTTCGTACCACAGCCGGAGACGGTGCTGCCAATTGTCGTTGAAGCGGTTCGTATTTCATGTATGACTCTGCTGGACCGCCAGGACAGCTTTTATCAGCTTCAGGCACGGGTTCGTCTGGTCGGTATTGCTTATCCGACTGACGGCTGGCCTGACGTGAGCGATGCAGTTCTGCTGGATACGCTGGAAGAATGGCTGGCACCGCACCTCACTGGTCGCCGCACAGCACAGCAGCTTGCGGCTGTTGACAGCACGACCGCACTCTTCGGTCTGCTGGATTACCGTCAAAGACAGTCCCTTGAGCAACTGGCGCCGACACATCTTGTGGTACCCAGCGGCTCACACATCAGGATTGATTACAGCAGTGGGGATCTGCCGGTATTGGCCGTAAAACTGCAGGAGTTGTTCGGACTGGCCGATTCGCCGACTGTAGCCGGAGGGAGGGTGCAGGTGCTGCTGCATTTGCTGTCGCCTGCCGGAAGGCCGTTACAGGTGACCAAAGATCTTAAAGGGTTCTGGAATGGATCGTATCATCAGGTGAAAAAGGAAATGAAGGGGCGCTATCCCAAACATCCCTGGCCGGATGATCCCTGGAGTGCGCCCCCCACGAAGAAAGTTAAATCCAAGATGTAACTGCTTGTAACTCTCCTATGGCTGAGCAGCCGCGCGTATCCTGAATTGCCATTCAGTTGGTTTTGTACCGCGTATCGCCTCAACCCCTCGATCCTGATTTGCCGCCAGATGTCGCAGAATCGTGAATAGAGTTTCAGCTTCCTCCGGCCTGCCGAGCATCGCCGCTATCTCGTCTGCAGTCAAAAGCTGCCGGCGTCTTTCAAGCAGGTCAACAACCTCCAACTGCAAGGCTATTACCACCCCGGCGGCTTTTTTACCCGCTTCAACGCCCGGCTGGTGATAGGCATTGATGTTGATCAGGCTGGCATATAATCCCACACAGCGTTCAAACAAGGCGATCAATGCACCGATAGTGCGGCTGTCGATCCGCTCCACTGTAAGGGTCATTGACTCTCTTCCCTTCTCGTACAAGGCGGTGCGGGTGCCTTGCAGAAACCCGAACAGGAAATCGCCGCTTGTAATCCCTTTTTCCACCTGCATTGAAGAACTTTCCCGGTCTTGAAGAACTTCTATGAAGGTAACAAAAAAGTTGGCCACACCTTCGCGCAGTTGCTGTACATAGGCGTGTTGATCGGTGGAACCCTTGTTGCCGTACACCGTCAGACCCTGGCTGGCCTGCTTTCCGTCAAGATCGAGCTCCTTGCCAAGCGATTCCATGATCAACTGCTGCAGATAACGTGAGAAGAGCAGCAGGCGGTCCTTGTAGGGGAGCATGACCATATCTTTTTCGCCCCGGCCGTTGGTGGCATAGTGCCACATGAGCGCCATCAATGCGGCCTGATTCTGCATGGTCACAGGTCGGCGGGTACTCTCGTCGCAGACTTTTGCACCTTCCAGCAGAGCGCGGATATCGATTCCCTGCAGGGCGGCAGGCAAGAGGCCCACAGCAGAGGTTACGGACGTGCGTCCACCGACCCAATCCCACATGGGAAAGCGCTCCAGCCATCCCTGTGAACCGGCAAGGCGGTCAAGCTCACTGCCCTCACCAGTCACGGCAACTGCATGGCGTGAGAAATCAAGTCCTGCCCGTTCATACGCTGCCTGGGTTTCCAGCATGCCATTTCGCGTTTCTTTGGTGGAACCGCTTTTGGATATGACGATAACCAGAGTCTGCTTAAGCTGGTTCCCCAGTTCTGCAAAAACACGGTCCATACCATCCGGATCAGTATTATCCAGAAAATACGACCGCATCTTATCGTTGGGTGAGGCAAGGGCATCGGCCACGAACTGTGGGCCGAGAGCAGAACCACCGATACCGACAACAAGCACATTCTTGAAAAGGTTACCGCCAGGGGGGGTAATGGTGCCACTGTGAATCTTCTTTGCAAACTCTTCAACCTGAGAAATAGTTTTTTCAATTTCATTTCGCAGATCGTTTGAGGGTGCAAGTGCCGGGTTACGAAGCCAGTAATGGCCTACCATGCGCTGTTCGTCGGGATTGGCGATGGCGCCTTTCTCAAGGTCTGCCATGGCGGCAAAAGCCTTTTGCATGGCCGGTTCCATCTGTTCAAAAAACCGGTCATCGAAGCGCATGCGACTGATATCCAGTGATATTCCGATCTCCGGGGCGGTACAAAGGCAGGATGCAAAGCGATACCAGAGCTCGGTTTTCTGCATAAGTGGGGTCTCCTTGTGTGATCTATGGTCAGTATCTAGTTGATATAAGCACATAGTCCGGAAGATTCAAGCAATAATTTTAATTATTACGGTATCACCTAAAACAGCATATGATTAAAATGTGTGGTAGAAATAACCAGAAAAATTGATGCAGGTTATGTCTTCCTGTTAACCTTCAACGATAGTTTTTCAGCCATGGATTGATATAATTTGCATTCAACAAGAAACCAGGAGGATTCAATGTCTCGACTCTTTTCCCCACTGACACTTCGCTCTGTTACCTGTCGCAATCGCATTTTCGTCTCCCCCATGTGCATGTATTCCAGTCGGGACGGAATGCCTACCGACTGGCATATGGTTCATCTTGGAAGCAGGGCTGTTGGGGGCGCCGGACTGGTTATGGTCGAAGCGACGGCTGTCAGTCCCGAGGGGCGTATCAGCCCTGATGACAGCGGGCTCTGGAGTGATGCACATGCCGAAGCATTCCTGCCGATTACGCGCTTCATGCGGGAAAATGGTGCGGTCGCTGCTATCCAGCTGGCCCATGCCGGCCGTAAAGGCTCCTGCGAGCTTCCCTGGCGTGGGGGCGGCCCGCTTGGGGCGGAAGAATGCGGCTGGCAGCCGTTGGCTCCCAGTTCACTGCCATTCACCCAGCGCCACCCAATACCGCGCTCTCTCTCGATCAGTGATCTGGAAGAGATTGAAGAACAGTTTCGTCTGGCTACCAGGCGTTCGCTGAAAGCCGGTTTCCAGGTAGTGGAAATCCACATGGCCCATGGATATCTGCTCCATGAATTTCTTTCTCCGCTTGTTAATCATCGTAGCGATGAATATGGAGGCAGCCTCGAAAACCGCATGCGTTTTCCGCTACAGATCACCCGAGCCGTCCGTAAGGAGTGGCCGGAAGAATTGCCGTTGTTTGTACGTATTTCTGCAACTGATTGGGTCGAAGGGGGCTGGGATATCGAACAGTCTGTGATTCTGTCCAGGGAACTGAAGAAGTTGGGGGTTGATCTGATTGACTGCTCATCGGGTTTCGTGGTGCCCGATGAACCTGTTCCCTATGGCCCCGGTTTTCAGGTGCCGTTTGCTGCAAGGGTACGCAGCGAAGCGGGAATTGCTACCGGTGCAGTGGGATATATTACTGACCCCGCTCAGGCGGAGACGATCCTGGCTACCGGGCAAGCAGATGCAGTACTGCTGGGACGGGAGATGCTGAGAGATCCCTACTGGCCCTTGCATGTCGCTCCTCGCCTGAGGGCTAACGTGCCCTGGCCGGACCAGTACAACAGGGGTAAATAACCTTTTTACCGTTTACCCCATATCTTGAGCAGAGCCGGCAGAAAAGCCAGAAAGACCGCCACGCTGGCGACCATGCCAAAGGACATGACGGCACCGATGCTGAAAACACCCTGATGATGAGCAACCATCAAGGCACCGAAGCTGAACAGAATTGTCAGGGCATTGAGGAACACGCCGATGCCTGCGCTGCTCATTACAACCTGGGCAGGAGTTTCCTCTCCCTGACGATAGCGGTTGATGACATAGATGGCTGAATCGATGCCGACACCCAGGATGAGAGGCAGGACAATGATGTTTGCAGAGTTGAAGCTGACGCCGGCCACCCACATGCCCCCTACCATCAGCAGCAAACCTGCCGCCAGGGGCAGCGATCCGAGCAGGGCATAACGAATACTTTTGAAGTTGATCAGCAGGATGACGGCAATGCCGATGAAAGCATAAGCGAACGCCCTCAGATAGGAGTTCCGCAGGATGGTCAGTGACTCGTACACCATAACCGGTTCACCGGTTGCTGCAGGGACAATGCTTTTTACCTGGCTGACAAACTCGGCCAGTGGTTCACGTTCGAAAATTTCTTTTTTGGGTGCCACCTGCAGCAGCAGTTTACCGTTTTTGCTGATGAAGCGCTCTTTCAGTTGTGCCGGAACTTCAGCTTCAGAAACTGCTGAAGCGTTCAAGCTTTCTTTCATCATGGTCAATTTGGCAGGCAGCTCCGCAAACATGCTTCCTTGAAACTCCCTCAGCATACCAAGTGCATTTTTGTCTTTCTCTTTTTCCAATGATGCAAAAAAATTGTCCAAAGTGCCCAGGAAAGCGCTCACCGTCTTCGCTTCAGGCTTATTGTCTTTTTCCAAATCCATTTTCAGTTTGTTCACCCGATCACGAAAATTCTCGAAAACTGTGGGGAGTTCCATGACCCGCAGGTTTTCCTCATATGGCACGGGCCTGACTTGATCCATGATCTGGCGCAGAGCAGCAAGTTCAGCCAGTTTTGCCTCCTGCTGGTCAGGCACCAGGCTGGCAACGCTGACAACATGATCAACAGCCGGCAACTTCTCCAGGCGTTGGGTCAATTGTTGCGCCTCTTGCTTGTCTCTGGCAGTCACTGCAGCGAAGTATCCGGAGTTCTCCTTGCTGCGCATTAATTTATAAGCATACTCCACCGATTGGAGCCCTTTGGCCTGCAGGTTCATCAGGTTGTAATCGAAGCGCATCTGCAGAGTGGGGTAGATACAGAGAAGTGAGAGCAGCAGGGTAAAGGTGATGACTGCGCGTGGTTTATCGAAGAGAAGACCCAGGGGGGCGCCTTTGACAACTTTAGATGTTCTGATTCGGGATCTGGAACGGAAGCGTTCGAGCAGTATCAGCATTGCCGGCAATACGGTAAAGGTAGAGATGACGCAGATAACAACTCCGCCTGCTGCGATAATTCCAAGTTCAGCAATTCCCTTGAAATCTGTAAAGGCAAACGTGGCAAAGGCCAGCGCTACTGTGGCAGCCGCCATGATTATGGAGCGAATATTGGCGCTGAGTCCGGTCTCAATGGCTTGCATCCCTTCGCTGCCTTTGCCAAGCTCTTCTTGATAACGAAGTACTACCTGAATACCGTACTCGATTCCCAGTCCGATCAGCATGATTGCAAAGACCATCGAAAGAATATTGAGGTGGCCTACGGCAAGAGTGGCAAAGCCGAAGGAGAGACAGATACCGACGATCAGTGAAACCATGGCTGCAACGACATTAAGGATGCCTCGAAAGGCGAACAGCAGCAGGAGTACGGTCAGGGATAGGGATAGGATGGTGGCAAGCTCGATATCCCGCTGGCCTGTAACCATTTCCTCGTATTCCAGCACAGGTACACCGGTCAGCCCTCCGCTCACTCCTTTGAATTCAGATCGTGCAAGAATCTCCTTTAAAGCGCCCCTCGCTGCTTTGATCGATTTTTCAGAGGCGACGAAACTTCCTTCTTCCTTGATCGGCCGCAGGGTGATTACCTGCTGTTTTCCTGCACTTTCCAGCAGGGAAGGTTCCCCTTCGCCGCTGCCCTTGAGAAAGGAATCCATTGAGAGAGCAGATGTTTTTCCATCGAAACCCTTAAAGCCTTTGTCCAGGGTTGATAGCATAAATGTCAGACTTTTGAGGGAATCTGCATCGGGTTTGGCGAGGTAACCATCAATCTGGGCGGTGAGGCTGGTAAACAGGGTCTGCACTGAAGGTGCGACAGCCAGATCCTTCAGGACAGGAGCGGCCATGGTCAAGGTACTGCGCAACCTTTTTATATCTTCCAACGGCATGAACAGAAGACCGTTTTTTCGGAAATAGGGAAGCCCCCCGGGGTAGAAGATTTCGCGATAGAGTCCCTTGTCCCTTGCCAGTCGCAGATAAAGTGCATCAGCGGCACGGGTTGATTTTTCAGCATCATCAGACTCAAGCACCGCTACAATCTCTTCCTGGTCGCCGAATTCCTCCCGATAGGCGCGATAATCAACCTGGAAAGAAGCGTTCTTGGGCATCAGGTCATCCCGGCCTGTTAGAAATTCCATTTTTTGCTTCGTGTACAGAACCGATAGCAATGATAAAACCAAGGCAAAGACCAGAATAAGTTTTGGATGACTAGCGACGATTGAAAACAGGCGGTTTGTATAGCGCTTATCTGACACGAAAAAACTCCTTGAAGTTAATGCGGAAAAAAAGTCTATTTTTATGGACCAAGAGCCACAAAAATGCAATGACAACCTTCGATGCAGAATGAACAGAGGCAGCAGTTATCACGGGGGGGAATGATGAAGACAGCTGAAATAAAGGTATCAACTTCGAGAAGGACTCACTTTTTGGCAATTACGCGTCAGGTGACTGAGACGGTAAAAGACAATGGGTGGCAGGATGGAATTTTGACGATCTTTGTGCCGCATACCACCGCGGGTGTTACTATTAATGAAAATGCTGATCCTGATGTGGCCCATGACATGGAGTGGTTCAGCAATGAGCTGATCCCGCAGCAGCATTCTTTTCGCCATACCGAAGGTAACTCGGACTCTCATATCAAGGCCAGTTTTTATGGCTCTTCGCTGCAGGTGATAGTGCGTAACGGGAAGCTGTGGCTGGGTACCTGGCAGGGAATCTATTTTTGTGAATTTGACGGACCGCGTGAGCGTAAGGTGTACCTGGCATTCACGGAGTGAGTGCTTAGAGCCTTACTAGCAGTAGTCTTCTTTGCGGATGCCGTAACGTTTGATCTTGCGATACATGGTCGCCAGGTTCATCCCCGCTTCCCGGGCGGCGAGATCAATAGCGCCACCATGTTTCCTGAGGAGCCGTTTGAGCAAGTCGGCTTCAAACTGTTCCAGAGCAGCATTAAAGGGAAGTTCGCCTGCATCTGCGCTGACTTCAGGTGAACGCTCACCGGAATGTTCTATCTCGATAAACTGCTCCAGAGTCTCGCGGCAGATATAGTCTTCTCCGACCATGGCCATGCAGGCTTCGATGACATTTCTCAGCTGGCGGATGTTGCCGGGCCAGTCGAAATCGCTCAGCATCTGCAGGGCATCTTTTTCAAAACCCTTGACCGTTGTGTTGAATTTCTGGTTCTGAAGATGAATGAAGTGTGCAGCCAGCAGCGGGATATCGTCTCTGCGTTCGCGCAGCGAGGGAAGATGAATGTTGACGACATTCAATCGGTAGAAAAGATCCTCGCGAAATTCCCCGTTCTTGACTGCCTGCTTCAGATCTGTATTGGTGGCGGAAAGCACCCGTACATCCACCCGAGTCGGCGTGGTGTCGCCCAGGCGAAGGAATTCCTTTTCCTGCAAAAAGCGAAGTAATGTCTTCTGTACGTTCATGGGGAGGTTGCCCACTTCATCCAGGAAAAGGGTACCTCCGTCGGCTGCTTCCAGAAGTCCGTGACGACTCTCTTTGGCACCGGTAAAAGCGCCTTTCTTGAATCCGAACAGTTCACTCTCCAGCAAGGTTTCGGGAAGAGCACCGCAATTTATGGCAACGAATTTCTTTTCATGTCGTGGTGAATTGTAGTGGATAGCCTGAGCGATGATTTCTTTTCCGGAGCCTGATTCTCCGGTAATCAGCACCGAGGTATCACGCACCGCCACTTTCTCGACTTTTCCAAGGATGTTTTTGAGCGCATCCGAAGCGCCGATTATGTTGTCGAAGTGAAATTTTCCCTGCAGTTCCTTGCGCAGTTCACGGTTTTCCTCCAGCAGGTGTGACTGCTGCAGGGCATTTTTTACCCGATAGATCAGTTCCTCCGGCTCAAAGGGTTTTGTGAGCATGTCATAAGCACCTTTGCGCAGGGCCTGGATGGACATGTCCACCGTGGCATAGGCAGTGATCATGATGACCGGCATGTCCCTGGATTGTTCTTTTATATTTTGCAATACTTCCAGTCCACTCATGCCTGGCATTTTTATATCCGTTATCACCAGGTCCCATGCGCTGGGCTTGAACTCTTCCACTGCTTTCTGTGGTGATGTATAGGCACGTGCCAGATACCCGTGGTCAATCAGAATCTGTTCCATCATGCGGCACAGACCGGCTTCATTGTCTATCAGAAGAATGCGTTTCTTGTCCGTCATCTACAGTTCCTCATGCTCAAAGGGAAGGATGACTACTACAGTCGTGCCGATCCCGATCATACTTTTGATTTCAATTTCTCCGTGATGCATCTCGATAATCTGTTTTGTAATGGCAAGGCCCAGACCAGTACCACGTTCTCTGGTTGTGTAGAAAGGCTCAAAGATCTTTTCCAGATTTTCTTCGGGAATCCCGCAGCCAGTGTCATGAAAAATCATTCGTACATGTCCCGATTCATCTGTTTCAGTGCGGATCGTCAGAGTTCCCCCTTCAGGCATGGCACCTCCGGCATTCAGAATCATGTTGATTGCCACCTGGCGCATTTGATCACCATCAAGCTCAACAAGGCGCAATCCCGGTTCGAATTCCGTTTTAATGGCCACACCACGCATGTCAGTGTGATTTGCCGCAAAATCGACTATCTGAGTTAATAGATCATTCAAGTCGACTGCTTCCAATGCTGGACGCGGGGTTCTGGAATAAGAGAGCAGGTCCTGGACGATTTTTTTGCAGCGTTTGCTCTCGCGTTTAATCTCATGGATGTAATTGTAGTTTGGGTCGTCCTGGGTCATTTTCCCTTCAAGATAACCGGCATAACCAAGTATTACACCCAGGGGGTTGTTGATCTCATGGGCAACTCCCGAGGAGAGCACACCAAGGGAGGCCATTTTCCCTTGCTGGGCCAGATTGGCTTCCATGGTCCGGTTACGTCTGATGATGTCGGTCATGCGATTAAAAGCCATGGCCATTTCCGCCAGTTCATCCTGTCCCGTAACCTTCATCCTCTCATCAAAGTTACCTCGTTTGACCAACCTGATAGTGTCTATCATATGGGTAATCGGCCTGGATACTACCGTTGCAGCTTTAAAAACGAGCAAAACCGCTATAATTCCCACTATTAGAATAATAAAAATGGTGTTGAGCATGATGTGCTTCTTGATCGTATCCGTCTGGCGGTAGAATTCATCCTCATAGGAACCAACGGCAACAATCCAGTCCCAGGCAGGAAAGTAGTCGTATCGGACTATCTTCATGCGGGGATATTTTTCACCAAAATTTTTCCAAGGGTACCGGATCCAGCCGCTCTTTTTTTCACACATCTCGCGGATAAAGGGGTTGCCGCTGGAATCGCTGGCATCAATGATATTTTTGCCTTCTGCATCGGGGTGAAGGGTAAGGGTGCCCTTGCTGTTCATGCAGAAAATGTATCCGGTTGCTCCAACTTTCTTGTTCTTTATCTTCTGCTTCAGTGCCGCAAAGGACTGGGAAGCGAGCTCGGTTGAGAGGTTGATTGGTGAATCCTGCTGATAGTCGCGAAATTGCCGGTCATGTGAGTCAAGCAGGTCGATGGCAAATGAGGCCATGTGTTGCAGGTCGTCCTTGCTGGCCTGGGTAACTCCCAGATAGGCCTGATGGTTGGCTATATAGCCGATTACCCCGGCGACAACGATGATAGGAATTATTACCAGCGGCAGGACCAGGGCGAGAAGTTTCCAGCGGAGCTTCAGGTTGTTGAGAAGGCGAATCATAAGGGTTCCATTCAGTATCAAGTGGAATATGTATACACTGTTTCAGGTGCGCAAAGCAAGGGAGGAGGGGCTTTGAGGATTTTGCGACAAGGCAAGGGTCATTATGATGATATGCGGGCATAATCATTTAAAATTCTTTATAAATATTGACTTGTCGTAGATTAATTAGTTAATGTGTCAAAACACTTAGCTACACCAAGTACGGCTTGTTGAAGGTAAAGTGTAGTTTTTTAAGGAGGCGGCAGTGAAGAAAATAGCATTCAAGGTTCTGTTGATTCTCGGTGTAACTCTTGGAATAGGCCTTTTGACGCTCGTAGGTATTTCAATCTATCTTCAAGCTGATTCAAGCAACCAATTACAGCTGCATAACACCCATAATCTGGCGGCTGTCATTATCAAGGATATCGATGAATACATGATGAAAGACGCCTCTAAAGAGGTCGTCACCTATATTCACGAAGCCAAACAACGTAATTTTGTCACCGATTTGACGATCTACAACGAAAATGCCAAGGAAATCGGCGCTCAAAATAGCGCTGAAAATGCTTCTATCGCCCAGGCGTTGAAAAGCGGCAAGACTATAGAATTTATTACTACAGATAACGGCATAAAAAATCTCAACATGGCTGTACCAATGCCTAATGAAGAAAAGTGCAAACAATGCCATGACAAGGAACCCAAATTCCTTGGTGGAATCTTGATCAAAACTTCGCTGCAAAAGGGGCATGAACTTTCAAGGAAGACTTCTTTGACTTTGCTTGTTTTAAGCCTTTCTTTTTTCCTGATTTTGCTTGGCAGCCTTTATTTCTTTTTGAAAAAAATCATCATAACTCCAATCATCGAATGTTCCAGCAAGGTTCATGAGTTAGGCAGCGGAGAGGGAGATCTCACCAAAATCATTCCTGTGACCACCGAAGATGAACTTGGTGATCTTGCTGCTGGAATAAATGCCCTCATTTCCAAAATTCACGGAATAATCTCACAAATAGCACATAATGCCGGTGCCCTTTCCACTGCGGCCGATCGTCTGTTGACCAATTCCGTCAAGATGTCTGCAGGCATCGATGAAGCTGTTGCACAGACAGATATGGTTGCAGCAGCCAGTGAAGAAATGGCTGCAACATCAACAGACATTGCCCGAAATTGCGTCGGCGCTGCCGAAGAATCTACTCGAGCCAATAATTCTTCCGCCACTGGTGCCAAAGTTGTCGAAGCAACAGTGGAGGTAATGGCACGGATTGCCAGCAAGGTACGCCAGTCTGCAGGTACCATCGAGTCATTGGGAAACAGGTCTGAGCAGATAGGAGAGATTATCGGGACCATTGAAGAAATAGCTGATCAGACCAATCTTCTCGCACTTAACGCTGCCATTGAAGCTGCACGAGCCGGCGAACAGGGAAGGGGGTTTGCTGTTGTTGCCGATGAAGTACGCGCTCTTGCTGAACGAACTACCCGAGCCACTAGGGAAATCGGGGACATGATTAAAATGATCCAGAGTGAGACCAAAAGTGCCGTGACCAGTATGGAAGAAGGCGTTCAGGAAGTTGAACTTGGCACAGCCGAAGCTGCCAAATCCGGAAGGGCGCTGCAGGATATAATAGACGAGATAAGCGCAGTGGTGATGCAGGTTAACCAAATTGCGACAGCTGCGGAGGAACAAACAGCCACCACTAACGAGATCAGCGGTAATATTCATAAGGTCACGGCAGTTGTTCAGGAAGCTGCCTGCGGAGCCAGGGAATCCTCGATTGCCGCAGATGAACTGGCAGTTCTCGCCAATGATTTGAAAAGGCTGGTGGGGCTGTTCAAGTTGTAATGATTCTTGAAGCAGATTCGGGATTCCGGGAAAGGGGGGCTTTTAAGGCTCCCCTTTTTTCATTGTTGCGGGCAATGGCAGTGCCTGTGGTATATTATCCAACTCAATCCTGCTCAAAACTTGTCACATCGAGGCAATAATGAATCTCTCTTCTTCACATGGTGCCATGACATCGCTGTTGACCACCTTGTCCCATGAGTACCTGCAGGGAAAGGAAGAGGTACTCAGGCTGGCACTGGTCGCGCTTCTGGCTGGTGGACATATTCTGATTGAAGATCTGCCTGGACTTGGCAAGACAACTATTGCCCTTGCTCTTGCCGGAAGCACCGGTCTTTCGTTTGGTCGAGTGCAATGTACCAGCGATCTGCTTCCTTCGGACATTACCGGACTTTCGGTTTTCAATCGTGAAGAAGGTCATTTTACATTCCTTGCAGGCCCTGTATTCAACAATATAGTTCTGGTGGATGAGATCAACCGGGCCATGCCTCGTACCCAGAGTGCCCTGCTGGAGGCGATGGAAGAAGGCCGGGTAACGGTGGAAGGGGTAACCCATCTGCTGCCCGATCCTTTCATGGTTTTTGCCACCCAGAATCCTTCGGACCAGAGTGGAACCTTTCCCTTGCCCGAATCACAGCTCGACCGTTTCCTGATCTCCACCGGTATAGGATATCCTCCCGAACATCTTGAAAAAGGAATCATTGCCGGAGGCGGGATACGTGAACGCATCGGCGAGATGGCCACCATTGCTACCGCTGCGGATATACAGGCAGCCCGGCGTCAGGTTGCCGGGCAGATCTATCTTTCCCCAAAGGTGGTGGATTACCTGCACAGCATAGTACTTGCAACAAGATGCCACCCTCTGGTCCAGACTGGCCTTTCCACACGTGCTGCTATCAGCCTAGCTCAAGCGGCAAGGGCCGCTGCTTTTCTGGAAGGGCGTGATTATGTGGCGCCAGATGACATTAAAGGAGTTGCAGTGGCGGTCTGTGCTCACCGCCTTGGTATGCGGCCGGAATATGAAGCTGCCGGCAAGGGAGACGTGTTACGCGAAATAATCGCCGAAATAACGCTGCCTTTGGTCTGAGAATCAGCAAGGCCGGGACGTTCTATATTCTGATTACCCTGCTGCTCGGCTTCTCAGCCGTCAATACTGGAAACAATCTTCTTTTTCTTGTTGTCTCTGGGCTTCTGGCCTTCATGTGCGTCACGGGCCTTGCGGGCATGTACAACCTCCAGAAACTGTCCCCTGAAGTTATTCCACCCTCCGAAATATACGCCGGCACGCCGGTCCTTCTCCGGTTGCGGCTGCATAACGCCAAGCGTCTCCTGCCTTCTTTTCTCATCAGTGTCCGTTGTGAAGGCAGCAAGGGCATTACGTTCCCGGTCATACCATCATCAAAAACAGTGGAATGTGTCATTCGTGCCGTCTTTGATGCTCGAGGGCGAACTAAAGTCGGTAAAGTAATGGTCAGTTCTGTATTTCCGGTAAATTTCTTCAATCGTTACTTGAGCTATGACCTCGATACTGAGTTTTTGGTTTTTCCGCAACTGATCAGATGTGGAGCCCGGGGAGAGGGGAGTGAGCCAGTGCGTTCAGGGTCAGCTTTTCGTCAGTCGCGCGGCCTTGATGGAGAAATTGAGGGTATTGCAGATTATTCCGGACGCGAGCCGCTGCGCATGATTCACTGGAAACTATCCGCACGTGGAGATGAGTTGCTGGTCAAGGAATTCGGCCGGCAGGCGGCTTCTCCAGTGGTCATCAGTCTTGCAGACATGCCTGGTCAGACGCTGGAGGAGCGCATATCCCATGCGGCCTGGCTGATTAAACACTGGTGTTCAATGCGCCCGGTAGGTCTCCGGCTGGAAACGGATATATTCCCTGCTGAAGCCGGACACCATTACGGTCTGCGCCTGCTGACGGCATTGGCACTCTATGGTGAGCAGAGCCGATGATCCGTTCCATTTCCGGCATAATTGCCATTCTTTCCTATGCCATTGCGCTGTGCGGCATACTACCGCTCTTTCCCTGGCTCGCTACTCTGCCGCGCCTGCTGCTTGTTGGTGGTTTGCTTGCTGCTTTTTGGCAGGACCGTCGGGGTGCCTGGTCGCTGAAAAACTGGATCCTGACTTCATCCACGATCCCGCTGTTTCTTTACTATGCCTTTCAGTTCAATCGATCCAATGCGGTGCAACCAGTTGTCAGCATGCTGGCAGTAATGCTGACAGTACGGCTGGTGGGGGAGAAAAACGGGCGTAACTATCTGCAGATGTATGCACTTTCCCTATTCTGCCTGGCATCTTCCTCGCTTTTTGATCTTAGCCCGCTTTTTCTCGTGTACCTGGCTTCGCTGCTGTTGCTGATTGCCCTTTCCCTGGTGATGCTGACTTTCCACGCCCATGACAGCCAGATGGTGCTGGCCCGGCAGGACCTGCGCCGTGTGCTCGCCGCCGGGGTGATCATGCCGCTGGTCTCACTCCCCTTGCTGGTCTTCTTTTTCCCAATACTTCCGCGCACCCAGATCCCGTTATGGAATGTTATGTCCGTACCGATCAGCCGCAGCAGCGGTTTTACTGATAAGGTCGAACCTGGAGGTAGCAGTTCAGTCGGAGAATCTGCCACCCTTGCATTCCGTGCAGAACTGCCACGGCAGCCCCAGCAACAGCTGTACTGGCGTGGCACGGTTTTCAATCAGCTGGTCGGCAATCGTTGGGTACGCGATCCTGCTGTGCCGGCGGAAGTGATCAGGTACGGCTCCCCGCGCATCTCTCAAATTATTTTTCCAGAGCCGGGGCGTTCACGATTTCTGCTCGCGTTGGATTCACCGGCTGATATCACCTTTCTCAGGTCCAGGCGTTATCCTGATGGAATATTTGAAATGCCAGGCCTCAGCGGACGACGCCAGAGTTATTCTGCAGAGTCTTCAACCGCAGGAATTCTGCCTGTGGTCACAAAGGTGGACCGCTCTTTTTACCTTCGACTGCCTGAAACCATTCCTGCTCGTCTCAGATCGTTAGGAGAAGGCATACGTCAGCGCGGCGGCAGTGATGCGGAGAGGGTTCAGCTGCTTGAAGATTATTTTCGCAAAGGCAATTTTCGCTATTCATTGCAAGGACTGCCTACCGGTGACCATGCCATTGAACAGTTCCTGTTCGAGACACGACAGGGGCACTGCGAGTTCTTTGCCTCTTCCTTTGCCATCGTTGCCCGTGCTGCCGGTATCCCGACACGACTTGTTGGCGGCTACCTCGGTGGAGAATATAACGAGTTGGGCGGGTATTACCTGGTTACTGAACAGATGGCCCACGCATGGGTTGAGGTTTTTCTGACAGGCAGAGGCTGGGTGCGCGTCGATCCAAGCAGTTTGGCGGTCAATGCAGGGGGAGTTTGGAACGATTCACGGAAGCGGAGTCTCGGCCTGCGCCTGCGCCTGGCAATCGACTCTTTTGATCATGCCTGGAATCGCTCGGTAATCACCTATGATTTCGAACGTCAGGTGAATGTTGCCCAGTCTGCAGGAAAAAGGCTGCAGTTGGTTTCTTGGAAACAAATTCTTAGGGCATCAATCAAACCAGCGTTGTTCTCATGCATGATGGTCGTTGTCTGGCTGCTGATCAAAAACCGTCACCGATTGCTGTTGTCGCCCCAAGAGCGTCTCTTGCGCAGATTTTACCGCAGGATGAAGCGGGATACAGTAATTACGGTTAACAGAGGGAATCGGCAGGGTCTGTTCGAAATAGCAGCTGAAAGCGGAAATGAAAAGGTGAGGGAGTTCGTACGTATCTATGCCGGCGCGGTGTATCGGGACCGTCAATTCACCAGCAGTGAACTCTGCAGACTGAAACGGTTGATCCGGGAAGGTTTTTCATCCCAGCTATGATGATTCATCAAGCTTTCTAATATGCTGCAACACGGAATTTTCCAGCTCAACTTCGCGTAGTATCCTTTCCGCCTCTTCGTCGGTCAATCCAACGCCAGGGCGGTTGCCCATCCAGTGGGTAAGATCATCCTTTGGAGGATTGAGCGGTTCAGGCAGGGGAGGGCCCGGAATAAAGCGTCCACTGACATACAGCGCGGCATGATAAATCCCTGCTTCCTTGACGATGGCGAATTCCGCTTTCATGCCGGTGGATAGAATCTTTGTCAGAACGGTTCTCTTAAAAAGCATGATCGATTCCTCCGTAACCGCTATAACAATACCATTTTTCTATTGATTTAAATCAAGGAGCCATGGATTTATTCTGAACCCCTAGACCGTTGTTGTGCAAGAACTTATAGCGACTATTTCCGGCCCCGATGCGTTCGTTAAGATAGATAAGGTTGCAGGTCCTACACCTTTTTGAACAGTACTCTTGCAGTGGGCATCTGCCCCTCTGTTACTTCTTCAATGAAAAGTATTTTTCCATCCAGTTTATCGAATATGGAAGCAAGTTCCCCCCGCCGTAGCAGATAGGCGGGGGTGTGATTGGCAAGGGCTTCCGGAGATTCGAGAATTGTATCGAGCAGAAAGATACCTCCCGGCACCAGTGCCGAGTAGGCCTCCGGGATCAACTCCCGCAGCAGGAAATTGAAATTGATTACAAGATCGTATCTCTCCCCTTCAAACCGGTAGCTTTCCAGATCAACCAGCCTGAAATCAGCTGAAATTCCCGCAGTCGCTGACCGCTCACCCGCTTTGCCAAGAGCCACATCAGATATATCCAGTCCTGTCACATTAAAACCATGCTGAGCCAGGAAGATGCTGTTACGTCCTTCTCCGCAGGCAATATCCAGGGCATGCAACCCCGGTGTCAGGAGCTTGATGTCCTCGATCTTCCTTTGCAGAAAAGGAGAGGGGGCCATTCCGAGAAAAGAATCTTCAGAAAGAAAACGTTTATTCCATTTGATTCTGTCAGCTTCCATTGTCCATCCTTTCTTTTTCGGTTTTGCAAATTTGCAAAACTGCCAATAAAACGGCTTTGCATTTGTGCAAAACGATTTTCCACTTCTTTTTACACGTGTAAGTAATTGGTTTGCAATGATTTTATCGTGGTCAAATTTACTTGTCTTCTTTCTTTGATTTTATTTTGAGTCCCTTTTAATCCTCTGGATTAATTGCATGGATGCGAAAAAGAAGACAGCAATGTATGTGTGTGACACGTAGTTATTCGATATTGTTGCGTTTTTTATGAATTTACATTTTGGCACGCCATGTGCTGTATACGAAGACAAACGCTGTTAGAGGTAACGAAAATGACAAAAATAAAAGTATGTCCATTTTTCGGGAAAAAAGATGACTACTGTGATGTCGGGTGCGATTACATCTCACTCCATGATGTGACTATGATCATCCGCTTCTGCAACGGACGTTATGAGGGATGCATCAAGTATCAGGAATTGATGGATCGTTTGCCCGAATCTGTATTGGCGCCGCAATTTTAATATATTCAATATCGTGAAAAAGAGGTGACTGTCATGTTTTATTATCTGGCCCTGCAAAGTACTGGTTTTCATGTTGTTTTAGCACTGGCTATCGCTATGGTGTTCATAGTTACTACAATGGCAAAGGAGAAGAGAGATGAGCGAAAGAGAGCTTGAACTGTTGTCGAGGCTTGAGGAGCTGGAGCGTCATACCTGGCGGAACAGCGCAATTCTACGGGCAGTTGCCATGGTAGCTTTCACGGCAATGATTGGAATAGTGATTGCCTCCGGAGTTGTTGGCGGTGGTCGCGGTAGTCACTGGTCTGGACCGGCATGGAATACCATGTGGCTCTACGGTCTTTTTGCTGCCAACGCTGTGTCCATGTTCTGGACTACACATAAGGAATAAGGAGAACAGCCATGCCAATGAAAATTTCCAACGCCATTTTGCTGCTTGTAGTCTGTGTAGTATGTGCCGCCTTCAATATGCAGCTTTTTGCCGGTCTTGACGACATGATGGGTGATCAATATTGGGTTGTTGACCAGACCCGGGGCGATCATGGCTGGTATGCAATGGGTCTGTTACCCCACGTCAAAAAAGTACCCAAGGATGTGGTCAAAGCTGTCAACACAGATCCAGCCGCCAAAGAAAAATATGTCATTTATGCCCAGAACGGCGATTTTGCTGGTAAATCTGTCTATGGAATCTGCTTTGGCATTCCGCTGATCATGTACCTGATCTGGTTTGCCTTCATCATTGGATTCCCAGACAAAGTCGATCCCTATCTATTGCCCCGCAAGATCTTCACTCTTACGGTCATAGTCTGCTGTTCTATAATTGCCAACCTGTTCCTGATGAGAATTGCAGGTGACTTTGCCCGTGATCCCATGTCCCGTATTGCAAATGTTGCAGGCAATCATGCCTCGCTGCTCTTTCACAATGCCGGAATCTGGTTTGCCATTCTCTTTTCTGCCCTTGGCACACACAACCACTCCTCTGCCGAAGTGCAGGCTCCTGACAGCCGTAAATGGCAGACTCAGGCAAATGAAAAGTTCAATTGGATGTTTACCCTTTTGGGGTTCGTGACCGTGCTGGAAATAGCACTCGTCAACAATAAACTCGCTTTGCCTGATGCAGCCGTTGATTACTCAGTCTGGATCATCTGGGTCGTGATCTTCATGCGCATGTACGGTTTCTCCCCGAAATACTGGATCAAGCGTCCGACAGGCATTGCCATCATGGTAGTAGGTACGTTGCTGACGTTGCCGGTATTTTACATGCTGGAGCGCGTGACAGGCACCCATGGAGCTGGTTTTGCTTCACCGATTCTGGCAAAAGCGCTTGGTGCCGAGAACCAGAATATTGGACTGTCACTGATGATCTCCATCTACCTTGTCTTCTGGATGGAATTTGCTGCCGCGATCCGCATGAATGGCCCGATGAAGAAGGCCACGGCCCGCAAGGGTTGATAAAGGAGGAAGTCATGTCGAGCGACGTCAAAAATAAAGGGTGGCAAGTAGTAATAGCAGCCACCGGTATCAACCTGGCACTGGGCGTGCTGTATGCCTGGAGCATCTTTAAGGGAGCCATCAAGGCCTCCATCGAAAAAGGAGGGCCCGGTGCCTTCCAGTGGGATATCAAATCAGTCAATGATCCTTACGCTGTCTGCTGTCTGACCTTTGCATTTGCCATGATCATTGCCGGAAAATGCCAGGATAAAATCGGGCCTGCTAAAACTGCCCTGATCGGCGGCATCCTTGTAGGAAGCGGTTTCTCGGTAATGGCATTTAACAACAGCTATGCTGCCTGGGTTATCGGATTTGGAATTCTTGCCGGTGCCGGTTTCGGATTCGGCTACTCGGCTGCTACACCCCCTTCACTGAAATGGTTTTCACCTGCCAAGACCGGTCTTATCGCAGGAATCGTTGTAGGTGGCTTCGGTCTGGCCCCTGTCTACATCGCTCCGCTCTCCTCGTTCCTGCTGGCAAACTTCGGCATCCAGAAATCAATGCTTTTCCTGGCAGCAGGCTTTACGATTGTTGTGTGCGGGCTTTCGTTCCTGGTTGTCAATCCTCCGGCCGGATACGTTCCTGCTGAACCATCTGATCCCGGACCGGTAGCAAAGCTTAACGCTGCCAAGCCGACAGTTAATGCTTCGGCCAGCGAAATGCTGCGCAACTACAAGTTTTATGTTCTGTGGGTTGCCTATTTCATCGGTGCTGGTGCTGGCCTGATGGTAATCGGGAGTGTGGCTGGTTTGGCCAAGAAAAGTATGGGCGACATGGCTTTTCTTGCTGTGGCAATCATGGCTGTCGGTAATGCCGGCGGAAGGATAGTTGCCGGTGTGCTTTCAGACAAGATCGGTCGCCGTGCAACCCTGTTTATCATGCTCGCTTTTCAGGCTGTGCTGATGTTTGCGGCAATCCCTGTTGTAGGTTCCGGCAGTGCTGCATTGCTGGTACTGCTTGCTACGTTCATAGGCTTCAATTATGGCTCTAACCTTGCTCTGTTTCCTTCATTCAGCAAGGACTACTGGGGAATCAAAAACTACGGCATCAATTACGGAATTCTTTTCACAGCATGGGGTGTAGGTGGCTTCGTGATGGGTAAAGTCTCCGAAATGATCAATGCCCAGCCTGGTGGTCAAAGCAAGTCATTCATGCTTGCGGGCATCCTTCTGTTTGTCGGGGCAGCCATGACCGTCTTCCTGGCTGAACTCAAGCCGGCTACCGCTGAAGATAAGACTCCTTCACAATGGGGAGAGTTTTGGGCGGAATTCCGATTGGGCCTGCGTGTTTTTGTTGGATTTGAACCTGAAACAATCCGGACCCAGCGTGCTGGTCTAGCACCGGGCAACGCCGCCTTGCCCGGGAAGTAAGTTGTCATACCCCGGCGGCATTTGATACAGCCCTACGGCACTGTTTACTGCCATGAACAGGAAACCCCCTTGGAGCAAGCCTCCCTGGGGGTTTTGAATTTTAATTTTGAACTCTCCTTACAGAGAAGGTAGTATTCAACCATGTTTACAGTCCCTGCTGATATCAGTCATGTGAAACCACCATGTCATGGTTGGCGTCTCATTGAAGATGGCCTTCTTCCCGGAGAACGCAACATGGCTATTGATGAGGCCCTGCTGAACTCCTTTAATCCGGTCTCATCAGCCCCGGTTTTGCGGTTGTACGGCTGGTCTCCACCCGCCTTGTCTCTGGGACGTTTTCAAAAGGCAGGGGAGGTGCTGGAACTGGAACGTTGCAATGCTTCCGGAACCGTGATTGTACGAAGGATTACTGGTGGTGGAGTTATTTATCATGCCGAAGAGTTAACCTACTCTATCGTCTGTGCCCCGGATCAGATTCCCCCCGCAACATCCGTAAAAGATTCCTTCCGGGTGCTGACATCGTTTTTATTGGCATTTTATCGGCAGCTCGGTCTTGATTCATGCTATGCCGTAGACGCAGCATCTGAAGGTATCTGTCTTGGTGAGCGCACTGCCTTCTGTTTTGCCGGCCGAGAATCATTCGATATCGTTGTGAATGGTAGAAAGATCGGTGGAAACGCCCAGCGTCGCCTGAAAAACTGCATATTTCAGCATGGCTCGATTCCCCTGTTGAACATGGCCAGGGTTGGCCTTTCATTTCTGCGGGATCGTTCCCCCGAACTGGCTGAAGGAGCAGGTTGTCTTGCTGAATGTGGCATTACTATCGATAGAGACAGGTTGCAGGCTCAGTTGATCGCTGCATTTGAAGCAAGCTTTGGAGTTGTTCTGAGTCCGGATCATCTGTCATCCAGGGAACAAGCGGCAGCAGAGAGGTTGTACAGCACGAAATACACACGGAAGAGATGGAACCTGGAAGGGATAGATGATGAAAATACAGCGTAAACCTGAGTGGTTGAGGAAGAAAATCCATCCTGGTGATCACACCGAGATGCGAAAACTGCTTGGTGAGCTCAGGTTGAATACGGTGTGCCAGCAAGCCCTGTGTCCGAATATTTCGGAATGTTTTGCAAGCCGGCAGGCAACGTTTTTGATCCTGGGAAACAACTGCACACGCCAATGCAGTTTTTGCAATGTCGATAAAAAAGCGCCTCTGGCTGTTGACCCCGGAGAAGCCACCCGGGTTGCAGAGGCTGTTGAACGTCTTAATCTCTCCCATGTGGTTGTGACCAGTCCGACCCGCGATGACTTATCTGATGGTGGAGCCGGCCTTTATGCGGCAACAGTGGAGGCCATTCGCAGAATAGCTCCGGCATGCCGCATCGAAGTGTTGGTTCCCGATTTCATGGGAAACATCTCTGCCCTTGAAACTGTTGTCGGTGCGCATCCCGACATCATTGCCCATAATGTGGAGACCGTACCCCGCCTGTACCACATCCGCAGCGGTGCAGACTACTCCCGCTCTCTGGAAATTCTGCGCCAGGTAACTGTACTAGGCTCAGGCATTTTTTCCAAATCCGGAATCATGCTGGGTATGGGAGAAAGGGAAGATGAGGTGCTTGAGGTGTTCAGAAGCCTGCGTGAGGCAGGATGTATGTATCTCAGCATTGGCCAATACCTGGCCCCCAGTAAAAATCACTTTCCGGTCCAGGAATTCGTTGCTCCTGAACGGTTTCAGTCTCTGAAGGAATCTGCGCTTGCATTGGGATTCAGTCACGTGGAGAGCGGACCATATGTGCGCAGTTCCTATCACGCCGGTTACTACGGCTCACCAGATGCAGAGCCTGTGTGAATGTCCTTCCCGCCGTTGGCTTCCCGTCACTCTCCCAGCATTCGTGAGAAAAAATCAGCAGCCAGGTCAACTGCTTTATCCTCTTTGTCTCCAGTATCACTTGAAATAGTAATCAGCAGATGCTCCGGTATCTCATCCAGAAACCGGCTGGGTGTGCGTTGCTCAGTGGCACCATACTTCCTGCGGGTCTGGCAGCGGGAGATGGTCAGATGTCGCCGTGCCCTGGTGATACCCACATAACAGAGCCGTCGCTCTTCTGCCACGGTCGGATCTTCTTCTATTGAACGTTTGTGCGGCAGAAGGTCTTCTTCCATGCCCACCAGCCAGACATGGTTGAATTCGAGCCCCTTGCTGGAATGCAGCGACATAAGCGTGACGGCGTTCAGCCCATGTTCCTTGCTGTCTTCGGAAGGTTTGTCCTCATCCATCAGCGAAATACGCTCCAGAAAGGTAGATAGCGTGCCGCGTGGGTTCTGTTCTTCATATATGGCCAGAGAGTTAACCACCTGCTCGATATTCTCGATTCTTTTGCGAGCCTGAGCTGCATCATTAAGGGTGCGATAGAGTTCGTCTTCAATGCGCAGTCGATTAAAAAGAGCGTTGACCTGGGCACCCATTCCATAACGCGTATTAAATCCCTCTATCACTCCGGCCATCATCTCATGAAATCCAGCCACAGCCTTCTTGCTTGATTCCGATATGCCATCGATTTCTCGCACACGTCCCAAAGCTTCGAACAGCGGAACCTCATGCTCCATGGACCATTGGTTCAGGTGCAGCAAGGTCCCGTCGCCAATTCCTCGCCGGGGAAAGTTGATGATGCGCAACAGCGAAGCTTCATCACTGGGGTTGTCGATTACCTTCAGGTAGGCGATGGCATCCTTGACTTCCTTTCGTTCATAAAACTGCTGACCTCCAATCACAACATAAGGAATTCGTTCCTGACGCAGACGCTCTTCAAAAGCCCGGCTTTGGGCATTGGAACGATAGAGAACGGCCATGTCGGACCAGGAGAGATTTCCCTTGAACTGTTCCATCAACATGCCTTCAACCACCTGTTCCGCTTCATCCTCTTCGCTCGCTGCAACGATCAGATCAATCTCGCGTCCCTTGCCCACAGCAGACCAGAGCGCCTTGTCAGTGCGCACTGGATTGTTTTTTATTACGCTATTGGCTGCTTCCAGGATGGCACTGGTGGAGCGGTAGTTCTGCTCCAGCTTGATCACACGACAATTGGCATGATCGTTTTCAAAATTCAGGATGTTCTGAACCTCTGCTCCGCGCCAGCCGTAGATAGACTGATCGTCATCCCCAACCACGCAAAGGTTGCCGTGCTTTTTCGCCAGCAGCGAAATCAGCAGATACTGGGAGGCATTGGTGTCCTGATATTCATCAACCATGATGTACTGGAAGCGTTCCTGCCAGTGGTTCAAAATGGCGGTATTGGATTGCAGGAGTTTGACCGACAGCATGATGATGTCGTCGAAATCTATGGCATTAAAACCCTTGAGCAGTTCCTGATAGCGTGGATAAATGGCGGCAGTTGCCAGTTCTATACGATCGTCGCTAAGAGGTTTGAACTCTTGTGGCCCAATCAGTCGGTTCTTTGCACCGGAGATTCGCCACAGAATCGTATCAGGGTTGCATTGTTTGGGATCGATATCCTTTTCGCGCATGGCCTGGCGCAAGACACCGGCCTGGTCTGAAGAGGAGTAGATCGAGAAGTTTGGTTTAAATCCAAGGGCTCTGATGTCGCGGCGCAGAATGCGCACTCCCAGTGAGTGGAAAGTGGAAATGACGATACCGCCCGCCATTTTGCCGGCCATATTGCTGACACGCTCTTTCATCTCGCGTGCCGCTTTATTGGTGAAGGTAACAGCCAGAATGTTATCGGCAGGAATACGTTTGTCTTTCAGCAGATGAACGATGCGGGTTGTGATGACCTGGGTCTTGCCGGAGCCAGCGCCGGCAAGAAGCAACAAAGGCCCCTCGGTATTTTGTACCGCCTGCTGCTGCGGTGGATTTAATTTTTTCATACTATAAGATGTACCACAGCCACGCAATGCTGTGCAAAACCTGTTTTCAGGAGCAAGGGTGTTTGCAGGAATATGAAAAAAGTGTAAGATTCAACTGATTTCCATGCCTTTCATCCAGGAGTTGACCGTGGCTGAATCAGAAACAGTACAGGAACAGGTATCGCAACCGAGTGTGGAGTGGGCGGCTCTATCACTTTCCGAAACGAATACGACAACTACAGAGCAATCTGGCAAATTGGCTGTGGTCGCGCTAAATAAAACTGTCAAAAAGCAAGCCAAACCAAAGACAGTCAAACCTGGAACTGTCAAACCGCCTAAGCAGATCCGTTCAAAGTCTGGCAGGAAGACGGGAAAAAATGTTGCAGCGTCTGTTTCAGAAGGTGCCATCTCTACTGTTGAGTCAGCTTTCGACCTCTCAGAAAGTCAGTGGTATCTTAACCGCGAACTTACCTGGCTTTCCTTTAATCGGAGAGTGCTTCATGAGGCCGCGGATGAACGTACACCGCTGCTTGAGCGTCTTAAATTCATAGCCATTGTCAGTGCCAATCTGGATGAATTTTTCATGAAGCGTATCGGTGGACTCAAACAGCAGATAGGTGCCGGGATGCGCGAGCCTTCTCTTGACGGTCGCACACCTCGCCAGCAGGTGACGGAATGTTACGAGGTCGTACGCGAACTGGAGGTTGCCAAGGAGGAGCTTTTTCGTGCTGTCGGAGTCCTACTGGAAGAGAAAAATATAATCATTGAACAGTACGAGCAGCTCACCTCAAAGGAACGCAAACTGCTCCGCGAACATTACTATAACAACATCTTTCCATTGTTAACGCCCCAATCCATAGATCCTGCTCATCCTTTTCCCTTTATCTCGAACCTGTCCCTGAACCTCCTGGTTACCCTGCGGTATCCCAAGGCCAGGGAAACATCACTTGCACGGGTAAAGGTGCCCGTCGGACTGGGTACCCCCCGTTTCCTGCGAGTGGGGAAGGGGGATCATTTCGTTCGGGTTGAAGATGTAATGATGAATAATCTGGACATGCTCTTTCCAGGCATGGAGATCCTGAAATGTGAATTCTTTCGAGTTACTCGCAATGCAAATACCGAAAAAGTTGAGGAGGAAGCTGACGACCTGATGGCAATGATTGAGTCGGAGCTCAAGGAACGGAAGTTTGCTCCCATTGTCAGGCTTGAGGTAGAACAGGGAATGGACCGGGTTCATCGTGGGCGTCTGGCAGCAGAATTGGAATTGGATGAAGGGAGCGATGTCTTTGATGTCCAGGGCATGTTGGCCATGCGTGACCTGTGGGAACTGGTCAGACTGGAGTATCCCCGTCTGCACGACTCTCCCCATCATCCCATCGATCATCCCCTGTTGCAGACCCAGCGCAATATGTTTCACATCATCCGCGAGGCTGGCTCAATTCTGCTGCAACATCCTTATGAATCGTTCTCGACCTCGGTGGAGCGTTTCTTGCGTGAATCGGCGCTAGACCCCAAGGTGCGCGGTATAAAAATGACTCTTTATCGTACCTCCGTTAAAAGCCGCATCATTGATTCGCTGGTGCTTGCAGCCCAGAATGGCAAACAGGTCGCTGTGGTGGTGGAGCTTAAGGCACGCTTTGACGAAGCGGCAAATATTCGTCTTGCAGAGCGCATGGAAGAAGCAGGCATTCATGTTACTTATGGAGTTGTCGGACTCAAGACCCATTGCAAGGTGATTATGGTCGTGCGCCAGGACTATAACGGTCTGCGGCGCTACGTGCATATCGGCACCGGTAACTATCATGCCGATACAGCCCGCATTTACAGTGATGTTGGCATGTTGACCTGCGACGAAACTGTGGGACAGGATGTAACCGAACTTTTCAATTATCTGACCACCGGCTTTATGGCCAAGCGTAATTATAACAAGCTTGCGCCAGCACCACGTTTTCTTAAAAAAGCTCTTCTGTCCCGGATTGAGCGGGAAACCGCAATCCAGATTGCCCAAGGGAATGGTCACATTCAGTTCAAAATCAATGCCCTTGAAGATGGAGATATCGTTCGGGCACTTTATCGAGCCTCTATTGCTGGGGTCAAAATTGACCTTGTCGTGCGGGATACCTGCAGACTGCGTCCCGGAATTCCTGGTCTTTCAGAAAATATACGCGTTATCAGCATTGTAGGGCGTTTTCTGGAGCATGCGCGGATTTACTATTTCAGAAACGGCGGTGACGAGGAGTATTTCATTGCCTCGGCCGATGCCATGAAACGCAACCTGGAGGCACGGGTAGAGGTGCTCTGTCCGGTAGAACAAATTGAACTGACTCGTGAACTCAGGATGATTTTTGATACTCATATCGCTGATCAGCGTTCCGCTTGGGACATGCTACCTGATGGCAGCTATATTCAAAGGGTTCCTCAGGATGATGGCAATGCTGCGGGAAGTCACCGCGTGATGATTGCCCGTACTGCAAAACGTCTGAAAGAATCCCTTAAACAGAAAAAAAAGAAGGTGAAGACCAAGCGTTGAGCCACGAGCTACTTGCTGCTGATGCACTAAACCCCCCAGTCTAATTGTCTTTTGCCTTGCCGTCAATCGGCATCGATGCTACTTTGACCTCCATTTTAACCAGATGGAGGTTTTCTTATTCATGCTCCGCTATCTGACTGCGGGTGAATCCCACGGACCGCAACTAACGGCCATTATTGAAGGTATGCCGTCATCTGTTCCGCTCTCAACAGAATCTATCAACCATGAACTTGCTCGCCGCCAGCAGGGGTATGGGCGCGGCGGCCGTATGCTTATCGAGAAAGATACTGCTGAAATCCTTTCCGGCGTTCGCTGGGGAGAAACTCTCGCATCTCCGGTGACACTGGTGGTACGGAATCGCGACTGGCAAAACTGGAGTGAAAAGATGTCTCCATTGTCAGAATATCGCGATGACTCAAGTGCCGTAACAAGACCCCGTCCCGGTCATGCCGATTTAAGTGGCGCCCTCAAGTATGATCATCATGATGTTCGTAATATTCTTGAACGTTCCAGCGCTCGTGAAACGGCGGTACGTGTTGCAGTCGGTGCTGCTGCAAAAGCACTGCTGCAGGTATTTGATATTCGCGTGGGAGGCTTTGTCAGCGAGGTCGGTGGTATTCTTGCCAGCCCACCGGACCTGCCTCTGGAAGATCTTTGGGCATTGGCTGCACAATCCGAAATGTTCTGTTGCGATGATCTTGCAGAACAGCGCATGAAACATGCTATCGATACAGCGAAGGCTGCCGGTGACACTCTAGGTGGTGTTGTAGAGGTTCAGGTAGTTGGTCTGCCGCCGGGGTTGGGCAGCTATGTTCAGTGGGATCGCAAGCTTGATGCTCGTTTGACAATGGCTTTGATGAGCATTCAAGCCATAAAGGGGGTTGAGGTTGGACTGGGGTTTGAGTCCGCTCGTCGTCCCGGTTCTCAGGTACACGACGAATTGTTCAGGGATGCCGGCCGTATCGATCAAGGTGCAAAAAGCGCCTATTACCGTATCACCAATCATGCCGGCGGCATTGAAGGAGGTATGTCCAATGGGGAACCCATTAGGGTGCGTGCAGCCATGAAGCCGATTCCGACCCTGTACAAGCCGCTTCGTTCCGTGGACATGCTTACTCACGAACCTTTTGAGGCTGCAGTGGAACGCTCCGACACCTGTGCTGTTCCTGCTGCCCTTGTCGTGGCCGAAGCAGTCGTAGCGATTGAAATCGCCAATGCCTTTCTTGAGAAGTTTGGTGGCGACTCTGTTGGAGAAATCAAACGTAATCTGAACGGGTATTGTGAGCAGATCCGCAATGCTTGAGCGACCTGTCGTGCTGACCGGGTTCATGGGGTGCGGTAAAAGCAGTGTCGGACGTGTGCTGGCCGCTTCTCTTGGGTTTTCACTGGTTGACCTTGATGCAAAGATCGTTGCAGAAGCTGGAAAAACCATACATGAGATATTCGCAGAAAGAGGAGAATCAGGTTTTCGTGTCCTGGAAAGCGAGTGCCTGGAGCGGGAACTGCTGAAGGACAGGGTCGTGATCGCCTGCGGAGGTGGAGTGGTTATTTCCGCAGCCAACCGCCGGCTCATGCGCGAACTTGGTTTTGTAGTCAATCTGACCGCTTCCTTTACAACTATTCTGGCACGACTCAAAGATGCCACAGACCGTCCGCTGTTTTGCGGAGAAGATGCCTCAGATCGAGCTCTGGAGCTGATGAAACAGCGTGAACCCTACTATCAGGAAGCGGATATTAGAATTGACACGGACTGTAAATCTGTGGAAGATGTGGCCGCTGAGATTCAGAACCTTTTGGAGGGGTTGCCGGACATGCGGGTGCTGAATGTACATCTGGCTGATCATAGCTACGATATTCTTATTGACCATGGATCTCTTTCCGCCTTGGGACAACGATGTGCCGAGATCAGGTTAATTGGAAATGCTGCTGTCATCACCAACCCTACTGTTGCTGCTTTCTATGCTGATACCGTTGCCAGTTCCTTAAAAGCTGCAGGTAACAATGTTACGGTAATTGAAATCCCTGACGGCGAAGAATACAAGAATGCCACCACACTCAACAGTGTGTATGATGCGCTGATTGAAGCAGGCATTGACAGAAAATCTTTTATTGTAGCATTGGGGGGCGGCGTAGTGGGTGATCTGGCCGGGTTTGCGGCAGCCACCTTCCTGCGAGGGATACCCTTCGTCCAAGTGCCGACTACTCTGCTTGCCCAGGTTGACAGCAGCGTGGGGGGCAAAACAGCCATTGATCATCCCCGCGGCAAGAATCTGATAGGTGCTTTTTATCAACCGAAGCTGGTGCTGATTGACACTGATACGTTGAAAACCTTACCGGAGAGGGAATATCGTGCAGGTCTGGCTGAAGTAGTGAAATATGGAGTTATCTGTGATCTCCCATTTTTTGAGATACTTGAAAAAGAATGCTCCGCAATTCAGGCCATGGATCAAAATGTTCTGCAGAAGGTGATTCTTCGCTGCTGTCAGTTGAAGGCACAGATCGTGGAACAGGATGAGAAGGAATCCGGATTACGGGCTATTTTGAATTATGGGCACACGTTGGGGCATGCATATGAGACAGGGGCGGGTTATGGAACGCTTGTTCATGGTGAAGCGGTTGCAATCGGCATTGCACTGGCTGCACATATTTCAATGAGCCTGGGCCATTGTTCCTCAGATGATGTTGCCAGAATTGAAGCACTGTTGAATGCCTTTAAGCTTTCTTTTGAGCCTCCAGCAGTTGAAAGGCACCTTCTTTTGAATGCATTGACTACTGATAAGAAGGTAGCCGGTGGAACCATCAGTTTTATCTGTAACTCCGGTATAGGCGGTCACATTATTGAGAAGTTTTTACCGGAGCAATTGATCGCCCTGGCTGGACTGGAGGTGTGAGAATGCAGGAATTGTCATCGACACAGGCTGACATCGAGAAGTATGAGAAGCAGCTGACACGGGATCCGGAATCATACGTTTTTGCACCTCTTTCACAAGCATATCTTGCGGCTGGACAAATCGAGAATGCACTCACCACGGCCCGTCAGGGGGTCTCTCTGCATCCACGCTACGTTGCAGGACAACGGGCGCTGGCTTTAGCCTGTTATGCAAAAGGAATGGAGGATGAGTGTCTTCTTGCGCTTGAGGCAGTCACCGCTGCGCTTCCTGATGAATTGGAAAGCCAGAGGATATTTGCTAAACTTTTGGTGGCAACTGGACAGATCAATAAAGCAATAAAGGTCTATCGTACTATTCTGGATTTTTACCCTGATGATGAGTGCCGTCGGGACCTTGAAACTCTGGAATACGGTGCTAACAACGCTTCGAATCAGGTCGTAAGTGCCCAACCCGTGACCTTTGCAGATGAATTTGAGGATGACGATGACGAGATTATCGAAGATATAGAAATTCTCGACATGGATGAATCCGATGTTTTAGGTGAGAGTGAATTTGAAAATTATGAGGTGCCGGCTTCATCAGTAACGACGGTTAATCACGATCCCCTTTCAACTGCAACTCTGGCTGAGCTGTATGTACAACAGGGATTTCATGATAAGGCGCTGACCATCTATCGTGCCATGTCTGCTGAAGCAAGGGCTGATGAACGTATTAAATCACGTATTGAAGAGCTTGAAGCTAAAGAGACTGCACCCTCAGCAGTTACAGCTGTTTCAGTGGAACATCCTGCAACAGAAATACATGAAGATGTATTCTCTGTACCCATTTCAGGCTTGGCTGACAATGCACTTGTGACCTTGGAAGGGTGGCTTGAAAATGTCAGGAGGGTGAAAGCATGTCGCTGAAGGATACGCTGAATGGAACGATTGTCCATGTGGAAGGAGCTCTGGCCGCCTATGTCATGGCTTATGACGGTATTGCAATAGATGAGGTAGTCAAGTCAGATTCCGGTTTTGATTTGCAACTTCTTTCAGTGGAATACGCAACCGTTTTAAGAGGCATCAAGCGCACGGTGGAGGTGGTCAAGGCTGGCCAGATGGAGGAAGTTATCGTCACCACCAGCTCTTTAATTGTTATAATGCGCGTTCTTAATGACGAATTATTTCTCGTATTAATTATGGCCAAAGACGGCAATTTTGGTAAAGCAAGATACATGCTTAGACTCAAATCTTTTGAGTTGCTTCGGCAGTTGGGGTAGTTTATGCATTTTCTCATTCTTCATGGCCCAAATCTTAATTTATTAGGAACACGTGAGCCAGATGTATATGGCACACTTACGCTGGAAGAGATAAACAATTCCATCTCTGTTCTGGCTGCAGAACTCGGTTGCACAGTTTCTTTTTTTCAGTCCAATACTGAGGGGGCTTTGATCGATGCCATACAGGAGGCCATAGCGGGGTGTGACGGGATCGTTATAAATCCTGCTGCTTATACTCATACCAGTGTGGCAATTCGCGATGCAATTGCTGCTGTCGGACTCCCATGTATAGAAGTACATCTTTCAAATATCCACCGGCGTGAAAAGTTCCGTCACAAAAGTCTGGTAGCCTCTGTTGCTGTAGGGCAGATAACCGGTTTTGGTCTCGACAGCTACTTACTTGGATTGCGGGCTCTTTTAAATCATACTAAAAATAAATAACCTGACTCATTGTTGCTGTTCCCGTCAAACGCGCTTTAATGGCGAAAAACTGTTTGTACATAGGGATTCACTTATGCTAAAAGTCAGGCGCAAAAAACTGGAACATTTTTTCGATAAATACAATCTTGATGCGCTTTTGCTATCAAATTTGTTGAACATACGATATCTCTGTGGTTTCAGTGGATCTGAAGGGGCATTGCTCTTGACCAGGAATGCTGCCTGGCTTCTCTGTGATTCCCGTTATACAACACAGGCTGCTGCGGAAACGACAGACACTGAAATCAGACAATTTTCTGAAAGACAGGATGCAATTGGAACGCTGATCCAGGAACAGAAGCTTCATCGTATAGGTTTCGAATCAGCTCATATAACTGTGTCTATTTTTATGGAACTCTCCAGCAAATTGCAAGGCTGTGAGCTTGTTTCGATTGGTAAAGACTTCGATCAGATTCGTTCATGTAAAGATGTAGATGAAATCGGCAAACTTGAGACTGTTGCTCGTTTGGCCTCTGAAGCACTTCAAGCTACTCTTGTATACCTTAAGCCGAACGTGAGTGAAGTATCCTTTGCTCGTGAACTCGAATTTGAAATGCGCCGAAGGGGAGCTGAAGGTCGTTCTTTTGATTTCATAGTTGCTTCTGGCGTACGCGGTGCCATGCCCCATGGTCGGGCAAGTGAAAAGCTTATCGGTTCAGGAGAACTTGTTACAATTGATTTTGGTGCTTCTTTAAACGGCTACCATTCTGATGAGACAGTTACTGTTGCCGTAGGTAAACCTGATAGTCGCAGCAAGGAAATTCATGATATTGTTAAAGAAGCACATGATAGAGCCATTGCAGCTGTCAGACCTGGTTTATCAGGTTGTGAACTTGATGCTATTGCAAGGGATTACATCACTGAAAAAGGATATGGAGAATATTTTGGGCATGGGTTGGGACATGGCGTTGGTCTTGAGATCCATGAACAACCGGTTATTTCTCCACGAAGTCGTACTATTATTGAAGAAGGGATGGTCTTTACTGTTGAACCAGGTATTTACATACCAGAGCTTGGTGGGGTCAGAATAGAAGATACTCTAGTGGTCACTTCCCATGGCTGTCGTCTTTTGACCTCAGCACCAAAGGATATGTTTATTATTTAGAGAATTAACTTATACCTGAACACTTAGTGCCTGCAATCTGAATAAAAGGAGATAATGATGGATGTAAAAGACTTGAAAGTACTTATCAAAATGATTACCGAAACAGATATCACCGAATTTGAGATGGACAATTCTGATGAAAAGATCGTCATCCGCCGTGGTTCAAAGACCGAGTACGTCGCCATGCCATCCGCACCTGCCACCTTTGCCATGCCTCAAATGACTGCTGCGCCTGTGGCTGCTGCAAGTTCTTCACAGGCTGGCGCTGTACCTCAGGTATCCGTTGAGCTTGGTGAAACCATCAACTCACCCATTGTAGGTACCTTTTATCGCTCTCCCGCTCCTGATGCCGCTCCATATGTCGAGGTCGGTCAGGTTGTTGAAAAGGGGCAGGTTCTTTGTATCGTGGAAGCAATGAAACTTATGAATGAGATTGAAGCTGAGTTCCGTTGCAAAATTATAAAAATTTGTAAGGATAACGCCCAGGCAGTCGAATATGGCGATCCACTATTTGCTATTGAAAAGCTTTAGTTACCACAAACTTTGCCATGAGTCACAATAGAAGGGGTTAACCTCCATGTTCCATAAAATACTTATCGCCAACCGAGGCGAAATTGCCATACGCATTATCCGCGCCTGTAAGGAAATGGGTATTAAAACGGTTGCGGTCTATTCGCAAGCTGATAGCAACTCGTTGCATGTCAAGCTGGCAGACGAGAGTGTATGTATCGGGCCAGCTCCCAGCACTCAAAGTTATCTCAATATTAATGCCATCATTAGTGCTGCTGAGCTGACAGATTGTCAGGCAATTCATCCAGGGTACGGTTTTCTCTCAGAGAATGCCAATTTTGCCGAAGTTTGTGAGAGATGCGGCATTACCTTTATTGGACCCAGTCCTGAAAGCATGCGGATCATGGGTGACAAGATCAGCGCTCGTCAGGCGGTTATCAAACAAAACGTCCCCATTCTCCCAGGCACAAAAGAGGGCGTTAATTCAGTTGAAGATGCCATACGGGTTGCCAAAGAAATTGGTTTTCCGGTGATAATCAAGGCAACGGCCGGTGGTGGTGGACGAGGTATGAAGATTGTTCACTCCCAAGCCACTTTACCTAACGCATTTGCCACCGCACGTGCTGAAGCCCAAGCAGGCTTTGGTAATCCGGATGTCTATATAGAAAAATATTGTGAACAACCGCGTCATGTAGAAATTCAAATTTTGGCAGATAAGCACGGTAATGTTATTCATCTGGGAGAACGTGATTGTTCCATTCAGCGTCGCCATCAGAAGTTGCTTGAAGAAGCACCTTCAACTATAAGTACCCCCGAGCTCCGTGCGGCAATGGGAGCTGCTGCTGTCAACGCCGCCGCTGCAGTTGGTTATAACAGCGTCGGTACCGTTGAATTTTTGGTAGATAAGCAGAATAATTTTTATTTCATGGAGATGAACACTCGCGTTCAGGTTGAACATCCGGTAACTGAAATGGTTACTGGAGTCGATATTGTTCGAGAGCAAATTCGATCAGCTGCAGGACTTCCCTTGCGCTATAAACAGGAAGACATCAAAATAAAGGGGCACTCCATTGAGTGTCGCATTAATGCTGAAGATCCTCTTAAATTCACTCCTTGTCCCGGTAAAATCACCGCTTATCACCCACCAGGTGGATTGGGTGTACGGGTTGACTCCTTTGTATATGATCAGTATACTGTTGTTCCTCATTACGATTCCATGATTGCCAAGCTGATCGTACATGCAGATACCCGTGAGGAAGCCATAAAACGTATGTCCAGAGCTTTGGACGAATATATAATTGAAGGTATCAAAACTACTATTTTCTTTCACAAAAGAATTATGAACAACAAGGACTTCATCGAGGGGAATATTGATACTTCCTTTCTTGAAAGAATAGTTTTGGAGTAACTGTATGGATTTTCCAGAAGAGTTAAAGTATTCAAAGGAGCATATCTGGGTTAGAGTTGAACATGATGCAGCCGTTATTGGCATCACTGATTTTGCTCAGGAGGAGCTTGGGGCTATTTCAGGGGTGAACCTTCCTGAAGAAGGAGATGAAGTAGAACAGGATGATTCTCTTGGCTCGGTCGAGGCGAGAAAGACCGTTTCTGAAATATATGCTCCTTTCAGTGGTACAGTTCGCGCCGTTAACCATGAAGCAGTTGATAATCCGGGGGTGCTGAACGACGATCCCTATGATAGTGGGTGGTTGGTAGAGGTTTCACTGGATGATATTGACGAACTAAAGGGTCTTATGTCGGCTGAAGATTACGCTGATTATGTGGAGAACAGAGAATAGTGTTTCTTCACTTCTGTGATATAAAGGGCGAGATTTAATTATCTCGCCCTCTTTTATTGAAAGGATATATATAAACGTGAACAGACTCTTTTCATATATTTTACTGGCGCTCGCTTTTACAATGACTGGAGGTAGAGCCGAAGCGGATCCGTTGAAGCTTTCACTACAAGAAGCTATACGCATGGCTGCTGAAAACAATCTCGACGTACGTGTAGAACTATATAATCCAGCTCAGTATGAAGCTGATGTTCGTAGAAATAGATCCATTTACGATCCTACTTTAAACCTGCAAACCAAGTATACCAATACGACATCTCCCATAACTTCTGGACTTGTTGGCTCCTCCCTTAATAATCGCTCTTTTTTTGTTGATACATCTATAAGCCAATTATTGTGGACCGGGGGAGTGGTAAGTCTTGCATTTGACAACAGCTATGTGGAGTCAGGCGCTTCTGTGATTGGCAGGAACTATTGGGAATCAGGATTAGGTTTGACATTCACTCAGCCGCTTTTGAAGAATTTTGGCAGAGAGTCTACGGAAATTAATATTAACATTTCTCGTTTATCAAAATATGCGTCATTGGACCAGTTTAATAATAAATTGATTAACACCATTGCTCAAGTACGCAATGAGTACTTTCGGTTATATAGTCTTCAGCAGCAACTTGAAGTAAGAAGAGTTTCACTGGATCTTGCTCGAAGAATTTTGAATGATACTAAATCCCGTGTAACTGCCGGGGTATTGCCTGCAATGGAAATTCTGAATGCCGAATTTGGTGTTACTTCACGCGAGAGGGATGTTATTGAAGCTGAAAAATCGGTCAATGATCAGATAGATATCCTGCACCTGCTGTTGCAGATTGAGGGTGGTAGTGACATTGTTGTCGTTGATCTGCCACAGCGTGCCCCTCTTCAGATCAATGAGGCCGAGGCTATCGCTCGCTCTTTAAATCGACCTGATATCAAAACTCAGAAGCGTCTACTCGATATAAATGAGCTTCAGACACGCTTTTTCAGCAGTAACATTAAACCAGATCTTTCCTTGGTAGCTTCCGGTTCGTTGGTGGGCAATGATCGGAAATATAGCCGCGATCTTGAAAAGCTGGGCAGTTTTGATTATCCAGCCTGGAGCATTGGTCTGAATTTTTCGTATCCCTTCGGTAATGATGCCGCTAAAAACGACTATCGTAAGAGCAGGCTCAAAACAGAACAGACTGCACTACAAATGCGCAATCTTGAAGAAATAGCTGTAAAAGATGTTCGAGTTGCAATTCGGGCCATTGCCACCGGTTACAAGCAGATCGATGTTACTGATAGGGGCAGAGCCTATGCGGAAGAACGACTAAAAGCTTTTATCCGCAAAAATGAAGTTGGACTGGCTACAACCAAGGATGTCCTGGAAGTTGAAAATGATCTCGCTGTTGCAAAGAATAATCAGATAGCAGCGCTTGTTACCTATGCCAATGCCATCACCCAGTACTGGCTGGTTACCGGTGAACTTCTTGACCGTGAAGGTGTTCGTGTTGTTGAAAACGATGCGGACAAACTTTACTCCCGTATCCGCTGATGCTACGTATAGGACGTATAGAATATGCCAATTGCACGCCGATCTTTCATGCTCTGCATGAACTGTTCGATGTACATGGTGAGTATGAATACGTGGGTGGCGTTCCATCAAGTCTGAATCGTATGCTCGCCGCTGCTGAAATTGATGTCTGCCCATCCTCGTCGATTGAATTTGCCTTTCACCCTGATAAACATCTGATCATCCCAGAACTTTCAATAAGTAGCTGTGGCCCGGTCCAAAGTGTACTTCTTTTCGCGACCATTCCTATTGAGGAATTAGGCGGCAAGGAAATTTTACTTAGTTCTGAATCAGCCACCTCAGTGAACTTGCTCAAGATACTGATTAAAAAAAGGTACAACTTGGACTGCATGTTCAGGGTCACCAGTAAAGGATTGTCAGCCGCCCTTTTGGAAGCACCTGCTGTTCTGTTGATAGGTGATCCGGCATTGCGAGCAGTTCAGTCTGCTCATAATGTGCATGTATATGATCTTGGCGAATTGTGGTATCAATGGACGGGAACACCTTTTGTCTTCGCCCTCTGGCTGGTTTCAAGAAATGCGTATGAGCAGAAGAGTGAGGAGTTGAGAAAATTCGTCCGCAGGGTGTGGAAAGCCCGAGAGTATGCACTTCGGCACCTGGACCAGATTGCTGAGTCATCCCAGGATGCCTTGTGGATGGGGTGTGATAATTTGCTGCAGTACTGGCGAAAAAATATTTCTTATGAACTGACACCAGCACATATTGAAGCGGTTAGCACTTTTTTTGATTTTGCAGAAGAAATGAAATTAATAACAGCAGCACCGCGATTGTCTTTTATAGATTTATAGACATCATTTTTCTTGCGCCTCTCACAGAAGACCTTTTTGCTTCATCCGTATATAATCCACAATAATTTTTTCATGGTCGAAACAGAGGTTGTTCGGCATATTTTCCAGAGAAAATACTTGAAGGCTGGCCGCGTCATCCGCCGCCAGAGGGTTACCGCTTCCTTCTGCTGCAAAGACAGTAGAAATTGTGTGCATACGGTCATCCCGCGCCGGGTCTGAATAACACCCAACAAGCCGCAAATTGGATATTACAATGGAAGTCTCCTCCAGTGCTTCTCGTCGTGCAGCAGTTTCCACACTTTCACCGTAATCAACGAACCCACCTGGCAAAGCCCAGCCGTAAGGAGGGTTTTTCCGTTCGATTAATATGATGCCATACCTGATTTCTATGATTATATCAACAGTAGGAAAGGGATTGGTATATCTGGTAACTTCGGCACCACAGGCAGGACAGTTGAGAGCTGAAAATGACATGGCTGCTCCTCTGCAAAAAAAGAAGGGGGATAAAAACTATCCCCCCTTACTAAAGCATTTATATGCAGTACATTACTTTTTCTTGCTGCCGCCAGAGGCCTTTTTAGAGGCTTTAAGGGGGTTCACTTTGGTATCTTCCACTTTGAGCTCAATTTTTACGTGAGATGCAAAGTTGCAGATTCCATTTTTCCATTTCTTTTCAGGTGCCGGGTATGCATTACATACCTGACCGATACTCCCGGTCACAATACGATCACATCCTTCACAGTTTTCTACAATCGTCTGGCATGATCCTTCCGGAAAAATACATCCCTGCTTTCCCCAAAAGGTACACTCGGTACCTGAAAGTACGGTCTGACACTGCATGCTTCTTCCTCCCTAGTGTTTGTTTCGTTGCGAGTTTTAAATGTAACAACTGTGAGCAAATAATGTCAATAAGAAAAATCCTTTATTTATGCGGCTCTTTGACTTGACTGACTGTCATTGGTGTATTAATCTAACACGATTAAAGATGTCCTATTATTAAGGGGGAAGCAATGACACACATTGCGTTTGGCACATCTGGTTGGCGGGGTATCCTCTGTGAGGATTTCACATTTGATAATGTAAAGATTGTGATTCAGGCTATTGCCGATCATATTGCTATGAATGGTGAGCAGGGAAAAGGCGTTGTCATTGGTTGTGACACGCGCTTCATGGGGGGGCGGTTCGCACAGGAAGCTGCACAGGTATTAGCTGGTGCTGGAATTAAAGCTTTCTTGTGTAAGCGAGATGTTCCTACTCCCGTGATCTCTTTTGAAATCCTCCGGAGAGGCGCAGCGGGGGGCATTAATTTTACTGCCAGTCACAATCCTCCTGAATACAATGGTGTAAAGTATTCTCCCTCCTGGGGTGGACCAGCCCTCCCTGAAACAACTCGTGACATAGAGAGGCGTGCAAATGAGATGCAAGGCGGGATTTGCTACAAGGAACTTTCTGTGGCAGAGGCTGGTCTGCGAGGACTTCTTGAGCATATAGATCCCAAAGAGGAATACCTGAAAGCGCTTGAGTCAAAAGTTGATTTTGATGCTATTGCAAAGCTCGGAAAAATAGCTCTTAATCCCTTATATGGTACAGGCAGAGGATATTTAGATGCTCCGTTGAGGCACCGCAACATTCCCTTTGTCATGATTAATGATCGACCTGATCCTTATTTTGGTGGTCACCCACCCGAACCCTCTGAAAGCCATATACCGGATTTCATTTCTCTGGTACAGCAAGATCCCGAGATCAAGTTGGGTCTTTCCACTGACGGAGACGCGGATCGCTTCGGAATACTTGATTCAGACGGCAGTTTCATTGAGCCAAATTATATTATAGCTTTGTTGTTGGATTACTTGATCCGGTCTCGTAAAATTGAAGGGGGAGTGGCACGTAGCGTTGCTACCTCCCACTTGATTGATGCTGTAGCTCGCAAACATGGTGTTCCTGTGTATGAGACACCCGTGGGCTTCAAATATATCGGTGAATTGATTACTCAAGACAAGATTGTTATTGGCGGAGAAGAGAGTGCCGGCCTGACTATTAAGGGTCATGTTCCCGAAAAAGATGGCATTCTTGCCTGTTTTCTGGTGGCTGAAATGGTTGCACGTGAAGGGAAAACGGTTCGAGAGTTGTTAGATAAGCTTTATAATGAGGTTGGTCGAGTCGTCACACGCCGTGATAATCTGTCACTCTCACCTCAACTCGAGGCTGCTTATAGTGCTAAAGTAAATGCAGTGCCTGCTGAAGTTGCTGATACGAAAGTCAAAGAGGTTATACGCATCGATGGGACTAAATTGCTGTTAGAAGACGGTAGCTGGATGCTGTTTCGCAAGTCCGGCACAGAACCTGTCGTACGACTTTATGGCGAAGCTTCTTCCAACGAACGTCTTGCTAAAGTCATGGAAGCAGGTAGAAAGTTTATACTCGGATAATATCCAGAAGCGGAAATTATGCGTTTCATATATCATTTTATATAGCTCAAGTGCAGCCCAATGTGTCAAGGGTGCCATGGGAACTTATACGGAGGAAGCACAACATGTGGGATTATACACCAACTGTAAAAGATCATTTTCTCAATCCACGTAATGTAGGCGATATACCCGATGCAGACGCAATTGGCGAAGTTGGTAGCCTGGCGTGTGGTGATGCGCTTAAGCTCTATCTAAAGTTGGATGAAAACAAAGACAAAATTGTAGATGCAAAGTTTCAGACATTTGGCTGTGCAAGTGCCATTGCCTCCTCTTCCGCTCTTACCGAAATGGTCAAGGGTAAAACGCTTGACGAGGCCCTCTCGATTAGCAATCAGGAGATCGCCGAATTTCTGGGGGGGTTACCTGAGGAAAAAATGCACTGTTCCGTGATGGGACAGGAGGCACTTGAAGTTGCTATTGCCAAATACCGTGGTGAGCCTATCCCTGAACATGACAGTGAACATGACCATGGTCAGGCTTATCCTGATCATGAAGGCACTATCGTATGTAAATGTTTTGGTATAACTGATACATTTTTAAAAAAAGTTATTGAAACCAACAAACTCACTACAGCCGAGCAGGTGACGCATTTCACCAAGGCTGGTGGTGCATGTGGAGGATGTATACCTAAAATCCAGGAGCTGATAGCAGAGGTTCTTGGTCAGAACAACCAACCACGTACACGGCCGGAAAAGCTTTCTAATCTGAAAAAGATGCAACTCATACAGGAAGTTCTGGAAAAAGATATCCGACCATTATTATGGGCTGATGGAGGTGATCTTGAGTTACTCGATATTGATGGATCAAAGGTTCAGGTTGCTTTCCGCAAAGCTTGTGCCGGTTGTGCCTCTTCCGGTTATACCGCCCGCATGGTTGAGCAAAAATTGCGTGAGTTTGTAGCTGAAGATATTGTTGTCGAGGAGGTAGCGGGATGAAAGAAATCTACCTCGACAATAATGCAACTACAAAAGTGGATGAGGCTGTCTTTGAGGAGATGCGGCCATATTTTTGCGAGCTTTACGGCAATCCTAGTTCCATGCACTTTTTCGGTGGACAGGTGCAGGGCAAGGTTAATGAAGCACGCCAACGCGTGGCTGCACTATTAGGCGCTTCGACTGATGAAATCATTTTCACCGCCTGTGGTACCGAAAGTGATAATGCCGCCATCAGATCCGCCCTGGAGGTTTTTCCAGACCGCCGACATGTGATTACCTCTCGTGTTGAGCACCCGGCGGTTTTGACACAGTGCCGCAATTTGACTCAGAAAGGCTATCGAGTCACCGAAATAGGAGTTGATTCAGCTGGACGCTTGGATCTGGAAGAACTGAAAGCTGCAGTTGATGAAGATACGGCAATCGTTTCACTGATGTGGGCAAATAACGAGACGGGTGTTATTTTCCCTGTTGAAGAGGCGGCAGCCATTGCCAAGGCCAAGGGAGCACTTTTTCATACTGATGCAGTTCAGGCTGTAGGAAAAATCAAAATAGATATGGCCAGTTCCTGCATTGATATGCTTTCTGTTTCTGGACACAAACTACACGCTCCAAAGGGAATCGGAGTTTTGTACTTGCGACGCGGAACGCCTTTCCGTCCTTTTCTGGTAGGAGGTCATCAGGAAAAAAGCCGCCGTGCAGGAACTGAAAATGCCGGAGCTATTATTGCCCTTGGAAAAGCCTGTGAGCTTGCAGGCACATACATGGATATCGAAAACAGCCAGGTTAAAGCTCAGCGAGACCGTCTGCAAGACGCACTTATGGCGTCCATACCCAACGCACGTATTAATGGAGAGGGTGCCGACCGCCTCCCTAACACAACATCCATTGCATTTGAGTTTGTCGAGGGAGAAGCTATTCTTCTGTTGTTGTCCGAGCTTGGCATCTGCGCCTCATCCGGCAGTGCCTGCACATCGGGATCACTTGAGCCATCACATGTACTGAGGGCAATGGGTGTCCCCTTTACCTGTGCCCACGGTTCCATACGTTTCTCACTCTCACGTTTTACAACCGATGATGAAATCGATTTCGTCATCAAAGAACTTCCATCTATTATTCAGCGTTTACGGCAGATGTCACCATTTGGGCGTGAGTTTCTCAAATCCCAGGTGTGATCGTATGGTATGAGTAAAGCACAAAAGGCGGCCTCCTCGGCCGCCTTTTGTGCTTTAACTTTTTACGTTTGTGAAGGAAGAAAATGGAAACAGATCTCCAATATCTTGAACAGTGTCTTGATTACAAATTTGTTTCAAGTCATCTGGCTGTCAATGCATTGATTCATCCTTCCTATGGCAATGAAAAAGGGGGGGCAGGAGCTGACTACCAGCGTCTTGAATTTCTAGGAGATGCAGTACTGGGGATGCTTTTGGCAGAGTCTCTTTTCAATCGTTTTGCTCAAAGTGATGAAGGTACCTTGTCACGTTACAGGTCACAAATGGCTGACCAGTCAACACTGGCCGCTGTCGCACGAAATTTTGGCCTGGGGCAATTCATTTTATTGGGACGTGGTGAAGAGCAGACAGCAGGGCGCGAGAAAGATTCCATACTTGCTGATGTATTAGAAGCCTTAATTGCCGCCGTCTACCTTGATGGTGGATTGGAAAATGCTCGCAGAGTTATTGTCCGGTTGTACGGCGAGATACTGGAAAAACCAGAGTCGCTTTTTGCCATTAATGATGCAAAGAGTGAATTACAGGAACTACTTTCAATGCGGAGGCTTTCGCCTCCTTACTATCATCTTGTTGAAGAAAGTGGTCCTCCTCACCAGCGACATTTTCATTTTCAGGTTTTGGTGGGAGACAGAGTGGCGGGCGAAGGAGAGGGGCGTTCCAAGAAAAGTGCGCAACAGGCAGCAGCTGTCATGGCGCTCAAGCACCTGAGGGAAGCTGGCTCGTAATGAAGAAGATTACGGTGCCTTTTTATATCAGCCACCAGGGATGCCCCCATACCTGTATCTTCTGTGATCAACGCATCATTTCAGGTTCTTCCGGCTCACTTCCAGGTACCTCTGAGATTTTAGACAAAATAACCACCTGGAGTCACTCCTCTGGTGGGCGTCCAGTTGAAGTTGCTTTTTTCGGTGGTACCTTCACTTTATTACCTCACCATGAGCAGCAAAGACTACTGAATCCACTTCAACCGCTGCTCAAGAGTGGTGCTGTTGCTTCTGTCAGGGTATCAACTCGTCCTGATGGCATTGATCCAGGAAAAGTGGGTTGGTTGGCAGAACAGGGTATAACCACCATTGAACTTGGTGTTCAGTCAATGGATGACATTGTTCTAGCTGAGGCGGGTCGGGGGCATGATGCCGCAACTTCCGTCGCTGCACTGAAGTGCATTCGCACAGCAGGTCTAACTGCCGGTGCTCAACTTATGCCTGGACTGCCTGGGGATTCGTTATCCGTTTCGTTGAGTTCTTTGGAACAAGTGATAAATGCTGGCGCTTCCTTTGTCAGACTATATCCAGTAGTAGTGTTGCGTGGGACCGAACTGGCGCAGAGATATGAAACGGGTAATTACACTCCTTTGAGCGTCGAGAAAGGCGCCAGCATCTGTAAAATCATGTTACAGACAGCCATGAAAGCACCTGTTGAGGTTATTCGCATTGGCCTGCAGGCTGATGAAGGTCTGTCTTGGAACAATGTGCTTGCTGGTTGCTGGCATCCCGCCTTCGGTCAGCTTGTCTACTCAGAACTCTATTTTGATCTCCTCGTTCAACTCCTGGCTGGTCTGGACTCATCCGTACCACTCAAAATAAGGTGCCATCCTTCTCGTGTATCTGATGTCATTGGCCATAAGCGCAATAATCTTTTAAGACTTCTGCAGCAACAGATAATAATTCAATCAGTACTGCCCGATAAGAATATCATGCCCAGCGAGATCATCGTCTCAGACGCTAAAAATGAGGTTCAAGGTTCTGTCATAAAAGATCTGAAATACGATATTAAAAGGATAATAGAGGAAGAAAATGCCTGAATTGCCCGAAGTTGAAAGCGTTGTCCGCGCACTTTCTGCATCTTCTCCATCGCTTATTGGTTGCAGAATCGAAGAAGGCGTAATTTATGGAAATAACGTCATTTTCGGTTGTTCGAAAGATGAGTTTTTGCATCGGCTGCGACATGCATATTTCAACAGTGTCACCCGTCATGGCAAATATCTTTTCTTTGAACTAGATACTGCGGATAATCGCAAGGAACGATCTTTTTATTTGGTGATTCATTTACGTATGACCGGTCGGCTTTCTCTAGTGAGTTCTTCAGAGATAAAAGCACAGCATACACGTCTATCTCTTCTTCTCGACAAAGATCTGATACTTCGTTTTGATGATCCACGTACTTTTGGAAGGGCATGGTTGGTTGACGATCTCTCAATTGTCACAAAATCTCTTGGACCAGATGCCCTTACCGTCACGGCTGCGAAATTTAAAGCTCGTTATGCCTTTTATAAACGACAACTCAAACCGCTCCTGCTCGACCAATCTTTTGTAGCCGGAATAGGAAATATCTATGCCGATGAAATACTTTTTCGCGCCGGATTACATCCTCTGACTAACTCCAGTGATCTTGAATCGGAAGAAGTCCAATCTCTTTACGATTCTGTTCATTCTGTCCTGGAAGAGGCTGTCGAGGCTAAAGGAGCTAATATCGACGGAGTATTCAAGGCTGGCAGTTTTGCAGTAAAGGTATATGGCAGGGGTGGTGAGCAGTGTTTTGTCTGTGGAAGCACCATTGTCAGAATAAGGGTAGGACAGAGAGGAACCCATTTTTGTCCCGTCTGTCAACACAGGGGTGATTAATGCACTTTGAAATAAGAGAGGAAGTATGAAGCTACGTGTTCTGGGGTGAGCTGGTGCGGAATTTCCCGGTTTCATGTCTCCCGCTTTTTTAATAGATGATCAACTTTTGCTGGATGCTGGGACAGTTGGTTCAGTTCTAACCGCACAAGAACAACAGGCTATTAAGCATATTCTCGTTACCCACGCCCACTTGGATCATATCCGTGCCATTCCATCTCTTGCGGACAATTCTATTACCGCACCTTTCAGACATACCATCCAGATTTACGGTATTGCTCCAGTTATAAGATCAATTCGTAAACATCTTTTTAATAACGTCATTTGGCCTGATTTTACACAAATACCTTCTAAAGAATCACCAGTGCTTGCTTTTAAAAGTCTCGTCCTTACAAAAAAATACTGTATTGAAGATTATACAGTCCAAGCGTTGGCTGTCGATCATGGCGTTCCGGCAGCTGGCTTCCTCATCTCCAAGAACGGAGTGCGATTTGCTTATACTGGCGATACCGGTCCCAACGATCATTTTTGGCAAAATGCATCTGGTGCGAATGCACTAATAGCTGAAGTCTCTTTCCCTGACAGTTTGGTGTCACTTGCTCTGTTGACCAAGCACCTTACCTGTTCTCTATTAAAGTCTGAACTGGCTAAAATGTCGCAACTTCCTGGTAAAATATACATTACTCATTCAAAGCCGCAGTATTACAAAGAAATAAAAGAAGAAATCAGACTGCTTGGCCTATCAAATATTACACTTCTTCATGATGGAGATGTCTATGAGTTGGGATCAAATTAAAAATATTTTTCATTATAGAGGCAAAAATATATAGTTTTATTATTAATAAAAAAGCTTTCGTCTTGCAAAAACTGATTGTTTACAGTATGTTTCACTAATTCAAATTTATTTCAATAAAGTGGAGGTTACATGTTCAGCCAACCGGGAAAGACAAAATTCCAGGTAGATCTGCGTCAGCACCTGCGTGACCAGAATATCAGCGGAAATCTGGTTCATCTTATTTGCGAAGTAGCAGAAGCCAGCAAATATGTGATTAATGCAGTTCGTACCGGTGATCTTGGTGTGGCTGGTACTTCCAATCTTTATGGCGAAGAGCAACTTGCGCTCGACGTCTTATCTGACCGCATCATGCGCAAGCGTCTGCAGCACTCTGGCGTGGTCTGTAATATTGCCTCTGAAGAAATGGAAGAAATTTTCCAAGTTACAAGCAATCCACAAGGAATGTTTTCCGTAGCCTATGATCCACTAGATGGCTCATCACTGGTGGATGTAAACCTTGCTGTTGGGACTATCGTTGGAATCTATCAGGGACAGGATCTGCTTCAACCAGGCCGCAAAATGGTCGGCGCCATGTATATACTTTATGGCCCACGTGTCTCACTTGTATATTCTGTCGGAAAAGGAGTATACGAATTCACCATGAATCAGTTGATGGAATATACTTTGACCCGCGAACAGATCCAGATGAAACCTTGTGGTGACATTTATTCCCCAGGCGGTTTGCGCAAGAAATATAACGAAAGTAATGAAAGATTCATCCGTTACCTGGAGGAGAAGGGATCCAAACTCAGGTACTCAGGTGGTTTTGTTCCGGACATAAACCAGATATTGATGAAAGGGAAGGGGCTGTTTATGTACCCAGCCTTGGATGGCAGTCCCAATGGAAAGCTACGACTTTTATTTGAATTGAATCCGATGGCTTTCCTATTGGAGCAAGCAGGTGGTGCTGCTACCAATGGCGAAATCCCAATTCTGGATATTGAGCCCGAAGGGCTGGATCAGCGATGTCCAGTATATATCGGTTGCCGTGAAGATGTTAGCAAGGCTGGAGAGTTTTTGAACGGTACCTGCTGAATAGCTAAACAACAAATTAAGGGCCAGAAGATGGAAGAAAAGATAGAAAAAACCGAGCAGGTGAAACCAGCTCAACGCCTTTGCAACGAGATCCAGCTTTTTGATTTGTGCGATTTGGATCAATGTAATCAAAAGGATGGACGTTTCTGTATTGATTCAGAACTGCTAGCACGCTTTGAAAGTATTTCAGAGAAAGAAGAAGGTTCTGCAAAACATTATCTAAAAGACGAGATCGATGAAGATCAGGAATCGGATGTTGAAGGCGATTTTATGGAAACACATGGCTTCAGCATTGATTCTGAAGATGGATGGGAAGAAGATTAGATGAAGTCCGAATTACAATGAATGACTCGGGGGAAGCAACCAACAAGGTAGCTTCCCCCGAGTTATTTGTAGATGGCTGTTTTTTTAGAAGAACTTTTTTCCGGAGCATTCTTCCCACTGATGGCGAGGAATTGAAAGGAAAAGGTCTGAAATTTCAGGATCAAATTGGCTGCCGCGGTATTTACGTATTTCACTGGTAACAGAGTCAAAAGGAAGAGCTTTCCGATAGGGACGATCGGATGTCATTGCATCCAATGTATCAACTAGACCAAAAATGCGGGACCCTATAGGTATCTGTTCGCCCTTGAGCCCTCTAGGATAACCAGTACCATCAAACCGTTCGTGGTGAGTAAGTATAATTTCAGCAGGTCCCTTCAAAAAGTCAATTTCTGCAAGTATGGCATATCCTATTTCGGGGTGCCGGCGCATAAGCAACCATTCATGCTCATTCAGTTTTCCCGGTTTCAGAAGAATGTTGTCGGAAATTCCTATTTTTCCCGTATCATGTAGCAGAGCTCCCTTTGCAAGTATCTCCAGTGCTCTTCCGGTGATTCGTAATTTGCTGGCCATGAGTAAGGTGTAATTCATGACCCTCTCAGAATGAGAACCAACTTCTTTCTCCCGAGCATCAAGTGCCTTTACCAAAGCAGTCAACGTATTATCATACGCCTCATGCAAATCGTTCATTGTTCGACGGATTTGCTCGGTTTGTTCCATCACTTTGTATTCGAGGCTGATCTGATAATTCTTTTTTTCAATAGCCAGGCTGCGCTTGGCCAACATGTTCCTAACGGTCAGAATGACTCGGGTGATGCTGAAAGGTTTGGCAATGTAATCATCTGCTCCAAGGTGAATGCAATCCATGGCTGTGTTCATATCTGATAAACCGGTAATCATCAGCACCGCAATGTCTGTATTAACTTGTTTTAGATCCTTGAGCAAATCAACGCCGCTTTTGCCAGGCATCATAATATCTGAAATCACAAGATCAATATTCTGATCCGCCAATATGGTGAATGCGGCATCTACATTTTCCGCCAGATAGCAATGGTACCCTTCCTGTTGGAGGGCAGCAGAAAGAAGTTCCCTGATCATTTCTTCATCATCCACAATCAGGATGTGTTCGTTCATGTAGACTCCCGAAGTAAGCTATCTTTACAATTAGGCTTATCTATTTACCATTCAATTGCTTTGTTTTCAAGCAACATTAATCATGCTATAAATCCACTTGCAGCACGTTAAACACTAACTTTTCAAAGGTGAAGATCAGTATGATGGCACGTAATTTTCTCATACAACTGGTTCTCGTTTTGATTACTGTTCTGCCAGGATGGACATCAGACACAGCATTGATGTCATTCACCCAAAAAGATTTTGCCCGCATGATCATTTCTGAGTTTAACTGGTTTGATGGACTTCCCAAAGAACCTTCAGACAGGGATTATCTCATCATTCTCGGCGGCAAAAGGAATTTTCATTTTGAAGCTGAGAATGCTTACAACCCCCAGACTGATAATGTGACGGCTCGTAACTATGAGCTTTTTGGGTCTTTTACAGGTAAACAATGGCTTATGGGCGTCTCTGCGCCCACAACAGTTCACTTTACAGCTCTGCTTCCTTTGGGAGGAGAGTTCAGCATTAGAGCTAATGTTAAGGGCGAGGGTTTTACATGGAAGTTTGGCGATAAGAAATTTTCGGGAGGATCTTCGTCCAGTGTTTTCACAAAAGTTGATTTTGGCAAAGTGATGCTTGCACCAGGAGTGGTTTCGTTTGAGGTAACCATACCTCCTGAAGGAGCTATTGACTCCTTTACTCTTACAGCTGGTGATCATAAACCGATCCAACCCTTTGGAGGATGGCGCTTCAAGGAACCTTTGACCAATCAACGCATGGCTGAAACCGGAATTGCCTTAATTGATCTTTATGAGCGACTTCCGGATAGCAAGGAGGAAACTGCAGTAAGAATCACCGCAGTGGATGCCGCACTAAAAAATAATAATGTATCGCCATCAACAATAGATTTTCTTGGCCCATTCAGTTCACGGGCGTGGCTGCGCGCCAATTATTTGGGCGCCTTAGTTGAAATTCCCATTAAAATATCTAAATCAGGTTTTTTTGCTGTCCGGATTAGAGCAATGGGAAACATACTGAGCGGGAGTATTAATGATGTTTCCTTTTCCGTGCCCAGTAAGCCGTATTTGGACATAGTTAATCTGGGTATTTTTCGTCTTGAAGCCGGAGACAACATGATCCGAATTCATCTAGCTCCCATGGGGGGCCTTGATATTATTGAACTGACACCTAAAGCGCAGAGTCCCTCTACACTGTGTGCACTGGCTGGAATAGAAGGGGCCACGGATCGACAAGTAACAGCAGACGAGGCCAGAAGATTTCTGGAAACGATTCGGAAAAAATACCCGGTAAGAAGATAACTAGATGTTCAATGAGCGCCCACTGCTCATCCCTTTTGTGGCATTTGCATCAGGGATTTATGTTTCTGATTTGTTGGGCCTGCTCCTTTCTTTAAAATCTATTGCAGCAGTTTTTGGCTGTCTGCTCCTTGCATGTTACATTCGACATTCTTTTCCGTTGCATCTTTTGAGTTTTCTTTTTTTCTTTGTATATGGTCTTCACGCCCTTACTCCCTGGAAAACACCGTCACCATTCTCTTCTCTGATCCAATCGCTTTCATCCCGCACCCCCGTTGCAGTCGAAGGAATCATAAGCTCGCGGCCGGTTACCAGCATTACCGGCAGCAGCTTTGTAGTACATGTGGATCGAATTAGAAATGGTAAAGCAACGACTTTAACAGATGGAAAGTTACAGGTTTTTGTCACAACTGGTGACATAAATGTGATGAGGGGGGACCGAATCCTTCTTTCTACACGCCTCCACATTCCTCATAAGCTTGGCCTGCCTGGCGAGTTCGACTATGCCCGCTATTTAGAGTTAAATGGAATAGCCGCTACAGGAAGAGTTGCCTCGGCTGATGATATTGTCCTCATTCGAGGAGCGGTCCAAAACTCACTACTGCGCAAAATTGATCTATCTGCACACCGTTTTGGTGATGCTATACGTGAGAACCTGCCGGACAATTCTGTGTCATCGGTGATGACAGCTCTACTGATTGGGGATCAGAAGCGAATTCCTCAACAGCTCAATTCAGCCTATACCAGAGCTGGCGTTAATCATATTCTCTCCATTTCTGGCTTCCACATTGGAATAATTGCTTTCTTCGTAGTTCAAATGACAATGGTTGCGGTGAGCCGTATCGAATACCTGGCTTTAAGTTTTAACCTCAGACGATGTATCTTACTGCTGGCTCTACCGGCCATGGTGCTATACCTGGTGTTAACAGGAGCTGCTCCGGCCACCACCCGGTCTGTTATCATGCTGATTACCTTTGTCATGGCCCTTTACGCAGAACGAGAGGTTGATGCTGTTAACACACTCCTCCTGTCTGCTCTGGTGCTGATTTCCCTGAACCCTCCCAGCCTGTTTGATATTTCTTTTCAACTTTCATTTATTGCTCTGTGGGGAATAGTCATAACTGTTGCCCCTGTAATGGAAAGGATTGGTAACTTTCGTCGGAGTTGGATGCGCACCTTGTTCCAGTTTGTGGTGACTTCCTGCGCTGCATCTTTTGCAACAATCATCCCGGTACTTTTTGCTTTCAACCAAGCCTCACTCAATGGGATTTTGGCTAACTTCCTGATAGTACCGCTTTTAGGATACGGGGCTGTACTGACTGGCTTCTGTGCATTGCCCATGATCTACATTTATACGCCAATTGCTCATCTACTGCTTTTATTTGCTGGAAAGATGGTAGAAGTCTCAAATTTCATGATAATTATCTTCGGGAGCCTGCCCTTGATTCATTTTCATGGAATCACCACAGTGGACATGTTCTTTTTTCTTACCTGCCTATCCCTTTTTACTTTGTTGCGCCCGTCGCGAATGAAATACATTTTATGTGCATTGTTGCCGGTTGCAGCGGTTGTTATCCATCTAGCCGGACCTGCTCTAGCTGACGGACGCCTGCACGTTACCATGCTTAGTGTTGGACAAGCAGAATCTATATTGATTCGTTTTCCTGAGGGTTCTACTATGCTAGTGGACGGAGGCGGCTACCTATATGACACTGAACAGGATTTTGGAGAGAGAATTCTGGCACCAGCACTCCGAAAGCTTGGCGTAAATCACATTGATCGATTGATAATGACCCATGATCATCCGGACCATTCTGGCGGTCTACCATTTCTGATCAAATCGATGCCGGTCGGAGAATTCTGGGAGCCTGCTACAATTTCTAGAGGAGCTAATTACAATAAGCTATGTGATTATCTGGCCGAACGTCAGGTACCACGACGTATGCTTGTAAAGGGCGATTCTTTCCAATTAGGAGACAAAATAGTCATAAATGTGTTGTCACCTTCAGCTCAGCAAGGCTTTGCAGATCAGAAATATTCGGATGCAAACGAAGAGTCTCTCGTGTTTCAACTTGTATATGGAGAAATCAAGGTTTTGTTTACTGCGGATGCCGGTTTTTCTACCGAAACAAAGATACTGACAGATACAGCCGAAGTGGCATCAACACTGCTGAAAGTGGGGCACCATGGTAGTCGTTTTTCTACTTCCGACAAATTCCTTGACCACGTGAACCCCAGCGTGGCTATCATATCAGCAGGTTTAAACAACAATTTTTCACTGCCATCATTAGAAACACTTCAGCGTCTGCATCGCAGGGGAATCGCAACCTACCGAACCGATCGCGATGGGACCATCGAATTCATAAGCGATGGAAAAACCTGGAATGTTGCTACTCCTTTCCGAAGCGAGGACCGTCTTTTATAATTTCGGTTTCTCAAGGGATATTTTACCCATCTTCAACTACTACTTATAATAAAGCTGTTTGACAGGTATCTTCTAAATGCGGTAAAAAAGATGGATAATTTAGTCATTTTTGCTATTCCAAAATGAGTCAACATGAATCACATTCTTATAATTGAAAAAGACTCCTTTTACTCAGAAAGTCTTTCAGGATTACTTAAAGCTCATAATTATGCAGTAGACTGCGTACTGTGTGGACTTGATGCACTAGCTGTTTTGAAAAATAATCACTACGAATTGGTGATAGCCGATTTTCACATGGAGGACGTGGCAATCACGCAATTCCTCTCCCAGCCTTCTCTATCTAATTCATGTACTAATGTTCTTATCTCCACTGCTATTGATCACCTCGAATCAGCACTTGCTGTTCTTAAATATGGTGCCTCTGGCTATATCCTGAAAACGATACATTCTGATGAAATTATTCATACTGTTGCTCGTGTTTTTGAACAGCGTAGAATGCGAAATGAAATTAAACAGCTTAAGAACATGCTGAGTTTGTGTCAGTCCAGTCAGGCGATCGCCGGCTGTCTTGAAATCGAACGCATTTATCATCTTATTTTGGATGCAGTTGCAAGAGAAGTAGGCGTTGACCGCTATATGGGGGTGTTCCGGTCCGATAAAGCGCTTGAAATACTACAAAGTCGAAATGTAACCGCAGAAACTGCATCTTGTTTGAAAACTATAATAGAGACAGAGGTTGGCAGAGGAATTGCTGAAACTGAGCTGGTGAAACATATCAAGGATCTGCCAAAAACAATTCCGGATATGGTCGACACCGACATGGAAGAAGCTTTTTTGATATTTATGCATAACCACCAAGACTTGTTGCAGGGGGTTATGGTTTTATTTAATAATCCGGGGCTGGAGTTGCCTGACTTTTTCGACAGCAAAGAGAATATTTTATTTTTAATGGAACAGTCTTTGAAAGCATTCGAAAATGCCAAAAGCTTCAGTCTTGCGAATGATATGCTCTTTATTGATGACCTGAGCGGCCTTTACAATCACCGCTACCTTGAAATCGCTCTTGATCGGGAACTAAAGCGAATAGAACGCTACTCTTCTCAGCTTGCTGTTCTTTTCCTAGATCTGGATGCATTTAAGCAGGTGAATGATACTCACGGTCACCTTGTCGGCAGTCAAGTTCTGAGGGAAGTAGGTATTTTGTTGAGAATATCCGTCAGGGATGTTGATGTGGTTATTCGTTACGGTGGCGATGAATATACAATCATACTGGTTGAAACCAGTCCTGAAGCGGCTGCTTCAGTTGCGGAACGTGTTCGAAAGCAGGTTGAATCCCATTCTTTTTTGGCCGAGAGAGGGTTGAATATCAAAATTACCTGCAGCATCGGCTATTCCTGCTGTCCGGACGATACCCTCAGTAAGCACGAGCTGCTTGAAATGGCTGACATCGCCATGTATGCAGGCAAGGGCAGCGGCAAGAACTGCGTTACCCGCCACAAGAAAACCTCCTGAATCCCCCTAAAAATCCCACTTAAAGAGGAAACGTATGGCCATTACCGCGATAAAAGGCTTTAATGATATTTTACCAGGTGAATCAGGCAGGTGGCAGTACATAGAACAAGCTGCGCGCCGGATCTTTGAATGCAATGGGTTTTCTGAAATCAGAGTTCCTGTCATGGAAAAAACCGAACTGTTTTGTCGTTCCATTGGTGATGCTACCGATATCGTTGAAAAGGAGATGTACACTTTTACGGACAAAGGAGAAAATAGCGTAACTCTGCGACCCGAGGGCACTGCCGGTGTAATGCGGGCTTTTATTGAACATAAGCTACATGCACAAGATCCTGTTACAAAATTATACTACCTGGGCCCAATGTTTCGTTATGAACGGCCACAGAAGGGGCGTTATCGTCAGTTTCATCAAATTGGTGTAGAAGTTACCGGTGTCAACGATCCGCTTGCTGATGCCCAGATTCTCAACATGTTGTGTGCTTTTTTTAGCGAGATTGGACTGGACGAACCATCTCTGCAGATTAATTCACTTGGATGCCCCCAATGCCGCCCTCAGTATAGAGAAATTCTGGTTAAATTCCTGGAAAGTCGCCTGTCTCAACTGTGTGATGACTGTCGCCGGCGCATTACCACTAATCCGCTACGTATTCTTGACTGTAAGGTGCCAAGCTGCGCAGAGGCTACACAAGGGGCCCCATCTATGCTGGCTCATCTTTGTACAGAGTGTGATGAACATTTTGAGGCAGTACAAAGCTACTTGAAAAGTACAGATACTATTTTTCATATCAACCCAAGAATGGTTCGCGGGCTTGACTACTACACCCGTACAACCTTCGAAATGGTAACTGGACAGCTTGGATCACAATCGGCCGTTGCTGCCGGGGGGCGTTATGATGGACTTATTTCTCAACTTGGGGGACCCTCCATTCCTGGTATCGGATTTGCCATTGGAGTTGAGCGAGTTGCCCTGCTGCTTGGAGAAAGGGATTTCACAAGCCCCCCAGACCTTTTTATTGCTACGATGGGTGCGGAAGAACGGGCTGCTGCCTTTACATTGATGACAGGACTGCACAATCTGGGGGTTCGAACGGAAATAGACTATGAAGGAAAAAGCTTGAAAAGCCAGATGCGGCGTGCCGGAAAACTAAAGGCACGTTTTAGTGTAGTGATTGGTGGGAATGAAGTTGCTAACGGTCACGCTGCTTTCAAAAAAATGGAAGATGGCAGCTCTACTGAGTCGGTACTTACGCCGGAAGCGGTGGCCCGGTTGGTGTCCATAGAAAAATATTGAATGACCATAAGGAGATGAGATCCATACCAATGTCAAGCACACCTGATTCAAATCTTTACTTGGAAAAGCTGGAACGTACCAACTCGCTATTGAATATCATGGTAGAGATTGGAAAAACACTTACTTCCAGCCTGAATCTTCAAGAAGTGCTTGAGATTATCATGCAGAAGGTCAGTCTGCTGCTAAAGCCCAAAGCTTGGTCCCTGCTTTTAATCGACGATGCCACTGATGAACTTTATTTCGAAATTGCAGTTCCTCCCGTCGATGAACTTCTTGCAGATTTCCGTTTTAAAAAAGGCGAAGGTATTGCTGGGTGGGTCGCTCTTAATGCCGAGTCTGTCCTGATCGAAGATGTGCGCAATGACGAACGCTTTATTGCTCCTTTCGAGCACACGACTAGTTTTTTAACCCGCTCCATTATCTGTGTTCCCCTCAAAATCAGAGGAAAAGTGGTTGGTGTTATCCAACTAATCAACAGTTTGGATGACCTGCAGTTTACCGACAGTGACTTGAAAACCTTGGATACTATTGCGGATTATGCCGCCATTGCCATAGAAAACGCCCGAAACTTCACGAAGGTAAATGAACTGGTCATTACTGATGAATTGACCGGACTCTTTAATGCCACTCATTTTCACACATTGCTGGATGTAGAAATCGAGCGCACAAAACGTTATTCATCAACATTTTCACTTGTTTTTATAGATCTTGACCGGTTTAAACACATTAATGATGCCTACGGTCATCTGGTGGGCAGCCGGATACTCTCAGAGTTTGGTGCTCTGCTCCAAAAGAGTATTCGTGGCACAGATATGGCTGCAAGATACGGTGGGGATGAATTTGTCATAATATTGCCCGAAACTTCAAAGCGTGGCGCATTGTTTATGGCAATGAATCTGCGCAGCGCCATTGCTAAACATCATTTTTTTACCGATACAGGAGAACAACTTGTCATTACCGCAAGTTTCGGCATTGCATCTTTTCCTGATGATGCTGACTCAAAGCGTGGACTAGTGCAGGCCGCCGATAAGGCAATGTACGAGGTTAAGGAATCAACCAGAGACGGTGTGAAGGTTTTTTCTGGTAAATTATGAGAAGTGAGATAACCACAGCCGTCTGCCTCGAAAAATCGAAGCAAACAGCTGCTTTAGTAGTTAAACTATTGCTTTAAGTTCATCAATTAATCCCGCTAAGAAATCATATCCTTTTTGCCAGAAATTCCCTTCATTTATATCAATTCCTGCGAGTCGGGCCGTTTCCGCTGGTGAGAGTGCACCGCCGGACTCCAACAGGGAATGGTAACCAGGCTTGAAACTCTCGCCTTCTTCACGATATTTTTGAAACAACGCCAGCACCAATAGCTCTGCAAAGGTATATGAATAGCAGTAAAATCGGCTGTGAATGAAGTGGCTGATATAGCTCCATCCCCATTGATAGGCCGGGATCATCTCGACTGCATTCCCGAATAGTTTTGCATTTTCCTCCAACCAGATTTCTCCGATCCTCACATTTGAAAGCAATCCTTTCGAACGTTCGCGGTGCAGGCGCAGCTCAAAACGGGTAAGTACAGTCTGGCGGAAAGTGGTTGCGATTATATCTTCGATTTTGGCGCACAGGAGAGAGCGGCGAACAACCGGATCACTTTCATTTTCTAACAGCATGCGTGTCAACAGCATTTCTCCAAACACGGAGGCTGTCTCTGCCAAGGGAAGCGGAGCATGGTAGTTAAGCATGTTCTGTTTCTGTGACAGGACAAAGTGCAGGCCGTGACCGGCCTCATGGGCTATGGTAGCCAGATCTCGCAGAGTGCCGGTATAATTGAGCAGCAGGAAGGGTGGGGCTTCGGGACTTATGCCCATGGCAAAAGCACCACCTGATTTGCCGGTACGAGGCATCACATCAACCCGACGTTCACTGAAAAAAGCCTCCACAATGCGGCCAAATTCAGGATCATATGCTGTGTAAGCAGCTACCACCATGTTGCGAGCCTCATTGAATTCAAATTTCTTTTCACTTTCGGCCACTGGAGCATACATGTCACAGTTACGAATTTTGTCCATGCCCAGCATTTTTGCTTTTAATCGAAAATATTCCTGGGCGAGGCCATAATTAGCCTCCGTAGTTTCCATCAGATGTTCCACCGCCTCATCCGGTATCTCGTTTCCAATATTGGTTGGCTGAATGGGTGAGGTGTAATTGCGCAGTTCCATTTCCTGCCCATGGTCTAGTGCCATATTGTTAAACACTGAGTTGTAGACTATGCCATGCTCGCCATGTCGTTCCAGGAAAAGCGTCAGAGCGCGAAAGCGTACATCGGGGGAGGGATGGTGAAGCAGGGAAAGCAATTCCTCACCCGTAAATTCCTGTTCTTCACCGTCCATTTCCATGGTGTAACGGAATGAGGCAGAAAGCTCATCGAACAGTTTAGTGAAGGCGCTAAGTCCGGTAAGATTCTTACGGGTAAGAAGTCGTTCTTCATTTTCTTTCAAAGTAAAAGGGCGGAACTTGCGAATGCTCCTCAAAAAATGCAGATATCTATCAGCTTCCTGCAGTGAGCACAACGTTTCAAAGCGATCGTCTTCCATGTTCATTAATTCTAAATCGAAAAACAGCAATTGTTGAGATAGACGGTTACCCAGTTCTGAACAGCGCTGAGAAAGAGCACGATTAATTTCGTTAGTCGAATCAGCAGCAAACAGCAAATGGGCGTAACAGAAAGGCTTTGCCATCGAAACCTGCATCGCCTCGTATTCCCGTAAAGCAGAAAGTAAACTTTGAGGATCAAGCTGAGAAATCTTCTCGAAATAACGCTGACGGAAACTTGCCGCCATACTTTCAAATGAATTCAGCTCCGCCTCAAGTTCGGGTGAATCGGGAGCTGAATAAAGCAGGGAAGTGTTCCAAGTGAGGTCAGTCTGTGGCATGCTTGTCTCCATGAAATCATGAATGGATACTTAATCCGGAAAGATTACTACGTGGGAACCGTACCGTCAAGATGGTCAACTCCATCCAAGGAAGGATTTTACAAGCATCACCAACTGTTGTACCTTGTTGTGAATCAAAGGAGATTGAACGTGACATTAAAGCAATTAGAAGTTTTCGTTGCCGTGGCAGAATATCTCAGTTTTTCAAAAGGTGCTGAGAAGGCCTGCATTACACAATCAACTGCAAGTCAGCATATACACGCACTTGAAGATGAACTTGAAATCAGGTTGTTCGATCGCAGCCGTAGTGGTGTGTTTCTCACTGAAGCGGGCACTTTATTTCTTGAACACTCACTCAAGATTATCAAGGAATGTTCGAACTCGCTCTCAGCGATCCGACGGTTCCGCGGTATGGAAAATGTTGTTCTAAAAGTGGGTGCCAGCAGTATCCCAGGCACTTGTTTAATTCCCGCAATGCTCGGTGATTACCTTAAAGTCTGTCCCAAAGTTTGCCTTGACGTAATTCAAGGCGATAGTACTTCCATTCAGCAACAATTGCTAAATGGCCAGATTGAGCTTGGCCTTGTTGGAGGACACGTTGACGATGAGAGGTTGCAGTCCGTTCCCATCGGTCAGGACAATATTATCTGTGTGGCCCCACCTACCATCATGGAAAAAATAGGGAATAACCTTACTCCAGTTGAATTGTGCCAAATTCCGCTTGTAGCGCGTGAAGATGGATCAGGCACACAACAGGCTGTACATAAGGCACTTTTTTCTGCCGGGGTAAAAAAGGAAAAACTACGCACGACTGCTGTTCTCGGTAGCAGCGAGGCCGTACGCAGGGCAGTCATGAACGGAACTGGGTGTGCCTTCATGTCCAATCTGGCAGTTGCAAAGGATCTGGAGGACGGCACACTGGCAGTTTTAACAATATTAGGTCTGGAGATATCGAGAAACTTTTATGCAGTGAAGAGATCTGGCAGGGAGCTTTCTCCAGCAGCAGCAGCCTTTTGGCTACTGATGACCCAGGATGTTTATAACAGTTAAAACGACCATGGATTACTTTAGTCTAAATTGTGGACGGCACGCTAATTTCGAGTATTCATCAGTTTGAAATCCATAAAAATGAATGTTACTATTTATTCCCTGTAAGCAAACAACTCGTTAGGAAATCTTTTGAGCGAACTCATCTTTATTCTGTTGTTTTTTGGTCTGCCTGGCATCTTTGGGTTCATGATGGCCCGTAAACGCGGCAAGAACCCTTATCTATGGGGGCTTTTGTGCGGTGTCTTTCCTTTTTTTCTAGTGGTACTGAAGATGCAATTCAAACAAGGTAAAAACGAGCACCTTTGAGGTCTCGCATCCTTTACCTGATACAGACTCTCCTTACCTCGCGCAAATCAGTAAGGCCTTTAAGACATTTAAGAATCCCATCCTGTTTCAAAGTCGTCATGCCATCAGCCATCGCCTGTTGGCGGATAAGTTCAATTTCTGCCTTGCGCTTTATCAGTGCTTTTAGCTGATCGCTTCCCTCCAGCACTTCATGCAGCCCCAGACGTCCCACGTATCCGGTATCTCCACATGTAGCGCAACCTGCTGACCGGTATAACCTGATTGCAGCTGGATTGATACCACTCTTGAGAAAATCATCAATTCCATATTCTAAAATTATTTCTTCCAGTTCTTCCTTGTGAGGGATGTATTCCTGTCTGCAGGTGGTACAAAGTTTGCGGGCCAGCCGTTGGGCCAGTATGCAGAGAATAGCATCGGAAAAGCTGAAAGGATCCAGCTCCATATCCAGTAAACGAGTTACTGTCTCAGGGGCTGAATTTGTGTGCAGTGTGGAAAAAACGAGATGACCGGTTAGCGAGGCCCCTATGCTTATCTCTGCAGTTTCTTTATCACGCATCTCGCCCACCATGATTACATCCGGATCTGCCCGCAGAAACGAGCGTAATGCCGCAGCAAAAGTGAAGCCTATTTTTGAGTGTACCTGAACTTGGCGCAGGCCAGGCTGTGTAATCTCTACAGGATCTTCGGCAGTCCAGATTTTGGTTTCAGGCGTATTGATGACGGAGATGGCTGAATGAAGAGTAGTAGTCTTGCCAGATCCGGTTGGTCCGACCACCAAAACAAGACCGTATGGCTGCCTGATACATCTTTCCAAAACACAAGCGTTACGATGTGTCAATTCTAACTTATTGAAGCCAATAGGTTCACCGGAAGATAATACACGAATGACAACGTCTTCCATTTGACCGGCTGTTGGTACCGTGGCTACACGCAATTCGACATCCAATGGACCAAATTTTTTAAAAGCTATCTTTCCGTCCTGTGGCTTGCGCCGCTCTGAAATATCAAGACCACACATTATTTTGATGCGCGAGGGTATGGCATATTTATACTTGTATGGGATCATCTGATAGATTTTGCAGCGGCCATCGAAGCGCATTCGAACCCGGACATCTTCCTTGCCAGGAAACGGCTCGATGTGTATGTCTGAAGCTTTATTGCGCACTGCATCAACAATGATCTTGTTGACCAGCTGAACAATTACATTGTCTTGCTCAGAAACCTTGCGGGACTCCCATTCAATCTCTGGTTCTTCACCTGCGTCCAGTTTACTAATAAGCTCATTAATGCTGCTGTCCTTACCGCCAGGCCCGCCGTTTCCGTAAAAGAGGCTAATATAGTTCTGGATATCCTCCCTAAAGGCGGCCATGTAGCTAATGCGCTTGAATTCGGGATATATGAACTTTATTGTTTCGTGGCGTGCGAGATCAGTTGGATCATCCATAATGATATGCAGCCTGCCGTTTTCTAATTTAAAAGGAACCCACCACTCCTTCATCAGTCGTTCCGGCTTGACTCGTTTGAGGAGTTCATTGTCTAGCCACATTGTTGCCGGTTCGAACCCGATGAATTCGGTACCAAAATATAATGAGAGGTTCTTTGACATGTCTTCCCGACATACCCCAAGCTCCCGCATCAGGATAACGTCCAGGCCAATAGTAGGTAGGTCCGGATGAGCATCAAGTTGATTCAGCGCCTTTTCGTCGATCAGATTCTTGTCAAATAGATAATTATATCGAGATCTGTGGCGGATGCTGTTGGCGCTAACCGTAAGACGGTTGATATTGTTAATGGCTATGGAGAGCGATGTAGCCAGCTCCGTTGCATAATTGACATCAAGGTCCGTGAAGAAAGTGCTGTTCTTCTTGTTCATGATCTGGATTACACCTAACAAGATGTTTTTAAAACTCATTGGTACACAGAGTACTTGCTTGGTACGGAAACCTGTCTTTATGTCCCAAGTGTCGTCGAACCTGAGATTGCTGCCGATCATAAGTAATTCATGAGTATCGTAAGCATTTCTGACATTTATTGTTCTGCCGGTATATGCGCAAAACCCAGAAAGACTGTTGTCGCTGATGGGAATGGATATCTGCTGCAACTCACCACCACTCTTTACTTTCGATACAAGGATTTTGTTTCTGGTATCTGTCAGATAAATAGTAATGCGCTCAGCATCGAAAAGTGGGGCGATGCTTTCCTTTATCTTGACCAGAAGTACATCAAGGCTGTCAGAAGAATGTATCTCATTAATCTTTTCCATCAACCGTTTTCGGAATTCCAGCTGCTGTTTGAAAAACTTCTGTTCCAAAGCCACGACATCCTCCTGTTCATGAGTGGATTCGAGCCATAATATCAAATTGGTTTTATTTAACAAACTTAAAACAATGGTAAACGAGCCCAATACTTAACGTACTAAGGTGAAAAGCCTCCCTATTTAAAAAAGGCGCTGGTATAGTAATTAAAGCTCCACTGATCAAAAGAACAAGAAAGGGTAAAACATGCGCACCGAATCGAATATTTTTCTTGAAAAGCTTCTTGATGCTCCCAGTCCATCCGGCTATGAACAGCCGGCTCAGCGAGTCTTTCGAGATTACGTAGCTGCATTTTGTGATGAAATCACTACGGACATAATGGGTAATGTTATTGCCAAGGTTGGCGGTAAAGGACAGAACCTACCCAAGGTCATGGTGGTGGGCCATACGGATGAAATCGGCCTGCAGATTAAATATATTGATGACAAGGGATTTCTTTTTTTTGCAGCAGTTGGCGGCGTAGATGCTCACCTTACGCCGGGTAAACGGGTCAATGTTCATACATCAACAGGCGCCCTTCCGGGTGTCATAGGGAAAAAACCTATACATCTTATGGATAGCAAAGACAGGGAAACAGTTGTCAAACTCGAATCACAATACATAGACATCGGCGCAAAAGATAAAGAAGAAGCTCAAAAACTGGTCAGGGTAGGGGATGCAGTTACCTTCGAAAGCTCATTCACCCGCCTTCATAACGAGCGCGTCGCTTCTCGAGGATTTGATGACAAAGCTGGCTGTTTTGTCGTAGCCGAAGTGTTGCGTCTAGTAAAAGAAAGCGGTAAACAGTTGAATGTGGACCTGTATGGTGTCTCGTCAGTACAGGAAGAGATCGGCCTTCGGGGTGGCACCACAAGTTGTTATTCAGTTAATCCCGACATTGGTATCTGTGTGGAGGTGGATTTTGCTACCGATCAACCAGATGTTGAGAAAAAACATAATGGAGAAATTTTCCTAGGTAAAGGTCCCATCCTTGCCCGCGGACCAAACATCAATCCACGTCTGTTCGAATTGTTGAACTGTGCCGCGGAGGCGGAGAATATTCCCATTCAACACACTGCAGCACCGCGTGCTACCGGCACAGATGCAAACGTCATGCAGATTTCGCGTGGCGGTGTGGCAACAGCTCTCGTCAAAATACCGTTGCGATATATGCATACCTCTGTCGAGACACTCTCTTTGAATGACCTGGAAAATGCGGCACAGTTGATCGTGGCGGTTCTTGAAAAAATTACTTCGCGAGATGAATTCATCCCTTCCTGAAAATCTGGTGGTGAGGGAAATACCCTCACCACCACCTCACATTATGATCCATTAAAATTAACCCCTTTTGACTTGACTTGCCTGATCTGCTGTACTAATTTTTATAAAATTTATCATTCGCAGGAGTACCCTAAATGCCCTATGAAAAGCTGCAGGAAGGCTTGACCTTTGATGATGTTCTTCTCGTTCCTGCCCACTCCTTGATACTGCCTCGTGACACTAATATCGCAACTCGCGTTTCACGCAACATTCACCTGAACATACCTCTAGTGAGCGCAGCCATGGATACGGTCACTGAAGCCAGAACTGCTATTTGCATGGCTAGAGAAGGGGGACTTGGTATCATCCACAAGAACCTCACCATCAAGGAGCAGGCTTATGAGGTCGACAAAGTCAAAAAGAGCGAATCAGGCATGATCGTAGATCCGATAACCATGCGCCCCAATCAGAAGATCAACGAGGCACTGGACATAATGCAACGTTACCGCATTTCTGGGGTACCAGTCATTAAGCCTAACGGGAAATTGGTCGGCATCCTGACTAATCGTGATCTGCGTTTTGAAACAGACTATGATCTGCCCATTTCTGATCGCATGACCAAGCGCAACCTTGTTACCGTCCCTGTAGGAACAACCCTGGAGCAGGCCAAGGAACACCTAAAACATACCCGTGTTGAGAAACTGCTTGTGGTTGATGACGATCGAAATCTAAAGGGATTGATCACAATCAAAGATATTGAAAAGGTAAAAAAATATCCTAATTCCTGCAAGGACAGCCTAGGCCGTCTCAGGGTCGGAGCAGCGGTTGGGCCTACAGCTGACATGGAAGCCCGCATGGATGCGCTCATAAAGGCTGGCGTGGATGTAATTGTTATTGATACAGCTCATGGTCACTCCCAAGGAGTACTTGATGCTGTCATACGCGCCAAAGTCACTTTTCCCGGAGTTGAGATCATTGCAGGAAACATTGCCACGGCTGAGGCGGCTGAAGCACTTATTAAAGCCGGTGTTGATGGTATCAAGGTGGGAATCGGACCTGGCTCGATCTGCACCACCCGTGTTGTAGCCGGGGTAGGGGTACCGCAAATTACGGCTATCCATGAATGCTCTCGAATAGCCCACAAATACGATGTTCCGGTGATTGCCGATGGAGGCATCAAATATTCAGGAGACCTTCCCAAAGCTGTTACTGCAGGCGCAGACTGCATCATGATTGGATCTCTCTTTGCGGGGACCGAAGAATCACCTGGCGATACCGTTCTTTATCAGGGACGTACGTATAAAACCTATCGCGGCATGGGCTCCATCGGTGCCATGAAGGACGGCAGCAAGGATCGCTATTTCCAATCCGAAGTCGGAGATGATGTAAAGCTTGTTCCTGAAGGAATTGAGGGGATGGTGCCCTTGCGCGGACCGCTTTCAGCAAACATCCACCAACTGCTGGGAGGACTTCGTTCCGGTATGGGATATACCGGTTGCGCCTCTATCGGTGAGCTCCAGGAGCGAGGACGCTTCATCCGTATTACCGGAGCGGGTCTCAAAGAATCCCATGTTCACGATGTAACAATTACCAAGGAAGCGCCTAACTACCGGGTAGGTAATTGAGCCTGTAACTGACCTTACAACGTATTCACACCCCACTCACACATTTAAAGAAAGTTACCATGCCAGATATTCATAGCCAGAAGATCTTGATCCTTGATTTCGGATCCCAGTATACGCAACTGATCGCTCGCAGGGTGCGCGAGGCCCATGTCTATTGTGAGCTGCATCCATTCGACATGGAATTTTCTGCCATACGTGCCTTTGCTCCAAGCGGTATTATTCTCTCCGGCGGACCAATGTCCGTATATGAACCTGGAGCGCCTGCTGTGGCAGAGGAACTTTTTGAACTTGGTGTCCCAGTGCTGGGAATCTGCTATGGCATGCAGTTGATGAGCCTGCATTTCGGTGGAGAAGTGGTACCTGCCGGTAAGCGCGAATTCGGTCATGCGGAATTGGTGGCCTGCGGACATCCCGGTATGCTCTATGATGGTTTTTTTGCAGAAGGAAAAAGTCCGGTCTGGATGAGTCACGGGGACCATGTGTCCGTTGTACCTCCTGGTTTCGAAGTCGTAGCCCAGACTGCCAATGCCCCGGTGTGTGCCATTCAGGATGAACAGCGCCGGCTTTATGGCGTGCAATTCCATCCTGAAGTCAACCATACTCCGCGAGGAGAAATATTCATCGATACCTTTGTTCGCAAGGTCTGCGGCTGCAGCGGTCAGTGGACGCCAGGCAAGATTATCGAAGATGCCGTGGCTCGTATTCGTCATGATGTGGGAACGGAAAGGGTGATTCTAGGGCTTTCCGGTGGAGTCGATTCATCTGTGGCCGCCGCCCTGATACATCGTGCCATCGGGGACCAGCTTACCTGTGTGTTCGTCGACAATGGACTCTTGCGTTTAGCTGAAGGTGATCAGGTTATGGCAACCTTTGCCGAAAATCTGGGCGTCAAGGTGATTCGGGTTAATGCAGAGGAACGCTTTCTGGCAGCATTAGCAGGCGAAAGTGACCCCGAAAGAAAGCGCAAGATAATTGGGGGTCTTTTTGTAGAAATTTTTGACGAAGAATCTTCACGAATACAAGACGCCTGCTGGCTTGCTCAAGGGACAATCTATCCTGATGTAATTGAATCTGCCGGTGCCAAAACTGGAAAGGCACATAATATCAAGAGCCACCACAATGTCGGTGGTTTGCCTGAACACATGAAGCTCAAGCTGCTGGAGCCTTTGCGCGAGCTATTTAAGGATGAAGTTCGTTCCATTGGCGAAGAGCTTGGCCTTCCCCACCAGATGGTCTGGCGACACCCGTTCCCCGGACCAGGTTTGGGGGTTCGTATTCTTGGCGAGGTAAAGAAGGAATATGCCGACATTCTTCGGCAGGCTGATGCAATCTACATCGAGGAACTCTATTCCTCCGGTCATTATCACAAAATCAGTCAAGCCTTTGCCGTTTTTCTTCCGGTAAAAAGCGTTGGTGTCATGGGTGATGGTCGCACCTACGAATATGTTGTTGCCTTGCGGGCAGTTGAAACCAAAGATTTCATGACCGCTGGCTGGTACCCGCTTCCTTATGAGGATCTTGCCAGGATCAGTGGCCGGATCATCAACGAAGTTAAGGGAATCAATAGAGTAGTGTATGATATTTCCAGCAAACCCCCTGCAACGATTGAATGGGAATAACTTTTTTTTAATAGGTTTGAATGACCCGCTGTTAAACACGGCGGGTTTTTTATTATTACACTTCATTCTTTTGCACCGTGTTATGCCACACGTGCAAAAGATTTTTTTTATGATATAGTGCCGCCATTAATTAGAATCAAACGTCTTGATTATCAAGCACATCACTAAAAGAGAGGTAACCAGCGTGAGTACCATTTCATTCGAAGAAATCATGTTCACCATCATGTCAGCTACGCAGGATACCTTCAAAAGTTACATGAATATTGACCTGCTGGCAGGCAAGGTAGAGAAGCGTGTTGATCCGGTGGATTCTGATGTCACTGGTATTGTCGGTGTAGCCGGTGATCGGGTCGGGTATATCATTGTGGCCGCCGACAAAACGACAGCTCAACATGTTGCCAGGGAACTGCTTATGGTTGACGAGGCAGATGATGAATGCATCCGGGATGCGATTGGAGAGCTGACTAACAACATTGCCGGCGTATTTAAAACCCGCTACCATGAGCAGTACGGCAGCGTCGCCTTGGGCTTGCCACTGGTTATTTCCGGGCAGTTGCGGGCAATCGCCGAGCCGGCAGAATCAGACGAACACTCCAGCATGAATGTGCAGTGCAAAGGTGTAACAATCCCTTTCAAAACCGCTGCCGGCGACATATCTATTAAAGTCATGGTCTACATGTAACCACTGTCAGGGTGTTGGATTATCGGAGAAATGATGCTGGATCTGTTAGAGCGCTACGGAACTCTTTTACGAGAAGTTGATAGCTGGTTTAAAGCATGCTTATTGAACCATGGCGAGCAGATTTCCTGTGGTGCAGGTTGTTCAGCCTGTTGCCGGGGGCTATTCGATATAACCTTGCTTGATGCCCTATATCTAAATCAAGGGGTTAAGCAGCTATCACCGGACATCCAGGACAAGTTGAGACAACTGGCCAAGGAGCGTCTTGAATCTATTCATGAAACATGGCCTGCTTTTTCCCGTCCCTGGTTGCTCAACGATCTTCCTGAAGAGGAATGGGACAGCCTGATGCCGGAAGAGGATGAAACCCCCTGTGTCCTTCTTTCAGATCAGGGTACCTGCCTTGCCTACGACTACCGGCCCATGACCTGCCGATTGAATGGCATTCCACTCATTGATGTGAGTGGGGAAGAACTCTTTGACGAGTGGTGCACCCTTAATTTTACAACAGCTGACCCAGTGCAGCTTCCTGAACTGCGGCACAGTTTTAACGCCCTGTTTGCTCAGGAGTTGCTTCTTTTCAGAGAAATGGCCCGCCTGCTGTTCGGAAAGGCCATGAATGAAATTGATACTTTTATACCGGCAGCAGTCGTAATCGATACCGAAGCTATTGTGCAGAAAGTAAAAATGGCATCAGTTGACCTAAAGTAGTTTCCCCGCAGTTCACACCAACTCTCTTTCATATTCCTGATATTTTTGTCATCCCTTGACAGGAATGGTCTTCAGTAAATAATTAAAATTACATCTGTTGCTACTCATTGAAACCAATCACAGCTCGTATACGTCATTTATTACATGGAGGTATTATATGGAACAGCTTGCTGCATGGACCCCCGCTGATTTATTGCAGCTCTCAGGCGGGTACTGGAATACATGCGCACTGCATGCCGGGGTGAAGCTGGATGTTTTTACTCCGCTGCAAGATCGCGCAGCAAATTCAGAAGAACTTGCCGATCTGCTTCGCGCCGACCGGCGTGGGCTGGCAATGTTGCTTAATGCTCTGGCTGCCATGGGGCTGCTTAAAAAAGATGGAGAAAGATATGCAACCACACTTTTTGCTGCAGAATTCCTGAGCCGGACATCACCAAAATACCTGGGACATATAATCATGCATCACCATCATCTCATGGATGGCTGGTCGCGACTGGATGAGGCTGTTATAAGCGGTAAAGCGATTCAGGAGCGTGTGGTACATGCAGATGATGCTCAGGTACGGGAAAATTTTTTAATGGGCATGTTCAACCTGGCCATGCAACTGGCACCGAAGATAGTTCCTGAAATCGACCTCAGTAGCCGACAGCGTCTGCTTGACCTGGGTGGCGGTCCAGGCACCTACGCAATTCAATTCTGTCTCCATAATCCCGAGCTTACGGCTGTTGTATATGATTTGCCATCAACACGACCTTTTGCAGAGAAGACGATCCAGCGCTTTAACCTGGCAGACAGAGTCATCTTCAATGATGGTGATTTTATTACAAAAGGCATTGAAGGTACTTTCGATGTTGCATGGTTGTCTCATGTTCTGCATGGGGAAAGTCCTGAAGCGTGTGCTGTCATCCTTAAAAAAGCGGTCGCTGCTCTGGAACCTGGTGGAATTATCCTGATCCAGGAATTTATTCTGGAGGATTCCAAGGCTGGGCCGGTGTTTCCAGCCTTGTTCTCACTCAATATGTTGTTGTTTACTAGCGGAGGACAGGCTTATTCCCAAAGTGAACTGTACAGCATGCTGACTGATGCGGGCGCAAGGGATGTACAGCGCCTTCCCTTATCGTTGCCAAATGGGGCAGGGGTCATGATGGGCTTTGTTACAGAGCACTGACCTCTTCCTCGATCAGCAGATAAAAAAGGCCCGCTGGATGCATATCCAGCGGGCCTTTCAGTTTCATATGACGAGTTCTACTTACCAGCAGCACGCACCATAAGTTCACTTACCAATCTGGTGAAGCGCAAGGGATCCTTGATAGGAGAGCCTTCGGTGAGCAGGGCCTGATCGTAGAGCAGCTCAGCGTAGTCACCAAGGCGGGAGTCCTGCTGGTTTTCCTTGAACAGGTCGGCCATGACCTTCATGATCGGGTGACCGGGATTCAGTTCCAGTACGCGTTTTGAATCGGGCACAGGCTGATTCATTGCCTTAAGGATACGTTCCATATTGGCGTTCATACCATATTCATCAGCCACAAGACAGCAGGCGCTATCAGTCAGACGCTTGGAAAGGCGTACATCCTTGATGCTGTTTTCCAGACGGCTTTTTACAAAGGAGAGCAGGTCGCTGAATTCTTTTTTAGCTTCTTCCTGCTGTGCTTCTTTCTCTTTTTTCTCTTCTTCGCTATCCAGATCAACATCACCGCGATCAACTGCCTTCAGTTTCTTCTCGTTGTATTCCTGCAGAGACTGGACAACCCACTCATCAACCGGATCGGTCAGGAACAGAACCTCATACCCTTTGGCACGGAAGACTTCCAGATGAGGTGAGGTTTCCAGAACTGCGCGGTTATCCCCGGTAATATAGAAGATTTCCTGCTGGGTCTCAGGCATCCGCTCAACGTATTCTTTAAGGCTGGTGAATGAACCTGCCTCTGTTGAGGTGCTTTCAAACAACAACAAGTCCTGCAGCTTTTCCTTATTGGCATAATCGAAATGAAGCCCTTCCTTCAGAACTGGTCCAAATTCTTTCCAGAACTTGACATATTCTTCGAAGTTCTTTTCCTTGGAATCTGTCAGTGTAGAAAGAACCTTACCCACTAATCCTTTCTGGATGCGCTTTATCTGTACATCTTCCTGAAGAATTTCACGGGAAACGTTCAACGGAAGATCACTGGAATCAACGACCCCTTTCACAAAGCGCAGATAGTCGGGGATCAACTCCTCGCAATGATCAGTTATAAATACCCGCTTAACGTACAGTTGCAGCCCTTTTTTACGATCGGACATGAACATGTCGAATGGTTTCTTGGCCGGGATGTAGAGCAAAGCCTTGAATTCACTAGTTCCTTCGGCGGAGAAATGAATAGTGCTGAAGGGATTTTCAAAATCATGTGAGATATGCTTATAAAATTCCTGGTATTCTTCCTCGGTAACTTCACTCTTTGGCCGTGCCCAAATAGCCTTCATGGAGTTCAGGGTCTGTTCTTCGGTTTTCTCGATGGTTCCTGCACCCTCAATGTCCTCGCCGTCAACTCCTTTCGGAGTTTCAGTACGAGTGATGTCCATCACCACCGGGTACTGAATGTAATCGGAATATTTCTTAACTATTGAACGGATCTTCCACTCTTCCAGATATTCCTTGAATTCCTCTTTAAGGTGCAGAGTGATTTCGGTACCTCTAACTTCTTTTGAAATCTCTTCAATTGTATAAGAACCGTCACCTATGGATTCCCAGCGGCAGCCATGAGCGGGCTCGCCTGCCTTACGGGTTTCCAGAGTGACCTTGTCTGCAACCATGAAAGATGCATAGAAACCGACTCCGAATTGGCCTATCAGTTCCGGGCTATCGGTGGATGCCTTATCCTTGAGAGCCTGCATGAAAGCCTTCGTACCAGAACGAGCAATGGTACCGATATTCTCTTCCACTTCGGCTATGCTCATGCCGATACCATTGTCACGGATAGTCAGAGTTCCTGCAGTCTTGTCCGGTATAATTTTAATTTTCCAGTCACTGTTGCCTTCCAGCAGTAATTCATTGGAATGTGATTCGAAACGCACTTTATCAATGGCATCCGATGCATTTGAAATCAGCTCTCGCAAAAAGATGTCGCGATTTGAGTAAAGTGAGTGAATGACGAGGTCGAGAAGTTGCTGTACTTCGGTCTGAAACTGCCTTGTAGTCTTGGACATGCTTCTGGGTTCTCCTTTGGCTAAATGGAAGATTAATGAGCTATCAACATAATGACGGGGGAGAGATTTTTCAAGGGAAGAAATGCAGAAAAAACGACTACTAAAAGTGGAACCTCACAGTTCTTCGTAAGCCTTCATGGAATCTTTTCGGATACCGGCAAGTAAAGCACACCGCTGAAGGTCCTTAACAGCCAGATCCTTACGGCCTGACGTTTTGAAAAGCATCGCCCGCTGACGCAGGCAGGAAATTGTTCCTTGTATGTCATTTATCCGCTCGTATTCAGCCACTGCCCGCCCCCAATATTCCTGCGCCCGGTGCTGTTGTTGCAGGTTGCAAAGGGCATGTGCTGCCTGGGAGTATATGGCACCACGTTCTTGAGGAGTTCTGGCTTGACTAAGACAAACATCAAACTGCCTGGCCGCCATTTCATAGCAACCGCTGTGCAGCATTATGGTCCCTTTTAGTACAGCAATGGTCCGGAGATCCTCATTTCTCCATTGTTCCCGGAACATACATTCTGCTGTATCGGCTGCTTCCATGGCACTCGAGTAATCTCTCAACAAGAGACAGGTTGTTGCTATGTTCGCCAAGCTTTCTGCAGCATGAGTCTTGAAACCAAGAGTATCTTCGAAATGCAGAGCCTGCCTGAAGAGCGCCAAGGCTTGCTTGTAGTCACCAGAGCCGGCTGCCTGCACCGCAGTATGGTTAAGCTGCTGAAGCCCTCCGGCTATCCGTTCCGTTTCTTTCATCCAGTATTCTCCTCAGAAGTGCAACTTCATGACGCATGGCACTACTGCCAGTTTCATCTGCATGCGGGATTGCAGCATTAAAATGATCTATCGCTTCATTAAACCGATGGCTTCGCTCCAATGCTACGCCATGCTTTTTAGCTGCTGCTGCGAGTCTGCCAAGCAGGGCCTCGCATTCATCATGTCTCAGTGCTGCTTTAAAAAAACATTCCCGGGCCTCTTCCGCTCTTCTGATGGCCAGGATCAAATTCTCTTCCAGAGATGCAAGATTGGCCATGCTGAACAACGTGATGGCACTTCCTTCATGATAGGAAATCAGGACCGTTATCTGCAGACACTTCTGGTAAAGCTTTTCAGCTTCAGCAAAGTTCCTTCGGGCTATACATTTTAGAGCACCGTTATGCAGAGCTTTAATTTCATGCGCTATCTCCATGAAAGCAAGATCATTCATCCCATATCCCCATCAAACTGTAATATATTGTGCAGTTGTTCTCTTTTTTGTTTTTCATATTAAAAAAGTTATTCTCTTTACTAAAAAGTTTTAGATGACCCATTCCGTGCGGATGATTCAAAGACTGGTGCTGAACGAGTGTTGGAGATTGTCTGGTCTGAACAGGCTTAGTTCCGGTATTTTCAGTTTTAGACATACTCAGAGGTTGCCAGAGTGGAGGAGGTGCACCGTGTGAGGGGTCATCGTGCGGAATTTCATGATTTTTCAGTGTTTTTTGTAATATTGACGGAGAGGTCAGGGGGACATTCTGAGAGTGTGTGCTATCTAAAGGCTGGAGCTTAATTTTCATGTTTTTGGGTTGCAAGTTGTGCCGCCTGATTTCTTGTGGTTGAACCGGTTCTAAAGCATTCCTTTGCTGTGGAAAAGGGGTAGTCTTGCCATAAATGCTCTGTTTCTTTACCGGCAGCCGTACTGCCATAGGAACCTTATTTTCCAGCATAACAGTTTTCATATCCCATAGAGCATGTTGGACACATCGAAGATTCTTTTTCCGAGCGCAGAGACGTTCCACCAGATGCGCACGATCGCGCAGGTAAACAGCAATTTCCCTTTTTACTACCTGGTGATATGTGAGAGGGATCTGACTCTCCAAAGACAATGCATCAACACTTTCGACATCATCGGATATGTTTACCGTCTGGATATCTTCTGAAGGAACATCATCAGGCGTCATATCTCCATCTTCATCCAGTAACAAAGAGTAACGCAGAAGTTCCTCAGGCAATGCTGATGCAGGAGTTGAGGGATTTTGTGTATCCATGGGAATCCTTGCATGGAGTCCGACAATACACTGCCGGACCCCATCGGAAGACTATTTGGGTTTAGCAGGAGCTGCAGGAGTAGGGGTGGGGGTGGGTACAGGAATTGTTTTGGCCGCATCTTCTTCAGCTTTTTTCAATGCTGCTGCGACCGCTATGCGTTCTTTTTCAACTGCCAATTCTGCCTTGCGCATGTCCAGTTCAAAGGCCATCTGCATTGATTGGGCCTTCATATCAAGCATTCTTTGCATGAAAGAATTGGGGGGCATCGGTACAAGCCGTGTGCGCAGCAGGCTTGACCCTTCAGCTGTATAGTTGTATTTGCTGGAATAACGAGCATCAACAGGAGTAGTGGTGATCGTGGTGGACTTGGAAAGTCCCCACCAGCGGGATGTACTGGTTTGAGTGGTCTGGGTACCCTTCGTTTCCCGCTCATAACTGCTTTCGGACTTGGCACTTATTGCCATTTTGACTTCGATGATTGTTTCAGCAAATTGATAGAAGGTAGGCTGGAAACCTGCGCCAATCATCGACGTGACGATTTCTGCAGGTTCGCTGCCAGCAGTGCCGTCATCTTTTGCCAAGGCTCCCGTCTGATTGATTATGTTGGGAATAGAAACCGGGGCAGCCTTCTTGTCTCCCATGACCTTCAGGATCTCAATGCTGTTAAGGTCAAGGTTGAATTGGCTACGGGCAATGGCAATTCCAAGTTGGGACACCATCTCCGGGAAAGGTACATCAAGTAGATCATGTCCTACGCTCATAGCGGGCTCCTTTTGGGCTTATTAGTAAAGCTGATACCACTCTATCGCTTGACAGGCTGTTGAAAAGCTACTGTTGAGGTCATCTGAAGCGTTGCATACTATTCGCAAGCTTTGCTAACTGGTTTTATGTCTCGCCTGCTCCGTTCCGTGTGCCTTTCATCTGGCTTCCTCAACAGTCTGCTTAGGGAGGTGTCGGGGTTGGGGTAGTTTTTCCCTCTTCTTCCTTCATCTTTGTTTCAATTTCTTTCCGTTCTTTTTCAAGCTGCAGCTCCATCTTCTTCATTTCGAGTGCAAACTGCTGCTGAAGTTGCTGGGCCTTCATATCCAAAACTTTCTGCATGAAGGGATTCGGCGGCAGCGGTGTGATCTTTGTGCGCAACAGGCTGGAGCCTTCAACGCTGTAAGAGTATTTAGACGAGTAAGAGGCATTGACCGAGGCTGAAAAAGGTCCCCATCCGGCGGAGGTTTCTGTAGAGATTGACGCTTCTGTGGTCTGGTTCATCGAAATAGCCATCTTTACTTCAATGATCGTATCGGTGAATTGGTAGAAGGTTGGCTGGAATCCTGCTCCGATCAGGGATGTGACAATTTCCTTTTTCCCCTCAGGATCAGTAAGGTCTGGAAGATAGATCGGCGCGGTCTTCTTGTCGCCCATGAACTTGGCGATCTTGCAACTTACCATGTCCAGCTTGTACTGACCTTCTGCTATGGCTGAAGCCAGTTTGAGCACCATTTCCGCGAAGGGAACATTCAACAGCTCTTGTCCGACATTTGGCATGATATGCCTCCTTTCCGGGGACGCGTTCTCAGGTTTGCTCCGCAGACTGCGGAATGGCCCTGATGGTGAATTTGAAACTGCTGAGTCCCTGTTCTGTCAATTGAGTCCGGGATGGGACCAGCATGGTCAGGTTTGAGCCGCTGGTTGTACCTATGCCGGCTTTCAGATCTACCTCTAGTTCGCTGATGATGTAATTGACATTACTGTCGGTCAGATTCTTCTGGCTGTTGAATGTGTCAATGGCATCATTTAGATACCCGGAAACTTCACTGGCGCTGAATTCTGAGCGTCCTTTTAAAGACGAAAGATCCTGCTCAAGTGCAGTCCGTTTACCCTGTTCCGCAATAAGAACCTTTTCAATTCCGTCCCTTTCTGCCTGAATCCGAGCATGTGCTGAACGAACGCTTTCAAGTTCCAGGCTCATCTGCTGAAGATACTGGTTTCGGGCCAACAATTGACTCTTGTGAAATTCGTTCTGGATTCTTAGATCTGCCAGTTCCGTAAGCACTGTTTCATTTGTAATTCCCTTTTTCAGCAGTGCTGCATTCTTTTCCTGTAGTTCCGTCACCTCCTTTTCTTTTGCGGATAATGCTGTCGTTTTTGCAGTCAACTCACTTTTAAGCTGCGATGATTCCTGTAATAGGCTGTCGAGCTGCTTTTTTAAAGCGCTGGATTGACCCTGTACTGCGTCAACGGTTGATTGTGCGGTTGCCAAAGCCTCACTCAAAACCTTCTTCTCGCGTAGTAGAGTAGTTTTTTCGGCAGCCAGGCTTGTTATTACCGTGTCCTTGAGAGCAGTTTCAGCTTGCAGGCGGATGAGGTCATTCTTGATAACTTCAATTGGCTTGATGTCGAGTGCCATGGGGAGCTCCATAACCTGTTATGCCGGCTGATCCTTCCGGCGGACAAAGAGATTGATACGATCCTGAAAGCGTGCATCAGCGCCCGGGACAGGCGACTGGTCCGTCACATCCGTATCGTGGTTGTCCACAGGCTGCCCCGAAACGGTAGTGACAGTGCCAGCTCGGAGATTCTCTGCCGCAAGCAGTACCTTGGCCTCCTCCAGAGTTTTGCCGATCACACTGGGTACTATGAGTGGTTGAGTGACGTGGGGAGGGGGGGGCAGGGATGCGAACCTGATATTCAGCTCACTCTGCATTCCTTCACTGAGTTTGAAATAGTTTTGGGTCCGGGCATTGAGCGGCATGATCTTAAGTTTTTGTTTACCGGTCGGTGCGTCATGTTCCGCCCCCTGTTCACGGATAACTGAATAATTCATTTTTAAGTTAAAGGTGGCATCGGGGATAGTAAACCAAGTTGCCATCAGTCCCAGGTTGCGTAGACGTTGATCGGCATTGATCAGTTTCTGGGTCCGGATCGCCTGTTCATCCATCTCCTGCTGGGCAACAGCAATTCCACGCCCCAAGTTGGTTACCATTTCGACCATATCAGCAAACATCTCTTCACGTGGACTGCTCCCCTCCTGAACATCAATCAGTCCCGGATCGGGTCGATCATTTACATCGGGAGAAACAACATTTTTTAGATCACCGGCCAGTTCCCTCCACTTTTTAAATTGGCTTATACTGGGCAATGAAGAACTACCGCTTCCATCAAGGTGAGTAAGGCGTTGCAACACTTTATCAGGCTTGCAGGCCGCCAGATCGGCAACCCCCCTAATACCGGCAGAAACCAACAGTTTTGCATTATTAGCATCAAGACCATCAATCCTCAGCAGGTCGGCTTGTTTGGTCAGTCTGTAGAATTCTTGCTGGTCAAGTCCGACTGCAGTTGCAATCTGTTTTCGACGAGAAGGGTTGGCTCCCTTTTTAACGAGATCGAAAGTTGATTGAATATTTGACTCCATCAGTTTTTGAACAACATCTTCAGGTGCATCAATGAGTAAAATTGGCGATCTGCTCACAAATAACCTCCACGAACGGTATGGTTATCAAAATTCCAGGTATCTAGCTGCAACCCAATGGCTTTCCTTGGGATGAATTCGGCACCAGTTGTCCTGCCGTGCATATACATTAACCGATGAACCGCGACGCAAGCTTCCGATGGACCGTGCATCGGAGGAGGGACTGCAACGAATATTGAGTGTTGGGTTGGCAGTGACTATGGCTTGTTCACCGCCTGAGGTACTGGAAGGATTTGTAGCAGAAGCGTGTCCTGATGCTGCGGTGACGATCTGTGGAATAAAATGCTCTGCTGCGGTCTCCACTGTATTGCCTCCAAAGAAACATGTTCCAGGACAGCTCTTGGTTGTACCGCTGCCGTTAGTGCGCTCTCCGGTTGTAAGATCAAACCAGTGATGGTAAACGATACTGCTGGTTGTTGGAATAAGGCTGAATTCTCGGCACAGTAGGGCATTTACACGGATGATCGTCTCGTGATGAAGCGCAGTTACAGTGTCCTTGTTATCAAAGTTGCCCAGGTGCTCAATGCAGATTCCCTTGCTGTTGGCCCCTTTAATGCCGGCTGGTACCCTGTCCAGGGGACGACAAACAGCCAGAGTGCCATCAGGGAAAGTGGTAATATTTTGTGCGATCATGTCGAAGCCACGCTCAAGGTGTGCATCATTCATGCTTTTCATCAAGGCGAAATGATTGGAACCAGTAAAGGTTCCGTAATCAGGTAACCAGGTGTGATGATTCTGCAGCAGTGAGATTGCCCGGTTGAAAAGGTTCGTTTGTAACCATCTGTCAAATTCATCAATGGTGAGAAGATGGAACCCATATTTTGTCTGCATTGCTCATACTCCTCTCCGCCAAACTCCATTCGCGTGTAGGCGGCTGGCAATTAACTGAAGATATTAGTGTTCCTAAGATTTAAAAAAATCAATTACCTTAGAGTTTATTTATTTTGTAGTTCTTAAGGGGTATATAGTTTCAGCAGGGTAGGGTTAGATCTAAAGTTGTAAGTTAAAAGAAAGAATACAGGCGATTCAGGAGGGAGAAAACCGCAGTTGCATAGCGAGTGGTACGAGTTGAGACCTGTTGCTGGCCTGGGCTTTTCGTAAAATGTTGCTGATGTGGACTTTGACAGTTTGTTCGCTGATATGGAGTTTGTGAGCAATCTCTCGGTTTTTAAAGCCTTGTGATACCAGAATGACTACCTCTTTTTCCTTAGGGCTGATCTTGTCGAGATTTTGGGAAAAAGAGGCTGATTCAGCATAACCAAGAAGTGCTTTCAATTTGCTATTATCGATCCAAATTTGTCCAGCATGTATAACTGAAAGTGCTTTAAAAAAAAGTTGGGTATCGGTATCAGTAGCTATGATGCCTTGCAGTTTATAGGAAAGAAGAACTTTGATCATTTCATTCTCCTGTAATCCTGTATCCAGAAGAATTATTTTGGCTGTCGGCCAGGTCTGAATAAAATTTGTTTTGAGAGTAACTGCATCAATAAGAATAAGATCCGGTTCCTGGTTGCCATGTATATCGTCTGCAACAAAAGAATGGCATGATTCCAGAGATCCACTGAGAAATTCACAGAGAGAGTTGGTCAAAACCTGGTTGCTGAGTTTGACAAGGATGTTCACAACCATCTCCTTTAATGTGTGCAATAACTAATTTAATATAATTAATTTTATTGATGGCGGTGGTATAGCACGTAATCGTTTTTGAATAAATAACTTTTATCTTTCCACGAACTTAAGGTAAACTAAAGACATTAAAAATGATGGAGGATAATCATGGAAGACAGAGAAAAAAAATTAGCGGCGGCAGCACTTTTAATCGTGGCGGGCGGAATAATTGGCGCTGGAGTAGCCTTGCTTTTTGCTCCGCAATCTGGCGAAAGGACCAGGCGGGACCTTAACCGATGTGCAAAAAGAGTTAGGACTCGGGCCGATGAAGCAGTTGAAGACCTTTCTGTCTCCATTACCAATCTCGTTGAATCCATTGGAGACAAAACCGATGACTTGGTGGAGAAGGGCAAAGATGTTGCCGGCAGTGCCCGTAAAGATCTCATTCGTCTGATCGAAGAGGGTGCTTCCAAGCTGGAAAAATTTAGAACAAAATTAAGCCGCATGTAGCTTTCGAAAAACTATGGGATTCAGAGGAATCTCACTATGGTCATCTGGAGGGGCCGGACGTAGAATATCGTGAGAATCCTTTGTTTCCCCGCTCTTCTTTGATTTGTTCTTTCTGTTTTGTATCTTTCAGGCGCTGTTCTTTTTTACCGTTATCAGGTTCATCCACTTTTCCAGAATGAAGTAATGAGATGTCCCCATAATACCCAATAGCAGATTCAGAGGTATTGTCGGTGTCGGTCATAATTGCAACCGCACCTAATTTCGGTGGTTCCTCTTTAAAAAACGACTTGTAATCCTCGTATACATTTCTTTGATGGCTGGTCCAGCGCCCAGCAAGTTCATCTCCCGAATCCACAGCAACAGTTATGACATTGGCCGTAAAGGGACTGGTTACATGTGTTCCCTTGGGAAGCTTGTTGGCCCATACATAACAAATCGCACGAGTTTTGGTGAAAAAGCCGCGCGGAAAAAGTACATAAACCCGTGCTGCAAAATCATCTCCCTCTTTGGTTCTTTCATCTCCCTTTTTAATTGTATGATCAATCTTCCAAGACCATGAAAGAATCGGATACTCTTTCGGGTCTATATTTAACTTATAAATCTGTCCAGAAGCGGATTTTTTAGAGGTTGCAAGTAAAACGGAATGTTCGTTTATTTTGGAAATTGAATAAGTTGTTTTAGGTTTCATTAAACCGAGGGTTTGTTCTTTCCAGCCAGTCATGTCGCCGTTGCTGAACCTTCCCAAATGCATTTCCTGCTCAGTGGCGGCCAAAACTGTGGACAGCGATGAGAGTATTAAAAGCATCGACCACAAAGTTAATTTCATGCTGCCCCTCCTTCAGGTCCTGATATGCTTGTGATCATACTGTCTCGTTCAGGAATCAATTGACGAAAATACTCAATTGAACTGAATCGGCTGGAAGGTTGGGGAGTTATCTTGGAACTGAAACGGCTGATATAAATAAGGAATTTTATTCCAAATTCTTTGGCAGTTGAAAGATTGGTCTCACTATCTTCGCCCAGCAAAGTACGCTGCGGATCATAGGGAATGAAATTTTGCAAAGCCCCCCAGAAGCGATTGTCCTCCTTAGGGAGCCCAACCTGATGGGCTGAAATTATTCCAGTAAAATAAGGACCTATCAGTGTTTTCTTCATCTTGAGGTCAAGGGTTTTAGAGTGGGCGTTGGTCACAAGCCATATTTTTTTGTTGTGGTGTGCAAGAAAGAGCAAGAATTCCATGACAAAGGGATGGACAGCAATGAGATGTTCAACTTCTTTTTTAAGTAGAGGGATGTCGAGATTAAGACGATCAGACCAATAATCAAGATCGGTCCAATTGAGAGTGTTCTCCTGTGATCTGAAGAGTGAGACCAGGTATTTGCATGCATGATCGAGCGATGTTCCATGTTTAGCAGCCCACCTCTTGGGAACGTGCTCAAGCCAGAAATGGTCGTCAAAATGCCGGTCCAGCAGGGTGCCGTCCATATCCAGCAGTACGGTGTCTATTTGATTCCAGTCAACATTCATCGGCAGATTACCTTCACGAGTTTTAATATCCCAAAGAATATGTTCCATCACGATAGTTTGTCAAGCCTGCAAGAGCATGAGTCGGTAGCTGAAAAACACCTATTTTATTGACTTTACAGAGTGTTGTCGCGTATAAAAATTAATTCACCATGTTGAGTAAACGCCTTTACATAGAAACATTCGGATGCCAGATGAACGTCAGCGATTCCGAACGCATCGTGACGATGCTCGCAGATCTTGGCTATCGTCCCACAAGTACTCCATCTGATGCAGACATGATTCTGCTGAACACTTGCAGTGTTCGCGGCGGTGCCGAAGAAAAAGTATACAGGCGCCTTGCAAACCTGCGTGTATTTAAAAAACGTAACAAACACCTGTTAGTAGGTGTTGGTGGTTGTGTAGCCCAGCAAGAGGGAGAGGAATTGCTGAAAAGACTTCCTTGGCTGGATCTTGTTTTCGGCACACATAACCTGCATCTCCTTCCTGAAATGGTAGCCGCAGCTGAAGGCGGAGAGCGGCGCTGCGAGACAGACTTTATCGACAACGACCAGCGTTTGGACCTGTTTCCGGTGACAAAGACTACCAGCCGATTAAGTAGTTTCGTTACAGTTATGCAAGGCTGCAATAATTTTTGTTCGTATTGCATCGTGCCCTATGTGCGTGGTCGTGAAATCAGTCGTCGCTCAGATGATATTGTGAATGAGATCAGAGTCCTAACCAACGCAGGTGTTCGCGAGGTAGTGCTGCTGGGACAGAATGTCAATTCTTACGGACTCAACACCCCTAATGAACCGGGCTTTGCAGAGCTTATCGGCAAAATAGCCGAAATTCAGGATTTACACAGGATCCGCTTTAGTACGTCCCATCCCAAAGATATGTCTGACGAGCTGATCAACTGTTTCAGGGAGATCCCCAAACTTTGCGGTCAGATACAGCTTCCCGCCCAATCGGGAAGCAATAGGATCCTGCAGGCGATGAACCGCGGTTATACCCGGGAAACCTACCTTGAAAAAATCAGGAAACTGAAAGCAGCCCGTCCCGGGATTGCCATTACCGGCGATATGATCGTCGGTTTTCCGGGTGAGACTGAAGAAGACTTTGAGCAGACACTTTCTCTTCTGGAAGAGGTCCGTTACATAGATCTCTTTTCTTTTGTGTATTCAGCACGACCAGGCACTGCTGCAGCAGAAATGGCAGATGAAGTTGAAAGGGAAGAAAAACAACGTCGACTTGAACGCCTGCAGCATCTGCAAAAAAACATCACCATGGAAATTCAATCGGAATATCTTGGATCAGTGCAGTCTGTTTTGGTTGAAGGTGAGGGAAAACGATCGGGGCAAATTTCAGGCAAGGCTGATAACGGCCGGACAGTTAATTTTGCCGGTGACAAGAAGCTGATTGGTAGTTTTGTCGAAGTGCGGATTACGAATGTTTTTCAGAACTCGCTTCTGGGTGAAATCGCCTAGCGTCATATATTCGGATTTTTTACAGAGGAACTTATGTCAACAGAAACCATACCATCATCGAATTTCTTGCGCACAATAGTAGAAGATGACTTAAAGTCCGGTAAACACGCTTCCATCGTAACGCGTTTTCCACCTGAGCCAAACGGGTACCTGCACATCGGACATGCCAAGTCAATCTGCCTCAATTTCGGTCTTGCGCGTGATTTTGGTGGACGATGCCATCTCCGCTTCGACGATACCAACCCCGCCAAAGAAGAACAGGAATATATTGAGTCGATCAAGGAGAGCGTTCGTTGGCTTGGTTTTGACTGGGGACAGAATCTTTACCATGCTTCCGACTATTTTGAGCAACTCTACCAGTGGGCTGAGTATTTGATTCTGCAGGAAAAGGCATATGTAGAAGATCTAACTGCAGCAGAAATGCGAGCCTATCGTGGCACCCTGACCGAACCAGGCATCGAAAGTCCTTACCGCTCCCGTTCGACAGATGAAAATCTGGCTCTATTTCGTCGAATGAAGAGCGGGGAATTTCCAGATGGTGCCAGAGTGCTTAGAGCGAAGATTGATATGTCCTCGCCCAACCTCAGCCTTCGCGATCCGGTGCTGTACCGAATCATCCATGCTCCTCATCCCCACGTTGGGAATAGCTGGTGCATTTACCCAATGTATGATTTTGCACATGGTCAGTCTGACGCAATTGAGGGAATAACTCATTCTATCTGCACCTTGGAGTTTGAGTCGCACCGACCACTCTACGAATGGTTTCTTGATACTCTGCCGGTACCTGCACGTCCACGGCAGTACGAGTTTGCTCGACTGAACCTTACCTATACCGTAATGAGTAAGCGGAAACTGCATGAACTGGTTTCCCAGAAGATTGTCAATGGTTGGGATGATCCGCGCTTGCCGACTCTAATGGGGCTCAGGCGTCGCGGCTTTACACCTGAATCAATACGAACCTTCTGTGATCGGATTGGTGTTGGCAGGAGCGACTCCTGGATAGAGATGTCTGTTCTGGAAGAGTGCGTACGTGAAGACCTTAACGAACGGGCACCACGTGCTCTGGCGGTTTTGCGACCGCTCAAGGTGATAGTTGACAATTATCCTGAAGGTCAGGTGGAGGAATTTGAAGCTGCCAATCACCCCCAGAATCCTGAGTTGGGCAATCGGACAATCAACTTTTCGCGCGAAATTTTTATCGAACAGGATGATTTTTCAGAAAATCCTCCGAAAGGCTTCTTCCGCATGACACCAGGTAACGAAGTGCGACTTCGTTATGCCTACATTGTTCGTTGCACCGGAGTTGTTAAAGATGAAGCTGGCGCCGTAGTTGAGGTTCACTGTGAATATGATCCTGCCTCTCGCGGAGGATCTGCCGCAGATGGCAGGAAAATCAAGGGGACCATTCACTGGGTATCGGCCCAGTATGCCGTTGATGCTGAAGTTCGGCTGTTCGACCGACTTTTCTCCGATCCCAATCCAGACCGTGGCGAAATCGATTACAAGCAGTTTCTTAACCCGCTTTCCATTGAGGTCCTTTCCGGCTGCAAACTCGAGCCTAACCTGAGAGACCTGGATCCGGAAACACGCGTTCAGTTTGAACGTCAGGGATACTTCCGTCTTGATCCTCAAGACTCAGTAATTGACCAGTTGGTATTCAACCGCGTAGTCACGCTGAAAGACACGTGGTCGAAGAAGTAATACATGAAAGATACAGGTGTAACACCATGAAAAATAACAGTTTTAAGTCAGGTTTTGTTTCGATCGTCGGGCGCCCAAATGTCGGCAAATCAACCCTTTTGAATCGCATTCTGGGAGAAAAGATTGTGGCAGTTTCGGATAAGCCACAAACTACCCGAACAGCAATTCGCGGCATTCTCTCCGATGATTCGAGTCAAATTGTTTTTGTAGATACACCGGGCATCCATACAGCAAAAAGCCGCATAAATCAGGCAATGGTGGATGCTGCTTACAACGCCATATCAGGAATTGATCTGCTTGTCCTTGTGATTGATGCGACTGCCAAACCCGATGATGATTTTGTCCGCAAGATCACAACGAAAGCTGCCTGTCCTGTTTTTCTTGTGCTTAATAAAATAGACCTTGTTGAACCAAAGGAACGGTTGCTGGAGATAATTGCGGCTTTTGCAGGTCTGTATGAATTTTCCGAAATAATACCGCTTTCCGCTCAAAGTGGCAGCAATGTCGAGCATCTGGTAGATCTGGTGAGACAAAGACTTCCTCTCGGCATACAGTATTTTCCAGAAGACATTCTCACAGACCAACCGGAAAAGGTCATATGCGCTGAACTTATTCGTGAAAAAGTTTTTCGTTTAACTAATGAAGAAGTTCCCTATGGAACTGCTGTAGTGGTGGAAGCTTTCAAGGAACGCGACAATGGTGTAATTGCAATTTCCGCGATGATCTTGGTAGAGCGTGAAGGGCAAAAGGGAATCATTATTGGTAAAAAAGGTGCAATGTTGAAAAAAATTGGCGAACAGGCCCGTAAGGATATCGAACGTCTTCTGGGTACGCGCATTTTTCTTGAGTTGTACGTAAAGGTCCAGGAGCGCTGGACTGAACGCACGGCAGTATTGCGTGAACTGGGGTATGAATAGATGAAACCGATAGTAGCTATTGTAGGTCGTCCCAATGTTGGTAAATCAACTCTGTTTAACCGATTGTTGGGTCATAGAAGAGCAATGGTGGATGATTCTCCCGGAGTGACAAGGGATCGTAATTATGCCGATATCAGCCGATTTGATAAACCATTCATCCTGATTGACACCGGGGGATTTGAACCGGTAACAGAGGATCGGCTTCTGCAGCAGATGCGCGAACAATCTACTATGGCCATGGAGGAGGCAGATGTCATCCTCTTCATGATGGACGCGCGCAGCGGCCTGACACCTGCAGACATTGAGGTGGCAAAAATGCTGCGTCGTGTCAAAAAACCTGTTTTTTATCTGGTTAACAAAGTCGACGGAGACAAACTGGAACACGAATCAGCCGAGTTTTACACACTGGGGGTTGATAGGTTTTACACCATTTCCGCGGAACATAATCGCGGTGTTCTTGATATGGTTGATGATCTGATGGATACCTTGCCAGACGTTGCAGAACCGTCTGACAGAGAAGAATTAACCAAAATTGCGGTTGTTGGAAGACCTAATGTGGGTAAATCCTCCCTGGTTAATCGACTGCTTGGTTACGAGCGTGTCGTTGCCAATCCGACCGCTGGCACAACCCGAGACTCTGTTGACACGCTTTTCATGTGCAACAAGAAACCATATCTGCTTATAGATACTGCCGGTATCAGGCGCAAGGGCAAGACCGTTGAAAAACTGGAAAAATATAGTGTTGTTGATGCACTGCGCAGCATTGAAAGGGCGGATGTTGTTCTGGTGGTTCTTAATGCCGAGGATGGTGTCACCGAGCAGGATGAACGAATTGCCGGCTATGTCCATGAGGCTGGTAAAGCATGCGTTTTTGTGATCAACAAATGGGATGCCCTTGACAAGGACAACGCTACTTTTGGATTATATGTGGAAAAGGTCAGGATGGAATTCAAATATCTCGCGTATGCTCCCATTCTGTTTGTATCAGCTAAAACTGGTCAAAGGATCGGCAAGATAATAGCCTCTGTTGATGAAGTTATGGAGCAATATACGCGTAGGGTTAGCACATCCGAAGTAAACCGCATCTTTACTGAAGCAACAGAATCCCATCATGCTCCCCTGGCCCATGGCAGACGAGTTAAATTTTACTTTGCCACACAGGTCGGAACACGTCCTCCATCCTTCGTTATCTTCACCAACCAGCCCGAAAGTGTTCATTTTTCCTACGAGCGTTATCTTGTTAACCGTTTTCGCGAAGCTTTCGGCTTTAATGGAACCCCCCTCCACCTTATGTTCCGCGGAAGAGACAAGAAAACCCTGGCCAGGCAAGCCCACAACCCAGCATAATGCTTTACTTGCCGCTGTTGATCGGCTATATTTCTTTCATTTTTTTGCCCTGTACGGGACCATGATTGAATCCAAATGATCGGCTTGAGAGGGTCATAACGCAGCGAGACTTTGTTGGATTATAAACCTCCTGCCTATACTGGTGTTGATTTGTGCAAGCCGGACGACAACATAAAGAAAGGTTTTGAACCATGAGCTCCAAAACAATCCTTATTGTCGATGATTCCAAGACTATGCGGGCCATGTTGGTCTCCACAATTGAATCCATTAACAACTACAATATTGTTGAGGCTTCGACCGGTTTTGAAGCATTAAGGCTTCTACCACGTGAAAAAGTGGATCTTATTCTGACTGATATCAACATGCCTGACATCAATGGACTTGAACTGCTCAGTTACCTCCGCAACAATCCAAATTATCAGGAAATACCGGTAATTATAATCTCTTCGGAAGGGAGTCAGAAGGATATCGACAAAGGAAAACAATTGGGTGCCAATGATTATGTAATCAAACCTTTTGATCCGGCAAGAGTGCAGGAGTTGATTCAATTATACCTTGGCTGACAAACTGCCTTAGACAATCTAAACCAGAAAAATCCCATTCAGTTGGATTCCATACATGACGGATTTAACAGCAGCAAATAAGGCGGTAAAAGATTTTCTCGCAGAGGCCGAGGAAATTGCCGATCAACTTGGCTCTGAAATGGCTGATCTGGCGGATATGGCTGAAAGTGGCGATCTTGATCCTGATCTGCTTAACTCCATTTTTAGGGGTGCTCACTCCCTTAAAGGTCTTGCAGGTATGTTCGGGTTTGGTGAAATATCCGAACTGTCACATAATATGGAAAACCTGTTGGACTTGTTGCGATTGGGCAAGATTAAGCTCGACCAGGTTGTAATTGCTGTACTCTTTGAATCCCATGAACTATTGACGCTACTGGTCCGAACTATTGCAGAAGGTGGAGAGACAAATCATTCCACAGAAATTTCCGCCTGTGTTGTCAAAATAAACGCCTGCCTTGCTCCTCCAGAACAAATTTCGAATAACTCACCTTTTGCACATCTGGGCCTATCCGAACAAACTCTTGGTGCTTTGACTGAATATGAAGAGCATCGACTACTTGAGAACATCAACAAAGGGAAAAAGATTTACACGATTCATACATCATTTGATCTGAGTACCTTCGATGTTGATTTGTCAAAAATTTCCGACACTTTAAAGGCCTGTGGAGAGCTCATCAGTACACTCCCGAGTATGGCTGGTATCGTTGAAACAAACATTGATTTTGACCTTCTCTTCAGTTCCAACAAAGAATTAAATGAAATAACCCAAATGATTGGAAACGACGCTGTCACTGTTGCTCTTTTGGGACATGCTGATACAACCGTTTCTCCATCTTCGTTTCCTGATTCAATTCATTCTGAACCCCTTATCCCTGTCACCAAAGCAGTCCAGACCGCTTTAGTCTCTCCTGATGTGCCTGTTCAACCGGCCCTCGCAACAGGAGATGATATCCAATCGGCTAAGAGCATGAGCCGGACTGTACGTGTCGATATAGGAAAACTTGATGATCTGATGAATATTGTTGGTGAACTTGTTCTTGCCCATTCTTCTATAGCAGCTCTTGCTATTAAAATGCGCAACCAAGGATTTTCCCGTATTGCCGTTGATCTTGGAAAATCGGCAAAAGGTCTGGAACGTAAACTGGCTGATCTTCAAAAAGGGGTCATGGAAATTCGGATGATTCCGGTTGGACAGCTTTATGAGAAAATGTCTCGCATAATCCGTAAAATTTCACGCGAACAGGGCAAAAAAGTAGAACTGAAATTTTATGGTGCTGATACGGAACTTGACAAGCTGATTGTTGAAGACATTTCTGATCCGATGATGCATATCATCAGGAATGCGATAGATCATGGCATTGAATCGCCAGAGCAGAGAATAGCTCTAGGTAAGGATGAAAAGGGTACCATCAGGATATCTTCCTTCTCGAAGGGAAATCATGTTGTCATTGAAGTAGAGGACGACGGTAGCGGAATTGACACTGAAAAAGTCAAGGCTAAGGCACTCCAAAAAGGATTGGTACAAGATGTCAGCATGGTTTCGGACAAGGAAGCCATTGATTTCATTTTTCTTCCCGGCTTTTCCACGACCGAAAAGGTAAGTGAGGTGTCAGGTCGTGGTGTTGGTATGGATGTCGTTAAAAACAATATTACTGCTATATCCGGCATGGTGGACATTGAAACCAGTAAAGGATTTGGTAGCCGCTTTATCATTACCCTACCCATAACTCTTGCCATTATTAAAGTTTTGATTATCTCCTGTTCTGGCAGGACCTATGCTCTTCCGATCACATCAGTTCTTGAGACGTTATTGCTTGCCGAAAAGAATATAAATACTGTTGAACGTAAAGAGGTAATACAGCTACGGGAAACAACACTGCCTCTGCTCAGGCTCGATCGTTTTTTTGGATTCGAACGTCAGGGGCCACGACCTGAAGAATTTTATGTAGTTGTTGTCGGTGTGGCAGAAAAACGATTGGGCATTATTGTCGATGATCTGCAGGGACAACAGGATATTGTCATAAAATCTTTAGGAGAAGCATTCAAACGATATAAGGGAATATCAGGGGCTGCCGATCTTGGTGACCAGCGCACAATTCTTGTCCTGGATGTTGCGGGAATGATTTCCGAAGCTATAAGAAGTGGAAGCTGAAATATGTATAAAACCTATTTCGGATTCAGAGAAAAACCCTTCAGCAAGACACCGGATCCACGTTTTCTATTTCTCAGTAAAGGTCATGAAGAGGCGCTTGCACGTCTTGAGTTTGTTGTTGAAGAGCGGGATATTGCAGTTTTGACTGGTGAAATAGGATGTGGAAAAACCACTATCTCCCGAGCATTGATGGATAGATTGGGGGAGACCTACCGTTTTTGCTATATTGTAAACCCCCGCCTTAATGGAATCGAATTTCTTCGAACCATTGCCCGTCTGCTGGAAGTAGTGGAACCCGCCAGCACTAAAGATGATCTACTTGAACAGATAAATGTTGTTGTCTATGACAGTTACCAACGTGGCATCTGTCCTGTGATTGTAGTGGATGAGGCACAAATGATTACAGATGCCGAAGTCTTTGATGAAATCCGTTTGCTGACCAATTTTCAGCTGGATGACCGGAATCTTCTGGCCATAATTGTCATGGGGCAACCGGAACTGCGGGATATGCTGGCGTCTCCACGTTACGAGCCGCTTTGTCAAAGGGTGGCTCTGCAGTACCATCTGCATCCGCTTTCTTTGGATGAGACCATGGAGTATCTGGATTTCAGGCTTGAAGTTGCTGGCGGGTCAGCCGGACTGTTTACCCCTGATGCCGTTCAGAAGATTTATGAACTGACCGGAGGGGTACCGCGCAGGATCAATTCAATGGCTACGAACGCACTTTTGGTAGCATATGGTTGTGATGCTGCCCTGATCGACTCAACTATTGTTGATGAAATTAAAGACGAAATGATGATGTAGGCAGAGATTATGGATTTGGCAAAAATACGAAAAAAATCAAGCTCAGCGGTGATGCAGCCAATATCGCGTCAAGTTGATGCATCTTCCACGGAAGCTGCCAACATCCCTGGCACTCCTGTATTAACTGAATGTATCGCTGATTCAATTGAACATGTCAGCTTGGAAGTTACACCTGTACCTTCTTCCAATACACCATCGTACCCCCTGGAATCTGAACAATGGGAAAAGCTTTTTGACCCGGTTGCTGTTCTTCTTGCAGGCAGACAGGCCGCTGGCTGTGATGAAGATATTCAGCTTACCACTGTCGAACTTGTTCCTGCTGTTAAGAACAACTACGAACAGTTTCTCTGCTTTCATGTATCCAATGAAACTTATGGAATCAACATCATGCAGATCAAGGAGATAATCAAACCACGCACAGTCACCGAGGTACCACGTGCTCCTTCCTTTGTGTCCGGTGTTATCTCTCTGCGTGGTGTTATCATCCCTGTTATCGATATGCTCAATCGGCTTGGACTAAATCGTGAAAAGGTGACTGGCAAAGAACGTATTGTTGTAGTCAAAACAGGCGATGCCTACACTGGTTTAGTGGTGGATGAGGTAGTGCAGGTGGTTCGAATACCTACGGACGCTTTTGAGCCGGCACCTGCAGTATTAGAAGGAATTGACCGTGATTTTGTAACCGGAATCGGTAGGGCCGAACATCGCATGGTGATTCTGCTGAATGTTGAGAGCATCACTGATATCAATCTTTACTGAAGGAGCGAGCATGAACAAAAAACGTATCCTTGTTGTTGAAGATGAGGAAAGCCTTCTTAAGCTTGAAACTATTCTTTTGACGGTAAAAGGATATGAGGTGACCGGTGCCGTAGACGGTAATGACGCCCTGGTAAAGCTTGCAAGCGCAAGATTTGACTTGGTGCTTCTGGATATCATGCTTCCGGATATAGATGGGTTTGAGGTGTGTCGAAGAATAAAGGCATCCCCATCGTGGTCGACCATTCCGGTGGTTATGCTGACCGCAAAAAAAACACAAGAAGATCAGTTACGTGGTATTGAATGTGGTGCTAGTTCCTATCTTACTAAACCTTTCAAATCTGCGATGATCATAGAAGTTATCGAAGGCTTGTTAAACAGGGCCGGAACATCAGTGGAAATATGAACGAAAGAGTGCGCGATATACAATTTGCCTGTTTCAGTCTTGGCGATAATCTGTTTGCCGTTGATATCATGCGCATTCAGGAAATCATTCAGCCACTGAAACTTTCAAGTCTACCTATACCGTCACCATTCCTGGAGGGAGTAATCAATCTCCGTGGTTCCGTGATCCCGGTCATGAATTTGCGGAAACGTTTTGGCATGTCGGCAATTCCGGAAGGCAAACAACCCAAACTTCTGATTGTTGCTCTTTCTCGACGTGTTTTGGCGTTGACGGTTGATGATGTGCTTGAAGTTATAACAATTCCTACAGAAGGAATTAAACCTCCGCCTGAGGTAAACCGAACAAAGGGTGTTGAATGCTTATTGGGAGTATGTCTTTCCGGAGAGAAGGTTTTTATGATTCTGGACATAGATGCCCTTTTGGATCCATCGGACCATCTGGCAGTTGTATCGCAAGCGCCACCAAAAGTTTAAAATGATAAGCTGTTGCTATAGGGGTGCATGCAGGTGAAAAAAATAAAGGAATTCGAAAACTCCCTTAAGTCGACCAATGAAGAAACTCGCCGGTTAACCTTGCAGGCTTTGCAGGGTATGGCGCTTCCCGAAATACGTGAGTTGCTGTTCACTGCCATGGGCGATGACAGTTGGAGAGTTCGCAAGGAAGCTGTAGAAAGATTTGTTGCTGCCAGACCTGACGAAGCCTCAATTGCCGGACTTCTCGAACTTTTGCGCAATGATGATAATGCGGGATTGAGAAACTCCGCAGCTGAAGCCATAACCAGGCTGGACACAAGAGCCGCCGACTACCTTATTCGCTTGACTCATGATGCTGACGCCGATGTACGTAAATTCGTCATTGATGTTATGGGTACCATCGCAAGTCCCTTGTTTCTATCGACCTTGCTTTCCTCACTAAATGATCCAGATGTTAATGTTGCCTCAGCGGCAGCGGAGCATCTGGGGCACATTGGAGACGCTGCTGCGATTCCTGGATTAATCCGAAGCATTATTGCTAACCCTTCACATTTTTTTAGATTTAATGCTCTTGTCGCTCTAGGAAAGCTTTCTTCTCACATGCCAGTACCCCAGGAGATTATCTCGCTTGCCGAGCAGGATACTCTGCGTAAGAGTGTATACGAATGTCTGGGGAGTATTGGTGATCATAATTCAGCTCCGATCTTGCTCCAAGGATTTACATCGCGTCATAAAAGTCAGAGAAAGGCAGCAATTACATCGTGGTATCGAATCTTTTCGCGTTCAAGCGTTACTGTACGCCTATCTATGGAAGAGAGTTTTCTGTGCCTGAAAGGCGATGAAACACTGCAGACTCTTATAGATTCTTTTGATCTCGGAGAACCTGAGCTTGCGGAAGCTGTGACAGTGCTGCTCGGCATTGTTGGCGACACACGCGGTGCGGCAACTCTGCTAACGGCCTGTACTGACGAGCGTCTGGCCGGCTCAGCTCTCAGTTCATTTAAACGTCTCGGTACTGAAGGGGTTAAAGTTCTTATCGATCTGTACCCTGAATATGATGAAACTGCACGTGCCGCAATCTGCTTCATTATCGGTACCCTTGACTACAGAGGTGGTAGCAGGATTATCATCAATGCTCTGAACGACGAGTTTCCTTTGGTTCGCAAGGCAGCTATATCTGCAGCAGGTCGCTTGGCTCTTACTGAAAGCATTCCTCTTATGGTTCGTTTGTTTGAAGATCAGGACTGTGAGGTGCGCTCTGCCGTCGTGAGCTGTCTTCAGATATTGGCACTCCATGATCGGGAAGCAGTGCGGCAAGTCGCTCTTCAGTTGGGAACTTCGGAAAATTCCTACTCTCGCCGGGATGCTGCAGTTCTCCACGCGACAGTAGGTGATCATGGCAATCTTGCGCTCATGGTGAAGGATGAAGATTCAAATGTTCGTCAAACAGCAGTTACTCATATAGGGAAGTTGCATCTATCCTCACATATGGGGTTGCTCCGGATTGCTCTGGTGGATGAGGATCCTGACGTGCGTATAGCTGCTGCAGAAGCCATAGGAGAAATTGGTGGGGATGATGCAGTCAATGCCCTTGTACATGCCCTTGGTGATGAGGATTGCTGGGTGCAATGCGCAGTGCTAAAAAGCCTCACCCGCATTGATGATATTGAATCTTTTTTCGCAATCCAAAATCTGATACACGAAGCGAGTGGTCTATTGATGATCTGCTGTATTGAACAGCTTGAAGTCATCGGCACTCAAGAAGCGTTGAAACTGGTGGAATCGGCGCTTGATAATGATGACGATGACATCGTATCGCTGGCTGTTACAGTTCTCGCCCGCCAGGGCGGCGAATGGATCGTAGCTAATGCAGAACGGCTTCTGACACATGCAAGTGAAATGGTACGTGCCACATGGATAGGTGTTTTAGCAGGTCTTCCCGCAGATGACGTATTTCACATACTCCACGCAGCTTTAAAGACTGAACAGAGTGAGTTGGTTAGGATAAAAATTGTGAATGCTCTGGAAAATTTCCCATGATTTTTGCTCCTGCCGCGCAAATCATGTCCAATGAAGAATTTCACCTCTTTCGCGACAGCATCCACACCCATTGTGGAATTTATTTTGATGATGAATCGAAATACTTGCTTGAGAAAAGGCTTTCCAGGCGTTTGGCTACACTAAATATCTCAACTTACAAGGAATATTACCAATTTTTAAAATACAACCGAAAAAAAGATCAGGAAATGATGGATATCATGGATATCCTCACAACTAATGAAACCTATTTTTTTCGGGAATCCTTCCAACTCAAGGCCTTCACCGAAGAAATCATTCCCGAACTAATAAAGAAAAAGACACGACAAGGTATCAAAACACTGCGCATCTGGAGTGCAGGTTGTTCAACAGGTGAAGAACCATATACTATCGCGATGTTGCTGAGTGATTTACCGGAACTTCATGGATGGAAAATTGAAATAATAGGAACCGACATCAGTCAGCGTGTCCTGCAGCACGCACGCCGTGGAGTTTATGGTAAATCAGCGTTTCGAGCGACTGACGAAACATATCTTAAGCGGTACTTTCAGGAACAGGAGGATGGGCATCGCATCACTGACAAGATTAGAGAATTAGTGACCATCAGCCACCTCAACCTGTTTGACTCTCACCGAATGGTAATGTTGGGCCGAATGGACCTGGTTTTTTGCCGGAACGTAATTATTTATTTTGATCTCACTGCCAAAAAAAAGGTCGTCGAATCATTTCACAATACTCTTTGCGATGGTGGGTTTCTGCTGCTTGGGCACTCAGAATCTCTGATGAATATTACTACACAGTTTACCCTTCGCCATTTCAAAAATGATATGATCTATCAAAAGCCGGAGCGTTCTGAATCAGCAGGGATGCCATGAAGATCAGGGTCATGGTCATCGATGATTCTGCCTTCAGCAGGCGAACCATAACCAAAATGCTTGAGGGATTACCCGGAATTGATGTTGTCGGATACGCCATTAATGGCGAAGAGGGTATTCAGAAGATAATCGCTCTTAAACCTGATCTCGTTACCCTTGACTTGGAAATGCCAAAGATGGATGGTTTCACCCTTCTCCGTATTCTGACAGCCCGCTTTTCCATTCCCGTAATAGTGATTAGTGCACAGAACCAAGCTGATAAGGTCTTCAAGGCTCTTGAACTGGGAGCTTTTGATTTTATACCTAAACCATCCAGTGCTGCATCGCCTGACTTGCTGATGATTCAAGGAGATCTGCATCAAAAGGTGCTTCAGGTAATGAATAACAAAACACGAATTCCTTTCTGTCAGGCCGGGATTTTACCTGATTCAGTGAAAGGTGATTTGACTTCTTTCACCGCTACAGATGTAAATCTCGCTGTTGATGTTGTAGCCATTGGTGCTTCAACTGGTGGACCTCCTGCATTGCAGCGAATTTTTGCATCTTTTGAGCAGAGTGTTCCCTTAGCAATAGTTGTTTCCCAGCATATGCCAGTCGGCTTTACCCATGCATTCGCGGAGCGGCTAAATCGTTCTTCGACCTTTTCTGTAAAGGAGGCAGAGGATGGTGATCCGGTTCGCCCAGGACATGTTCTCATAGCCCCGGGTGGAAAAAATCTCACTTTCGACGTTCAGGGAAACCAAGTTATTGCTCGCGTCAAACAACCCGATCCCACAGAACGTTACATTCCCTGTATCGATGTCATGTTTGAATCCTGTGCTGCCATTTATCAAAGCCGTATGATTGCAGTGGTTTTGACTGGTATGGGTAACGACGGATCCAGAGGAATCAAGGCCGTCAAGAAACATGGCGGTTATATCATTGCTGAATCGAATGAAACTTCTGTAGTGTACGGCATGCCACGTGAAGCTGCAGCAACTGGTCTTGTTGACAAAATCGTTCCACTCCAGCAGGTGGCCAAAGAAATTATGATCAAAAGTTCACTTTTATGATTTCACAACTAAAGCCGGAGAGATAGAAACGGGAGAAAAGCGTGTTTAGAGTGATTTTGCTGATACTTGTAGCATTACTGATACAATCGGCAACAAGTGTTCAGGCTGATATTAATGAGATAATCGATATTACTACCAGCAAGGCTGGTAATATCCCTTTTGAACACAAAGTTCACCTTCAGAAGTTGGAGAACAATTGCTCAGCCTGTCACAATTCAATTTTTCATGTAGCACGCAAGAAAAACCCTACATACTCAATGGCAGACATGGAAAAGGGAAAATCGTGCGGCGCCTGCCATAAGAGTACCAGCAGTACCAATAGCGTGAAGCTCACCGATTGCACCAGATGTCACCCTGCTGGCAATATCGACATAAAGATTCCTGGCTTCGGAAACCTGGTCTTCAGCCATGGTAAACATCTCGAAATGTACACCTGTACTGATTGCCACGATACGCTCTTCAGAACCACCCATGACAATCCCCACTTCAGTATGGCGCAAATGGAAAGAGGGAAAAGTTGTGGGGCCTGCCATGATGGTAAAACCGCCTTTTCAGTAAAGGGCGACTGTGTCAGGTGCCATCAACCACCTGAGGTGGTTCTTACCGGTGATTCCCATTTCAGTCATAAGCTTCATCTTGACATGTCCTTCAATTGCAGAGACTGCCATGATAAATTGTTTGTTTCGGGGGTCAATCGTATTTCACGTACAATGAAGGATATGGAAAAAGGCTTTTCATGCGGCGCTTGCCACGATGGGAAGACAGCTTTCTCTGTAAAGGCAGATTGCCTAAAATGCCACAAAAATGTCAGAGACGTTTCTTTCAAGGCATTCAATGCTCGCTTTAGCCATATGTCCCATACCACATTAGTTAAATGTGATGACTGTCATAGTGCCCTTTTTACTGGGGGAATTCATAGCGTTCGTTACACAATGCCTCAGATGGAGAAAGGATCATCGTGCGGCGCCTGCCATGATGGGAAAACCGCTTTTTCCGTTACCGGTCACTGTGAAAAGTGCCATCCAGGCCCAATGGCCGATATTAATTTTAAAATCAAGGATGCCGGGAGCGTCAGTTTCAGCCATACCAGGCACCGTTCCATTCTTGCCTGCAGCGACTGTCATAATGCTCTCATAGGCACAGGTGTATCTTCCAAACGATATTCCATGGCCGATATGGAAAAAGGCAGGTCTTGTGGAGCATGTCATGATGATGAAACGGCTTTCGGGGTAAAAAAAGGATGTAGTGCCTGCCATCCGGTCAAAGAAGTATTATTCACCGATGATGCGCGTTTCAGCCATGATAAGCATCTTGAGATGTACACATGCAGTGACTGTCATAATAAGCTGTTTAATGCAGGAAAGACGAACAAACGTTACACCATGTCTGAAATGGCTCAAGGAGGATCTTGTGGCGCCTGCCATGATGGTAAAACTGCTTTTACCGTCTTAAATGACTGTGAAAAATGTCATAAATCAACAGTTACCATTTCGTTTAATGTCAAAGAAACCGGTATTACCCAGTTTAGCCATAAAAATCATGGGGCATTATATAAATGCAGTGACTGCCATAACAGCATCTTTATGCCTGGTAAAAACTCCAAACGTTTTAGAATGGCCGAGATGGAGCAAGGTAATTCTTGTGGCGCGTGTCATGACGGTACCACTGCTTTTAGTGTTAAATCGAATTGTACCCAATGCCATCCTGCCAGAAAGATAACCTTCCGGCCAAGCGGTGCAGTGTTCAACCATAACTTTCACCCTGGTGCCTACACCTGTAATGACTGCCATCCTTCTCTTTTTATTCCAGGAACCGGCAACAAACACAGTACCATGGCCATGATGGAACAGCGGCAGTCCTGCGGTTCCTGTCATGATGGCAGCACCGCTTTTGGTGTTAAAGCTAACTGCAATAAGTGCCATCCCGGTACGCCGCCAAAGATTCGTTATGAACAGCCACCTGTTACCGGCAATGTGGAATTCAACCATAAGTTGCATGGTGATAAAGGTTATAACTGTAGCGACTGTCATTATGCCGTGGTCGCTTCCGGGGCTGGCACCAAGCGATGGGCTATGAAAGAGATGGATCAGGGCAAGTTCTGCGGTACCTGTCATGGATTCAGCATGGCTTTTAGCGTCAAGGATCCCTTGGCTTGTGAACGCTGCCACCAGAAGGAAGAAAACTGGCGTCCTCAACCAATTCAATAACATTTTTTAACTATACGACATGAAAGGAAGGATACCGTTGTGGATCAGAAGTACACCCCTCGAAATGTAGAACAGAAATGGCAGCAACAGTGGGAGAAAGATTCCACCTTTAAAGTAACTGAAGATGATACTAAACAAAAATATTACCTGCTAGAAATGTTTCCTTATCCTTCAGGAAAGATTCATATGGGGCACGTGCGTAATTACTCAATTGGTGATGTCATTGGAAGATTTAAGCGTATGCGAGGGCTGAATGTACTGCATCCAATGGGATGGGATGCCTTTGGAATGCCTGCCGAAAATGCCGCTATCCAGAACAAAAGCCATCCTGCGAAATGGACTTATGAAAATATTGATTACATGCGTGGACAACTCAAGAAGCTTGGACTTTCCTATGATTGGGGAAGAGAGCTTGCCACCTGTGATGTTGAATATTATCGCTGGGAGCAGAAAATTTTTCTGGAGATGTTTTCAAAGGGACTCGCCTACAAAAAAACTTCCTTCGTAAACTGGTGTCCCAACTGCGAAACGGTTCTGGCTAACGAGCAGGTGGAGGATGGTGCCTGCTGGCGGTGCGATAATGAAGTAAAACAGAAAGAACTGGACCAGTGGTTTTTCCGGATTACTGATTATGCGGAAGAATTACTTGAATGTACTAACGCTCTTGCAGGTTGGCCGGAGCGAGTACTGGTAATGCAGCGTAACTGGATAGGTAAAAGTTTTGGCTGCGAAATTGATTTTCCTCTTGAAGGCAGGTCTGGTGCTGTCAAAGTATTCACCACCCGTCAAGATACTGTTTTTGGAGCCACTTTCATGTCCTTGGCCCCTGAGCATCCTTTTGCTGCTGAACTGACAACACCTGACCGGAAGCTCGAAGTGGACAGTTTTATTGATAAAGTCAAAAAGACCGACAGAATCAGACGCACTGCCGAGGATTTTGAGAAGGAGGGGGTTTTTACCGGCTCATACTGCATCAACCCTCTCACACGCCAGCGCATGCCGATCTATCTGGCCAACTTTGTGCTCATGGACTATGGTACCGGTGCGGTCATGGCTGTGCCCACCCATGATCAGCGTGACTTTGAATTTGCAGTAAAATATTCTCTGCCGCTGCAAGTAGTTATTCAACCCCATGGTGTTAGTTTGAATGCTGAGTCAATGACAGCAGCTTTTACCGAACCGGGCATCCTTGTCAACTCCGGGCAATTTGATGGTATGTCTAGCGATGGAGCCAAAGAAGCCATTGCTGATTTCCTTGAGCAGCAGTCAATGGGAAAAAAGACTGTTAATTTCCGTTTGCGCGACTGGGGCATCTCTCGCCAGCGTTACTGGGGAAATCCCATCCCGGTTATCTATTGTGACGTCTGTGGTGTTGTACCTGTGCCTGAAGAAGATCTGCCGGTACAGTTGCCGATGGATGTCGCATTTACCGGGGAGGGTGGCAGCCCCCTTGCCAAGCTGGATTCGTTCATTAATGTACCCTGTCCACACTGTGGGATTCCTGCACGTCGTGAAACGGATACCATGGATACGTTTGTTCAATCGTCCTGGTACTTCCTGCGTTACTGTTGTCCCGATTTCAAGGAAGGTCCTCTGGACAGTTCACGTGTAAACTATTGGATGTCAGTAGACCAGTACATAGGTGGTATTGAGCATGCGGTTCTGCATCTGCTTTACGCTCGGTTCTTTACAAAAGTCCTGCGCGACCTCGGTTATGTCACCTGCGACGAACCTTTCACCAATCTCCTAACCCAGGGAATGGTCATCAAAGATGGCGCCAAGATGAGCAAGTCCAAGGGGAATGTCGTTGATCCCAATGCACTTATTGAACGTTATGGTGCAGACACTGCTCGTCTCTTTTCACTGTTTGCCGCGCCACCTGAAAAGGATCTGGACTGGAGTGACCAAGGGGTGGATGGTTCTTTCAGGTTTCTCAATCGAGTATGGCGTTTGATTCAAGACAAAGTTGAGATGACGAAGGGCTGCGGTGCGGTGGATACTACAGCTCTGACAGCTGAAGAACGTACCTTGCGTCGTGCTGTTCATAAAACCATTCGTAAAGTGACCGAAGACATCGAAGAACGTTTTCATTTCAACACAGCCATATCTGCAGTAATGGAACTTCTAAATACTCTTCAGAATGCCGATCTGTCTTCACCCCAGCGCGGACCTGTCATGAAAGAGGCGCTGGAAAGTATGGTTCTTCTGCTTTCCCCCTTTGTTCCGCACATTACAGAGGAACTATGGCAGATTCTGGGGCACTCGATACCATTGTCATCATCCTCTTGGCCACTCTATGATGGTGAGGCTATCATCGACGAAGAAGTACTTGTGGTAGTGCAGGTAAATGGCAAGCTGCGTTCCAAATTAACGGTCGCTTCAGGAACAGACGAGGAGACTCTTAAATCTCGCGCTCTGGCAGATGAAAAAATTCTGCCTTATCTGGAAGGAGTCCAAGTGCGCAAGGTTATATGTGTGCCGGGAAAGCTTGTCAATATTGTGGTGGGGTAGGGAAGTGTTCCGTAAAACAAGCAAATTTATGATCCTATTACGCGCCTTGCTCACTATAGCTATTGTTATGCAACTGTCAGGGTGCGGCTACCATTTTTCCGGTTCGGGCGATAACACTATTGCTACGGGTCAGTCTATCTGGGTCTCTTTTATCCGTAACGAATCTACAAGTTCAATTGCCCAGACCGTCCTGCGCCGCGCTCTATTTGAGGAATCCCATCGGCTTCGGGGATTGTTTCCAGCGGCTAGCGAGAGTGATGCAGAACTCGTGGTAAACGGTACCCTTCGCTCATATTCAAGTAAGGCAGTTTCCTACACAGCTGCCGATCGTGCCCGGGAATACCGTCTGATGCTTAACGTGGAACTGGAAATTCGGCGCAAAGGAATGAATTCTCTACTCTGGAAAGGTAGTTTGCAGTCATATCAGGATTTCCCTGCATCGGATAATCTAGCGTTGCAGCAAAATGCAGAAGAAGCGGCACTGGTTGCCGCTTCACGTATAATAGCGCAGAAAATGCTTGTCGCTTCAGAACAGGCATATTGAAATGACATCACAAGAACTGGAAACAAATATCAGGAAAGGTCAAATTCCCAAACTTTGTTATCTCTACGGAGAAGAATCATTTCTCGTTGAGCGTGCAGCGCGACTGTTGCTGGATCGCGCTATTGATCAATCTCTTAAAGATTTTAATTTTAATGTTTTCTACGGCAATGAAAGCAGAGGAATCGACATCGTTGATGCCGCTCAGACGCTGCCCATGTTTGCTGAGCGGCGAGCGGTTCTGGTGAAACGTTCAGAGTTGCTCAAGGCCGAAGCACTGGAAATACTGCTCCCTTATGTGCAGAAGCCTGCAGAATCAACCTGCCTGATTTTCACAGGTACAAAAGTGGATCAACGCAAGAAGATTTTTTCGGAGTTTAAAAAACAGGGCGCTCTTGTAGAATTCAAGCGTCTGTATGACAACAAACTTTCCAACTTCGTTCAGACCGAAGCAAATCTTTCAGGCAAACCAATTGAACCAGCTGGGGCTGACCTGCTCGCTCTTCTGATAGGCAATAACCTGCAGGAGTTATCATCTCAAATTGAAAAATTGGTAGTATATGCAGGATCCCGACAAAGAATCACTGCAGAAGACGTTCGCACTATCGCCAGCAGCAGCAAGGCATTTACTGCTTTTGAGCTCGCTCGCTTTCTAGGCATAAAAGATTTGCAGAATGCATTGAGGAGCCTAGAAACACTCTTTAAAAATGGAGAAGGGGTACCGCCCATTCTTGGGGCACTTTCGCGCCATTTTAGACAACTTTGGCGTGTTCGTGAAATGCTCGATCAAAAAAATTCCCAAGGTGACATAAGTAGGGAATTGGGGATCAATACTTTTTTTCTGGGTGAATATCTGCAACAGGCAAAAAATTTTGGACGGGGGGAATTGCGAATAATCTTTGATGCGCTTTACCGATGCGATGTGTCCTCTAAATCGGGAGGGCATCCCTACACATTGATGCATGCTCTGGCAGTAGGTATATGTAAAGGCAGATTTGAGTAAAAACATCATTTCGTACATTAAAAAAGGGACTTTCCATAAGGAAAGTCCCTTTTTACATTAGAACTAGCTATTTCTTAACCGAGCGTATTTACCAGTTTTGTTAGCCGCGAAACATTGCGTGAAGCATTCGAACGATGAATGACGCCTTTTGTAGCTGTAACGTCTATAACTGGAATTGCAGCCTTAAGGGCTGCGGTTGCTGCTTCCTTGTCCTTGGCTTCAACTGCTTCACGAATACGCTTGATGTATGTTTTAAGCGTTGATGAAACATGCCTGTTACGGGCATTTTTCTTCGCGTTCTGTTTGATCCGTTTGATTGCCGACTTGTGATGTGCCAAACTGCACCTCCATAAACGTAATTACGTTGAGTGATTGAGTTAAAGCGAGTTTATTACCATTGATTGCCATGTATTGTCAAGGAAATTAAGGACTAATATGCACGTGACGTCCATTTACCTGGATCTTTCCATCAGCAAAAAGCCTGATCGCCTCAGGAAAACACCGATGCTCTTCCCGCTGGATACGGGCAGAGAGAGTCTCCTCCGTATCGTTGTGCTCAATGGGTACAACCGCCTGAAGTATTATGGGGCCGGTATCGGTCCCACAGTCAACTAAATGTACCGTACAGCCACTGTAGCGAACACCGTAATCTAGTGCTTGCTTTTGAGCATGCAAGCCTGGGAAGGCAGGCAGCAGCGCAGGATGGATGTTCACAATGGCATGGGGAAAAGCGTTTACCATAATTTCAGACAACAACCTCATGAAGCCGGCTAGAATAACCAGTTCAACTTCATGATCTTTTAAAATCTGCACCAGCGCTGAGTCATACTCACGCCGATTGGAAAAGTTCTGGTTTTGGTGAATCACTGTGGTTACGCCATGTTTGATGGCGCGTTTAAGTGCAAAAGCATCGGGGTTGTTGCTGACAACGCACGTTATCCGCGCATTTATAGATCCGGCCTCAATTGCATCTATGATGGCCTGAAGATTGGAGCCGTTACCTGAAACCAGAACAGCAAGCTTGAGCGGTGACTGGGTTATCATTAACTCTCCACCAATACGATGTTTTCACTATTTTCACTACAGGAAGTTATTTCACCGATGATCCAAGCACGCTCCTGTAAGCCGGTAAGACGATCTATCATGTCTTCTGCATCTTTTTCAGACACAACCAAGACCATACCAATTCCCATGTTAAATGTTCTATACATCTCATCTCGTTCAACGTTTCCTGCTTTTTGCAGGATGTCAAAAAGGGCAGGGCGTTCCCATCGAGGAAGATGTATTGCGGCCTGACATCCTCGCGGCAGAATACGGGGAATATTCTCCAGCAGACCGCCTCCAGTAATGTGCGCAATACCGTTAATGGTAAAATCTTTAAGCAGATTCAATATTGAACGAATATAGATGCGGGTAGGTGTTAGAAATTCGTCAGCAACAGTACGTCCGGTTCCTGGTAATTCAGAATCGATAGAGAGTCCCATGCAGTCAAAGACGAGCTTCCGGGCTAAAGAATAACCATTACTATGAAGCCCACTTGAAGCAATCCCAATCAATCGGTTGCCAACCCCAATCCCTGATCCATCGATAATATGGTCTCGATCAACAACACCGACTGCGAATCCGGCAATATCATATTCTCCATCAGAATAAAAACCTGGCATCTCGGCGGTTTCTCCACCGATCAGAGCACATCCAGCCTGACGGCACCCTTCAGCTATGCCTTTGACAACTGCAGCTGCCTTCTCAGGTAAAAGAGCACCGGTAGCGAGATAATCAAGAAAAAAAAGCGGTTCAGCTCCTTGTACCACAATATCATTGACACACATGGCAACCAGATCAATTCCCACCGTCTCATGCCGGTCAGCCATAAATGCAATTTTAAGCTTGGTACCAACACCATCTGTGCCTGAAACAAGAACAGGGTTTTTGAATTTTGAGGTATTCAACGAAAACAGACCGCCGAAACCACCGATATCTGCCATAACCTCGGGCCTGTAGGTAGATTTTACCAAAGGCTTGATCATGTTTACAAAACTGTTACCGGCAGCGATATCCACACCGGCATCCTTATAAGTAATTCTCTGATCGCTCAACGTTATCCTCCTTAGACGAACTGACTTTGTAAAACATGGGCAGAGAAATGTCAATTTCAAACTGGAGAATGAATATGTTCCTGCTCCGTTGGAGCGTTTAAACTTGACAAATCATGCTGTTTTGCGATTATAAAAAACCATGCCTATCTACCAGACAAACCAAATAAAGTCTCTGGCAACAGTGTTGATAGTATCGATTCTGCTGATTGCTTGCTTGCCGGCACACGCTGACATATACCGCTATGAAGATTCCGAAGGCATCGTTCATTTCACAGACGCCCCAACTGACAAAAGATTTATTGTTTTCATGCGAGACATCAAAAAGGACAAGGAACTTCGCACTCGACTCAAGCTTTCAAAGACTGTTAATCCTGCTGAATATGAAAGCATAATTAAAAATTGCTCGGAAAAATATGGCGTCAATATTCCGTTAATTAAGGCTGTCATCCATGCTGAATCAGGCTATAATCCTAATGCTGTTTCAGTAAAAGGGGCAAGTGGCTTGATGCAGTTAATGCCTGGCACAGCCCGATCACTTAGGGTTACTGACAGCTTTAATCCCAAAGATAACGTAGAAGGTGGAGTAAAATACCTGCGTTTCCTGTTGGATACTTTCCGCGGTGATGTTTCCCTGGCATTGGCGGCATACAATGCAGGGCTTAGCAAGGTAGCCAAATACCGTGGGATCCCTCCTTATAATGAAACTAAAAACTATGTAAACAAGGTTATTTCTTATATGCAATCCTATCAGGCGAACTGATGAGTTCCGCAAATCCCCATCCGATTTTTAATATACCTAATATTTTAACCATGACACGTATTGCTGCTATTCCCTTGCTGGCAGGACTGCTCATGTCACCATCCCAACCTGCGGGTTTCTGGGCAGCTGCGGTCTTTGCGCTGGCCTCCATAACGGATTGGCTTGATGGGTATCTTGCTCGACGCATGGGCATTGTAACTGTTTTTGGGAAGTTTCTTGACCCGATTGCGGATAAACTTATTGTCATGGCAGCCCTGATAATGATCTTGCCCTTTAACCGCGTTCCAGCTTGGATGGTTCTGGTCATTTTGGGCAGAGAGATTATTATTACAGGCTTGCGGGGGATTGCATCAAGTGAGGGGATAATCATCCACGCAAGCGATCTTGGTAAATTCAAGACCATTTTCCAGATTGTTGCCATAATCGGACTACTTTTGCATTACAATTATAATTGGTTATTTGGAATTCAGGATCCATTACTAATTGTCAATATGCACAATGTAGGGATGTTTTATCTTTGGATAGCTACTCTGCTTACAGTGTGGTCAGGTATGGATTATCTGGTAAGGTTTGTTCGAGTGATTGTGCGGTAGATATTCACTGATTCGTATGTCCAAGTAAAACCTCAAAACGTTCGCCGGCCAGAGTGAATAGTACACGATCCCTTAAAATAGCCTCGACCTTCGCTCCCTCAATAATGGAGGTTTTTGTAGCCTGCGCTCCATTAATTATTGCCACACTATTATCACCTTCCTGAAAAGCAATTCCATCTACTTTAAGCAACGGACGTGACGAAGCAGTTGTTTTACGGGCCTCAGGTAGGGGCAAAAGTGGTTGGATCGGCTTGACTGATGTTATTTTTTCCTTAGTTGTTATTTGATTTGACATTGAAACAGTATTTTTAGGCGGTTGCTGCCGGTTTTTTTGTACAGCAACAGCACGGTACGAAGAAGTAAGGCTGGGGGGCGTCGGTGATTGTCTTGGTTCTGCCGGCACGATTGGATTCGACACTACCCGCTCAACGGGAATGTCCTTCGAAGGGGAAGAAACAGCAGATTGGGCTGGCTGTTTATTAGCTTCAGTTACAGGAGAAACAAGAGCGGTTTGAACATCGGACTTTACGTAAAGGTATGTCGCACCTCCACCACAAATAAATACAAGCACAGCTGCAATTCCTACTCTCAGCGGAGTCAGGTTAAGTGTCGTGCTATCGCGTAAAATCTCTGAATGTATCTTCAACGATTCCGGTTTACGAGTTACTTTCTCATCCTCAAGTTTTTTGAGTGCCTTCAGAATAGAACTCATCGGTTGACCACATTCTGTTTTAAAATCGGAACTCGGCGTGCAGTATCATAGCTGGTTAACGCTGCCAAAGTTGTTTCTCCCAATGTATCATCGACGGAGAGATTTCTTGAACGTTGAAAATCACGTGCCGCCTTTATTGTCAAGCTACTGTAATCTCCATCGATATTTCCCTTGTAAACACCCGCTAGCTTAAGAAAACGCTGCAGCTGGCGAATTTCGTAACGTTTTTCTCCAGGAGAGATGTTATCCGGTATATTTCCGGTATTTTGCCACACCAAATAAAAAGCGCCAGTTGAAATTTTTGCTAAATCTTCCTTATTGATCATACTACTACCGAACAATGCAGGAGAAACTGTTATAGAACCATTATCGGCAGATGTGACGGCAACGCAATAATTTCCTAGCCATCCCTTGGCATTGGTTACCATTAGGAACGGAACATTTAGACCAATTGCTTGGTCAAGAGAACCTTTGAACAGTGTACACCGCAAGTTCCTTTTGGCTGCAAGAGTATTAAACATTTCAGGAACTGTCATCTTTCCTTTGAATATTTTTATGGGACGTACCCCCCAGGCCGAAGCCAATGAATTAAAGGCTTTTATATGGGTATTATTTTGATCGCGGTCAAGAAGTTCTTGTTCCAACTTTGGAACTTGCCTGACTTGAGCTGGTTGGGACAAGGCATTAGAATCTGTAATGACCGATTTTTTAAGAGCTTTTATGTTATCAGTTTTGGCTGCAACATTGTTCGAAGAGGGAATCGGCATCCAATGAGCTACTGAAAAAATCAGCAGTCCGATCATTGCAAGTGCGAAAGCAATTTTTCGCGCATACAACATTCTGCCTTCCGTAGGTAGATTAAGTATTTCTTTAATCGCTCTGCTAACTGTCCTAGCATTAATACTGCGACGCTCGTCACCATAAGCTATCAGCAGTGCACGGTCACAGAGGATGTTTATCATACGGGGCACGCCATGGGTATACATGTAAATCCATTTTAAGGCGTAATAGCCAAAAGACACACCGCCCATATTCCCGGCCACTTCCATGCGGTGCCTGATGTATGCACGAGTTTCGTCCATACTCATGGATCGGAGCTTATAACGAACAGCTATGCGCTGGTTGAGTTGTCTCAAATCCGGACGTTGAAGTAGAGCCTCAAGCTCCGGTTGTCCTGCAAGTATGATTTGTATTAATTTATCGTTTTCAGTTTCAAGATTCGATATGAGACGAATTTGCTCAAGTACATCCGGCTGAAGATTTTGAGCTTCATCAATAACCAAAACAACAGTGCGACCTTTACTATTTTCGTTCAAAAGGAACTGATTCAGTGAAGCTAGAAGTTCATTGGCGTATTCGCTATTCGCATCGACACCGAACTCCTGATTGATACTTCGTAGTAGTTCCACCCCGGTCAAACAGGGGTTAAATATCAGAGCACTGCGATAGCTTTCATCCTTAAGCTGCCCCAGTAAAGTGCGCAAAACTGTAGTTTTTCCTGTTCCAACCTCGCCGACCAATTCAATGAAACCATAGTGATTGTTGATCCCAAATAATAGATGCGCAAAAGCTTCTTTATGATTTTTGCTAAGAAAAATAAATCGAGGATTAGGAGTAAGGGTGAAAGGCTTTTCATTGAAACCAAAGTATTTTGTGTACATAAGGGCCGTTTCTTCAAGTTTCTATTTTAATTTTGCTATATTCTAACATACTCTTTTTATTTTCAAGTAATTTATAAATTTCATAATAGCCTTTTTAAGCTCTTAAAATTGTGAGGCCGTATGCATTACATAAAATGTGAAGATTTAGATTTTAATCAAACTTTAGCAAAAGACCTTGTCAGTCTTAGTGATGTTATAAAAACCTACCCCTTCCGTGTTTCCGCCCATTATGCAGCTTTGATACGTAAAAAGGATGATGCAGTTTGGCGTCAATGCATTCCTGATCTAAAAGAACTTGAAGATGATGAACAGGCTTCTGATCCGTTGGCCGAAACGGCCTTGAGTCCGGTCCCAGGACTCATTCATCGTTACCCTGACCGTGTTGTACTGCTGGTTTCCAATCGCTGTCCAGTGTATTGCCGATTCTGTATGCGCAAACGGCACGTAGGGGAGGGGGAAAGACCTCTTGGGCCTGCGGCGTTGCAAGCAGCTCTTGCTTACATTGCTTCGAAACCTGAAATTCGGGATGTTATCCTTTCAGGCGGCGATCCACTAATGTTGGACGATTTTTCTCTACATCACGTTCTTAGCAGTCTACGAAAAATTCAACATGTCTCTATCATCAGGATCGGCACACGAATTCCGGTAACGTTACCGGACAGAGTCACGCCAGAGCTATGTGCTATGCTTAAAAAATTTCACCCGCTTTATTTAAATACGCACTTCAATCATCCATCAGAAATCACCACTAAATCAGCACAGGCCTGCGCCTTACTAGCAGATGCCGGTATTCCATTGGGCAATCAATCTGTCTTGCTGCGGGGAGTAAACGACACTGTGGGATGCATGAGAGAACTGGTAACAGGCTTGTTGGGATTACGCATCAGGCCTTATTACATCCATCAAATGGATCTGGTAAAAGGAACTGGACATTTCCGCACATCAGTGGCAACAGGATTAGAAATTATAAGGGGGTTACGTGGCCACGTATCAGGATTAGCAGTGCCACATTATGTTATCGATTTACCTAATGGAAAGGGAAAAGTACCACTATTGCCAGAAATGGTAGTGCGGAAAGGAAATGTGCTAACTGTGATGACATATCAGGGAGAAAAGGTCACTTATCATGATATTGATCCACTGTTATAGATCTTCAGGACTAAAAGCTAGTACCTCATCGATTCGATTCGCATCAACCAACAGCATGATTAGGCGGTCGACTCCAAGAGCAATGCCAGCCGATGGCGGTAGGGCAGCAAGCTCCGTAAGAAACGGTTCTGGAAGAGGGAGGGGGGCGGAACCTGTTGCTAATCTTTTTGAATTTGCGAGTAAAAAACGTTTGCGCTGCTCAAATGGATCGTTCAATTCGCTAAACCCATTTGCTAACTCAAGGCCACCAAGATAAAATTCAAATCGTTCGGCTATTGTAGAATCACTCGGTTTTACACGGGCGAGGGCAGCCATTTCTACCGGATAATCCATAAGAATGACAGGTATATCCAAAGGCAGGGCAGGTTCAATTTGTGTCACCATAATCTCGTCAAAAGTATCCCCGACTATAGCCTCTTCCATTGTCAGCGCACTAAATTTTTGAAACATTTCTTTCACGGTTAATCGTTTTGCGGTGTGTGTCAAATATATGTTTTTTCCTTGGTAGACAATATTTTCTTGCTGACAGCATTCCACAGCCAGCCACCTGAGCAAATTCTCGCAGTCTTTCATCAAATCCAAATAACTGTTGTTGGCACGATACCATTCCAACATAGTAAATTCCGGAACATGGTGCCTGCCACGTTCACCACGGCGCCAGCAATGACTAATTTGAAAAATTTTTTCATGTCCCTGGCACAATAGGCGCTTCATGCAAATTTCCGGTGAAGTTTGCATAAACCAATTTGCACTGCAAATAGGATCGATATATTCCTCAGGGGCATTTGCTGGAATTCGTAAAGGAGTTTCCACCTCTAAAAAGCCTTGGGAGACGAAAAAATGACGTATCTCTTGAATGATACGTGCTCTACGAATGAGATTGTTATGACGAAATAACATGTTTATCCATAAAAAAAGGCGAATCCTGTCCTGGACTCGCCTTAATCTTTCTGAATCAGATTATTAACCTTTGACGCGGGTAGAATATTCTCCGGTTCGAGTATCAATTGTGATAAGTTCGCCCTCTTCAATAAATGGTGGCACCCTGAGTACATAACCTGTCTCAAGCGTTGCAGGCTTAGAATCGTTACCGCTGGTGTCTCCTTTTGCCCATGGATCAGTCTGAACAACACGAAGATTTACGAAGTTAGGTAAGGAGGCTCCGATTGCTTTCTCACCAAAAATCAAAACATCCACTTTTAGATTTTCAAGAAGGAAATTTTTAGAATCTCCAAGGGTTTCCTCTTCCATAACAACCTGTTCATAGGTCTGTTGATCCATAAATGTGTAATGGGTGCCTTCTTTGTAGAGGTACTCCATCTGTCGCTCTTCAAGGCTTGCTGGCTCAAAAGTCTCACCAGAACGATAAGTGCGGTCCAATATTGTCCCGTTGATCATGTTACGCATTTTAGTGCGATAAAGGGCTTGTCCTTTTCCGGGTTTGGTGAAATCGAAGGCGATGACGACGTAAGGATCACCGTCGAGGGTTAATTTCAATCCTTTTTTAAGGTCTGCAACACTGTACATTTATACCCTCACTAATATGTAATTCGAAAATGCGAGAAGCCCATCGTAATCATGGGCTCTTGTTTTCAAAAGTTTTATAAAGATTTATTTTGCGCGGTAGGTAATACGTCCCCGACTCAGGTCATAAGGTGAAAGCTCAACAGTAACCTTATCACCGGGTAGTATTTTGATGAAATATTTTCGCATCTTACCTGAAATATGAGCTAGGACAACATGATCATTGTCAAGTTTTACACGAAACATGGCGTTCGGGAGCGGCTCTATAACCGTACCTTCTACTTCTATTGCTTCTTCTTTACTCATGCAGTTAAAAGCTCCTTGTTTGTGTGTTCACAAATCCATCGCGTATAATACTGATAATAGTGTACTAAAGCAAGTGGAATAGTAATGCAGGTACACCACTAAAATAAGAGGTTACTTTTTATCAACCAAGTCGGTCAGCCATTTTTCAATAGTTTCACGATGATATCGCACAGAACCGCCTAGCTTGACTCGGCCTGGAACCGCATCATTTTTATCCATTCGAACCAGGGTCGCCCGTGAAATGCTTAGTAATGAACATAAATCAGCTACAGACAGAAAAAGTGCAGCAGGGCGAGTTTTAATGCCCTGGGAATTTTGATTTTTTTCCAAATTAACAACATCTGTTTCGGGTAATGTTTTTTGGGGTTGTCTTTTAGTCTTCTTTTTTTCAGTTGAAACATTATTGCCTATTAAGTCGGTTTTTTGATTAGAGAAAACGGTAGGCAAAAAATCATTTTCTAGTCCTGCGAAGAGAGGAGCATCATCAAAATCAACTTTTCTGTACTTTGATGAATTTTTTATATCATTGTGTGTCATTTTGACTCCCTTAGTCCAATAAATGTAAAACTATTACTTATTCCTGGATACTAAGCAATTTGATTGCTTGCTCAAAAAAATTCATATTTTGTCAGATTGTATTACATGTTCTTTTTTGTGTCATCTTGTTTCAAAATATTTTTACGCCTAAGTCTCAGATTCTGTAATAAAGGTGATTTAGGATGGCTTTCGAAAATGACCTATGGCAGGCGTTTTATGATGCGGGAATACTATGGGCAGCCTTATACCCAAGACCTGTTATTCAAGCGCTATGAAGTTCTTATGTATAGGCATACTTTTATGCGCATAAATAGCTCATAAGTTATATTGCAATAAGTTTAACATTAATTTTAATTAAGGGAGTTTTGCTGAAAGTCAAAAGCGGGTTTTGGGTGTGGGGTGTACGTTATTCGGCGGGTAATCATCATCATGGCCCGTGTTCTAGCTTCCTCTCTAGTTTACATCGTTCACGGCGGTTGTTTGTCCTTCGGACGCAGGCATATTATTTCCCCATAATCACACAACAGAGGTATTTGCTACTGTT
>NZ_JAHDYS010000060.1 GCF_018531195.1 Pelotalea chapellei | reverse complement strand
TTCTGCATCGGATTGAACTTGCTGTCCGGCGTAGCGTGATGGGGGTTGGGGCGCCCCAGGAAATAATGGAAGAAATAAAAGAATGCCTGGCGGAAGACGCCTCTTGTAATGTCGTCAATGGTTGGAATGTACAGCTTCACCAGCGTCCCTGCCACCAGCATGTAGTACAAAAGCCAGAGCGCATAGGAAATGGAGACCAC
>NZ_JAHDYS010000005.1 GCF_018531195.1 Pelotalea chapellei | reverse complement strand
TCACGGCGGTTGTTTGTCCTTCGGACGCAGGCATATTATTTCCCCATAATCACACAACAGAGGTATTTGCTACTGTTAACATATTGGTTTTGAGTGTGGGGTGTACGTTGATCAGCGGGTAATCATCATCATGGCCCGTGTCCTGGTGTCTCTCTTAATGGACAGCGCTCACGGCGGTTGTTTATCCTTCGGACGCAGGCATATCATATCCCCCATTAAAGCAATTACTTATTGCTTCTCGAAAGGACGCGACCAACAAGCCCCCACTTGCCAAGCTCTTTTCCTTGTTCGGCATATCCCTTTTGATTTCTGCACTTTGGCCAGTTCTGACAAACATAATACCTTTGACCAGTCTTAGAACCGGACAACCTCTCACGTACGACCATTTCTCCCCCACACCAATCACAGATCATTGTCGAATCACAGATCACCGAGCAAACCTCCCGAGAATATAGCCACTTGAACTAAAATTTAACACAGGGGACGAGTCCACAAAACTAATTAAAAAATAATGGCATGATATATGCCTTATCTATAAGTACTTGAAATTATTTTATTAATTTCCAATGGCATGATTATTGCCCTATTAAAATTTAATTTAATTATAAAATTATAATATTATATTTATATTATTAAATCGACCGAGACACCACGACCACTTTTCTAGGAAATTGTCTGCAAATACTCATCCCAGTGCGGCCCGTGAAGGGTGGAACAACGAACCCATGTTTTTTGTGTCCCTTTTTCAACCTGGGGAGGACTGCCACAGTGAACAGGATCAGTATCCCTTCCCCATGAGTCAGCACTGAACACCTCAAGCGAATCATAAAGCCGAGCCGCCCACAATGGCAAGGGGAATAAATCACGATCAGCAACAACAGAGGCACCAGCACCGAGACCAGCATACCTTTTTATAACAAGGAAAAGGGGAAAAGGAGACATAGGCAAACCGACAACAGGAAGCTTGAGTTTTTGCATATTACGGAATGTACTAGCGTATTCGGCTAATGGTCTAATCTGACTATCAACCATCTCTATTGAATGAGCAATTAGAATAACGTTCCAACCGAGTTTTCTATGCTGGGTAAAAAACTCTATCCAATCCATGTTTTTCCCCCATTTACGGGAATTAAAAACAAGCTGGCACTCATCAATTATAAGGAGGCCGGAACCCTCAGAATAACCGCCCTTGTCTTTATACAAATGAACAGCTTGTTTTCTTGGATCAATTTTCCTAATAGCGGAAACAGAGTTGACACGATAAAAACGAGGATAAAGAGAGGATGCAATCTTTTGACGATGTGAAGGGGAAAATTTACCTAGAAAATTCCTTTTTGAAACTTCATCAGCCCAACCATCGACAAGTGAAAAATTAGCGGCAACAACCCCGCCTTTTTTAAGGTGCATAATAGCACGAGCAACAGCAACGGCACTCTTACCACTGCCGGGAGTACCTTGTGCAATTTCAATCATAGAAGCCTCAGTTTAGGAGCTTAAGCCAACGAGCAACAGGAGCAATAGCCACAAAAGCCATCAAGCCACAAGTCATAAAATTAACCAGAGAGATAAAGAAAGTAACAGGGAACACCCAATTTAAAGCCATAAGGAAAGAATTTAAAACTGCACCAGAAACAGGAGCATTAACAGCCTCAAGACAAGAACCAACACAGTCAGGGAAAAGCGATATAAACTGGATACTGAAAGTTATTATGGTATCAAAAACACCTTGCAACAACTTCATGCCCGCATTTGTCTGAGCCACAAGGTAAACAGTAGCGAAACCTATGAGCCAAGTAACCAAAGGGGTGAATAAAACGGCCATTAAGAAACCCCCCTATAGAACTTAATAACAAACATAATCGCACCAACAGAAAGAAGAAGAGAAAGCACCCAACGGACAACATCCATAACAGGGTCAAAAAAGGACAAATCAACATGGGCATTAATATCTTTATAAATATGAAAATCGAAAACAGGAGCCGCATGATTAGAAGTGGCAAGAGCATCGAAATAAGATGAAATTCTAGAAATATAATTAAAGGGATATGCACCAGACATAGCACCTTTAAGGTCATTCAATTTATTAAGGTTAAAAGCGACAGGAGCTTCTGCAGTGGGAACATTGAGTACTTCCGAGGCTTTTTCGTCCTTAGATTGATCGGCTGACTCAGAAGCCTGTTGAGCTTGAGCAGCGGCGAGTTGAGCTTTAATGTCATTCAAAGATTGTAAAGTTGAATCAGAAGGATAATTATTATAAATATTTGTAGCATTTTGTACCGCATTATTAAGGTGAGTAATCTGTTCCTGACGAGCATAATTCTGGTCAACCTTTGCAAGCTCCGAAGAAGGCAAAGAAGAAGAAAAAGGGACACCCAAACGAAAAGCGCTATCAATTTCAGGTTGATAAGCAGGAGAGATAGAACCAAAAGGAGCAACTAAAGCATTAAATTGTTCCTGAGTACTAGGAGAAGGAACCGGTGCAGTAACAGAAACGACAGGATAGGAAGTCATAGCATTAGCTCGAAGAGTACCAGCGTACATAGAACAATCGCCGCTACCACCGAAAGTTAAAACATTTATCTGACCGGAGGAATAGCTGATAGCATCGATGGAAGGAGTATAACAAGCATTACGAGGAGAAACAGAACCAGCACCAACAATTTTATAATAGTTATTACCAGAAGCCTTAAGAACAGTATTGAGGGGCAAAGTCTGAGAACCAGAACCAAGACCTGGAATGTCACTAGGAGCAAAATAATTTTTATTAGCATTTAAAGCAGAATCAAGCAAAGGATGTGAAGATTTATTGGAATCGACATAAGTACGCAAAGCCTCAAAACCGATAGTCAGAACAGCAGCAGCACCAACGGAGGCCATAACGGTACCTATTGAATTACGTTTTAGACCATAATTATCGGCTGAACCGTATGAAGGAACATTAGAAGTAGCAGACGTAGGAAGAAGATACTTGACACCAGCTTGAACAACAAAAGGAGCAGCAACTTCCGCAGCAGTAAGAATCAAAGGAGCAATAGCGAGGGCAGGGGAGACAGAAAGAGCGATAATAACGAGAGAACAGATTATTTTTTTCATAAAAAACCCCAACCACTAGTGAATTGAGAAAGCCAACAGAGGAAGCGGAAAACCCCTGTTAGCTTTTTCGTTCAAATTACTTGGTAAACTTTTTGTAAAGCTTCCAAGCAATACCAGCGGCCAGAATAGTACCGGCAATAGGCATAGCGGCAGCAATGGCAGGGGAAAGTTCAGCAGTAACAGCAGTGCCAACACCGGTAAAATCAAGTGTAGCGGCAGCGAAAGAGGGAACAGCGGCAGTAACAACAGAACCAACAACAGCGAGACCAGACAAAATACGTTTTTTCATTTTAGTGCGCTCCTTTTTGCGCTTGAATACCGACTCCCAAGGAGAAGGCTGGTTAATACCTCCCACCCTACCGCAGAGCGGCAGGGGGGAGGGGTACTACCCGCTTTTTAACTGACAAACTTCTTGAATGTAAGATACGTACGATTAAGGCCCCAAGTCATAAACCAAACTGTCATACCAAGACCGTATGATTGGACTATTGGATAAACGTATTCCATGATTTAGCCCCTCCACGTTATGGCGAATATAACAGCGAGACAAAGACCGACTAAAACAGCAGTTTTATAATCCATACCATCCTCAGTGCCAGAGATATTATTTAGTTTCCTCTCGATAGTCGAAAGTTTGGAAGAAATATTATTAAAACGCGGAGGAATAGCATCTACAGTACGCCTGGTATTGTATGTATCAAGGTAAATAGATGAAATATTTGTATTAATCGTCTCAAGATAAAATTGGGCGTAAGAAAGATTATTTGCAAGGCTCAATAAACTATTTTGCGTACGATTAAGAGCGATATAAGAAGTTGAAGCAGTAGTTGACAGTTGAACAGGATCAAATGCAGTAGCAGGAACATAACCACCATAAAGTGGAACAGGAGAAGCAAATGCTAAAACAGGCAGAAAAACAAAAATGAACAATATACAAATTTTAGCTAAACCGCGCCGCATATAGGTTCCGATCAAAAAATTGAACTTTGTTGCCAGCGAACAATGGACTCATGAGTAAATGGTTCTGGGTAGTACGACCTATAATTTGTCGAGACACAACCAGACAATACAGCCGCAACACTACCCAGAACCATCAAATGCCGGAACATTAATTTGCAAACCCGGCAAAAGCGAGTTTTCCGGCCACAAAATCAACATTGATATTGGCGATCTTCCCGACAGAAGGTGCAACGGTATCGAGCAATTCTGATTTGAGCTTTAGGCGCAGCACTTCTTTTTTTGTTGCCTCTGCGTCAAGAACCTCCAACTGATAATATGGCTTTTCAACCCCTTTTTCATCTTTAAACGTACCGGAAAAGATACTTAAAACTTGAGCTTTAACTCTCATTCGTTTAACTCCTTTTTTTTGTTTAATTTTGTTGCAAGAGCAATAACACAAGAAAAAAGTCAGTTTTTTCATTTTGACTTGTAAAAGCCCGTATTCTTTAACAATTTATTTTTTGTTAATATTTTTTTAATGCTGTCGAACGATGAAAAAGGGAATTTTTCATGTACTTTTGAGACAGTCATACTCAATGACTCTCGTGGAGAATTGCCTTTATTTACAAGTGTTTGGAAAACAGTAACAGCATGTTTCTCATATTCAACAAGTATTTCATCATTTTTTATTTGCTGGACAGCATTTCGAGCATGAATTCCGTCAATATTCGTTTTTACCCGCCAACTCAAACCCTGCAACAGATCAGTTAATGAATTCAGTATACCGACAAACGGAGAAATTTGAGATTCAGGCATTATGAACGTTACAGAGTAGAGACCAGATTCAATCATTTTTACATCACATGGTAATTTTGATATTGGATGATGCGGAGCCATTTGTTCCCCCTAGAACGGCAAGCTTGAAGCATAAGCAAGCCTTGAAGTTTTAATAATAAGTGCATGTTTTTTTGTGAGTTTTTCTTTTCCTGTTTCAAGCAGATCATCCATGAAGGATCGAAACCGAGCAACGCCCAAGTACTTTCGACACATTGCAATAGTAGCTGAATATTGACGCTTCAAATGTTCCATAGATTCATCGACGAGCTTGAGCATTTTAGAAGTACTTAATTTAAGAATATCAGTAGTTGCCAACCACGCAGACCACCAAGCTTGTGTTGAACACCTAGAAATATTTGAATCATCCTTATTTATTGGTGTGAAGTAGTTATTAATTATAGAGAAAGCAAGATGGCCTACATCTACACCACGAAGCAAATGTTTAACTGCTTCAATTGCACGCTCAGCCATACATTGGAGTTCACACCTAACCCAATGCTGATTCGGTATATTCATTTGTGCAGCCTTGTCATAAAAACGTATCTTGAAGCGCGAAGCCTTCGAACCCAAATAGATAGTTTCTCCGTCTGCTACCTCTGATTCATCACCAAGACTAAAACCATTTATACGTTGCCCTTTTTTGAACTTAGAACGAACAGACTTTGTCTCAATAGCTTCCAAAAGCCTATCAAGTCTTAAAGCACCATCGACATTATCAATCGCAAGATCTAAACGTGTAAAATTTGCCTTTACTTTCATAAGTTGAACCATAAGCTGATACCAACAATGCTTAGTACCCTTGTACGCCTCATATTGACGGCAACCTTGACCAGTCAAAGAAACATGACAACCCATGCCGTCATTACCATCATAATAGACAACGACATTACCAGAGCGAAGCGTTGACTTATACCCCATGCCACCACCAGAAGACTTTTGAAAATCCATTGAATCAAGGCCAGACAAAAGAATAGCCTCTCGCGGGTCATCGACCTTAAGAGTCCAAGCAAACCAATCAATCAAAATCTGGTTTTCCTTTGGAGCAACGGGCGCTGTAAATTCTGCACCCATGTTATTAGATGGGTGCTTTTTCACCGCACACCCCCGTAAGCCTCAGCAATCCAGACAGAGCAGGCATCGAAATAAAGAATTTCGGCGAACCAGACAGAGCAAGCATCGCAGTCTTGAATCATATAAAACTGGCTACGAGTAACGTAACCACAGACAGGACAGACACAGTGATATCGCTTATAGGTAGGCTTGCAAACTTCCGAGAGAGTTTTCACAAATCACCCCCGAAAAGAGACATTTGTTTACTCTCATCCAACTTGACATAACGCTTTGTGATTCTATAACTGCCAGAGGGGAGGAGAACGGACTTGACAACCGGAGGAATTGGCAACGGAGGTGAAACATAAGGATGTGCTTGTGAATAGCCCCAGAGGTAACGAAGATCAATATCACGAAAAGCCATACCACAGGCGGCACAACGCGACCACTCACCAAACGGATTGACAGCAATATACTTTTTACACGTGGGGCATTTCGGATTCGATGGACGAACGGGAAGCAACTTCACCATGGAAAACCTCCTTTTAATGAATTGGAGGCCCGATAATAATCGCCCATAAGTTATATTATGTAAAGTTGATGTCTTCTATTGTAAGCAGGAACAAAAAACGGCGTACCTGAAAAGTACGCCGCAGATTCTGTCGATGTATTACTGGGCTACAAAGATCGCCTGTCAATCACTCGCAGTGACTTACCTTCGTGCCGAGGAATGCTATTGGGCTCCACAAGCTTTACGGTAACACTTACACCGAGTACGGAATCAATCTTTTTCTCGACCATTTCCAAAAAAGCTCTTTGCCGCTTCATTTCATCGAAGAAGATGTTTTCTGTAACTTCAATGCAGACCTCCAGCACATCCATTGCTCCCTTCCGGTCCACTATCAGCTGATAATGAGGTTGACATCCTTCGATTGCAATCAGTACCTCCTCGATTTGGGAAGGAAAAACATTTACACCTTTAATTATGAGCATGTCATCTGAGCGTCCCATCGTCTTTTTCATGCGGACCATGGTTCGACCGCAATCACAAGTCTTGTACATAAGGCTAGTGATGTCACGAGTCCTGTACCGTATCATTGGAAACGCTTCCTTGCTGATGGTTGTCAGCACAAGCTCGCCAATGCTGCCCAACGGCAATACCTCACATGTTTCAGGATCAATAATTTCAGCGATGAAGGCGTCTTCTGAAATATGCATGCCGCATTTGCACTGACATTCTCCAGCCACACCCGGACCAATGATTTCGGAAAGCCCATAATTATCTGTTGCGCTGATAGATAATCGTGTTTCAATCTCTCGTCTCATTGACTCTGACCAAGGTTCGCCGCCAAATAACCCCACCTTGAGCGATAGAGTTTTTGGATCAATTTGCTGTTTTTCAATCCTATCTGCTATCGTGATGGCATAACTGGGAGTACACACCAAAGCAGAGGTCTTGTAATCCTGCATGATCATGATCTGTTTGTCTGTATTACCGCCACTCATGGGAATTACAGCAGCCCCGATGGCCTCTGACCCGTAATGAAGCCCGAACGCCCCCGTAAACATGCCGTAACCGAAAGCTATCTGCACAACATCGTCGTGAGTAACGCCAGCCGCCGTCATAAAGCGGGCAACCAGATTCGACCACATCTTAAGATCATTTTTCGTGTAACCGACTACAGTCGGCTTACCTGTGGTACCTGAAGACGAATGAATACGCACAACTTCCCGTAAAGGGACCGCAAACATGCCATAGGGATAATTGACCCTCAGATCTTCCTTGGTTGTGAACGGTAGTTTGGAAAGATCAGCGAGAGAGCTTATGTCTTCAGGCACAATACCGAGGCTTTTGAACTTTGTCCGATAACAGGTGACATTCTTGTAAGCACGGTTAAGGGTGGCCTGCAGTCGCTCCAACTGCAACTGTTCCAGTTCCTCGCGAGGCATTGTTTCGTGTTGTGGATCCCAAATATTCATCTGCATAACAACCTCGCGGAGCGGTTATTTACTGCTGCCCAAGGCAGTTGCAACCATTTTGCAGATATGCTCGACTGCATCCTCTATCGGCAGCAGTTGAACCTCACCTGTAGCACGAATTTTAACCTCCACCTTGCCTTCGGCTAACCCTTTACTGCCAACAACAATTCGTAGTGGTATTCCTATAAGATCGTTGTCTTTAAATTTGACACCGGGACGTTCGTCCCGATCATCAAAGAGTACTTCGATACCGGAACTTTCAAGTTTTTTATACATATCTTCCGCAGCGGCCATTACTCCGGAATCTTTGGTGTTCAGGGCAACCACAGCGCAATGGAAAGGCGCGATGGGCAGCGGGAAGATGATTCCGTTTTCGTCATGGTTCTGTTCAATTGCGGCGGCCACAGTACGACCGATGCCGATACCATAGCAACCCATAAAGATGACTTGCTCTTTGCCATCAGCATCGAGATAAGTGGCATTTAGAGCTTTAGAGTATTTCGTTCCCAGCTTAAATACATGCCCAACCTCTATTCCCCGCCACATCTCCAGTTTACCGGAATCACAACGTGGGCATGCGTCACCTGTTACAACATTGCGGATATCAACGAAGCGGTCAGGAGCAAAGTCACGTTCCAGATTGGCATTAGTGAAGTGCATGTCCTTTTCGTTAGCTCCAATCACGACATTAATCATTCCTTGAACTGCCAGATCGGCTATTACTGTTACCTTCTGCTTAAGTCCCACTGGCCCCAGAAAGCCAACAGGCGATCCTGTTATCTTTTGAATATCTGTCTCGGTTGCCATCTCAATCTCATCCCAAGAGAGATGATTCTTCAGCTTGATCTCGTTCAGATCGTGATCTCCGCGCAAGAGAGCCATGACGTGCTCTCCCGCACTTGATGAATACACCAGAGTCTTGATTGTTTTATCAGCTGACATGCGTAAAAAATTAGCTACATCTGTAATGGTCTTCATTTCCGGCGTAGCAGTTTTTTGCAAAGGCAGTTGTTCAGCTTTAGCTGCAGACTGGACATTTCTTGCCTCGGCTTTCTCTACATTGGCAGCATACCGGCATGTGTTGCAGGAAACAATTGCATCTTCACCGGAATCTGCCAGCACCATAAACTCATGCGAAGAAGACCCTCCGATGCTTCCGGTATCAGCCTCAACAGCACGAAAGTTCAACCCGCACCTTTCAAAAATGCGATGGTATGCCTGATACATCTTCTCGTAAGAACTGTCAGCCGCAGAACTATCCACATCGAAGGAATATGCATCCTTCATGATGAATTCACGGCCTCGCATCAATCCGAACCTTGGGCGTATTTCATCGCGAAACTTGGTCTGAATCTGATAGAAATTGAGCGGCATCTGGCGATAGCTCTTGATTTCTCTCCGTACCATATCGGTAATAACTTCTTCATGAGTAGGTCCCATGCAAAAGTCATTATCTTTGCGATCTTTAAAGCGAAGTAACTCTTTACCATAGAATTGCCAACGCCCTGATTCCTGCCATAACTCGGCTGGCTGTACACTGGGCATGAGCATCTCGATGGCACCAGCCCGATTCATCTCCTCACGTACAATAGCTTCAAATTTGCGAATTGATCGCAGTCCCATCGGCAGATAATTATAGATTCCGGCAGCCAACTTGCGGATCATTCCGCTTCGCAGCATCAGCTGGTGTGAAATTACCTCGGCATCTGATGGGATTTCCTTGACAGTAGGAATGAAATAACGAGAATAGAACATTAAGACCTCAATAAGATTATTAGATTACAGCTTGTTTATTTCATCGATTAATGCCTCTGCCAGCTGATCTTCAGGCACCTTGCGGATTATTTCGCCATGTCGGAAAAGAAGCCCCTCCCCTTTTCCTCCAGCTATTCCGACATCTGCCTCACGTGCTTCGCCGGGACCGTTTACGGCACAGCCCATGACAGCAACAGTAATCTGCTTATCTATACCCTGAAGGCGACGTTCAACGGTTTCAGCAACCTGAACAAGATTAATCTGGCACCTGCCGCACGTCGGACAGGATACAAAATTGACACCCCGTTGACGCAATCCCAGGCTTTTCAGAATTTCATATCCCACCCTGACCTCATCAAGCACATCACCCGTAAGTGAAACACGCAGAGTGTCTCCTATGCCTTCGGACAGAAGAATTCCAAGACCGACTGAAGACTTTATCGTTCCGGAAAAAAGCGTACCAGCTTCGGTAATGCCTATGTGCAGTGGGTAATCAACTTTGGTGGAAAGCAAACGGTAAGCGGATACGGTTTTCATGACATCTGAAGCTTTAAGAGAGATTTTTATTTCCTGATAGCCCAAGTCTTCCAGAATGCGGACATGACCTAGCGCTGATTCCACCATTGCTTCTGCTGTAGGATGCCCATAACGCTCAAGGAGTTCTTTCTCGAGTGAACCCGCGTTGACTCCGATACGAATCGGAACCTGCCGCTCAGAAGCTGCCTTGACAACTTCGGCAACCTTCCAGTGATCACCTATATTACCCGGGTTGAGGCGCAGACCGTCTATACCACCTTCCAGTACCTTCAGTGCTAACTTGTAATCGAAATGAATATCAGCAATAACCGGTATGGGACTCTCGTTTTTGATTTTACTTAGTGTAACAGCTGCATCCATGTCCGGTACAGCACAACGAATTATCTCGCAGCCACCGACAGCGAGTCCCTGTATCTGTGTCAAAGTAGCGGATATATTTCGAGTGTCTGTGGAGCACATGGACTGTACAGCACAAGGTGCATCACCACCGATGCGTACAGTACCTATTTTTATCTGTCTGGTTATCTTTTTCATAAGACGCGCATAGTAGCTAAAATAGTGGCGAAAAGTCAAGAAAGACGAAACTGCGGAGAGCGTGAATAAAATACGGCGCTGCCGGTGTGACCGACAGCGCCGCATGTTTTGCAAATATGTTGGAGACTCAAATCAGACGCTGTGCGTAGAGCGGGAAGCGTTTCATCAATTGGTTTACCTGTGACTTGATTGCTTCCAGCTTCTGATCATTGCCGATGTTGGCAACAGCATCGGCAATAAAGCCTGCCACCTGGTCCATTTCGGTTTCTTTAAGGCCATGGGATGTACAAGCTGGTGTTCCGATACGGATACCAGAAGTGACAAAAGGTGAGCGGGTTTCAAAGGGCACGGTGTTTTTGTTGACCGTAATACCCGCTTTGTCCAATGCTTCTTCTGCTGCTTTACCCGTTGTGTCGGTGCCGGAAAAATCTACCAGCATGAGATGGTTATCCGTGCCGCCGCTTGTCAGTTTGAATCCTCGGCTCATTAATGCTTCTGATAACGCCTTGGCATTTTTGACAATCTGCTGTTGATAACTTTTGAACTCAGGCTGCAGCGCCTCTTTAAATGCGACCGCTTTAGCAGCAATAACGTGCATGAGCGGCCCACCCTGGATCCCAGGAAAAATCTGGGAATTGATTCCCTTGGCAAGCTCCTCACGACACAAAATCATGCCACCACGCGGGCCACGCAGGGTTTTATGGGTAGTAGTGGTGACATATTCGGCATAGGGGACGGGACTGGGATGAACTCCTGCGGCTACCAGGCCAGCAATATGTGCCATATCTACCATGACAACCGCACCCACTTTGTCAGCTATTGTACGGAATGCTGCAAAGTCAATTGTGCGGGGATAGGCTGAGGCGCCGACAACGATCATTTTCGGCTTGTGCTCGCTTGCAAGGCGCTCTACCTCAGCATAATCGATAGTTTGAGTTTCAGGAGAAACTCCATAAGGTACAATATTGAAAAAACGGCCGGAAAAGTTGACAGGACTGCCGTGGGTCAAATGTCCACCGTGGCTAAGATTCATGCCAAGAATGGTGTCACCTGGCTTACAGGCAGCAAAATATACAGCCATGTTGGCCTGAGAACCGGAGTGGGGCTGAACATTGGCATGTTCTGCACCGAAAAGTTCTTTTGCCCTGTCGATGGCCAGCTGTTCGACAACATCCACGTGGTGGCAACCGCCGTAATAGCGCTTGCCTGGATAACCTTCAGCATATTTGTTCGTTAGAATTGAACCCTGAGCTTCCATTACTGCTTCTGACACGAAATTTTCAGAAGCGATCAGTTCCAGATTGTATTCCTGTCGTTCGGTTTCGAGTTGTATGGATGCTGCAATTTCCGGATCAAATTGAGAAAGTATAGTCATGTGGCAACAACTCCTTATGAAAGAATTTCGTATACATGCTCTACAAATGCGAAGCGGGACTTATGAAAGTCCCGCTCGTAAAATCCTGACAAAAAAACTTATTTACAATAGTTCTTTTCAATTTCTGTAATCAGATCAAGTCTTCCTTGATGGCGACCACCTTCAAAAGTGGCATCCAGCCATGCACCTACCAGGTCACAGGCCTTCTGTTCATCGAGCACACGACCACCCAGCACAAGTATATTTGCATTATTGTGTTCTTTAGCCATGCGGGCCATAAAGACATCAGTTACCAATGCGGCACGAATACCGGGGATCTTGTTGGCCGCGATAGACATGCCGATACCGGTTCCACAAATCAATACACCCAGTTCAGATTCACCGGAAATGACTTCCTCAGCAACCTTGAGACCATATGTGGGGTAGTCAACGGATGCATCGTTATTTGTGCCTGCGTCATGCACCTCTATGCCACGGCGGCCAAGATAACTGATAAGGGCCGTTTTAAGGTTGAGACCACCATGATCGCTGCCAATCACTAACATTTTAAACTCCGAAAGCTATATTTTTTTAAACAGCAGCGTAGCGTTGGTACCACCGAACCCAAAATTATTGCTCATGGCGTACTCGATTTTTGCATCACGTGCGGTATTGGGAACATAATCCAGATCGCAATCCGGATCAGGCTCTCCATAGTTGATGGTCGGCGGAACAACATTATTGTTCATGGCCATAAGCGTGAAAACAGCCTCGACACCGCCTGCGGCACCAAGAAGATGTCCAGTCATGGATTTCGTCGATGAAACCATCAGCTTCTTGGCATGCTCACCAAAAACTGTTTTTATAGCCATCGTCTCGTACATGTCACCCAAAGGCGTTGAGGTTCCATGTGCATTAATGTAAGCGACAGATTCAGGATTCACACCGGCATTCTTGAGAGTCATCTTCATGCAGCGGGCAGCACCTTCTCCACCAGGAGCCGGGGATGTCAGATGATAGGCATCACCAGTCAAACCATAACCAACGATCTCTCCATAAATTTTTGCGCCACGAGCTTTGGCTGCCTCATATTCTTCCAGCACGACAATGCCAGCACCCTCCCCCATTACAAACCCATCTCGGTTTTTGTCAAATGGCCGGGAAGCTGATTCAGGTGAATCATTACGATCGGAGAGAGCCTTCATGACGGAGAACCCGCCTATACCAAGGGGGGTTATGGTTGATTCCGTGCCGCCAGCAATCATTGCATCGGCGTCTCCGCGCTTAATAATATGATAGGCATCACCAATGGAATGAGTAGCTGTAGCGCAGGCGGAAACCGAAGAAATGTTGGGTCCCTTGGCTCCATATTTGATGGAAATATGACCAGGAGCCAGGTTGATGATAAGCATGGGGATGAAGAAAGGAGAAATTTTCTTGTAGCCACCTTCCTGCAGGGACAGGTGATAGCGTTCAATGGCCGGCAAGCCGCCTAAACCGGCGCCTACCAGAACACCTACACGCTCAGCGTTTGTTTCATCAATGATCAATCCTGAATCTTCCATGGCAAAATGAGCAGCACCCAAGGAATACTGGATGAAGAGATCCATTTTTTTGATCTCTTTTTTCTCGATGAAGTCTTCGGCATTAAAACCTTTAACCTCACCGGCAATTTTGACAGGCATATCAGAAGCGTCAAAACGGGTTATCCGTCCAATACCAGAGGTGCCGCTGATCAGCGCGTCCCAGTTGGCTGCGTTACCTGTTCCGAGGGGCGATACTGCACCGACGCCTGTAATAACGACTCTTCTCATGTTGTATGACTCCCGGTGTAAAACTGTTCGTTACATTAAAAGCTTAAACAGAAAGAGGGGAGTCGGCTCCCCTCCTCCATACCTACATCATGTTGGTTTTCAGCTGTGCTCGGTAATGTATTCGATTGCATCATTAACGGATTGAATTTTTTCGGCATCCTCATCAGGAATCTCGATGTCGAACTCTTCTTCGAGAGCCATTACCAATTCAACTGTGTCGAGAGAGTCGGCGCCCAGATCATCCATAAAGGAAGCTTCGGGTACTACCTGTGCTTCTTCAACACCTAACTGTTCAGCAACGATTTCTTTTACGCGTTTTGCAATGTCAGACATCTTTCACCTCCGTGTGATGTAACCTTGTTCAGGTTGTTTTTTAGTTGAAATACACCTGCTTGATTAGCTATGAAACTGCTAAAAGTCAATCTTATTTTAGTTTGACAAATCACATGTACATGCCGCCATTGACCGAGAGAACATGCCCGGTGATGTACGAAGAAGATGGTGACACAAGGAAAAAGACTGCATTGGCAATATCATCGGCAGAGCCAAGGCGCTCCAGAGGAATCTGCTGCATTAGCGATTCACGAACTTTTTCAGACAGCTCAGAAGTCATATCTGTCTCGATAAATCCGGGAGCAACAGCATTGACTGTTATATTACGTTTAGCAAGTTCACGAGCCGCTGATTTAGTCATACCGAACATGCCTGCCTTACTCGCACAGTAGTTCGCCTGCCCAGGATTGCCCATTTCGCCCACAACCGAACTGATGTTGACAATCCGGCCATAACGCGATTTTGTCATGACTTTCGAAGCTTCACGAGTGCAAAGAAATGCGCCTTTAAGATTGGTATCGAGCACGGCATCCCAATCATCCTCTTTCATGCGCATGAGAAGACCGTCTTTGGTGATTCCTGCGTTATTGACCAGGATATCGAGGCGACCATGATCGGCGATGACCGCCTTAACAAGCGACTCAACTTCTGCCGCATTGACAACATCAAGCTTTACTGCGCGCGCTGTTCCATTCTGGGCCGTAATTGCCTCTACCGTAGCAAGCGCACCAGTCTCTGATGTCGCCGTGGCGACAACGAATGCGCCCTCTCCTGCCAGTTTCAAGGCTATTGCCCGGCCGATGCCACGGGATGCCCCTGTTACCAGAGCGACTTGACCTTCAAGAATCATGCTCGTTCTCCGACTGACTTGATACCGGCGACATCTTCGATATTCATTATGGATACTTCTTTGGTTATTCTTTTCACCAAACCACTCAGTACTTTGCCAGGTCCCACTTCCACGAAAGATGTGACTCCATTAGTGACCATGGCGGCAACTGACTGTTCCCAAAGAACCGGTGCGCAAACCTGAGTGACAAGAAGTGATTTTACACGATTTCCGTCACTATTTGCCGCAGCGTCAGCATTTGCAACAACCGGCAATTTCATGGTGGATAATTCAATAGAATCAAGTACTTTTGATAAACGATCGGCAGCTGGCTTCATCAAGGCGCAATGGAAAGGAGCGCTGACAGGAAGCAGCATAGTTTTTCTAAAGCCTCGTGCCTTGGCAATCTCTATCGCACGATTTACTGCCGTAGTATGCCCAGCAATTACTATTTGACCAGGAGAATTGAAGTTGGCTGGCGAAACTACTTCCCCATGAGCTGCTTCCTGGCAGATGTCTTCCAGTACATCGGGTTCAATACTCAACATGGCAGCCATGGTTCCTGTGCCAACCGGCACCGCTTCCTGCATGAAAGTACCACGTGCGCGAACAGTGCGAACCGCATCGGCAAAAGATAAAACGCCGGAAGAGACCAATGCAGAATATTCGCCCAAGGAATGCCCGGCAAGGCAGGAAGGCTCAAGTCCGGTTTCCTGCTCAACAACTCTCAGTACGGCGATACTTGCTGTAAGAATGGCTGGCTGAGTGTTTGCTGTAAGTTTGAGTTCCTCTTCACTACCCGTAAAACAGAGGGAAGAAAGTTTCATGCCCAGTGCGTCATCAGCTTCTTCAAAAACTTGACGCGCAACCGGGAAAGTTGCGGCTAATTCCTTCCCCATGCCTGGATATTGAGAACCCTGCCCGGGAAATATAAATGCTGTCCTGCTCACGGTCACTCCTTATTATGCAGTATTCGGCCCAAAGAGACTACCACCGCATCAATATGGAACCGTAGGTGAATCCACCACCAAAAGCATCCAACAACACAACGTCCCCGGCGTGCATACGATGTTCTCGATTTGCCTCATCCAAGGCAATGGGAATTGAAGCTGCTGATGTGTTTCCATACTTATGCAGATTCACAAAAACTTTTTCCTGCGGCAAGCCAAGGCGTTTGGCTGTTGCATCAATAATACGGCGGTTGGCTTGATGGGGGATGAACAAGGAAATATCTGCAGGGGTCATATTGTTGGCAGTAAGGGCTGTTGATGCAGCTTCATCCATACATCGAACCGCATGTTTGAATACGTCATTGCCTTCCATTTTAAGGTAAAAAAGACCCTCATCTATGGTGCGGTTGTTGCTGGCCGGGTTTCTGCTTCCGCAGCCAGGCTGGTAGAGCATGTCCCAGTAGGATCCGTTACTAAAGATGTGACTTGAAAGGATGCCTTTTTCACCGTCGCATACCTCAACAACCGCGGCACCAGCTCCGTCACCGAAAAGAATGCACGTATTACGATCGGACCAGTCTATAATCCGCGATAAAACCTCGGCACCGATTACAAGAACTTTTTTAGCAGCACCGGTGCGAATATAGTTATCGGCGATTGATAGTCCATAAATAAAACCTGAACAGGCTGCAGAAACATCAAAAGCAACAGCATTACAGGCCCCGATTTCACGCTGGACGATACAGGCAGTAGCAGGAAAAGGGAAATCAGGGGTGATGGTTCCCAATATGATCAAGTCAATCTGGTCAGCGGAAACGCCTGCCATATCCATCGCACGTCGCGATGCAGCAACGGCAAAAGTCGAAGTAAACTCACCCTCTTTTGCAATCCGGCGTTGCCGGATGCCGGTCCTGCTGGTAATCCACTCATCGTTTGTCTCAACCATTTTTTCCAGATCAGCATTGGTAAGAATGGTATCAGGCAGTGCAGATCCAGTGCCGGTAATTTTCGATCTAAGCAGTACAGAATTCATTATGCGGCCGCCTGGGATCTGGGGGTGTCACGTTGCACAAAAACAGAGGTGTTTTCAGAAAGTTTTTCGGCCACATGCTCGGTTACTCCACTTTTAGCGTATTCGTGGGCGAAACGGATGGCGTTTTTGATGGCTTTGATGTTTGAACCACCATGACAAATCATGCCGACTCCATTGATGCCGAGAAGAGGTGCTCCGCCGTACTCCGCATAATCCACTATTTTTTTAAATCGTGAAAAAGCACCACGGACAAATAGATAGCCGAGTTTGGAAACCCAACTTTTCAAAATTTCATCCTTTAGCATATGACCGGCAGCGTCAGCGAGGCCTTCTGAAGATTTGAGAACCACATTGCCGACAAAACCATCACACACAACCACTTCTACCGTACCTTTGAAGATATCACGCCCTTCAACATAACCGGAATAATTGATTGAAGCATTCCTGAGTATGCTGTTTGTTTCACGGGTCAGTTCATTCCCTTTGGAATCTTCCTCTCCATTTGACAGCAAACCAACGGATGGCGAAGTAATCCCCATGGCATAGCGGGCATAGACTTCACCCATTATGGCAAACTGCACCAGGTGAAGCGGCTTGCAATCTACATTGCCGCCAACATCCAGAACGAGCGTCTGACCTTTAAGGGTGGGAAAAATTTGTGCAATTGCAGGACGTTCGATACCTTTGATTCGCTTGAGGACAAACATTCCGGCTGCCATGGTGGCTCCGGAATTACCGGCACTTACAGCGGCGCACGCCTTGCCTTCTTTGACCAGTTCAAAAGCCAGCCTGACTGAAGAGTTCTTTTTTTTCCTCACGGCATCTGATGCGGAATCATGCATTCCGACAACTTCACTGGCGTGATAAATGTCTATATCCAGTCCAGCACATGCATGTTTGGCAAGCTCTTCCTCAAGGCGTGTCCGGTCCCCAACCAATGTTACGGAAATACCGAACTCACGACAAGCAGCGACAGCACCACCAACCTCGATAGCCGGGGCGTTGTCGCCACCCATTGCATCAACTGCTACTCTCATAGATCCAGGCTGTATCACAGACACAAAAAACAGCTTTTATTGTGCTTTGGTGAGATCAAGAACTTCTTTGCCTTTATAGGTACCGCAACTGGGGCAGACGCGATGGGGTAACTTGGGGGATTTGCACTGGGGGCAAACCGAGACGGACTGTGTAGTAAGGAAATCGTGGGCTCTTCTCATGTTTTTACGTGATTTGGATGTCTTTTTCTTAGGTACTGCCATGATGTATCTCCTTTTTTCCGGTGAAACGGCCAGGCCGCCACCATGTTGTTATCGATGTTTATTTATTAACTTTAAAATCTTTAAGTGCACTGAATTTAAAATTTACAGGGGTGAGCGAACAGTCACAGGTGCCCTGGTTATGATCGACACCACAGGTAGGGCATAGTCCCTTGCAATTTTCCGAACACAGCGGTTTAAGCGGCACTTCCATTGCTACCTGCTCCTCAATTTCATGGGACAGATCAATTTCATCCCCGCTATATGTCACCGAAATGAGATCCTGCTCGGTCAGTTCAGTTTCTTCTTCAGCTGCAACCTCTTCTGGTGTACCTCGACGGTACATAATAGTGAAAGATGAGTCGACAGCGGTTGCATAATCAGCAAGACAACGTGAACAGGTAAGCGTCAAAGGTACAGACACCCGACCAGTCACCCGTAAATGGTCATATTCACGTGCGGCATTAATATCGTAAGTCACAGGACCCGTAAATACACATTCACCTTCAGCCTGCATCCCGGAAAGCACGGGAAATGATGCGACCGGTTCTTCAGCGTGAAGGGTCTGGGTTTTTTCCTGGATGCGCTCAACTGATAGTTTCATAAAGTCAGTCCATAGCCTCTATGAGGGCTTCGCGTACATCAAATCAAATCAAAGCAAGCAAGTATATTCAATAGCTGTTGTTTGTCAAGTAATTTAGGCGTCTTGGGGTTTGAACCGGCCATATCGTTCGATCATCTCTCGCAAAGAAAAGCCCAGGTGCCGTGGTACAATGCCCCACTGGAAACGCCAACCCCAGTTCCCTTCTGCGGTTCCAGGTGTATTCATACGGGCATTTCCGGGAAGACCGAGAAGATCCTGAAAAGGAATAATTGCAGTATTTGCCACCGAAATCAGGGCCGTTCGCAACATGCCATTAACAAGGTCTCTACTGCTGCAACCAATGTACTCCAACACCTCGTGCTGTTGGGTGGGAGCAAGACTTTCAAACCATCCCAAGGTAGTAGTATTGTCATGGGTACCGGTATAAACAACACTTTTGCGGATGTAATTATGGGGCAGATATGGATTGTCTGACCCGGAATCAAATGCAAATTGAAGTATTTTCATTCCTGGATATCCGCAATTATCCAAAAGTTGAACGACGTCAGGGGTAATCAGCCCAAGGTCCTCGGCGATAATGGGGAGGTCACCAAGGACATTATGCATTGCATTAAAAAAATTCTGGCCCGGTCCATTAACCCATGTGCCGTTTACAGCAGTCAACTCATCCGCCGGCACATGCCAGGCGGCTGCAAACCCGCGGAAGTGATCAATGCGAATGACATCAAACTGAGAAAAGAGATTCCTGAATCGTTCAATCCACCAACAGTACCCCTGCTGTTGAAGCAGGTCCCAGTTATATAGCGGGTTACCCCATAATTGCCCTGTGACACTGAAATAATCCGGTGGCACACCCGCAACAACCTCAGGTTTTCCTTTGGAATCCAATAGAAATATGTCGCGGTTGCACCAGACATCCGCTGAATCATAAGCTACAAAAATTGGTATATCGCCAATAAGTGCTATTCCACGATGTGCAGCATAGTTACGCAACGCTCTCCATTGGCGGGCAAACTGCCATTGTACGTATTTATGAAAGCCAATTTCCGGGCCCAGTTCTTCCGAAGCTCTCTCATAGGCTCCGGGCTTAAGCAAAGCAATACTAGTTGGCCACTGATTCCAGGTCAACCCTTGGTAACGTTTTTTAAGTGACATGAAAAGGGCATAATTATGCAGCCAACTGGTAGTGTCACAGAAGTGCCAGAATTCTTCCATGCGAGCAGTTTGACCAGCTGCAAAAAAAGCTTCTGACGCAGAGCGCAATGCGGCCAGCTTGAAATTGGTTACAGCGCTGAAGTCAACCTGCACCTCCGGAAAAAGTGGCGTCTTGAATGTAGCAGGAAGATCTCCTTCTTTGATGATTTCTTCAAGATTGATCAGGAGCGGATTGCCGGCAAAAGCGGAAAAAGCCGAATAGGGCGAATTACCGCAACCTGGCGGTGTCAGAGGCAGTACTTGCCAGCAGGACATGCCCATCGAGGCCATCAAATCAATGAAATGTCTGGCATCCGATCCGAGTGAGCCGATACCACCAGGTCCAGGTAACGACGTTGGGTGCAGCAGGATTCCACATGTACGACGATTCAGCATAACCACTCCTCAAACCGTGACTTGAGACAAATTAAACATAGATGATAACGTCTGCGCAAACAAAATCAATTTTGTCAGATCAGTGGATGGGTTTCTGCTGAGTGAACAGCAGGTATTTTAATCCCCCCTCTCCTTCTTGACTTTCAACCTTGCAGTGTTTACCTCAATAAACAGAAGAATAATTTACCGTTTAAGGGAAGTAGCTCATGGACTTCAACAAACTTACTCAAAAGTCACAGGAAGCATTGGCCGAGGCACAGAATAAAGCTGTAACCCATGGCCACATTGAGGTAGATGGAGAGCACCTGCTGTGGGCCCTGCTAGACCAGACGGATGGCCTTGTTCCGCGTCTGCTGGAACGCATGAATATCCGATCGGAACATATAAAAAAGGATATTGAGGCAGATCTTAATCGGAGGCCCCATGTTTCAGGACCAGGCATCGAACCGGGTAAAATTGTCATCTCTCAGCGACTTTCACGGATCCTTGTAGCAGCCGAACAGGAGGCCAAGCGACTCAAGGATGAATATGTTTCCGTTGAGCACCTCTTGATCGCTTTAATGGCGGAAGGTGACAAATTCCCATCCGGAAAAATATTAAAGCAGGCCGGAATAGATCGGGAAAAATTTCTGGCCACTCTCACCGATGTACGTGGCAATCAAAGAGTAACATCTGCCAACCCTGAAGTAAGTTATGAGGCTTTGGAAAAATATGGTCGAGATCTGGTCAAGCTTGCAAAAAATGACAAACTCGACCCAGTCATAGGACGGGATGATGATATCCGCCGGACCATAAGGATACTATCTCGTAAGACCAAGAACAATCCGGTTTTAATCGGTGAACCTGGCGTTGGCAAGACAGCCATTGTGGAGGGGCTTGCCCAGCGTATCGTTCGCGGCGACGTTCCCGAAGGCCTGCACAACAAGACCATCTTCGCTCTTGATATGGGTGCGCTCATAGCCGGTGCCAAATACCGCGGTGAATTCGAAGAACGGCTCAAGGCTGTGCTCAATGAGGTCAAGGAGGCTGAAGGACGCATCCTTCTTTTTATTGACGAACTGCATACCATTGTTGGCGCCGGTAAGGCCGAAGGCTCTATGGATGCAGGCAACATGCTCAAGCCGATGCTGGCTAGAGGTGAACTGCACTGCATTGGCGCCACGACACTGGATGAATATCGCAAGCATATTGAAAAGGATGCCGCTCTGGAGCGCCGTTTTCAACCGGTTCTGGTGGAGCAACCGAGCGTGGAAGACACCATTTCGATTCTGCGCGGCCTGCGGGAGCGGTTCGAGGTGCACCATGGCATAAAGATTCAGGATAATGCACTTGTAGCCGCTGCCACCCTTTCCAACCGCTATATTACGGATCGTTTTCTGCCTGACAAGGCTATCGATCTGGTGGACGAAGCATGTGCAATGTTGCGCACCGAAATCGATTCTCTACCATCAGAATTAGACACTATCAGCCGCCGTGTCATGCAGTTGGAGATAGAAGAGACAGCCCTCAGGAAAGAAAAAGATACGGCCAGCATCGAGCGCCTTGAAGCTTTACGCAAGGAACTAGCCGAAGACCGTGAAAAAGCAACGCTGATGCGTGCCCGGTACGATTCCGAAAAATTGGCCATACAGCGTGTGCAGGGGTTACGCGAACAGATTGAGAAGACACGCCGGGATATTGAGCAGGCCGAACGGTCCTACAACCTGGAGCAAGCTTCACGTCTGAAATATTCGGAATTGCCCGGGCTGGAAACAGCACTGAAAAATGAAGAGGATTCTCTCGTTAAAAATCAGGGAGATCAGAAACTTCTGCGTGAGGAGGTTACTGAAGATGAGATCGCCGAAATCGTAGCCCATTGGACCGGCATACCTATCACACGCCTGGTGGAGGGTGAAAGGGAAAAGCTGTTGCGATTGGAGAGCATCCTCCATCAGCGGGTTGTCGGTCAGGATGAGGCGGTCCAACTGGTTTCCGATGCTGTTCTGCGGGCACGGTCCGGGCTCAAGGACCCACGCAGGCCGATCGGCTCATTTATTTTCCTGGGGCCAACCGGTGTTGGAAAAACTGAGCTGGCAAGGACGCTCGCCGAGGCACTGTTCGATTCAGAAGAAAACATGGTGCGTATCGACATGTCGGAATACATGGAGAAATTCGCAGTATCGCGCCTGATCGGCGCTCCTCCCGGCTATGTTGGTTACGAAGAGGGGGGACAACTGACTGAAGCTGTACGCCGCAAGCCGTATTGCGTGCTGCTCTTTGACGAGATAGAAAAGGCTCATCAGGATGTCTTCAACATTCTGTTGCAGATTCTTGACGATGGCCGGGTCACGGATAGTCAGGGACGCACCGTCGATTTTAAGAATACTGTCATTATTATGACCTCCAATATCGGTGCTCCTTTTTTAATTGAAGGAATCACCCCGGCCGGAGACATCCGTGAAGAGGCCCGTCATAACGTGATGCGTGAACTGAGGAGCAGTTTTCGCCCGGAATTCCTCAACAGAGTAGACGACATAGTCCTGTTTAAACCACTCCACCTTGAGGAGATCGTCAGCATTACAAAAATGCTGGCAGAGCAGCTTAGTATCAGACTCAGGGACCGACGCATCAGTTTGGATATATCTGATGCTGCCTTGCGATTCATAGCTGAATCCGGCTATGATCCGGTCTATGGCGCACGCCCTCTTAAGCGTTATATTCAGCGCGAGCTTGAAACCAAGGTAGCGCGGGCGATTATTGCGGGAAATGTTGTTGATGGCAGCACGCTTAGAGTGGATGTGGAGGATGGCAAATTAAAAATAGAAATGGCTGAATAGCAAAAAAACGGCGAGTCCCCCCTATTGGCAAGAGGGGCACTCGCCGGCTTACATGCTGTGAAATGGTTACTACTTCCTTTCCAAAGCCATGATTTCCAAGTTTTTAATCCTTTCGGCAGCAACCTGACCGACAAGTGAAGATATTCCATGTTGCTGCACAGCATGCCGTAATAGATGAAGTGCACGATCGTGGGTTTTGTGCTTTATAAGCAATGCTACTACATCATCAAGAAACCGATTGTCTTCCCCTTCATGCCGCAAAAGTTCATCATAGCAGCCACATGCCTCTTCAAGCCTGCCCTGGAGGCAGTACAATTTCAATATTCCCACCATCGTGAATTTATCATATGCGATATCCAGATTTTTTCTAAAAGCTCGTTCCGCGGCATCAAATTCACCGAGATTTCGATAGGCGTCGCCTATACGGGTCATTAGATTTACTGTCCCGCTGTTTTTCTCCAGAATTTTTTCCCATACCGCAATGGCCTTCCTATAATCGCATTTCCAACGAAAATAGTTACCCAATCCATAAAGAGCGTAGGAGTTATCCGGATCACGGGAAAGGGTTTTGTCAAAATAAAGCTTTGCCTGCTCATGGTTTCCCAAACTCCAATGCAATTTGGCCACAATGGTCAGCACATTAATTAATGTAACTCCATTTGCTAACGCCTTTTCATAATGTTCGACAGCGGATGCAGCTTGACCCTTCTTGTGATAAAGATCAGCAAGTCCCATCAACGCATACCGATCGCATCCATCAAGTGCCAGTGCTTTTTTATAGTAGATCAATGAGCTTTCATCGTCGTTCACTGTCTTGTAACTGTCTGCAATGCGTGTGAGTACGAAAATATCGCGATGATTGCGCAACTGGAGATACTTTTTCCAGCAACTGATGGCTTCCAGATATAGCCGTTGCCCACGCAGAGCATCCCCCAAACCGCGCAAAGCGAACACATTTTTGGGGTCTATCTCAAGCACCCGTCGATAATGAACGGTTGCGCCAGAAAAGCTTTTTTGCTGCCTCAGAGCATCACCAATTCCCGTAAGAATATAAGGATCATCAGGAGCCAGTTCCAAGGCTTCCTCGAACGAGGTACGTGCTTCGGCATAATTACGATTTTTGAGCAACTGACTCGCCCGCTTGGTGAGCTGAACCACTTGATTGTGTGCTGCCTGATTTTCTGTTTTGCTATCCATGTTTTATCTCGCCACGGTGGAATAAACAGTATTGTACGGGCAACTATACACATTCCCGGTATTGAAAACAATCAACCTGTACCCCCGAAATTAAGATAAATCCTTTTAGAATATTGTAATGATAATAGTTCACAGGTAATAATGTTATTATTCAATTGTAGTTGAATCCCCGCTCAGGTTTAAATTTCTGATGCAGAAACACGTAAGGGAGGAATAGGACACAATGACCATCCAACTAGCCTTTGCTAAAAACAATCAGACTGAACTGGCACTTCTTTCCAACATGGCAAATCGCCATGGCCTTATTACTGGAGCCACCGGAACCGGTAAGACTGTGACCCTGCAAACCCTGGCGGAGCTGTTTTCGTCAATCGGAGTGCCCTGTTTCATGTCCGATGTAAAGGGGGATTTGTCAGGGATCTCCCAACCAGGCGGAGGCAATGCAAAAGTGCAGGAGCGCGTTGAGCAGTTGGGTCTCTCTGGTCATGCTTATCAAGCCTATCCGGTGATATTCTGGGATGTGTTTGATCAAAATGGTCATCCACTACGCGCCACTATCTCCGATCTCGGTCCTCTACTGCTGTCGAGGATGCTTGAATTGAATGAAACACAGGCGGGAGTGCTCAACCTGGTATTCAAAGTGGCTGATGACAACGGTCTTCTGCTTCTGGACATGAAAGACCTGCGAGCGATGCTCCAGTTTGTAGGTGACAACGCAAAAAACTTTACGACTGAATACGGCAATATCTCAGCAGCAAGCGTGGGCGCGATTCAACGCAGCCTGTTAGCCCTTGAAGGCCAGGGGGGAGAGAAACTATTCGGTGAACCGATGCTGAATATAAATGATCTCCTGCAGACCGATCAGGGCAAAGGGGTCATTAATATTCTTTCAGCAGACAAGCTTATGCAAGCGCCTAAGGTTTATGCGACCCTCCTGCTTTGGCTGCTTTCGGAGCTGTTCGAAAACCTGCCGGAGGCTGGCGACCTGGATAAACCCAGGCTGGTCTTTTTCTTCGATGAGGCACACCTGCTGTTTAATGATGCTCCTGACGGATTGGTTGATAAAATCGAACAAATAGTGCGCTTGATACGCTCCAAGGGAGTCGGGATCTTTTTTGTCACCCAGAACCCAGCCGACGTGCCGGACAAAGTGCTTTCCCAGCTGGGAAACCGGGTTCAGCATGCCCTGCGTTCATTTTCTGCTCGTGATATGAAAGGGGTCAAGGCTGCAGCATCGACAATGCACGATAATCCTGACCTTGATGAGCAAACAGCGATCACCAACCTGTGTGTTGGCGAAGCATTGGTCTCCTGCCTGGATGATAAAGGACGACCCGCTGTTGTGGAACGAGCCCTGATTTATCCTCCTCATGCGGCGGTTGGTCCCATCCCTGACCAGTTGCGCCGGCAGCTGATGGCGTCATCCCTCGTGGCTGGAGCCTATGAAACGGCTATCGACCGTGAATCAGCCAACGAGCAGCTCAAGGCCCGGAGGGGGCAGGCAACAGCACAGGAGGAAGCTCACTTGCAGGAGAGCCTTACGTCACCCACCGAGGATCGTACTTCCGACAGGTTTGGCGGCCTTGGCGGGATGTTGGGCGATATGTTCGCAGGGGGGTCAGGTTCTGCAGGCGGCAGAAAGCGGGAAAGTGTTGTGGAGGCTTTAGCCAAAAGCGCGGCACGATCGGTAGGCAGTCAGGTCGGAAGAGCAATCGTTCGGGGTGTCCTAGGCTCCATTTTTGGCGGCAGGCGCGGTTGATTTAAATTTTTAATTATTTATAACTCCTCTATTTTTGTTTCCCTCAGGGGCTGGACCGGCTCTCCGCTTGACAAACAGCATTCAGGGGACAATAATCCTTAGCTTTCTGTATACACTTCACTTGGGAAAGAGACTCTCACCATGCACATTGAAAGTGATTTTCTTGTAATCGGCAGCGGTATAGCCGGCCTCTCCTACGCTCTTCAGGCAGCCAATCATGGCAGCGTCGCCATTGTAACCAAACGTGAAATTACTGAATCGGCTACCAAATACGCCCAAGGCGGCATCGCCTCCGTATTCTCTGCAGAGGATTCGTTTGATGCACATGTGGAAGACACCATGGTGGCAGGAGCAGGCATCTGTCATGAAGACGTGGTACGCATGGTGGTGGAAGAAGGTCCTCAGACAATTCGCAATCTTATTGAATGGGGCGTCAAATTTACTACCAGTGGCGAATCATACGACCTCACCCGCGAAGGTGGCCACAGCGCCCGGCGCATCTTGCATGCAGAAGACATCACCGGCAGGGAGATCGAACGCGCGCTGGTCGAGGCGGTCCGGAATCATCCCAATGTACAGATTTTCGAACACCATATTGCCATTGATCTAATCACATCTGCAAAGGTAGCTAAAAAGAGTGATGATAACCGCTGCCTGGGCGCCTATGCCCTTGACATCAATGACGGAGGTCGGGTAAGGACTTTTTCCGCCAAGGTAACTCTTCTTGCTTGTGGAGGAGCAGGCAAAGTCTACCTGTACACCTGCAATCCTGACGTGGCGTCAGGCGATGGTGTGGCCATGGCGTATCGCGCCGGTGCCACCGTTGCCAATATGGAATTCATGCAGTTCCACCCCACCACCCTGTTTCACCCACATGCCAAGTCATTTCTTATTTCCGAAGCAGTACGCGGCGAAGGAGCTATTCTGCGCCGCCGCGATGGAACTGCATTCATGGAAAAATATCATAAACTGAAAGATCTCGCCCCGCGTGACATCGTGGCCCGTGCAATCGACAACGAGATGAAAACGAGCGGTGATGACTGCGTCTATCTGGATATCACCCACGAACCTGCAGATTTTGTTCGCAGCCGTTTTCCAAACATCTACCAGACCTGTATGGATTTTGACCTCGACATGACCAAAGAATGGCTGCCGGTGGTACCTGCCGCCCATTACCTGTGCGGAGGAGTAGCGGTCAATATTAACGCCGAGACTGATATACCCGGTCTTTATGCCATTGGCGAAACGGCCTTCACAGGATTGCACGGTGCCAATCGCCTTGCCAGTAATTCATTGCTGGAGGCTGCCGTCTTTGCGAGCCAGGCTTACAAGCATTCAGTCGAAGCCATAAAAGTGCTCTCTAAGGATCGGCCAATACCCCCTGAATGGGATTCGGGTACTGCTACCAACAGCGATGAAATGGTTGTGGTCTCTCAGAACTGGGACGAAGTGCGCCGCTGCATGTGGAACTATGTCGGCATCGTCCGCTCCGACAAGCGTTTGGCGCGCGCTATGCGGCGTATTAAACTGATCCAGGACGAAATCGAAGAATATTACTGGAATTTCATTGTCACCTCGGATCTGATCGAGCTTCGCAATATTGTTACCGTGGCGGAACTAATTGTCTCCTGTGCACAAATGCGGAAAGAGTCCCGTGGCCTGCATTACACCATTGACTATCTTGAGCGTGATGACATAAATGGCAGAAAAGATACCTTCATCAAAAAACAGTTTTAATGGAGCACTCTTTGGACATCAACGAAATCCGAAAGCGTATCGATCTGTTGGACGATGTGCTGTTGCGCATCTTCAATGAACGCGCCCGACTGGCCCTTGAGATCGGGCATCTCAAAAAAGAGCTTAACCTGCCGGTTTTCGATCCTTCCCGGGAAAAGCGTATTTTTGCCCGAATGAATGAAGATAACCCGGGGCCTTTGGACGACGGAGCGATTGTGCGTCTATTTGAAAGGGTGGTTGACGAATCGCGCCGCCTGGAGCGGATAACATCGCATAAAGAAGAAGATCAGGAGAGACACCATTCATGTTGATTATAATGAAGAAACACGCGCCGGACGAAGCACTTGACCAGATCAAGGGCTATTTGATCAATCAGGACTTTGATTTTCATCAATCAACAGGAGCCAACCGGACTATTATCGGTGTAATTGGTGATACGGAGACGCTTGATGATCATGAAATCGAGGCCATGCCCGGGGTAAGTCAGGTGGTGCGGATCAGGAAGGATGATTAAAAAACGGCGGGGTAACCCCGCCGTTTTCAATGTCGTTGTGATGTTAGGGAGTGCGCTGCAGGATCTCCACAAGATGAAACCCAAATTGGGTCTGAATAGGCCCATGCACCTTGCCTACCTCACCGGTAAAAACCACTTCATCAAATTCCTTGACCATCTGACCTGGACCGAATTCGCCCAGATTGCCTCCCTGACGTCCGGATGGACATTGGGAGTGTTCCTTGGCACAAGCGGCAAAGTCTGCTCCTGCCTCAATTTTTGTTTTCAGATCTTCACACGCTTCTCGCGTCGACACCAGAATGTGTCGGGCACTTGCTCTCGCCATACTATCTTCCTCCATTGGGCTGGTATTTTCGGCTCTTGGGATACCTTCAAAACAATGTCATGTCAATAATCTTTGTACCTTCAGCCTTCCCGTAAAATCAGTTTTTCAATTTCGAGCACCGTAAAGACCACGATCCCTGGTACAAGTACCCATACCAGATTATTCAGTGTAAGAGGCATTGTGTGGAAATATGGCTGCATTACCGGCAAATACACCACCAATAGCTGAAGGATCACGACAGTACATACCATGAGCAAAAGCAGAGGATTGGTGAAAAATCCCATACGCAAGAACGAAAATCTACGCGAGCGCAGGGACATGGCCTGGCCAATCTGTGCAAAGGCGAGGGAGGTAAACAAAACAGTCTGCCAGGTACCGGAGGGGTGGCTACCCCAGTAATGACGGGCAAGCAGAATTGTTGTTAAGCCGATCAATCCGCCGGTCAAGACAGTGTGACGAAGCATGGCACGATCGAAAATTTGTGAATTCGGCGCTAACGGAGGACGACTCATCACATCCGGTTCAGACCGCTCCATTCCCATACCAAGGCCAAGCAGACCGTCCGTCAGGAGGTTAAGCCAGAGCAGCTGAAGCGGAGCCAGAGGATTTGGCAGTCCTAGAAAGGGAAGCAGCAACACTGCCAGAATTTTACCCAGATTGCCTGCAACCGAAAACTCGATAAATTTCAGAAGATTATCATAGATAGTACGTCCTTCCTTTACAGCCGAAACTATGGTGGCAAAGTTATCATCGAGCAGCACCATATCCGCGGATTCCTTAGCCACATCAGTACCTGTAATGCCCATGGCTACGCCAATGCTGGCGCGTTTCAGTGCCGGAGCATCGTTAACGCCGTCACCAGTCATTGCAACAATCTCGTTGCGATCCTGCAATGCCTGGATAATCTGCAACTTATGCTCGGGCGAAACCCGTGAATACACTGAAACATCTTGTACCCTTTCAGTCATACCCCTTAGCCCCAGTTGGTCTAGTTCAGGACCGGTTAGTACCCCACCTGGAGATAAGATACCTACCTGGGCAGCAATTGTTTGGGCGGTAAGAGGATGATCGCCTGTGATCATGATCGGCCTGATACCAGCCTTAAGGCAGCAATGCACTGCTTCCCCCGCTTCTTGCCGCGGTGGGTCCATCATGGCGACCAGGCCAAGAAGGGATAGCTGTTGTGTGCTTTCTTCTGGATCGGCATATTCAACGTTGCGCATCAATCGAAATGCCAAGGCAAGGACACGTTCTCCCTGCGATGCCAGCTGATCAACTTTCCGATTAATTTGTTCATGGACGGCCTCACCCTCGATGCACATGGCAAGAATTGCATCGGAAGCTCCCTTGGCAATGATCAGGCGATCGTCAGCCTGTGCGTTCCATTTCTCAAGTAGCGGATGCAGCAATCCCTCTTTACTAATTTCATGAATAGTAACCATGCGCTTGGTGGCTGAGTCGAAAGGAATTTCCGCTATTCGGGGAAAGAATGTCTCCAGTTCCTGGCGGTAAATTCCATTCTCGGCACCTTCAAGCACGAGTGCCGCTTCAGTAGGATCGCCCACCACTATATTTTGGCCGTTTTCTATCCGCAGCATTACATCATTGCACAACACCGAGACGGCACGTAATCGCGCAACTTCAGTTGGCTCATCAGCCTTCCCCATCAATTGGGAAACAGATACCATGCGGGTAACAGTCATGCGATTTTCTGTCAATGTGCCGGTTTTATCCGTACAAATTACTGTAACTGAGCCGAGGGTTTCCACAGCAGCGAGCCTGCGGATGAGTGCACGCTGCTTCAGCATGCGTTGGGCGCCCATTGCAAGAGTAATTGTTACAACCGCCGGCAATCCTTCGGGGATGGCAGCCACGGCAAGACTTACAGCGGTCAGGAGCATTTCGCGTAACGGTTCGCCTCGCCAGACACCAACTCCAAACACAAGAATGGCAACGGCCACAGCCAGTGCTGCCAGGAACTTTCCCAACCGGTCGAGGCGCTTCTGCAGCGGTGTCCATTGATTTTGCACCGACTGGAGCATGCCTGCTATGCGCCCCATTTCAGTTCGCATCCCGGTTGCCACCACCATGGCAGCTCCCCGTCCGGTTGTGACCACCGTACCCATCCAGATCATATTGGTCTGGTCAGCAATTGGCGCACCTTCCTGAAATACTGGAAAAATCTGCTTTTCGACAGCATCGGCCTCTCCGGTTAGCAGCGATTCCTGCACACTCAGCGAGAACGCCTCGAAAAGTCGACAATCGGCAGGTATTACATTACCAGCTTCAATCAGTACGATGTCACCGGGCACAAGCTGGCTGGCCTGGAGTTCTATCACCTCGCCGTCACGGCGAACTCGCACATTGGGTGCTGCCATTTTAGTGAGAGCCCGCATGGCACGTTCTGCACGAAATTCCTGGATAAATCCCAATAAAGCAAAAAGAAAAACAATAGCCATTATGGATATGGCATCGCGTATGGAGCCTATTACCAGAGAGAGGATAGCTGCAGCAAGAAGCATAAGCACCATTGTGGAAGTAAATTGTTCCCAGAGGATCTTCCAGAATGTTGTGCCGCCTGTTTCGATCAACAGGTTTTTTCCGTGTTTACTTAGACGGCGAGTAGCTTCGTCTGAGGCGAGACCATAATCAGGAGAAACAGCACATGAGCGAGCAACATCATCAACGCTTTGTGCGTACGGTTGCATCAGTAAACCAGCGGATCGGGATGTGACAACATCGGATTGAGACGGACGGCGAGGGAAAACAGATAGGGGTAATCCAGTTGGAGGTGTTTCATATAAAGAACCCATTCACGGGAGAGATAACCAAAAGCGCGATTAATATCACCGTTGATGTGTTCGATGTCTGATTGCGGCATGTTTTGAAAGGATTTTCGAGCATCCAACTCCTCCATCAGGTGAAATACAGCCCAGAGAAGATCGGTGAATTCTTCGTGTTCAAGCAGATTCTGATTTTCCAGGAGTCCCACCATAAAATTGCGCCTGGAGACCAGCAACTCTTTCAGCCGTTGAAGATCACATCCACTGCCGTCTACCTTGAAGTGATGCGACTGGAGCCAGTTCAGCGCCCGCTTGAAATCAGCTTCCCTCCATTGACCACTCACCTGTAGCTGGGCATGCAGGTCACCTTTCGATTCAACACAAAGAGCAAGTTCTTTCAGGAGGGTATTGCCGATCTCACTGAAGAAGACCCCAATCACCATGTTGAGTTTGCGCATGATGGTCTGGTGTTCGCGGTCGCGCATGGTTTGTTCAACCATCAAGGTAACAAATATTACATAAACAGGCAGAAATGCAAGATTACCTATAAAGCTGGAAGCGATGTCACGAACATTTCCAAGAATGTAATAATCGATCAGATACAGAAAGATTGACGCGATTGACAATGCAATCAGGATGATGTGCCTCTTCAGAACATTAAGTAATTGCACTCCGCCTCCAAACTCAATTTCCACAAGAACTACCAGGAATACTTCAGATAATCAACTGCTGCGCAAGGCATCCACAATCTTTAGTCTGCTGGCACGAATAGCAGGAATTACGCCACCAGTAAAACCCATCAAAAGAGCAAACAAGATGGACTGGTACATGATTTTGAAAGTGAGAGTGAATGAAAAAGCCAGTTCGGAAAAAGTCTGCCAGTTCATAGTCGAAATGGTTATCAGTTGCATGCTGGAGGCAAGCAAAAGCCCGGCTATACCTCCAATTAGACCTAGAAACAAAGCTTCCATCAGAAAGGAAATCATTATGCTGCCTCGTTGGAAGCCAAGTGCACGCAAAGTTCCGATCTCCCCTACCCGGTTGGCAACAGCAGCATACATAGTGATCATGGCGCCAATAACGGCGCCCATAGAAAAAATGACTGTAAGTGAAATCCCAAGAATACGCAGGAATTTCGCCATGGCTTCAGACTGATCACGGTAATACTGCGTTTCGCGTCGTACATCAAGTGTCAGGCGTGGGTCACCCTCCAGTTTATCCCTGACTTTGACAAAGTCACTCGCATTACGCATCTTGAATGTAACCGACGAGTATACGGGGCGGCGGAAAGCCTGCATCAACTGGGAGGCATCACCCCAGATTTCGGAACTGAATCCTGTGGCACCGGCATCAAATATACCAACTACAATCCAGTCAGCCATACCAAAGTGAAGCGATTCTCCTATCCCGCCTCCCTTGAAACGAGTGGCAATGCTTCTGCCTGCCATGATCTCACGCGACCCTTGGCGGGGCATGCGTCCTTCGACAAGATGCACCTGTGGACGCAATTGCAGTGACGCACTGTCAATACCCCTGATAACAACGTTGGCAGGCTTGTCGGTGCCACGTTTTGAGAGGCTAATCAAAACCACTAGCTCTTTGGCTGTCAGGGGCTGTCCATCACTGCCTGTGGCTATGTTCGGCAGGCTTCCTACAATGGCAGCCTGTTGGCGTTCAACTCCGCTTTGCACTTCAGAATTGGCAGCCTTGCGGGTCACAATCACATTGTCGTCAGATCCCGTCTCTACAAGAGTCTTTTCGAGTCCGGCTGAAAGCATGAGAATCGAGGCGAACACAAAAACCACCAGGGCCATGCCGGATGCAGTAAGAAAAGTAGTCAGTCGTCGGGTGAGCAGGTTCCGCAAACTATACGAGAGAGGTATGTTCATGTCAGGCAGGAAGAGATATTACAAAACGGCAACCGACATCAGGCGGTGATTCCACCCTGATAGTGCCTCCATGTGCTTCAATGATGCGATAAATGATCGCAAGGCCTAACCCCGTTCCTTCGGGCTTGGTAGTCCAGAATGGCTCGAAAAGATGCGACATGGATTCGTCAGACATACCAGGTCCATTATCGGTGACAGTTATGACTGCAGTCGGAGTTTTTTTGAGACCATCAATACCCATTAACTGAACGAAAGCCTTTATTTCAACTCGGCCGGTCTGTTCGGCAGCATCGGCAGCATTGTGCAGCAGATTGATCAGCACTTGACGCAACTGGTTTGGATCAGCTGTCACGGTCAAATGGGCGGGAACAGAATTTACAATGGTCATTTCTGCGAAACGTTGATCAGATTCAACCAGGATTCTGACATCTTCGACCAATTCCGCAAGTTCCAGGCGTCCTCTGCGGGGAGAAGCAGGACGGGCATATGTCAGAAAATCGGAAATAAGGCCGTTCAACCGGTCAGCTTCGCGCATGATAATAGTCAGCAGGCGTTGGTTGCTATCCACAACAGAGCCATGCTCTGCCAATAGTTGTACCGCACCTCCCATGGCTGCAAGAGGATTGCGAATCTCATGGGCCATGCGGGCTGATAGTTCTCCAAGAGTAGCCAGCCTGTCCGATCGCTTCAAAGCTTCTTCCATTCGTTTAAGTGCTGTAAGATCTTTAAAGTTAATAATAACACCAGCACAATTGCCCTGAGTATCCGTGAAGGGAACCGCAGTAAACCCAAGAATCATGGTTCTGTCAGTAAAGCTGCGACATTCGAACTCTCCGTTTGCAACGGCATCCAAATCTTCAACTATATCTGCCATCTCAGGAAAAACATCCTTGAGCGGCATATCGTATACTTCGGCCTGAGTCTTGCCGGTCAATTCTTCGGCGTAACGATTGAATACGCGAATGGTCTTTTCTAACGTGATCGTCATCAAACCGCTTTCGAGATTGGCCACAATGGTTGTATTCAGCCGTTCAAGCTCATCATAGTTAACAGTTTTTTCCCGAAGAGCTTCCTCGCTTTCCCGGGCCATTCCGGAAAGGTATCCAGTGATGAAAGCTGTAAGGTAGAAGCCAATCAAATTGAGGAAGATGTTGTAAAAAATATGACGGGGACCGAGTGATGTGGCTGCTGATTGGCTCAAACCGAGAGGCGCCAGCAAACCGAAAAACTGGAAATCAATGATAGCACCATAAAGGATTCCGCAGAGGGAAGCAGTATACAAGGCTTCACGTCGGCCTAGCAGAACCCCTGCAATCATGATGGAAAGAAGATACAGAAACGAATAGGGACTACTAACCCCTCCGGTGAAAAGAAGCAGCACAGTTACAAAAAGAAGATCCCATATTGTCTGCAGGTAGGTAACGAAGTGACGGTACTGTTGAAGTTTAAGGAAGAAGTATGAACCCACTGAAAACATGAAAGAAAAAGCCATTAAACGGACCATTCCTGAATAGGTAAGGTCGTCAATGGCTTTAGGGTCCTGAAGATTGAGAACAATTGTGGATGCCAGAAGCAGGAAGGTAACTACGATCCTGGCAAATATAAAAAGGCTGAGCCTGCGTTCAGGTCTCATGCCCTACCCGCCGACAGCTCCTGCAAGTTTGAAGATTGGCAAATACATGGCCACTACCAGACCACCCACCGTTGTGCCGAGGAAAACCATTAAAAGTGGCTCCATCATGGCAGTCATAGCCGAGACGGCATCATCGACTTCGTCATCATAAAAATCGGCAATCTTGTTAAGCATTGCATCCATAGCGCCCGTTGCTTCTCCGACTGCAATCATCTGCACCACCATCGGAGGAAACACTCCACAGGCTGCAAGAGGTTCGGCCATTGTTTTTCCTTCGGAAATGGCGGAGCGCACACCATAAATGGCCTCTTCAACAATCTTGTTTCCGGCTGTTTTGGCCACTATTTCAAGACCGTCCATTATCGGCACTCCGGAACTGACCATGGTTCCCAGTGTCCTGGTAAATTTAGCTACTGCAACTTTTCTGATCAGGGGACCGGCAATGGGTGCCTTTAAGGCCATTCTATCGATATTCTTACGCCCTACCGGCGTCGCATAATATCTTTTGATCAGCCATATTAGTCCGTAGAAACCGGCGATAATTACAATGATGTACCTTGAAAGGAAATTACTGAGGGCAATGACGAACTTTGTTGGAGCGGGAAGTTCACCACCGAAATCAGCAAACATTTTGGCAAAGGTAGGAATAACAAAAACAAGAATGACGCCGACAACAATAACCGCAATGGACATGATGGTTATCGGATAGACCATGGCACCTTTGATCTGTTTCTTCAACTTCTGGGCTTTTTCTATGTAAGCAGCCAATCTCTGCAGAATCGTATCAAGAATACCGCCGATTTCGCCAGCGGCGACGAGGTTCACGAAAAGCTGGTCAAACGCCTTAGGGTGCCTGGCAAGGGCATCTGCAAAGGTGGAGCCACTCTCAACGCTCTCCTTTACCTTGAAGAGGATATCCTTGAAGGTCTTGTTTTCCTGCTGGCTGGAAAGGATTTCGAGGCATTGCACCAGAGGCAGGCCCGAATCAATCATGGTGGCAAATTGCCTGGTAAAAATAACCAGTTCTTTTGTTTCGACCTTACCCCCTCCGAATGAAGGAAGCTTTATCTGAAAGCCTTTACTCGCTTCTTTTATGGATACATTGGAAAAGCCGAATTTTCTGAGTTGGGCTTCAACAATTTCAACGCTGGCAGCTTCAATTACACCTTTTTGCGCAGCACCTGCCTTTGTGCGAGCTTCCCAGTTATATTTAGGCATTACCATTCTCCTCGGGGGATAAAACTGATCCTGTTACAATCTGCGGAATAACTGCTAACGGCCCGGAGGACGACGCTGCATGCCCGCCGCAGGATTACTGAGCATCTGTTTAAGCTCTTCCGGATCCTGGGACCTGCCCAAGGCCTCTTCCAACGAAATGTATCGTTTCATAAACAAAGAGTAAAGTGATTGATTCATTGTCTGCATTCCGAATTTATCCTGGCCAACCTGCATCTGGGAGTATATCTGATGGACCTTATCCTCGCGGATTAGATTGCGAATAGCCGGATTGGGTACCATGATCTCCAATGCTAAAGCTCTTCCTTTGGAGTTCATCTTTGGAATGAGCATCTGAGACATAACTCCTTCAAGCACAAAGGAAAGCTGAGCTCTGATCTGGGTTTGCTGATAGGGAGGAAACACATCAACAATACGATTTATAGTCTGAACGCAGGAATTGGTATGCAGGGTAGCCAGGCACAGATGTCCTGTTTCGGAAAGTGTCAGAGCTGCTTCTATGGTTTCCAGATCGCGCAGCTCACCAACAAGAACAACATCAGGATCCTGCCGGAGAACATATTTAAGTGCGTTTTTAAATCCCTTGGTATCAGCACCGACCTCGCGCTGATTCACCAGACATCCCTTGTGAGGATGCAGGTATTCGATAGGATCTTCGATGGTGACAATATGATCATGACGATTAAGATTGATGTAATCAATGATCGACGCCAACGTGGTGGATTTACCGCTGCCGGTAGGACCTGTCACGAGAATCAGACCACGTGACTTGGCGGCCAGTTCGGGGACAATTGGAGGCAGAGCCAGTTCTTCAAATGAGAGGATTTTGTAGGGAATGACGCGAAAAACACCGGCGACGGCGCCACGCTGGATGAAAACATTGCCCCTGAAACGCGACAGGCTCTTCACTCCAAAAGAGAGGTCAAGCTCATTCTCTTCCTCAAACTTATGTTTCTGTGCGTCGGTAAGCACACTGTAGCACAGCTGTTTCGTTTCCACCTGATTCAAGGGAGGAAAATCAAGTGGATGCAGTTTACCGTCCACCCGGATCTGAGGTGGTGAATTGGTGGTAAGGTGCAGATCGGAGCCGCCGGCTTCGACAAGGATCTTAAGCAACTGATGGAGGTTTACCATATAAGAAATTCCTTCCTAATCATCTGCAACAGTGACCCTCAAGACTTCTTCCAGAGAGGTGACTCCCTCCTTCAGCTTTGTGAGTCCCGATTGGCGCATCGACTTTATTCCTAGTCGCATTGATTCACGCTTGATTTCAGCTGTGTTAGCTCCATTCAAAATAAGTTCGCGAATCTCTTCAAGCATGGGCATGACCTGATAAAAACCGACCCGGCCCTTATAGCCCGTGTTGTTGCATAAAGAGCAGCCTTTACCGCGATAGCAGACATATGAGGGTGCCTCGTCAGGAGAAACACCCGCGTCAATAAGCGCCTGTACCGGGATATCCTCGGGTTCCTTGCATTCGCTGCAGTTGCGACGTGCCAGGCGCTGGGCAGTAATAAGATTGACTGCCGAAGCGACCAGAAAGGGTTCCACACCCATGTTGAGCAGACGGTTTATGGTGGCCGGTGCATCGTTGGTATGCAAAGTGGAAAGCACGAGATGGCCTGTCAGGGCAGCTTTTACAGCAATTTCAGCTGTCTCGAAGTCACGTATCTCGCCGATCATGATGATGTCAGGGTCCTGACGCAGGAAAGAACGCAGGGCAGCAGCAAAATTGAGACCTATATCCTCATGCATCTGAACCTGATTTATGCCTGCAAAGTTGAATTCAACGGGATCTTCGGCAGTAGAAATGTTCTCGGACACCTTGTTGAGTTCAGAAAGCGCAGAATAGAGAGAAACAGTCTTGCCGCTGCCAGTTGGGCCGGTTACCAGCACCATGCCGAATGGCTTGTGGATCTCCCGCTTGAAATGAGCCAACGCATCTTCCTCATATCCAAGCTTGGTCATATCCAACTGCAGATTACTCTTGTCCAAAAGACGGAGACAGATTTTTTCACCGAAAAGGGTTGGCAGTACCGACACACGAAAGTCCATGTCTTTGCCGCCACCTAACTTTATTTTGATACGTCCGTCCTGGGGCAGGCGACGTTCGGCAATATCAAGCTCAGCCATTATCTTGATGCGTGAGGTAATAGCGTTCTTCAGCTTGAGCGGCGGTTTCATGGCCTCATACAAGACACCATCAATTCGATACCGGACTCTGAAGAGTTTTTCATAAGGCTCTATATGAATATCACTCGCTTTTTTCTTGATTGCATCCTGCAGGATGGCGTTAACCATTCTTACAACCGGCGCATCTTCAGTAGCCCGCTCTATTGAATTGACATCAAGGGTATCTTCGTCGCCGACCACCTCGACATCCTCGACATCAAGGTCGTTCATGACGTCAGCCAAAGAAGCCGATTGATCATAGTACTTGTCGATGGTGGCTTTGATGCCGCTTTCTGAGGCAACGACCATCTCGACGTTGTAGCCGGTCATGAACTTGATGTCTTCGATGGCAAAAAGATTGGAAGGATCGCTTACAGCGACGATAAGAGTGGAACCTGCTCTATTTACAGGTATTAATTGATATTTTTGGACTACATCTGACTGGATGATTTTGGTTACAGCTGGATCGATGTCGTAATCAGCGAGGTTTACAGTGGGAACACCATATTGTTTCGAAAGAAAGGAAGTTAAATCGAGTTCACTAATGAGGTTGTGCTTTATCAGAATGGAACCTAGGCGAAGTTGCCCTCCCGAGGTTTTCTGCTCCTCGAGTGCTTTGGATAACTCCTCCCGGGAAATCAGATTGTTTTTGACCAGGATTTCGCCCAGCCTGCTTGACTGCATATACGCCCCTGAATATTGATGTGGTGGGATACTAAGCGGATTGGCAGAGTATGTCAAGCTGTTGTTAGATACTGTAACTACAGGGGAAAAGGCTTTTCATTAAACCAGGAGGAGGTATTTTCCCTGTCCAGATTTTAAATGCATACTCCCCCTGCCCGACCAGCATTCCCGATCCGTTAGCACATGTATGCCCTTTTGCCATGGCCTCATGCAAAAAAGGAGTAATAGCAGGTGTATAGACCATGTCATAAACTTTTGCAGTGGGAGGAAGAGCGCTTATCTTCAGGAAAGGGATGGTTTCGTTATGCATGCCAAGGGAGGTGGTATTCAAAACCAGAACACAATCCCTTAGAAAAGGCATCAGTTCATAAGCTGTACTGACAACAGTAAAATCGACTTGCGGAAAATGTGACCAGAGCGACCTTGTCAGTTCCAGCGCCCTATCCTGACTGCGATTAACCACCACGATACTGGAAGCCCCGCCACTGCACAGGGCGGCAACTGCACCACGGGCAGCGCCACCAGCCCCGATAATTATTATTCTGTCATCACCGGGAACAAATGCCAGGTCCTCTTCCAGTGATTTCAAAAGTCCCGCTCCGTCAGTGTTGTAACCGATCAGGCGTCCACTATCGTTATGAACCACATTTACCGCACCTGCCAATTCAGCAGATTTATCGAGACGGTCAAGGTGATTGATAACAGCTGTTTTATGTGGAATGGTCACATTGAACCCTGCCACCCCCAGTGAGCGCAGACCTGCTACTGCGCACCCAAGTTCATCGGGGTGAACATTAAAAGGCACATACACATAGTTCAAATCACTGGCGTCCAAAGCAGCGTTCTGCAGCAAGGGTGACAGGGAATGCTCGACTGGGTGGCCGATAATGCCGAGGACCCTGGTTTTTCCGTTAAGAATTTGCATTTGAAGTTACCTTGTCATGCCATAACGCATGAGAACCTGTTCGACAGATGCCCTCATCTCCGGTGAAATCTGTTCCGATTTGTACAGCATGGTAATTCCGTCCTGCCTACGTCCAATACTAATCAGAAATTCACCAGCTTCAAGGTAGCTGTTGGCATAGATCAGGATAGCCTTGCCTGTATCCAGATCAAGAAAGGAAATTTTTTCAAGAATTCCCCGATTACTGTAATTATCCCAGACCGATAAATCGGGTAGCCCTCCAGGTTCCTTGACACGGCGCATGCGATAGACAATTCCCTTCTGAACAGGAATGTAGTCTTCAAAATTGATCGAGTAGCGAGTAGAGAAATCTATATAGGTAGGTCGCTTGCCGATAACATCCGATATTGCTATGCGCAAACCTGTTTCGGGACCAAAAGATTGGATGTCATATTTGCGCAGGTTGCTTTCGCTGAAAAGTCTGGGCATCGAGTTCAAATACCAGTCGAAAACGATGTGCGGAGTATGGGGCAGATCGACATCCTCGCGCATGCGTTCGACACCCTGCAAGTACCACAGTGGAAAGGCACCACTGTCTCCCCAGGTAAACATGACTGCGTTCTGGGGCAAAGAGCGAAGCGTGTTGGTGGCATAGTCAAAAGCTATATAATTATCATGCTGATCATTTTCATAATAATTCATGGCACACAATGTCACTGGCAAAGAAAAAAACATAGCAATTACAAGGGTGTAAACAGCCTTTCCGTAGTGTTCCGGTAGACGGGCATTGCGTACTGCGTATGCCAGCAGATGAAACAAAGCAACCCCTACTATCACAGCCGTCAACAGGTAGAGCGGGGTAAAAAATTCCTCCGTCAGGAAGATCAGATCAAAAGGGGTATTGAAATACCCGGCAATAATTAACAAAAAGAAAAACACTCCGGCGAAATATGCAATCACCACATCACGCTGCCGCCGCCAGAGACACACCAATCCAAAGACGAGCAGCGCCATTCCTAGCCAGGTGTATTCATGTGGAACATCAAAAGCCTTAATCTGAGCCCAGAGCAGTGACAGATTACGCTGAGGCGGTTCGCTCGGGTATCCTTGTCGCAAAAAATGCCACAAAAACTGAGTGATGTTTTGGGGGTCGCCCCAATTAAGCAAAGGATTTTGCAAGGCTCTCAATGGAAGATAAAGATGAATGGAAAAACCAAGCATTGCAAAGGCAGTGGCAAGAATAAATTCCTTGAGTCTGGTAATCAGGCGCCAGTCGGCCAAAATGATTAGCAAAGACCAGGCGGGTAAAAACAGTACGACCGTCTGATGGAGCGCCATGGCCAGACCGGCAAGAAAGGTGCACGCATAGATATAACCCGGACGTTCCTCTCCCTTATGGTAACCATCGCGCCACCTGAGGAGTATAAGAAAAATAACTGAGGTAATGAAGGCCAGCAATGGATAGGGCTTATCATGATTTGACTGAAGCCATAAACGAGGTGTGACCGAAAAGGCACACGCTGCGGCAAGACCGGCCGCTCGGGATGCAAATGAATTGAACGTGGAATCTTCAGTAATCGCATCTTTTTTGAGCAGATAAGTGGTCAGCAGGTATACTCCCAAACAGGCGAGAGAAGAGGAAAAAGCTGTGGCCATGTTGATCCGGAAGGCAATACTACCCAGAGGTACCCAGGTAAAAATTTTCAGATACATGAGAAACAGCGGGTATCCGGGAGAGTGGGCTGATCCGAGGGAAGCAGCGGCGGTCAGAAATTCCCCGCTATCGAAGAAAGTTACAGAAGGGGCCAGGGTAGCCATGTAAATGGCAAATGGAACAACCACAGCAAAGATTGCAAATGGATCGAGGTAACCCTTCCCGAAAAAGATCTTTTTCATGCAGCATCACCAGCTTTTCTAACAGTGCCAAGTGACATTTTCTCTCTCCATAGATGATAGAATCCGGCAAGTATGACCGGGAAAAAAGATGTTCCATGAATGACTAATGCGATGCTGACAGCGGTCGCCTCAGGTATTTGAAAGACAGACAACCCTTTAAAGCAGGCATAATGATAGGTCCCGATATATCCGGGTGACGCCGGTACCAGAACGGCAAAAACAAGCAGTACCATGATAAACATGGAGGCAGAAATGGGCAGATGGAGTCCAAACGCCTGAAGAACAAGATCAATGGGCAGCAAGGCAAAGGTCCAGATAAGTATCGAGGAAGCAAGCACAGCGGAAACATGACCCGCTCGTGAGGGTATTCTGATTCCGCCGATGAATGAACCAAGCAGAGGGATAAGACGATTACTAAGGCTGAGAGGAAATGGTTTCAGGAGCATTCCTACCAAATGTAAGGTCCTCACGGTCTGGCGCTTCAGAAGCAACAGAAAAACGACCAATCCCGCATACAGCACAAAGGTGATAAGTCCACCAGATTTCATAAGTGCATCTGCCTCTGCCATGTCCTTTGGCAGGTGCAGTGTAAAAAGTGTCAGAAGCAGCAACAGCATCACCGTGAACCCGTCGCACAAACGGTCAATAACAAGGGAAGCAAAAACGATCGGCGTCTGAATTCCTTCTTTTCTGGCCAGAACATATGCACGCACAAACTCTCCCAGTCGTGCCGGAAGCAGGTTATTTGCCATGTACCCGATTATGGTTGCAGGATAAAGCGATGCGAATGGAATTTTTTTTATTGATAGTAGCAGGTATTGCCAGCGAACCGCTCTCAGGAAATAGCTGATGAAGGTTAATACAATTGCGACCAGGATAAATCTGTAATCGGCGGAGCGCAGCGTATCCAGGAGTTGGTTGAAATCGATTTTTCTGAAAAAGAGCACTAAGAAAAAGATGCTGATTACCACACCCAACCAAAATCTGATATCAAACCGTTTTTTCATGATCGTTCTTTTTCGAGAAGATTGAATGGGACAGGAATCATGTCTTTTTCAACAGAAGCTAGAATTTCTCTGGTTCTGGCTACGTCATGACCGATTGCCTCAATCAAGGTTTCCATATTTGAAAATTTTTTCTCCTCCCGCAGACGCTGCACAAAACTGACAGAAAGTTGCCGATCATAAAGATGGCCGGAAAAATCCAGCAGAAAAACCTCAACAGTGCATCTTTCGCCATTAAAAGTGGGATTTGAACCTATATTGCAGGCTCCCCAGAAAAGTTTGTCGTCTACCGTCACCATTACAGCATAGACCCCCTCCGGAGGGATCAACTCATTATAGGTAGCTATATTGGCTGTAGGAAAACCAAGCTTGATGCCTATTTCGCGGCCATGGACCACCTGTCCTGAGATTGTATGATATCGCCCCAGCACTTCAGTCGCCCCGGTAATATCCCCAGCAGAGAGCAAACGTCGGGCAAGGCTGCTGCTAAAAATGGCACCTCCACCTCCAACAGGATCGAGATCCTCCAGTGTAAATCCGCACTCTTTTCCCAATCGGGATAAGGTTTCAAAGTTGCCCTGCCGGTCTCTGCCAAATGCGTAGTCATGGCCGATGATCACATGGCGCATGCCAAGAGAATGGCAGAGTATATCACGAACAAATGATTCGGCGGAACAGAGCGAAAATTCAGGAGTAAACTCAATGACCACCAGACAATCGATGCCTGCTGCTGCAATCAAGGCGGCCTTTTGATCAAAAGTAGTGATTCTTTGGGGAGCAAGTTCAGGTGCCAGAACAGCCAGCGGATGGGGCTCAAACGTTACGACAACCGATGGCATTTCAAGGTCCTGGGCACGAGTGGTCAGAAACCGAAAAATCTCCGTGTGGCCACGATGTACTCCGTCAAAATTTCCGATGGTGACAACAGACTTTTCAAAATTTTTAAGTAGCAGGTCACGGCAGTGTAATATTTTCATGTCTCTTCCGTGATAGGTGTAATGCGATCAGTAAAGTAAGTAATGAACAGACTACCCAATAGCCCCTAGTTCCAGACGTTGCCCCCAGCGTCGCAAAAGCTCTTTTCGAAGGGGTACATGACCGGTTTGGATCAATTCGGGATCTGAAGCCAGTAGATCAAAGGCGGCTTGCCGCGCCTGTTCAAGAATGGCACCATCACGCAGAATACTGGCAACTCTAAAATCTGGCAAGCCGGATTGACGTGTGCCAAGGAAATCTCCTGGGCCTCGAATTTCAAGGTCTGCTTCGGCGATACGAAAGCCGTCCGTGGTGGAGGTCATAACTCGCAGACGTTTTTCACCCTCTTCAGATAATTTACCCGGTGTCATCAGAATACAGCGCGAACTTGAGACGCCCCGCCCTACCCGTCCGCGCAACTGGTGCAACTGGGACAGGCCGAATCTTTCAGCGTGCTCGATGACCATGAGTGTTGCGTTGGGAACATCTATACCTACCTCGATAACCGTGGTTGCCACGAGAATATCGACTTCCCGTGCCTTGAAAGCGGCCATAACCGTTTCCTTTTCCTCCGGGGTCATCCTGCCGTGCAGCAGCCCCAATCTCAGATCCGGAAACACTTCTGCATTCAGATGTTCGGCCATCTGGGCTGCTGCCTTAAGGTCCGATTTCTCTGTTTCTTCCACAAGAGGATAGATTATATAGGCCTGATGCCCTTTGCCAATCTCTTCGCGGATACTTTCATATACCTGCTGACGCTTGTTCTCGAAAAGCAGCTGCGTTCTTATCGGCGTCCGATTAGGGGGAAGTTCATCTATTACCGACAGCGCAAGATCACCATACAAGGTCATTGCGAGTGTACGTGGTATGGGAGTCGCAGTCATCACCAGAATGTCGGGATTGATGCCTTTTTTTCTGAGAATGCCCCGCTGCAGGACACCAAAGCGATGCTGCTCATCAATGACACCAAGACCGAGTCGTGCAAATTCAACCTTCTCCTGAATCACTGCATGGGTACCAATTACAATCTGCGCACTTCCGTCGGCTATCCGTGCCAGCACGGCTGCTTTTTCTTTCCCTTTTAACCCGGAAGTAATCAATGCCGTTTCCAGCCCCAGTTTTGAACACCATGAGTGAATGGTGTGCCAGTGCTGTTCGGCCAGGATCTCGGTTGGGGCCATTATGGCTACCTGGTAACCGTTTTCAACCGCAACCAGCGCAGCCATTAATGCTACCAGCGTCTTGCCGCTCCCCACATCCCCCTGTACCAGACGGTGCATCGGATGGGGAGCCATCATATCGTTTTTGATTTCAGAAAGCACGCGACGCTGAGCACCGGTAAGCTCAAACGGGAGCAGCTTTACAAGCTGTTTCGTGTAGCAGTGCGTCACCTGAAAAGGTATGCCTTCCTCAAGTGCAGTGCCTCGTTTTTTAAGTGCCAGGCCAAGTTCCCAGAAAAAAAATTCATCAAATGAGATTGCCTGGTGAGCCAATGTGCGTCCACTGTTGAGTTCATCAAGCATTCCATCAGTCGGCGGCAGGTGAAGAAGTCGCAATGCATCGCGGAGGCCAGGCAGCCTCATGGGATTGAGAATGAATTTTGGAATCAATTCCTGAATCGAAACAGTAAATAAATCCACAATCTCACGCATTACCTTGCGCATTACCTTTTGGTTTAACCCCTCAGTCAGGGGATATACCGGCACGATTCTGCCGAAATTTACCGGATCGCCAGCCAGGACCTTATTTACATCCTGCTCTTCGGCAAGCCATTCAACATCAGGATGATGCACCTCACGTTGATAGCCAAACTGTGAAACCTCACCTGTAAACACACCTCTTCTGCCAGTCTTCCAAATCCGTTTCATGAAAGTAGCATTGCTGTTGAACCACTTTAATACAACAGTGCCACTCTCATCACCCACAAGGGTTTCGAAAAAACCTCTTCCTCCTTTTGTTGTTTTAGAGGTCGAAGTAATTACTTGTCCGGTGAAAACCTCGGTGAATCCAGGACGAAGTGCCTGGATGGGTCGCACTTCGCGACGATCCTCATACCGGAGCGGCAAAAAGTATAGGGCATCTTCAACTGTGTTGATTCCACGTTTGGAGAGAAGTTCTGAAAGTTTTGGCCCCACCCCTTTGATGAACTGCATTCTTGTCTCAAGGTTTTTACGGGCAACAGTATCCTTGAGAGTTTGCGTTTCTTCACTCTGAATGTGGTTACTGTTGCGGGAGAAGCTATCGGAAAGAGGTTTAGGAGAGACCACCTTCCTCAACATCAGTCCGTCATCCTGCACTTCAATTGAAACAGCATCACCCGTACGCAGACCAAGGCGTGCCAGCAGCTCGGTAGGCAAGGAAAGTTGTGATGCTTTATCAATGGTAACAATGGGCATGGAGATTGGGGCGATTTAGTAGGTTGTAGAGCTTTTCGGAAGGCTGAGATCGGGCTGGGAAGCGGCACCTGTCAAGGATTTCATAGGACTGAGTAATGTTGAACAATATCCAAGCGGGGTTGGATTGTCCACTCATTTCATTTTGAAAAAACTTTAACCTGAAGAGAGTTCTCTTGTAGGGCATAGAAAAATAAAAAAATCCAGTTGCCCTAACTATCAAGCTTAAAGGTTTGCACAACACTGTGAACGGCGCCACCTGATGTTAAACGACTCTCGAAAAGTATGAATTCATGAACCTCAACAGGGGGAAGTGCGGCTTTTGACTGATGTAGAAAAGTATTCAATTCGCAAACAGCAGGGGCTTTAATACGGGCCAGGGTTACATGAGGAACCATGGCACGAGAATCCTGGGGAATGCCATATGTCATAACTGCTGTACGTATTTTTGCCACCAAACGATTCAGCAAAGGTTGTGGCTCAAATCCGGCCCATAGAACTCGTGGTCTTTTAGGGTCGGGAAAACAGCCGGTACCAGCATGCTGAAGCTGAAATGGCGGAGAATGTATCTTATCCAATGACTCAGTCAGTCGAGGAACCAGTGCGTTCTCTACGTCTCCAAGGAATGCAAGTGTAAGATGAATTTGCTTGTTGAATACCCACTTGGCACCGGGAATATCAACACGCAGGTGCTCAAACCGATACTTTATTTCATCAGAAAAATCTATGGCTATGAACAGTCTAGGCATCACATTGAAAAAAAGCCCTCACGGAAACATGAGGGCTTATTGTTGTGATCGGAAAGCAGCCTTACTGAACAGCTGCATTAAGATCTTTGAGCAGTTCGTCAACGTTCAATCCATGGGCATTAGCTCCCTGCTCCAGACTTTCATTCTGAGCGCCCATGCAGCCGACACAGCCCAAATTGTGCTTTTGCAATACTTTCACAGCCTCGGGATAGGTGCGCATTACTTCAAAAAAGGTCATGTCCTTAGTAATTTTATCACTCATGATTAGTTCTCCTGTCCGTTATTCTTCGTTGTTCTAGGTAAAAAGATTACCCTATTCGTACTTTATTTCAATAATTTCGTATTCCTTCGTTCCAGAGGGAACGGTAACCCTGACTGAATCATCCAGCTTATGACCAATGAGTGCCTTGCCTACGGGAGAGGTGCAGGAAATCTTGCCGAGCTTGATATCAGCCTCATCCTCGCCGACAATCCGGTAAGTAACTTCTTCTTCAGATGCAGTATCATACAAGGTAACTGTAGCGCCAAAAACCACTTTGTCCGGTTTCATACCGGTCAGATCTACAACATGGGCTCGAGCAAGCTTACCGTTGATCTCCTGGATGCGGCCCTCGATAAATCCCTGACGGTTTTTGGCAGCATCATATTCCGCATTTTCCGAAAGGTCGCCATGGGCACGGGCTTCTGCAATATCCTGAATAACCTTGGGTCTTTCCTCACGGATAAGCCGCTTAAGTTCTTCCTGCAACGCCTCGTAACTTTCTTTTGTCAATGGAATGGTATGGGACATCTAACAGCTGCTCCTTGAATAAATGTAAGGGATGGTACAACCTTCCCTCTACATCATGTTAATTAAGATAATCCTGCAACGCCTTAACACCCAGTTCTTGTTCTTTCAGTGCAACGATGCTGTCGACTACGGCCTTGGCACCAGCCACTGTGGTGTAGTAGGCAATGTTGTGCATGAGTGCTTCACGCCGTATGGAGAAAGAATCGGCAACTGCCTGGGGACCATGCGTGGTATTGACCACTAAACTTATCTCGCCGTTCTTGATGGCATCAACGATGTGTGGGCGCCCTTCAGCAACCTTATTGACCCGTTTGACCGGTATACCCTTTTCCGTCAGGAATGCTGCGGTTCCGCCGGTGGCAACGATTCCGAATCCTGATTTATACAGCTTTTCTGCTGCAGTGACAACATGTTTCTTATCTCCATCACGTACGCTGATAAAGGCGTTGCCGGCCAACGGCAATTTAACGTTTGCCCCGAGCTGCGCTTTGCCAAAGGCTTCGGCAAATGTGTCGCCAATGCCCATGACCTCGCCGGTAGACTTCATCTCTGGCCCCAATAGTGTGTCAACACCAGGAAACTTTACAAAAGGAAAGACCGACTCTTTGACCGAGATATGTTTTGGTATGATATCCCCACAAACTCCCAATTCCTTCAGACTCTTTCCGGCCATGATGCGTGCGGCAATTTTGGCCAACGGACGTCCGGTTGCCTTGGAAACAAATGGTGAGGTGCGTGAAGCACGGGGATTGACTTCGAGAATATAGATATCACTGTCTTTGACGGCATACTGTACGTTCATCAGACCCTTGACGTTCAGTTCCAAAGCCATCAGTACTGTCTGCCGACGAATTTCAGCTACTACTGTGTCGGAAATGGAATAAGGGGGAAGAGAACAGGCAGAGTCGCCTGAGTGAATACCAGCCTCCTCAATATGCTCCATGATGCCGCCGATAACAACTTCAGTACCATCGCACAATGCGTCAACATCAATCTCAATGGCCTCATCGAGAAACTTGTCGATCAGGATGGGATGCTCAGGAGAAACCAGAACAGCTGTTGTCATATAACGCCGCAGGTTATCCACGTCGTACACGATTTCCATTGCCCTGCCGCCCAGAACATAGGAAGGACGAACAACAACAGGATACCCGATGCGATCTACCACTTTCTCGGCTTCTTCAAAAGAGCGGGCCGTGCCATTGGCGGGTTGGAGCAACCCAAGTTTGTGCAGCATCTCCTGAAAACGCTCCCGGTCTTCCGCACGATCGATGGCATCAGGCGACGTCCCGATGATCGGCACGCCTGCTTTTTCCAGGGCAACCGCAAGTTTGAGAGGAGTCTGGCCGCCAAACTGCACGATCACGCCTACCGGTTGTTCCAATGCCACGATCTCCAGCACGTCTTCCAGGGTAAGTGGCTCAAAGTAAAGTCTGTCAGAGGTATCGTAATCAGTTGAAACTGTTTCCGGATTACAATTGACCATAATGGTTTCGTAACCATCTTCAGCAAGAGCAAAAACACCATGCACGCAGCAGTAGTCGAACTCGATCCCCTGGCCGATCCTGTTCGGCCCTCCCCCTAGGATCATAATTTTTTTTCTATTCGTCGGTTCTGCTTCACACTCCTCCTCATAGGTGGAGTAAAGGTAGGGGGTATGGGCTACAAATTCGGCAGCGCAGGTATCAACCCGCTTATAGACCGGCTTTACACCATATGAGTGACGCAGAGTTCGAATGTCTGCCTCAGTTTTGCCACAGAGCTTTGCGAGAGTTTTATCGGAAAAACCAAATTGCTTGGCTTCAAAGAGATCTTCTCGGGAAAGTGCTGCGGGGGCAAGACTTTTGAGCTCAGCCTCTTTTTCAACTATCTGGCGGATGTTGTGGAGAAACCAGGGATCAATCCCGGTGTGCTGGTTTACTTCTTTCACGGTCATACCGCTTCGTAGAGCATCGGCAAGATACCAGAGACGTTCACAGTTGGGAGTACGAAGCTTTTCAAGGAGAAGCTGTTGTTCTTTGGATGTCAGAGCGCGGCGAGTTTCCGTGGACAGATCAAACAACTGTGAGTCCAATCCGGAAACGCCGATTTCAAGAGAACGCAGAGCTTTTTGAAAAGATTCCTTAAAGGTCCGACCTATAGCCATTACTTCACCGACGGATTTCATCTGGGTGGTCAGAGTAGCATCGGCTGCAGGGAATTTTTCAAAAGTGAAACGCGGAATTTTTGTGACAACGTAATCGATAGTCGGCTCAAAGCAGGCAGGTGTCTCACGGGTAATATCATTGGTAACCTCATCCAGGGTATACCCAACAGCCAGTTTTGCAGCGATTTTGGCAATGGGGAAACCGGTTGCTTTGGATGCGAGGGCAGATGAACGGGAAACACGTGGGTTCATCTCGATAACTACCAGGCGCCCGTCAGTGGGGTTGATGCCGAACTGAATGTTTGATCCGCCTGTATCCACGCCAATTTCTCTTATGATCTTCAGGGACGCGTCGCGCAGGATCTGATATTCTTTGTCGGTCAGGGTCTGGGCAGGTGCAACGGTAATAGAGTCTCCGGTATGTACACCCATGGGGTCAAAGTTTTCAATGGAGCAGATGATAACCACATTGTCAGCCGTGTCACGCATCACTTCCAGTTCATACTCTTTCCAGCCGATGACCGACTCCTCCACGAGAATTTCATCGGTCGGGGAGGCATCAATGCCGGCAATTGCCATTATTTCGTATTCCTGCATATTGTAGGCAATACCACCGCCAGTGCCTCCCAATGTGAAGGAAGGGCGGATAATTGCAGGGAAACCAACTGATTTTACGACTTCCATCGCCTCCTGTCTGTTATGTGCCAGGCCTGATTTAGGTACCGATAGACCGATCCTTTCCATGGCAGCCTTGAACAGAGTGCGGTCCTCCGCCTTTTTAATGGCCGGGAGTTTTGCACCGATCAACTCCACATTGAATTTATCGAGCACTCCCATCTCAGCGACCGAAACAGCGGTATTTAAAGCAGTCTGACCACCAAGTGTAGGCAACACCGCGTCAGGGCGTTCTTTTTCAATGATCTTTGCCAGGATTTCGGGAGTAACCGGCTCGATATAGGTACGATCGGCAAAATCAGGATCTGTCATGATGGTAGCTGGGTTGCTGTTAAGCAGTACTACCTCGTATCCCTCTTCCTTAAGAGCCTTGCAGGCCTGGGTGCCGGAATAATCAAACTCACAGGCCTGGCCGATGACGATCGGTCCCGCCCCTATGATGAGAATTTTTTTGATGTCTGTTCTTTTTGGCATTAGAAATTCAACTCCTTGTCATGATTGAAGATATTAAAGTCATACGAATTATCTGAAGATAAAAAATACGGCACCTGCCAGACAACATCCTGCCCAGACATAATTCCAGGAAAGAGTAGTTCCCATATAAAACACCGCAAATGGAACAAATACAGCAAGCGTTATGACTTCCTGCAGAATTTTCAACTGGGCAAGGTTGAACTTGCCATACCCCATGCGGTTGGCCGGCACCTGAATCAGATATTCAAAAAAAGCGATTCCCCATGATACTGCCACTGCCAGCAGCCAGTGCCGTGTACGCATGTTTTTCAGGTGGGCGTACCAGGCAAAGGTCATGAATATGTTTGATATGGTCAGCAGGATTATTGTTCTCATGTGATCTCAACATGGAAAAGGAAAATAACACCATTTCCTCCCCTCATGGGTCCTCATGCTCCTGTACCCACCCATGTTCAAGATTGGCATCAGAAAGCCATTCAACGGTCTCTTCGTACTCTTCGAGGGAAATTCGTCGATTTACACCCGACTCCTCATGGGCGGCATGGGCCGGAAAGTATTGGCTCATCAAGGAAACATGTGTTTCCTCGCCGCAATTAAGACTTATCCATTGCAGGGTGTCCCTCGTTCCTGACAGCCTTTCCGGAAGAACGAGATGCCTTATGATCAGGCCTTTTACAGCGATTTCTTTTGCATCAGTCTGCAGATGCCCGACCTGGCGAAGCATCTCTTTCACCGCCAACAGATTCGCTTCCCTGTAACCCTTTATGTAGGAAAGACGCAAGGCAACAGCATCATTAACGTACTTCATGTCCGGCAGGTAAATGTCCACTACGCCATGCAGAAGCTTCAAGGCGTCAACCCGCTCATATCCGCTGGAATTCCACACGAGAGGCAGTCGAAAACCCTGCGGAATGGCCAGCCACAGAGCTGCCAGAATCTGTGGCAGAAAATGGGTCGGAGTGACGAAATTTATATTGTGCACCCCCTGGTGCTGCAGTTTCATCATTCGTACTGCCAGGGCTGCCGTAGAGACCTCTTCACCGTTACCAAGCTGGCTGATGGGGAAATTCTGACAGAAACGGCACTTGAGGGAACAGCCGGACAAAAAGATTGTTCCAGATCCGTGTGTGCCTGAAATTGGTGGTTCTTCGCCGGTATGCACATTGGCCGAAGCAATTTTAGGTTTTAATCCTGCTCCACAAAGACCGCGCTCACCTTTTATACGGTTAACACCACAATCGTGTGGACAGAGATCACAGGTTTCGAGTCTCCGGTAAGCTTCGCGGATCCGTTGCAGCAATTCACCTGATTGATAGAGTTCAACATAATTCATAAATAGGGGCAATGGACAAGGCAAGGACCTTTTAAAGGATGTTTACCTCTTTAATATTAATTACCGATTCTTTTCCATGAGCTCTACAAATCTGCTGAACAGATACTGAGAATCATGGGGTCCGGGAGAAGCTTCAGGGTGATGTTGGACCGAGAAAATCGGCAATGAACAGTGCCGGATACCTTCGACTGTCTGGTCATTAAGATTCTCATGTCCAAGACAGGCAGCGTCCCCTAATGAATCGAGATCAACAGCAAAACCATGGTTCTGGGCAGTAATCTCAACCTTGCGGGTTGCCATATCCATAACAGGAAGGTTAGAACCATGGTTGCCGAAAGGAAGTTTCATGGTTTTGCCACCCAGAGCAAGCCCAAGAAGCTGATGCCCCAGACAGATACCAAAAATGGGTTTTTTACCGATCAATTTTCGTAATTCTTCCTGAACCATCACAAGCGGCTCCGGGTCACCAGGCCCATTGCTGAGGAAGATACCATCAGGATTCATGGCGAGTGCATCTTCAGCCTTAAACGTAGCGGGCACCACGGTAACATCACATCCGGCATCAACCAGGCAACGCAAGATATTGTACTTTATACCAAAATCATAGGCAACGACCTTGTACTTCAGGCTCGCAGGATCAACCTGAGGATAACCGCCTGCAAGATCCCACAGCCCCTCGGTCCAGTGATATGGCTTGTCACAGGAAACTTCACTTGCCAGATCCAGACCAGCCATGCTGGGGATGGCACGTGCCTTGGCAACAAGACTTTCATGGTTGAAATCACTGGTGGAGATGATGCCATTCTGGGAACCTTTGTCCCGCAGATGGCGAGTAAGTGCACGGGTGTCGATGCCATGAATGCCGACAACCCCATTTTCCTTGAGGTATGCATCAAGGCTCATCGTGGCACGCCAGTTGGAATAGCATTCCATATACTCCCTGACGATGAAACCTGAAAGAAACAGGCCCCTGCTCTCAACATCTTCGGGGTTAACGCCAGTATTGCCAATCTGGGTATAGGTCATGGTGACCATCTGCCCTTTGTAGGAAGGGTCCGTAAGGACCTCCTGATAACCAGACATGGCTGTATTGAAAACAACCTCGCCGGTGGACTCACCCGGTGCGCCGAATGATTTCCCTTCAAAAATACGCCCATCCGCGAGCGCCAGTACAGCTTTCATAAATCATTGCTCCTTTTTAAAATGCTCAAGAAATTCTTTAAGGACCCCCGCATTGTTGTGCTCGGCATCCTTGGCTGCGAAAAGCAGCGTAACTGTATTCATCTTAGCCCTAAAGTTCCGTTACGAGATAATGGAATTAATCCTTGCGAATTCGAGTGATATACCACGGTGCCAGAGTCTGTCACCCAGAACCGGAACCCATCATTATCTGAAGGGGCATCGTAAATCCTCTTGATTCGGATCATAAGAGCACCCAGTCGTCATTTAGCGCCCGTTGAACACCAGTTTGCCGCTAACGATTGTTGCTGCAGCGGCACCTTTCATCTGCTGTCCAAGCCAGGGAGAGTTCTTTGATTTACTGGCGAGGGCATCCGCCGCCACCGTCCATTCGACTGCAGGGTCAATAACTGTCAGATCAGCAATGCTGCCGACTTTGAGAGTGCCACGCTGCAAGTTTAGAATTTTCGATGGGTTGAACGACATCTTTTCAACTAGTTGTGAAAGAGTAAGTACTCCTTCATTTACCAGCGCAAGCGACAAGGGCAGAGATGTTTCAAGACCGACAATGCCATTCATTGCTGCATTAAATTCAACGTCCTTGTCATCCAGGTGATGGGGAGCATGATCAGTTGCAATGGCATCAATAGTGCCATCTTTCAGCCCAGCCTTGACGGCAGCCACATCATGCTTTTCCCGAAGGGGCGGGTTCATTTTAGCATTTGTGTTGTATCCGCGTACAGCATCGTCAGTCAGGGTGAAGTAGTGAGGTGCAGTCTCACAAGTTACCTGTACCCCACGAGCTTTGGCCTCACGAATGACCTGTACCGAGCCTTCGGTCGAAACATGGGCGATATGAATTGGGGATTTGGTGTACTCCGCCAGCATTACATCGCGTGCAGTAGCAATGTCCTCGGCAACACGTGGTATGCCTTTCAGGCCGATCTCTGTTGAGGTAAAACCTTCATTCATCACACCTTCACCCACCAATGTCAGGTCTTCGGCGTGAGTGATCACTAAAATACCCATTCCACGAGCATATTCAAGAGCCCGCCGCATCAGTTCAGAGTTTGCCACGGGATGGCCGTCATCTGATACAGCTACACAGCCTGATTCCTTAAGTTCCCCCATTTCTGACATACGATCGCCCTGCAGGCCGTAGGTAATGGCACCGATTGGAAAAACATTACAAAATCCTTCCGTGCGGGCTTTATTGATAATGTAAGAGACAATCGCCTTGTTATCGATAGCAGGTTTAGTGTTAGGCATGCAACAGACCGAGGTAAAGCCACCTGAGACAGCAGCACGGGTACCACTGATGATATCTTCCTTGTATTCCAGACCAGGATCACGCAGATGTACGTGCATGTCTATCAGGCCGGGGACAACGAATTTGCCTCCGCCATCGATTACCTCAACGCCGGCAGGGGTTTGCAAATCACGACCAATATCTTTGATCAGGCCATTTTCCACCACAACATCCAGTGTATCGTCAATTCCCTGGGAAGGATCTATCACCCTGCCATTCTTAATGATCAAATTCATTGTGTCACCTCATGAAATCAAGTGTAAGGCCTTCTTGTAAAAGTGAACTACACCCTCGCTGGGAATTACTCCAACTCACCGCCGCATACATGGTACAGCATCGCCATTCTAACAGCCACGCCGTTTTCCACCTGCTTGAGCACATGGGACTGATCGCCGTCAACAACGTAGGAAGACATTTCAACGCCGCGGTTGATAGGCCCAGGATGCATGACCATGGCATCAGGTTTGGCCAGTTTGATGTTTTCCGGATTCAGCCCGAAATACCGGGAATACTCACGGGCATTTGGCATGAGAGTTTTACCCTGACGTTCCTGCTGGATACGAAGCATCATCACAACATCAGCATCCTGAATAGCTTCCTTCATGGTGCAGCAAACAGTGACATTACCTAGAAGTTCAGCACCTGGCGGCATCATGGTCGGAGGGCCTGCCAGAAAAACCTGCGAACCCATCTTTGTAAGCCCCTGAATATTGGAGCGGGCAACGCGACTATGGGTAATATCTCCGATTATTGCTACTTTGAGATTATCGAGTCTGCCGAATTTGTCCTTCATGGTAAGCATATCCAGTAACCCCTGTGACGGATGTTCATGGGTGCCGTCACCAGCATTAATAATGGAGCAGGAAGGCAATTTTTTGGAAAGGAAATAGTGTGAACCGGAGACAGCATGGCGCATGACAATAATATCGGGCTTCATGGCCAGCAGGTTCAGGGCCGTATCTGCAAGTGTCTCACCCTTGGTAGCAGAACTGGAAGAGGGAGTAATATTGACCGTATCCGCAGAGAGGCGCTTGCCGGCAATTTCAAAAGAGGTACGGGTACGAGTCGAAGCCTCGTAGAAGAGGTTGATTATGGTTTTGCCTCGAAGCGTCGGAACCTTCTTGATGTCACGGTTGTTGATTTCGCGCATGCTTTCAGCTGTGGTCAGGAGTCGTTCAATTTCCTCCTTGGTCAGATCACGCAACGCGATGATGTCTTTGTGCTTGAAGTCAGCCATGCCGCCCTCCCCTCTTATTTTTCGAGAATCACTTCAACCGGTTTATTCTCAGAATCAAATATGACTTGGACATTTTCCTTGAGGCTGGTCGGAACGTTACGACCGACAAAATCCGCACGAATGGGCAATTCTCTGTGCCCTCGATCAATCAATACTGCGAGCTGAATCGAATCGGGCCGACCGTGATCCATCAGGGCATCCATGGCGGCACGGATGGTTCGTCCGGTAAACAGGACATCATCAACCAGGATCACTTTTTTACCTTCCAGAGAAAACGGTATTTCCGTTTTGCCAACAGGTAGGTGAGGTATTTGCCCGCTTATATCATCACGGTAAAGCGTAATGTCCACCGCCCCCACAGCAGCCTTTTCACCTTCAATGACCGCGAGACTATCACCAATCTCAGCGGCCAGATACGCTCCACCAGAGCGAATACCGATAAGGACTACATTGGCTAGTCCTTTGTTGCGTTCCAAGATTTCGTGAGATATGCGTGTCAATGCACGCCGGACACCCGCCCCATCCAGAATAACCGTCTTTTCAGCAGCCATATTTGTCACCTCGTTGGCATAAAAAAAGAGCCTCACCGCTTTAGGCGGCAAGACTCTCCTGGTATTGGTCTCACGTGATTCATCGGTGTCACCTTTGCTAGCCTCTCGGGCTAAATTAAAAGGTCTGATTTAATTTTGGAAACATTACCACCGTGGTCTATTCTGGTCAAGGGAAGATTTAATCTTAAAAAGACTTTCCTTAAATCTTTAGTAGGGGTTACGATATTCAGAATGGAAGCAGGATATTTTGACTATTTCAGCAAACGGGAGTGATTAAAATGAAAGAAATACTGGTGGTGCTGTTGGTTTTATTAATATGGTTCATCCTCAACCGCTACATTTTTCCCAAAATTGGAATCTCTACCTGACTGTCAAGCTCATGCACTCCCGTGGAGCGGGAGTCCAGAGAAAAAAAGAGTAACGAGCAAAAGCAGGATTAATCTCCGGTCCCTTATCTGTTATTAATCGGCTCATCCAGCACAACAAGATACCCGTCCGGATCAAAACACCACATCTCTTTGATGCCGTATGGCTTCACTTCAAGAGGATACAGTATTTCCAGTCCCTCCTCCTGTATGGCATCACTGATCCCCTCTATATCTTTAACTTCAAAGTGTAGTGTCACACCATTTCCACGAGGAAACATCCCCAAACGATGTTCCAGTATTGGATGAGTGCGGATAACATCATCTTCCTCGACGAAAACAATGGCAATACCATCCATATCAAGCGTGAGATGATCCGGTGCTCCAGGCGAAGTAAACGAACGTTGGAGGGGAATCTCAAGAATGCCTGCATAAAAAGCTTCAGTTACTACAAGCTCAGACACAACGAATTGCACAGAATGCTGTGCAGTATAGGTTTTCATTCAGAATCCAGAAAAGAGGGATGTCGTATAGCCGGAAAGGCGAGTTAGCCAGTTGGAATAAAGCAGGATACCGATGATAATCAGAAACAAGCCGGTTACAACCTCAAAAATTCGGATATGTTTCTTAAATCGATTGAAAATGGAGAGAAACTGGTTCATAGCGAGGGAAGAAAGCAGAAAAGGAATACCAAGTCCCAAGGAGTAAAGCAGCAGGAGCATGATGCCATTTAAAACATTCTCTTCTGTGGCTGCCAAGGTCAAAATGGCCGCCAGAATCGGGCCAATGCAGGGAGTCCAACCAGCAGCAAATACAAGACCTACAAGGAGACTGCCAAGATATCCTGTCGGTTTGTGTCTGATGGTGACTCTTTTTTCTCCCATCAACAGCCTTACAGGGACAAGGCCGGTTACATGAACACCAAAAAGGATGATGAGGATACCACCTATCTTACGAATCAGGACGGCCTTGCTCTGCATAAAGGAACCAATAAAAGTAGCTGAGGCTCCCAGCAGAACGAAAACTATAGTAAAACCGAGAATAAAGGCGATGGAGTGAAATAATGTTTTTTTTCGGACTATGTGGGAAGGGTGTTCAGCCTGCAAATCGGCAAAGGAAAGCCCGGTTATATATGTAATGTAAGAGGGAATCAACGGCAGCACGCAGGGGGATAGGAAAGAAAGCAGCCCCGCTATAAAAGCTCCAAGATAGGTTACGTCCGGACTATTCATTCTCTGACCCTATTTGAGCAACTCTTCAATAAAAGCTTTCACTTCTGGTGAGTCCCATTCAACTGGTCCAATTATCTTTTTCACAATTATGCCTTTTTTATCGATAAGAAAAGATTCTGGAACACCTGTAATTCCATATATCTTTCCTGCAGCATTAGCCTGATCCATGTAAGTAGGAAGCGTGAAACCAGTAGATTTAAAGAATTCTTCAAGGGCAGGCTTGCCTCCCTCATCAATTGATACTGCAAGCATCTGAAAAGGTTTTCCGCTCATGGCGCTGTTAAGCTTCATCATTGAGGGAATCTCTTCGCGGCAGGGAGGACACCATGTAGCCCAGAAGTTCAGCAGCACAACCTTTCCCTTCAAGGAGGAAAGTTTAAGAGCCGTACCATCAAGGGCAGTTACCGTTATGTCGGGTGCCGTTTTCTGCTCAATGGCTTCGCCAGCGTTACTTTGGATCTTATTAGAATTTCGCTCGCATGCCGAAGCAAAGATTACTAGCATAAGCATGATCAGACAGGTCAGCTTCTTCATTAATCCTCCAAGGCAGGGATTTGCTTCAGTCAATAAATTGAATGTTACCGGGGGAAGAATCACTTGCTGCGGGTAACTACGTATTCCGCTAGTTCAAGCAGTGCATCCTTGACTACTCCAGGTGCGAATAACTCGAGGTGGTCAGAGCAACGCTTGATGTAGCACTGTGCCGAAGCAACAGCGTAATCAATACCGCCATATTGTTTTACAAGTGCTGAAACTTCACGAAACTCTTCAAGGGACATTTCATCTTTTTCAATGACCGCAGCAATTGTGTCACGTTCATCACTTTTGCACTGACGCAGCGTATGAATCAGCGGCAAAGTGATTTTGCCCTCTTCAAGGTCATGTCCAATACTTTTGCCAAATTCTTCTTCAGTAGCAGTGTAATCAAGGGTATCATCCATGAGCTGAAAGGCAATACCGAGATCCATGCCAAAGTCAGCAAGAGCCCGTCGTCTTTCAGGAGTAACCTCACCTAGAATTGCCCCTGCTTCGCAAGCTGCAGACATGAGAATCGCCGTTTTTGCACGCACCACATTGATATACTGTTCTTCAGTAAGATCCAGCTCGCCTGTACAGAGCAGTTGCATAACCTCACCCTCGGCGATGATTGTAGTAGCAGCGGAAAGTACCCGAAGTATATCAAGGCTTCCTACGGCGACCATCAGAGAAAAAGATTTGGAGAACAGGAAATCGCCAACCAGCACGGATGCTTCATTGCCCCATAGGGTGTTTGCCGATGCAAGACCGCGACGTAGCGTGGCGCTGTCAACAACATCATCGTGAAGAAGAGTGGCGGTATGGATGAATTCAATAACGCTGGCGAGTGGAACAGCCTTATCGCCGGTATAGCCGCACAGGCGGGCCGCAAGCAGAAGAAGAGCCGGACGCACTCGTTTCCCGCCACTGGAAAGTACGTACTCACCCACTTTGCGTATAAGGGGTACGTCAGATTCAAGATCCTTAACAAACTGTTGTTCAACGCTTTTAAGCTCGTCACCGATGATGTTTAAGGCAGCTTGCATCACACCTGTCCTTAGGGGGTAAAGTTTTGACATACTAAAGGAATGAAAACGGGTTTGTCAAAGCATTTCTGGCTGTTGCACGCCCGCTTGCGGCAAGGTTTCCATTGCCAGACGTAGCTTCGCAGTATATGGTATTTAAATAGTATTTGTGAACTGACACACGAGTTAAGGATAAGGAACCCGCATGAAATTTGATTCACTTGTTCTACCGGAAGCGCTTCAGAAAGGGATTTTTGAAGCCGGATTCGTAGAATGCACCCCTATTCAGGGAAAAACATTCCCAATTTCTTTGAGTGGAAAAGATGTTGCCGGCCAGGCCCAGACCGGCACCGGAAAAACTGCTGCCTTCCTGGTAACTTTATTCTCCAGGCTTCTGGTTGGAGGCGCCCGAAAAGGCAACCATCCTCGAGCCTTGATCCTTGCTCCGACACGGGAGTTGGTAGTGCAGATTGAGCAGGATGCCCAATTGCTCGGCAAACACTGCGGCTTTACCATTCAGGCTATCTATGGCGGTGTTGATTACATGAAGCAACGCGATGCACTTCGTGATGGCGCTGACGTGATCATCGGTACTCCTGGCCGCCTGATCGATTATCTTAAGCAGAAGATCTACAGTTTGAAAGAGATAGAGATGCTGGTGATCGATGAAGCTGATCGAATGTTTGACATGGGTTTTATAGCTGATCTGCGCTTCATCCTGCGGCGGCTTCCCCCATTTGACAAACGTCAGAATCTGATGTTTTCCGCTACTCTCAACCATCGAGTAATGGAACTGGCCTATGAATTCATGAACATGCCTGAGAAAGTTTCGGTCACTCCAGAAAAAATGACCGCTGAACGGGTTGAGCAGGTTATTTATCATGTATCGCGCAAGGAAAAATTCCCGCTGCTGCTTGGACTCCTACGTCGGGATGGCATGGAGCGCACCATGATCTTCATCAACACGAAGCGCGAGGGAGAGTACCTTTACGAGCGACTGAATGCCAATGGATTTCCCTGCAGGATTATTTCAGGAGATGTTGAGCAAAAAAAGAGATTACGCATCCTCGAAGATTTCAAGGAAGGTAAGCTGCCCATTCTGATCGCTACCGATGTAGCTTCCCGTGGTCTGCATATTGACGGTATTTCTCATGTCGTGAACTACGACCTCCCCCAGGACAGCGAGGATTATGTCCATCGCATTGGGCGCACCGCACGCGCCGGCGCCGAAGGAAAAGCCATCTCACTGGCAGATGAAGATGGTGTTCTATATCTGGAGGCTATTGAAGACTATATCAAGGATAAAATTCCCACCGAATGGGCTGAAGACGAACTGTTTGTTACTGATTACAACCAGGTAGCCCGGCCGAAATACAATAAAAATCCAAGAGAGAATACCGCAAGCGGTCGAGCTGGATCAAAGCCGCACGAAAAAAATAAACAGCCTAGACGACCAACAACAGGACCTTCTGGCAAAGCATCTACTGCGGTACAGACCAATGCCGAAGCAGGTGACCCCACTAACAAACGCCGCCGACGGCGCAAGCCCGGTGCTAAGAAAGAACAAACACCGCCGACAACTGAATAATTGTGAGGCCTGCCGATATAACCTCTGTCAGCAGGCTTTTTCTTTGTCTACACCTTCAAATCCCTTTCTCTCCCTCTTCACTACCTGCTCGCCAGCAACCACAATCCTGATTTTACTGGCTATTGTCAGTTCCGCCTCTCTGAATTAAGTGCTTGCTTATTGAGCGTCATTGTATAAAGATTTGCACCTGCATTCCCTTGATATAAGCTCGAACCGGTAACGGGTTGTAATCACCAGATATGAGAGGTTGATACAGATGTCTTTTTCCGGCGACTTGGAACACCTGCCCATCGTTGATGTTATACAACTGCTCCATTCGACGAGAAAAACCGGTACCCTGTGCCTTAAAAGCCATAAGGGCGAAAGCCAGCTGGTATTCAATGACGGCTATATCGTAAGCGCCAATCATGTCAACAACAGTGTCAGGATTGGCCGGATACTGCTAGATACCAATGCCATTTCACAGGCTGATCTTGACTTGGCCCTGGAACAGCAGAAGAGTGCCGGGTCCAACCGGAAGCCATTAATTGCAACTCTCATAGAAGGCGGGAAGCTCAACAGGGAGGATGCCTATACAGGGCTGGAGACATTGATTGGGATGTCCATTGTTGAAGTACTTACCTGGACCAAGGGTACTTTTTCTCTTGATGTTCACACTACGGTCATTTCGGATGAATATCGTTATTTCCCTGAAACTCTCAAAGAAGAAATAAACATGAACACCCAGAGCATACTCATGGATGCCCTGAGGATATATGATGAAAAGATGCGTGATGGAACGCTGGAATCTGGCACATTCTTAGCCGATTCCGGACAGACACTGCCAGAACAGGATGACACGAATCAAGCAGGCAGACAGATAACTGTAGATGATCTGGGCCTGGATGAGCTTGACCACCTGGAAAAAAGTATCCCCGATGTTTTTGGGGGTCTGAAAGAATATGATCCCTCCGAAATTCATCGGCAAAAAATAAGGGAAACCGTACCCGGACTGAACCAGACACAACATGAAACGTTGCTGGCCGCTCTGATGGCTTTTTCCGATACTTCTCTTGATGGTAAAAAGAAGCCCTCAGCAGAACATTCGCCTCTTGCAGTAATTGTCTTCAGCAGGGATGATTTTCTCAAACATGAAATAACGACGGTTTGCAAATACGAAAACATGTTCGTATTCACTACTGACGAGGAAAACAGTATTGACCTGATCATAGACCAGTCGTTCTCAAGAGGGCTGATTCCACTGCTGATAATTGATTCTCCAGAAGCTGGAGAATTACAGAATGCTCTTAGGTTGCTGCATCAAAAACAGAAATATCTGCAGTTGTTGATTTTGCAGCTGGCTACTCCTGATGACAATGAATTCGCGCTGCAGGCCTTGCAGGCAGGCGCACACAAGGTGATTTGCAGACCTGCTGACCAGGAAAACAAGGATCAGTTCATTGATGAATCGACTACTTTCCTGAGAACATTGCATGAGACCATCACAAATCCTTTTTATACCCACGAGCAGATGGTAATGAACAAGTTTAAGAAGAGTATTCTCGAACTGGAGACACTGCGGGAAGTTCCTGATATAGCGGCTATTCCGCTCAAATTTGCATCTACCATGTTTGAACGTTGCATCATGTTCGTGGTCAGCTCGACGGAGTTAATTGCCGAAAAAAGCATTGGTGTAAAAAGCAATAAAAGAGCCGGTTTATCGTCTCCACTGATGTTTAAAATATCTCTGACACAACCCTCCCCTTTTCAGAAAGTCATCCAGAGCGGTGTTTTCCATTACGGTCAATGCGCTGATTCACCTTCAACAAACCACCTGTTCAAGGAGATCGGACTGCCCCGAGAATCAAAAATACTCCTCATGCCAATAAAGAGCTTTGGCAGGGTAATTGCCATTATCTACGGTGATTTTGGATCAGGAACCACTTCCCCCGTGCAAACTGACCTGCTGGATATCATGACCCGTTTTGCGGGACTCGTTCTGGATAACAACCTTTACCGTAAAAAAATAGAAAAGCATGCTTGATATCATACTGTAAATAAACTCATAAAAGGCTGATATGGACGCACATATTTTGACCCAGATACTCGAGATAGCATTTCAAAAAAAAGTATCAGATCTGCATTTTGAAGTAGACAATCCCCCGTTTTTCCGAGGCAGAGGACAACTAATTCGCTCAAAAATGCCGAACTTGACTCCTCAGGATACGGAGTTCATTGCTTCCAGAATCCTGGAGTTCAACGGTCGGCAGATCACCAGTGATCTCAAGGAACTAGATGCCTCCTATTCCATCCCCAGCGGGGGACGCTTCAGAGTAAGCATATTCAGACAGCGGGGCCATTTCGGCATTATCATGCGTGTCATCCCTCCCCATATTGGTACTTTCAAGGAATTAAACCTTCCTCCTGTTCTCGGCGAAATTGCAAAGGCTCCCAACGGATTAATCCTGGTCACCGGCCCAACCGGGAACGGTAAGTCCACCACTCTTGCTTCAATGCTCAGGTATATCAATGAAAATAACTACTACAACATCATCACCATTGAAGATCCCATAGAGTTTCTTTTTTCTTCACAAAAAAGCTGCATTATCCAGAGAGAAGTCGGCATTGACACGCAAAACTTCAATTCAGCTTTAAAAGCTGCCTTAAGAATGGATCCCGATGTTATCATGGTTGGTGAAATGCGTGATCGGGAGACTATCGACGCCTGTATAAAAGCAGCGGAAACCGGACATCTGATCCTGTCAACCCTGCACACTCAGGGAGCTGTTTCAACCATAAACCGTATCATTGGTCATTTTCCTCCTGAGTCCCAGGAAATAGTTCGTCAACGTTTAGCCGACATATTGGTGGCAACAGTATCTCTGCGTCTGGTGAAGGACAAAACCGGAGAAAGTATTCTGCCGGTTGTGGAAATAATGCGAGCCACCACTACGATTCAAGCATGCATACGTGAGGGACGACTGGACGAAATTGAAAAACACATTGAAAATGGAAGTTCTCAATACCAGATGCAAAGCCTGGATCAACACCTGTTATCCCTTTATCGTCAGGATCTCATTTCGATTGAAGACGCCAAGCGGCTGTCACATTCGATGGATTTTGAACGCAAACTTATGTTTGACAATTGATATTGCCAGGCAATAAAAAACCCGTTTAAAGCGGGTTTTTTGTTGCCTTATTGATGCCGCAACTTATGCAACAACCTGCTGGGGTGCTGCATAAGTTGATGAAAAAGGCATTGAGCTAAAAGGAGTTAACAAGGTGATCTGAAGGTTACTTATTTACCCAGCTGTTCTTTTTAGCGCTCTGTTCAATGAGGTTTCAGCAAGAAGGGTGATAGAAAGGTTAGCAGAGAGGAATTAACAGTTGATATCACTAAGTTGGTCTATTGGAACTAATTTTAACCGTGGAAGCAATTCTGAAGGAAGATCTGCCATGTGTTCAGGTCCAAGGGAAATCAGTTTTTCCCGCATTCTGTTAGCGGATTCAACCAACGCTGTAACATCTATTCGTTGACAGGTGGAGTTCACACGGCTCAGATAACCTGCTCCACCTTCCAGCAGGCTAATCGATCCCCCAAAATTGCCGTTTCGCCAGTGATGTAAAGCAACGGCGATTTGAAGCATGCCTTGATAGAAATCCCGCAATTCTCCTTGTTCGCCCAACCACAGGTCTTCGAGCGTTTCATGACATTCAAACCATTCACCGCGGTTGAACTCACCCAAGGCACGCAGTAATGGACCTGGGGGTGATGAATTACAACTTTTCATTCATTATACCTGTTTGCAAAAGCAGAGCATGCGGAGTCAGCGCTTTCAATCGCGCTAAAAAGGGCTCTGAAGTTTAGGGGTTTGAGGAGATATGAGTCAATTGAAATACCTTGAGAGAGGAGGGCCTCAGAAATTGTTTTGTTGCCGAAAGCTGTCAGGACAATGATTCTGGTGGTAGCTTTAATCGACTTGATTCTACCAGCCATGCAAATACCGTCCATTCCCGGCATGTTTATATCAGTAATAACAATATCCGGACGATGCCGGATGAAACAGTCAAGTCCGCTCTTACCGTCTTCTGCAGTATGCAAAGAAAAGTTGGGGAACCTGACGGTAATAACCTTTTCAAGGATCTGACAGGCGGCACAATCATCTTCTACAATTAGTATTGACCGCATTTCTTGTACCTCACCATAACTCTTCGCGATTGTCTCAGGAGGTAAAAAAAAGGCTCGTCTTTACGACGAGCCTTTGAAGTTTTATTGATAGTCTGACATCTCGTCAAACTGCAGATATTTGTAAATTTTTTCCTTATTGGGTTCAATTTTCTCTTTGTAGATAGCCATGAACTCGGCAACCGTCGGCAGTCTGCCAATCGTTGAAGCAACTGCACCCAGCTCGGCGGAACCGAGAAATACCTTGGCACCGTCACCTATGCGATCATCGAAGTTACGGGTCGAGGTTGAGAACATGTTTACCCCATCAGGTACGCGTGCCTGATTGCCCATGCAAAGAGAGCAGCCGGCAATTTCAATGCGGGCACCAAAGGCACTGTAGACTGAAAAATAAGCCTCGTCCTTGAGTTGTTGCTGATCCATGCGGGTCGGAGGGCAGATCCACGTGCGAACGTTTGAATTAAATTTCAGACCACGCCAGATTTCAGCGGCAGCACGGAAATGACCAATGTTGGTCATGCAGGAACCAAGGAAGATATCCTGAATCGGGGTATTAGCTACTTCAGAAAGAAGCTTGACGTCATCCGGATCATTGGGACATGCCAGAATCGGCTCGGTAATTTCGGCAAGATCGATTTCAATAACGTCGGCATAAGCACCAGTTGCTTCGGCATTCTTGTCTGCTTCAAGCAGTTCGGGTTTTGCCAACCAGGCCTGAACAGCATCAATGCGGTTCTGCAAGGTCTGAGCATCCTGATACCCGTCGGCAATCATCTTCTTCATCAAGGCGACATTGGAGCGAAGATAGGTAGCAACCGATTCTTTGGAAAGTTGAATGCAACCGGCAGCAGCAGAACGTTCTGCAGCAGCATCGGTCAATTCAAAAGCCTGCTCCACGGTCAATTCCGGGAGACCTTCCATTTCTAGGATGCGACCGTTGAAGATGTTGATCTTGTTTTTCTTGGGCACGGTGAGCTTGCCCTGTTTAATGGCCCAGTAGGGTATGGCATTCACAGCGTCACGAAGGGTAATACCGGGGTTAAGCTTACCCTTAAAGCGAACAAGTACAGATTCAGGCATATCAAGCGGCATGAAACCCATGGCACCTGCAAACGCTACCAGTCCTGACCCTGCCGGAAAGGAGATACCAATGGGGAAACGGGTATGCGAATCGCCGCCGGTGCCAACAGTGTCAGGAAGGAGCAGACGATTCAGCCATGAGTGAATAACTCCATCGCCTGGCTTGAGTGGTACTCCGCCACGCTCGATGATGAACTGGGGCAGAGTCTTGTGCATTTTCACGTCAGCAGGTTTTGGGTATGCAGCTGTGTGGCAGAATGACTGCATGAACATCGGTGAAAGGAACTTGAGGCAGGCCAGTTCCTTCAATTCGTCAGCAGTCATAGGACCGGTTGTGTCCTGAGAACCAACAGTAGTCATCTTCGGCTCACAAGCTGTGCCTGGAAGAATACCTTGCACGCCGCAGGCCTTGCCGACCATCTTTTGCGCTAATGAATATCCTTGGTCAGACTTGGGAACAGGGTTGACAGGAAGGGTAAACGCTTCAGTCGCTCCCAGACCAAGTGCTTTACGCGCCTTGTCGGTAACTGCGCGACCAATAATCAGCGGTATGCGGCCGCCGGCGCGAAATTCATCAGCCAGCGTGTTGGGAGTAATCTTAAAAGTAGAGATGACCTCCCCTTTTTCGTTGCTGATCTCACCTTTAGCTGTATTTATTGTAATGATGTCGCCATCATTCATTTTGGTAACGTCAGCTTTCAGCGGCAGTGCACCGGAATCCTGAGCGGTATTGAAGAAGATCGGAGCAATAACACCACCGATGATTACACCGGCGGTTTTTTTGTTAGGCACGCAGGGGATATCCTGGCCCATGTGCCACAGCACCGAGTTGCATGCTGACTTACGTGAAGATCCAGTGCCGACCACGTCACCGACAAAAGCGACCTGGTGACCGGCAGCACGCCAGTCAGCAATATCCTTGAGGCGGTTAGGAAAGCGGGTTTTACCCATTGCCAGAGCATGAAGAGGGATATCGGGTCGACTCCAGGCATCGCCAGCAGGTGAGAAGTCGTCAGTGTTGATTTCACCCTCGACCTTGAAGACTTTTACTTTGATTGTTTCAGGTACGCCCGGACGATTTGTAAACCACTCCGCTTTAGCCCATGACTCAAGAACTTTTTTTGCCGCGGTATTAGACGAGCTAAGAGCTGCTACTTGATCAAAGCCATCATAAACCAGGGTCATACCTGAAAGTGCACAAGCAGCTTCTTCAGCAAGCTCTGTGTCAGACAGCGCTTCAACCAGCGGGGTCACATTATAGCCACCGAGCATAGTTCCCAATATACGGACCGCATCTACCCGCGAGATCAAAGGAGATTTCTTGCCACCTTTGATGATCTCGGCAAGAAAGGCAGCCTTGACCTTGGCAGCCGGATCAACACCAGGAGATACACGTTCTTTGAGAAGGTTCAGAAGAAATTCTTCTTTGCCTGCAGGGGGCAATTCCAGCAACTTGCACAGGTCGGCAGTCTGCTCGGGGGTCAGTGGCAGCGCGGGAATGCCCAGTGCCTTGCGCTCAGCCTCGTGGGCCAGATAAGCTTCGATCATTGTTTAATCCTCCTTCGTAATATGGGGTGACATTCAGATGTTTTCTGGGCTGTAAAGTGCATACTGTATACATTTTTAGTGACGTCTTGTCAATGGATTATGAAGATTGTCAAAGGGGGTTTTACTTGCGGAATGTTGTTTGAAGCCGTTGCTGGAGAAGCGAATCAGCGCAATCAGGAGTGCCTACTGGATCGTCACCGCAGCATAAGCTACCACCTTGCTGTTGTCTCCGGTTACATCACCACTCGTGCCATAAGCGGTGATTTCAGCAACCGTGGCGCCAAGCAACCCGGCAGCCACCAGCATAACCGCAACTGGTGCCACGCCGCACATGGTGATCCGCTCCATGCGGCAGATACGTAGCAAACCTTCTGGATCAAAGGCCAATACTCTATCAAGCGCCAGGTTGTCTTTGGCGCGAGCAGAGGCAGCAGGTTCATAATGCGTCATATCAGAACTGGCTACAATGAGGACATCCTGACCATATTCACGCACTGCTGCGGCGATACCGGATCCAATCTCACGGAGGATAGGGAAGTTTGCAGTACCGATGCAGAGAGCCGCGATAGTTACATTAGGCTTGAGTACTTGCAAAAACGGTACTTGTACTTCAAGGGAATGTTCAAATTGGTGAGCGACATTGTCAAACTGGACATGGGAAGCATGTTTGTTGATCAGAGAATTCAGGCGAGAATTGAGAGCAACTGTTCCCAAGGGAGTTAACCATTCTCCATCGGGAAATAGTGCTGTCGTTTCGCCAAGGCCGTGGTGATTTGGGCCGATTATCAGAACAGTGTCGGGGATATGTACTTTACCGTATATTTGGCCGGCAATGGAACCTGAATACATGTAGCCGGCATGGGGAGCAACGATGCCGATTACTTTTTGGCGCGTATCAGTGAGTTGTATCAGTCTGGTCAGATCATCATGCAACTTGATTCTATCTTCTGAATAAAACTGTCCAGCCACAACAGGTTGGCGCTGCATAGTATACCCTCCTGCTCTAGGTTGCCTGTAATGTTCCTAGCAAATTATAACACTCCTGAAGGAATCAGCTTCCGGCAGAATGTTCCGTATCGAATGGCAAAAGGGTATCTATATTTTGAGTGGCATTCTGGTCGAGGGGCAACTCTTCCTGCAGTTCCATAAAGGGGGTTTCGTCAAGGGCCTGAATCTCTTTGAGTGTTGGTAAAGCTTTCAAGTCCTTTAGTCCGAACGTTTCCAGGAACTCCTTTGAAGTGCCATAAATGAGTGGCCGTCCGGGAATTTCTTTCTTTCCCAAAATCCTGATCAGCTTTTTATCCAGCAGGGTTTTGATTACGCCTCCGCAGTCAACTCCGCGGAGATATTCCACTTCGGCACGCGTTATCGGCTGGCGGTAGGCAATGATAGCCAGGGTTTCAAGAGCTGAAGGGGAAAATTTAGCAGATCTTGTCCTGACATGCCTGACGATGTAGTCCTGAAATTCCGATCGAGTCCTGAATTGCCAGCCACCGGCCACTTCCACCAGATGAAAACCCCCTCCCCGTCCCTCATGAAAGGCAGCCAGATCGATGAGGCAGGACTTTAGCTCACTGCGCTCAAATTCCTGCAGCAGGTCACACAGCCGGTCAAGGGACAGGGGAGTTTCCGCTGCAAAGATAATACTTTCAACAATAGCGGATAATGACATTGGTATCCATGAGGTGAACGCTACTGCGCCGACACGCCATCATTAGAATCATCCCGACTCACGGCGGGTATAAACCATATCGCACCATGCGGTTCATTCTGGAAAATGCGAATAAGCTTAAGTCTGCACAGCTCCAGAATTGCAAGAAAAGTTACAACAATTCGCTCCCGTGTCGGTTCCAGCGAAACCATTTCGTCGAAATGGATCAGGTCCCGCTCCTGCAGAAGAGAGAGCATTTCATTGATACAATCGGCAATGCTGAGCGAATCGGCTGCAGCAACATCATGAAAACTTTCAGCAGGTACACGGGCCAGCAGTGCACGGAAGGCATCCACAAGATCAAAAAGCTCCAGCTCAACCGGACCATCATCGTTCTGCATCCGGGAAGCCAGTGGTTCCTCACAACAACCACGAGTGAAAACTTCGCGCCCCAGAAGCGCCCGTGCTCCAATTACAAGACCCGCTTCCTTGTACTGCTGGTACTCCAGCAAACGGCGAATGAGCTCAGCTCTGGGATCAGCTTCCTCTACCTCTCCCTCTTCCTGGTCATCCAACGGCAGCAGCATGCGGGACTTGATATGCAGCAACGTGGAGGCCATCAGCAGAAAATCTCCGGCAACTTCCAGATTCAGGTCCTTCATCAACTTGATGAAATCCAGATACTGACGGGTAATAACTGCAATCGGGATATCCCGTACATCAAGTTCATTCTTCCTGATCAGATGCAGAAGAAGGTCCAGAGGTCCGTCGAATACATCAAGATGTACATTGTAATAGCCCTTGCAGCTATCCAGCAGGCTTGGATTATCTTCTCGCACCTGCTTCATTCCATGTCGCCGATTATCAACATCTTTAGATTTTCAGAGCTGAGCGGGCCTCGGCCATAACCGCATCGGATATCAAAGAAGCCCTGCTGCTTCCATCCTGCAGAAGTTCCTCCACAAATTCTGGTTTCGAGCTCAACTCAACTCGTTTGGCTCTGAAGGGTGCAAGATGATCATTCATGCATTCAGCAAGAATGCGCTTGCACTCGACACAGCCAATGGTGGCGTTGCGACAAGCCGGAATTATCTCATCCAACTTTTCTTGAGGGACATAAATGCGATGCAGATTAAAGGCTACGCACACATCAGGTTCCCCCGGGTCTGCTCGTCGAACGCGAGCCGGATCCGTCATCATGGAAAGAACTTTTTTTGAAGTTTCCTCAGCTGTATCAGACAAATAGATGGAGTTTCCGTAAGACTTACTCATCTTGCGACCATCGAGTCCGAGGAGTTTGGGTGTTTGGGTCAAGAATGCCTCGGGCTCCGGAAAGACATTTCCATAGAGATGATTGAACCTCCGGGTGATCTCACGAGTGATTTCAAGATGTGGAAGCTGGTCGTGCCCGACGGGTACTCGGGTTCCCTTGTACAGGATGATGTCGGCTGCCATCAGGACCGGATACCCTAAAAAACCGAATGTAGAAAGATCACGATGTTCAATGTTGTCCTGGAGTTCCTTGTAGGTGGGATTCCGTTCCAGCCAGGAGACCGGAGTAATCATGGACAGGATCAGGTTGAGCTCTGCATGGTGCGGCACCAGGCTCTGCCGGAAAATGATTGATTTTTCCGGGTTCAAGCCAAATGCAATCCAGTCCAGAACCATCTCGCGAATGTTATCTCTGATAGCGGCTGTATCGGCATATTCAGTGGTAAGTGAGTGCCAATCTGCCACAAAGAAAAAACAATCAAACTGGTCTTGAATTTTAATCCAGTTTTCAAGAACACCATGATAATGACCAATGTGAAGCTTTCCGGTAGGCCTCATTCCGCTGACAACTCGATGTTTCATCTGAATATGCTCCTTAATGGCATCAGTTAATATTTAAGGCACAATATGTTTCTGCATTTTGAAATACGAACAGAAACAGGTTCAACGCATCATCATATGTGTTACCCCAAGCACGAGACCGCTCTGTGGCCCTGCAAGGAGATTTACACTCACCTGAAGAAACGGGGAAATTACATAGGAAAAGACGTTGGTGAAAAATACCAGCAAAATAATGATTATCATGCCGTAGGGCTCAATACGCGACCATGCAGCCGCCTGACGGTAGGGCAATAGACCCACCAGCACCCGTCCGCCATCCAGTGGAGGGACCGGAATCATATTGAAGATGGCAAGCAAGAGATTGATGTAGACCGAGAATGCAAGCATCAGCACCAGCGGCTCGGCAATCATTCCAAACGGCAAGGCTGTTGTAGTCAAATTGCCTAAAGCCACCATCCCTCTCAGGGCAAGCGCCGATAGAATTGCCAGCAGGATATTGGTAATTGGTCCAGCAGCTGCGACCCAGATCATGTCCTTCTTGGGATTACGCAGATTCTCATAGACGACCGGTACCGGTTTTGCCCATCCGATGCCAATGAAAAAAATCATCAAGGTACCAATTATATCAATATGTTTTAGGGGATTGAGGGTGAGCCTGCCTTGCATGCGGGCAGTAGGATCACCGTAACGCCAGGCAACCAGCCCATGAGAGACTTCATGGCAGGTAATAGCCAGCAGACCAGGAACCAGCATGATGGAAAGCTTGAAGAAGAAATTTTCCATGGATATCCTTTTCAGAGGGATAAAATCAGTAAAACTAACAGAGTGAAATTCCAAAGTCAACCGCACGACCTGTGGACTTCCTTTCCCTCAGTTGGAAAAATTGATTTATTGTTAATTATATCGACGATTCCAATAGAACCTCTGGGAATCTTTTCTTTAAAAATAATAGTTTTTAATTTGGAAAGGTACTTGCAGCTGCCTTGAGTCATCTGACTGTTAAGAAGGAGGCTGAAGTACGATGATTGCAAATTTCCTTAAGCTACTGTTGCCATCAAAAACATTTCTATACTTAAAAGTCTTCTATTACAGCCTGAAAAATGAACTCACCTATCTGGAGACCCACATAACCAATCATTGTAACCTTAACTGCAGTGCATGCCGGCATTTTAGTCCCCTTAGTGGCGAGAGTTTCAGAGACCTTAATCTTTTTAAAAAAGACATGGAACGAATGCAGGAATTATTCTCTAACGTCAGAGTAATCCGTTTGATGGGTGGAGAACCGTTATTGCATCCAAATGTATCCGACTTTTTGACCATTACACGAAAAGCTTTCCCAAGGGCAGAAATTCACCTCGCAACCAATGGGATTCTACTTTCAAAAATGAATATAGGGTTCTGGAAATCTTGTTCTTCGGCAAAAATAATTCTTGATGTAACTCGATACCTGAAAGGGTTCGATTTTTCTCGTATCAGGCAGTTGACACTTGAGTATGGCGTAACAATGAATGAATCCCCATTGGTGACCAAATTTCACAAGTATCACATGAATCGCGAAGGAAATTCTAATATCGAAAAAACCTTTAACGCCTGCAGAAATCAGTCCTACTGCCCCTTCCTGGACAGTGACAAAGGACGTCTTTATACATGTGCTGTTTCAGCAACGGCCAGTATATATTCGGAACATTTCCAGGATAAACTAAATACCTCTGACAGGGATTACATATCCATTTATGGGAATCTCACCTCCCGAGATATATTCAAATTCCTGAGTTCTTCAGTCCCTTTTTGCCGCTATTGCACCACAAAGAAAACTCTTTTTGACTGGTCCCTGAGCCGCCTTACAAAAGAAGAGTGGTTTGATTGATTACATAAGTTTCTTGTCTTTAAACGCAAAAAGGCGGAGGTTACACCCCCGCCTTTTTGCGTTACGTACGTTTAATATTAAATATCGTAGTACAGTTCAAACTCGAGAGGTACCGGACGCATGCGAACGGGGTTAACTTCTGCCTCTGTTTTGTACTCGATCCATTTTTCAACAACATCTGGTGTGAAAACATCACCTTTCAACAAGAAGTCATGATCTTCTTTGAGAGCGTTAAGTGCTTCCTCAAGGCTGCCCGGAGCAGAAGGTATGTGTTTGAGCTCTTCTGGAGAGAGACCGTAGATGTCTTTGTCAAGCGGTTGACCGGGATCGATTTTGTTTTCGATTCCGTCAAGTCCGGCCATCAGCATTGCAGCAAAAGCAAGGTAGCCATTGCATGAAGGATCTGGTGTGCGGTATTCAACGCGTTTTGCCTTGGGATTGGTGGACATCATCGGGATACGCAACGAAGCGGAACGGTTACGGCTTGAATAAGCCATATTAACCGGAGCTTCGAAGCCCGGCACCAAACGCTTATAAGAGTTGGTGGTCGGGTTGGTGATGGCGCAAAGAGCCTTGGCGTGCTTAATGATACCGCCGATGTACCAGAGAGCCATCTGGGAAAGCCCGCCGTATTTATCACCGGCAAACAGGTTTGAACCGTCTTTCCAGATTGACATATGACAATGCATACCGGAGCCGTTATCACCGTAAAGAGGCTTAGGCATGAATGTAACAGTTTTGTTATTGCGGTAAGCAACGTTTTTGATGACATACTTGAACCACTGCAGCTGGTCAGCCATGTCAACCAGCGAGGAGAAACGCATATCGATTTCGGCCTGACCACCAGTGGCGACTTCATGATGCTGGCATTCTACACGGATGCCGACTTTCTGAAGTTCAAGGACCATTTCATTGCGCAGGTCATTCTGGGAGTCAACCGGTGAACAAGGGAAGTAGCCTTCCTTATGACGTGGTTTGTACCCAAGATTCGGGAATTCTTCACGCCCTGAGTTCCAGGCACCTTCTGAAGAATCTACAGCATAAAAAGACTGATTGGAGCTTGAGTCATAGCGAACATCATCAAATATGAAGAATTCAGCTTCTGGTCCAAAAAAAGCAGTATCGCCAATCCCGGTCGACTTCAAGTACATTTCAGCCTTTTTTGCAATATTACGCGGATCCCGTGTGTAGTCTTCCTTGGTAATAGGATCGAAAATGTCGCAGATGATCGACAGAGTCGGTACAGCAACAAATGGATCCATTTTGGCTGTAGTGGGATCAGGAAGAAGGATCATGTCGGATGCGTGAATAGGTTGCCAGCCACGGATGGAAGAGCCATCAAAGCCTTGACCTTCTTCAAAGGTATCTTCACTGAACTCTGTCATGGGAACAGATACATGCTGCCATGTTCCTACAAAATCCATGAATTTGTAATCAACCATCAATGCGCCATTTTCTTTTGCAAACTCAATTACTTGCTTCGGTGTCATTAAAGTACTCCTTTCGGGGATTTAGAGGGCGTCTTCGCCGGTTTCTCCAGTTCTGATACGTACAACAGCTTCAACGGGGGTAACAAAAATCTTGCCATCGCCGATTCGGCCAGTTTTTGCAGATTTTTCAATTACTTCGATAACCTTAAGCAGGATATCGTCAGCGACTATTATCTCTAGTTTAATTTTGGGGATGAAATCTACAACATATTCTGCACCACGGTATAACTCGGTGTGTCCCTTCTGGCGGCCGAAACCTTTGACCTCACTCACGGTAATACCCTGAATACCGATTTCGTTCAGAGCCTCTTTGACTTCATCAAGCTTGAAGGGCTTGATTATAGCATCTACTTTTTTCAATGGCGCTCCCCTTTCATGAAATTTGACAGACAAAGCGATTGCCGCTGAGCAAAGTCGCCTCAGAATTGCAATTCTTTTGCCAAAATTTACGTCATTTTTTTAACATTAAGAAACAAAGACTTAAGTAATCATCAAAAAGTTGTGAGAGAGATGTGAAGAAATGTTTGCCTTATTTTTTAGCAGAGACAACAATAACTGCTCATTATTTAGTCAACTACTAATTCCCTAGTTCTTTAAGTTCCTTGATGATTTCCACTTGTCGTTGATTGATGAAATAAGCGATCTGCTGTTGGGAAATTTTATCTGGCTGGAATTCAAGCAGGCATGTAAAAGGGGCCGAATCACCTACTATGCGTACAACTTTTGCACTTAGCTCAACTTCGGTTACTCTTCCGGAACCTGGATCACTCAGCTTTAAGCAAGGTGTGACGATCAGACCCGGTAGCAGCAGTTCTGCGTCAATCACCTTCAAAGCCGCGCCTCCCAATGAAATATCAAGAACTGAAGCTTCTATTGGGTGTCCCTCTATCACCAACTCAACTTCAAGTGGCTTATCCAGAACAACTCTGACAAAACGCCTCATGTCGGAACGGATCTTGGCATAACTGAATTTGCAGAGAATGACCTTTTTTCTATTAACATTGATATAGAAAGCTTCTCCTAGAATGTCGTCCGAAAACGGTGATTTTTCGGGACAATATATCAATGCTCTTTTTTCTAAATTAACCACTTTGGCTTGATATTCATGAACTTCAAATTCAGACATTTCATTTTCAATAGCTAGCAACGTAGCATCATAGGAAACAGGGATCTCTTTGTAATAATTGAGGAAGGAAAACTTCTTTCCAATCATCCCCTTCATATGCTGCAGAATCATCAATGCGTCATCATATGGTGTTGTACGTACAATTTTATCAAAATATTGAAACATTACGGGATCCTGAAGGTAACAAGATTTGCATAAGGAATCGGCTTGCTGTATATTCCTTTGAGCTGAATTTCTCTATCAGAAATATTCTGTTCCCACAAGCACTAATGAGTTATCAATGTACATTTCAAACCTTTCGCGCGTTTTCTCTCCATGTATAGTTGCTGGCAGCATGATGTTTTTAATTTCATCCGCCTGCCCCGTTCCTTCTTATGCTGACATTTACCGTTTTGTTACCGTAGATGGAGTCGAGACCTTCACTGATGCGCCATCGAACAAACAGGCAAAAGTCATCATCAAAGATTCAATAGCAAAACAGGGTAAAAAAAAGAAAAACACTGGAAGGGAAAAAACAAGAGATATTTCACTTGATGAAATTGTCGCCAAAACAGTAAACGCATCACTTTCTCCACAGGATACCAACGCCACAATCGTACCCAGGCTGCCTTCGGTTGGCGGCACCATAACTTCCGTTGTCGGCATGCGCACTGATCCAATCGATGGAAAATGGCGCCAGCACAACGGTATAGACATTGCGCTTCGCGAAGGGACCCCCGTCCCTCCCGCTGCCCCAGGTGTGGTAGTATACAGCGGCCAACGATCCGGATACGGCAATACCGTCATAGTTGAACATTCCAATGGTATGATCACGCTTTACGGCCACAACAGTCGCCTCATGGTTTCATCGGGACAGATAGTAGATAGTGATACCGTCCTTGCCCTGTCCGGTAATACCGGTCGATCCACCGGTCCTCACCTGCATTTTGAAGCCTGGCAGGGAGGGACCAACATCACCTCGGCATTTCTGTCAGGCAGCAGGGAAAAGCTTCCCCAACTTCAGCTGGCTTCATTCAAGTCCAAGGTACAGTTTCGAAAAGAAACGCTCTCGGATGGTTCAGTTCTCTTTACCAACATTCCATCATCCACTCCCTGATGCGCGATCAACTCGAAAAATATAGTAACAAGCTAAAAGCAGACCGTTCCGCTTTAGCTGATAGAATTGCACTAGCGGCCCAGGACGATATTCTGATCAGCGCAGGTGAATCAACGTTATCACTGCTTTCAGCGGACATCCTTTCCCAGCTCAATTGTCTTGCTTTAGTTGCTGCCACCCCTGCCCTTCCTTTTGCAGATTTTCTGGTACAACGTTCGTGTGCCCAAACGCACGAAATTATTCCCCAGGACACCGAAACCAGGACCTTCCTGCATGATATCCCGATTCTTCGTTCCAGTGACCTTGGCACACAACCGGCTGACACCATTGCCCGATTGCTTGGCAACCGCAAAGGGATAGTTGTCGAAGGTATCGGCATCATTGCCACCGGAGCGCTCACCGTAGAACAGGCCTACATCAACTGGTCGTCTGTCTTCCACGCTACCTTTGTCAAATATCTGCAAGATGTTTTAAGTAATGGATTCAACTTGCCTGGCGAAGCATCCGCCTTTTCCCGCTTCCGAAATGAATGGCTGCTGCCGCTTTCCGCCAACGGGCTGGAATTCAGAGAAGGACCGTTGCTGGAAAAAAGCGAAATTCTCCATGAAATGGCACGGGTTGGAAGTTATACCGTACACCGCGGGCTGGTTGACTCCTTCTTCGGCAATATTTCCTATTCCAACGGAGATCTGATTTACATATCCCAGACCGCTTCCAGCTTGGACGAACTGCCTGGCTGCATTGATCCTGTTCCCTTTGAAGATAGCTCAACAGTAGGTATCACTGCCTCCAGTGAGCTTGTGGCCCATCGACGAATATTTGAAACAACCGGCTGCCGGGCCATACTGCATGGCCATCCTCGTTTCGCCGTTATCATGAGTATGCAGTGCGAAGAACAGCAACAGTGCCATGTCAGAGACTGCTGGAAAGATTGCAGCAAGGTCAGGCTGCTGGGAGCCACACCGGTTGTAGCAGGAGAAATTGGCGCCGGCGGAATCGCAAAGAACGTTCCACCTGTCATCGGCAGCACAGGCCAGGCTATCGTGTATGGCCACGGTGTTTTCAGCATCGGCAAGAAAGATTTTGCAGAAGCGTTTCAGGCGCTGGTGGATGTTGAAAACTGGTGCCGCGAAGAGTATTTTCGCAGGTTTGATGAGCAGTATTCCACCATGTCGTCGTAAACGCTGTTTTTCAAATCCGCTTTGCAATTCCTCCCATTTTGCCAAACCCTCAATATCCTTCACCATCCTCATTGTTAGAAACTCCGCTCCCGACATGAATCGTTATCATTTCTCATGTTTGACCTGCATCAAGGCATGCAACGCAGGTCCATGCCAGAGTAGAGACCTTATACTCTATTTTGACAGGAGCAGAACATGATCACTACGAGCGAGATTGCCGTTACTATCACCATATGGGTTTTAACTCTGGCAGGTGTTTTTTTTGGCAGCCGAGCCGCCTGGCGGCGCCGAAAAAAGAAAAAGCGTGGGGAAAAAATATAAATTTGAGGGGCGAGGGATCAGAAGCGGACAATCAAAGATCCTGTTACTTTACATACGCGACACTTTGAAACTTTTTGATGCATTATGAATTAATTTGATCTGTGTTTTAATACATCCTAAATCAGTTTCATCTTGTCGTGTACCTCAACAGTTGTGCTACAAAATGAAACATATTGATTTAAGTTACAACAAATTTGCCATCCCAAAAACACCATTATTACTGATTAACAGGTTCCCCCAGCAACAGACGATTTTTCGGAGTGATATCGCCAGGAATCCTTTGTGTAATTATTCGATAGCCTGATTCGCGCAGACGTGATGCCCTGATTACATCCTGAGCCAGCGGCCCGTCCAGCCAGCCTCGCAGACCTCCTGTAGTACTTTCAGCCACATCGTGGCAACAGGGAAGCACAGCCACCCTTGCTCTTACCGCAACAGCCCGTTCCAGCACCAGATCCGTCAAAGCTCCACAGGCATGTACTGATACTACCAGATCGTCAGGCAGCAGGTTAACCTGTTTCAGATCCGTCTCTAAGAACGCCACCCTACCCGCCAGACGTGGCCAATCTTCCTCCAGACAGGCCGCCAGCTTGGCTGCCTGCTCCGGAATGCGCCGGTCAACAGCCAGGGCCATCGGTGAACTGTCGTCCAATAACAGAAGAATGTACGCCAGCAGTCCGTGTCCACAGGCAAGGTCTATCACCCTACCCCCACGGAAGCGGCGCCGAATCCGTCGTGCCACCTCCCATGCCTCATATAATTCTTTACGGGGCAAACAGCCTGCCTGGCACACACTGCGGGCAATTCGATCGAAGAGAGTCTCGCTGGAGAACTGGGGGATGAGCTTTTCAGTAAGTCTGTTGCGAGATGCTCGGTTCATTTTAATCCTATCTGTGATTACTACTAAATATACGCCTTTGTTCCGACCAGGATGCCGCATTCACTAAAATTGTGGTAGCGTACACCGGTGAAATCAGCCTTGGCACGCGTTTACTCCTTTGTGCTTTTTCAATCGCCATGCTATCACTACCCGACTCGTTCCATAAAAATCAATTACATCAAAGAGCCCTATGAACAGAAAACTCAGCATGATCCTCCTTCTTGTTTTTGTACTCATCCTGGTTGTTTTCGGGACCTGGCAACTCTTTGCAGGCAACCTGAAAGCCGCCTTTTCCACCTTTCCCTTTCTGCTGATCATGTACCTGTTTGTACTGAAACTTCGACGCTAGATTTATCCATAAAAAAAGCCGTTCATCAGCATCTGCTGCCAGAACGGCCTTACCTTCTTGACCAGGCAAGCCTCACGGAATCATCGATTTTCAAGGTTGGCTTAATCGTGAAGTAATCGCTAAATCAAGGAATTTCTCTGTGTCTTTTGCGGTAGATTCTATTAAATGTTGATCTTCCTAGCCACCTCGAACAGAGCAATCCCACCGGCAACTGAAGCATTCAGCGAACCTATTCCGCCGTATTGGGGGATTGACATGACCACGTCACACTGCTTACGCACCAGCGGCCTGATTCCTTCCCCTTCATTACCGATCACCAGCACCACGTTGCCGGAAAAAGCGGTTTCATAGATTGACTGCTTTGCCTCCCCGGCCAAACCATAGGCCCAGTATCCTGCTTCTTTCAGGGTTGCCAGCGACTGGGCAATATTGGTCACCTGAACCACCGCAATGGTTTCCACCGCACCAGCAGACGACTTCTCGGCAGCAGCAGTCACGCCGCAGGCACGATCCTTGGGAATGATTACGCCATTGGCACCTGCACAGGCTGCCGATCGGATCAGGGCGCCCAGGTTGTGAGGGTCCTGGATGCCGTCCAGCACCAGCAGAAAACCGCTTTTGCCGTTTTCAGAAATGGAAACCAGCAAATCGCTCAGATCAGTATAGCGAAAAGGCTCCACTTCCAGGGCAATCCCCTGATGATGGGACGATGCGCACATCTTGGTAAGATCCAGCTTCTCGCGACGATGTACCGCCACTCCGCGCTCTTCGGCCAGTTTGATGATCTTTTCCACGCGATGGTCACTGGCGCTGACCTGCACATACAAATTATAGGCGCCGCGCGTGCTCTGCAGGGATTCCTTGACCGGGTTGACACCAAAGATCAATTCACCTTTCATGGACAGCCCCCTGCAATTTCCTCCACTATCAGATCAGCTGCGGCCGCAGGATCGGATGCCTTGGCGATTGGCCGGCCGATAACCAGATAATCTGCGCCGGCTGTCACCGCCTCGGCCGGAGCCATGATGCGTTTCTGATCATCAACCGCTGCAAAGGATGGGCGTACGCCCGGAGTGACAATCAGAAAATCAGGGCCGCATGCCTCACGTATCAGGCCTATCTCAAGCGGAGATGCCACTACACCGTCCATACCGCTCTCCTGAGCCAGACGAGCCAGACGGACCACCATCTGGTCCACTGGATGCTCGATACCAACCCGCCGCAAGGTTTCAGCGGTAGAAGAGGTCAGAATGGTAACTGCCAGCAGGCGCGGACGATCATCACCGAATTCCGAACGCACAGCATTAGCCGCTGTTTCCATCATTTCGGCTCCACCCAAAGCATGCAGGTTTGCCAAGCGCACCCCCATCCGGGATGCCTCTACCATGGCTTTGGCCACCGTGTTGGGAATATCGTGATACTTAAGATCCAGAAATACTTCCCCTCCATGGCGCAGGACGGTCTGTACCGCCTCGCGTCCGCAGGCGGTAAAAAGCTCCTTGCCCACCTTGAACATACCCACTTTGCCCGACAGCAGAGCGGCGTAACGGTCTATCTCAGCCACCCCGTTCACATCCAGGGCAAAGATTATTTTTTTGCGTGCTTCATCACTATTCATGGATTACCTCTCAATTAGCGCTCCCAAATTTCCTTCTTATCCTTGCCCAGGTAGGCCCGCTTCACCTCGGCATTTTCCATCAGCTCGTTGCTGGGCCCTTCCAGGATCACCTTGCCGGTCTCCAGAACATAGCCTCGATCAGCCAGCTTAAGGGCGGCCTTTGCATTCTGCTCCACAAGCAGGATCGTAGTTCCCTGTTCCTGGCGCAGCCGTGCAAGCACTTTGAAAATCTCCTGCACAACAAGCGGCGCCAGTCCCATGGAGGGTTCATCCAGCAGCAGCATTTTCGGCTTTGCCATAAGAGCCCTGCCGATGGCCAGCATCTGCTGTTCCCCCCCTGACATGGTGCCTGCCAACTGCCTGCGACGTTCCTCAAGGCGCGGGAACAGTGAGAAAATCTGCTGCATGTCCTGGTGGATGGCACTCTTTCCTTCGCCGCTGCGATAACGCAGATAGGCACCCAGCTCCAGGTTATCCTCAACTGACAGTGGTTTGAATACCTGTCGTCCCTCTGGTACCTGGGAGATACCCAGCTTAACGATTCTGTCTGGCATCAGGGCTGTAATCTGCTCTTTGCCGAAAAGAATCTCGCCACCTGCTGCCGGTGTTACACCGGAAATGGTATTCAGAATGGTAGTCTTGCCAGCCCCGTTTGCACCGACCAGAGTAACAATCTCCCCTTCGTCCAGATGCAGGGAAACATTCTTGAGAGCGTGGACCTTGCCGTAATAGGTATTTATATTTTTGAGTCGTAGCATGGGCTTGGTTACTCATCTCCCAGGTAGGCGGCAACAACGTCGCCGTTTTCCTGTATCTCACGCGGTGTGCCCTCGGCCAGTTTGCTGCCCAGATTCAGGACCACGATTCGGTCGCAGATATCCATGACAAGTTCCATGTCATGCTCAACCAGCACGACCGTGATACCCATGTCGCGTATCTTTTTAATCACATCAGCCAGGCCAAGTGTCTCCTGGCTGTTGAGACCAGCAGCAGGTTCGTCCATCAGGATGATTTTCGGATCTGCAGCAAGAGCGCGGGCAATTTCAAGCATGCGCCCCTTACCGAATGGAAGGTTTCCGGCGACGGTTCCAGCCAGGTCGCTGATCTCCGCAAATTCAAGCCAGCGCATGGCGTTATCCCGTATGCGGGCCTCCTCCTTGAACGTCCAGGGCATTTTCAGAGAACAGGCCAGAAGACCGCTGGAGCTCTTGGTGTGCATGCCCACCATCACGTTTTCAAGAACAGTCATGCTGCTGAATAGCTCGATGTTTTGAAAGGTACGCACCATCCCGAGAGGAGCAAGCCGCTCCGGGGGCAAACCCGAAATGTTCCTGCCTTCCAGAACCACGGTACCCGAAGTCTGGGTATAGATTCCGGAGATGATGTTGAAAAGTGTCGTCTTGCCTGCTCCGTTAGGGCCGATCACGCCGGTGATGCTTTCCTTGGCAATGGAAAAGGAAACATCCTTCAGGGCGGTAACTCCACCGAATATCTGAGTGATGCCGGAAACTTCAAGCATTGCCGGCACCTCCCTTCAATCGTACAAGCTTCCGTACCGCATCAGGCACGCTGCGCACCAGACCGCCCGGCATGAACATGACCATCACCATAAGAAGTCCCCCGTATATGATGATGTCATAGTCATGGGCTGCTCGCAGGAATTCGGGCAGCAGGGTCAGCAGGGCAGCACCGAGAAAAGAGCCATAGATGCTTCCAAGTCCGCCGATAACTACCATAGTCAACAGTTCGACGGAAAAGTTGAATCCAAAGGAGGCGGGTGAAATGAAAGTCATGGTATGGGCATACAGACAACCAGCCAGGGCTGAAATGACTGCAGACAGGGCGAAAATACGGACTTTCAGCTCGCGAGCATTAACGCCGACTACACGGGCAGCTATCTCTGAATCATGAATCGCCCGCAATGCACGCCCTACTCGCGAATTCGCCAGGTTAAGGGAAAAAAGGCATACCCCCAGGGTGAAGGCCCAGACCAGATAATAGCTTTTGACGTCACTGTCAAAGCTCGTCGAACCGATGGAGAGAGCAGGTATGCCTGAAAGCCCTGAGGGGCCACCGGTGTAATCGACAGATTCGTTGAAAACGATGTAGATGATGATCCCCATTCCCAGGGTGGCCATGGCAAGGTAGTGACCTTTGAGTTTGAGTATCGGAAATCCGATCAGGTAGGCCAATAGCCCGACCAGACCGGCAGCCAGAGGCATGACCAGCCAGGGATTCAGGCCGTGGGTTGCGGTGAGGATGCCGGAGAGGTAGGCACCCAGACCGAAAAAGCCTGCATGCCCCAGTGAAATCTGGCCGCAATAGCCTAAAAGCAGATTAAGGGCAATGGCAAGCATGGTATTGATGCCCACGAACACAAGAACGTTCATCAGGTAGCCCCCCTTGAACGCAAGCGGAGCAACGAGAATCAGGACGGTAAAGATCAAGAATTTGAATAGTTCTTTTTTCAAGCGGTCACACCCTCTCCGATTCCGCTTTTCCGAACAGGCCCTGAGGCCGTATGAAGAGGATCAGCAAAAGAATAATGAATGCAATGGCATCCTTGTAGCCGGAGGAAATCAGGCCGGCACCCAGGGATTCCAGAATACCCAGGATCAAGCCACCGATCACCGTAGCAATACCACTGCTCATACCGCCGATGATGGCGGCGCAAAAACCTTTCAGACCGAGCATGATACCCACGTCATAGCTGGTCATGGTCAAGGGCGCAACTATGATGCCTGCCATGGCCCCCATTGCGGAGGAGATCACGAAGGAGAACAGCACCATGCGGCGAACATCGATACCCACCAGTCCTGCAGCGCGGCTGTTATACGAACAGGCCCGCATGGCCTTGCCGCTGATGGTGTGGTAGAAAAAGAACTTATTCGCTCCGATTATTACCAGGGTGATGCCGAGAATCCATAGGTGCTGGGGCAGGATTGTAGCATTGGCGATGGTGATTGGTTCGTCGCCAGAGAAGGACGGCAGGGAATGGGTATCCTTGCCCCAGAGCAGCATGGAGAGACCGCGGATGAAGATGCTGCCGCCAATCGTGATAATCACCAGATTGATAGGTGTAGGCTTCCTGAGCGGGCGAATGGCTAGCCGCTCAAAGAGCATGCCTGCCAGAGTGCAGACTAGTACGGCACATGGTATCGCCGCCCAAAGCGGCAACTGCAGCAGTCCGATAAAAAACAGCGTCAGCATGCCCCCCAGCATGACAAATTCACCTTGAGCAAAATTGATGATTCCAGTGGAGTTGTAAATGATGGAGAAACCGATACCGATCAGGGCATAGATTGCACCGGTGGACAAACCTGAAAGCGCGAATTGAAGAATCTGGTCTAACTGCATGGGACCTCATGGCAAAACAGGGCAATCAGTAAATAATCGGCTTTACCCATTAGTGGTAATATTACAAAAACCGGGCGAAGCAGGTATACCATGCTTCGCCCGTGTATCTTGACGTGAAGATGGACAGCTATTTTACAATGACCCAATCCTTGTTTCGCACTTCAACAAGCACGAAAGCATCTTTTCCAAGACCGGCATGATCATTGGCAGAGTAGGTAAAGGTTCCGCCGACGCCATGAAATTGCGTTGTCTTCTCAAGTTTCTCACGGATGGAGGCAGGGCTATCGCCGCCACGTTCAATGGCATTTTTGAGAAGCATAACAGCATCCCAGGCGTGACCACCGAAATGGTCTCCCTCTGCCTTGTAATGTTTCTGATAATCCTTCACGAATTCCAAAAGTGACTTCTTCTGGGAATCAGAATTGGGAAGCAGGTCCGCCACAAGCACCTTGCCTGAAGGGAGCCTGATCCCTTCAGCCGCGTCGCCTGCAAGCTGGATGAATTTCTTGGATGAAACACCATGGCTCATGTAAAGGGGGGTCTTGATGCCAAGCTGATGGGCATTTTTCGCAATGACAGCAGGGCCCGGATTGGTTCCCCAGCAGATGATGGCCTGGGCACGGGAGCCGCGGATCTTGGTAAGCTGGGCTGTCATATCCGTATCTTTGGGGCCATAGGTATCATCAGAGACAATGGTGATTCCGTACTTGCCAGCCTGGGCCTTGAGCTGCTCCCGTCCTGAGGCACCAAAGCCGTCCGAAACCGTGAGCAGTGCTACAACGGTCAACTTCTGTTTCTGGAGTTGTTCATAGATTCTGCCAACTGCAAGAGCATCGTTCTGGGCTGTCTTAAAGACCCATTTTTTTACAGGATCGGTGATTTTGCTTCCTGCCGAACAGGAGATCAGCGGAATGCGTTCCTTCTCCACAACCGGAATGACGGCCATACTTTCACCGGTGGTACTGGGTCCGATAATTGCCGAAACCTTATCATTCTTGATCAGTTTGGTGGCCAGTTGTACCGCCTTGGTGGCATCGCCGGCAGTATCATATACGACCAGTTCCAGTTTACGCCCTTTGACGCCACCTGCCCTATTTATTTCTTCGATCACCATCTTGGCCGTATTGCGCTCAGGTTCCCCCAGAAAAGCAGCCGGTCCGGTCACGGCAAACAACGCTCCTATCTTGATTGGTGCTGCTGCAAATGCTGAAACGGATGTCAGCATGGTAAAAGCAGTGAAAGTCAAAAAAAATCTTTTAAAGCTCATGGATACCCTCCGAACCTGAAATCGCTACTTCACCATTGACCAGTCACCATTGACGATTTTGACCATTTCAAAAGCAGACAGATCAAGCCCGTTATGATCCTGGGGAGACATGTTGAATACGCCGGAAACACTTACCAGTTTGTGGGTCTGTTCCAGGCCGTTGCGAATTTTTTCAGGAGAAGGACCTGAAGTCTTGATGGCGTTGGTTACCAGCAGGAACGCGTCATAGGCATAGCCGCCAAAAGTGGATGCTTCCACTCCAAAATGTTTGCGATACGCCTGATCATAATCCTTAAGCAGCTTTGCCTGTGGGTCAGCCTTTGGCAAGACATCATAGATGGCCAGTTTGCCGGCAGGCAGCATCACACCCTGTGCCGCTTCGGCACCGGCGAGCTCTATATATTTTTTGGAGGCAACGCCGTGGCTCATGTAGAGCGGAATCTTGATTCCAAGTTGTTTGACATTCTTGGTAATTACCGCAGGTCCGGGATTGGTGCCCCAGCAGATGATCGCATCCGGTCTGATACCACGGATCTTTGTCAGCTGGGCAGTCATGTCCGTATCTTTAGGGCCGTAAACCTCATCAGCCACTATTTTAAAACCTTTTTTAGCTGCCAGTGCCTTAATCTGCTCACGTCCCGAGGAACCAAATCCATCCGTTACCGTGAGCAGCGCGATGCTTTTCTGCTTGGATTTGGCCATCTGGTTGAGAATCTTTTCAGCAGCAATGTGGTCATTCGCGGGGGTTTTGAAAACCCATTTCTTTACCGGGTCAGTAATCTTAATGCCGGCTGCACAGGAAATCAGCGGTATCTGTTCTTTCTCAACAACAGGAATAACCGCCATGGACTCTCCGGTGGTACTTGGACCAACAATTACCGCCACCTTGTCATTCTTGATCAGCTTGGTTGCAAGCTGCACAGCCTTGGTTGCATCACCGCCGGTGTCGTAGATAACGGCCTCAAGCTTCATGCCGCTGATGCCGCCTTTGTCGTTGAGGTCCTTTACCAGCATTTCCAGTGTCTTTTTTTCAGGTTCACCAAGAAAAGAGGCGGGACCGGTCACGGCGAAAAGTCCGCCGATCTTGATTGTGCCCGCAGCCATGGCCGATGAAATCCACAGCAGACTGATGAATATCACGCTCATTACCAAAATATTTTTTTTCATTCCCCCTCCTTTTAGCGTAAAGCTGAATTACATGCCATACAGTCTTTCACCTTCAAGGATGTTGAAATTCCTTGCCTTGAGGGTGGTGATGGCCTTGTCGGTCTCATCGAAACGGAAGATGATGACAGCATTGCCGCCGCATCGCTCCACAAATGCATACATATACTCGACATTAATCAGATCGGAATCCAAAGCTTGCAGTATGGTAGAAAGCCCGCCAGGCTGATCAGGAACTTCCACGGCTACCACTTCGGTTTTGTTGACCGTGAAACCTTTATCCTTGAGAACACGCTTGGCTGTTTCAACGTCATTGACGATCAGGCGAAGAATACCGAAATCGGACGTATCAGCAAGCGACAGGGCGCGGATGTTGATACCTGCTTCACCGAGAATGCGGGTAATTTCCGCCAGACGGCCAGACTTGTTTTCTATAAATATGGATAGCTGTTCGACCTTCATGAGTACCTCCATTCTGACGTGCTGTGTCAGATTCGCTTTAAGATGCGGTCCCTACAGTTTCCTGTTATCAAATACTCTTTTTGCTTTACCTTCGCTGCGCTGGATGCTCTTCGGCTCAACCAGTTTTGCAGTGCAGGTAATACCAAGCATGTCCTTGATCTCTTTTTCAATCCTGCGGGACAGTTTCTGAAGCACTTTTATCTCGTCGGAGAAAAGCCGTTCATCAACCTCAACCTGAATTTCCAGGGTATCAAGATTATCCTTACGCTCAACAATCAGCAGATAATGCGGTTCGACTCCCTCGATGCCAACAAGGACAGATTCGATCTGGGAAGGGAAGACATTGACGCCGCGTATAATCAACATGTCGTCGGAACGTCCGCTCATGCGCATGATACGGGCATGGCTCCTGCCGCAAATGCATGGTTCAGTGGTGATGCTGGTAATATCGCGGGTGCGGTAGCGGATAAGGGGAATGCCCTGCTTCGTTATTGTGGTGATGACCAGTTCGCCCCGTTCACCCTCTTCAAGACGTTGACCTGTTTCGGGATCGATGATTTCCGCAATAAAGTGGTCTTCCCAGATATGGAGGCCTTTCTTGCCCTGGATGCATTCGATGGCAACGCCAGGTCCCATGATTTCAGAGAGTCCGTAAATATCTATGGCAGAGAGATTGAGCTTATCTTCTATTTCAGCACGCATGGCCTCTGACCATGGTTCGGCACCGAAAATACCGACCCGCAGTTTGAGGCTGCGGAAATCAATACCCTCCTCGTGGGCTGCTTCAGCCATAAAGAGCGAATAGGAGGGTGTGCAAGTCAGAACGGTGGAGCCGAAGTCCTGCATGATCATGATCTGTTTCTTGGTGTTGCCGCCGGACATGGGAATAACCGAGGCACCCAGGCGTTCGGCCCCGTAATGCGCACCGAGTCCGCCTGTAAAGAGGCCGTACCCGTAGGCGTTATGAATGATGTCACCTTTGTGAGCGCCTGCAGAGACAAAGGAACGCGCCATAAGTTCTGCCCAGACATCAATGTCTTTAGAAGTATATCCTACGACCGTAGGTTTGCCGGTGGTGCCGCTGGATGCGTGGATGCGGACGATTTCTTCCATTGGCGTGGCAAACAGGCCATAGGGATAGGAATCGCGCATATCCTGCTTTGTGGTGAAAGGAAACCGCTGCAAGTCCTCAAGGCCCTTGACATCACCAGGCTTTACACCGGCTTTATCAAAAGATGACTTGTAAAAAGGCACATTTGCATACACTCTTTCAAGTACGACCTGAAGCCTTTTGAGCTGTAATGCCGCCAGAGCCTGACGCGGGAGTGTTTCGAACTCTTCGTTGAAAAACATGGCCTGCTACCCTCTTGGAAGTAAATAGTATCAGGGATGGAACTACAGCGCGCGCCCCATTATGAATGCTTTCCTGTTAATTTCCAGCGCCTTTGCAGGCACCATTTTCTCCAAAGCCTTGATCCAGAATTCCTCGGCAACATCAAGTCGCTTAGAGACGGCCCCCAATAGAACTGTATTTGCCGCACGGGGATTGCCCGCCTCAGTAGCCAGTTTCTGGCCATCGACAAGCAGAAAATCAGGGAAACGATTTCTTATCTGATCAGCGAGACCATCCGGATAGGCCACCTGCCCCATCAGCACAGAGGGGGGCGGGATGCGCAGATCATTGACGATCACTGCACCCTCCGGTTTCAGCAGTGAGAGATAGCGGCTGGTTTCCATCAGTTCGAAACCAAAAAGAATATCTCCCTCTCCTTCGGGCACTATTGGTGAAAAAACCTCTTTGCCGTAGCGCACATGGGAAACGACGCTGCCGCCACGCTGGGACATGCCGTGGATCTCGCTCTTTTTGACATCAAACCCTGCCAGCATGAAGGTTTCAGAAAGGATCTCCGAGGCCAGCAGGATTCCCTGGCCGCCTACTCCAACCAGGAGGATGTTGGTTATCTGTTCGCTCATTTACTCCTCCTGATTGCATTGAATTTGCATAATTGGCTGCACACGTCACAGCCGGTACAGAGAAACGGATCGATATAGGCCTTGCCTTTTTTGCTCCCCTCTCCTTCAGGACGCCATTCAATTGCAGGACATCCGATCTTGAGACAGGCCCTGCAACCGGTACAGGTATCTTCACTGACCTCAAGGACGATCCCCTTTTCAAAGACACCTTCACGCTTGATCAGGACACAGGGCTTGTCGGTAATGATGACAGAAGGCTCCGGCCGGTTCATCTCCTCCTGGAGTATCCGGCGGGTTTCTTCCAGGTCAAACGGATTGATAACGCGGATATGCTTGACTCCCACCGCTTTGCAGAGCAGCGGCAGGTCGATTCGGTGTGACGGGTCATCCATCAGGGTATAGCCGGAAGCAGGATTGTCCTGACGTCCGGTCATGGCTGTGATGCTGTTGTCCAGGATGATCAAGGTCGCCGGAGACTGGTTGTAGACCATGTCCATCAGACCATTAATGCCTGTATGTAGGAATGTAGAATCGCCAATGACACCGACAACTTTTTTCTGTTCCTCGGAAGAAACCACTTTAGTTACACCGGTTGCCATGCCCACGGATGCGCCCATGCAGACACACGTATCCATTGCTGAAAGCGGCGGCATAAAACCAAGTGTATAGCAACCGATGTCGCCGGTGACGTACGCTTTAAGCTGATTGAGAGTATAAAAAACACCGCGATGGGGACATCCGGGGCACATGTTAGGTGGCCGGGGAGGCAGCTTCGCAGGGGATTCTTCAGGCTGAGCGACTGCAGGTGCAGTAGCAACACCGATGGAGGCAAAAGCCTTCTGAATTCTTTCGGGGGTGAGTTCGCCGCAGATTGACATGATCTGCTTGCCGATCACACTGATACCCATCGCTTTGATCTGCTCCTCAATGAAGGGGTCCAACTCTTCAACGACATAAAGTGCTTTAACCTTGGCAGCAAACTCTCGGATCAGGTCATGGGGCAAAGGGTGCACCATTCCAAGCTTGAGAATGGAAGCAGTGGGCAGAACTTCGCGCACATACTGATAACAGACGCCTGAGGTAATAATTCCAATGGCAGAATCACGCATTTCCAGACGATTAATCGCCATGGTAGCGCCATCCTTTGAAAGCTTTGAAATGCGCTCTTCAACCAGAGGATGACGGACCCGCGCATTACCTGGCAACATGACCAGCTTGGATGCGTTACGGATGAGACGGGGCTCGGGCAGACCTGTCACCGGCTCTTCAAGTTGCACTATGGATTTGCTGTGAGATATGCGGGTGGTGGAGCGGAGCAGGACCGGTGTGTCATACTGTTCGGAGAGTTCAAAGGCCAGACGGGTAAAGGCTTTGCACTCCTGGGAATTAGAAGGCTCCAGCATCGGAACTTTGGCAAACTTGGCGTAATTGCGGCTGTCCTGTTCATTCTGGGAAGAATGCATCTCGGGATCATCAGCAACAACAAGAACCAGGCCAGCGTTGACACCGGTGTAAGACAGGGTAAAGAGCGGGTCGGCAGCCACGTTGACACCAACATGCTTCATGGTGCAGAGGGCGCGTCCGCCACCGAAGGATGCACCAATGGCAACTTCCAGAGCTACTTTTTCGTTGGGAGCCCAGGAGGAGTTAATCTCATTATAATTGACTACGTTTTCAAGTATTTCCGTAGAAGGTGTACCAGGATAGGCACAAGCGACACGACAACCAGCCTCATAGGCACCACGGGCAATAGCTTCATTGCCTGACAAAATTTCTTTCATACAGCTTACCTGCTTGCATAGTGGAATGGTCCGGCTAAAGTCTTGGCACTATACTAAAACAGGAAGCAGATTGCAAACGTTTGCAACCATTGTTTTAATCTTGGGCTGGCCTGGGAGGCGGGTTTAAGGGCGCAGGAGAAAAGTTTGACAAGATCAAAAAATTAGAAAAACCTTCTGAACAGGGCCAGGCCGGCTAGATTTTAACCTCAACTTCAGAAGCTGACATTGGCGAAATCATCATTAACAATCAGCCCTTCCAACAAACCGTAATCACTGACCTTCATCGAATCCAACGCAAACATATCCATGGTAGCGAGCGTAACCATTGATCCGGCTATGATCAGATCTTCTCTTCCTTTTTCAAGTCCGGGGATTCTCAAACGTTCTTCAGGCGACATAGTCACCATTCGGTCAAAGATATCCTGTATCTGCTTACGGGATATGACCAGATTATTCACTTTGCGATAATCATAATGTTCCATCTTCAAGCTTATTGCAGCCAGAGTAGTGGCGGTACCTGCCGTACCGATCAGTACGGTACCCGACTTTATTGAGCAGTTTGAATTTTTCATCGATTCCCCAAGAGCCTGCAGTTCTCGGCGGATCTTGTCTTCCATGGCTGGCAGGTTCTTCTTCCCTTCGGTAAGCCGCACAACCCCCAGGGGCAGACTACTGATAAAGCGTGCCTCGCCATTATGTGCCAGGGTATATTCGGTACTGCCCCCCCCGATATCAAAGAGCAGGATATCTTCGTGGTTCTGGTCCAGGCCGGCCAGCACACCCTCCAGAGTCAGCAACCCTTCTGTTTTTCCATCAATTACGATCAGCTCGATACCGGTCTCCTGAAGCACGCTTTCCCTGAAGCAGGCACCATTCTCTGCGTCTCGAATCGCACTGGTCGCCACGGCCCTTACCTCTGTAACAGAGTTGGATTCAATTATTGAGGCAAACCTCTTCAGACATGCCATACCTCGTTCAATAGCCTCTGGTGACAAGCCGGAACCGGAGCTGAATCCGCCCCCCATCCGCACTATTTCCCTTTCTAGGCAGATATGGTTGAATCCCCCCTCCGAAGGACGGTCGGCAATCAGCAGTCGCGCAGTGTTGGTTCCAAAATCTATAGCAGCAATCCGGTTTTTCATTTGTTCTGCTTTCTCCCCTGCACCGTTATAATATTCCAGCACAATTCAGCTATACGCACAAAGGCTGCGGTGAATTCGTTAAACAGCATGGCAGCCCTGGGTGGGCAGACTCCCGAGCTGATTCTCTCAAAATGATGCTGTTTGATTTCATCAAACAGCAGTCGCGCCGCCTGTTTCCGTTCGCGAAATTCCGTATCATCCGGAGTCCTTACCTGCTTGATACTATCCTCAGTGAGAACTACGTTCTTTTTCACTTCCGCAGCCAGTCGACGCAAGTCATTCATGGCTTCATCGGAAAAAAAGATGTTGCCCTCCTTGCGATCAACGATGCAATTAAGAACATTTTCGGTGCTATCACCCATATGTTCAAAATCTGTTACCGTCTGAAGCATGCCTGGAATTTCAAAACTGATTCCGGGATTTGACGTTGTACGGGCCAGGGCTGCCAGGAAAGAGGTGATTTCATGATTCAATGAATCGAGTACCTGCTCGTGCTGCCTGATCGTCACGGCCCGGCGGGCATCAAAGTCAAAGAGCATTTCTTGTGTTTCGGCAAACATAGAAGATGTAATGGAGGCCATTCTGATGATTTCTTTGCGGACCTGCTCTATGGCAAGAGTTGGCGTATTGAGAATGCGCATATCAAGGTACCGCGCGCTTGGCTGGGGGTTTACATCCTCGCTCTGCCTGAATCCGGCTCCTGCGCGCCGGGCAATAAATCCCACCAGTGTGATGACCAGCAGAGCGACCATTAGAGAAGCACTGGTATGCACCCATGCCAGGTGTTCGAAAAGCAGCCGCCCCATAGAAACCCCTCGGACTGCTGCGACCGGAAATCTGTCATCTATGAGATCCAGCAGCTGAGGCACAAGCGACACAAGTACCAGCGTCGAACAGAGGGTGATCATAAAAAAGGATGCTGCTATTCGACGGGCGACGGAGGTGCCGCCTATGGATGCCAACCCGCCTATTACAGCCACCCCTACTATTCCACCAAGCATCATTGCACTTGCAGTCACCGTAGTCATGTCGTGGCTCACAACCAGTGAACAGATTGCTGTAGCAGAAGAGAGTGTCGACTGCACGAATGAGGTGAGCATGCCGCCGAAGACCATTGCCAGAAGAGGGTTTGAAAAGAAAATTTCACTGAAGACGCTGTAAAAAGGCTGGCTGACCGATGATCTGAAGCAAGTTTCCAAAAGGGTGAGTCCCAGGAAAAGCAGGCCTGAACCCAAGAGGAGATTACCGGCATTGGCAAGCTTGCGCCGGTGGGCAAAGTATTTGAGAATTACACCTAGAAAAAGAAGTGGCGTCGCAAGCAGGCTGTAAGGAATCCATGTAAGGTGCAGCGTAAGTGAGGCGCCGATCAGTATCCCGGCCAATACACTTAATGCCTGAAATAGATTCAGTATTCCTGCATTTGCCAGGCCTATGGAAAAAACTGCCGCTGCATTGGCGGAATTAAGCGTCATTGAAAGTGCCATACCAAAAAGCATGGCATAAAAACGATTTGAAGTGAAAACGGCAAAAACGTTTCGGATGCGGTCATCAGCAACTGTTCGAATGCCGTCGGACATGAGGCGCATGCCGAGCAGAAACAGGCCGATACCACCCAAAACGCTCTCTGTAAGACTGAGAGGCATGGGAATGTGTACTCCTGTTATTATTTTAGAACAGTAAAAGGGAAAATAAAGTCAGCGGGAAGCGACCTGGATGAATTCTTGCGATACACATGCAGCTTTACCTGCTGATGGTTGGCAAGATCAATCTTAAAGAAGAGAAGACCTTCAACTGACATGCCGGGAATAACGGAGGTTGCGGGCAGGGATTTACTGAGCAGATCCTGTGGATACAACTCATAGTAGTAAGGCAATGAGGAATTGAATCGGTTATAGAAGCTGGTTTTCTGAAAATCCTCAAGATAGTAAAAACCAACGTAAGGGTACGGCATCAGATAATAAGAATCCTTTTTCAAAATATCCTTCAACCGTTCCGGAGTCAGCTGCTCGTACTGCAACCCGCGCTCATCGGTAAGTACAAAGGAACTGTCTGAAAAAAGCACCTCATTGGAGGAGTTGTTTTTAATGCTCACATTAAAGGAAGAGACAGTTTGCTCAAGATTGTAGGCATTGATACCGGAGTCGGCGAGGCGAGCCTTTATTTCCAGGTCATTTCGTACAATAGTCTGGGAATTATCGGCACCATTGATGGTACCGCCTTCCACCTGCTGAGGAACGATTTTAATTGAAGAACAGGCAGCGACCAGAAATGGCAACAGTATGATCAAAAGAGATTTTCTCATGTTCTTGTATCCTTCCGGCGGAATACGCCTATTCAATGTGGGCCATGACCGATTCAGCTTTCATACGATCAAGCTCCCGGTAGGATGGTGATAACACAGAAAAGGTAAGTGCAGAAGCATTTCCGTCTGTTTTTGAATGTGCCGATAGCCATAGTTCAACATGAAGTTTATGGTGTTCACGCAGGTATTTTTCAACCTGAGCTGCGATGGTGAAAGCCCGTGAAAGATCGTTTTCCCTGTCTATTTTTCCATTGTAGTGACATTCGAGCAGTATGACCTGTTCCTGCGAAAGTTTTTTTAGTTCAGGAACCAGACGATCAACACGTTGATATACATTTCCTGTTACACCTGCCGTTGGTACCGGAATAATGCCTACCTTCGTGAGGTATTCTGATAAGTCACTATCACCTGCAGCCACTTCTCTGCTGCTTGTCAGTGCCAGAAACAGCAGGATTCCAGATATGAGATTAGCCAACCTCATTGGCCATCCTTGTTAACCAGCAGCATAACTTCGGTCCTGCGATTCTTTTTTCTACCCTCTGCACTATTGTTATCGGCAAGTGCAGCTGATTTGCCGAAACCTTTGATAAAGACGCGCAAGGGGTCAAGACCTTCGTGGCTGATCAGATAAGTGGCAACGGCTATAGAGCGTTTCAAGGAAAGATCCATGTTGTAGGAAACGGAACCAATACCATCAGTATGTCCATCAATTTTTAAATAATGCCATTTCTTGTCTTTTCTGATTTGATCGGCAACTTCGGAGAGCATTTTTTTCCCCTCCGCGGATAATGTCCATTGATCAAAATCAAAGGTCACATCGGGAAACCTGAATTTCCGGTACACAGCCATTTTTCCAGGAAGAACAACTTCATCCGGAACCATAACCTCTGTTCCCTTGACGTCTACACCATACAAAGGGGTGATGCCTCTAATTCTGTTCAGGGTGTATTCAACGGCACTTGCCTCGAGATCCTTGGTGCTGCGACTTGGAAGCAGAGTTATTTCCTCTTCTCTAGTTTTACCTGGAACTTCTACCGGAATAACTGGAGAGGTAAGATTGGATGAGGCTTGCTGAGGTGCAATGGTGACCTGTCCATACGGCTTGACGTAAACTTCCTCACCATCACCGTCCATTTCAACTTCCAATCTGTTTGCCGGTGATGCCAGGGGGGCAGAAGCTTTGAGGAGCAATGTGGAAATAGGAATAATCTTGAGCGGTTTTACCAGATCCTTGGCAGGACCTTTCTGGACAAATTTTCTACCTACAGACGGAATTGGCTGGACATATGATCCTACACCCTGGCATGAGCTTAATCCGGCGATAAGACGAAAATCAGGATCATTCTTGCCAAGTCCGGTACCAGCGGATACATTAAATGTAAAGTGAGGCGACAAAAAGTACTGCAGCCCCAACGATGCTTCGGCACTCAGTTCTGATGAGGGATAACTGCTGGTGCTGCCAACAATTTCACCAAGAAGTTTCGTCCTCGAAAACAGCAGATACTCAATACCAGCTCCAAAAAGAAATCCATTATCACGTGATAATCCGGGAAGGGAGCCGGGAAAAAGGTATCCCGCATACATGTGTATCCCAAGTTGGTTTTTTGAATAAGAAGCAATGACTTTTGCTGAGAGATCGGTGGTTCCGTCAACAGAGAGATTTTCGGAGATATGGCGTTGAGCAAGAAAATCGGCAGCCACCTTGAAGAAAGAATCACGACTGCCTAGAAAACGCAGTTTCGTACCGAGATCCAGAGTTCCCTTGCCCGATGCGTCCTCGTTATCATTAAAAAGGATATTGGGATAAGCTCCATATATTTCCCAGAAAGAGCCGATACCGAGGGTAATGCTTACTGGTGCGATTAATGCGCTCTTCTTGGCTTGGTTGCTATTTTCGCTAAGATCGGTCCAGACGCCAATACAAACGTTACCTGCATCAAGAGTATCTGCAGAGGGAACAGAAATGAGTCCGGTCGATCCATTTTGACCAGGATTAGCAAATGCAGAGGTAGCCGTGGATATGAAAATTGCTATTAAGATAGCAAAAAAATTTTTCATAGGGTGATAGGGGTGTGCCTTTCCTTGAATGACCTTTACTGGCAACAACTGAGGGATGTTCATTCTGCAGGTGCAGAATCCGATCACCCATGGAGATAATTACTAGCCGATAACCATTTCTCGTAACTCTTTGCCTACTTTGAAAAACGGAAGTTTTTTGGGACGCACGGTGATTGGTTCACCTGTTTTGGGATTCCTGCCAGTGTATGTTTCGTAGCTCTTGATCACAAAACTGCCCAAACCGCGAATTTCGATGCGATCACCCTCGATCATCGCCTCGGTCATGGAATTAAAAATCAGATTGACTATCTCTTCAGCACGCCTGTTGGAGATATCCCTTTTGACTGCCAGATGTTCGATGAGCTCAGATCTATTCATATTTCCTCCCGAGTGAAACTGCAAATTTTTCAATGGATTGGCATTATCAGTGACAACACCCTCCAAGATATTTCTTAAAAACCAGAGCAGCCTCCTGATGACGGCCGCTTTCAAGCAGAATGTGATGAAGCCTTTCTGCGGCAGGCTTGGCAACAGGTGATTGCAACAATCCTGCAAAAATATCCATTGCTCCTGCAGCATCTCCGGCCATCATGCACACCTCACCCCGCAGCAGGTGCGTCTGTTCAGGAATCATGGTCCGGGCAATCATTTGATCAAGCCGGACTGCAGCTTCATCAAGTCGTCCTGCATCCATATAAAGAAGAGCAAGTCCTAGGTGAGCAAGAGAATTTGCTTCTTCAAGGCGGATGGCGTCAAGAAAACATGTTTCTGCTTGTTCTACCTTGCCAATCCGGTACAACACTTTCCCTTTTTCATACTGATAAATGTCACTGAAATCCTTTTTATACCACTCATCAAGCAGCGCTAAAGCCTTGTCATGTTCATCCCGGCTTGAAGCAATATAAAAATATGCAAATTCCTCTCCTAATCCTTTGTAACGCTTATACATTTCAGCAGGCAGCTGCCGAATGAGCAAATCGTAGTAGTCCAGGAGATCCATATCAGGCTCTTCAAGAACTGCATCAGAAGAGGCTTCATGCCCTTTTGACGAACAGGAACCACAGCCACCTGATGGTACGTGATTTACCTTCTCTGTACCGGCATTTTCCGTGACAGATTCCAGCAGCTTGTCCGCCTTTTCCCGTAAAACTGTGTCATTTGTCAGTGTTTTTGCAAGTTCAAGATGTTCCAGCGCTTTCTTCAGCAAGCCCTGTCTGATTGCACCTTCGGCTTCACAGATGTTTAGAGACGACAGCTCACGATTGGCAAGGGCTATTTTGGCGGCAAATTCAATGGCAACTTCATCGTTTGCGCCATGAGCATCATTTTCCAGGTGGCGCCGCAACCCTTCTTCAAGAGTTGTGCGGGCATCGAAAAAACGTTCGGCAGCCAAAAGATTGGCTCCTTTGGCCAAATAATCTTCGGTATTCTTTGAAAATAGACGCGATAGAAATTTCACTGATTTACCTCGTTTTTATATACGTTCGAGCAGAGTCACACTCTCGATATGGTAGGTTTGTGGAAACATATCCACCGGCACACTGACGCATACCTGATATCCATTTCCCCCAAGCAGGCCGCAATCCCGAGCCAGAGTAGAAGGATCACAGGAGATGTAAATGATTTTGGCGGGCCGCAGACGACTAATTTCCTTTACCGTCTCCACAGCACCACTACGAGGAGGGTCAATTATGATCGTATCAAAAGAACGGCCTTCATCAGCAAGCCGTTTGGTTGCTTTGGAAGCATCGGAACACACAAAGTGCGTGTTGTTTAGCCCATTACGACGAGTATTGTCAACAGCAGCGGCAATGGACTCAGCAGATTCTTCAATGCCGGTTACATTGGCAACTTCACGTGCGATGGGCAAAGAAAAATTACCATTGCCACAATACAAATCGAGAACCTGCTCTTTCCCGGTAAAGTGTGCCAGAGATCTGACAAGATCAAGCATGGCACGATTCTGTAACGCGTTCACCTGGGAAAATGAACCTGGACGGAATCCCAGGCTGAATTCATCGCCGGCACCTGTGGGCAGATGATAGATCAGCTGGTCATCACCGTACACCTTATGCAGGTTGGATTTACGCCCGGTCTGCAGGTACAGGCCTGTCAATGGTTTCAGTCGGTCCTGATGCTGCAGGAAAAAAGAAGCAGCACGGTCACGCTCCTCTCCAACATAATGTACGATGGCAACAATTCCTTGCTCTGCACCTTCTATATTAATCTGTAGCAGGTTCTCCTGATCGGGAAATACAGCCAGTACAGAGCGCAGACTCACCAGTGATTCATTAATGGCTGGCGCGGCAATGGGACAACCTTGCGGTGCATCGACAACGGAGTGGGAATTATGGCGAAAGAAACCAATTTCAAGCTTATCCGCTGGCTTATAAAGCTTAAACTGGACTCTGCTGCGATATCCATACTGCAGTTGCGATGCAACCATCTGCCTGATTCGATCACCGCCTACCCGTGCTCCCCTCCAGAGTGCGTCGGCAAGAATCTGGCGCTTGGACTCTTTTTGCTGCTCATACCGGATGTGTTGCCAATCACAGCCGCCGCAGGTGCCGAACAACGGACAAACCGGATCTGTACGTTGAGAGGAAGGTGTCAGGATTTTAGAGATCGAACCGGTGAGGTAGGAGCGTTTTTCAGAGACAATAGAAACAGACAGTTCGTCCCCAGGGCAACTATACGGAACAAAACAAACCTTGCCATCAATACGCCCGATTCCACTCCCTCCGAAAGCAAGTTTGTCTATGGTAACAGGTGCATCAGCCATGGTTATAGATTCTCTTAGGTCTCGCGGATTTAACGTGTTTGACGTATTCGGCAAGTACAAATCGTCGGGGAAAGTCCGGTCTAGAAAGATACACAAGCATGTTTTTCTCGTACATTTCCAGCAATTTCAGACGTACAGCTTCAATTTCTGCTTCAGGTACAGCCATTTTTTCAAGTGTACGTCTGAAAAAGACCGAAGTGCCCAGGTGCTGACAGGCCTGTTCGAAAGCAAGCTGATTTTCGAACCAGCTTTCATCCAAACAGATTTCTGCCTGTACATCAAGGCGGACATGATAATAGCCGCCGAAGTAATGGCGGGTGATATCCCGAACTTCAGCTTTGACACCACCAGACAGAACGTGGTGACGAACAACATTATGCATCATTTGAACTCACCCGATTCAAGCAGTTTCACAAGATCAACCAGCTTACCTACCACCAGATCCTCAAGCAAGGCACCTTTTTCTGCAGAAGCCTTGCCAGGATCGCCCCAGACGCCGCCAGGCCAGAAACGCCGTTTATTTCGCACCAATATACCTGGTGGAAAAGAGGGGAATTCGCAGGGAGCACTTCCCTTTACCAGGTGTGGATGGCTATGCAGAATACGAGAAGTCTCAATCTCGCCGGCATGGGAATCGCCTGCTGTCTCGACCAACCCTCTCCCAGCTGCACGGGCCAGATCAAGCTCAGTCACCACTGCAATTTCAATGTCCATCAGCTCGGTGATGAGTTCTTCACCAGCATCCTGCAGCGCCATGCAATGGGCTCCGCCTGCATGACCGGACAAGGCGATGAAATTGCGCATACCCTGGTTGCGAAGCGAACGCACGATATCCTTGAAGAGCATTCTCAAAGTAGTTGTGGAAATCGAGATTGTTCCCGGATGGCAGAGCGTTGAGCGGCAATTGCCATAATGAACCGGTGGTGCGACGAACAACGGTATGATTCCGGCCGCCTTCCGGGCAACTTCAAAAGCCTCAAGGGTATCCGTAGAGAGCGGCAGGTGAGGACCATGTTCTTCAACCGAGCCAAAGGGAATCACCACGGTGCGGGAACAGGCCAGACCGGCTTCAAATTCCGTCATGGTCATTTCTTGAATGATCATGCAACCCCCAGCAGTTTATGCATCTGGGGAATAACCATCACATTCGGCAACCGGGCGGATGCTATGCCCTGAAGACGCAACAGAGCAACGGCAGTAATCCCCACGGTTCCACCTGCAAGGGTTACCGGTTGCAGAAACAGCGGGATATTCCGGTCAACAGAGGTTATGATGTCACACGCTTCCAGGATCTCATCCCGTGTCGACTCATTCCCTACAACCAGTTTTACTGATACATCGGTGCCTTGTGCAGTTTTAAGAAATAACCGGTGCAGACCCCAGAGATTGTCAGTACAGCCCGATGTGGAAGGAAGCTTCATATCCATGCTGATGTAATCCAGATGCTGAACAACCGTTTCAAGCGCAAGGTGCATGGTGCCGTTTGTTTCCAGATGAATCGGCAACTTATGCCGAAGCTCCGGAAGCCACTCCTTAAGCATATTGCTCGAGAGGAGCGGCTCGCCTCCGGTCAGGCTGATGGAATGGTGGGCATTTGGCAGCTGTTCTATCCAAGTAGCGCACTTTTCAAGAACTGCAGAGAGAGCGAGCGGTTGAGGGATGGAATCAAACGCATTAAACCCGGGACCAGTCTCCATACGGCATGTATCACACCTTTCAAAAGCGGTGTCACAATAGCTGCAATCCAGATTGCACTCAGTCAGCCGTATGAATATCTGCCGACGGCCGGCCAGCATTCCTTCGCCTTGGATGGAAGAAAACATTTCACTGACGTACAGCGGACTACTCATAGTAACAGGCAGATGCGTTATCGGATTCCCAGACCGTTACAGATTCAACCTTGATGTTGTCGTTATTGAAATGTTTCGACAGACGTTCGTACAGATAGCGGGAGATGTGTTCCGAAGAAGGTGACAGATCGCGGAAGGCCGGATTGTCATTGAGATATTTGTGATCGAGCTCGTTGATAATTACGCCCGCGTCACGCTTAAGCACTTTGAAATCTATTCCCAGCCCGGCTTTGTCTAGTTCATTGGCGACAACGGCTACGTCAACTTTCCAGTTGTGACCATGCAGATTTTCACAGTCCCCCTGGTAATTGATCAGATTATGTGCAGCAGCAAAGCTCGTGCGGATGGTTAGTCTATACATGCAGGACTCCTGAAACTGGAAGATATATGGAAATACGGTCTGTCGATACTACACAAAAAACAGGGCAACCACAAGTCGCAGTTGCCCTGAATCGAGATGAGAACGCTATACAGCAGAATTGCTTATTGTTGCGATATCTCCAGCGCCTGCTGAATATCGGAAATGATATCGTCAACATTTTCCAGACCAATCGAAAGGCGGATGAAATCTGCCGTAACACCAGATGCAATCTGTTCTTCTTCGGACAGCTGCTGATGCGTGGTTGAGGCAGGGTGAATCACCAGGGATTTTGCATCGCCGATGTTGGCCAGGTGAGACAGAAGCTTCACATTGTCGATGAACTTCGTTCCCGCTGTAAGCCCACCCTTGATGCCGAAACCAATAATGGCGCCCTCTCCTTTGGGGAGATATTTTTTAGCCCTGGCATTGTCCTGGTGACTGGCAAGCCCCGGATAGTTGACCCAGGTAACGGCAGGATGCTTTTCAAGCCATGCGGCAACGGTGCGCGCATTTTCAACATGGCGCGGCATGCGTACATGGAGAGTTTCCAGCCCTTGCAGGAACTGGAATGCATTGAATGGCGAGAGGCATGCCCCGGTGTCACGCAACAGGGTCACTCTCATCTTGAGAATGTAGGAAAGTCCGCCAAGGGCCTCCCAGTATTTCAACCCATGATAAGAGGGGTCCGGTTCGGTGAATTCAGGGAACTTGCCGTTATCCCAGGGGAATTTGCCGCCATCTACAACAGCGCCACCAATGCTGGTGCCATGTCCGCCGATAAATTTGGTCAACGAATAGACCACGATGTCTGCACCATGCTCGAGCGGTTTGAACAGAAAAGGGGTCGTGACTGTGTTGTCAACTACATAAGGGATGCCGGCTGCATGTGCTATGCGGCCTATTTCTTCAAAATCATCCACGTTGTTCTTGGGATTGCCGACCGATTCCGAATAAACCAGACGAGTACGCTCATCAATGGCAGCCCTGACGTTTTCGGGATCTGAGGAATCAACAAATTTAACCTGAATTCCAAGTCTTGGCAGGGTGTAATGAAACAGGTTGTAGGTTCCGCCATACAGATAATTGGTGGAAACGATGTTGTCCCCAGCCTGGGCAATATTAAGAACAGCATAGGTGATGGCGGCCTGACCCGATGCTACGGCCAGAGCACCTACACCGCCGTCCAGGGCAGCTAAACGCTGCTCCAGTACATCGGTGGTGGGATTCATGATGCGGGTGTAAATATTACCAAACTCTTTGAGACCAAAGAGATTGGCAGCATGTTCCGAGTTTTTGAAAACATAGGAACTGGTCTGATAAATGGGAACAGCACGGGAAAGGCTGGAGGGGTCAGGAGTGTGGCCTGCGTGAAGCAAGAGTGTCTCGATTGAATGTTTTTGTGAATCCATGATACCTCCCACATATGTTAGTAAATAATTGTGCTTAAGTACCTTTTACACCCAAACAAGTCAAGTAGATTGAAAAATTACCCAGTGTTTATATGAACAATCAAAAACTACATTGCTACAAAGTTCCCTGGGTAAATCAGATCGTGATTGTTGAGCCGGGATGCAAGGGCCTTTCATTCACAGGGGTGGTGAGAGTAGTGACAAACAGATAGAAGAAAAAGATCATGCCAAAAGCAATCAGCATGAACAAGGGCAGCACACGCACGCCGTCATCACGAGGTGTGGATGGAAGTATGAAACCAAGAGTGGCAAGCATTACTCCATATGCACCCATGGCAGCAGCCCAGAAAATACCGAGACTATAAATACGTTGTTCGGTGTGCATCGATAAAGAAAAAAAGTCAGCTATTCCTGCGTGGAAAAAACTTGCCACAATTATCAACAGCAAAGCTGCCAGCAGGATGCGCATCCCGCTGCGTATGGTGCGCTTACGCATCACTGCGCTCCATGCGAAACATCACGAACACCATGAGACATCCCCCAGACCTGCCCGCAATACCTGGGGCGTATCATCGACCAGACTGACAACCGAACTGACATCAGTGGCCAAGATACCGCCATCCACAATGATATCGAGCCTGCTGCCAAAAATATCTTCAATCACCCGGGGATCCCCAACCGGTTCTTCACCGGAAAGATTAGCACTGGTTGTTACAATAGGATTACCAAGAAGCTGAACGATATCGATGCAGATTTTATTATCGGGAATACGTATGCCAACGGTCTTTTGACGCGTAACCAGCAGGTCCGGCACATCGCGGGTAGCATCAAGAACAAAGGTATATGGCCCCGGCAGATATCGCTTGATTATCTTGAAAGCAACATTGCTCACCCGGCAATATTGAGCAATTTCCGAGATACTTGGACAGATGAACGAAAAGGGTTTCTTATGTTCACGTTGCTTCATCTGATAAATACGTTCAATGCCTTTTTTATTGAAGATAGAGCAGCCTATACCGTAAGTGGTATCAGTCGGATAGGCAATAATACCACCATCTCGCAGAGACTGTGCTACACGGGCAATGTATCTGGGCTGAGGGTGTTCCGGATGAATTTCAAGCAGCATAAGAGACCCTTTCTGGTAGTGGTTAACTTACACAGACTATAGCAAAACTTGCCTGCCTGTAAACATATTGTACACCTGCCGGTTGTACTAACCTACTCCTCCGCTATACTTTCTTAACGGTCAAGAAACAGATAGTCAGTACTTCAGTCACTATCCCTCCTCAGGATACACCCATGCAACTCCTCTCCCACCACCTCTGGATCGGCTTCATCGGCGGCCTTCTGGCATTCGCCCATTGCCTCGGCATGTGTAGTGGATTTGTAGTTCATCTGGCGCGGGAATCCGACAGGCGCCGCGTGATGCACCTGCATCTGCTCTGGCACGCTGGACGAATCACCATGTACATTTTCATGGGTGCAATTGTCGGCTACACCGGAGACCTAATTCAGAAAGTGATATTTGATTATAACCGCCTCCAGAATGTTTTAGGTTTCATCACAGGAACCTTCATCCTGGTGATGGGGATCAATCTGCTCGGTCTGCTGCCGGCAAAGATGAAACGAAGTAGCCTGACAGGCGGTTTGCTGGGAGACTTTTGCAGCACCCTGAAAAATTCCCCCTCAATGGGAGCAACCTTTTTTATGGGAATGCTCAATGGCTGTCTCCCCTGCCCTGTATTGCTTGCTTTCCTGGCCTATGCCCTTCAGACCGGATCTGTCCTAAGCGGCATGGCAACCATGGTCGCAGTGGGATGTGGAACCACGCTGCCGCTGCTGCTGGTTGGCATTGCCGGACGATGGGTACACCTGTGGAATTGGGGGAGCCGGGCTGGTGGTCTGATTCTGATCCTGCTCGGTATCAGCACCATACTCAGGGGCACCGGCTTCTATCATTCACTCCTGGGCTGCTCCCCTTCCGTGCCTGTCCATGTCCAGAGCCTGTCCAACCGTCACGAATGCCCCCACCCGACTCAGGTCAAAGATGTCCGTCACTAGGAAATCCCTTCATCGCCGCTGCACCCACTGCGGCCTGCCCATCCCCGGTGTGGCTGCCGCGAATCAGGAAACCCTCTTCTGCTGCCATGCATGTCGACTTGCTGCCATGATCGTAGGAAAGCAGCAAGAGCAGGGACCGGCCTCCTGCCACCTGTTGCGGCTCGGTTTTGGCACCCTCCTGGCAATGAACATCATGATGATATCCCTGCTCATGTATAGCGGCAGCATCGAGGAACACACTCTGCCGGCCTTCCGCATGGTACTTTTGGTGCTCTCCCTCTTGGCGCTGATAGTACTACTCCCTCCATTTATTAAAGGTTCCCTTCAGGAGATGAAGAGCTTTCATATCCTGATTGCCGGAGGTTCATTGACCGCATTTGGTGTCAGTGCCTTCAACACACTGAGCGGTACAGGAGAATTATTTTTTGATACCGCCACGATGCTTCCGGTTCTGGTTACCTTCGGCACATTCATCGAATCCAGCGCCAAAAGAAGGGCCAGCGATCTGCTGGAGAGTCTTGATTCCTTACTTCCGGCTTCAGCCAAACGCATTACTTGCTCTGGCTTGGAAGAGGTCACAACCGCCTTGCTTCAGCCAGGCGACATGATCAGAGTACATCCAGGAGAACGGATCCCGGTGGACGGCTGCATAATGGAAGGAAACACAACCATCGAAGAAGCGCCTTTTACCGGGGAATTTCTTCCCAGGTTGTGCGGGCCGGGAGACAATGTTATCGCCGGAACCGTCAACGGAACAGGCAGCCTGGTGGTAATCGCCCGACAGACTGGAGATGACCTGCTTTTGAACAACATTGCAGAAATGATTGACACTGCCTGGTGCAATCCTTCCACAGCAGAATGCATCGCCGAACGGGCAGCAAAACTGTTCATTCCGCTGGTACTGATCATTGCGGCAGGATCGCTGGTTGTCTGGGCAGCTGCCGGAGATCCGGCACAGGGATGCTTGAGCGCTCTGGCAGTGCTGGTGGTGGCCTGCCCTTGCACAATCGGGATTGCGACCCCGCTGGCAACCACCCTTTCCGTGGCCCGCGCGGCAAGAAGCGGAATCGTAGTCCGCGGAGGTCGCACCATGGAAACAGCAGGCACAATCGACCACATCTATTTCGACAAGACCGGAACCATTACCGCCGGCTGTCCTGTGATACTGGAAACAATAACAACCGACCCGGACGTCGAACCACTGGAATTGCTTGGCAGGTTGGCCGCACTGGAATCCGCAAGCGAACATGCATTGGCACGTGCCATACTAACCTTTACACGGGATCAAGGCATCGAGACCGGTACTGTTAGAGGTGTGCAGGTTCATCCCGGCAGAGGCATCAGCGGAATGGTGACCTGGCGGGGTAGGACCTGTGAAGTAACTGCTGGAACCAGTGACTTTGCCGGCACATGCAAACGTCCAGTCAAAGGTCCCTGGACAGTCATTGATGTAGTATGGGAGGGGAAAACCAGGGGACATGTCCTGTTGACAGACCGGATGCGTACCGATGCAGGTCAGACTGTCAAGGCGCTGCACAGCCAGAATATCACCAGCGCCATCCTCTCGGGTGATCGCTACCTTGCTGCGTTGGCAATGGCGGAACAGTGCGGAATTAAAAGGGTTGAAGCGCCGTGCCGTCCGGAGGAAAAACTGGCTGTCATTACAATGGCCATTGCTGCCGGGGAAAAGCTAGCCATGGTAGGTGACGGTATTAACGATGCTCCAGCACTTGCTGCTGCGGATGTGGGCATTGCTTTTGGGGCGGGAATGGAACTGGCCAGACAGGCGGGCAATGTAATTATGTTTTCAGATCAGCTGCAACAGATTCCATGGCTGATCGGTCTCAGCAGATATACCGGAAAAATCATCAAGCAGAATTTTGCCTGGAGCTTTCTTTACAATGCAATAGCCCTCGGGGCTGCTGCAGCAGGGCTGCTTCATCCTCTGCTGGCAGCAGTTGCCATGGTTGTTTCAAGTCTTACGGTGCTGGGCAATTCTTTGCGCGTGATGAATTTTCCCGAAATGGAGCCGGCATCGTTACCCCAGCTTTACTCAGCCAGCGCTTTGCCGGCGGAGAACGCCTGACCAAGCACTGGACCAACGCCATGATAGTTACGGTGGCTGGTATCGAAAATCAGCGGTTTGATCTTGCTGATGTCAGGCAGACCGTCTTCACCAAGCACATTTGCTTCAGCCTTCACATCCACTATTTCACCGACAAACAGGGTGTGCAAACCTATTTCAAGAGTGTGCAGCAGGCGGCACTCCAGGACAAAAGGGAATTCAGCAGCATAAGGGGCATCGACAAGTTCGCTTCTCACCGGAGTCAGACCGGCAACCTCAAACTTGCGCACACTGCGCCCCGAACTTATCCCGACATAATCCGCTTGCTTCAGATACTCTTCCGATGGAATACCAATGGTAAACGCCTTGCGCTCCATGATCGCGCCATAGGAGTAGGTTGCCTTGCGCAGGGAAACCGATATGCAGGGAGGTTGGGAACAACAGATACCACCCCAGGCCGCATTCATCAGATTGGGGACGCCCGCCTCGTCATAGGTACCCACCAGCAGGACTGGTGTCGGAAAAAGAAGGGTTCTGGCCCCTAAAGATTGTTTCATGGTATTCGCTCCTTATAAAATAGCAATGTGGTGGGCAACTCAGGACATCAATGCCCGAGCTGACGCATCAGCCTGCTGCAGGAAATTTTTGGGAACCGCATCAACACTCGCAGGACCAACCCCACAGACACGGATCAAACGGCTCTCAGTCACCCCCATCCATTTCAGAAAACCATCATAGCGGGGAAAGATATCGCTGAAGGATTCCTCATCAGGATTACCCTGGGTAAGCACGAAAACCAGCTTCTTCGGGCCGAGCCTGCTTGGATCGGGGTTGGTTAGGTAATCGGGTTTAAGGAAGGAATAACAGCGGTCAATGAAACCTTTCAGCTGAGCGGTCACATCACCGTAATACACCGGAGACGCAAGCACCACAGCATCTGCATCCTGCACCGCGGAGAGGACTTCGGTCAGATCGTCATTCAGGACACAATGATCGCTGGTTTTCTTGCAGGCATAGCATCCCTGGCAACCGCGGTATGAAAGCCGGTTCAGCTCGTAAGTGTGGACCTCAGCACCGAGTTGTGCGGTAGTTGCGGTCACGCGGTTGGCAATGGTAGCACTGTTTTTGTTTGAACGTGGACTTCCCAGAAGTGTAACGATTTTCATGCAGCTCTCTCCTTGAATGTTGTTCAGCTTTCTAAAAGATTTACCACAACGCGTCCAGTGATACTGCCATCAAGCATGGCCTGTATCGCCGGTTCCAGCCCGGAAAGGGTCTGTTCGGCAACCAGTTCTTCCAACCGGGCAGGTTTCCACTGTGCAGCCAGACGCTGCCAGATTTCTCTGCGAGTTTCAGTGGGGCAATTAACTGAATCAATCCCAACCAGACTTACTCCTCGCAGGATAAAAGGATACACATTCACTGGCAGTTCCGGAGAACCAACCATTCCGCAACAGGTCACCGTACCGCCATACCTGGTGCTCTTGAGCACAGCCGACAACAGCGCACCGCCGGACACCTCCACGGCACCGGCCCAGCGCTCGGGAAGCAGCGCCTTTTCCGCACCCGCCACGATCTGGTCCCTGGACACAACTTCAGCTGCACCGCACTTCATGAGGAACTCATGCCGATCCTCCTTGCCGGTGACCGCAACAACCCGATAACCTGCAGCAGCGAGTATGGATACAGCCATACTTCCGACCCCGCCGGTGGCCCCGGTAACCACAACATCGCCCGATTCCGGCTTGACTCCGTTGCGCTCAAGCTTAAGCACGGACAGGGCTGCAGTAAAACCGGCAGTGCCCAGTGCCATGGCCTCACGGAGCGTCAGCCCAACAGGAAGTTTGATTGCCCAATTAGAGGGGACGCGGATGTACTGGCCAAAGCCGCCATCGGTTTCCATGCCCAGGTCATGGCCCGTGACCAACACTTTGTCACCTGGATCAAAAGCCCCGTTTGTGCAGGAAACCACCTCACCGGCCGCATCGATACCGGGTGTATGGGGAAACTGCCGTGTCACTCCGGGATGACCGGTGGCAGAAAGGGCATCCTTATAATTAAGAGATGAATAATGAACCTGTACCACCAGATCACCGGCCGACAGGTCTTCGATGGATTTTTCACGAACAGAGCGCAGAAACTGCCTGTCTCCCGTTTTCTCTACAACCAGTGCCCTGAAGGTGACCACATCCATACCAATTCTCCCTCATGCATTTATTGAATCGCCCCAAAAGCCTATGGGGTTTTAAGACTGGAGAGATCAATGACAAAGCGATAGCGAACATCACTTGCCACAACCCTGTCGTAGGCTTCATTAATCCTCTGAATCGAAATGATCTCAACGTCGGAAACTACCCCGTGTTCGGAACAGAAATCAAGCATTTCCTGGGTTTCACGGATGCCTCCGATCAGAGACCCAGCCAATCGACGACGTTGCATCACCAATGCCGCAGCTGAAAGCGGAACCGGATCAGGAATCCCGACCAGCACCATGGTTCCATCACGTCTCAGCAGGTTGAGGTACTTGTTGTAATCATGCTTCGCTGAAACCGTATCCAGAATGAAGTCAAAGTGCAGGGCATGCGTGAAAAAAGCTTCCGGGTCACCAGTTGCAATAAAATCATCGGCCCCAAGGCGCAAAGACTCTTCCTTTTTTCCCGGGGAATGACTGAGTACGGTGACATGTGCTCCCATGGCCTTAGCGATCTTGACTGCTATGTGTCCTAGACCGCCTAACCCGACAATAGCTACCTTATCTCTTGCTTTGACTCCAAAATGTCGCAACGGAGAATAGGTGGTTATTCCTGCACAAAGCAGCGGGGCGGTCCGCTCCAGGGGCATATTCGGCGGAATGCGCAGAACGTAATTTTCGTTTACCGTGATACGGGTGGAATAGCCGCCATAGGTCGGTGTAATCCCGTCCTGCTCAAGCCCGTTGTAGGTCTGGTTCATTCCCTTTTCACAGTACTGCTCCTCACCATCCCGGCAGGGACCGCAGTCGCGGCAGGAACCTATAAAACAGCCAACTCCTACAGCTTCGCCACGTTTCCACCTGGTAACGTGGTTGCCGGTAGCCACCACCGTACCGACAATTTCATGGCCTGGTACCATGGGAAAAACAGCTTCACCCCATTCATCGCGCACCTGATGAATATCGGAGTGACAGACACCGCAGTAAAGAATCTCAATCAGTACGTCATGGGGGCCAGGCTCACGTCGTTCTATGGTATAGGGCTCAAGCGGCGCGGCAGAAGTCAGAGCTGCGTAAGCAGGTACTTTTGACATGAAAACGCCTCCTTTTTAGGTTTTTCTTTCGAATACTTGTTAAATGCGAAATCCATGGCAGTTTGACCACCATGGATTTTTTTTCGTCACTAAATTCAACGAAGAAATAGTTCATGCAGATAATGTGCATGAACTGCCGCTCCTTATACCATTTTTTCCAGCTCCTCTGCTTTCGTGCGAATGGTATCCAACTCTTCTCGAATAGCAGCCTCCAGATTGGCATCAGGCTTTACAAGCCCTTCTTTGTGGTTGTCCTTCAGTTCAAGATGTACATTGATATCAAGGTTCACAGGTGAAGTTGGATTCTGTACCGATCTTGGCAGCACTCGAGTATCCAGGAATCCGAGATACCGTGGATGCTCCAGCAGTTCGGCATGAACAAGCAGCTCGCCGTCATCATAGGTGATGCGCTCGCGGATCAGCATGTCGTCAATGCGCATCTCTCGGACAACCCCTTCACTGAATCGTTCCACAACCCTGGATTCCAGAATCCTTGGCTGGTATTTTTGTGGATTTTCCACCCGGTCAAGCAGCAGATTCCAGATCGTGTCCACCTGGGCATGAATTACGGTTCCATATGAAGTTATCAGCATCGGGGCGCCTCCAAAATAAGAAGTCTTTTATACAATAATAACGGTAGCGGCCGCGATGTCAAAGGCGCAAAGGAGGCAAGAGAGGCAGCGTAAAAACGATAACGATAGGTCTTGTGCCACAGTCCCACAAGCCTGCCAATGTATGCCGATCGAAGAATCCAACAACATCAGAGCACCTGTTCCAGCTCTTCCGCACGCACCTTCACACGTTCCATTTCCTCTTCCAGCAGCCGTACCGCTTCCTCTTCATAGTACTGCCCTGTTCCCTTCAGATGTTGTTCCTGTGCTTCAAGCCTAACCTGCACCTCAATGTGCAACGGCGCCATCGGGTTCTGTATAGAAGTAGGTAAGACCCGAGTGACGATGGTGCCTGTAGAAAGAGGATGCTCAAGCACAACCGTGTGAATGGCGTTTTCCTTCATGACGACTGAAATTCTTTCACGGATAGAACCATTTACAACCTTTGATTCCCTGATTATCCCCTCTGGTGTACGCTGGGTAATTCGGGACCCGAGTATAAGCGGCTGATAATTCTGCGGGTTCTCAATACGGTCATAAAGAAGTTTCCACACGGTTTCTGCCTGGGCATGTACAAGAACTCTGAACGTAGTAATAGCCATTTCATCCTCCTGACACCTGATACCTTCCCTTTTTAAGTGTACCATCAAGCCTGAAAACATCTTCATCGCTGCGTTTTTTCAGCGCCAGCATCAGATGAGTTGCCACCTGTTCTTGCTACATGATCCGCTGCTGTTACAATCAAAAAGGATAATCCTCCGACAGCCCAGGTGGTGCCCCTATGCCGGAACTCATGCAGGCCCTGAAAGGATGGGAATCCACCCTCTTTTCCTTTGGCCTGATCTTCGCTGCTTTCATGGTTGGACTGATCCTGTACGGATTCCTCTTTCACTTTCTGGAACGTGCCGCGGGTCTGGGCTGGTTTTTCACTGACAGGCGAATGGTGGACCGCTGGGTTGCTCCGGTGCGCATCATACTGCCCCTGGTGATGATCGTGATGGTTGCTCCTTTTCTCACCTTCCACCAGGAAATCAAGGTAGTTCTTACCCATATCTTCACCCTCTCCTTCATTGTTTCCGGAACCTGGTTACTGATCAATACAATAGATGGTCTGCAGACCATCGTACTGGCACGTTACGACATCATGGCTCAGGACAACCTCAGGGCGCGGGCGGTTCACACCAAGGTCAACGTACTGGTCAAAATCCTGCTGGTGGTGATCACTGTAATTGCCTTTGCAATCGCGCTGATGACTTTTGAACGAATCAAACAGTTCGGCGTCAGCATCCTGGCTTCGGCCGGAATTATCGGGATCATAGCCGGAATCGCAGCCCAAAGATCAATCGCCAACTTCATTGCCGGAATCCAGATTGCCTTGTCACAACCTATCCGAATCGATGATGTGGTAATAGTGGAAGGAGAATGGGGGATTATCGAAGAAATAACGCTTACGTATGTGGTCGTGAAAATATGGGACCTGCGACGCATGGTGGTACCCATTATTTATTTTCTGGAAAAACCCTTTCAGAACTGGACCCGGATGTCGTCCTCCCTGCTGGGGACTGTGTACATCCATACCGACTACACTATTCCTGTTGAAGAACTACGCGAAGAACTGCAGAGACTCGTAAAAACGAGTTCATTCTGGAACGAAGAGGTGTGTGTACTGCATGTAACTGACGCCAAGGAGCGGTCACTGGAACTGCGGGCGATTGTAAGCGCCAACAATGCAGGTCATATGTGGGAACTGAGGTGTTACGTGCGAGAAAACATGATCAGATTCATCAGGCTCAACTATCCCGAATGCCTGCCAAGACTTCGAGCAGAGCTGGAGCCAAAGGAAGTTTTCGAAACAAAGGACCCAAAGTTGAAGGGCAAACCCAAACCCCCAGAAATGGGCCCTACCTTCTGACAGGTTTTATCCGGAAGCTCCGGATGGAAACTAACCCCATATTGGTTTTTCGTTCCTGCCTTCCCTCGCTTCTTTTTCACTCTTCTGCCGCATCCCGCTCCCTCGGTCATTCGAGATAGGAATTCTACGTTTTACCGCTGCCCTTGAACCAATGGCTCCGCCGAACATTCCGAGTCCCATTGAAAACAAAACCCCAAAAAACAGGCCCCACTGCAGTCTGGAAGTCCCTTCAGCTCCAACCGCCCCTTTCCCTGCGACAATGCCCCCTTCCTGTCCCACCAGGGCAAAATTCCCCCCAACAAGAGAACCTAATGGGGTGGTCAGCAGAAAGGTAAACACAAGAGTGCTGACGCCCCATACCACCAGGCCATGCAGGATACCGTCAGCCAGCCGTGACAAACCCGACATGCGCGCCGATACATACCCGCCCACAAAGGCGGAAACGATAAAGCTTATGCTGGTCCAGACACTGGATACGATCTGCATCGTCTCGGAGGGTCGTAGCGTTTTTACCGGCGTAAGACCCGCAGCCAGTCCAAACAACGCAAAAACTATATATATGGCCATGCCGCTGACCAGACCGCCTGTTATCGCCCCCCAGCTGATTCCGGGAAAATAACTCCTGCGCACCTGAACCTGGTCTTCCATGGTCGCTGATTCCATTGTGAATCTCCCTGCTGTTTGTAACGCTGCATCGATATCGTCTGTCGATTTTCAAAGTTTTTTTATCACTTCGCGAGCAGCGATCACAACTGGGTCCCAGACTGGTGAAAAGGGAGGTGCGTAGCCAAGGTCGAGATTGATCATTTCTTCCACCGTAAGGCCCGCATGAAGTGCGGTGGCCAGAGTATCTATCCTTTTGGCTGAGCCTTCCATACCGACTATCTGCCCTCCCAATAAACGGCCAGTACCTTTTTCGGCAAATACCTTAACCGATATTTCTCCTGAGCCGGGGAAATATCCAGCCTTGGTGCTACTTTTGATCACGGTACTTACCCATTCAAATCCCAACTTCCTGAGCTCTTTTTCCTGAAGGCCGGTGCGGGCGACTTCTAAATGACATATTTTTGTGACAGCCGTTCCCATGACTCCAGGAAAAGTGGCGTAGCCACCTCCAAGGTTTACTCCAGCAACCCGCCCCTGCTTATTGGCGACTGTTCCGAGTGCTATATAGAATGGTTTACGACTGACCAAGTGAAACGTTTCAGCGCAATCTCCAGCGGCCCAGATTCCGGTAATACCGGTTTCCATCCGTTGATTCACCCGTATCGAACCTTGTTCTCCAAGGGGAATTCCGGCCGCCGCGGCAAGTGAGGTATTGGGTTTTACTCCGAGCCCGAGGATGACAACATCTGCCGGAAGGCTATGCTTTTCTGTAGATACTCCGGTGAGTTTCCCACCTGTTGTCTCAAACCCTGTGAGTGCTTCTTCCAGATAAAGTTTTACACCAGAGTCCAGCAGAGCCTGGGAAACCAATTGCCCCATGTCCTCATCAAGAGTCCCCATCACCTGAGGAGAACGGTCAATCAGCGATACATCCATACCACGCCTGAGCATGGCCTCCGCCATTTCGAGGCCGATATAGCCACCGCCGACGACAACCGCTGTTTTCGCGTTTCTATCGTCAATGATACGTCGCAAACGAATTCCACTCTGGAGAGTGTTAATCCCGCAAATCTCGACAGCACCAGCGCCGGGAACGGTCGGACAGGCAGGAATCGCACCAGTAGCTATAAGAAGATGGTCAAAAGTTTCCCATTCCACCTGTTTGCTTTGCAAATTGCGAATACGAATTTTTCTACCTGCTGTGTCTATCTCCTCAACTTCATGAAGGACCCTTACATCAATTCCTTCCCGCTCCCGAAACGTGTCCGGAGAACGGATAACAAGTGTTTTCTCAGTGTCGACAACACGGCCGACATAGTAGGGAATTCCTCAGGCAGAATATGAAGTGTGAGGGCTTCTTTCAAAAACAACGATCTCCATGTCGCGGCGGCGGCGCTTGGCCTGAGAGGCAGCGCTCATCCCAGCTGCATCGCCACCGATAACAACAAGCTTTTCTTTAGCCATTGATCGTCCTCCTCTGTCTTTTGCTTGAATCCGTAACGTTGGAATGCTGTAGTGGCCGGAAAGAGCCGGGCCCAACGTCGCCTTGCGGCAACAAACTGCTCACCCGGTTGGTCCTCCGTCGGGCTGTCATGAATGACCAGAAATGCAGAGGCAGGTGCCTTCCGGACTAGCGAAAGCATGGAGACGTCACGGATTCAGGTTTTACCTCAGCAACTGACATTTTGCTGTTTGAAGAACCGGATTCCGTTTCCTTCGCGTTTCAGCCTACTATCTCATGCCTTATTTTATCTTTACCCCCTACCTTCGCTTCGTACATCAGACCATCAGCCCTGGCAATCATTCCGTCAACGGTTGCCGGCGGTTTGACAAAAGTGACCATGCCGATACTGAATGTTACCGGCCAATCGTGCTGCACTGCAGCCATAAGTCCATTTTTAACTTTAAGTATTACAGCCTCAGCCGCTTTGTTTCCCGTCTCGGGTAGAAATATGGCGAATTCATCCCCACCCAGTCTCGCCACCATATCGGAAGTTCTTATGTTGTCTTTCATGGTGGCAGCCACCATTCGTAAAAGAGTGTCCCCCGCAAGATGTCCCATCGTGTCATTGACGGTTTTAAAATTATCAATATCAATTGAGATTATGGTGAAAGGGTGGCCATAGCGACTGCTGATACTGAGTTCCAGGTCTACGAGGTCATAAAAGTTTCTTCTGTTCGATATCCCGGTCAGATGATCCGTTCTAGCCGAATTTTTCTCCTGCTCAAGCGCATTTTTAAGAGCCGATAGAGTGAAGGAAACTATAAGAAAGAAACTGAGCTCCATTAAGTCATTCCAATAAAGCGCAATGGGATAATCGTGGTATGTCTTTTCAAGTAATCCAGCAACGAGCCACGCAAGTGCAGCAAACAAGGAAAACAGCATACCTGTCGTTCTTCCGCCAAACCATGCAACAAGAACTACGGGTAACAGGTAAAAGAGGGAAAGAGAATATTCCGGGTGGATCAGGTAGTCAGCGGCAGCCACAGCTAGAATACCTGACACCCCCCAACCCAGGACAATGGTTTTTTTGTTGAAGTATTCCTGCAACCTGGCCTCATACTTCCAGAATGGTTTCAATGGTTTGGTCTCCTAAGCAAGTTCATTGCCTTCCATCCCATCAAGCTGTTTAGTCAGTGGGTGTGCGTACTTCTCTTCAGTCTCTCCTCAAGGAACTCCTTGAGGGCTAGGGCGTTGTTGTGCTCATGGTCGTGGGCGCTGTAGAGCAGCGTTACGGTACGCTGACGTGCCTCTGCCAAAAGCGGCTCCCAAAAGTCACTGTGTTCCTCCAGCTCGGCAGTGTAACGGTGCTGGAACTCCTCCCATTTGGCAGGCTCATGCCCGAACCAGTGTCGCAGTGCGTCACTGGGTGCCACATCTTTTATCCACCCGTCCATTTTCAGGCTTTCTTTCTTCATTCCCCGCGGCCACAGGCGTTCCACGAGAAATCGCGTACCGTCAAGGTCATCCGGTGGATCATAGACTCGTTTGATTTGTATCATATGCTCTTCTCCATCGCGTATTTCCAGAAGGTGAACAGGCAATTCCGTATCAACTGTATTTGGGTGAAAGTTGCGTTCAATGCAATACGATTTTTAACTTCAACTGCAAATCTGCGGCTACTGCACCACCCCCAGTGACCGCACGAACACCGCCAGGTCCCGGACATGCTGGGGATCCACAACACGTTTCAGCACTGGTTCATGTCCGTTTCCCGTCAGCATCGCCCTTAGCAGCTCCGTGTCGTTGTATTGCCTGATCCTCAATTCCGTGAGGTTGGCAGGCACCGGCACATAACTCTGTCCTACCGGACCACGACCATCTCCTTTTTCACCATGACAGAATACGCAGTAATAATGGTAATACACCCTGCCCCGCTCAAGACCGGACATGCTCCCGGTCACTGGTATCTGGAGCACAGGCCTATTCGCATCCGGCCAATCGGTGGTTACCGTACCCGGTGGTACTGCAGGAAGAATCGCCTGGAATGCCCGTATGTGCTGCTGAACTCTCATGCGAGGCCCGTTATAAAGCACCACAGCATAAAGTCCTATCAAGACCACAAGAAACAGGGCCATAAGTGACAGAATCAGTTTTTTCACCGGCTTGTCCCTCTTTCACGCAAATGCTCCTGGTGCGGCTTGGCAGGATTCAGCGGCTGCGATCCCGGCAGCACCGGCATCTGTCGCGGTACCACCGTCCGAGTGGGTGGTGCTTTGGTGGAATAAATCGATTCAGCCGGCGTATCCGGCAACTGGCCAAAATCCCAATATCGGGGACCTTCCTGAATCAAATGGTATACCAGCAATCCGAACAGCACGATCGAAGCACTGAACAAGGTAATGATCACCCATTCCCAAGGCGATGGCAGTTCCCTTTCCTCATCATATTTTCTCTGTCTTTCCATGGCTCACCAATTAGGCAGATGCAGCGTAGCATCCAGCAAATGTGTGATGGTGTAGGCAATACTTATCAAAATCACCAGAATCACAACCCACGGCATGAAATTCACGATCCAGTGAAGAAAAGAAATCGGCCCCGTGATCCTGATCTGTTCCTGCATGGTTTCCATTTCCCTCGGACGCCATAGGGCCCAATAACCAAGACATAAAAGGATCGTCAGTATAGTTCCGGCCAGTAACGTAAGCAGAACCCAACGATCATGCTGAACAAAGACATCGAACATCATCATGATTGTTTGCCCCGTTTTTCAGCAGCTTGTTTCTCTCCAGGGTACCTCTTACGCTGATCCGAAAGCGGTAAGTAACGGGCGCGATCCTGGTCCTTGAACTGACCGGACCGGATCGCCCAGATAAAAACCAGAAGGATCCCGGCGATCATCAGAAAGAGAAACCCGATCCACATGTAAAAAAAAGTTGCGCTATCAGTAGGTCCATTCATGGTTCTCTCGTAAAAGTTTCTTTAAACTTTCCCCTTTTGGTTGGAAGGGAGATTTGCACTGGGTCCTTTTTCTTCATTTTCCCGGTTGCCCTGGCAGTTCAGGTGCCTGGTAATTGTTTTTCCATTCTTCCTCGTAGGCGGCATCGATCCCACGTGGATCAGTGTTGGCATCGGTAAAACCAAGAAATGTAACTCCCAGGTAATTTGACAAGTCCCATATTTTTTCCGATTCGAGATGTTTTTTAAAATACGGCATCGCTGTGCCGGTTACTCCGTTCATGATCTGATAGTAAAAAATGCCGCCGATGTATTTGTTCTCCACCAGGTGCCGACGCAGGGTTGTGAAGTTAAGCGGCGGCGGATAGGTCTGAAGAGCAGCCATCCCCTGACCGTCGCCAATCGGACCATGGCAGTTGATGCAGAAATCCTGGTAGATCCGCTTGCCTCGCAGCAGGGAGGCCTCTGTTGCAGGATAAGGATTGGGCATCTTGCGCCAGACTTCCGGGACCTGGGAATGAAGCCAGGTAATATTCCCGTCAGGCCCCGCCTCAAACGCTGCAATGGCTGCCCGTTTATAGTGGTTTTGACGCTTCATCCTGCTATCCGCCATTTTGCCCCCCATTGCCTGGACAAAGGCGGTCAGCTGCCGTATTTTCTCGGCCCCCAGAAACTTCCAGGAGGGCATCAGTGAAATCGGGCTAGTGAAGCGTGGGTTGTTGAAATGTGATATGTGCCAATCATCGGGATGCTCCCCTCCTTCCTGGGAAAGGTCAGGACCGGTTCTTTCGGTGCCGAGAATTGCCGGTTCCTGACCGACGTAGTCGCCGCTCTGGGCGATGCGTTCCGCACCGATATCCCAGTCGTTGATCCTGATGTACCGTGAATGGCAATAGCTGCAGCCGTTCTGCACATACAGGCGCAGGCCCGCCTGTTCGTCAGGCGTCAATTGACGCCAGATGTCGGAGGGTTCATCCTTCATGGTCAAAGAGGGAAGCCCAACTATGATGAAACTGGAAGCCCAGAAGACCATCAGCGCACCGACGATAAGCAGAGCCGGGGTCATCTTCATAAACCCTCCTCTGCTTGATCCAGCTCTTCAGGAGCAAGCTTGCGACCATGGGTAATCGTCATGATCAGGTTGATCAGACCTATAATGGAAGCAGTCAGTATGAAGATGCCCAGTGCTGCCCTGGAGACCATGAACGGCCTCAGTTGCGGGAGCACGCGGTAAACTGTTTCTCCGTTATTCCACGATGTACCCTGGACAAGTCCGGCAGCGGTCAGAACAAGAAAGAAACCGGTCAAGCCGAAGGTGATCAGCCCGAACTGGAGATTGATGAGTCTGGCTGAATAGACACTGCGACCTGTAACCATCGGCAGGATGTGGTACATAGCCCCGAGGGCGATATACCCGCCGAAACCGAGCATGGCTATATGGGCATGGCCGACGGTCCAGTTATTGAAATGGGTGACCCGCTGCAGGTAGGGAAGTGACTGGACCGGTCCCTGGATGCAGGTGATCAGGTACCAGACGATTCCGGCCATTACCAACCGGGCCGCCGGGTCCCCCCACACCACTGCACCGCGTTGGCGTGCTGTCAGCCACAGATTGAGCACCACGATCGTTACCGGCACCACCATGGCAACGGAGTCGACAATGGAGACCGCCTTCAACCAGTTAGGGATCGGTGATTGGAGCACATGATGTCCACCGATGTGGGTATAAAGCGCCACCAGCAGCCAGAACCCGAGCAGCGACAAGGTGTGTGAATTAAGCGGCGTACGGGCAACTCTTGGAATAACGAAATAGGCGGCTCCAGTAGCAAGCGGCGTTATAAACAGTCCGGGAAGATTGTGACCCCAGAACCAGAGGAAAATGGAATCGATCAAGCCGGGCATGGCTCCGGTTGCCGGGTGCCACATGACATTTCCGATAGGATAGTTTCCGGCGGTCCAGAGAAATGCAGCCACGAAATACCAGATGGAGACATATAACTGCTGCTCAGTGCGATGCACGATGGTCATGATCAGGTTTATGATAATCAGAGTCACCGCCACCATCAGGAGCATATCGGCTGACCAGGTGTATTCGCTGTACTCACGCCCCTGGGTGTACCCGAAGGCAAAGCCCAATGGCCCGCTTAGGATCACAAGATTCCAGAGGACGAATCCGCCCCAGGCCAGAGGTTCAGACCAGAGCCTGGTTCTGAGCAGCATCGGAACGCAGTAAAGCCCGCAGCCGATCAACATGGTTCCGACAAAGCCATACAACATGGTGTTGACATGGACCGGTCGCTCACGCCCGAATACCAGCCAGGCGACTTCGGGAAGGAATTCCGGCGACACCAGGTGAATGGCGGAAAACATCCCATATACCGCGCCTACCACGAACCAGACCGCTCCCGCGACCATGAAGGCAAGTGATGCGCTGTTGGGTTTTTTGAAATAACGTGTCATAGAGTTCTCGTTGTTACTCAGACGGCAATGCACCCTCCTCCAACCCTTTGGGTCCTCCCATAAAGGGAAGGGAGCTTTCGCCCCCTCTCCCCTCAGTGGACCCATAGGGCCTAAAGGAGAGGGCCGGGGAGAGGGGTGGTTGCCTTTCCCGCCTCACCGATGGCATCCCATACAATCATGTGTCGCGTTATTCCTGCGATGACACTCAATACAAAATCCCATCTGAAACTCCTGTTTAGGCACCACCCGATCCATCATGGAGACATCTCCGTGGCATATGCCGCAGTCAATACCTTTATTGATATGCATTGAGTGATTGAAATAAACAAACTCGGGCACCCAGTTTACCCGCTCCCATATGACCGGTTTCCCCTGCTGAAAATGTTCCCGGAGTTTGACGATATATGGATGGGTCCTGATGATCCGCTCATGACACAAAAGACAGGTCTGTAACGGCGGAATGCCTGCCCTGGCGGAAGTTGCCACCTGGGAGTGGCACATCATGCAGCTGATATGCTTTGTGTACACATGTACCCGGTGGCTGAAAGGTATCGGCTGACGAACCCCCAGATACGTCGGATAGACCACGCCATAGAGCACCAGTGCGGCCAGAAACCCCAAGAGCAGCACCAGCAGGCTGACCACAGCAGGCTTCCACATGAATTTTTTCTCTATCTGCCGGGTATCGCCCACGTGTCACTCTTCCTTACCGAATCGCATCAGGTGTGGCCCAAACCTGCGATACAACCCGATACCCAGACCAAGTATTCCGCTTAAGGCTGCTGCTGCCGAAAGTTCAACCATACCCAGCCGGGACGCCTTCTCGAATGTCGGCGCTATCAACCACCACCGCTCCCCCCACATTCCAACAAGGATGATCAGCGAAATCATTCCAAGCGTTATCCTGTTGCGTTTCGCCCACTCGGTCAGAAGCATCACAAGCGGTCCCAGGTACACTGTGGCAAGCAAAATGAAACTTACAATTCTCCATGAAGGAGGTTTTATTCGATTCATGGGAAACCGTACTTCGTGGGGCAGGTTTTCGTACCAGATCGGGAGCAGGTGTGAATACATCAGGTAAGCGGTCATCAGGCTGAAACAGAGTACGAGGCGCCCGAGATCGTGACGTTCCGTTGCACTTCTTTCCGACTCACACGAGCATAAAAAAGCCCAACAGGCAGCGGCAATATAGAGGCCGGATATGAAGAAATAACCTCCTGCCAGGGTGCTGAACCAACGTGGATCAAGCGCCATGACAAGATCAAAACCAAGCAGGGAAAACACCAGGCAATATACGACAATCAGTATCCCCCCAGTTATTCGGGCTTCCCCGGTACGCCGTCTAATAATAAAAATCCAGGCGGCTGCCCAGAACAAAAAAAGAGCAGCCAGGTCACGAGCAAACAGGAATGAATTGTTCAACCAGATTCCCTGATGATGTTCGATCCCATACCAGGGAGACCAGGAGGGGCTGCCAAACCAGAGCAGCACGAGTACCAGGAGCGAGGGGAGCGAGAATGAGATCCCTGACGCAGCAAGGTGTTCCACGCCTGAGTGCCATCTGCCATTGCAGGTCTGCGCTACGGCCGGCCAGACTACAAGTCCTCCTGCCAGAGATGTGAAGAAGATGAAATTGGACAGCAGTGCTCTCCAGGCCCGGTCCGCTTCGCCGCTGGTCACAAGCATGATCCACAGACCGCTGCCGGCAATGGCCAGCACCAGCCATATCCACGTCGCAGCAGACACGCGGCGAGTTGTGGAGTCAGCGGCTGACATGCATTTCCTCCGGCCGGGTCGTTGAAAGCAATTTCTGAAGCCGTTCCTGATCGTGAATGTCACAGTTCACCAGCAGACCGAACCTGTCACGGCTGAAGCGGCGATCATAAAAGGAAGGAAGCCTGTACTTGAACAGTCCGGCATGTAGCACAAGCCCGCACAGATTCGCCAGACTCCCAAGAAGCACGGTCCCTTCAAAAGCTATGACACAGTAGGGAATCAGCGAAACCGGCTGTTTACCTCCGACAATCAGACTGTTGACCAGAGCCGTGCCGATGGCCAGCCAGAAACCGCCGGCCATTCCTGCTATTGCACCGGCAAGAGTCCAGAAGCGGACAGGACTTTTCGGCCTGGCCATCACTTTTTCCACTTCTTCCAGTTTTGTTGGCGAAAAAACTTCCATAATGGTAAATCCATGTCCGCATGCAGCCTTTACGGCCTCCAACATATCGCCGGCATGAGAAAAAACCGCCAGTACAGAAGAATGTGCCAGGTGACTTTTTCCAGGAGAAACTCGCATGGCGCACTCTTCGCTTGACCGCATCTGCATCTCGGAAATCTTTGTCTTAAGCTCGGCAATCGGCACTGTCGGCAGAAATTTGCTGAACCCGAAAAACCAGAGAAAGAAGAATGAAAACGATCCGATCGTTATGCTGACTTCCACCCAGGTAGGAGCATAGCTGCCCCAGTTGTGGGGCAGGAAATCATGGGCCAGAGAGGTGAAAATCAAGAAAAGTCTCTCAAGCCACATGCCCACGTTGATGAGCAACGAGATGCAAAAGAGCCAGACATAGCTGGTACGTATTTTTTTAAAAACAAACATCCATGGAATCAGCACATTAAGCGGAATGATCATCCAGTACAGCCAGGCTGGGGAGCCTGTGCTGCGCCAGTGATAAAGCTGCCATTCGAACCTGTCGCCCGAATACCACGCAATGAAAGCTTCCGCTGCATAGGCATAACCGACAATGGACGCTGTCAGTACGATGGTTTTGGCGATCATTTCGAAATGATGCAGGGTTATGATGCGCTCAAGGTGGAGCAGTTTCCGCATGGGGATCAGCAGGGTCAAGACCATGGCTAAGCCTGAGTGAATCGCACCTGCTACAAAATACGGGGGGAAGATTGTACTGTGCCACCCGGGTAGAAGACTCACCGCAAAATCCCAGGAAACAACGGAATGCACTGAAATGACCAGTGGTGTTGCAAGAGCGGCGAAGTAGAGATAGGAACGATTATAATGCAGCCATTGAGTCCCGGACCCGGTCCATCCCAGACTGAGTATTCGGAAAATACGGGTGCGAATATGGTCAGGACCAAGCGCTTCCTCGTAACGGTCACGGGCAGCAGCCAGATCAGGAATCATTCCCACTGACCAGAAGATGAGGCTGACGGTAAAATAGGTTCCGACAGCGCATACATCCCAGACAAGAGGACTGAGGAAGTTCGGCCAGAGCTGACGCTGGGACGGGTAAGGGATGATGTAGTAGAAGACCCACAGCCTCCCCAGATGTATCAGCGGGAAAAGTCCGGCAGTCATAACGGCAAAGATGGTCATTGCCTCTGAAGCTCTCGAGACCGGTTCACGCCAGTTTGCCCGCAACAGATAGAGGATTGCTGAGATCAGGGTTCCGGAATGGGCTATGCCGACCCAGAACACGAAATTGGTTATATAGGTAGCCCATCCTACCGGACGGTTAAGTCCGGTGACGCCGATTCCATTCTGAATCTGGTACAACAAAACCAGTGCAGCATAGCCTACGACTGCGGCAAGACAAGCCACGGCTATCAGATACGGAAGCCGTGGGGGCCGCATCGCATTCAGCACGTCGTCGTTGATATCACCGTAGCCAAGTTCCTTCACATCACACTCCAGTTACGGCAGAGTAAGGTTCAGGTTGAGGTTAAGGTTAAGGTTGAGGTTTTTCGCTCAACCTAAATCTCAACACTCAATCTGTCTGCTAAATCTCAACCTCGACCTTTTTTAGATATGCGATCGCCGGTTTGGTATTCAGCTCTTCCAGTACGTGATAGCGTCGCGGATCGTTACGGGTCAGCCGCGTAACCTCGGAATTCGGGTCCAGCAGGTCGCCGAAGGTAAACACTTTTGTCGGGCAGGTTTGCACGCAGGCGGGCTGCACTTCGCCATCACGAACAGGGCGCTTCTCACGTGCTGCCCGGTATTCAACCTCCCGAATGCGCTGTATGCAGAAAGTGCATTTTTCCATCACCCCTCGAGAACGTACCGTCACTTCTGGATTGAGCTGCAGATCAAGGGGTTTTCTCCACTCAATGTTGACCCAGTTGAACCTGCGAACCTTATAGGGACAGTTGTTGGAACAATAACGTGTACCGATGCAGCGATTATAGACCTGGGCATTTAATCCCTCTTCATTGTGCACTGCAGCAAACACGGGACATACCGGCTCGCAAGGGGCTGCATCGCAATGCTGGCATAGCATCGGCAGCCAACCGTATCGCATGATAGAGCCAGGTTTTCGATAGGGAGGCACCCGCAGCCAGGCCATTTCACGTCCCCCACCCACCCCTGCCTTTCCAATCACCGGAATGTTATTTTCGGCATAGCAGGCAACAGAGCAGGCTCCGCAGCCGATACAGCGTTGCAGGTCAATCACCATTGCCCAGCGATGCTTCAGATATTCCCGTTTGGGATACATGTCCTTGCCGGAGCGGTAGCCTTCCGGCAGCGGCATGATCAACTTTTCACCATCCCCTGGTTCCATGGTACTGACTTGGGAAAACGGGGCCCACTGCACTATTTCCCGTCCAAATTGCTCGGTGCTGTGTGCTGTTGCCCGGGGACCATAGTCATCACTTCTTTCCACCCTGCGAATCCTGCAGGTACCAAACATACCGGTGGCAGTTTCCCTGCCAAGCATGAAAGCATTAGTTCCAACACCCCTGGCATTCTTTCCCATCTCTGAATGCCCCTGACCGTAGGCCAGAGCAACCGTCTGTTCGTGAACCTCTTTGCTGATTCTCACCGGGGCACGAACCATACCTGCAGAGGTTGTCAATTCAGCCAGATCACCATCCTTCAGTCCCAACCCGGCAGCCTTGCCGGGATGAATATCGATCCAGTTCCCCCATACGTAAAAAGTGATCGGGTCAGGTGCTTCCTGCAGCCACCCCCGGTTCGCCAGTCGTCCGTCATAGAGCATGATCGAAGCCCATAACCACAGCTCCGCCGCATCGGTAGCCTGCTGTTGCTCTCTCGGGAAGGGGGTAAAAGCTATTTCCGACTGTTTCAACTGAACCGGACGAGGTTTTTCACGCTCTTTCCACAACCCGCCTTTGCGGAGCACATCCATCCAGAATTCTTCGCTCGGTGTATTTGGGTCCGTCTTGGTGCGCAATACTTCCCAGCGCTGCCTAATCCATGCGAGAAAATCCTGTGGCGGCTGACTCGTGCCGGTTCTGGACAAAGGTTGTCCAGTTCGGCGGGACAGTTCCAGAAACAGATCACCGGGAGAGCAGGTATCGTACAGGCGTCCCATTGTAGGCTGCATGATCCCGTTAACACCCGCGACAGGTTCATAATCACCCCACATTTCAAGAGGGAAATCCATAGGCAGCACCCAATCCGAAGCTTTGGCGGTTTCATCCATCAAAGTGCCCATGGAAACGACCATACCTGCCTTACGGATAAAAGGCGCAATGTCAGGCCTGCTGTAAAAAGGATTGGTATCGTGCACAAAAACTATTTCCCTGGGTCCGATGCCTGCCAGCACACCCTGGAGTTCAGCCTCCCGTGCGGTGGCAGAGAGTGCATGCGGCCGCGAAAAATCGACATTTTGAGAGGTTCGACCGGCAGCATGGTTTAGCAATCCAACTGCAACAGCTGTTTCCATGGCAATTTGATTGTTGGCTCCCAAGGGACCTGCAAGGGCGACACTGCTCTGTGCGTCAGTAAACATCACAGCCAGTTTGATCAGTCTTTTCGGAGAAATTCCGGGCACTGGTCCGCATTGCTTTAAAAAACGGTTGATTGCCGGCATGAATGAAGCAAGATCATTACTCCCCCACCCATTCTCCACGATGATTTTCACCAGGGTCAATGCAACCAACCGCTCCGCACCAGGCGGCACCTGCACGAATTCATCGGCATTAGCCGCTGTCATTGAGAGTCGTGGCCCCACATAGACAAACCTGTTCAGATCCTGGGCACGAACTTCTTTGGAACCAGCTCGCTTTCCATGAAAAGCGTGCATGTCGCCAAACTGGGCAGCAAAAGATACCGGAGAAATCCATGTCTCGAGGAAATCTGCACAAAAGCTGATAACCATTTCACTTGTTCCGATGTCAAAGGAAGGAATCAATGGCAGGCCGAACAGTTTTTCATTGGCAGTCTTGAGAGGCTCATGGTTGAAGGCTTCATACATCAGCAGACGACCTGCACCAAACCTGTCCGTGAACTGTTTCATCACCTCGGCCAACGATCCGGTCTGAAGGCTGGAAAGGATGATAGCCCGATCCCCGGCTTTAAGTCGGCTACTGATAGCTTCCAGGGCTTCAGTCCAGGAACTCCGCGCTTCGCGCCCTTGCCTGGTACGCTGCACTACAGATTTCAGACGGTCCGGATCATAAAGTCCCTGCAGTGCCGATTGCCCCCGGGGGCATAACCTGCCGCGATTGATAGGGTGCAATGGATTGCCCTCTGCCTTGGTCGCACGTCCATCCCGATGCCTGACATGCACGCCGCACCCGGCCGGACACTCCCGACAGGTGGTAGCAAAGGAGACCCATTCTCCAGGTTTGATATTTTCAGGGGGAATTATCTGAGGAATCAGCTTGTTGATCAGTTTTCTGGAAGGGTCGGTCGCAAGTGCAACTCCGCTTCCTCCAGTAAGCCACATGAATGTACGTCTGGATATGGGCATCAACAGATCCTCGGGCAACACCATAGATCGCAAGCTTATAAAAGTCTTATCAAGTAACCGGTGCTTGTCAACATTAGCCCCATGCCCGACAGTCGCCTAGAAGTCGGTTTTCTCTGCGCCTTGGCGACTTAAGCGAAGCGAGCGAGAGAGCAGTTGAAAACCTTCCCTCACGCGAAGTCGCAAAGACGCTAAGAGAAGCAATTCTTTAAAAGAAGAATCACTTTTGAGAAACCGCAACACAAGTCACTAGGAGGCGCCAGATTGACAAGGTGCCAGGTGGACTTAGACTTGAAGTTAAAAAGCAGAGGTTTGGGAAAAACCGGCAAAACAAGGAGAAAACCATGGCCACGACAGGCGATTACCTGGTGCAGCGACTCTATGACTGGGGAGTGCGCCGGGTATATGGATATCCGGGAGACGGAATAAATGGCGTCATGGGGGCCCTCGGTCGGGAAAGGGAGAAGGTGGAATTCATCCAGGCACGCCACGAAGAAGAGGCAGCTTTCATGGCCTGTGCCCACGCAAAATTTACCGGGACTGTTGGAGTCTGCATCGCAACCTCAGGACCAGGGGCGATCCATCTGCTGAACGGCCTCTATGATGCGAAGCTGGATCACCAGCCGGTCGTGGCAATTGTCGGACAGCAGGCCACCAGCGCCCTGGGAGCGGACTATCAGCAGGAAGTGGATCTGATATCACTCTTCAAGGATGTGGCCGCACACTATGTACATATGGCCAGCAACCCAACCCAGGTGAGGCACCTCATTGACCGTGCCATCAGGATTGCCGTGGCCGAACGTACCGTTACCTGCGTGATTCTGCCCAATGATATCCAGGAGGAAGATGCGGTCCCCTCACCGGATCGCAAGCATGGTAACACCTTCACCGGAATTGGCTTTAGCACTCCGGAGGTAATTCCGCGTAAACCTGACCTTGCCCGGGCTGCAGATCTGCTTAACGCAGGTAAGAAAGTCGCCATGCTGGTGGGAGCCGGTGCCCTCGGGGCCGCTGAAGAGATTGTCGAAGTTGCGGAACGGCTGGGCGCAGGCGTTGCAAAGGCCTTGCTCGGCAAGGCCGCACTGCCCGATAGTCTGCCGTTCGTGACCGGGTCCATCGGATTACTTGGTACCAAACCGAGCTGGGACATGATGAATGACTGCGATACGCTGCTCATGATCGGCAGCGGGTTTCCCTATTGTGAATTTCTCCCCAAAGAGGGACAGGCGCGAGGAGTACAAATAGATATCAATCCGCGCATGCTGAGCCTGCGCTATCCCATGGAGGTCAACCTTCAGGGAGACAGCCGGTTGACACTCCGGGCTCTGGCTCCCCTGCTGGCACGCAGGAAAGATCGCCAATGGCGGGATACCATTGAGAACAATGTTGCGGAATGGTGGCAAAAAACTGAAGCACGGGCCATGGCAGGCGCTAACCCGATCAATCCCCAACGCCTGTTCTGGGAACTCTCTCCCCGACTTCCGGACCGCTGCATCCTGACCTGCGACTCAGGCTCTGCCGCAAGCTGGTTCGCAAGAGATCTCAAGATAAGAACCGGCATGATGGCTTCACTGTCAGGGGGATTGGCCACCATGTGCCCCGGTGTTCCCTACGCCATTTCAGCAAAAATGAATTATCCCGACCGTCCGGTAATTGCCATGGTAGGGGATGGCGCTATGCAGATGCTTGGAGTCAACGGCCTGATCACAATTTCCAAGTACTGGAAAAACTGGAGCAATCCATCTCTGGTTATTCTAGTACTCAACAACCTTGATCTCAACATGGTCACCTGGGAACAACGCGTCATGAGCGGAGATCCAAAATTTACCGGATCCCAGGACCTGCCGCAGTTCCCTTATGCACGCTATGCGGACATGCTCGGGTTGGAAGGGATCGAACTGGAAAGGCCCGAACAGATCGGCGTTGTGTGGAGCCAGGCTCTCAGCGCCAAACGCCCGGTTGTAATAGATGCCCACTGCGATCCGGACGTGCCCCCTCTTCCTCCGCACATAACTTTCGATCAAGCCAAGAGCTTCATGTTCTCACTCTTCAAAGGGGACCCCAATCGTGCGGGGGTAGTGCGGCAATCGGCAAAGCAGGTGATGTCAGCCCTGCTGAACAAAAGCGGGGACCGGTAGACCCTTCTCCCTTATGACCCAAAGGGCCTAAAGGAGAAGGTGGCCGAAGGCCGGATGAGGGGGCAACAGCATACGTTTCCCCCCTCACCCATCCCTTTCCCTCAGGGAGAGGGGACCAATTGCAAGAGAAGGAAAAATATGAAAGAGCCAACCATCGAGCGTGTCGAGGCCAGAGCATTTCGGATTCCGACCGATCAACCGGAAGCAGACGGTACGTTCCGGTGGGATGCCACCACTATGGTGGTGGTACAGCTGAAAAGCGAGGGAGTCACAGGCCTGGGGTATACCTATGCAGACACCTCTGCGGCCTGCCTGACCAAGGATAAGCTGGCTGATCTGATCATCGGCAGGAATCCATGTGACATTCCTGCCTGCTGGGACGCCATGCTGGGCAGTCTGCGCAATCTTGGAGAAGCAGGTATCGGCATGCTGGCAGTATCCGCCATTGATGTCGCTTTATGGGACTTGAAAGCGCGCCTGCTCGATCTGCCTCTGGTGGACTTGATCGGAAATTTCCGGGACCGGGTACCGATCTATGGCAGCGGCGGATTCACCACCTACAGCATTCCGCAGTTGCAGCAGCAATTGGCCGGATGGGTCACCGAGGGGATTCCGCGGGTGAAAATGAAAACAGGCTCAGATCCCGGACAGGATGCGGAACGTGTGCGCTATGCCAGGGAAGCAATCGGCAGTTCTGCGGAGCTGTTCGTGGATGCCAATGGAGCCTATGGCCGCAAACAGGCCTTACATCTGGCCAATACATTTGCTGAGCAGGGTGTGACCTGGTTCGAGGAACCGGTGGTGCACCATGATCGGCAGGGATTGCGGCAGCTACGGGATCGAGCACCCTGCGGAATGGAAATAGCTGCAGGGGAATATGGATTCACAACCGGATATTTCCAGCAAATGCTGCATGATGGTTGTGTAGATGTGCTCCAGGCAGATGCCAGCCGATGCGGCATTACCGGATTCCTCAAGGCAGCTGTACTTTGTGAGGCTTACCATTTACCCCTTTCCTCCCACTGCGCACCTGCCCTGCATGTTCATCCCTGCTGCTCGGCCGAACCGGTACGGCACCTGGAATACTTCCACGATCATGCAAGGATAGAGCAGATGCTGTTTGAAGGTGTACCGGAGCCGGTTGGTGGAAACTTGCTTCCGGACCGTAGCCGTCGGGGAATGGGACTGGGACTGCGGGAGGAGGAATCACGGAGGTACGAGCTGTGATAGTGACCGGGGTCGGGAAAGGCGGGGACCGGGTACCGGGAAAAGGTTTTTCAGGTCCCAAATTCCCAGTCCCAGATTTACAGGTCCCGGATGCCCTGGAAACGGACCTGGGTAACGAGGTTGATGGGGAAGTACGTTTCGATACAGGCAGTCGTGCCCTGTATGCCACCGATGCCTCCAACTACCGCCAGGTACCGGTTGGAGTGGTGCTCCCCAAAACCACTGCAGCGGTCATCAAAACTATCGAGATATGCCATCGCCATGGCGTACCGATTGTCTCCCGTGGAGGAGGAACCGGACTGTGCGGCCAGACTTGCAACACCGCCGTAGTTATCGACCATTCCAAGTACCTCAACAATATCCTGGAAATTAATTTTGATGCAAAGACCGCCCGGGTGCAGCCCGGCACAATTCTCGATCATCTCCGGGACAGGGCGGAAGAAGGACATCTCACCTTCGGCCCCGACCCGGCCACCCATGACCACAATACCCTCGGCGGAATGATCGGCAACAATTCTTGCGGCATCCACTCGATAATGGCTGGAAAAACGGTGGATAATATTCTTGAGCTGGATGTTGTCACCTATGACGGCATACGCATGCGTGTCGGCCAGACATCGGAAGAGGAGCTGAACAGGCTCATCGCCGGTGGTGGCAGAGTCGGAGGAATATACAAGGGGCTACGCGAGCTGCGCGATCAGTACGCAGAGCTGATCCGTGAGCGCTACCCCCAGATTCCCAGGCGTATTTCAGGCTTCAACCTGGACCAGTTGCTCCCGGAAAACGGTTTTAATGTCGCAGGCGCCCTGGTAGGCACGGAGAGCACCTGTGTGACCGTATTGGAGGCGAAAGTACGTCTTGTACATAGCCCCCCTGCCCGCTCATTACTGCTGCTGGGATATCCGGATGTTTTCACGGCCGGTGACCATGTGCCGGAAATACTGGCTTTTGGTCCCGTCGGTTTGGAAGGACTGGATGACCTTCTGATCGCATTTGCTAAAAAGAAAGGACTGCATCCCGAGAACCTGACGCTGCTGCCGGAAGGTAATGGCTGGCTGCTGGCTGAGTTTGGCGGTGAATCCAAGCAGGAGGCAGATGACAAGGCACGCCGGGCCATGGACGCAATTAGCCGTTTTTCCCAGCCACCTTCAATGAAGTTGTTTACTGACGAACAGGAAGAAAAAAAGATCTGGCAAATTCGGGAATCGGGACTGGGAGCAACCGCGAATGTGCCGGGCATGCCGCTGAGCTGGCCCGGTTGGGAAGACGCGGCCGTGGCACCGGCACAGATCGGCGCTTACCTGCGTGATTTCAAGGCGCTGCTGGACGCACACGGCCTGATAGCATCACTGTACGGCCACTTTGGTGACGGATGCATCCACTGTCGCATATCCTTTGATCTTTTTTCCCATGATGGTGTCCGCAATTTCATGGCCTTTATCGACAAAGCCGCTGATCTGGTGGTGAAGTATGGCGGGTCGTTTTCGGCAGAACATGGCGATGGACAATCAAAGGCGGTTTTTCTCGATCGGATGTACGGTCCGGAACTTATGGAAGCTTTCCGGCGCTTCAAATCCTTGTGGGACCCGGATTGGAAAATGAATCCCGGCAAAGTGGTGCTGCCCTACATTCCTGACCAGAACCTGCGCCTCGGTGTGGAGTACAACCCCTGGCAGCCGGAAACCCATTTCCATTTTCCCGATGATGAGGGAAGCTTCTCCCGGGCAACCCTTCGCTGCGTTGGGGTCGGCAGTTGCCGCAGGACTCACGACACCTTCATGTGCCCCAGTTTCCTTGTCACCAGGGAAGAAAAGCATACAACCCGGGGCCGTGCCCATGCCCTTTTCGAGATGTTCAGGAGAGACTTTCTGAAAGATGGCTGGCGCAGCGGAGAAGTACGGGAGGCGCTGGACCTGTGCCTCTCTTGCAAGGCATGCAAGGTTGATTGTCCGGTCAATGTTGACATGGCCACCTACCGCGCTGAATTTCTTTCACATTACTATCACCACAGGCTGCGGCCAATGCCTGCCTATTCCATGGGCCTGATAGGCCTGTGGAGCAGGCTTGGCTCTTTCATGCCTCGGCTGGCTAATTTCATGCTGCATGCTCCGGTGCTGGCCAATATCAGCAAGATGTTGGCTGGCATCGCACCTGAACGCACGCTGCCTAAATACAGTACGGAAACATTCACCGAATGGTACCACCGATACCACAAGCCGATCGAATCAGGTTCACGGGTACTGCTGTACACGGACACCTTTAATGACTGTTTCTTCCCCGAAACTCTTAAAGCCGCACATGAGGTTCTGATCCACTATGGATACGAGGTGGAGATCCTTCCACAGCGTCCCCCTGCAGCCCGCCCTCCCCTGGATTACGGCATGATCACCTATGCCAAAAAACAGATGATGAGGATCATCGATGCGCTGTCCGCAACAGTGCGCCAGGGAATACCTGTCATCATTCTGGAACCAAGTACGGCTGCACTCTTTCGCGAGGAACTTCCTGAACTTGCTCCCCAGCACCTGGACGGGCAACGTCTGACCCGACTGACCTTTCTGCTGAGTGAGTTCATGGAACGAGAACGGCTCGACCCGCCCAAGCTTTCCGGCAGGGTCATATTCCAGCCTCACTGTCACCAGAAGGCGGTGCTTGATGTCAACGCCGGCCGGTCGGTACTGACAAAAATGGGGCTGATAGTGGAGGAGCCGCAAAAATGCTGCTGTGGCATGGCGGGCTCTTTCGGGTTTGAAAAGGATAAGTTCCAGCTCTCGATGAAAATAGGCGAATTGGCACTTCTGCCAGCGGTTCGAGCCGCCGGTGAAGACAGCTATGTCGTGGCGGATGGTTTCAGCTGCCGTACCCAGATTCTGGGTGGAACAGGCAGACAGGCAATGCATACGGCGGAACTGCTGGCATATGCATTGCGCGGAGGGCACTAGGTAATGAATGTAGGGCCGATGCATGCGTCGCCCAACAGGAGGTGTGACAATGCCCAAAACAGGAACAACGGTAATGGTTACCGGCGCCTCAGCCGGAGTAGGACGTGCTGTGGCCCAGGCTTTCGCCCGGCAGGGAGCATACATCGGACTGCTTTCGCGTGACCGGGAACGCCTGGAAACGGTCCGGGAAGAGGTTGAGCAGCTGGGGGGAAAGGCAATCGTACTGGTGGCAGATGTAGCAAATGCCGAAGAGGTGGAAACCGCCGCCGTGAAACTGGAAGAGAGATTCGGCCCCATCGGGATCTGGATTAATAATGCGATGAGTTCGGTTTTTTCAACCTTTATGGAAATGACTGCGGATGAATTCAAGCGGGTGACGGAAGTGACCTATCTGGGAATGGTTCATGGCACCCGCTCCGCCCTCAGCCGCATGTTGCCGCGTAACAGCGGCTGTATTATCCAGGTCGGCTCGGCCCTGGCAGAACGGAGCATCCCGCTGCAGTCAGCTTATTGCGGTGCCAAACATGCCGTGCGCGGTTTTACCGACTCTCTGCGCTGCGAACTGCTCCACGACAGAAGCAAGGTACATATCACCATGGTTCATCTACCGGCCATGAATACGCCCCAATTCAGCTGGGTTAAATCCCGACTTCCCAATCATCCACAACCTGTTCCTCCAATCTTTCAGCCGGAAGTAGCTGCTGATGCGATTGTCTGGGCCAGTCAGCACCGGCGGCGGGAAATGTATGTCGGTATGCCGACCGTGAAGGCAATGTGGGGCAACAAGTTCATTGCCGGGCTGTTGGACCGGTACCTGGCACGCAAAGGATACAGCGGCCAACAGACTGGTGAACCAGTAGAACCTGACCGTCCCGACAATCTCTGGCAGACGGTAAAGGGCAACTTCGGCAGTCATGGCATTTTTGATAACCGTTCCCATGCTTCCAGTCAGGAACTGTGGCTGGTTAAACACAAATGGCTGATGCTGGCGGCTGCAGGCACAGGGCTGGCCATGGCGGCAGGGGCCGGATACGAGCCGTTCATGCGTCGATACAGAAAAGTGAAGTTCCTGTTGAAACTTAAGAAATGGCTGTAACTGAGTGGTGAAACATAACACGGAGATACTTGAAAAAAGACACAACAAATTACAACAAATAATGTCTTTATGCTTCATATTGAATCAAATTGTATTATTTAAATTTGATGCAAAACATATCGAATCGGGAGGTGCTGCATGAAAAAAGATATCGGTAAAAAGCATTGGGCCATTGCGGAAGGATACATCCCAGGCTGGAGCCATGGAGTAGCGCCGGAAATGACCAGTCATGAAACCGTGTGTATCCTAAACATGACAGACCACGACGCGGATGTGGAGATAACCATTTATTTCAGTAACCGGGAACCACAGGGGCCGTATCGTCTGGTAGTACCGGCGCGGCGTACCCTTCACAAGCGTCTCAATGAACTGCACGATCCTGCACCGATTCCGAAGGAAACCGATTATGCCTGTACAATCGATTCCAATGTGCCGATCGTGGTTCAGCATACACGCCTGGATTCGCGGCAGGCTGAAAATGCTCTGATTACCACCATGGCTTTTCCGGGTGATTAATACAAGCCGTCCAGGACGTCGCGATGAAACCAATGCAGTCACTTCATACCTACCCAGCTATCAGCGACTATGGGTTCATCGCCGACTGCCATTCCGCTGCGCTGGTATCCAGGGAAGGTTCTATTGACTGGTGCTGTATGCCAAGGATTGATTCCTCCAGTTGCTTTGGGCGTCTGTTGGACTGGGAATCAGGCGGATTCTGCAAGATTGCGCCTGCAGTGGAGTTCGAGACCAGTCGCTGCTATTTGCAAGACACCCTGGTACTGGAAACACAATTTCACACAGGAACCGGAGACCTGCGCCTGATAGATCTTTTTTCAATGTGCAAGGAGGGCCGGCACAAGCCGCATCAACAGCTGCTGCGAATTATTGAGGGAATTCAGGGAGAGGTTGCACTGGACGTACATATTGTACCTCGCTTTGAATACGGAGCGGTACGGCCCTGGATCAGAAAGTATCTTAGCAACTCGTTCATAGCCCTCGCGGGATGTGACGGCCTGCTCATTTCTGGCGACATTTTACTGCATCAGCCCGACCGCCACTGCCTGATGGCTACTGTAACGATCAAAGCGGGAGAGCGCCGACGACTATCCCTGCTCTATCGGCTGTCCCAACCACTTGATGACGGGTGGGTTGTTCCGCCTGACATTGATGAATTGGATCAACGTCTGGAAGAGACACTGACACTCTGGCGAACCTGGGCCGCAAAAGGTAAATCAGCTGACCCGCGCAATGAATTAATCAATCGCTCCGCACTTGTCCTGAAAGGACTCTCAAACGCCGCCACCGGCGCCATTGCCGCTGCGGCCACAACTTCACTGCCAGAAGCAATTGGCGGTATCCGAAATTGGGATTACCGCTTCAGTTGGGTCAGGGATTCAGTTTTTACCGTCCATTCCCTGGCCGCTGTTGGTTACCCCATGGAGGCGGATGGATTCCGCCGTTTCATAGAAAGGAGCGCTGCCGGCAGTGCCGATGAATTGCAGATAATGTTCGGTGTGGGTGGTGAACGGCGCCTGGAGGAGTATGAAGTCCAAGGGGCCGACGGCTACTGTGGCTCTCGGCCTGTACGCATCGGCAATGCTGCATTTCGTCAACTGCAGTTGGACATTTACGGCGAACTGCTGGATCTGGCCTGGCGGTGGCACCAGGGGGGGCAATCACCGGATGACGATTATTGGGCATTTTTGAAGGATTTGGTGAATGAAGTTGGACGCAACTGGCGCAGGAAAGATCAAGGCATCTGGGAGATGCGCGGCAGAGCACGTCATTTTGTATTCTCAAAAGTAATGTGCTGGTCAGCAGTGGACAAGGGTATCGCACTTGCAGAAGAACTGGGTCGCAAAGCTCCGCTGGAATGTTGGTACGGCTTGCGGAATGAAATCAGAAATGAAGTGGAAAATTTGGGCTATGACAAAAAAAGAGGAATTTTCGTGCAGTATTATGGAGCCAAGAGACTGGATGCAGCTTTGCTGCGCATGCCCATGACCGGTTTCATTGCATTTGACGATCCTCGCATGGTGCGAACAGTAGATGCGATTAGTCAAGAACTGGGAAAGGACGGCCTGGTGCTTCGGTATGCAAGTGGAACTGACGGATTCAAGGAACCGGAGGGAGCTTTTCTGGCATGTTCTTTCTGGCTGGCAGAGTGCCTTTCCCGCCAGGGACGTCGCGAGGAGGCTCATGAAGTCTTTGAAAAGGCAATGGCAACAGGTAATGATCTCGGCCTTTTTTCCGAACAATTTGACACCTGCTCGCGCAAAATGCTTGGCAATTTTCCACAGGGGCTGACCCATCTATCCTTCATTTCAGCAGCCATGGCATTGGATAAGGTCAGCAGGCAGAGTGGTAAGAATACCTGGAAAGAAATTCAGAAAAATTAGCGGGATCGTTTCGGATGTATGATTGCAAAGAAAAGGTAGAGAACAATCCCAAGATTTACGATCAGGACCGAGACCTTGGGCCATGTGGAACCGCGAAGTACTTCAAACAGTTCCACCGGAACATAGATCCCCCCACTCAACAAACCGAACCATTCCGCCCACGCCTGTCGTTTCCATAGCCCATACGCTTCAGTAAACCGTACAATGCTGTAAATCATGGCTGCCAGTGCCAGTGCCACAAGCTGTCCATTGGTAATATTGCCGGCTGCATCGATAAAGATACGCGGGTAATGTTGGGCGGGATTTATATGCAGATGGGTCACCAGCTGTTCGGCTGCGAGCCGCAGATCCTTGTGAATAAAAGAAAGCAGACCAAAGCCTGCCAAGATAACGATAGCTCCTTTGGCACCTTCAAACAGGGCAACCAGATATATTCCGTCGAACGATCCTCTTCTTTTCTTCTGAAGCATAAAGGTACCCTTACCCTTAATAATTCCTCTGATCGTAACGAAGTGAAGGATACCATAACCAGAACATGCATCCAGATTAAAGTGGGACCTGCATGTCTTGCGGGCAAAAAGGGCGGTGATATACTTTCGCACAGGAGGGAATGCCATGAACGATCAGCCCAAGGAAAAGACTCTGCACAAGTTGAGAAGCAATCTTGTTGAAATGCGGGACGGGCTGTTGGAACTGCAAAGTGCGCTGGAAAAGCTTCATCGGGCACTGCAGTATAAGCAGCGCGTAATTCAGGAAGGATTCAAACATGAAGGTATGGAGAACGCGGGAAATCTGATCCATGCTGGTGTGCCATTAAGGGAAAATCCGGCTGCTTTGACTGATCTTGTCCGGCGTATGGCTGATAGCAGAAACAGGGTACGTGAGACGAAGAACTAATATAAATAAAAACCCAGATTCTCTTTTTTAAGCAAGGACCTGCCATTGAACCAGGTCCTTTCTTTTTTTAATCAGGAGGTAAATAGCCAGGCGTGCAAGGCCATCAAATTCAAATTTCAACAAACTCGGTCAGACCAAAAAGATTGCAATATTAAAATACAGACGCTATAAAAATTGGTTTGTATTTCATGCCATTTTCAAGGAATTAACCATGACAGGCCCTTTCCGTTCTTTAACTGTTGCGATGCTTATTACCCTTGCCTCTGCAGTACATGTTTCAGCACAAACAGAGCAGGATTCCTGCGGGCCTGTGACTCCAATGGAGGAACAGTTACTGAAGCTCCAGTTTGACAATGAAGCCCTGACCCTGCAAATAAAACAACTTGAGCTGGACAAAAAAGTTCCTGCTGAACGGTTGCATCAAAAGAAAATACGGCGACTGAAGGATATTGCCGCAGATGTAAAAATGCAGCGACAAACAACCAGTGATTTTGAAGGGTTTGTGAAATGGATGAGCCTGCATCTTGCCGGCTACAATCGCTACATCCAGGCGGGCTCCTATGCTGCCGTTGCAGCCAGAATGTTGCCCATTCCCTATGCGGGTCAGGCCTCCATCTTCACCAAATTTATTGCACAGTTTACCGTTGCCCTTAACTCAGCTTCGGTCTCCCTCACGAACTACCTCAACTCCTCACAGAAATTTGTGGCCATGGCCGATGCAATCGATACATCGAAACCGGTGGATGACAAAGCCGTCGCCCAAGCGGCGCTGTTTGCCGACCGCCAGCTGCTGAAGGACATGCAGGATGCCCAAGCCAAACTGGCAACAGTGTCAGATCTCTCTTCAGGTGCGCTATCTTTTCTGGAAAGCCTCAATCATTATGTAGGTGGCACTGATGAGTACTGGAATAAGGCGAAGGGGATCTTCAAGAACAATGTGGATCCGAAAGAGAAAAGTTTCATTTCAGACAACATCAGCACCCTTAAAACCCAGGCCGATCGTTTCAATGGCAGATTGAAAACGTTCGCAGAGCTTGGACAAAAAGAAACCGCCAGCGTAAAAGCGCTGGCGGTTTATGATGAGCTGGTGCAGGACGTCAGCCTACTTAAATAATGTAACCACTCCGTCATCCAGATCGTATTTGGCAGCTACGATAGCTATTTTTTTAGACTCCAGCAGATGTTTTATAATCTTTGATTTGCCTGGCAGGTTGGCTGCCACGCGCTTGGCATTCGTATCGGATACACATTCAAGGAAGTCATCTTTCTTTGATTCGGCACACTTTGCCTCACCCTTGCAGGCTGCACAATCTTTGGCAGCAATCTTTACCGCTGGCGCTACGGTTTTTACAATGGCATCGATGTTTGCACTACCGGTGGATTTGCCCTTGGATTCAACTGTTGCTTTTACAGCTCCGCACCTTTCGTGACCCAACACCATAATTAAAGGTGATCCAAGATGTTCAGCAGCATACTCGATACTGCCGAGAACGACCGGATCAGGAACGTTGCCTGCCACGCGAACGACAAACACTTCTCCAAGCCCTTTATCAAAAATCAGTTCGGGGGGTACCCGCGAATCGGAGCAGCTCAGGATGATGGCGTATGGTTTCTGCGATTTTGCCAGTGCGGTGCGTGCTGTAATATCGCACAGTTTTTCACCGGTCATCTTGTTTTCAACGTAGCGTTTGTTGCCTTCCATGAGTTTCTCCAGCGCCGTATCGGGAGACATGGCGGATTCATGACCGGCACCGGCCCAGGCCATTCCAGCCATCAGGGCCGCCATACCTGCTACTACTGCTATCCTGCCTGCAATACTTTTGTTATGCATTGATTCCTCCTGTTTTAAATTTAAGCGCAATTTAATTAATGTTTTTGCTGTCTGTCAAGTATTTTGTATACATTTATAATATCCAGACAGCATCGATCAAGGAGATTAACATGAAAGCCGAATCAAACAGTTTTGAAGACCTGGTAGAGATCATGCGTAAACTACGCGCTCCCGGTGGATGTCCCTGGGATGCAGAGCAGACTCATGAAAGCCTGACACGGTATCTGCTGGAAGAAACCTATGAAGTAATTGAGGCTATTGATAACAAAGACCCGGATCACATCAAGGAAGAACTTGGTGATCTCCTGCTGCAGCCGGTTTTTCATGCCGCCATTGCAGAAGAGGCCGGTTCATTTACTATTACTGACGTAATCCAGACTTTATGCGACAAACTCATCCGGAGACATCCACATGTATTCGGTGATATGGAGATCAGTGACAGCAGCGCCCAGATCGAAAACTGGGAAAAAATAAAAAAAGCAGAAAAAGGAGAAGAAAGAAAATCGGCACTTTCAGGAGTACCGCCCCATCTTCCCTCTCTCTTGAAGGCACAGAAGATCACGGAGAAAGCAGCCCGCGTCGGATTTGACTGGGAACATGTAGACCAGGTGATTGCAAAAGTGATGGAAGAGTTACACGAGTTTGAAGAAGCGATGATCAGCAGGAATAATGATCATATGGAAGCTGAATTGGGAGATCTTCTTTTCGCCATTGTCAATCTGGGCCGTTTTCTATCCATCAACCCGGAAGAGGCATTACGAAAAACGATCAATCGTTTCCAAAGCAGATTTCAGCATGTGGAAAACAGCCTGCAACGTAAGGGATTTTCAATGAGCGAAACTTCGATTGATGAGATGGATCGGCTGTGGGAGGAAGCAAAAAAATTGGAGAGATCTGGCAAGTAACAGGAATGTTACAGTTTTTGCAGCATGTTCATGTTTATCAACAAAAACTGTGGATAACTTGTTGGCAACCATGTTGATAGAGAACAAAAGTAATATTTTTACAAGACATTTTTACGATTTGCCTTTTTTTTATACAGCAAACTTTTAACGAAAAATCAAATACTTACATCGTTTTCCTTGTTTACTGGGCAGTTAGCTCATCCGTTAAAAAAAAGGCCTGTCAAGTTTTTTTACATGCAAGATGTGCATGTTTATAACCTTAACATTTTCTTGCTACTTGCTCGCCTTTAAATTCAACACCTTCCGCTCTTAATATATTTTTCTTTAATTTTAATCCACCAGGCGCAGTGTACCCGGTCAGCAATCCGTTAGCGGCAACAACACGATGGCAGGGGATGATTATCGGCACCGGATTGGAAGCCATTGCCCCTCCAACCGCACGTGCTGCATGGGGCAGACCGGCCAAAAGAGACACATCTTTATAGCTGCGGGTCTCGCCGTAAGGTATGGTCCTGATCAACGTCAGAATACGCATCCGGAATGGCGGCAGGCCGGTCAGATCGACAGGGACAGATTCGAATGGCTGCTGTTGCCCCATGAAATAAAGTCGCAGCATCTTGGCAACCTGTTCAGTCAAGGGAGATGAGGGATGCTGCCCTGCTTCGGCACCAATACCGTCACCAGGCTCGGAAGGAAGATTGATTTTGCAGATACCCAGTTCAGTTGCGAAAACAGTTCCATATCCACGTTCTGTTTCAAAGTTTGATTGATACATATTTACCTCTCTTTCCGCTTCAACCTGGACTTGACCAGCGCCATCAAATCCAGCGCCTCATCTGAACGCAGCAAATGAACACACACGCCATAAACGGCAATTCCTGCAGCAACAGCGCCTGCCAAAACCAGTGTCTTGGAAAAGGAATGTCCTTTAAGTGACCAGTCGGTCAGGCGACATAAATAATGTACCACCACAGCCATGGGAATTGTAGCCAGTAAAGATTTGGCTGCTGAGACAACAATTTTGCGCCCTCCCAGGATACCGATTTTGCGGCGAAGAAACCAGAGCAGAAGAAGCATATTGCAACAGGCAGAAAGTGTAGTTGCCAGTGCGAGACCACCGTGTTTAAGCGGTCCCATCAGCAAAAGGCTGAAGCCAAAGTTGAGCAGGAATGATACAAAAGCTGTCCAGACAGGGGTCTTGGTATCCTTGAGCGCATAGAAGGCCGGTGCCAGAACACGTATCATGGCAACGAAGGAAAGCCCTAAGGAGTAATATACGAGTGCCTGTGCAGTGTTGACCGCCTTTGCATAGTCAAACTCGCCCCCCATAAATAACAGGCTGAAGATGGGAACAGCACACACCATCAAACCTGCCATGGCAGGAATGGTAATGAAGAGGGTCAGACGCAGTCCGAATGTGAGGGAATCCTTCATGCCGGCCATGTCACCGTCGGCAGCCTGTCTGCTCATTGAGGGAAGCACTGCCTGTGCAACAGATACTGTAAAAATACCCTGAGGGAACTCGAACAGTCGCTGAGCATAATAGAGATAGGAGATACTTCCCTGGGGCAGCAGCGACGCCAGAATGGCACCAACGGTGATGTTGAGATAGTAGACACCGACACCGAAAATTGAGGGAAGCATCAACAGGGCAATGCGCCGGACTTCCGGACTGAACATGTCAAGGCGGGGACGCAGGGGAAATCCCTTGTGCCAAAGCACAGGCAATTGCATGACTAGCTGGATGATGCCACCAATTAGTACGCCACAGGCCAGTGCAGTGATCGGTACTTCGAAATACCCCCTCAGCAGCAGGGCTGCGAGGATCATGGATACGTTGAGAAAAACCGTGGAAATGGCAGGAGTGAAAAAATGGCGAAGCGTGTTGAGAATGCCCATGCAGAGTGCAACCAGGCTGATGAAGAAAATGTAGGGGAACATCAGGCGGTTGAGCATCACCGTCAGCTCGAACTTTCCCGGAATGGTGCTGAAGCCCGGAAACATCAGCTTCACCAGAAAAGGGGAGAAAATGATTCCCACAATGGTGATGCCGGCCATGACGATGGTCAGCAGAGTGAAGCAGAGATTGGCAAGTTCCCGCGCCTCGTCCCTGCCCCGTTTTGCCAGGGTTTCCGAAAAAATCGGCACAAAGGCCGCTGTGAGCGCGCCTTCGGCGAAGAACCGGCGCAGCATGTTGGGAATCTGGAAAGCTGCAAAAAAAGCATCCGTTGCCATTCCGGCACCAAAGAGACGTGAAACCACCATGTCCCGCACCATTCCCAGAATACGGGATAGCATCGTTGCACTTCCCAGGACACCGGCTGCCCTGGCGATATTCTTTTTTTCAGACATTCATAGCCCCGTTCTTTAATTTCTCTGTAACTACCGGCTCTTCAATACTCGACTCACTCTTCAGTCCGAGCAATAGTTCGGCCTCAACCTCGCCAACCTGCTCCACACCCTTCAGTTTCCGGGTTATGGCTCTCTGCCGCACAGCAGCAGTGTCGATGCTCGAAGAAGCTTCATCAAGCTTTTTCCTGGTTTTGTCCAGCAAGACACCGAACACATCGAATTCCGTTTTTATGGCCCCCAGCAGACGCCAGACATCGCTGGTACGCTTTTCAATGGTGAGTGTGCGGAAACCAAGGCTGAGAGCGGACAGTAGGGCTGAAATGGTTGTCGGACCGGCCAGAATGACCTTGTAATCGCGCTGCAGGGTTTCAAAGATGAGCGGCCTGCTGAGTACCGAGGCATAGGCAGCCTCATTTGCCAGATACATGATCGCAAAATCCGTAGTATGGGGAGGATCGAGGTATTTTCCCGAAATCAGCTTGGCCATGGAGACGAGAGTGCGGTCCAGCAGGCGGCTTGCTTCATCGATGGCAGCCCGGTCCCCCTTTTCCTGAGCCTCGACCAGACGAACGTAATCTTCGTGGGGAAATTTTGCATCGATGGGAAGCCACAAGGGGCGATCATTGCTGCCTGGCAGACGAATGGCGAACTCGACCCGCCCCGCACTCCCCTGCCTGGTGACAACATTTCTCTCGTACTGGTCGGGAGTCAGCAGTTCCTCCAGCAGATTGTGCAGCTGCACCTCTCCCAGCGTGCCACGGGTTTTTACATTCGAGAGCACTTTCTTAAGATCTCCCACCCCATGGGCCAGGCTTTTCATCTCCCCCAGCCCCTGATGAACCTTTTCCAGCCGTTCGCTGACCTGTTTGAAAGATTCGCCAAGACGCTGCTCCAGGGTGGCATGCAGCTTTTCATCCACCGTGCGGCGCATTGCCTCAAGTTTCTGGTTGTTATCCTGCTGTATGTTTTTCAGGTGTTCACCGACCGTCGAGCGAAGCAGTTCAAGCTGTTCCTTCTGGAGCGTGCCAACTTCCATCATGCGCTTTACGAGTGAACCGGCAAAATTTTGCAGCGCTTCGCCAGTCTCTTTGCGATTCTGGGCCATTTCCTCACGCACAGTTCGCACAGTCGCCTCATGGGCCTTTTCAAGAACTTCGAACCGGAGCTGCCACTCAAGCGGCTTTCGGAATGATCTGACTGCGGCAACGAGTGCTGCGCACATGGTAACAGCCAGAAGTATGAGAATGGTTATCTGCATCAGGTACTCCGAATAAGGGTCTGTCAGGAAATAGGTGTAATAATATAGCGCTCAGATTTGGGTCAGATTTGGCTGGGCTGATTGAGCCAAATCCTCAGCGTAGCAGGGCTACGCTGAGGATTTGGAGATTGAGGGCCGGTCAAAGCTGGCCCGAAGATGAGATGCTAGATGTAACAGTTATTTCCTGGCAGGCCCTATGCCCGGTTCCTCAGCAGGCGATTGCTGGGAGACCGGGCCGTGATGTGCTGCCAATGAGTGGAATATATACTAGAAACCAGGTATCAGTAGAGCTTCTTTACAAAATTGGCAATCTCTTCACCTTCATCCTTGGCCTGTACCTTGAAAACATAGCCGACAAATCCCATGGTCGACCCTTCCCCACCGGATCGTGTATCACTGAATGTGGCAAGCTCCTTGCCGGTCTTGGCGTCGATCAGACGTCCCTTGACAGAGATGTTCGTTTTTGTCCCTTCTGGCGCCATCCAGCCGAGAAAAAATTTGGCTGCGCCGTGGCCTGCATTGAATTTTGTAAATTTACCTTCCAAAATTACCGCCTTGCCCTTGGGTGCGGTGTTACTTACGACATTTTTGAAACCTGTCTCCTTCTTCACATATTTAACGGCGCTTTCAGTCAGAGCCTTGATGATCTCAGGTTTCACCTCGTTAAGCTTTGCTTTCTCCTCGTCGTTCATATTGGCAATTTCAGCCCCTTCTGTCGTGAAATCCCGGACTATGAAGGTATCGTAATTGGCCGAAAGTTTTTCGGTCAGCAACACGTTTTCTTCACCAAGTACGTCCGGCTTCGGAAGGGTTGCGTCTCCGGCAAAACCTGCCACGGCAGTACTGAACATCAACATAATCCCCATAAGTAACCGTTTCATATCAGCCTCCTTTTCATGAGTAAATATAATCTCATATAATCAAACCAGATCATCCCTGTCAACCAATCTGACCCCACCTCGATCTGCTATTATTTTCTGGCATCAGCGCCCGGTTTCTGTAGAATACCCGCTTAATTAGTTCCCGACTAGGTTCATATCCTGAGTTCCGGATAGAAACCATTTACATTTGGAGGTAGGAAGTTTGAAGGTCCTTTTCATTCACCCCCATGGCAGCAACTGGCTGGGAAGCCAGAAAGACATAAGCTCCGTTTTCAATCTCATGCCCCCCTTGGGAATGATGAGTATTGCGGCAGTACTGGAGCAAAACGGTATCGAGGTCGAACTTATCGACTGTTACGGCACCATCGTGACACCTGAAGAACTGGTTAAACAGATATTACATAATCCACCGGATGTTATCGGTTTTTCCTGCACGACCTCTTCCTTTTTGCAAGGCAACCACATCGCCACGTTAATCAAGGAACGACGACCGGAGATTATCACCGTTTTTGGAGGGGCCCATGCCTGCACCATCGGAGCCCCTCTGCTGGATTCCTTCCCTGACATCGATTACCTGGTAATTGGCGAGGGGGAACAGACCATGCTGGAACTGGTCCAATCGGGGTTCAGGAATGTCGAAGCCATTGCCGGCGCAGCATGCCGCATCAACGGAACCGGCACATTGACGGCGCCCCGCGACCTGATCCGCAATCTGGATGAGCTTCCTTTCCCGGCCTATCATCTGCTGCCGAATTTCCCGAAACGCTATAACCTGCCGCTGTTCAGCTACCCGACTGCACCCAATACAAGCATCATCTCCAGCCGCGGCTGTCCCTATTCGTGCTCTTACTGCGATCGATCGGTCTTTTCCAGCGGTTTCCGCTTCAACTCCCCCGAATATATTATCGAGCACATCGCCATGCTCAACCGCGACTACGGCATCAGGCATGTGTTCTTTTATGACGATCTCTTCACTTTTGATCGTAAAAGGGTGGCCCGCTTCTGTGAATTAAAAGAGCAGAAGGCACTAAAGGTGACCTACAACTGCATCGCCCGTCTCGAACATGTGGATGGCGAACTTCTCGGTCTTCTCAAAAGATCGGGATGCTGGCAGGTGAACTTCGGCATCGAATCCGGAGACCCGGAGGTACTTAAGCAGCATCGCAAATTCTTCGGTCTGGACCAGGTGGGCATGAAGCTGAAGATGGTCAAGGATGCCGGCATGCGCGTCAAAGGGCTCTTCATGGTCGGGCTGCCGGGCGAAGATGAGGCGGCCATCCGCCGCACCATCGATTATGCCCTGTCACTTCCGCTGGACGAGATCAACGTCACCAAGTTTACCCCTTTCCCCGGCGCGCCTATTTATAAGACCATCCGTGAGCATGGTGAATTCGAGGAAAAATGGGAGCTAATGAACTGTCTGAACTTTGTCTTCATTCCCTCCGGTATGACCAAAGAACAGCTGGAAAGCCTGTACGACGAATTCATCCGCAGGTTCTATCATCGCCGGCATATTAACCTGGGATATGCAAAGATGCTCTGGAAATCCCCCCACAGCTTCATCACCTTCCTGCGCAATCTTCCCGAGATCCTTGCTTTTGCACTCAAGCAAAAATGGTGAATTGACCTATACTTGAAGGTATTGCTTCAACCTTTGAAATAACTGCAGTGGTTGATCATCAAGGAGTCACCATGACAGCTCATCTCGACACAGGCGCCTACATATCCTCATTGATGCATCTCGATAAAAGCACCCTCCCCTCTAACGGTGGTGAACGCTTCAACCGACTGATCTTTGCCCGCAGTCCCTATCTGCTGCAACACGCTGAAAATCCGGTCGACTGGTATGAATGGGGAGATGCAGCTTTTGAGAAGGCTGCCAGTGAAAACCGTCCGATCATGCTCTCAATCGGCTACGCCACCTGCCATTGGTGCCATGTCATGGCCCATGAATCTTTTGAGGACCAAGAGGTGGCCCAGGTCCTTAACCACGATTATGTCTGCATAAAGGTGGACCGTGAGGAACGCCCGGACATCGATGACTTCTACATGACTGTCTCCCAAGTGCTGACCGGCAGTGGAGGCTGGCCGCTCAACATTTTCATGACCCCCGACAAACGACCATTTTTTGCAATGACCTACCTTCCAAAACGCGGCAGGAAAGGCATGAGCGGATTCATGGACCTGCTGGTTCACATCACCACCCTCTGGCACGATCAGCCCGAAAGGATCGAAAAGAACTGCGCAGGCATCATGAATGCAATGGAACATCTCTCACAGGAGTCCACCCAGGAATACAGCGATTTGAAAGAGATGAACACAAAGGCCCTGAAATCCCTTTCCTCCAGCTATGATCAGGAATACTCCGGATTTGGGACTGCACCTAAATTTCCCATGCCAATCAACCTGAGCTGGTTGATTGAACAGGGCGACAAGGACAATCAGGAGGCGCTCAAAATGGCGCTGCAGACCTTGCGCGCAATAAGGCAGGGTGGAATCTGGGACCAACTGGGAGGCGGGCTGCACCGCTATGCGGTGGACCGTGAATGGCTTGTTCCTCATTTTGAGAAGATGCTTTATGACCAGGGGATGGTGGCCTCAACCGCGCTGGAAGCGTATCAAGCTTCCGGGGATAAATTTTATCTGGAAATTGCAGAGAACATCTTCGGCTTCGTAGAGCGGGAACTAACCTCTCCGCAGGGGGGATTCTTTTCTGCCCTGGATGCGGATTCAGAGGGGGTGGAAGGTAAATTTTATGTGTGGGACAGGCAGGAAGTGGAAGCCTGCCTCGGCTCCGACGCTGAACTGTTCTGCTCCTTTTATGACATATCGGCACACGGCAATTTCGAGGGTCACTCAATTCTGAATATTCCGGCAAGCCTTGTGGAATTCTGCGTCCGTGAAGATTGTGCACCGGGAAAGACATCCCAGATGCTTGAGCGCTGTCGACAGCTCCTGCTCGACCGGAGAGCTTCACGGATTCGGCCACTGACGGATCAAAAGATCATCACGGCATGGAATGGGCTGATGATTGCTGCACTGGCCAAAGGGGGCGCAATTACCGGTAAAGAGAGGTATGTAGAGCGTGCCGCTGATGCTGCCGATTTCATCCTGCACAACCTGAAACGCCACGATGGAAGGCTGCTGCGCAGCTATCTGAATGGACCTTCCGAAGTGTCGGGGTTTCTCGAGGACTACGGTTTCCTTTGCAACGGACTGATTGAGCTTTTTGAGGCGACTCTTGATGACACCTGGTTGAAAGAAGCACTGTTGCTGGCTGATGAGATGATCCGGCTGTTCCATCAGCCATCCGAGCAGTTTTTTTCAAAAATCGGACATGATGCAGAGCAGATGCCGATCCGGGCTTCGCTGGAGCATGACGGCGTGATTCCGTCGGGCTTTTCTCTGGCCGCAAAATCTCTTGCCCGCTTGGGTCATACGGCTGACCGTCCGGATCTGCACGACATGGGGCATGTAATGCTCAATCGCATTATTGCCGAGGCAGGCCGCCATCCGACTGCATATCTGGCAGCGCTTCAAGCTTTTGAAATGTTGGAAGACGAACCGGTAATAGTGACACTGCAGGGGGACAAGGATTCTCCACAAGTACGAGAGTTGCTGCGAACGTCAAAATCAGTTCTGATCCCCACAATGATCATCCGGTTTGAAGAAAAGAAACACACCGGCCAGGCGATGATCTGTGCTCAGGGTGCCTGCAGGCCCCCCGCAACCAAACCTCAGGAGCTGTTGGAACTCCTGACCAGGCTAAAGTCAGAATAAGGACTCATCCATGCTTCGAAGGCATCTGATCGTGGCCGCCAGTATTTTTGCGGTGTTCTGCGGTTTTACAGGTGAAAAACTTTTGCATGCTGCGGATTCCCCCCTCGCCAGCGCCAAAGGAGAACTGGGTTTTCTTACCGGTTACGGCATATCCCACGTCGGCTTCGGCGCCACAAAGAGCCAGGTGCAAACCTGGGATGCAATTCTGCGGGGAGGCTGGTTTTTCTCGGATGAGTTGGGCAAAGGAAGCTGGTATCAGGGCAGGCACGAAACGCTTTTTGAGCTTCCATTCCATCTAGCCGTGGATCACGGCGGGCGTTCAATGGTAGGCTTCTATGCCCTGGGCCACTGGCGCTTCACTTCAATGGGAAGGATTGCACCCTACATTCTGGCCGGCGGTGGCCCGGTGTATGTGGACCTCGGCCTGCCGAGCATGGGGTCCAGACTCTGCTTCAGCTACCAGGGAGGCACCGGAGTGCAGTATTTCCTGGACAAAACAACGGCGCTGAACATGGAGTATCGCTACCACCACATATCCAACGCCGGGACCGCCTCACCAAATGAACCGCTTAATTCGAGCAAGTTTTTGTTTGGGATTTCATGGTTTTATTAAATCAACTACCGTGCCTTCTCCACCCGAATTCGACCGGTCTTCTCTACGCTGATTGTATATTTGGTGGCTAAACGGTCCCTGATGCGGATGCGACGGTCTTCTAAAACAGTGCCGTTGGTATTGAATACCGTAGTTCCTGCGGAGGGTCCACTAAGGTTCAAAAATACTTCCCGTGGCATTCTGCCATTTGATACTACCCCACCATTGACCTGCTGCACCCGATAGCTGCCACTTAAGGTATTAAACAGCACTTGATGCCGTGAGTTGCGCTGGATAGCTCTGCTTTTGGCGATTTGGAGAGCAGAAGATACATCGTTGGCACTGCTGCGGTAAGTCATGTTCTGACGCCAGCTTACAAACGGAGGCAGCGCCAGGGCCATCATTATCCCAAGCAGAACCATGGTTATCAGTACTTCAACAAGAGAGAAACCTTTCCCCATATTCATCCTACTTCTGTCTCCAGTAAAGGGGGATGATGGTCCCACCTTTTTTGAGCTGCAGGGGAACAAGAACCCCTCCACTGTTCACATTTGCATTGACCTTTCCATCGGGATTGACCACCACAGAAACACCTGAAGCGATACCTGGTCCCAGAGCTTCGCTCCGATCGCTCCTGAGCAGGGCAGTGTCCCCGCTCTGGGCACGGGTGTTGCTGACGGCAGTACTGTCGTTTTTTCGGTCAAAATTAAATACCGCCTCGCCAGTGGCATAGTTGACAGCGTACAAACGACTTGTACCGATATTCGGGGTACAGGGATCACCCCAGGCAACACGCCATGCAGAAAAGGTACCCGCCCCCACCACAGAAGTGATATTGGCCGTCAGGAGCCCGCTGGTGCTGTCATAGTCAGTGACAATGCCTTTCATACGGTTGCTTCCGTTTTCGATAAACACCTGCTGGTTGGGGAGAATGCTCGCCCCCTTGTCAACCGTCAGTGTTTTGATGCCTGTGGAAATCGGCAAACTAGAGGCGGAGGAACTGCTGTTTTTGTCCGGAGTATAGGTGGTGAAGTAAGCAACCTTGTTGAACACGGTGGCCGGCGCCAGCACCTTCTCTCCATCGCGCTCATTCAGCTTAATGTACCAGCCGTATTTGTCGACATTCTTGAGGTCGGTCAAAATACTATTCACTGCTGCTGTGGTGGCACTGGGATCCTGTAGCAGGTCCTGAGTCACATCGACAATTTTATCTTCCCCCACAGGGATAATCTTAGGGTCGGTTTGCCCACGATCCCGCAACGCATACATACGGTCAATTACGCCGGTATTCAGGGGATGTTCACGATCACCGCTTCCCAGAAATATCAAGGCGTCCAGCCCACGTGATGAACTGGAGGTTGCTTCTACGGTCACTGACGGTTTGAAGAAAAATTTGCGACCCGTATCACCTGTAGCGGGATTGATGCTGAAGATCTTGTTACCGCTCCACTTGTTAACGTTGCTGCCGCCAATATCAAAGCGCCAGACATTGCCCCCCAGGTCGGCAGCGTACATGCGGTCGGGATAACCGCTGCCGGCCGTATCCAACAGGGCAACTTCTCCAGTAAGTGAATATTCCAACTTGTCCGTGGCCGGGTTGGTACCATAGTTTTTACTTCCCGGTACAACACTCCACAACAGTCTGCCCAGGTTGGCGAAATTTGGAACACCTTTATTATCTTTATTATCTATAGTTGCCAACTCAACCAGATAAATGGCTCCCCCCTTGGGATTTTGCTGGGTGCTGCTGCCACTGCTGGTGACCGAGCCGCTACCGCTGTCGGTCAGAGAAACCTTGCCATCGCCTCTGAATTTTTGGGTGGCGCCATAGCGGCTGTCTTCATTTACATTATCGTAGCCACCTATGATGAAAGCAGCAATTTTCTCTTCACCGCCGATTTTTATTTTAATAATGCGCGGTTCACTCCAGCTCTCCCCCATTTCGGTAAGCGTATTGCTGCCGATACTCCCAAGGTATTTAGGATCAACGGGATTAGTTACATCAAGAGCAATATAGGCCCCCTTGGCCGCGGCACTGCCGTCGCCCGCGGCGCCCCCCCCCCGACGCATGCCAAACAGCAGAATAACCTTGTCTTTGCTTACATCGATTTTGCCGTCCTTGTTGGCATCATACACATAAACGCTGGGAGTGGCATCCACCCCGTAGGTATGAATCTCGCCCGGTATCTCCTTGAGGCTGGTGAGCATGTTCGGGGGTATGAAGGCCCACTCCTCGCCACCATCACAATCCCTGATCGCGTGCAGCATGCCGTCATTGCCCCCCACATAGAGCATGTTTTTGTTGGCATTATCCCCGCAGGTGCCCTCATTGCTTTCAGTGACGGGCCCATAGCTGACAAAAGCGGGGCGTGAATGAAGCAGATCGCCCAATAACCAGGAGCGCTTTTCTGCTGGTTTTCCGTAGGCATCCATTCCCTGGAGATAACTGATCAGCTGGGTACGTTCAGCATCACTACTGACCCCCAAATCGGCATTACTGACATTGGCAAGGGGAATCCGGCTAGTAGTATAAGTGTATATTACACGCTTGGTTAGATCCATTCCTGCGAGCTGGCCGCCGGCACCGCCTTTGTCCACGATTCCGCCGTCGGAAGCCGTGCTCCAGAAAGAGATGCTGTCGGTTTTAAAGGTGCCGCTGCTCACACCGACAGGCAATTTCGTTCCACTAAAATCATCTGTATTGTCGCCATCAAGATCCATCCAGACCGCAACGTTTTTATTCTTGTCCATGATAACGTTGCTGATATCAGTTTTGCTGGTGTTCGTCTTAGTACCCAGACCGTACTTCTTGAGGTTCCCCTTCCAGAAACTTTCATTTACCGGTTTGAATAACCCCATATAAATCCGATCAGAACTATAGGTGCGATTAGTAGCATTGGTGGGAACGACAGGCGTTACATAAGAGGTATCTGCGGAGGTAATGTGAGAAAGGATTTTATTCAAAGCGGTACTAAGTTCAGCCTGGTTGCCGGCCATATAGGAGGCTCCATGGCCGTGGCTATTATCTGAAACCAGCTTCAGCAAATCTATCGCAGCCTGTTCCTCATCCTTGGTGGATTTAAGATCAAAACCGATGGTGAAAGTTGAAACGTGTTGTTTGCCCTTTGTATGTTCCTGCCCGACAGTTGAATCATCCGGCAGCAGGTCAGTGTCATACAGGTACTTGGCCACATCATCCATTGAGTGCTTAAACCTCTGCATAGTTCCAACCCTATCAACGTATTCTATACCGTCATTATCATAATCCCCCTCGCAGTCAGGCCTTTCAGGGGGGCAGACGGTTGTAAGCACGGTACTGTCATCGGAGGTAGACATTCCATCAGTTACAAAAATGATGAAATTAGTCTGACAGCTTGCTGTGATGGGTGATGTATATTTTGAGCTCGAATCAAGACCTATTGTATTGCCAAAAGCGCTGGTGGCACCCTTAAAATACTGCCCCGCCTCGTACAAAGATTCTGCCAGAGGAGTCCAACCACTAGCCGTAATGGTTGTCCTGTTTATCGACGCCAGCAGGGCATCCCGGTTGGTAAGGGCGGCGTTAAATGCAGCATCCATATCCTTGATAACGGTGACATATTCCTGGCCAGCGATTATATCACTGAAAAAACGGGCACCCTTGGATTGCTTCTTGTCAATGCCGTCACCGTTGTTGTAGATCATGAGTCCGAAATTGACACCCTTATTCCTGGGATCAGAAATCAGATCTTTGACAACCTTACGGGCTATACTGATTTTAGCGTACTGTTCATTCCAGTTGATCCAGTTGCCCATTACATAGGTACTATCCTTGATAAAACCTCTAGGCTCACAGGCACCAGTGGTGGTAAGCGTTCCGATATAAAAACCATCGCTGCTTAAAGAGCTATTCGGATGATTATTTGTACACTTTTCAGTGACATTATTAAGGCTAAAGCCTGAATCAGTATAAAAGACATTTCCCGAATTAGTGACACTCTTGACATATACCCTGTTGGAGAGACAAGTGGTTGAGATGCCTGTGGATAACCAACAGGCAGGAGCTTGATCATAAGTAGTGGCAGGATCATATGTTGTGGAGATAGAATCATCCATACTGCCGGAGGTATCTATAATGATCAGAACATTGGGCTTCACGAGAGAGGTCATGCCACCATAGATCCAGGTATCGCCGGGATATTGGTCACAGGTGGCGGCGGCATGGGAAGTGTTGATTCGAGCCAGCAGGGATGAAGCGAGAAACAGCACAAAGAATATGGTTTTTTTCATATCAGGTTTCCTCACACTGCCCTAACGTTTGTTGCTTATGGGTACTCGATCATAATTCAGCCGGTTACCCAAAGCCCACTCCGCCGGTTCGGCCGGACTGCCACAGGAACCGTCAGGTTTGAGATGCCCCTGCCAGGTGCCGCTGGTTTTGAAACTGATTACTGCTGGACGGCACGCTAATGAATCGAGTTCCCGGCTGTAACCACGCTGCCAGAGTGTGTAGCCAGGGTAGCGGTAATAAAGCACCTGATCTTGAAAGGGACCGGAATAAATCATGCGGGGGTTATAGCCGCTCCCCATCACGCTGACGGCTGCCTGAGCCTGTGGCGATTGCAGACAGACCAGCATAGCCAACAGCATCACGTATATAATATTTTTCATAACTGCTCCTCTGTCAGTAATCTTTGACCTTGGGAACCACCCTCGCAACTTCAGACTCCAGTTCGGCGGCAGCACTATTGGGACCACTACCGGTAACATCTACAATGTAAAAATAGGACTGAAAACTGTCGTCGCTGCCACTGCCGGGAGGTGCCATACCGGTACCGACGAATTCAACCTTGTAGGTTGCCGCGTTGTCACCCACTTTTACAACTGCACTTGAATATTTGTTCTGAACACCGGGAATAATGGCAGTATAGGCGGCGGGGTCGGTCTGGGCAAACTCAAGGATCGCATCGGCGGTGTAGAAAGCCTGCTGGCTGGTGCGGTAATTTCCGGCAATCTGCAACTCGGTAGTGGAGGAGGTCAGCAGCGTCATACCGAGGATGGAGAGAAGAAGCAGCATCATCAATACGACAATCAGTGCCGCACCATGCTCGCTCGCGCCTCTCTGGCAACCCGATTTTGCGACGGCGAAAGGTGGTGAAAGGCTCATCTCCTGTTCCTCAGCCGCACGATGGAGGTCACTTCACGGACAGCCGGACCCTCACCCGGAGTTGATGCGCGCATGGTCTGACCGATGATGGTGACTCGAACAGCCCTGAGGCCCGCAAGGTCGTCTGAAGTAAGGCCTGCAAGATCGTTTACTTCCTTGCCTGTGGCGGTGCCATCGTCCAGTAGATATGCAAACCTAAGGTTGGAGATACTTTGAGCAATCAACTCCGTACGACCGTTGATCGTTCGCTGCAAACAGCCTGCACCACAGGCCGGATTATTCCTGGTAACGGCATAGCCGACGGTTTCGGGATAGTTAATGGACGTAGTACTATCCAACCCGCAGATCACATCACCAGCCTTATAGTAAATTTCAATTGACGCGGCCTTATCAGGTGTTTTGACATTTATTGCAGGGGAGGAATCTATCGACTCAACGGAGAAAAGGTTATTCTGAGGGACAATTGAGTACGGCTCATTGCGGGTCAAGGGACGAATGATGCGAACTGCACTAATATTTGCAAAACTGTTTGCCTCGGCTGAGGAGGCAACGGACAGGCTTAACTTTTGAACCCCTATTGTGGAAATGTCAGCTGCAAGCCTTGTGTAGATTTTTTTGGCCGAGGCGGTATTCAGATTGACGGTGGACAAGTTGGACATTGCTGGATTTAAGGTTGTGGCCTGAAGCGGAATCAGGAAACCCGCTGTTTGCAGATCACGAGTTACGGCATCCATGGCTATACGAAGGTTTTGCTGTACATCAACCACCTCTTCCTGTCGAAAGGCGGTCCTCATGTGGGCTACATACAGAGAGTAAACAGCGCCCATAAAAATTCCGAACAGCAGAATTACGATCAGGATTTCTACCAGGGTGAAGCCCAACTGCGCTTGGCGGTCGATCTGCGGCTTCATTGAACCCTCTTGTAACATGTCAGCATGGGGACATTGCTCGCAGTCGAGAGTGCTGCAAAAACATCTATCCTGCTCACTCCACTGACAGGATTATTAGTAGTAATCCTGTACTGCGCCTTGAATCTGCCGGCACCCTGAATGGTAATATTGGTACCTGGAGTGTTGATGCCATTAAGATCAAAGACCTTATTAGTGGTGGTATCCGTGTTTACAACAGGGTCATCAACTTTTTTCGAAAGCAGTTCCTCCATCACCTGCTGACGAAGCGCTGTCTCTACCGATAATCGATTTGCAATGCTGTTGTGCTTGATTGCGGTGCTGACCATGCTCAGGGCGGCAAGAACGCCAACCACCAGCAACAGAATGGCGACCATCACTTCGACAAGACTGAAACCTGCAAAGGAGCGAAAAGGAATTTGCATAGCGGTGAGGGGTTTAGTCTTTACAGGTACCGATACATGGCCGTCTTCCATCAGATGGTGGCACATTCAAGTTTGTTGTACTTCAACTTTATTACATCCGAGCTGTTGCAATTGTTGTTCAAGAGCCGTGGGGTCAGGAAGATCAAAAGTTCCCGCCGATTTTTATCGTTGGACTTGGATTTAAAAAGCCGACCCAACCACGGAATATCCATTAGGTAAGGAACTCCAGATTCCCTTTCCGTTTCGTCATTAATAAATGTCCCGCCAATAACAGCAGTCTCGCCGTTTTGAATGGACAGCGTTGTTTTTGCTGTTTTTTTGTTGATCGGCACCTGGCCGTTTATGGGGGCACCAAGAGAGTCGTTGGTTACCTCTAATTTCATGATGACGTCACAAGCCGGTGTGATGGTTGGTGTGACGTCCAGGGACAGGACTGCATCCTTGAACTCGTAGGTAACCTGGCCGGATAACCCATCTGTCTTGGCATAGGGATACTGGGTACCATCCTTGATGGTTGCAGTCTCACCATAGGTGGTTGCTATCCTGGGGGTCGAAATGACCTTTGCCATATTCATGTCTGCTGCTGCTGAAAGTCTCATGTCAAGCTCAATGCCACCGACAAGGGTACCGAAAGTGAGTCCCATACCATAAGTATCCATCGTTCCTGTTGTAGAAATTGCTCTATCTATGAGACCTCCAAATCCAAAATCTTGAAAAGGACCATCTTGTTTTATACCGCCCGCCCCCTTAATTCGATGCACCCCCCACTGAATTCCAAGGGACTTTGTAAAACCTGTTGTAGCTTGTACAATTCTCGCTTCAATCATCACCTGCTGATCTGGAACATCCAGAAGACTGAGAAGTTTGAGCACCTCAGGAAATTTGGAAGGCAAGTCCCTGATGATAAGCCGGTTTGAATTGGGTTCTGCATAGATGTTGTTATATTCAGCTGCCACTGGAACGTTAACAGGCCGTGGTTCAATATCTTTACTCTGGCGGCCATCTGCATTGGCTTCAGGATAGACACCTGCATTACCGCCGGTTGCTCTAGCTTGAACCTTTGCAGTCTCTTCCCGGGTTGGTGTTTTGGCACTGTTCTTAAGAATGGCTGTTGCTGCTGTAGCAACTTTCGGCGCAGATGCATGCCGCAGTTGAACGGCACATATTCCTACTGTCTCACGCGCTTTGTTGAAATCTTCCTCTTCCAGCTGTTTCTTAACCCGTTCCACTTTCTGATTAAAGCTGATGATTTCTACGATATTCCCTTCCTCAATAGCCGCAAGGTTATTGACCCTTAAAAGCAGTTCATATGCCTGGTCCCAAGGCACATTGGTCAACTTTATGCTGATGTTGCCCTTGACCTCATCGCTGAGGATGTAATTTTTCTTGTTCACTTCAGACAGCAATCTGAATATCTGTTTCAGTTCCGCATTATCGAAATCGAGAGAAATCTTCTGTCCCTTGTATTTTGCAGAGGGAGCTTTGAAGTTGGGGTCGCTGTCCTGAGTAATCATTTTGGATTTGGGGGAAAGGGAATCTGTTTTCTGAACGGTGTTTTTTGTTTCGTCGATCACAAAGAACCGTATGGCGACTGCATTGGTGTCTTTGGTTGAGAGGTAATTGGGAAGAGGCTTATTCTTTTGGACCGTGAAGGTCAGTTTAGTGTTGGGTCCCTCCTGCTCCACTTCGAGGTGAGACAGGTTCAGGAAACCGAGCGGATAACGTCCCTCCTTAAAGGCAAGAACCGTGTCCTTTAAGATGAAAACCAGCCTGTCTGACTCGGGAAAACTGAAAGTTGAAACGTTATCGATGAAGCCACTTGTGCCGATCATCACTGAATTATCCTTAATGATCAAACTGGCAGCAGAAGCAGAAGCAGTGGCTGTTGGTGTGGTAACAGGAGCAGAAGCGGGAGCAACAGAATTGGAGGGAACAACTGGCACAACAGCCTGTTTGGGCTCAGGCACCCCGACAATACTCAAAGTATTCTTTGAAATCTGTTTCAAAATCAGGGGTGTTTTCCCCGCTGGCTCCACCACAATTCGAGTGCCGGTGCTGGTGCCGCTGACTGTCAGCTTTGCTAGGTGTTCATTTTTGTTGAGAAGTTCACCTGGATCGGCGGAAAGATTCTTGACATCTATTACCAGCCGATAAGGATTTTGCACCTTAAAGGAGGTAAATTCGATCTCCTGGTCTGCCGAAATGGTTGCATACTCATTGCCGGAAGAGACAAAGGAGAGTTTAAGCTGTGCTGCAAGACAAGGAGAAGAAAAAAATGCAAACGTTAGAATTACAAAAGTAACTTGCAATAAATGGGCGTGAACCCTTGAAAATTCTTTCATCAAAACAACCCCGCCTTCAGACAAATCTATAGAAAAGTACTGTATAAAATAGGGTAAAACCCGCAAATAATCAAGCCATTGTTGCTGTTTCGGGGTGTCGCAGAGAGTTTGTCTTTTGCTATGTTTCGCGGAAGAGGATTGCCAAAAGCATTGCTGCAAGGCAAGGTAATCCGTATAGGGTCACGACGGAATGGAAAGGAGACAGCAGGACTGCTCAGTAATCACAACCCTTTGAGATCAGACAACGGCAGAATGGTGAACCCCTCAAGTTGGGGTATGAACACGGCATCTTCCAAGGCAGTATTAACCTCAGGTTCATTAAGCGTCAGCCGGACACGATCATCACGGATATTACGCATCTCAACTTTGACAGCAACCGGCACGCCGCCGATTACTTCATATTTTTCATAGAAAACCTGGTCCCCGTTGGGGGCTGATTTGGAAGTTATCAGTCCATCAGCATAGGTCACTTTTTCAATGAACCCTAATTTCCCCATACGCTCGACTGTGCCGTTACCGTGCCTTTCGTTAGAAGGGTCGGCATCCATGACCCAGCGCATCATGCGCCACCCCTGCAGACCGCCGCCGTCGGGAAGTTCATCGATGCTGCCGGTGTAGGCTGTAGCTTTGGAAGGGAAAATAAGAGTGATCTGTTTACCCAAGGCAAAAACTTCCATTATCGTTGTACCGAAAGGAGACAGCACGACCAGATGCACCTGGTCCGGTTTGCGGAACACCATATATCCCTGCCCGGACATGCCGCGATCCGAGGTTTGAACCGATAATGCAACAGCAGAAGAAAGCGTCTCTACAACGGCATTCGGCCGATAATCCACTGTCCCGGAAGTGGTGGCACACCCGGAAAAAATGAGCAGGCTAACAATGCACAGTGCCAGTACCGACAGTTTTTGCTTTGGATTTATCAAGAGAAGGTCCTCTTTATGATTGTTTGTTTATCTATGCCGGAGATCATTCCAGCCTGAAATCTTTCTCAGTCAATCGGATGTTTTTACGCACTTTGCGAAATGTCATCACAGCCCGGTCACCGTTCTGCTCGGCTATCACCAGGCGCTTGATGACGCCATCTTCCTGAAATGTGATGACCAGCTCTCGTACCTGCCCCTTGCCCTGAGGCATGATCGTAACGGTATAGACCGCACCTGACTTGTCCGCAAGAACCTTCATTCCCTCAGGCATGACAGTTATCGGCTCTGCAATCTTCGAGAACCAGCGTTTCAGCCCCTGCTCAGGCGGCAGTACAATCCTGTTGCGGTCTCCAGTGCCTGTAATCTGTTCGACCACGTTATCCCGCAGCAGCAAGCGGCTGGGATATGGAGAAAGTATCTCCATAAAAAACAGGTCAGGCTTGCGAAAACGTACAGTACCGTTCATGGTCATGGTACGTTTCATCAGCGAAAGACGCTTCTCCTGGACAATTTCAGCTGTGAAATCGGATACATCGGCAAAAGCCTTGCGCAGTGCCTCCAGACCGTCCAAAGGGGGCACCGGACGTGCCTGGACCGGTAAAACAGATAAAAAAACTATGGTAAGTGCAAACAAAAACCGGATCATAATTTTCCAACCCCCAAAGATAACTTTGCCCGCACCAGCATGCGTCCCCCGCAATCAACCTCTCCTTCCATGAGGAAAAGCCTTCCGAAGGAGGCCACGATTTTAGCTGAAATCGTCAGAATGTCCCCTGCGCAAGGTAGCTCTCCAAATTCAGCACTGTTGATGGAAGCAAGAAAACCTCCCTCCTCTTCTTCCTGTATGGCAATAATACCGCCTAATTGGGCGATGCACTCGATCAGACATACCTGAGGAAAATTGCCTGAGGTTCCCGTCAGCTGCCGTTCCGCACAGGCGGAAACACCCGGTTCGAGAGCGAGCAATCTGTCGAGCATCAAAAATGGATAACGATGGGGAAGATATGCGGCAGGATCAGGATTAAACAGGAGAGCCCCCTGTCACACTAAGGGAGAAACAGGGACCTTCCGGGGAGGCTGCGATGTGAACCCCGCGTTCCCCGGCAGAAAGCGATGCAACGAGTGTAGCCAGGGCTGTTCCTCCCATGGCAAGCGATCTTCCGATGGCGCGCCCTACTTCGATACGTGTTATTCCATCGGCAGCCTTCAACATTTCAGGAACATCGGCAGCACACCCTGAAACAGACACGAGCCTGCAATCCTCCATGGGGCCAGTGAGCAGATCAATACCTTCCTGCTCGTGCCCTGGTATAAGCATACCAAGACTCCGCACCGATTCAACGGTGGCCAAAATTCGGGCATCACGTGCACGGGCATGAGCCAGTTTTTCCAGGACAAGAATGCCGCATCCCTCGCCAAATGGGGGCGTACTGCGCGTGAGTTGACCAAATGCAGCGAATCCCTTGACAAGCAGCGGCATCAAATCATCAACACCGCCGGCCAGCATGACATCGGCACGCCCTTCCTGGATATAACGGCAAGCATGAAGCAAGGCAGATTCAGCCGAACAGAAGCGCTGGACAAGGGTTACATTTGGACCCTTAAAGCCATGTTCAATAGAGGCGTTACTGGCAGGTGCATTGGGCACGGTATTAGGAAAGATCATTGGTATCAGACCTTCCACCCCGGCTGTGAAATAGCCCGTCAAAAATTCAGCTGATGTGGAGACACCGCAAAAACCACTGCCGAGAGCGATTCCAAGTCTTTCGGGGGCAATGGATTTAGGATCGAGGGCAGCATCCTTCAGAGCCATACCAGTGGCAATCACAGCGAATTGGCTGCAACGATCCATCTTGCGTGCCTTCATGGGAGGCATAAAGGTTGAGACGGTAAAGCCGGTAGTTTTGCCCCAGCGATAACCCTCTGATCCGAGAATATCTGCAGGGATATCCGTCAGTGCATCGCCACCGGAACTGATCAGTTCCTGTACGGCAGATACACCGATTCCAGCTGCTGAGATGACCGCAGAACCGGTGATTACAATATCATCAAAGGAATTGTTCATAGTGAAAGTACCAGAGAGGTTACATTCCCGCCAAAGGCAAAGGAGTTTGAAAGGGCAATCCTGCTATCGGTCGTCCGGGGACCGGCATGGCAATATTCCAGATCGCATTCCGGATCCCTTCCACGATAATTGAGGGTCTGGGGAATAAAGTTGCCATTGAGGGCAACGATAGTTGCCACTGCTTCTATGGATCCGGCAGCTCCCAGACAGTGACCTGTCATGGCCTTGGTGGAAACCAGCGGCACCTGGTCGGTCCTTTCTCCAAATACCAGTCTCATTGCATTGGATTCAACCACGTCATTGAGAGGTGTGCCGGTGCCGTGGGCATTCACCCAACCGACCTGCAGCGGATCAACAGAAGCCGATTTCAGAGCTTCCTGCATGACTCGGGCAGCCACCATGCCTGAAGGATCTGGCGCAGTCATATGATGGGCCTCACCAGCCAGGGAATAACCGAGAATCGCTCCATGAATATGGGCACCGCGTGCCAGAGCATCCTCTTCGGACTCTAGTACAACAAAGGCGGCCCCTTCTCCCAGTGAAATTCCCTGTCGGCCCAGACTAAAAGGTGCGCATGGCTGCGGATCAACCACCCGTAGTGAATTAAAACCGGAGAAGGTCAGGACAGATAGAGTATCAGCGCCTCCTGCCACAACCATTTTCTGGCTTCCACTGGCAACCAGGTCGGCACCCCAGCCAATGGCCGTTGCAGACGACGAGCAGGCAGTGGTCACCGTTCCCTGGTAACCACCCAAGCCATATATCCGGGATATGTCCGTGGCGGTTTGATCAGGCAAAATGCCGCGCAGCAGTGAAGGATGCTCTTTGCGACCTTCAAGCAGGGCCTTCAGCCAGCGTTCTCCCTGGAACATCCCGGCAGCCCCTCCCCCCATGGAAACGCCCATGTCGTAGGGTGAGTAACATCCGAGAACACCACTGTCACGAAGCGCTTCTCCAGCGGCAATCACGCCGAACTGGTCGGAACGGGACAATTTTGCGGCAGTCCGTTTGTCAAAATGATCGAGAGGATCGTAGTTCCTTACTTGCGAAGCGATGCGGGAAGGAAAGGCCGAGACATCGAACAGGTCAAATTCGCCGATGCCGGTTTTATCTGATTTCAATGCTGCGGAAAACTCCTGGATATTTTTACCGACACCGCAGAATACTCCCAGACCGGTAATTACAACTCGTTTTTTCATGTACATTTTCCTGTAAAAAAGCAGATCACTATACAATTCCACCATCTACGACGATGGATTGACCGGTGATATAGGCAGACTTTTGAGACGCAAGAAACAAAACAACAGAGGCAACTTCTTCCGGTGTTCCCATTCTTCCCAATGCAGAACTGCTGACAATGCGATCCACAACATCCTGTTTCAGTGAAGCGGTCATATCTGTAGCTATGATTCCGGCAACCACAGCGTTGACACGGATCCCCAGCGGTCCAGCTTCTCGGGCCAGGGATTTGGTGAAACTCATCACCGCTCCCTTGGATGCAGCATAGTTGGTCTGTCCAATGGTGCCGATCATCCCCGATACGGAGGAGATATTAATGATACTGCCGCAACGACGAGCCATCATCTTGCGCAGTGCCCATTTGCTGCAATGGAAGAGCGGATTGATATTGGCGCGGATTACCTCATCCCAATCATTATCGGACATCATCGCAAGATAGCAGTCCTTGATGATTCCGGCATTGTTGACCAGAACATCCAGTTTGCCGGAAGCTGCCACTGCGGAGTTGATCAAGGCTGTGGCTCCCGCAGAAGTGGCTACATCCGCCTTGAAGATTGAAATTTTCCCGTCAAGCTCCTGCGCATCGCTCACTAGAGTATGTGCAGCAGCATCATTTGTCAGATAAGCGGCATGAACATGTGCCCCTTCCCTGGCAAACGCCAGGGAAATTGCCCTGCCTATGCCTCTTGTGCCGCCCGTAACAATGATAGTTGAATCTTTGAAAGACATGTAAAAAGCAACCTCACAACTGAAATTAAGAAAAAATAGTATACTAAGCAGGCCGCGAAAAGTCCAGCAAGGCCTCAGCTAGGAGTCTATGGGGTGTTGAGAAATCCAGGTTGTTCAAAAATAGTCAGATCGTCGCTCCCGGAGAAAGCACCGCGGAGGCATGAACTTAATCCGTCGCACACTTTCACGTGTGAAATGGACCGCGAAGGCGCCCGAAGGGTGAGGCCGTAGGCCGAAGTCACAAGGCGGTTTTCGAGGACGGCGGCGAGATGGCTGTTTTTCAACAACCTCCTAGTGGCCGATGATGGCTGCGTCCCAGGCTCTTGATCATCTTCCACAAGGGACCCTTGACCTTGAACAGGCGAATGGCATCAAGCATTGCAGAGCTAGTATTCACTTCAAGCCCAGGTGCCACCCAGTTTCTGCGTTTCATTGCCTCGGAGGTGATCAGATCGGCGAAAAAATCTTTCACATGGGGGGAGATATAGAAAACTGGCTCCAGCAACTGTGTGGAAGGTGTGATCAGGCCATCATGAAGTGCGGTACGATAGAGCACCGTATTGGGATAGATACGTATGCCGGTCATTGCAATAACAGCGGTCGGCTGGAGTTCGTCCATCAGACTGAAACTTTCCATGATGGTCTCCCGCGTTTCACCCGGCCCGCCAAAAAGCAGATAATGGGCGAAATCCATACCGCGCTCGTGACAGAGAAGCGAAGCACGTCGCAGGTCTTCAACAGTGAAAGACTTGTGCAGACTCTTCAGCATTGCAGGAGAACCGGAATCACTGCCGAATTCAACTGCATCACACCCTGCAGCCAGCATGTCATCCATAAGTTCCGGAGTCATGAAATCAGGGTTGATGAATGCTGACCATTTAACCGGCAGGCGTTCGGCCACCATGGCTCTGCAGAGATCGGCAGCAAATGCGGGGGGGTAATTAAAAATGTCATCTACGAAATACAGGTACGACACTCCGTGATCATCCACGAGAGAGCGGATTTCAGCAAGAATGTCAGGAATCGGCCGCAGGCGAACCGCACGCCCTTCCAGCAGTGGATAGGTACAATAGGTACAGAAGAAGGGGCAGCCCCGCTTCGTCTGCACGTTAGCCATGCCACCCTCCTGATGATAATGCCCCACCTTGAAAAGCGAACGTTCGGGTGTGCCGACTCCTGAAACCGGTAGTGAAGGCACAAACGTGGTCGCCCCCCCATGCACCACCCCCGGCAGGCCTGAAACATCCAGGCCCTGCTCAAGATACGACAGCAGGCGGGGCAAGATTTCTTCCCCCTCTCCCACGACACCGTAATCGGCACCTGTTGCAGCCAGGATTTCAAGCGGCATGAGAGAGAAACCGGAGCCGCCGATAATTACAGGAGCATGGGTTTGGCAAATTGTGATGAGATTAGTGACGCCTGACAGATAGGAACGGCTTTCGGGCCAGGTGACATTATCGAGATTGCGCAGAGAGATGACCACGGCCTGGGGCTTGTGCTCGGCAAGAAGACCGGAAACGGCTGCTTCCGGTTCTTTTTCAAAACAAAGATCCAGAACAGTCAGGTCATGCCCTGCCTGGGTCAGAGGAGTCACAAGAAAAGAGAGACCTATGGGAAATACCGGATAGGGATCGCGTTCACGATTGGCAGAAATCAGCAGCAGTTTCACGGGAGCTCCAACCACTCAGTCATTTGCTGGACCCGTCCGGCAATTACAGGAGGCATTCTCAGCTGGAGAACACCATGCAGGTCTGTTATTGCGTGGGTAGTACGACCTGTTGCCAGAAGCCGCCCACCGCTGTCACGTATTTCATTACGGAAAACAAGTACTGCCGTTTCGTTGGGTTCCAGAGTGGTAAAAATGCTGATCTGATCCTTGAAGCGAGCGGGACTCAGATACTTCACCTCCAGGCTGACAACCGGTCCAAGATAACCTGCCTCAGACAGCTGCTGGGCATCGAGGTCAAACCTACCGGCAAGGTCATTTCGCCCAACCTCCATCCAGGCGACATAATGTCCATGCCAGGCAATATTGTAGGAGTCGACCTCGTTGAAACGAACAATCAGAGACGTGGTGTGCATTTTCATCTTTCGCTATCAATCCATCTATTGAATTTGGTAAGGGACGAGCCGGCTCCTATTTCATGAAAACTGTTTAGGCCCCGTCCTATCAGTGCCCGGTAGGTTCTATCCCAGAAAACCGGACGACAAAGCTCTTCCACCAGGAAACCTGGAACATCGGCAGCAGTCAGATTCCGCTGTTCAAGATGGTCAACCAGCGGTATCTGAGGATCTTTATAATCGTAATCGTTCACGATCCGCTGGAGGTCAGCGGCAATCTCCCGAATCAGTGGAGTATGCAACGGTGCATCACAGCCGAAAACTGCCGTTGAGAAAGCACCTGCCGCTGCAGCCTCATTTGCAAAGGTTTCTATGCAGGACCGCTCTCCAGCCACCAGAAAGTGACGCGAGGTATTATGGTTCGCAATATAGATCCGGTTGGCGGCAACAAGGGGATTCAGGCTTTCATAGGCAAGTCCGACTACACTCGCCAGAGCGTACTGCACTCCCTGTGACATTTCTGTTAGACGTTTACCTATGCGAAAGGTGAGTTCAAGGGCTTCAGCATTGTTCAAGGACCGAGACGCCGCTAGAGCAGGATAGATACCCATGCTGTGTTCGGCAATAACATCCGGCAGCCCCCGCTCGAGAACCATCATCGAATAACGGTGCAGACTCATGGTAACGCCGAAGAGCTGCAAGCGCACATTTTCACTCAAGCCAGGGTCGGAACATTCATCAGACAGGGGATTAAAACCGGTTTTATCCTGACAGCAACAGGCCAGCTCGTCAAAAGCAGGCATTGCCTGCATCTCGGTGCGGAGCAGCGGCTGCCCGGGGAACATGAAGCAGGTCATGGACACGTTGTTTTCCGGCGGATGGCGGCCCGAAAGCCGAGGTTCATGGGGCCAAAGACCTGCACGGAACGGTGAAGTTTGAATATGCGTCGATACATGGAAGGGAAGGAATAGAACTCGCGGCAGATACGTTCGTAACCCTGCTGCAGCTGGTCCACAGTCATGCCGTTTGGTTTGAAGGTGACATGCTCCATGTCATAGTCACGCCAGTCATCTGAAATAATGCGACCTTCCTCCTCCAAACGTTGCCGTACCGTGGTACCTGGATAGGGTGTCAGAATAGGAAAAATTGCTGACTCCAGACGAGCATCTTCACAGAATCGCAGGGTCTTTTCAAAAACATCGGGAGTATCTCCATCGTATCCGAGCACGAAGGAACCGAGAATACCGATGCCGTTGTCCCGGAATGCCCGGGCATCTGTCAGGTAGGATTGGGCCGTGTTGGTTGATTTACCCATTGCTGACAAAGAATCCTGACTGAGAGATTCAAAGCCGACAAACATGCCCAGACAACCAGATTCACCTGCCGCCTTCATTAGTTCCGGGTCACGGGCAAAATCAATCGGGGCATGGGAAAGCCACTTCAAACCCATTCCCTTCATTCCCTTGAAAAGTTCGAGCGAATACTTCCGATCAGCCACTATGTTGTCATCAACAAAAAAAGCGAAGGAATTGGTCTTGATCAACTCTCCCAGTTCCGCCAGGACCAGATCGATCGGCCTCTTGCGATACTTGCGACCGTAAAAGGCGGTGACAGAACAGAATTCGCAGTCATGGGGACAACCGCGGGTGGTCTGAATGGTGTTGGTGAGCAGGTACTTCTTGTTTTTGAAAATGTCGCGCCGAGCAGCAGGAATAAGAGACATTTCCATCTGCGAGCCGCTTCTGTAAAGGGGCTGCAGAGCACCTGCCTGCCAGTCTGCCAGCAGCCGGGGCCAACTCAACTCCCCCTCCCCCACCACCACGGCATCCACATGCCCCAAGGCTTCATCCGGCATGTTGCTCACATGAAACCCGCCCATCACCACAGTCTTACCTCGGCTGCGGAATGCATCGGCAATCTCATAGGCCCGGGTGACCTGGGCTGTCATGGCTGTCAGTGCTACTATATCTGCATCTGTATCAAAATCGATGGTTTCACAATTGTCATCGCAGAACGAGATATCCCACCCAACAGGAGAAACCGCAGCCAGGGCAGCCAGGGAAAGAGAAGGAAACTTGAAGGTCAACTCACCCCACAAACGGCCTTTCGGCCATCCTGGTGAGATAAATAGTATTTTCATTCGGTTCAAAATTCCTTCCACTAGGAGGCTGTTGAAACACTCAGGTTGTTGATGGTCGGGTGGCCAGGTGCTCCCGCAAATACTCGGCAGGTTTCATCATGCGTTGCGTGCGCCAAAGCACCCTGATGATATAGGGAATCTGACTTGGACGGACCTGTCGAATCCAGGCCATGATGCCTTTGTCACCGGCGGTATTCAGAATCGAACGTCTCCATGTCTCAGCATAAAGTTGAAAAAAACGCTCTGCACCGAGTTTTGGTTCCCAGAGCAGGTGATGCATGTCGAAGTTTGACCACTGCTGGCCGGCAAGCCGGGCGCTTTTTTCGTTATAAAAATCTGTGCCCGGCAAGGGAGTCAGGATGGTGAAGCCAGCTCGTTGCAGGCTGTACTGTTCTACAAAATTCCAGAGTTCATGAAAATCAGCTTCCTCCCAATCCGGGTCGACCAGGAAGTTCCCGTTGATGCCATATCGCAAGGAGCGGGCGATGGTCACCGCCTCGATACTGTCTTCTACCCCTGCTCCTTTGTCCAGACCATCCAGCCCCTTGTCACTGGCAGATTCCAACCCCAGGAAGATGTCGAAATCCTTGGCCAGCGGTCGCCACGCCTCCATCAGGTCAGCGCTCTTCCTGATAAGATCGGTTCGGGTCTGCACAAGAATCCAGCGTTTGAAGATCCCCCGTCGTTTCAGAGCTTGAGCAAGCTCCAGACTGCGGGCAGGGTTGTACCAGAAGAGATCGTCAGCCACAAAAATCGAATCACCGCAAGTGGCAAAATCTTCGACTACAGCCTCAATGCTCCGTTCACGACAGGAACGGTCATACAACTGCCAGACAGAACAAAAGGAACAGTGATGCGGGCACCCGCGGGCGGTCTCTATCAGCCAGACCGGTTTGAAGAGCAGACAATGGTAGCCGGAGCGATGCCTCTCAACCAGGTCACGGGCAGGTAAGGGAATTCTGTCAAGACTGGTACGTTCCAACAGGGGAGAGGTTTTGATCCAACCGTCGGCGGTTCGCAGGCGCAGAGCCGGAACTTCATCAAGTCTGCTACCCTTCTGTATCGCCTCAACCAGAATCGGAACAACTTCTTCCCCGTCATCGACAACAATCGCGTCTATATCATCGCATTCAAGGGCAGCCGGATAGGCAGCAGCGGCATGACCTCCAACGAGAATGAACGCTCTTGGATTGACACGCCGCACTTCTCGGGCCGTTTCAATTACCCGATCGAATTCAAGCGAATGGAGACAACCAATACCGACGATATCCGGATGTGTGCGCTTGACCCATGTCGTGGCACCAGGACGGAATCGAAGATCAGCAATAGTAACCTGATGACCGCGTGATCTAAGGGCACTGCCGAGATATTCCAACCCCAGCGGTTCTACACAGAAAAAGGGACCCAGTCCGAAGCGATCATTTCCTGGATGTGGACGCAGAAGCAGTACGTTCATGAGGACCTCCGCGAGCCGCTGTATATTCGAGCGGAACCGGTATTCACCCCTGCTGTTCCTGAATGTAACCGGCCATGCTGCGTACAGAGGCAAAGACCTTGCTGCCGGTTGCTGCATCCGGTACAACAGTGGAAAATTCTTTTTCCATTGCCACTACCAGCTGGAGTGCATCTATGGAGTCAAGCCCCAGCCCTTCTCCAAACAGAGGCGCATCACTATCTATCTCATCGGCACTCATTCCTTCGATACGCAGACTGTCTATGATCATCTGTTTGACCTTCTGAATAAGTTCTTCTGACATTTTAGAACCTCTCTTGTGTGATGTGATGGATTTCAGGAATGACTTTTGTACCATCCTCTACTTTGGATACATTCCAGAAATCGAAAAAATTGTACCACTGGTCCGGGTATTTCCTGATGTAACGTTCAAATACTTCTAACAGCTGTTCCATGCCTTTTCGAATGGCTGCACCATGCTGACCGTGCCCCCCACTGAAGAAAATGGGGTCCTCCATTACGGTGACATATTTGCCGCCTTCCAGTGGAACAAACACAGGAATAACAGGAGCGCCGCTGGCCATGGCCAGATAGGCGGCACCAACCGGAATATTTGTCTGTCTGCCAAAGAAATTTAATCGCAGCGTGTGTGAAGAGCCATCCCGATCCCCAAGAATGGCCAGGACTTCGTTCCTGCGCAAAGCATTTACAGCCTCTATGATGGCCAGGGGGGATGAGTCATTGCGATCCACATAAATGAATCGAATTCCACGCTTCAACCGCAACTGTTCACGCATCGCATTCACTTTTTCATCCGGCTCCCGAAAGGTGAGTACGTTGACCGGATATCCCAAATCGGCAAGACCCAGGCCGCCCAGTTCCCAGTTCCCGAGGTGAGGCGAAATCAGGATTGCACCGGTGCCGGCAGCCAGTGCTTCCTCCATGGGGCGGGCAGAAGCGTGGCTGCTGATTAGCGCATGAAGGCGTGGTCCGGTCAGGCGCATGAGCAGCATGATGTCGCACCAGTTGAGGGAAAATTTGTACAGGGTGGAAATTACAAGGCCCTCAACCCGGCGACGTCCGGTAACCACTCTCAGATTGGCCCGTATCGCCTGCCGCAGTTTTTCTCCGACGCAGTAGGCAATGAGTGCTGAGACAAATGCCAGGGGCAGGAATATCCAGCGGGGAGCAATACGCGTCAGGGCATTAATCAGAAAAAGGTTGTTACTGTTGTAGACTGCCATGGTTTCTAATAATAACGGCTAAAGCAAGTATAGATGGTGATCATTGGGGCCCGGTATTACCTTTCATTTTCTTGGGATGATCAGCAAACTCTGTTTCCCAGACTGCATCAGCTATTTTTCCGTATGCACGTGAATAAGTGTCCATCTCACCGGCAAGCACTGTAAAAATCTCTTCGGCACCATCATGGGTCGGATAGGCACCTTCCGAGGCAAAAATCTCGCGACCAACTTCCGGATGATCAATCAGCATGCAGGGACGCAGCAGATTGTCATGGTCCCCCTGTTCCTGTCGGATTTTCCGGAAAAATGGTGAAGCCAATGCTTCACGGAGTGTTGTCCGACGGATGTTGTCAACAGCCATGTGGCAAAAGACGCACGGTTCGATATCGCCGTTGGCATTGATGTGGAAATATTTTCTGCCGCCAGCAAGACAACCCGATACCATCGGACCATCGTTCCAGAAATCAATGAAGAGCATGGGTTTCTCTGCTCGGAAGCCGACAACACTCTGACGCAGGTGGTCCCGCTGTTCAGGCGTGGGCATCAACTCCGGTTCAGGCTTGCGACCTACAGGCACATATGAAAAAAGCCATAATGCAAAGACACCTTTGGAGAGAAGCATGTCTATGTATTCGCCGTTCGTAATGATGTGGGAGTTTTTACGGGAATGCGTAAAAGAACCGCAAAATGAGAGGCCAGATTCGCGTAGAAGGTCCATGGCACGCATGACTTTGGCAAAGTGCCCGCTGCCACGCCGTTCGTCGGTTTCCTGTTCATATCCTTCAAGCGAAAAAGATGGCATGACATTGCCCACTTCAATAAGCTTTTCAACCATGGCTTCATCGATAAGGCCGCCGTGAGTAAACACCAGAAAGGCCATGTCACTGTGTTTTTTGAAAATCTCGAAAATGCCGTCCATGTAGAACGGCTCACCGCCTGAAATAACAGCGAAATAGATACCCATTTCCTTCATCTGCAGCAGGATTGAGTCCAATTCATCCAGAGACAGTTCCAGATTTTTCTTGTAATCACCAGCATAGCAGCCGTAACAGGAGAGATTACAGCGCATGGTGGGACTTATGACAACTGTTGATGGAGGATAGAAGCCATTGGCATCTGCCCATTCCTTGCGTTTATTGGTGCCGCTGAGAAGATGATTGATAGCGAGATTGCTGATCCACTTGTCACGCTGATTGGGATGCAGGTCACGCAGAATTCGGCGGGGAAATTCAATACTGGGATGCTTGTCGCGGATCAGACCTCTGATCCAGCGGATACGTTGTTTATAATAGTCTTTCTTGGGAATCATTTCCATCAGGTGTGTCATTTTGATGAGTGACTCATCCGAGGAACTTGTCGCCATGGATAGTAAATAGGAAAGTACTTTTTCTTTGGTGTAGTTTTTTAACGATTGAATCATCTGAACTCCTGTTACATGTTACGCAAGAAAACCTTGCAGATATTCCAGGTATCGCGTACGGGGCGAAAATGACTGGTGGATCGTCCGTCAGCCACCCGTGCCGCTATCGGGAGGCAAGCAACGCGAAAACCGTGACGCCAAGCCTGCATGAGTATCTCCATCTCCAGATCATACCCCGAAGTAGACAAAGTGACTGTACGTAGCAGGCGTGAAGAATAATAGCGAAAACCAGACTGGCTGTCGTTAATTTCAAACCCTGTCCGCGTGCGCATGCACCATACACCGAAACGATTCCATGTCTTGCGCAAACCGGACATCTGTTCGAATTGACTGAAACGGGATGCGATCAGGATATCGACATCTGCCTGACGGGCAGAGTCAGCCAGTCGTGGAACAGCAGAGACATCATGCTGACCATCGGCATCCACGGTTACTACGGAACCAAAACCTTGCTGCACTGCCCATGAGAAACCGGTTTTCAGCGCACACCCTTTTCCCATGTTTGCTGCATGAGACAGAACTGTCACAGGAAAATCAGCCACCACCTTCCCGGTGCCTTCAGTTGATCCATCATTGACCACCACCACAGGCATACCAAGGGTCAGGCACTCTTTAACAACAGCTGCAATGGTGTGTGCGGCATTATAAGCCGGTATCAGGATACAAGTTTCCACGATCTGACCATGCTTTCCAGGGTAGTGAAACGAAACGTTTTAAGCAATGCTGTAATCCTTGGAGCAGCATCATTGCGCGTCCCATAGGCAGCAAAGCTCTGGAGCGGAGATAAATCCAATCTGGGGCCCAAGGGATCCACCTCACGGGGATGAAGATACAATACTGCAGGGTGGCCAGCTTTTTGATACCTCCGAATTGTCGAAGAAATGAGCGGGAGCGGAAAAAGACGAAAGCCCCAGCCTCCGCCTGTCGGAAGATTCCCCATTGGTGTCGGTGTCACCATTGGAGGCACCTCCCAGAGAGCACCTTTGCCTGTTTGGATGCTGTAGGGCCGTCTAGGCGCCCTCCCGTTTCCGACAAGGGGCAGAGGATTGCAACTTGAATCGTAGAGGTACCCCTGTTCAACAAGGATCTCATGCGCCCATGGTGTACGCTCGGAAATAGACCAGCGAGGAGCACGATATCCAACAGGGCGGGCACCTGTCTGCTTAAAGATTAATTCAGCCGTACGTTCCAGCTCCGCCTTGAATTCATCGGCTGTCATTTCATGTACCAAACGATGTGACCAACCATGGGAGGCGATTTCATGTCCCTGAGAGGTAATTAGCCCTGCAAGTTCAGTTTCTGCCTCGGCAACACTGCCAAGAATAAAGAAAGTAGCTTTGATTTCAGATACTGCCAGAAGAGAAAGAATGCGTTCTGTAGCACTATGGACACGCCACCGGGAACGGGCTATTACAGGTTCGTATTGCAAATTGCAAACGTGAAACCAGTCCTCCACATCAATTGTTAATGCATGAACATCGCTATGATTCACAGACTCTTTCTTAAACAGGGAAATAAAGAAGCTAATTATCGGGATGCCAATTCTCATTGATTATACAGGGAAACAGTCTTTACACCAATTACTGATCTGTGTACAGAGCGTATTTACCCATTCCAAATGAAGAACCCTTGCCAGCATGAAGATAAGAGCCAAGAATTATAAAGGGCATAAGATCATTGAGCGCACCATAGACTACGCCGTTTCCAACAATACCCGATAGTTTGTTGGTTGCCTGCCACAAAGGTTGATACTGGAAATAGTTATCACAACAGGAAATTTGGTCTACGTGGCGGGACAGCTCCTTGAAATCAGGCTCTGAACAGTTTTCTCCGTAATAGTATGCCAACGAGGATATACGCCTCAACAATGAACGGATAAACAAACCTGTGTCGAAGGATTTGAGGATATGCCCTTTGTCGAAAAGGCGAAGCGGTGTTTCAAAAATCAACCTGATTCTGTCACAACTCCACGGCCATTTCTCTATTAAACCAGCGGTTGATAAAATAGTAAGATTTTCCGGAAAGTTAATACAGCACCCTTCTCCCAAAGCATGAGCATCCTCATGATAGCCCACTGATGCAACTTCCCCCACTTCACATTTAATGTGTTTGGTCTGTTTCTCTAGGAGAATTGAAAATCCCTTTAATAACATCTCCAGACAAAGGATGGCCTTTCCAATCACGATCAGTCGTACAGTAACTAATCCGGGGTTATCAGAGGCAATGGCCGGATTTTCAAATGTGAATACAAAGGGTAAGGGGGGCTTCTGATGGCGTTTGAGTGCTTCCGGATCAACAGTTAATTCCTGGCCGAAAACTCTATGCCAGGTACAGTCGTGTCTCGTCGAGCATTCATGGCAGTCACGTACTGGCCACCGGCAAACTATATCTCTACAGGTGGATGAAAATTCAGCGCCACAACGAAATAGCCTTTGAAGCAGGGCAGATTCATTTGCTGTTGTAACGGAGAGGACAAGATTAATAAGACTGAATTCCACAAATGCCTCTGTAAAACACAAAAGGGCAGCCCAAAGGCTGCCCAGTTATGTAACGATGGTGGATAAAGATTAAGAGAATTGAGCCTTGAGGAATTCTCTGTTCATCCTGGCGATGAACTTGACGTTGATCCCTTTAGGGCAGGCGGCCTGGCACTCGTAGTGGTTGGTACAGTTACCGAAACCACAGTCGGTCATGGCTTTTTCCAGAGCCTTGACGCGGGCTGCAGCTTCAGGCTTACCTTGAGGCAACACAGCAAACTGAGACACCTTTGAGCCGGTGAACAGCATGGCGGCGCCATTGGGGCAGCCAGCTACACAAGCCCCGCATCCGATGCATTCTGCAGCATCCATGGATTCATCAGCAACCGGTTTTGGGATAAGAATCGCATTGCCATCAGGAACCCCGCCGGTATGGCAGGAAACATATGCTCCTGCCTGGACAATGGTGTCCAAGGCAGCGCGATCCACGATAAGGTCGCGGATAATCGGAAATGCACGTGCTCTCCAAGGCTCGATGTAGATAGTGTCGCCGTCCTTGAATTTTCGCATGTGAAGCTGGCACACAGTCGTACGGTCCTGACCGCCGTGGGCCATACCGTTAACAACCTGTGAGCACATACCGCAGATACCTTCGCGGCAGTCATGGTCGAATACTATTGGATCCTTGCCAGCCAGAATCAGGTCCTCGTTCACGACATCAAGCATCTCCAGAAAAGAGTGGTGCTCGGTTATGCCTTTAGCAGTGTAAGTTTCAAATTTTCCAGGATCGTTGGCATTCTTTTGGCGCCACACGATCAGCGTTAAGGTCATGGTCTTGTGATCGCTCATTATTTGTAGCTCCTTACAGCGAGATGTACATTCTCGAACTTCAAAGGCTCCTTGTGCAGTTCTGGCTGCTTGTCAACACCCTTGAACTCCCATGCGCCTACGTAACAGAAATTTGCATCATCACGCTGAGCTTCGCCGGCATCCTGATATTCTGTGCGGAAGTGACCACCACAGGATTCATTGCGGTGCAATGCGTCACGACACATCAGTTCTGCAAATTCAAGAAAATCAGCGGTACGGCCAGCATTTTCAAGTTGCTGATTCAATTCGTTACCGGAACCGGAAACTTTGACATTTTTCCAGAACTCTTCACGCAATGCCGGAATTTTCTTGAGGTTTGTCTCAAGGGATTCCTTTGTGCGGGCCATGCCGCAGTTTTCCCACATCAAACCGCCAAGTTCACGCATGAAATCGCTTGTTGTGCGTTTTCCGTTGATGGAAAGGAAGGTTTCGACACTTCTCTTGGCATCTTCTTCGCATTTCTTGAATTCAGGATGTTCAGCATTGACTGCACCTGGCTTGACAGTAGCAAGGTAACCGCCGATGGTGTTGGGAATGACAAAATATCCATCAGCCAATCCCTGCATGAGAGCTGACGCTCCAAGGCGGTTAGCACCATGAACGGAGAAGTTTGCTTCGCCCAGAACGAACAGGCCCGGAATATTGCTCATCAGGTTATAATCAACCCAGAGACCACCCATGGAATAGTGAGGTGCAGGGTACATCCGCATTGGACGTTTATAGCCATCTTCATCAGTAATTTTTTCATACATTTCAAAGAGGTTGCCGTAACGTTCCTTAATGGTGTCAGCTCCAACCCGCTTGATTGATGTTGAGAAGTCAAGATACACCCCGCGGCCACCAGGTCCAACACCGCGCCCATCGTCGCACTGCTCCTTGGCAGCACGGGAGGCGATGTCACGAGGTGCCAGGTTACCGAAGGAGGGGTACTTGCGCTCCAAGTAATAATCGCGATCCTCTTCTGGAACTTCATTGGGATGCTTTCCGCAATCCTCTTTTTTCTTGGGAACCCAGCAACGACCGTCGTTACGCAGGGATTCTGACATCAGAGTCAGCTTAGACTGGTAATCGCCCGCCTGAGGAATACAGGTCGGATGAATCTGGGTATAGCAAGGGTTAGCAAAGTAAGCGCCTTTTTTATGCGCCTTCCAGTTAGCTGTAACCGAGCATCCCATGGCATTGGTGGAGAGATAGAAAACGTTAACATATCCACCGGTAGCAAGACAGACAGCATCAGCAGCATAACTTTCAAGTTCACCGGTAATCAGGTTGCGCACCGTGATGCCGCGAGCGACGCCATCAACGACAACAAGATCGAGCATTTCGCGACGATCATACATCTTGACAGTGCCCAATTTAATCTGGCGAGAAAGAGCCGTGTAAGCACCCAACAGTAGTTGCTGACCAGTCTGGCCACGAGCATAGAATGTACGGGAAACCTGAGCACCGCCGAAGGAGCGGTTGTCCAGGTATCCGGCATAGTCACGGGCAAAAGGAACACCTTGGGCAACACATTGGTCAATGATGTTATTAGAGACTTGGGCTAGTCGCCATACGTCTGCCTCACGGGCACGGAAATCGCCACCTTTGATGGTATCGTAGAACAGCCTGTAAATGGAATCACCATCATTAGGATAGTTTTTAGCGGCATTGATGCCACCTTGTGCAGCAATTGAATGTGCGCGGCGCGGAGAGTCCTGATAACAGAAAGCTTGAACGTTATAGCCTAATTCTCCGAGGGAAGCAGCAGCAGCGCCACCGGCCAAACCCGTACCGACCACTATTATGTTGTATTTGCGTTTGTTGGCAGGATTTACAAGCTTCAGATCGAAGCAATGTTTATCCCAGGTTTGCTGAATTGGTCCGGTAGGACATTTTCCGTCTAGTATCACAATAACCCCCTTATTTCAGAATCCGAACGAGAATGATGAGCGGGACTGCGGCATATCCGAGAAACATGAACAGAGCCCCAAGAGTACTTCCCTTGATGAGGCAAGGCTGAGTGCGGTCGTTACTCCAACCCATAGACTGAAATGAGCTTTGTATACCGTGGGACAGATGCAGGAAGAGCACAACCATTGCTCCTACATACAACAACGCAATACCAACGTTCTGAAAAGCAGCTACAACCATGGCCAGAACATTAGGATGCCCCAGAGCATCAGGATTGATAAGAGCACCTGTTTCCGGGTTAATAACTTGGAAGGTAAAGTGCAACAGATGATAAATGATGAAGAGTAGCAAGAGAGCGCCAGTCCAAATCATAGTTTCACTGGCAAATGATGCCTTCTGCATGTTTTTTACCGCGTATTGCTGAGTACGACAGGCGCGATTTTCAATAGTCAGTTGAATGCCGAACCAGATGTGAATGCAAGCCAAGGCCAGCAGGCCAAGCCTGAATCCCCATAAAAGTGGGAGCGGTAAACTGTGAAGATGGTGTGCATACGCATTGAGTCCACCAGTGAGCCATCCAAACGCAGTGGAATTTCCAAGCAGATGGATGATGGCAAACAGGACCATGCACTGTCCTGTTATGGCCATCACTATCTTTCTGCCGATTGACGAGCTAAACAGTTGCATAGATTTCCTTCCTTTTCTTGAATTTTAACTGCATTAGTTTCTTGCGGATTGCGGACACACACATGGGAATTTCAAGGCAGACTGACGTTGAGGAGGACCACGCCAACGCATTCTATAGACAACCTGCATACCATCCTCCTTCGAGTTTATTTGATGCGGTAGTCGCAATATGGAAACGTTCTTGTCAGTTTGTACCAATGCTCTTCAGATTTTGGGATACTAAACGTCGTTATACAAAATTGCAAGAATTTTATGTATACAGAATACAAAATAAAATCGCCTAGAAAGGCTTCCCTTGCGGGATTGCTTTTAAAGTTACATTCTGATAGTAACAATATTCTCCAGCAGTACTTCTTTTAAATTTTATTGTTTTTCAATCAACAGGATAAATTATGGACTTCAAACTATTAAAAAAAGATAAATTTTGTGGTGCTCGTCTCGGAATCGTAACAACCTCCAGAGGAGAAATTCAAACTCCTATTTTTATGCCCGTAGCCACACATGGTGCGATGAAGCCGCTGACCCCGGCACAGATAAATGAGACTGGTGCCCAGATTATTCTCAGCAATACGTATCATTTACATTTGCAGCCGGGGGAAGGCCTTGTGAAAAAGGCTGGTGGGCTGCACAAGTTCATGGCCTGGGATAAACCTATCCTGACGGATTCGGGTGGTTTTCAAGTTTTCTCATTGCCTAACAAACGCATCACCGAAGAAGGCGTTTTTTTCAGACATGAAATAAGCGGTGAGGAAATTTTTCTTGATCCTGCCAGCGCTACTCGTATTCAGCAGGACCTGGGTGCCGATATTATCATGGCCTTCGATGAATGCATCCCCTACCCTTGCGAACGCAGTTACGCCGAATCGTCAACAAAGAAAACAATCAGGTGGCTCAAGGAATGCCAAAAGGCAATGACAGATAATGGGCAAGCCCTCTTCGGTATCGTCCAGGGAAGTGTGTACGAGGATCTAAGAGAAATGTGCGCCAAGGAGATGCGCAAACTTGATCTACCTGGATACGCAATCGGTGGCGTCAGTGTGGGAGAAGGTTTGGAGTTGCTGAAGAAAGTAGTTGGCTGGACTGCTCCACATCTTCCCGAAGATAAACCGCGTTATCTGATGGGAGTAGGCCTGCCCGAGGATATACTTGAAAGTGTCGAACGCGGCATCGACATGTTTGATTGTGTCATTCCTACGCGCTATGCCCGTAGCGCCACCCTCTTTACCAGAAGAGGAAAAATCCGCCTTACGAACAAAAATTACAAACGTGACTTCTATCCTATTGATCCGAGCTGTGACTGCTATACCTGCAAAAACTTTACCCGTGCATATCTTCATCATCTTTTTGTTGCCAATGAAGTCATCTCGGCAGTACTGTCCGCCATTCACAATGTTCACTTTTATCTAAAGATGATGGAGGAGATCAGGGAAGCAATTAAGCGGGATTGTTTTGTGGAATATAAAAATAAATTTCTTGCTGAATATCTTGGTGAGAGTAAACGTAAAGCCTAATGCCGTATTTTCTGTTCCAGTTCCAAATCGAGACTTTTGAGGCGTTCGAGAATCTGTCGCAGTTCTTTATTATCTCGGTTTAAAGAATAATTCAATTCTCGTAAATTTTTCAATTCCCGGACATTTTCACGAAGATGCCGTTCTTCCACAAGGTGAGCTGCCAAGGGAGCTGACTGCCTCGCCCACAGACTATTCGGATATTCTTTGGCTAACTGCTCCAAGAGTTTTTGTGCTTTGACAGTTCCCTTATTTCCTTCGTCCCTGAGAGAGAGCAGCGCGAGACGAAAAAGCGCCTCATCAGTTCCCCCATAACTCGTTTTTTCGGCAATCAGCTGTTCCAGCAAACCACGCGCCTCTTTCTCATTGCCTGCTCTCAACTTCGCAATAGCACCATCCAGAACAATTTGCTGATCACGTACCGGCTCACCTTTGCTTCCCAACATAGCGCAGCCACCTGTTAATTGTGCCACAGTGCTCCATATCAGAACAACGCTCAGCCTATATCTCACCGGAATGAGCCTCCCTCACAATAATATAGTTGCTGCCAGAGGTTTTTTTAAGGCGATCTTTTACCTTGGCTGCTGCCGTGGCAATCTCTGCCGCAGTCGAATAACTTCCTGGCTGACAGTTCAGCACTGCAATTGATATTGAAAGCAATGGGAAGACACGTACAACACCATACCGATCTGCCCCCTGAATAGAACCGGCAATTCGGTCTTCCTCAGAATAGTAAGAAGGAATCATCTCATCGAAATCTTTTATGATGGCCTGACACGCCTGCCGGGCCAACCGTGCATCAATAATAACCACAAAATCGTCACCCCCGATATGCCCAACAAAAGTATCAGGATCATTTAAGCGATGGACTGCATCATGAATCAATCGACCAGTTTGGTGCAATATATCGCTGGCTTTTATATATCCGTAACGATCGTTATAAGATTTAAAATTATCCAGATCAAGATAGCACATAGCGAAGGGCGTTCCTTCTCGTAGACGCCTGTTAATAGAACGTTCAATGGCAATATTGCCGGGCAATCGTGTCAATGGACTGGCATCCAGACTAATCTGCTCAAGCTCTTTGAGTCGTACCGCCATGCTCATAAAGTCCTGAGCCAAAGAACCTATTTCGTCACCTGGAGGAATGTGAGGATCGTAATCAAAATCTCCAGCCGCAATACGATGGGTTGTCTTCTGAAGTTTTCTAATAGATGTAGAGAAAGAATATATCAACGCTGCTGCTACCAAAAGGGCAACGGAAACGCCACCTAAGGCCAGCCCAAAAGCCAATGATGCAGTGCGTGCCTCTCGCTTCCTGGCAGTTTCCAGCTTCCTATCCAGGATTTTGCGTTGTTCGGTACGCAGACTTTCAATTGCTTTTTCCACTTGCTCGGCAGAATGCTTAAACTCAACATCTCGAACAATTTTACCCGCGAAAATTCTTTCACTTAGCTCGGTGTATGTCAGATATGAAGACCGGAGCTTTTCCAACTCAGGTCCAACCGGTTGTTGCTGCAGCAATGCAAGTGTACGTTTAAAGAGATTTGCCTGATTTATAAATAGTTCTCTGAATTGAGGAAGCTTAAAAATCAAAAACCTTCCAGCAGCACGCTGCTGTGCAAGTATAGAATCTCGCAACACGATTGTTGAGGTCGCAGCTGACAAATCATGGCGTGCAATGTCATCTACCATACGATGCATTGTTCCCAATCCATGAATGGCATAAACCAAGGCAGTGACAAGACAAATGCCGATAATAGCAAAGCTTGCAATAAGTTTTTGAATGAGGGTTAAACGCAATTTCATTGACCTGTCCTCGACGACTAACGTCATCTAAAAACTCATCACATGGTAATTCAGGAGCGACTCAATTGCAATATTTGCTGTCGATTTAACATAAAAACAAAAAAAGCACCTGCAACATCAGTTGCAGGTGCTTGTTTTTTAAATGGTCGGGGAGACTGGATTCGAACCAGCGACCCTCTGCTCCCAAGGCAGATGCGCTGCCAGACTGCGCTACTCCCCGACAAAGAGTAACTATCTATCACCATTAATCCTCAAAAGGCAAGCTTTTTTTCTGTCTTTCTCCGATCAAGCTACTTTTTTTCTTCTTCAACTTTATAAAACCTGAAACAACACTGTAAAGTGTCATTTTTCTGACTCCAAAAGTGACACCAATTCAGGGATCGCCTTATTCATTGTCGAATGCAGGGTTTCTCCAAGAACAGCCCTTGCGAGTAAGTCTCGATCGGTAACAGTTGTGTTGGAATAGGTAGCGTTATATTCCATCTTCTTCACTAAGTGTCCATTTTTCCATATTTCCAACGGCATACGCAAACGACATGAAGCAGTAAGTTTTCCTGTACTTGAAATCTGGTCAAGCACCAACTCAGGGGTTGTGATGACAAGCATCTTAGTTACATCTGCAGGAGGCGAGGTGACAGAAGTGATCGTGTAACCTGCCCTCTTCATTTCTTGGCCAAGAGCACCCTGGATGAGCTCGCCCGGGGACTGGGCGCTAAATATTTCATCGATTTTGTTTTCATCTTCATCCTTAACTGCACCAATGACCCACTTCACACTACCTGACTGGGTCTGCTGACTTAACGGCATAACAATATATAAAACACCCGAACCACCTCTTGCAGTGGAAACAGGGTCGTACATCGTGCTTACGCTCCGGGAATAGCGGGCACAACCAGAACAGAACAGCAACAAAAGCAGAACGGACATCAGTACTGACGATCTAATAGTAAACATCTCCCTCTCCTTTTTAATCAGTTCTTTTGCATGCAGTTCACACATTTTTTCAACAGTCATGCCAACAGCTAAGACAAGAAAGAAAATGTGTAATGAATGAAATCAACAGCAAGGAGGAAGTAAATCCGTCAGCAGGAAGCATCACATATAACGGAAATACCGTTTATGACTAACTCGTGGAAAAATAAAAGACAAACCGCCCGAAACCGTCAGTCACCTTCCACAAGAATCGGTGCCTGCACAAAACTCTTTTCCATCTCCTTCTGCCACTCCAGAATCAAAGTATCATAAGTGATCGAGTAATCTTGAAAGGACTGCAAGACCGCCTCGTCAATATTCATCCCGTTGCCAAGGGACGACAGTATCCCATTTACCCGGTGCCACCCGTAATTGGTAACCATATAATTGACCATGGCATAACTCTGCTGATAGGCCAGAGAAGCATCAGGTGTGGTCAATCCACTGAAGCCGGATTCCATCTTTCTGAAATCCATATAGCTTTTCTTCTTTATAGCCTGCCGGAATTCGCCCATAGGGCGATTATGCTCTTTGCGGCCAAACATCTCCGCAACCCCCTCATTCAGCCAAATTGGACAATTGCCGCGTGTCATTTCAAAAATTACTACGTGGGCGTATTCGTGGAACAGCACAGCCCGCATCTGTGGAGTGACTTCGGCCGTAGCACCGAAGGGTAGTCTGATGGTGCCGTCATAGACCCCGCCGGACCATTCAGGCGAATCTGTAACGATTTTGAAGTCTGCGCGTGTGTATATGGCCACTGGTACGCGATTAACGGGAAAGAAACCAAGCTCGGCGCCTACCTGATTGGCGGCATTTTCAAGAACATCGAGCACAGCCAATGCAAAAGCAGCATTCACACCGGAATCATATGTCAGATCGAATCTGGAGCTATGCCCACGGTCCATGCCCGCCTCTACGGCCATCTCCTTGCGTGCCTTTTTCAACAGTTCTTCAAATTCCACCCGACTTGGTGAGAGCTTGAGTCCCTGCTCCCAGAGCTCCACAGCCTGCTGCCTATTATTCGTCTCATAGTAGACAAGTCCAAGGTAGTAAAGAATCTCCACGGTTTCCGACTGTTTCTGATGAGCCCGCTCCAGTTCGTGACGTGCCACGTCATATTTTTTAAGATGATAGGTGCAAATACCACGAAGCAGAGCATAAATAGCCTCTTCAGGATATAACTCCATAGCTTTGACAAAATTGTCATCAGCCTTATCGTATTTTTTCTGTTTAAAAAACTGATGGCCGAAGGCAGCGTACCCTTCGGCCAAATTATGTTTTAATGTTTCATTATATGGAAACAGCAGGTATGCACGCCGCAGCTGCTCGATCCCTTTTTCATAATCTCCCCGCAGCATGAGATCTCTTGCATAGCTACTGTGCAGAATTGAATCGTTTTCATCTGCATTGCTGGGAACAGCGGAGATACAGCATAAGAAGCTGCCTAGCAGGAGTATTCGCATTATCATCATTATTTTACCGGAATGCATGGTGCAGCCTTTTCGGATATTGAGCAAGCGCGAGGTGCAAGCTCCTTCCCACGTCATGACTTTTTCAGGAAGTTGCGCAGGGAAAAAACAAGTCCCTCGGCATCAAGTCCCAGCATGGCACGCAATTCATGCTGCTCAGCCTGGGTGACCGGTTCTTCAGGATAACCAAGTCGCAAAACTCGCACACCGGTAAGATCATGTTCTTCAAGCAGTTCAAGTACAGCTGTGCCAAAACCACCTTGCAGGACATTTTCCTCCATGGTAACTAAACAACCGTTTCGCCGTGCAAGATCCAAAATCATGTTTTCATCAAGCGGCTTAACAAAACGGGCATTGACAACAGTCAGGCTGATACCATCCTGTTCTTCGAGTTGTTTGGCGGCTACAAGCGCAGGATATACCATTGTGCCCAGGGCCAGTATTGCAGCATCTCCACCTTCTCGAACAATTTCGGCTTGTCCAAAAGGGAGGATTTTGTATCCCTGATCAAGTGCTACGCCATAACCATTACCGCGAGGATAGCGCACCGCTACCGGCCGTCCGAGATCGATTGCAGTGGCAAGCATATGCTGCAGCTCATTCTCATCTTTGGGGGCCATAATCACCATGTTGGGCAGGTGTCGCAGATAAGATAGATCGAATGCCCCGTGATGAGTCGGACCATCATTTCCGACAACTCCAGCCCGGTCAAGAGCAAATGTCACGGGCAGGTTCTGCAGACAAACATCATGAAAAACCTGATCATAGGCGCGCTGCAGAAAAGAAGAATATACGGCAAATACAGGCCGCAGACCGTCGGCAGCCAATCCGGCGGCGAAGGTGACGGCATGCTGTTCAGCGATTCCAACATCGTAAAAACGATCGGGAAATTCCTTGGCGAAACCACTTAATCCAGTACCATCCGGCATTGCGGCAGTAATAGCTACAATACGCTCATCATCTGCAGCCAGCTTGCACAGCGTGGTACCGAACAAGGCGGTGTAAGAGGTGCCCCCCCCCTTCCCTTTCAACACCTTTCCGGTCTCGATATTAAATGGACCAACCCCATGGAACAGCGACGGGTTGTCCTCTGCCGGCTTGTACCCTTTACCTTTTTTTGTAAGCACATGGATCAAAACGGCATCATCAAATTTTTTCACATTTTCCAGGGTTTCGATCAGTTTGGGAAGATCATGGCCATCAATGGGACCAATATAGTCAAACCCGAAAGCCTCAAATAACATGCCGGGAGTAAGGAGGCCCTTAAACGACTCCTCCACCTTACGAGCTACATGAAGCATGCTTTTACCCACTCCATCCAGACGACCAAGGAATGACTCCACATCCTTTTTAAAACGAAACATGAATTCGCTGGAAGCAGTTCGACTGAGAAAATTTGAAACAGCACCGACATTTTCAGCAATGGACATTTCATTGTCATTCAGTACGACAATCAGGTCCTTGTTAAGGTGACCAGCTTGATTGATACCTTCATAGGCAATACCGCCGGTCATGGAACCGTCACCTATGACAGCAAGTACCTTATTCTTACGACCTGCCAAATCGCGTGCAACCGCAAGGCCAGTTGCAGCGGAAATCGAGGTGGAAGAGTGGCCGACATCAAAAATATCATGACACGATTCCGCCCGTTTCGGAAAACCGCTGATGCCATTGAGTGTGCGCAAAGTATGAAAGCTGTCCCGCCTGCCGGTAAGAATTTTGTGTGCATAGGCTTGATGCCCCACGTCCCATACGAATTTGTCGACAGGACTATTGAATACACGGTGCATGGCAATAGTCAACTCAACCACACCCAGACAGGGTGCTAAATGTCCACCATTTTTAGAACAAGTTTCAATGATAAGCTGACGCAGTTCCCTGGCGACAAGCGTGAGTTTGTGCGATGGGATTCTCTTCAGATCATCAGGGGAGTTAATCGTTTCAAGAATAGACATGGGGCCTTTACCTTCTGGAGCGGAACCTGAAAATAGGAGCTGAAAAATTCGCTCAGTTCTTGCGTTTTACGATGTACAAGGCGATTTCCCTGAGATAATCGGCCTCAGGACCAAAGATCTCCAGGGCCCGAAAAGCCTCATCCATCATGGCCTGGGCCTCTTCCTTTGCAGCTGCCAATCCTATTACCGCAGGATATGTGGCCTTGCCGCGAGCTTCATCGCTGCCGGCATCTTTGCCGATTTCCTCAGTGGTGCCTTCAATATCAAGTATGTCATCGGCAATCTGAAACGCAAGACCAGCCGCTTCGCCGTAGCGTTTGACAGCAGCGAGTTTCTCAGCGTCAGCACCTCCGAGGAGTGCGCCCGCGACAACAGAGGCTTTGATCAGGGCACCAGTCTTATGAGCATGAATATACTGCACCACGGGAAGATCGATATCAGATTTCCCTTCGCTTTCCATGTCAACCACCTGTCCTCCAACCATGCCGTATGAACCAGCGCAGGTGGCGATTTCATGTATGACAGCCAAGCGAGCTGCAGCAGGACAATCCACGGCAAACCTCGGATCACTGATAAGCTTGAAGGCTTCGGTCAAAAGTGCGTCTCCGGCCAGAATTGCAATCGCCTCTCCGAAAACTTTATGGCTTGTTGGGTTCCCCCTGCGGAAATCATCATCATCCATGGCTGGCAGGTCATCATGAATAAGTGAATAAGTATGAATCATTTCCATGGCACAGGCAGCCGGAATAGCTCGCTCCGTATCTCCACCTACTGCTTGGCAGGCAGCCAGCATAAGGATGGGACGAACCCGCTTGCCTCCAGCAAAAACAGAATAGCGCATTGCCTTGTGCAGACTGTGTGGAAGCTCGCTCTCTTTGGGAAGAAAACGGTCAAGCGCAGCATCCACACGAATGCACTGTTCTTTAAGGTAAGTTTTGAGATCCATAATATTCCTTTTCGTAGAATTTAGCGGCCGTAAGGATGAAGGCTCTTTGACGGCTATCCTTCTTCGGTTTCAAAAGGCTTCCTGTCATAGCTGCCATCTTTGCATTTCAACAACACCTCGACACGACGCTCTGCCTCATCAAGCTTTTTTGAACAGAAAGCAGCCAACTTGACCCCCTCCTCGAAAGCTTTTAACGAGTCATCAAGGGAAAGGGAGCCACCTTCCAACCGCCGTACGACCTCTTCAAGTTTTTTGAGTGATACCTCGAATTTTTCAACAGCCATTGCAGTAACCTTTTTTGTATAAGCGAATCATGGAAAGCAAACCTGTATCATTTTCTACACTTTCAGTTCAGTACTGGAAGCAGGTTTAAAAAATTTTGTATTATACAGATATGACTTTACCCGTCAAGGTTTCGCAGCTTTTACGACTTCTTCCACAATGCAGACCGCTCCTCCAAAATTGAAAGTGAGACGCAGTCGATCACCTTCTGTCAGTCTGGCGGCATCAGTCACCACCGAATCATCTGCCATCAGTGTCGCGATGGAATAGCCCCGTGTTAGCGTGCACAGTGGTGAAAGCACCTCCAGCTGCGCCACTGAAACAGAAAATTTTTGTTTGTAATTTTCAAGATGCTGCACCATATGGCGTTCAGCTCTATTTGCAAGCAGCTGCAGGCTGTTGCGCAGATGGTTCACCTGACCTGCAGGGGAATGGTGCATGAGCACACCTTCACAGTGATTGAAAAGCTCCCTGCGTCGAGCAGTAGAAGTCTGCAAGGCGAGATAGAGCCGCTCCGAAAGATCATCCACACGTTGGGAAAGATGGCCAATGGTACCGGAAGGATCGTACAACAGGCGCCTCAGGGACGTTATTCTGGAGTCCAGCACTGACAACCTCGCCTGCATGGCCCGCTGCAGACGATGACTGAATGCATCCACCTGCAGACGAAACTCTTCTGCGCTGGCGATAACCAATTCCGCTGCCGCAGAGGGTGTCGGTGCGCGAAGGTCCGCTACGAAATCGCAGATCGTCCAATCCGTCTCATGGCCGACAGCAGAAATAACAGGAATCTTGGAGCGATATACAGCCCGAGCAAGCGTCTCTTCATTGAACGCCCATAAATCTTCAAGAGAACCTCCCCCACGGCCAACTATCAAAACATCAACCAGATTAAGGCGATTCATCTCCTCCAGTGCACGGGCAATCTCCAGCCCTGCTCCTTCCCCCTGAACCCTCACCGGATAAATGAGTATTTCCAGGGAAGAGAAACGACGCTTGAGAACGTTTAAAATGTCGTGGACTGCAGCACCTGTTGGGGAAGTAATTACTCCCAGCTTGCGTGGAAAAGGCGGTAGTGGACGTTTGCGCTTCTCGTTGAACAATCCCTCTTTTGACAGTTTGTCCTTGAGCTGCACAAAGGCCAACTGTAAAGCACCTATTCCGGCCGGCTCAAGATAGTCGCAAATCAACTGGTAATCACCACGCTGGTCATACACGGAAATGCGGCCACGAACAATCAACGCCATACCATCTGCAGGGCGGAATTTTATATTTTTGGCGGCTCCCTTAAACACCACACAACGTAGCTGGGCATCACTGTCTTTGAGAGAGAAATAAATGTGGCCTGATGAAGGAAGCGAAAGGTTGGAGATTTCCCCTTGGACCCAGACATGATCAAAATTCTCCTCCAGCACGCCGCGCAAAAGAGCTGTCAGGCGAGTAACGGTGAGAATTGTTTTTTCAGAAAAAATATCCATACATCTCGTATATATTTGGAATTATGCTAAAAACTTAGATCAAAATAACACATGCGCGGAAAGTGTGTCAAACCGGTTGACCCTCAGAGGTAAATTGAACTAGTATTTAAAGCTTTCGCAGCAGGTGCTGCAAACCTTCTATAAATGGCGGTTATCAGAAAATGCAGAGTTATCCTTACATCATCACAATCTCTTCCGAAAAAGGTGGAGTCGGTAAAACCACGTTGGCTACCAATCTGGCTATTTACCTAAAGGCCATGCGGGAAGATCTGCCTGTAACAATTTTCTCCTTTGATAACCATTTCACCGTCGATCGGATGTTTGAGATGAAAGGTCGCCCAACAAAAGGCACAGTGCACGAACTGCTGATGGGCGAAAAGGCCTCGATACTTGTTCAAATGGGGCAATACGGTGTCGGTTATATTCCGTCGTCCAATGAACTAAGCGATATCAATGAACGGTTCAAGGGGCCCATGACGCTTGCCCGCATGCTGGCTGAGTCAGGACTTTCGGGGATTGTAATTATTGACACACGACCCGACTTGAACATCCTGACGCAGAATGCTCTCTATGCCGCGGATAGAGTTTTGATCCCGATCAAGGACATGCCGAGCCTGGATAACTGTAAAAACATATTCGCACTTTTTGATCAGCGCGGCATAGACAAGAGATCCCTGGCCCTGATTCCCTGTCTTGTTGATGAACGCATAAAGTTCGAAGGGATATTCAGAGACCAGAAGACACTGCTGCGGGCATTTGCAGCAAACCGTGGCTATCGTTGCATGGATTCTTTTATATCCAAAAGTCCTAAGGTTGAGAGCCTGAACACCAACCCTGATGGGAAGATATACCCAATTCTAACTCACGCTCGTGGCACTGAAGTGCACACCCAGTTCAGCGAGATTACCCGCGACATTCTGCGAAGTCATGATACTACACCAGAGACCCGCTCCTGTCTGTACGCCCAGTGGCTTGCTGAAAAGGAAGGGAAAAAGAAAGTCTCATATCTGGCAAGACTGGAAGGCTTGGCTGATCGATGTCTGATCTGCGGGAAACTCTTAGCCGAAACACCTGAAGGCCGTGGTTTTTACTATGAAACTTCGGATCGCGCTGTCCGCGGCTTCCTACACAACGATTGTTTTGCAGACATGCTCTGCGGGGCTTTGTATGGCCTTTACAACGATTCACAGGCTCACACTGCCGCACGAGCAGTAATTGCGGAAAAAGCAGGAAAGACAGTCTCTCTTTTCCTGCCACGTGACCATGATAATTCGTATATTTTGGATTTTATGCAGTTTAATACTGCCGGAGAGCTAGCCTTCAAAAAAGAAGTGCCGATGATTGGTTTTGCAGAAGGCGAACTGGATGGTCTGCGCGACAGACTTTATCTCTTGCTCAACGAATCATTGGCAGGATATGAAGGTAAATTACGTGAGGGAAGTTGGTTGGCTGTCCATCCAGTTGATCCAAACAATCCTGAACAGGTGTTGTATGAAGTACAGTACCGGGCGATCCAGAATCTCCAGGCAAAGATTGGTGAACACCTCCAAAACTGACACGCGCATAAAAAAACCCGCTCCGGCGGGTTTTTTTATGCATTTCAAAAACTTTTTCTATTTCACTAATTGAGATGCACGAACAAGAGTAATTCCTTGACCTTCCAGACCTGGTAAAACGGCTGCGAGCGCCTTGATCGTAGCCGTATGAGGGTGACATATAGCAATAGCTTCCCCATTCTTCTTGGCCAAACGCACCGCTTGGTTGAGCTGTGATGTGATGTACTGAACATTCTGTTCATTATCCAAAAAGACACTCCTCCGGGCAGACCTCTCACCCATTCCCCGGGATAGTTGCAATCCCACAGATCTGGATGAGGTAGCACTGTCTATAAAGAAAAGGCCCTTATTTTTTAGAACTTCCAGCACCGGCTGCATCTTGTCATTGTGCTCGGTAAATTCAGAACCCATGTGATTATTTGCTCCTACCGCCTGTGGAATGTCTCGCATAAAAGCCTCCAGACGTTCCTTTATTTCTGTATCAGTCATTGAAACAAGCAAGCCGTTACCTTCGAGACGGCGTTGCGGCCACCCTTTTGGCTGCATGGGAATATGGATCATTGTTTCAACCAGACCTCCTTTAGCAGCGTACGAAGCTACCTCTTGGTAACTGCGAAGCCCAGGAATAATGGAGAAGGTAAGCGGTACACCAATGTGTGCCAGAGCATGGGCCTCCTGCATACTTGAACCCATATCGTCAATAATGACAGCAAGCTTACCAATGCCTGTCTGATGTTGTTTGCGATCCGACAAGGATCCTGGCTTTTCAGGTGAATGAACATTTTTGTGATGAAGTGGTGCCTCATGCGCAGACGAATACCATTCATGAGTAGTATCAGGCTTGGCCGGTAACGGAGAATGAAACACAACAGAGGGAGATGGCTGGGGATTTTTTAATTCCTTTGCACGCGGTGCAAAGAGAAAGTAACCAGCAACAGCAAGAAGGACGGCAGCAAGTATGCCAAGAACCGCATATGTACTGCCACCCCGGCTGCGTTTGAAACGATTGGGCCTTGGTTTGGTCATGGATGAGTAACTGGAAAGAATATCACTTTCATTTTAACGAGAAGGGATAGCTAGATTAAGAAGATAGTGGCCAATCAAGATATAATCATCAAGATAATCCTGTTTGCCGTCATGATTCATATCAAATACGAGCTTGCCTTCTTTTCCTTCCGTTGCGGCGAGTAAAGCTGCCACATGGCTTTCGGAAAAGGATACTGCGCCTTCGGTCTTAATGTTTGGCGGAATCACAGTCAGCGGAATATCAAACATTTCTGTGCCGGAGTTAAGCGACAGATATACAAGATATTTGTCCTTTTGAGGTATGGCCTGCAGTTCCCAGGAACCATCGGAAAGTTGACGCAAAGTTTCTAGATGAGCACCTCTAAAAGAAAATGTGGGAGTAGCACCGAGAAGAGCCGAATCCAGCCGAACAACAAAAGGAGTGATACCATCTGACACGGCAATAGCAGGATTTTGAACTATTCCCGCCTGATTTATTTTAAAAAGATCAACCAGATTTTTTACAGAGCGCTCGCCGGAGAAGTTTCGAAAGTGGTGCAAAACTCCTTCTGTCACTTTTGGATGGCTACCTGGTATAGCTGTCTGCGTAGCAGCCGTTTTGGAAATATTGCCTCCCATGCTTGATGCCGGTGTGACAGATGATTCAGCTTCAATAGGTACTTCATAAGCGGGCCAGGTGGGCTCCTGTGATTGTTCAGCGACAGGAAGATTTTCCGGAATTCGGGAGAGTGCCTCTTCAGGAGGCTCAGTTTCAGAAGAGGTATCGAAACTTCCTTGTGGAGCAGTAGGTGCTATCGCAGTATCAACAGGGGTACCGTCTGCATTTGCGTAATCCATCGCTGTTGCCATAGGGGCGCCAAGTGCCACACCTACGGCAACAGCCAGCATACAAATCAGAACATAATGATTGAAAATTTTTAGCATTAAAGAACCTGCCGCAGGAGTTTTGAACGACCTGCGATCTATTTGCCGCTACCCATCTTTTTGAGAATCTCCAAACCTTTAAGAAGATCAAGGGCTCGCATAACCTGATAGTCATTTTTCAGGTTGTCCTCAACTCTTGTGGAAACAATCTTATCTTTTGTTTCCTCTTTCTTTTCTTCTTTCTTTTTATCTTTGGGAGCGTCCTTGTCTGTTACTTCAAAATGGTTTTCAAGATCCTTTTCTCGCAGATGCATGACTTCACGCTTTTCGCTCTCCTTGGGCAGCTCAAGCCTCTCCACGATAATATCTGGCACAATCCCTTTAGCCTGGATCGAGCGTCCATTGGGAGTAAAATAGCGGGCAGTGGTAAGGCGCAAACCTGAGTCATCAGACAGCGGAATTATGGTCTGAACAGAGCCTTTCCCAAAACTTTGTGTTCCCATAACAACAGCGCGCTTATGGTCCTGGAGTGCACCGGCTACAATTTCAGAAGCACTGGCACTACCGCTGTTAATTAAAACAACGATAGGATAATTGGGTTCTTTGCCACCCTTTTTGGCAGAGAACTGCATTTTTGAATCCTTCTCGCGACCTTCGGTATAGACAATCAGCCCTTCCTCGATAAAATGATCCGATACCTTGACAGCTTGATCCAGCAGACCACCCGGATCATTACGCAGGTCGAGCACCAAACCTGATAGAGGTCCCTTATGTTCTTCTTGGAGAGATTTGAGAGCTTTGCTCAAATCTTCATCAGTCTTCTCCTGAAATTGCGCAATGCGAACATAGCCATAACCGTTATCCAGCATCCGTGACCGGACACTTTTGATCAATATAACGTCGCGTAACAAAGAGAACTCTTTAGGCTTTTCGAATCCTTCTCGCATAATCGTCAAAACTACACGTGTGCCTTTCTGACCTCGCATACGCTTGACAGCGTCGTTAATATTCAAATCTTTGGTAAATTTTTCGTCAATTTTAAGTATCTGGTCACCTGCTTTTAGGCCTGCCTTAAATGCAGGAGTATCTTCGATGGGCGAGATAACCGTTAAAATTCCATCTTTGATGGTGATTTCAATCCCAAGTCCACCAAAGGTTCCTTTTGTATCAATCTTCATCTCCTTATATGTATCAGGAGGCATGAAGGAACTGTGGGGGTCAAGCGACACCAGCATGCCATTAATTGCGCCATATACTAGCTTCTTTGTATCAACTTCTTCCACATAGCTCTTTTTTATGATTGCCATAACATCTGTAAAGAGTTCTATGGATTCGTAATCACTTCCTTTTCCTTCGGCAGCACAGCGTTTCTGGCTGCTTATACCGATGAAAATTACAAGAGTTGCCACAATAACTGCAAAACCGGCAATCACTCGTTTCGTTCTGCTTCCTTTTGTAAACATCTTGCATCCTCCGGATAATTTATATTGCTAATAGTATGTCAGCTGAAGTGATATCTCCACTGATTTTATTGTCTCAGTCACCTGACCCATCCAGCAGGGTCAACAGGCCTGCCTTGATGCCTGATCTCGAAATAGAGAAGTGGTCCTTTGGCTGAATCTGAATCGCCCACAGTGGCAACCGCTTCATTTTTAGCTACCTCAGAACCAGTCTTTTTTAAAATTTTGGATGCATGAGCATAGAGACTGAAGTAGCCGCCTCCATGGTCAACTATGATCATGTTTCCATATCCTTTAAAGTAATCGGCATAGATGACGTTACCTTCGTATATGGCTTTTATTTCTGAACCATTTGCAGCTGAAATAGATAGCCCTTTACTGAATGTGTAGGAATCAAATTCAGGATGCTTATGCTTCCCAAAACTTTCAATTACTTGGCCCCTAACTGGCAGGGACATGCGTCCCTTCTGGGATGCAAACCCTCTATCAGGAACCATTGGTAATTCGGGGAGTGATTTCGTTTTAGTACTTGGTTTCTCGTGACGGGGAGAAAGCCTGCGACGGCTGAGAGCTTCAAGTCGCTCAAGCATTGATTGAAGCCTCGACGCATTTGCCTGTAACTCCTTGAGCGATTTTTCGTATCCCGCACGATCCTGGCGTACCTTCACAAGATAAGCTGCTTTCTTATTTTTTTCTTCTTCAATCTCCCTCTTTTTGACTGAAATGCCCTGTTTGATGCGTTCTTTTTTGACAGCATCCAGTTCCAAATTTGTTTTGAGCTGCCGCAATTCATCAATTTTTAAATTATAATCCGTGAATAGTTTTTTATCGTTCTCAAGGATTGAACGCATGTAACGTATATTTTCTGCCATGCCAGGAAAAGATTCTGATGAGAAAAACATTCTAAGAACGCCAAATTCTCCTGCCTTGTACAAAGAAATGAGTCTACGTCCAATCTGCTGTTTCTTGCGATTTGCTTCTTCGGTCGTGCGGCGTATGTCACTGCCTGTTCGCTCGAGGCTGGACTCAACATTGAGCAAGTCTCGATTCATGATACCAAGATCATTTTTCTTTTTTTCAAGATTCTTGTTGATCTCCAGCAGCTCGGTGGAGACCACCGCTTCGACTTTACGAGTTTTGGTAATCAACTGTTTTTTAACCTTAATTTCCTGTTTGACCCCTTTAAGCTGGTCCTTGGCGTTATCCGCCCAAATTGCAGGCGTCCATGCCAGAACAAGCACTATGCATAACAAACTACAAATCATCAGGTAGTTATGAATCGTTTCAGCGAGGTCAAGCTGCCGATGAAACCAAGCGAAATACCAGCCAATACGATTATTCCAATATACTCTAGTGGGAGAAAAGAGAGGTTTGCCGTAGCAGAATTAAAGCTCATAAAACTGCTGGCATTTTGCAGAAAGGCTTCAAACAATCCAAACAAAAGCATTAGAGACAGCAGAGAACCTGCGGCACCCTGGATAGTTCCTTCTATAAGAAAGGGTATTTTAATAAATAATCGACTAGCTCCCACAAGCGACATTATCTCCAGCTCATCCCGGCGGGCATAGATGGTAAGCTTGATTGTATTTGAAACAATGAATATGACAGCTATTATAAGGAAACTACCCAGTAATAAGCCCAACATGCGAACAAAATTCAAAAAGGTATTAAAGCGTCTGACCCATTCTTCACCATATTGGATTTCGCTGATGCCGGCGAGTTGCCTCAGGCTAGCCACAAAGCCTTCTACCCCCCGAGAATCTCGGTGAGATTTTTTTAACGAGATTTCAAAGGATGTGGGCAAAACTTCGGGAAGAACCCCCTCAAGCAAGGTTTCCTGCCCCTTCAGCCTGTTTTTAAAACGCTTGAGTGCTTCATCTCTGTTGACGTAACGTACTTGTGCAGTTCCCGGAAGAGCCATAACTTTGTTTCGCAGAGAAGCTTGTTCCTGCCCGGACAGTTCCCGATCAAAATAAGCCGTCACCTGAACCCGCTCACTCCAGTTGTCTGCAGCATTTTCAAGGTTAACAAAAACCAGCAGAAAGAGAGACACTATAAGAAGTGCCAGAGTAATGGTCCCGATTGTAACGACATTAACAAAGACGTTCTGACGGATATTGATTAACGCACGGTTTATAAAATAGCCAAAGCGACCACCAAAAACCTGGCCAGCCAGCACCGGCCGTTTATTAGACTGATTTGAGACTTTCTTCTTTTTCCAACTGTTCAACGATATCTCCCTTGTTGAGGATCACGAGCCGTTTGTGACTGTTTTCGATAAGACGCCGGTCATGGGTGGCCACAACAACAGTAGTTCCCCGTATGTTAGCTTCTTTAAATATATTTAGAATCTGATTTTTGTTGACGTCATCCAGATTACCAGTTGGTTCGTCAGCCAGGAGAATTTTGGGGTCATTTACGAGGGCGCGTGCAAGTGCAACACGTTGCTGTTCGCCTCCCGACAGGCGCTGAGGAGTTAGATGAATTTTGGATTCCAGCCCCATCTGCCTGAGAATATGCATAACCTTTTTCCCGATATCCGCTCGCCCCCAACCTAAAACTTCGAGCGTTATAGCCACATTTTCAAAGACAGTTCTGCTTGGTAGAAGCTTGAAATCTTGAAAAACAACACCAATTGACCGGCGTAAGTATGGTATCTGCGAAGAAGTAAGACGTGAAACATTCTGACCATCAATAAGCACTTGTCCCCGAGTAGGAGTCAGAGCGCCGTATAGAAGCCTTAAAAGAGTAGTCTTGCCGGCACCCGAGGGACCTGTCATGAATACAAATTCGCCTTTTTCTATGTGAAGGGTTATACCATTAAGCGCGCTTGCATCGTTCTGGTAAGCTAAAGACACGTTATGAAGTTGAATCATTCATTCACCATTCGTTGTAGGGAGTACCATTTGTCCCGATCAAGTTGGACCCGCTATGGACGTCGTAGACATTTCCGGGACCTGAAGTACCGCCAACCGATGGAACAGCTCCCCCTCCTATAAGCGGGGTATTTCCGCTCGTACCACCGCCACCGTCTGGGGCGGCTGTAGTAGTTTCAGGTGGAGGAGGAACCGTCACCCAAGTATCGGTTTTAGTGGTAAAAGGATCTTTCGGAATTTCACGCATATATTTCTTTTCAGCTAACTCTGCCAAGGAATCAGGATATTTCCCTTGATCTGCATAAAACTGATCAAGAGTCGTCCTAAAATTATATAAATTCTCTCTCAAAACAGCTTCGCGAGCTTTGATAATACTCCACTGGTAGTTAGGTACGGCAATAGCCGCAAGAATGCCGATTATGGTAGTCACGATCATCAACTCAATGAGAGTAAATCCCCTGCGACTCCTGAGCTTCAACATGATGTTGCTTATATTATTCATGCAAGAGATCAAACTTACCATTCCTTGTATTTGGTTCCATCGATAGCTGTTCCCTCGTTAAGCGAGTACACATCATATACGTCCTCGCCGCCCCAACTGGTTGAATCAGGTTTGTCATTATAAGACCGCAGGCCCCATTTAGGCTCTTCCTTCCCACGAGGCGGGTTGAAGGGATCGACCGGAATCCTCCGCAAAAACTTCTTTTTTACTGGATACATACCTCCAAAATCATAACCTTCTACTAATACATTTAAGGTTTCGGGTAGACCCGATTTATTCATTGATGGCAATATTTTTTTTTCGTCTATTGCCTTGTCATAACTTTTTTTAAAATCATCCAAAGCTGTCCGGATAATACGCAGATTACGCTTTAATTCAAGTTCCTTGGTACGCCGTGATGTCATCTGGGCAAGCGGCATAACAACAGAAGCAAGTACAGTCAAAATGGTGACAGTAACCACAAGCTCCACCAAAGTGACACCTTTGCGCATCGTGAGAATCTTCAGCATGATATCCGCTATTTCAGCTCAATAGCTGTACTGAATGGGAGCACCGTAATCGACTGACCGTCGGCTGAAGAAAAACTGACACTACGAAAGCCAAAATTAGCCGGCCCCTGGTTTATGGCTCGAAAAGTAAGAAACGCCAAGCTCCCACCTCCTGAGACACCACCACTACCGGCGGCACGAGCCATGTTGACAGTAACTGTTCCACTGGCAGGATCGCCCTTACTGGAAAATACTGTCGGCTTACCATCTTTTTTCAAAAAGCCGGCTTCAGCGCCTGAAACAAATTCAGTAAAAATAGGATCATATGTCATTACAAAAGGAGCAGCAATTAGGTTCGTAACATCACCGACTTTAATTTCAAGAGTAAACTGCTGACCAACAGATACTGCACCGGGAGTACCAATCTGCAACAGTGCTCTCTGGGGTGGTGCAGGCGTAGCAACCTGTCCAGCATTAGTATTAGTAACAGGTTGATTTTCAATAGGTGCGCCTGTTGGAGGTGCGCCAGGTACTGGAAGAGGGGGCGTTAAAGGATTAACCGGCACAACTGGCGCAGGTACCGGACCAGGTGCTGAAGCTTTAGGAGGCTGAATCTGTCGAGGCGGAGTCATGCCAGGTCGTGGTAACTGCCCTTGTTGAGTCTCAAACTCCGGCTCCTGCTCAAAGGAAGCAAGCGGCCTGACCAGGGACGGATCATCCTCCTTGCCAGAGGAAAATGACATAAGATTGTGCTGTGGCACAGTGACACCACGCACCAACCGCGGAGTTATTGCCAGCAACAGTTCAGTTTTATCCTTACTGCTCTCAGTGTTGGAGATAAGCGGACCTATCAGAGGCAGATCTCCCAGCAGAAAAATCTTCTGCTTACTCTCGTTCTTTGTATTCTGAATCAAACCTCCAATAATACTGGTTTCGCCATCCTTTAGACTCAGCACGGTATCAAGATTTCTCGTCCCAATCGTAACAACCGTAGTTGGGCTATCGCTGCCACCTACTGATTCCTTGTTAAGAATGGAACTGACCTCTAGACTTAGCTTGATGACGATCTCATTATTGAGTTGTATGGTCGGTTCAGCATTAACTTTGACTCCAACGTCCACATACTGCACATTTACCTGAGAAAGGGTGCCGTTAAGCGTAGTAGTAGTAATCGGGACTCGCGTACCCACATTAAATTTAGATTTTTCCTTGTTTTTAACTCTTATTTTAGGATTCGAAAGCACCTCACCATTGGTCAGATTTTTACCAAGATTATATTGAGCACTAGGTACGGTAATAAACCCTCCATACCCTCTCAGCGTGAAAGCCTGGAGCAGGTTTGAAACCTGTGCAGTAGTAGTTGTGGTAGCGCTTTGTCCGGCCGACGGAATTGTCGTGGCCGCAGTAAGGCTGTTGACCAATGGATTGCCCGCCGGAGTGTATGCACCCAACTGCACATTGTAATTGCTCAGCAGCAAGCCCACATTCTGAGCCTTTCTATCGCTTATCTCAACAACTTCAACGTCAAGAACTACCTCGGGATCAGGAACATCGTTGGCTTCAAGTATTTTTTCGACAACATCCACTATATCGCTGGTATCACGCACAACAACGGAGTTGGAATCTTCATTAACAAAAACCTTGCGCACTTGGATCATGGTACGTATCAGGTTAACCGCTTTTTTTGCATCCATGAAGTTGAGGTGGAAGGTGCGCACCTGCATATCTTCATACTGCTTGGCCTTGTCCGGCGTTTTGGGATAGATGATAATAGTACTCTCGTTGGCAATCTTGCGTCCCAACTTAAACATGTTAGTCAACAGGTCCATTGCCTGCTGAAATGTAGCGTTCTCAAGGTATATCGAAACAGGTTGATCTTTGATTCCCTCGTCAAAGATAAAATTAATACCAGATAGCTGGGTAATAATGTTAAAGACATCCTTTAACTTGGCGTCCTTGAATTTCAAGGTGATTGGCTTAGTTGACTTAAGGTTAAGCTCTTGTCCTTCAAGTTTATTTTTGCGCATTCCAGACACCCTGTTTAGGGCAATCTTGTATTCCTTGTTCTCAGGGTCCAGTTCCAAGGCCCGTAAATAGGCGAGATGGGCTGCCTTGAATTTGTTTCCTTTCTCAAATTCCATCCCTTCAAGATATGCTTGTTTTCCTTCTTTTAAGCGTGCTGCCAGGTCCGCCTGTTGCTTCAAGCGTTCTTGGGTGGGATCAAGTGCATAACCTGCCCGAAATTCTTCCAGTGCAGCAGCATATTCATTTTTAGCTAAAGCGTCATTACCTCGGGTCGCACGCTGCTTTGCAGCCTTTTCCCTCATATTGAAAAAATGAACCCGGTAATTTCCTTCCTCAGGATCTTTCATGAAAGCATCAGCATAGCTGTACATGGCTTCCTCGAATTTCCCTTCGGATTCGAGCTTTTCTCCTCTACTAAAAGAGCGGGTCGCAGAGGAACATCCTGACAGCAGGAAAGAAGCAGCCAATAAAGCTAGCAGTAAAAGAGTCAGGTAGCGCATCTACAGCGTCTCCTCTGAAAAGTAATCCAATTCAATGTAATATTATCGTACTGCCATGTTAAGTGGTCGATTCTCAAGCAAAGGGATAACAATTTCTTCTCCGGTGTCTTTAACAAGAATCGTCAAAGCCTGATCGGTAACAGATAATGCCTGATAACGGCCCGCAAAAGACTCCCCTTTTTTAACAAGTATGATGTCCTTGTCTTTTGCTAGAAAAACGGTTTTTTGGTTATCTTTTTTCAAAAAACCAAGAAATGTAAAACGGCCCAGCTCTCGTTGCGGAGTATCCGGCAAAGGACCAACTGAAACAGGAGGAGGTGGAGGCTGAACGGGTGGCTTTGGGGCCTGTGGAGGAGGTAGCACCGGTTTAACAGCAGCAGCTTTCCTCTGCATAAGTTTAACTTCATCAACAAAAATAGGTTTGAATAGGTTGCGATGATACCCGGCAAAAGTTTGTTGGTCATGCTCCAACAGGTCCAGTCTCAGTTTTTTACCGTCATAACGAGGAGCAATACCAGTTTGTGCTGTTAATTTTGGTTTAGTGTTTCCTGGCTGCTGTCCGGGCGCATTTTTCAAGGTATTGACAGTCTTTTGTTGTGGGCGATTAAATAACGCCCATGCTATGGCAAGAACAAACAGAATAAGTAAAATAAAAAGAAGTAGTCGCTGACGGTTCATGGATTCTCCCGCAGATACACTGTCAAGCGAAGATCCATGGAGACATATTCCTCATAAAGATCGGTATTGTTTAAAGTAAAGCCATCAACCACTATAAATTCGCGGCTTTTTAAAACATCTGCCAAGAAACTTTTTATTGAAGCGTAGCCTCCCCCTACATTCATGCTCACACTATATGCCAGCAGTTTTTCATTCTTGATCACCTGCGGCTTGTACGAAATATTTCCAGTTATCACCCCACTGGCAGCAGCGGCCTCAAGAATATCTCCCAATACGCGTGGAAATTCTCGTTTGAGGGGGATTCGCGCTTCAAGTGAATCTAGAGCGTCTTTGCCTTGTCGATAAGAGAGACTCACATCTTGTTTGCCAACCAAGGCCATCTTCTGCCGCAGCTCACTCCATGTAATCTGAGCGTCTGCAATTGCTGATGTCTGATAGTTCCAGACATATGTCGAAAGTATCAAAGTGATCAGTAATAGTAAGGTTGTGATCAGTAGCAGACGCTTCTTTAGCCTAAATATTTCAAGCAAAGTCTGAATCATCTAATCACCGGCCGGCATGAAATTGAAAAAGTAACACCGCGGGTTCTCTCACCAACCGTAATATCTCGATGAGACAACAGCAAAACCTGCGTAAAAAATTTTGAATCTTCCAACTTTTCAAGATAAGTCCGAACCTGCATAAAAGACTTCGCACGCCCTTCTATTTTCATCTCACCATTTGGTCCTTCCGGTGCAAGTGAGGAGAGACTCACTCCTTCAGGTGTGGCAATTTCCAACTGATTCAGCAAACCAACCCAATTAATAGATTTTTTTTCAATAACAGCATTGAAAAATTTAATACTAGCTAAAATCCTATTGTATTCTGCCTCAGAGACACCTGCCGGACGACTGTTAAGACGCCCTTCAATGGAGACGATGTCGGCAGTAAGCCGACGCAATTCACCGAAATTCCAGGAGAACTTAATAATATTCCATACCAACAGGACAAGGAGCAATGAAATAACTACGCCTATGACCAGGTTGACCTTGCGATGATCAAGATACGTCCTGGTGGCGAGGTTAATGGTAAACCGCATCAAAGGCTCCTCATAGCAGCACCAATAGCAGCGGAAAAAGGGAAAAGACTCACTTGGTCGGCCGGAACATTATCGGAAGGTTTTATACTACTTTTGATTTCCATTATAACCGGTTCAGTATTAACTGCCTCAGCTACCATATCACAAAAATTAGTTGCCACATCCGGGGCAGCAATGCATACCACCTTTTGTACTGTTCGTTCAGGAAAGCGCTCCTGCCATACCAGAAGTGAGCTATTGATCTCCATAAAAACACGACTATCAATGGCAGATGCGCTGGAAAGATCTTTTACTCGAATAAACTCAGGACTTCCCTCATAAATTACGACAACACCGAGAGTACTTCCATAAAAACTGATCAGAATGACATCTTCAAATAATTCAAGATGTTTTTGAAACGCACGACAAAGGCTAAAAGTGTTTAGATCGATACCAACAGGAATAAGTCCGGCGGAAATAAAACTTTCTTCGTATTGTTCAATGACTGGACGTGACACAAGTGCCACAAGAAGCGACATATCTCCGTTTTCGCGCATGCGCAATATTTGATAATCGAGATGAGTATCAGCGACATCGAAAGGCATGTTTTTTTTTAATTTCCAGCGAATTATATCTAGCGCTTCGCTTTTATTTTTAAAACGACCTTCAACATCCAGCATTAAAATTCTGCCAACTGCATCTGGTAGTGTTACTGAAACTTGATTTGTCTGGTCCAAAAGCAGTGCATGAGCTTCACGCACCTTTTCGGCAAATGAATTCGGCTCAATAATATTCGGATCGCGCAAAGATACACGCAGGATACCAGAGTTAAGTGGACGGGACGAAATCCTTTCCAGGCGGGGCAAGGCTTGTTTTCCGCCCAAAAGAGCACACGTCACGCTGGTAGGGCTGATTTCCATTCCCAGTATATTTTTGCTAAAAAACATATATGTCCCAGTACACCGTCATTCTACAAACGTAACCCGATTGATTTCTTTAAGCGTCGTATCTCCCGCTACTAATTTTTCGACAGCGGAATCTCTCAAAAATACCACACCTGATTCGCGTGCTGCCTGTTTGAGCTGTGTAGCAGGAACTTTCCCAACAATAAGATCACGAAGCTGATCATTTAGCTCTAACAGTTCAACTATTGCGGAACGGCCACGATAACCGGTTCCGTTGCATTGATCACAACCATGGGCTTCATATAAAGTTGCCCCTCGTGTAACCTCAGGATCTACGCCGGCACTTAATAATTCTTCGTCGGTATATGTTATTGGACGACGACAAATACGACACACCTTCCGGACAAGACGCTGAGCGAGGACACAATTGAGGCAAGATACAAAATTATATGGGTCGATTCCCATGTGTATAAAACGTCCGATGACATCAAAAACATTGTTGGCGTGTACCGTAGTAAATACGAGATGTCCTGTCAGGGCGGATTGAACGGCTATTTGCGCTGTTTCGGGATCACGTATCTCTCCCACCATTATCTTATCCGGATCATGTCGCAAAATGGAGCGCAACCCCTTCGCAAAGGTAAGGCCTTTTTTTTCATTAACTGGTATCTGAAGAACCCCACGCAGCATGTATTCAACCGGATCCTCAATGGTAATAATCTTATCCTCTCCGGTATGAATCTCAGTGAGAGCGGCATAAAGGGTCGTAGTTTTGCCAGATCCGGTCGGCCCTGTGACAAGTACCATGCCGTAAGGTTCTCTTATTTTTTTTCTGAGCCTTTTAATTTCTCGCTCACTGACACCAAGATTTTCCAGCGACAAACCTTTAAGATCACTGGCAATACTTTCCTTGTCAAGAATACGTATTACTGCATCTTCGCCGAGAGCACTCGGCATGATTGATACTCGAAAATCGATCGACTTGGAACCAAGACGGATTTTGAAACGACCGTCCTGGGGAATGCGGCGTTCAGAGATATCAAGCTCGCTCATTACCTTTAGTCGGGAAATGATAGGTGACTGAAAATGCAGATCGATAGGTTCATTAGCCCGATAAAGAACACCGTCGATACGATATTTGATGTCAACACCATCATGACCGGTCTCGATATGAATATCACTGGCACGTCTATTGAGGGCATCAAGGAGAGTGGTATTAATAAGCTTAATAATCGGGCTAGTGTCTTCGGAAATATTTTCCACCGACAAAACCTCTTCGCCCCGTTCCGTCTCCTTTACCAATTGAAGCATGAAATCTTCTGAAACTTCACGCAATACACGCCTGGTGCCTTCACCTGCCTTGATGACAGATGCTATACCCGATTCAGTCGCAACGCAGATTTTTAAAGAGCGATCAAGCAAAAGCTCGAGTTCATCAAGTTTAATAACATCCGTGGGATCTGATATAGCAATGGTCAGCGTTGTGTCAGTCATTGCCATAGGAACAAAATTAAAACGATAGATAGTGTCAGGAGGGAGGTTGTTGAGCAGTTCCTCATTCATTCTGAATTTGCTTAAATCAACATACTCTAGACCAAACTGTTCCGCCAGAGCCTGGGCAAGATCATCCTCTTTGACCAGACCTTCCTGAACGCATATCTCACCAAATCGTTGGCGTGTCGTGTTGAGTTTTTCAACTATTATGGGAAGTTGATCTGCAGAAAGATTTCCCCTCTCTATTAAAATGATACCTATGTTTCGACGCCTGTAGCTATGCATCTCGTTCCTTTTCTTCAGGTTCGTCTCCGAACCAGTTCTCAACCTGCCGTACCGGCTATTTTGAAAATCGGCAGATACATCGTAATTATGATGACTCCAATTATTCCACCCATAACAATCATGACAGCAGGTTCAATGGCTGTTGTCAGTATTTGCATCTGCTCTTCAAGTTCATCCTCAAGATAATCAGAAATATCAGACAGCATATCCTCAAGGGATCCGGTAGCCTCACCTACTCCCAACATACGTAATGCAAGTGGAGGCATGATACCTACGCGCTCAAAGCCACTCGATATTCGTCCGCCTTCCTCGACAAATTTCACTACCTCAAATAGACGCTTCTCCATATACACATTATCAAGTGTGCCGATGGACATGCGCAACGACTCTATAATAGGAATTCCGCTGCCTAGAACGGTTGCCAGAGTGCGGGAGAAACCAGCCACAGAGTATTTGGTATACACATTACCTAAAAAAGGTACCCGAAGCTTCAAACTATCAACGGTAAATCTTCCGGTCTCTGTAGAAGACCAAGAACGGAAAAGGGCAATCCCTCCTATTAGTAGCAAGATACCAAGCAGGAAAAACCGCCTTAGAAATGTAGTGAAATCAATCAACATCTGAGTGGGAAGCGGCAATTGGGAACCGGCATCGGTATACACCTGGCTGAAGGTGGGCACGACGTAAATAAGAAGCATTGTGATAGCCAGAAACGCAACCACTACCAGAATTGCCGGATAGAACATTGCAGATATAACTTTTTTTCTTATGTTTCCAACCCGTTTGAGATACTGGATGTAGCGACGTATGGTCAAGGGAAGATCTCCCGTTCTTTCCCCTGCCCTGATCGAGGCTATGTAAAGATGAGGAAAAACTCGACCATGTTTCTCTAGAGCTGCTGACAGTGCAGCACCTCCTTTTACATCTTCCCGCACTTGCCTGAGGGTTTCAGTTAAGGTGCCAGTGTCATGGCGTTCAAGAATGGCATCCAGCACCTGCATGATCGGCATGCCGGCCTTGATCAGCACCAACATTTCCTGGTTGAAGGTAAGCAATGTACGATTGTCAATGCGACGTCGGTTCAAACCTTTTTCAAAGAGAAATTGGAAAGATTTTTTCTTTACTTCAAAAACAAAATAACCTTGCTCTTCCAAGCTTTTCCGAAGCACATTTGGCTCAGCTGCTTCAAATTCGCGATAGGTAATTTTTCCGTCTGATGAGCCTAATTTACAATTATAAAGTGGCATATCGGAAATTTATATCATGGAAAGGACAAAATATAAACTCCTAAAGACCACTTTTAAAATGCCTGCAATCATTGGTTTTCTTTGCAGAGGAGTTCAATTGTCTGGCAGTAAATACAATCCTTACGTTAAAAAATCTCAAAAAAACAACAGCCAGTCGTTATCTGGCTGCAGTTCAATTCTCCACAGAAAAAATTGTTTAATATGGGATCCATAAGGGATAACAGATCAGTATGTCTTGGGATTGTGATCTACTCCGTGACAGTTAAGCCAGCACTCACCATGGAAACTATAGGTTCCTTTTTCGACGAACTTTAGCTTACCTTCAGAATTTTCCTTCACAACATTTCGATTGAAGCGAATTAAATATCTATTTTCAGGGCTGCCATGGGAGGTATGACAAGTGTGACATGAGGTTCCTCCTCCCTTAAAATTGTTTTCACCAGCAATGTGTCGCGAATGTAATGGGAAACTCTGGTTGCCCATAATGCTTGTACGCTTATGACAACGATAACATAATCCATAGGCATAGGCATTTTCTTGAATACCATCACCAGTTGCATAGTTATCCACCAACAAGCCCTCATACTTAGAACCATGTGGACCCTGCGGTGAATTTGGATCATCACTTCCATGGCAATCGGCACACTTGAGTGTCGAGACATCATTGGCAGTCGTTTTTTTCTCCCGATATGGCCTCATCAGACTAACAACCGCCTGGTTTTTGCCTTCTGCTTCCACCGGATGAAATGATGGATTCTCCTTATTAAACTCAATGCGTTTATTGGTGGATTTAACCGGCAAGTTTGCGCTATCGGCATGACAGAGGTAACACAATTCATATTCTTTAGTGATCGGAGATGCAAAGTTGCCGACCTTTTTGCCTCGCAATCCAGCGTAAGGATTATCGCGAGATACATAGTGCGGGCTATGACAATCTGCACATTCAACATGTCGCGGTGCTACTGGATTGGTCTCCGGCAACACCTCCCGTGCGCTATGGTTTCCAGCCTTTCCAAAGACAGGATGACGGTAATTTTTTGCAAAATCCCGGGTCACATCTTTAAACTGGTTCCCCATTGATATCAGGGACTTTGGAATTCCACTGGCAGGACCATGGCAGGTGATGCACTTAGCGGACCCACCGCCATTGGTAAAATCAAAGCCCACATGGCAGGAGCCACAGCCATCAGCCATTATCTGAGGATCAAGATGCAGGGGAGTAGTCGCTGCTGCAACAACCAGAGGCATAAAAACGACAATGATTAAGCTAAACTTTAACAAATGCCGAAAATGCATAATTTGGGACCCTTTACCTAATTCTGTGAAGGCCATGGAGCTGGCGTGGTTAGGTTGTGACAGGCAGTACAGACCGCGTCATGATCCTGAACGGACGTATTACCAGCCTTATGATAAACCCAGAAAGGTACCTTTTTACGAGTGTTGGTCCCATCACACACACCGCCGTAACAATCCGATTCGTTTGCCTGATTCTGATGAGGATCATGACAGGTGGTGCACTGCATCCATCCCCTCCCGTCTCGAGTGGTGTCTTTTAATTTCACAACAATATTCCCATCGATTTTTTGGGGAAAAACATAATCAACAGGAAGGCCAGTTATGCGTGAGCCAGTCTGAGATTCCGGAGAAGAATTATATGCATAACCTGTTGCATATACGAAAGAAACAGGATGATGGCCATATCGCATTTTATTTGTAGAAGGATTAAAAGAAGCAATTCCATCAATGACATTCTTGCTCATGTCAATCGGTCCCCCACGCAGTACATCTCCCATAGAAGCCACCCCATCATGGCAGCTCAGGCACAATTTTGAGGAACCATTAGGCTGTGCTCCAGCTCCATAACCTGCTGCAGCAAGATTTTTTATATTAAAGGTTGCGGACCCGGTGTAACGCTGAAAAACCACCGATGAAAATTTACGATTCCAGAGTGGTGCCTGTTCAGCGACATTGGCGTTATGGGGAGTATGACAGAAAATGCAGATTTGTTGTCCACCTGGATTAGAAGTTATATCGCCAGTGGCACGATAGGTATTGGTATTTGGAACAAGTGTGGTTGTACCAACCTGTCTTGCAATTGCTGACAGGTTATGCCTGTTACCGAGTTCAGAAACCTTAGGACCGGGAGCTGCCGCTCCTGAATAACTCGCAAACAACAGTACAAACAGGAATGCAGCAATATTTGCTGTAAAAATTTCAGGTAAAAATTTCATTTTGATGCCTTCTCTTTCAGATACTGATAAACCTGAATCCGGTGATTGAAGGTGTCGGCTATATAAATTCTGTCATCACGATCGATGAAAATACCACTCGGAAGCATCAACTCACCAGGCCGAGAACCTTCTTGACTTACATAAAGCAGTAGTTGGCCCTGTTGGTTAAACATTTGAAAATTCCCAAAGATTGCATCCAGGACATAAAGATTGCGATCGCTATCAAGAGCAATTCCCTTGGGACGCGCAAAGGAACCGGGTGAATCACCAATCTGACCCTGACTCCTGAGATATTTTCCAGCTGAATCAAAAATCCTGATCGTGAAGTTCATTGAATCCGTGACATACACACTATCAAAAGCATCGACAGCAACATACGTCGGCATATTGAAAGCTTCCTTAAAATCCGGCCCGTTCAGCTCACCTTTCAGCTGGTCATCCTCGCTAAATACAAAAACTTTGTTGGCCAAAGTGTCTGCGACGATCTTTTCTCCTCGAGAATTAATCGCAATGCCGGTAGGACGTTGCAGGATCCCTTTGGTATCCAACTCTTTCTGAAACAATCCCTCGGCCGTAAATTTGTAGATTGCAGCGCGCTGTGCATCGGTGATGTAAAGGTTCCCTTGCCGATCGAGCACAACACCAACAGGGCTACCCAGACGTTGGGTGCCAGCCTGGACAATGTAACTGATCTCACGGGAAGCAAGGTTGTATTTATGCACTACTCCCAGCGAAGGGTCGGCAACGTATATAAGACCATTGCCGTCAGCAGCAATGCAATGTGGAGTAAAAAAACCGAGATATTCGTTTTTATCACCCAGCATCAAATCAAAAAATCTGCCCACAGCACCTTTCTCTGTAACTACGTCATCAGGACCTTGGATAATACGTACCAATTTGATACGCGGAGTTTCCGGTGCTTGCGGCCAGATCATTTCAATTCGATTATCCTGCCAGGCGGACCGCTCAAGTTTTGAAGATGCGCAACTTGACATGAAAGCAGCTGCCAGAACCAAAAACAGAACCCGAAATACAAACCAGTTGTGTGTTAAAGGTCTACGCATTGAGTATTCCTGCGATCCAGATGCCATAGGAACAAGCCAAAGCCAATCCCCATTTCCAAGCACATCCTGCATTAAACGTATTGCGTTTGGGAAAAGCAGTGAATATCAATCCCAGAGCGGCAGAAATCCACCCAACCAAACCCAACAGTACAACAATTGACCAGATGTCGTTAGCCACGTTACCCTTTCAGCTTAAATAGGTGCCTCAATAGAGTGCCCGCCCTGAGTTTCCATACCATCGTAATTGCTTCTAAAACGATCTTGCGTGACATTTTGGAACTGCCGGCATGACGATCGATGAAGATAATTGGCACTTCAACTATATCCAGACCCTTTTCCATGCAACGATAATTCATCTCAATCTGAAAGGAATATCCATCTGAAGCTATCCTGTTCATATCGATAGCCTCAATTGTTTGCCTGCGAAAACATTTAAAGCCACTCGTGCAGTCATTGATAGAAAGTCCGGTTATCAGACGTGTATATACACTAGCGAAATAGCTGAGTATCAGCCTTCTGATCGGCCAGTTCACAACACTGACTCCATTAAGATACCGTGAGCCAACGACAAGATCGCAGGATTGTATCTTTTCCAGAAAAGTTGTCAGTACACCAGGATCATGTGAAAAATCAGCATCCATCTCTATGATATAATCTGCACCCATGGCTAATGCGGCTTTAAAACCTTCACGATAAGCAGATCCCAACCCCAGCTTGCCTGAACGATGCATCACCTTTATTTTTTCATTTTCGGCCGCTAGTGCATCTAACAAACGACCTGTACCATCGGGAGAGTTGTCATCAACAAAGAGGACATGCAAAGTAGAGTCCTGTTTGAGAATTTCCTTGGCAAGACGTTCAACATTTTCACATTCATTGTAGGTGGGAATAACAACTATTGTTTTCAAAAACTGCTGGCTCCGAAAATGTGGTGGCGCAATCATTTAATTAAACATTGCCGGAAGTGTACGGGAAAGCTCCGTAAAAAGTCAAGGAGGACAAACACAAGGATTGTTCATCTCTATTCCTCCTTTAACCGCGATTTATAGCTCGGTCAAAAAGAAAGTTAAACCCCATGGTAAAAAGCCGCTGAGAATGGTCCACACAGTAAAAACCAGGCACCGTGAACATTGTAGAGTGTTATAATGAGAAAAAATAAGGAGAAATTTTTCTTGTCCTGCCGGAGCAAAAGCATGAAGGAGGTATTGTCATGTTAAGCAAACTCATAATTGTCACTGTAGTGATGGCTACCCTTGCGGCCCTTCCCGGCTGTATCGTCCATCCTGGTTATTATTCCGACGACAGAGGCTATTACTATGAGTCCTACCCACTATATTACGGACCATACATATACGCCCCGTTCTGGTTTGGCGGCCACTTCCGTGGCAACTACGGTCATGGTCATGGCTTTCACGGTGGCCGGCGCTGAAGATTTCAGATTCCATGCAAGAATGTGAAGCACCAGCAACACCCTTAGTGTTATGCCGGCAACTAAAAAAATTCATTTCTGTATCTCATGCCAGATACGCTTAGATAGGCCTTCTTGATAAAATAGCTTATCCGATTACTATTAGTACATGGCAGTTATTCAATTCTTGCAACTCCTGTCGCGTGGGTTTGCAGGAAATGGAGCATAAATGAAAATAGCCCAGGTATCTCCTCTTTATGAAACTGTCCCACCCCTCATGTACGGGGGAACGGAGCGCATAGTATCCTTTTTAACTGAAGAACTCATCCACAAGGGACATGATGTCACGCTGTTTGCCAGCGGCGACTCAGTCACCTCCGCCAGACTTATACCCTGCTGCAAAAAATCATTACGCCTGGATGACAACTGCATAGATCCGCATCCCCATCATCTGTTGATGCTGGAGCAGGTCTTCAGTATGGCGAAGCAGTTCGACATCATTCATTTCCACATTGATTATTTTCATTTTTACGCGGCGCGACGATGCGGCCTGGCTCATGTAACCACCTTGCATGGACGCCTTGATATTCCCGATCTGGTGCCGCTGTATCGGGAGTATACGGATATACCTGTCATATCTATTTCCGATTCCCAGCGAGCTCCTCTTCCCTGGCTGAACTGGCATGGAACTGTCTACCATGGTCTACCAAACGATCTTCTGCCATTCAACCCCAAAGGTGGCGAATACCTTGCCTTTCTTGGCAGGATTTCCCCCGAAAAAGGAGTCGATTCAGCCATTGCCATTGCTCTAAAAAGCGGCATCAAGCTGAAGATAGCAGCGAAAATAGATCGGGGCGATCGGGACTACTTCGACAACAAGATCAAACCGCTGATCGATGACCAACTGGTGGAGTATGTGGGCGAGATCAACGAAGAGGGGAAGAAAGACTTCCTTGGCAATGCGCTGGCGCTCCTTTTTCCGATCGACTGGGAAGAGCCGTTCGGCCTTGTGATGATCGAATCGATGGCTTGCGGCACACCGGTTATAGCCTTTGGCCGCGGTTCGGTACCTGAAATAATTAAAGAGAGCGTTGCAGGCTTTGTCGTCAGAAATGTGGAGGAAGCGGTGCGAGCCGTAGCAGCAATCCCCTCACTTAGCCGGAAGCGCTGTAGGGGCTATTTTGAAGAAAACTTTTTAGCAGCGAGAATGGCTGCAGACTATATCGCTATCTACGAAGCCATGACTGATGTCAGCCACAGAAGTTCGATCTTGAGCATCGGACGCCAGAACCATTAGCCTGGCATCCCCATGACAGTAGACAGAAAGGTAACATGCGGAGGTAGTATGAAGGAGGTAATCCAGGTAGAAGAACAATATTACATTCTCGCCACCTCTGACCGGGCAGCAGGATGTCAACGAGTACTTAAGGAAGGAGAGACCTTTGCCATCTTCGATTGCCATGGCGATATACAACCTGTCGGGTTAGGCGAACAAGGCATCTTTCATGAAGGAACCCGTTTCTTGTCAAATCTGGATCTGAGGTTTGCTGGTGCACGCCCACTCCTTCTGGGATCTACTCTCAACAAAAACAATGAACTTCTGGCTGTGGACCTGATGAATCCCGATTATTTCATTAATGGCCGACAGGTTCGGCGAGATTCAGTCCATATTTTCAGAACCAAATTTATCTGGAAAGGACGATGCTACGAACAGCTCCGACTGACCAACTTCAGTCTGGAACCTGTTGAAGTTCCTTTCAGCATCGGTTTTGGGGCAGATTTCTCTGATATTTTTGAAGTTCGTGGTACCAAACGTGAAGAGAGAGGCGTGTTGCTACCGACAAAGGTTACTGAAGATTCCGCATTACTGTCCTATGAGGGACTCGACGGTGTCACCCGGATGACACGTATCGATTTTGCTCCTGCTCCGGACATGCTGGCTCCCTCGGAAGCACATTATTGTCCGGTGCTCAAACCAAAGGAGTCGGTAACCTATAACATTACCGTCACCTGTAATTGCCAACATTGTACTAAAATCCTCGCCGACACCTATGAACAAACTCTTTCGGAGGTCCACGGATCTCTGGCTTCATCCAATAAGAGCTATTGCGATATCGTTACCGATGATACCCACTTCAATACCCTTCTAGCTCGTTCGCAGTCAGACCTGATCATGATGACAACAACCACTTCCTCCGGCCCCTACCCCTATGCCGGCGTCCCCTGGTTCAGTACGCCTTTCGGCAGGGACGGCATCATTACTGCTCTGGAAATGTTGTGGGTCAACCCAGACATCGCCCGAGGAGTGCTAACGTTCCTTGCAAAAACTCAAGCTGATAGTCTGGACACGGGCAGCGATGCTGAACCGGGCAAAATACTGCATGAAGCCAGACAGGGAGAAATGGCCGCATTGAGAGAAATCCCGTTTGGAGCCTATTATGGCAGCGTCGACTCTACACCTCTGTTCGTGGTCCTGGCCGGTGCATATTATGAGCGCACCGCTGATCGTGAATTCCTGGCCCGAATCTGGCCAAACGTGCTCCGGGCTCTGGATTGGATTGATACGTATGGAGATGCAGATGGCGATGGCTTTGTAGAATATGCCCGTCATTCATCCAATGGGCTGGTACAGCAGGGCTGGAAAGATTCGGATGATTCTGTTTTTCATGCGGACGGTACCCTTGCAGAGGCCCCTATCGCCATCTGCGAAGTACAGGGCTATGTCTATGATGCTAAAGTACGTGCCTCAGAGATGGCAGTTGCTCTGGGAGATCCCGGCCGTGCGGCAGATCTTCAGGAACAGGCTCGACTTCTTCGACAGAAGTTCCACGAAGCCTTCTGGTGTGAAGATCTCTCGTTTTATGCCCTCGCCCTGGATGGCAACAAACGCCCCTGCCGTGTCCGCGCATCCAATGCAGGCCATTGCCTCTATTCCGGGATTGCCTCGCCGGAGCATGCCAAACACATCTCATCCCATCTGTTGTCGGATATTTTCTACACCGGATGGGGGGTCCGCACGATTGCCAGCAATGAAAAGCGCTACAACCCCATGTCGTATCATAACGGGTCGATCTGGCCCCATGACAATGCCCTTATTGCTGCCGGGCTGGGCAAATTTGGATTCTCTTCAGAAGCTGTCGCAGTACTGCAGGGGATTTACGACGCTTCGCTGGCAATGGACCTGCACCGGTTACCCGAGTTGTTTTGCGGATTCAAGCGACGCGGGGATTTCAGCCCGATCCTTTATCCAGTTGCCTGCGCTCCGCAGTCATGGGCAGCCGCTTCGGTCTATATGCTGCTGATGTCTTGCATGGGTTTATCGATTCTGGCTGAAAAAAATCAGATCTGTTTTATCCATCCAGTACTTCCCCCGTTTCTGAACGAGGTGATCATCCGAAACCTCTCCATTACTGCCAAATCTTCTGCCGATGTGGTTCTGAAAAGATATGAAAACGACGTGACCGTAAGTGTGATCCGCAAACAGGGACCGGTAGAGATAGTGATAGTAAAATGACCGGTGAGCTTCCCACCTGCAGATCATTACATTCCCCGGTCCTACGCTTGTCGAGGTGATACCCATGAAAGCAATTCTCGCAAAAAACTTTGGCCCACCCGAAGTCATGCATATCGAAGATGTCCCTGCTCCGGTTCCAGGACCGGGTCAGATTCTCGTCTCAGTCAAGGCCGCAGGTGTCAATCCGGTTGATTCTTACATTCGTTCAGGCCTGTACCGGCAGGACCTGAAATTACCCTTCACACCAGGGCTCGACGCGGCAGGAGTCATAACTGCAACAGGAGAAGGGGTCAAACATCGCACTGTCGGTCAGCGAGTCTATATTGCCCGTTCCAGTTTCGGCACTTACGCCGAGCAGGTGCTGTGCAAGGAGTTTCAATCCCATCCTTTGCCGGACCACATCAGCTTCAGCCAGGGAGCGGCGATAGGTGTCCCCTATGGCGCCGCATACCGGTCGCTGTTCCAGCGAGCCCATGCGCTACCAGGTGAATCCATTCTGGTACATGGCGCCAGTGGCGGAGTTGGCATTGCTGCGGTCCAACTGGCACGTAACACAGGCATGATGGTGATTGGCACCGCTGGGAGCGAAGAAGGTATCAAACTGGTCCAGGCCCAGGGAGCGCACCATGTACTTAATCACCACCAGGATGGCTACCTTGATAGACTTGGGGAGTTGACATGCGGCAAAGGGGTGAATGTTATTCTGGAAATGCTGGCAAACGTCAATCTTGACCGGGATCTGACAGCGCTTGCAACAGGAGGTCGTGTAGTGGTTATCGGCAGTCGCGGACGGGTGGAAATTGATCCTCGTGAAGCCATGGGGCGTGAAGCATCGATACTGGGGATGACCCTTTACAATGCCAGCGAGAACGAGATGCTCAGCATGCACGCGGCATTTGTCGCCGGCCTTGAAAATGGAACCTTGCGGCCGGTCATCAGCAAAGAATTACCGCTAGCTGAGGCTGCACAGGCCCATCATTTAGTGATGGATACGAGCACGATGGGCAAGATAGTGCTGGTACCTTAACACAACAGCCTGAGAAGCATCTGACGGAGCATCAGGCTATGGAACGCACCACACCGCCATCTACTCTCAGTGCAGCCCCTGTCGTAGCCGATGCGGGAACACCACAGACATAAGTAATCATCGCAGCCACCTCATCAGGTGTAGCAAAGCGTTGGATTACAGAGGAAGGGCGAGCTGTTGTGAAAAAGTCCTGTTCAACCGTAGTAACGTCAACGCCGCGGGTCTGGGCCATCTGTGCAACGAATTCAACGACCCCTTCAGAAGCGGTCGGTCCTGGCAGCACGCTGTTGACAGTGACGCCGGTTCCGGAGAGGATTTCCGCAAGTCCTCGAGCCACAGCCAGCTGCGCGGTCTTGGTCATGCCATAGTGAATCATCTCGTTGGGGATCTGCAGGGCAGATTCGCTGGAGACAAACACTATCCGTCCCCAATTGCGTGACCGCATCCCTTTCATGTAATGCCGAGAGAGCCTGACACCGCTTAAAACGTTGGTCTCAAAAAAGCGGGCCCAGTCTTCATCCGGAATCTGATCGAACGGCTTCTGCTCAAAGATGCCGAGGTTGTTAACAAGCACATCGACCTCCGGCAGCATGCCAATCAGGGTCTCACAACCTTCCCTGCGGGCAAGATCGGCCGTAATTCCTTTGATAGTTGCGCCGGGGAACTCACCCATAAGCACATCAACCGCCCAATCCACCCGCGCCTGTGTCCGACCATTCACCGTAACCAAGGCACCCTCAGCCGCCAATGCGCGGGCAGTTGCGAATCCAATACCGGCCGTCGAACCGCTCACCAGCGCCCTTTTTCCATGCAGTCCGAGATCCATATCATTCTCCTTATAGTTGCATGACGTGTCATTCAAGCTTTTTGCCGAACATTACCCACCTGCACAGACAGCATTGAAATGGAGCCACCATCGACACCTTCAACCGGAAAGGTGATCGGCTCGTCCTCCTGCCTGGTTGCAAGGACATATAGCAACGGCAGATAGTGATCGGGCGTGGGAATGGAAAGCATGGCATCTTTCCCGAGTGTTTCGTAGTCGATGAGCGGTTGGTAGTTGCCGGAAAGAATCAATTCCTTGGCTTCATTCTCAAAACGCACAGCCCAGTCATAGGGATCAGGCACATGGCGCCCCCAGGCATAGGTATGAAGGTTGTGAACCAGGTTCCCGCTTCCCATGATAAGAATCCCTTCCTCCCGCAACGGTGCCAGTCGCCTCCCCAAATCGAAATGAAAAGATGCTGGCATGGCCTCATTTATACTCAACTGTACAACCGGGATATTTGCCTCAGGAAAAGCATGACAGAGCACAGACCAAGTCCCGTGATCAATACCCCATGAGTCGTCGGCTACAACCAGCAGTGGGGCCAGCATTGTTTGTACGCGGCGGGCAAGATCCGGATCGCCGGGCGCGGGGTAGTGCACCTGGTACAACTCTTGGGGAAATCCGCCGAAATCGTGAATTGTCCTCGGTCTCGGATTAATAGTGACGCCCGTGCCCGGTATATACCAATGAGCTGAAATCGAAAGAATAGCCTTGGGCCGTGGCAACCCTTCCCCCAAGCGACGCCAGCCCTGAGTATAGCTGTTGCTGCTCAGAGCATTCATCGGGTTCCCGTGACCAAAGAAGATAGCCGGTAAAATTTCAGAATACATGTCAGCTCCTGTCAATACTGGGCATAACCGGAAACGATTCTCTAAATTTTAACATATTCTCTCTAACACAGTGCATTTGACGCCCGAATGCTACATTGAGATTACAAGGCAGAAAGCATAAAATCAGCTTAACGTTGAAAAGTAGTCTTTTAAATCTGTTAATATAGACGATGCTGCTCACTATCAAGGAGAGGAAAAATGCGAACCATTATCGGTATTGCTTTGACGTTTCTGCTGACTGCAACTCCGGTCTTTTGTTTTGAAGGTGACCGTGTAGCCCATTTTGGATCGAGTTCAGTGTATGGATTGGCATCCGGTTCCGTCATGTACAAGTACGCTGAAAACATGGGTCCGGCTAAACGCACGGCGGCCTCTTTCGGGATTGCCCTGATACCCGGAATCGCCTGGGAGCTCAAAGATGAACTTGAAAAGAACAACCATTTTGACTGGAGGGATTTAGGAGCTGATGCAATGGGCGCTCTTACCGGGGCGGTTGCAGCTGAATTGATAAATGGGCAGCTATGGTTATCTGCTTCCGGCAGGCAGATACGCCTTGTTGGAAAATGGTAGACCACTACCCCTGTGTCACTGAAGCCCCTCGCCCTGCCAGAACCGCATCAGGTGTCTGTCGGACTTCTCAGGCTCCACGTCTTACACCGGCCGCAAAATTGTCTTTATCCGTACTTCTCCTGTCAGCGTGCGATGCACCGGGCAGCGATCAGAGATCTCCATTAAGCGTTGTCGTTGCGCCCCATCCAATTCGCCACTAATTTCCAGCTCCCGCTCGATACTGTCGATCCGGCGGTCCTTCTCATCGCAGTCGCGGCAGTCTTCGGCGTGAATCTTTTGATGTGAAAGCCGCACCACCACGTCATTCAACGGCCACCCCTTCTTGCGTGCATACAACTGAAGCGTCATGCCGGTACAGGCGCCAAGGGCTGCCAGCAAATACTCATACGGAGAAGGTCCCTCGTTGCCTCCACCTAAGTCAACAGGTTCGTCTGCAATCAAAGGGAAGCCGTTGGCGAACAGTTCGGTACGAAAGCCATCTGCAGTGGTTCGTGCAATTACACGGTTGTCGATAACCTCCGGCGGGATGCTGGCAGGAGTCGACGTGTCGGGAAGTACAAGATAACGCCCGGCCCAGGCAGCGATCATTCCAGCGGCGTAACTGGAGTCCCGTGGGTCTGAAAGAAGGTGGTCGGACGAATCGAGAGATATGAAGCTTTTGGGATGAGGAGCGGCCCGATAGATGTCGGCTGCATTTTCAATTCCTACCACCTGGTCGCGTGGCGAGTGCATCACCAGAAGTGCCGCCTTTAGCCGACGCAGAGTCTCGGTCGGCTGCTGTGACTCCAGATCATCCAGCAGGCTCTTGCGAATTGTGAACGTGCGCCCACCGATACTGACAGTGGCTTGACCAGTCTGCTCTACCTGTTCCGTCGAAATTCCCAGCATTTTTCTCAGATTGGCAGGATTAAAGGGAGCTGCGATGGTGACTATTGCAGTCGTCGTAGGAATATTTGAAGCGGCGGCAAGTACGGCAGCACCTCCCAGGGAAGAGGTCGCGGAGAAATCGCCCTCACTTTCCCCCAGGCCGGTAAAATCAAAGCGCAACACGGCGATGCGCCTGCTGCTCAAGGCGCGCGAGATATTCACCACGGCCTTGAGGTCCTTGGAGCAGGTGAAGCAGTGCGCAAACAGGGCGTAAGCCAGCGGCCTTTCATCCTCGGGGAGTTCCATCCTGGCGGCAATCAATTCCCCATGGACATTGGGAAAAGTAACCCTCTTTGTATTCATATGTGCCCCATGTAATGACCCGACTGCTGTTGATCTGCCTTGATAACTTACTTTTTCAGAAACCTGTACGGATCGGCCCTGGTAAGCCAGGGACTGTCGCGGTATTCGGTTCATTGTAACAAAATAATACACCCCATTATAAACGTGGGCAATACACGGAAACTCCGGCGAGCCCTGCTTCTCCAATACCTGCTGAAAATTGAGTTTTGTGCTGCCAATGGTAGAATGAAGCAGGTTTGAGACGTGCCAAAAGGACAATGTAAAGGGAATAAGACGCATATGGACAACGTTCTGGCAGCCCGCGCCTTGATGGGTGTTTCACTCGGTTTTCACATCATCTATGCCACCATTGGCATCGGTCTTCCATTCATGCTGATGCTGGCCGAAGGGTTGGCCATTCGGACAGGAGACGAAAGCTACCACCAGCTTGCCCGACGCTGGATTCGTCCAGCAGGACTGTTGTTTGCCATCGGCGCTGTCTCCGGAACCATTCTCTCATTCGAACTGGGACTGCTCTGGCCACGGTTCATGGAAACCAGCGGCCCTCTCATCGGTCTCGCCTTTTCCATAGAGGGTTTTGCTTTTTTCACCGAAGCGATCTTTCTTGCACTCTACATCTACGGTGAACAGCGGCTATCCCGCCGGATGCTTTTTCTGTGCACCATTCCGCTCTCTGTGTCCGCAGCTGCTTCAGCGGCCTTCGTCATCAGCGCCAATGCCTGGATGAACACCCCCACAGGTTTCCGCAGAGTGAATGGTGTCTTTACCGACATTGATCCTTTTGGTGCCTTGGCAAATCCGGCCTGGGCGCACCAGGCAATCCACGGCACTCTTGCCGCCTATGTTGCAACCGGCTTTGCCATGTCCGGTGTCTATGCACTGGCCATGCTGCGCGGTCGGAAATCGGAGGATAACAAGCGGGCCATGAAGCTGTCCCTTGCGGTTGCCGGGGTCTGTCTGCCGCTCATGTTCCTGTCCGGCGACTTTGCAGCGGTCTTTCTTGCCAAGTATGAAAAACCGAAACTGGCTGCAATGGAAGCCCTGTTTCACACCACACAGGGCGCTCCCCTGATCGTCGGCGGCTGGCCCGATCCGGCAACAGGTCGAGTCCTGTACGGCATCGAGCTCCCCAAACTTCTCAGCCTGCTCGCCCATCACGATATCAATTCAGTGGTGGAGGGACTGGATGCCTTTCCGCCCGGAACCACCCCGGACCCGCGGCTGGTTCACCCTTTCTTTGATCTTATGGTTGGTTCGTTTTTCATCATGGCGGGGGTTTCTGCAGCATTCTGGTGGCTGATCTGGAAAAAAAAGGAATCTGCTGCCGGCGGGTGGATGCTGCGAGGAATACTTGTGGCTTCACCTTTCGGGCTTATCGCTTTGGAGAGCGGCTGGCTGGTGACTGAATTCGGCCGGCAGCCCTGGGTGATCACGGGACATATGCGGGTAACGGAGGGGGTGACGACCAATCCGGGGATGGGGCTCGTCTTTCTGGTCTTTCTGCTTGTCTACATCGTACTTACCGCCGGATTGCTGAAGATGCTGCTCTGGCCTTCATCGGGAAAGAAAGAAGTCAGGGCAGCACAGGAGGGTCAGAATGTGGACCCTTGAAAATCTTGCTGCAGCAGTCCTTCTTCTGGGACTTATCATGTATGCCGTCTTTGCCGGCGCAGACTTTGGCGGCGGTATCTGGACGGCTCTGGCCACCGGACCACGGGCACGGCAGCAGCGGGAAAGCCTCTTCCACGCCATAGGGCCTGTCTGGGAAACAAATCACGTCTGGCTGATATTTGTGGTGGTGATACTTTTCACCGCTTTTCCCAAAGGGTTTGCCGCCATCTTCACCGCCCTGCTGGTCCCACTGGTGATCGCACTGATCGGCATCAACCTGCGGGGAGCTGCTTTTGCCTTCCGCCACTTCGGCATGCAGACCGGAAGGGATGTGCCACTCATCGCCAGAACATTTGAGATATCAAGTATCCTGACTCCCTTTGCTCTCGGTGTGGTCGTGACCGCAACAGCTACCGGAACAATCTCTGCAGGAACCCTGGCCGCAGGATTCCCCTGGCTGAATCCCTTCACTCTGGTTGGTGGAATTACCGGAATCGCCATCTGCGGATATCTGACACCGATTTACATGACAGTACGTACGAGAGGTGATTTGAGGGAGGATTTCAGAAGATACGGCATGATCGCCGGCTTTGTGCTCGCCCTGCTGACGACGGCGGAAGTCCCGTTGGCGCGGATATATGCGCCGCTGTTCGCCGAGCGCCTGCTGTCCACCTGGGCAGTTTTTGTTGTTGCAATGGCAGTTGTTGCAGGTACGACCACCGAAGTTTTGCTATGGCAACGCAGATACCTGCCGGCTCAGATATCTGCGGCGGGTGCGGCAAGCCTGACAATAACAGGCTTCTGGGCTGCAATGTATCCGGACCTTTTGATCGGACAACTGTCCCTGGCCCAGGCAGTTGCGCCCCATGCTACACTGGCCGCAGTGTTCGCAGTATTTCCCTTCGGAATCATCATCCTGGCACCATCACTTCTGCTGCTCTATCGTGTCTTCCGTGGGCAGCCAAACCCGGAACTTCCCAGGGACGGCTAATGCGTGCTGTAACATCTAAACCCCCTCCCTAACCCTCCCCCTCCAGGGGAGGGAACAGCACCTCCCCCAAGCAGACCCACAGGGCCTAAAGGGGGAGGTGGGGAGGGGGAAGCGCTGGTCTCTTTCGCCCGTTCAAAAAAGAATCACCAGAGTAATGCCACCTCCCAGCACGACCAGGTTTGCCACCGCCGAGACCGCATGCAGCTTCCTGAACTGAACCCGCGCCGGATGATCCTTGGAAGTGGTCTCAAAGGAGGGAATTTCTTTTTTAATCTCAACGGCACGTGGTTCGATGATAAAGGCTTGGGCAGCAGTAATCAGGAGCATGGCACTGATGATAATGGCTGAAGCAATGCTATGGCGGCCACGGGAAATGGCCAAAGTAACAAGCGCCACCGCACCGCAAGCCATGCCCCACCGGAAGTAGCCGGGAAAGAGAACGCCGACGATCCCTCCGGCAATGTCTCGGGAATAGGATTTAAACAGTGTGGGGGTCAATGTTGTCGTGAAGAGGGCAACGCCTCCCAACCAGCATGCAACGGCAAGACGATAGACAGTGGCGGCAATCTGCATTATTTCCTCCATTTTAGATATTCAGGTGTGCATCATCGATCAAATTTCAATGTTTATCAAGATCGTCAACAAGCGGGGGCACTTCCGCCCCGGTTTCCATGCCTTCTGCAACTTCCTGAATGATCCCCATACGTTGATAGATCGGTCGCACCTTCTCCCTGATCGCCGGAAGATGTCTGGCAAAAAGGGCACCGCCGGCAAGACAGAAACCAGACCCGATCAACAACGTATCACTCGGTCCAATCATATCGGCCATCGCCCCTGCTGCCAGATTTCCGAACGGCGCGATCCCGATGAATGACATTGTGAAAAGGCTCATCACACGGCCCCGTTTATCCTCCTCAAGTATGGTCTGAAGAATGGTATTGCAGGAGGCAACCAGGGTCATGGCGCCGAAACCGGCCAGGACCAGGGTCATCAAGGAAAAGAACAAATTATGCGACACTGCAAATGCCGCAATACCCACGGCAAAAATTATCACGGATCTCGCTATCACTTTCCCCAATCCGAGCACACTTTTGCGCGAAGCGAGAAAAAGAGTTCCTGAGAGAGCTCCGCACCCAGCCGCTGTCATTAAGAAGCCGAAAGTATGCGCACCTCCATGAAGGATCTCCTTGGCAAAGACCGGCACAAGTACCGCATATGGCATGCCCATAAGGCTTACAAGTGCCACCAATAGCAGAATGCTTCGGATCGGGCCGAAGCCGAAGGCATACTCAAAGCCTTCGCGAAGCTCATGGAGGATGTGGCGCCTCGGACGCTGTTGATGCAGACCTGGCGAAAGGCGCATTGCAGTAAGTGCCATGATGACAGCCAGGTAACTACAGGCATTCAAGATGAAGCAGATCCCCTCTCCTACAGATGCGACCAGAATCCCGGCCACTGAAGGGCCAATCAGCCGGGCTCCGTTAACCATCGAAGAATTAAGAGCAATGGCATTACCCAGATCTTCACGGTGCTCAACCATCTCAACTACAAAGGCCTGACGAATGGGGATGTCAAAGGCATTGACGACTCCGAGCAACAAGCTGAGGAAAATGATCTGCCAGACCTGTACTGTTCCTGTCAGAACGGCAATAGCAAGCAGCACGGCCTGCACCATTGCAAGCGTTTGAGTCGCAAGCAGCAGTCGACGCCGGTTCCAACGATCAGCAAGTACTCCGGCAACAGGCGCTATCAGCAAGGTCGGAATTTGACTGGTGAAGCCGATCAGACCAAGAAAGAAGGAGGAGCCCGTCAAGCGGTAGACCAACCAGCTCATCGCAACCTGCTGCATCCAGGTGCCCACAAGAGACACACTCTGACCCGCAACAAACAGCCGATAATTTCTAGAACGCAGAGCGCGCAACAGATGCCGCGCCCTCATCCATTTTTCCTCGTTATTCTCTAAAACCATCATTTTTCAAGAGGACAATTTCCTATTAATAAACTTCATCTGGCTTTTCTATAGCGATCTTCCAAAAGGACTACAAGCAACAAGCCGGATATCCATCTTCCTTGCCACATTGTCAATCAGCCATACTTTGTTGCATCTTGTTTCAATTAGTTTCAATTTACTTCACATAGAGGAGATATCAGTTTTTCTTCAGCAGACTTGCCGCTTCCTTGTCAACCAGCCACATTAGCCGCCCCATGTTGGGTTTTATCAAGCAGGCGGGAATACGGTGCGGATCGGGGGTGCTTTCCAGTACCTCACGCAGAACGGACGCCTTGTCACTCCCTGAAACCAGAAAAATCACTACTGCTGCCTGATTAATGACCGGGACAGTCAGCGTCAGCCGATACAGTCCTTCCTCAGCCACATAGACCTCTGAAACCCAGCGTTGCTGTTCATCCAGAACAGGCTCCTCCGGAAACAAAGAGGCCGTATGACCGTTTGCTCCCAGGCCGAGCAGGATCAGATCGAAGCAGGGCAGATCTCCTGCAAAAAGCTCAAATAGAAGCGATTGATATTCTCTGGCAGAGTCTTTTGGCGAACTGGCACACTCCATTGGATGTATCTGTTCAGCCGGAATTGGTACCTGATCGAGCAAGGCCCGTCGGGCCATGCCTGCGTTGCTGCGCCGATCAGTCCCGGGGACACAGCGTTCGTCACCCCAAAAAATATGGGATTTTTCCCAAGGTATTAACTCACGGAAGGGTAATTGGGCAAGAAGTTCATAAGTACGGGCTGGTGTACTGCCTCCGGAAAGTGCCAATGTAAAGCGTCCCCTTTCCTGCACCGCCCGGTTTGCCTCTGCCGCAACACATTCAGCTGCAACCCTGCTCACAGCCTCAAGATCGTCGCAAAACCTGATCATCAGCTTTCATCTTCCGCTGCCAGCCGGATATCAGGCTGCAACCAGCTGTGCCCCTCCTTTGCGATCAGGAGGTCGGCTGTTTCGGGTCCCCAGCTACCTGCCGCATAGTCTGGAAAATCTGCAGGCGGCACAGCTTCCCATACATCGAGAATCGGCGCAATTACTGACCAGGCGGTTTCAATCTGATCGGCACGCATGAACAATGTGGCATCGCCACGAATGACATCCAGGAGCAAGGTCTCGTAGGCTTCGGGAGGTGTGACACGAAAGGCTTCATTATAACGAAACTTCATATCCACCGGCCCCAGCAGCAGGCGGGTTCCCGGCTGTTTTACCTGAATACGGGTTGAGATTCCTTCCTCGGGTTGAATACGAAGAACAAGACGGTTCGGCTGCCAGCTTTCCACCGCGGCAGCAGGAAAAAGTTGGTGGGGAGCGGGACGAAACAGAATGATTGCCTCTGAGACCTTGGCTTGCAAGCACTTTCCGGTGCGCAGATAGAACGGAACTCCCTGCCAGCGCCAATTATCAACGTATAGTTTAAGCGCTGCAAAGGTCTCGGTAACGGACTCCGAAACCACGCCATGCTCCTCACGGTACGCCGGAACATCCTTGCAGGATACCTTGCCCCTGCTGTACTGGCCGCGTACCGCCATCCGGTGAACCTCTTCCGTCCGAATGGGGCGGATCGCCCGTAACACATCCAGCTTTTTATTGCGTACTTCGTCTGCGGCAAATGACACCGGCGGTTCCATGGCGATCAGAGAGAGTATCTGAAGCAAGTGATTCTGCACCATGTCACGCAAAGCTCCAGCGGTATCGTAATAGCCGCCACGCTGCTCAACGCCCACTGTCTCCGCCACCGTGATTTGAACGTGATCGATGTAACGCCGGTTCCAGACCGGCTCATACAAAGAGTTGGCGAAACGCAGGGCGAGGATGTTCTGAACCGTCTCCTTGCCCAGGTAGTGATCGATGCGATAAATCTGCGCCTCTGCAAACATTGAGGTCAGAAACCCGTTTAACTGGCGGGCCGATGCGAGATCTCGCCCGAATGGCTTCTCCACAACAAGCCGGTCACGAGCGCAATCCTTGCATACCCCAAGAATCTCGAGATAGCGGGCTGCCGCTGCTACCAGGCCAGGCGGGATGGCTAAATAAAAGACCCGGATAGCACGGCTGTTCCACTCGCGGTCGAACTCTTCGAGCCTCCGGCCGAGCAGTGTACCGGTCTCCGCTGAGGTGAAATCCCCACTGAAGTATCTCAGCCGCACGGCAAACTCGTCCCATTCCTTTTGATCTGCCGCACCGCGTCGCGAAAAACGATCCACTCCATCCTTGAGCTGTTGGCGGAATCCGGCATCATCCAGTTCCCTCCTGGCAACTCCGACAATGGCCAGTCGTTCAGGCAGATAACCATCGAGGAAAAGGTTGTAGAGCGCCGGGACCAGCTTGCGAAGGGCCAGGTCTCCAACAGCACCAAAGATCACCATCACGGTCGGTTCCAATGGTAGATTCATAGTTCAATCCTTTGTAAGAGAAACCGCCTTATCAGGTTGTTGAAAAACGTCATGAGGAGGCCAAGATGCAATGCGCAAACGAGCGAAAAGCCGAGGCGTACCCGTGTGGTACGTTGAGGTTTTGAACGAGTGGCAAAGTCGCAGATTGGCCCTTTAGGCCCATGGGTCCGCAGTAGATTTTGAACAACCTGTCACCTGTGCTCCCGGTGACCGCCGAACTGATACCGCATCGCAGACAAAAGACGGTTGGCAAAATCAGCGTTGCCTCGTGAGCTGAACCGCTCATAGACTGCGGCACTGAGCACGTTAGCCGGAACCCCCTCATCAATGGCCGCGGCTATCGTCCAGCGCCCTTCCCCGGAATCCGAAACCCGACCCTGGAAATCCTTCAGATCAGGATTATCCAGTAGAGCGGTGGCAGTAAGATCCAGAAGCCAGGAGGTGATCACGCTTCCCCGCCGCCACACTTCAGTGATGTCGGCCAGGTTCAGCTCATACTGATAGTATTCGGGATTGCGTAGCGGAGTTGTTTCAGCATCGGCTGCCCGACTCTCTTTGCCGGCACCTGCATGGCGAAGGATGTTCACCCCCTCGGCATAGGCTGCCATCAAGCCGTATTCGATTCCGTTGTGGACCATTTTTACAAAGTGACCCGCACCGCTGGGGCCGCAATGGAGATAGCCCTGCTCGGCAGTCCCTTTACCATGCTCGCGACCGGGGGTTCGCGTGGCGGTTCCGATGCCTGGGGCCAGGGTTGTAAAAACAGGATCGACACGTTCGACAACTTCTTGCTCTCCTCCAATCATCAGGCAGTAACCCCGCCCCCGGCCAAATATTCCTCCGCTGGTCCCGACATCCAGGTAGTGGATTCCAGCTGCCTGCAATTCACCGGCACGCCTGATATCGTCATGATAATGGGAGTTGCCTCCATCGATGATCACGTCATTAGCTGACAGCAAAGGAACAAGGCTTTTAAGGGTGGAATCAACCACCGCAGCCGGCACCATCAGCCACACCACTCGTGGAGTGGTAAGCTGGGCGCAGAATTCTTCCAACGATCTGGCCCCGGTACAGCCTTCCTGTTCCAGCGTCTCTACTGCATGGATATCCAGATCGTAGACGATGCAGTCATGCTCTCCCTGAATCAAGCGCCGCACCATGTCGGCGCCCATCCTGCCCAGGCCGATCATGCCAATCTGCATCTGCCGTCTATTGTCAACTACTCCGGATCCGCTGGGAGTTTGAGGTGAGATGGTCATGTAAAATCCTTTCCTGATTGGCACTTAGCAAGTCTAGGTAAAAATTACTCCTCCCCCGCTGGGGGAGGGATGCATTGAGCAGTAGAGCGATGCCAATTAATATCCCTTTCAAGTTCCCGCCGCTTTGTCTTCAAGGACCGCAACTTTATCCAGACGGCGACGATGACGCTCATCGCCGCTGAAGCTGGCAGCAAGAAAGCTCTGCACCAGCTCTATGGCCAAGGCACGGCCTACCACGGCACTGCCGAGGCAGATGATGTTCATGTCATCGTGTTCCACCCCCTGGTGCGCAGAGTAGTGGTCATGGACCAGCGCTCCTCGAACCCCGGGAACCTTATTGGCGGCAATGGAGGCGCCGACACCGCTTGCGCAGAGCGCGATGCCGCGATCAAGCCTCCCCTCTCCCACCGCTTTCGCCAGGGGGATCACGAAATCGGGATAATCGTCGGACGCATCAAATTTAACGGCACCGAAATCAATCAGCTCGTATCCCGCCTCACGCAGCTCCGCAACAATCTGTTCCTTCATTGCAAATCCACCATGATCTGCGGCGATTCCGATTCGCAGAGCGCTCATTGTGTTCCCCGCTCCAGCAGACGCAGCGCCCGCTCGCAGACATGCTCCACGGTAAAGCCGAATTCGCGCATAACCACCTCACCGGGGGCAGAGGCACCGAAATGATCCACTGCGATGATATCCCCCTCCATTCCAATAAATCGGTGCCACCCCTGTGAACAGCCCGCCTCGATGGCCAGCCGTTTGGTTACCTGGGGAGGAAGAACTTGGTCGCGGTATTCCTTGGGTTGTTCGTCGAACAGTTCCCAGCTCGGCAGGGAGACCACCCGAACTCGAATACCCTCCTCACCAAGCTTTTCCCGTGCGGAGACCGCAAGATGCAGTTCGGATCCGGTGGCAATTAAAATAAGATCCGGTATTTCATCGGCCAAACCGCACAGAATGTAGCCACCACGCCACAGGCCCACGGCCGGGGCACAGCTGTTCCGATCCAGGATGGGAATATTCTGGCGGGTCAGGATAAGTGCTATTGGCAGGTTGTTCATCTCCAGAGCAACCTGCCAGGCCACAGCTGCCTCGTTGGCGTCGCCTGGACGGATCACCACCAGGTTGGGAATCGCCCGAAGCGCTGCAAGATGCTCCACCGGCTGGTGAGTGGGGCCATCTTCACCAAGACCAATACTGTCGTGGGTAAAGACATGAATTACATGAAGCCCCATCAGCGCCGCCAGACGCAGGGAAGGCCGCAGATAATCGGAAAAGGTGAGAAAGGTGGAGCCGAAGGGGATGGTGCCGCCGTGGGCAGCCATGCCGTTCATGATTGCACCCATGCCATGTTCACGGACCCCGAAATGAATATTGCGTCCACTGTAATCCCACACTCCGCCAACCGCTCCCTGCCTGTCACCAGGTTGCAGAGCCGGGCTCTGAAAATCACCTTGTTCTTTCAGAGCGGTGTGTGTGGATGAGTTCAGGTCTGCCGAACCGCCGATCAGCTGCGGAATGCGGGAGGCAAAGGCATTCATTACCTTCCCGGCGGCAACCCTGGTAGCAATCCCTTTCGTGGTGGGATCAAAGTGCGGCGTTTCCACATCCCAGCCGGAGGGAAGTTCAGCAGACATTACCCGGCAGAGCTCCGCCCCTGCCTCGGGGAACTCACGGGTATACTGCGCCAACCTCTCGTTCCATATCGATTCCGTCTGGCGTCCCGATTCCACTGCCCGACGAAAATGCCGGAGCGCCGCTTCCGGTACGTAAAACAGCGGCTCCACAGGCCAACCAAGACGCTCCTTGGTAAGTCGTACCTCCTCCGCTCCCAATGGAGAGCCGTGAGCCTCGAAGGTGTCCTGTAGATTAGGGGAGCCGTAACCGATATGGGTGCGGACCAGAATAATGGAAGGGCGCCCTGTCTCAGCCTGTGCGGCTTCCAGTGCGGCATGAATGGCAACCAGGTCATTTCCCTTATCCACAGTCTGAACGTGCCAGCCGTAAGCTGCAAAGCGGGCGGCACGATCTTCGGTAAAAGCGAGGTCTGTACCGGCGGCAAGAGTGATCCGGTTGTCATCATAGAGGCAGATCAGTTTACCAAGGCGCAGGTGACCGGCAAGGGACGCAGCCTCGGACGCGACACCTTCCATCAGGTCGCCGTCACCAACCACGCAGTAGGTGAAATGGTTGATCAAATCAAAGTTCGGCCGATTGTAGCGGGCTGCAAGCCAAGCCTCGGCGATTGCCATCCCGACGGCATTGCCAAATCCCTGTCCCAGCGGACCGGTGGTTGTCTCGATCCCCGGTTTGACTTCCCGTTCGGGATGGCCGGGGGTCATGCTTCCCCACTGACGGAACCGTTCGATTTCAGCCAGGGGAAGATCGTACCCGGTGAGATGAAGCAGAGCGTACAGAAGCATTGAGCCATGACCGGCAGAAAGGACAAAACGGTCGCGGTCGAACCAGCCGGTATTGGCCGGATTGTGTTTCAGAAAGCGGGTCCAGAGGACATAGGCCATGGGTGCTGCCCCCATTGGCATGCCGGGGTGTCCGCTATTGGCCTTTTGTACGGCATCAACCGCCAGGAAACGGATAGTGTTGATGCAGAGATCGTCCAAGGCGTCAGGTGCAAAGGTTTTAGAAAGCTCTTCCGTCACAATGGTTCTCCTTTCGCTGAAGGTCTTTGTGAAAGTATACCTGCAAAAGCAGAGCTTACATTAGGGGATTGCAATGGGGACCTGATACTTAGAGACTTAGTGACTGCATCTGCTTCAACGGGGGCGTAACGGATCAAAGAGATACTCCAATCCGTTGACTTTGATTTCAAACACTGTCTGCAGCATCCTGCCGAGCTTGCCTTCGGGGAAACCTTTGTTGGCAAACCAGACCACATAAGGCTCCGGCAGGTCTACCAACAGTCGCCCCTGGTACTTGCCGAAGGGCATCCTCATTGTTGCCAGTTCCAACAGTTCCTTTGGGTCATAGGCAGCTGCAGCACATGGATTCAAACGATCATCAATCATGAAATCTCCACCCATCAAGTATGTTTCTTCTCTTCCTCTCGTTTATCCATAAAAACCTTCAGAAGATCAATAGGCACGGGGAAAATCGTGGTGGAATTCTTTTCTGCCGCGATTTCGGTCAAGGTCTGCAGAAAGCGGAGCTGCAGGGACATCGGCTCTGCCGCCAAAACATTTGCTGCCTGGGCCAGTTTCTCCGAGGCCTGGTATTCTCCTTCAGCATGGATTACCTTGGCCCTCCGCTCACGCTCCGCTTCCGCCTGTTTTGCAATAGCACGCAGCATCTCCTGGGGCAGGTCGATGTTTTTCACCTCGACGTTGGCAACCTTGACTCCCCACGGCTCGGTGTGGCGATCGAGAATTTCCTGCAGCTGTCGATTGATTTTTTCCCGGTTTGCCAGCAATTCATCCAGTTCCACCTGACCGAGCACGCTTCGCAAGGTCGTCTGGGACAATTGACTTGTGGCATAGAGATAATCTTCAACATCGATGATCGACTTTTCCGCGGCAATAACCCTGAAGTAAATAACTGCGGAAACTTTTACCGTCACGTTGTCACGGGTGATGACATCCTGGGGAGGAACATCCATGGCCACGGTGCGCAGTGAAACTCTCACAAGTCGGTCTATTCCCGGAATGATGAAGAAGAGACCGGGACCTCGCACACCGGCGAATCGGCCAAGCCTGAAAAGGACACCGCGCTCATACTCCGGCAGCACCCGCACTGCGCTGGCGGCAACCATCCCGAGAAAAAACAGCACAAAGGCAATCGGCACATAATTGAGTATATTGAACATGGGCTCTCCTTATAATGCTTCGGTTATAACTGACTGACATCAAACCGCGCGTTCCTTGTTACCTTCCTGACCCGCAGCCGCAGTCCATCCACCTCGACTACTTCCACCTGATCGCCGCGTCGTATCGGTCCATTACCACTCCAGGCATTCCAGCGTTCACCATGCACCAGCACGGTGCCTTCGGGTACCATGTCACTGTCAGCGATTCCATTTTCTCCGGTAAGTCCTTCACTGCCGGTAACCGGCTTACGTCGGTGGGCCTTGATCCCCCGATTGACCACCCAGCTGAAAAAAGCGGCGATGGTGACAACCGTCGTGAAGATGACACTCCAGGAGAGCTGCAGTTCGGAAACCGGCGACCGGAACAGAAAGAGCGAGCCCAGTGTCATTGCTACGATGCCGCTGATCGTCAGCATCCCATAGGAGACAACCTTTATTTCTGCAATGAAGAGGATCAGTGCAAGCAGGATGAGCAGCACCCCTGCGTAATTGACCGGCAACGATTGCAGGGCAAAAAACGCCAGTATCAACGAGATGGCTCCAATTACGCCTGGCAGAATCACGCCGGGCGTGGAAAGCTCGAAAAACAAGCCAACGAATCCGAGCATCATTAACAGATAGGCGATATTGGGGTTGCTGACGGCATCAAGGATCTTATCCCTGCTCCCCATTTCATGCCTGATCAACTCTGCTCCGGCTGTTCGCAGGACAACAGCCCCCCCATTCCGGGGAATAAGCCTGTTGTCAAGTTTCAACAGAAGTTCGGTCCGACTGCCAGCCATAAGATCGACAACGCCACCCTCCAGCCCTTTTTCCGCCGAAAGCGACAGACTTTCTCGTACCATTTGTGTCGCAAGATCCTGGTTTCTACCACGCTTTATGGCAATCCCTTCCACATATGCCGCCGCATCATTAAGCACCTTTGCAGCCATTACCTTATCCCGCTTTTCCCCCATCGATACAGGGTGGGCAGCTCCGATGTTTGTTCCGGGAGCCATGGCGCATACATCCGCAGCCAGGGCTATCACCGCACCTGCCGACGCCGCCCGTGCTCCGGCAGGTGCCACATACACAACCACCGGCACAGAACTGGCAAACATGCTCTTGATGATGGCCCGCATGGCTGTGTCCAACCCGCCAGGTGTATCCATCTCAATCACAACCGCCTGTTCACCCAGCTGTGCGGCCTTTTTCAGGCTGCGCTGCATGTATTCGGTAGTTATCGGATTGATGGTGCCGTCTATGGTGACAATACCGATAGGGGGTGGCGCCCCCTCGACGGGAACTGTATCAAAGAGCAGCAATAGACAGAAGACGAGCAACAATCGGATCATAGGGTTAGTATATCTGTCCGCTTGTGCCAGTCAAACCCGCTGAATTTTTATAAAAAAAGAGCGGATACCTAAGGCATCCGCTCCTGTGCTACTGAAATTTTCTCTTAAATTATATGATCGCTCCGGTTGCATCATGCCCTGAATCCGCCATGGTTAATGCAAGGATATGATCAATCTCGGCACTGTCCAGGGTCTCCTTGGCAAGCAGTTCAGTCGAGAGCTGCTTTAATCCTTCCATATGAGACAGCAGCAGATCACGGACTTCATCATAGGCAGAAGTGACCAGTGTGCGAATTTCAGTATCTATTTCAACAGCGGTAGCATCACTGAAATTTTTTCCTGCACTGGAACCGTCATTATCGGTAGTTGTTTCATGATTTCCAAAAGCAACCGGTCCAAATGCTTTCGACATACCCCATTCGCAGACCATCTTGCGAGCCATGTCCGTTGCACGGGCCAGATCGTTTCCGGCTCCAGTGGTGGTTGTGTTGAAAATCAGATCTTCGGCTGCGCGGCCCCCCATCAACACTTTGATGTGGGCAATCAGCATTTCCCTAGTGTAGCAATGGATATCTTCTTCAGGAATCTGGACTGTAACACCCAATGCTCTTCCTCGTGGGATGATGGAAACCTTGTGTACTGGATCGCATCCCGGCACAAGCTTGGCAACCATGACATGGCCTGCCTCATGATAAGCTGTCCCCTGTTTTGCACGCTCAGACAACACCATTGATTTCTTTTCTGCTCCCATCAGGATCTTATCCCGTGCGGTCTCGAAATCCTCCATGTCCACCAGAGGCTTACCTGCCCTGGCTGCAAGGATGGCTGCTTCATTGACCACGTTGGCAAGATCGGCGCCGGAAAAACCGGGGGTACCCCTTGCTATCAGTCGCAGGTCCACCAGTGGATTCAATGGAACATTGCGCACATGAACTTTCAATATCTCTTCACGTCCCTTGATATCCGGTGAACCTACCACCACTTGCCGGTCGAAACGGCCCGGTCGCAGAAGCGCGGGATCCAGAACTTCAGGACGGTTTGTAGCGGCAATGACGACAATGCCAAGATTAGCCGCAAAACCATCCATCTCCACCAGCAGCTGGTTCAAGGTCTGATTCCTCTCATCACTGGGACCGCCACTGCCAGAGTCACGACGCCGGCCAACAGCATCCAGCTCATCAATGAAAATGATGCAGGAACCTGCTTTCCTGGCTTGCGCAAACAACGTCCTGACCCTTGATGCTCCTACTCCGACATACATCTCTACGAATTCAGATCCAGACATGGCAAAGAACGGCACACCAGCCTCCCCAGCAACAGCCCGGGCCAGGAGGGTTTTACCGGTTCCCGGAGGTCCCACCAAAAGCACCCCCTTTGGCATCTTACCTCCCAGTCGTGCAAACCGGCGCGGATCTTTGAGGAACTCCACTGTTTCAAGCAGGTCGGTTTTGGCTTCGTCAGCTCCAGCGACATCCGTGAAGATAGTCGTGGTCTTGGAAACATCCACCTGGGCAACCTTGCCTTTACCAAATACCGCCATTTTCTTCATGATAACCACCAGCGGGAGCAGGGCCAGGAGTACGAAACTGAACTCGAACCACCGGAAATTTGCAGCCGCAGGTTTTGCCGAGAATTCTACCCCTTTTTCCAGCAGCATCTTGGATAGATCGGCATCTAAAGGTCTGTAAAGCTGGTAGGTGATTCCCTTTTTACCGTCAGCAGTTATGGCATCACCTTCAATCTTTACTTTGATTATTTCCCCAGCCTGAACTTTCTTGACAAAGGCTGTGTAACTGAGCTGATCCTTCTCCGGGGCTTTGAAATGATTCCAGACAGGAACACTGAGTGCTCCCACCACGATGATACTTGCAATGATACATACCAGCACCCGGGGAGTGAATTTACTGTTTTTCATGGTCACCTCGTACTTTTTCAGGGCAGTTCCGGGCAGTGCGAGTTCAGCTCGATACATCCCGGGTTGCATCCATACTAGAAGGTAACCGCTTTAAAAGATGTGGGTCGAATCACAGGAGAGGCATTGAGACGAGAATCAGACAGGGGAAAGATGCACTGAGAAAGCCCAGGCAGTGAGCTTTCTCAGTGCATTCAGGACAAGCAGCAGATCAGGCACCAAGCGCCTGTCGCAGATCCTGTTCAGGTGAAGTGACAGGACCAAGATTGAAGTTTTCGACCAGGAAATTCAGCACTCCGGGTGAGACATAGGCCGGCAGGGATGGGCCCAGCTTGATGTCCCTGATCCCGAGATGCAGCAGGGTGAGCAGGATGACGTGGGCCTTTTGCTCGTACCAGGAGAGGAACATGGAAAGTGGCAATTCATTCACGCCGCATTGGAATGCGTCAGACAGCGCCAGGGCGATGCGTATGGCGGAATAGGCATCGTTACACTGCCCCACATCCAAAAGCCGCGGAATGCCGCCGATATCACCAAACTCCATGCGGTTGAAACGATTCTTTCCGCAGGCCAGGGTCAAAATCACACAATCCTTGGGAACTTGCTGTGCCAGATCGGTGAAATAATTGCGCCCCGGCTTGGCGCCGTCGCATCCGCCAATGAGGAAGAAGTGCTTGATGGCGCCGCTCTTAACTCCCTCAACAACCTGCTCCGCCACATTGAGCACCGCCTGATGGCCGAACCCGACCATGATCTCCTGTCCAGGTTTCTCTTCCAGGTCTGGAAGCTCAAGTGCCTTTTCGATCAGTGGTGTGAAATCATGTCCATTGAGGTGCCGAATTCCGGGCCAGGCCACCTCACCCCAAGTGAAGAGCCGATCAGTATAGGATTTGTCGGGACGTTGAATACAGTTGGTATTGAAGATGATCGCCCCTGGGAAATCGGGCAGCTCCCGGGTCTGGTTCTGCCAGGCACTGCCGAAATTGCCGGCAAAATGCTTGAATTTACGCAGCCCCGGATAACCATTCGCGGGCAGCATCTCGCCGTGGGTATAGACATTGATCCCCTTGCCTTCGCTTTGCTGAAGAATCTCCTCCAGCATCGGCAGGTCATGTCCCGAAACCACGATCCCCTTCCCTTTCCTGGTGCCCAGGTTAACCTTCATCGGTTCGGGTGCGGAAAGCCGTTCTGCATGGCCTTCATAAAGAAGTTCCATTGTACGCAGGTTCATCTTTCCACATTCCATGGAGAGGGCCACAAAATCCTGCAGTGTTTTGGTACGGTCCACAGTGGCAGCGAGGGATCTGTGAATGAAGGCATAAATCTCGTCATCTTCTTTCCCCAGTTCCGTCGCATGCCAGGCAAAAGCTGCCATCCCCATTAATCCGTAGATGAGAATCTCGATGGTAGAGAGAATATCAGGATCCTGATGCCAGGTAAGCACGCCGAACTGCCGGCCTTGTGTGATGAGTCCTGCCGTATCTTCAGCCGGTTTCCAGGCTTCCGGACCTGCGTCGAATTCCGGTGCCGGCCCTCCTTTTTGCTGCTGGTGTGCCTGCTGGAAAAGAGCACGTGCCTTTTCCTTGATTTGATAGCAGCGACGCAGACGGGCAGCAATATCTTCGGGGTCAAAATTGACATTTGTTACCCGGGTGAAAAGACCACTCAGCATGAATTGATCTATTTCCGGGTCCTTAGCTCCAAAGTCCCTTGCCAGATGAGCATATACAGCAACTCCCTGGAGACCGTGAATCATCAGGTCAAGCAAAGCCGCCACCTGCGGGTCCTTGCCGCAGTTTCCCATTACGTCGCACGCGATCCCGCGTGTCGCCTGTTCACACTGTCTGCAAAACATAGCCGTTTCCATTTTGACTCCTTTGGATTTTAGGTAGTTTACATCCCCAAACTAAAAGAAAAGGTCGTCCATGTTACTGCTGGGCGACCTTTTTCCCCTGTCTACAGGGTCAAATACTATAACTGTGATTGTCCTTATCAGTGTTCTGCTTTACCGGCTTTTCCAACATCAGCGCCGACTTTACCTGCGGTATCTTTAGCTAACTGCAGGTGCTGCTCCAATACCGGAAGTGTCTTCTGAGCCCAGGCTTTCAGATCAGGATCTTTCACTTTCTCGGTAGCTTTTCTGAAATCCTCAATGTCTTTGGTATGATCCTTTACCATACCCTTCATATACTGCTTGTCGAATTCCGGTCCGGAAGCTTTCTGCATTTTATCCATCATTGATTTGTGTTTGCGCTCAAGCTTTGTCGGCATTGTCCAGTTTTTCTGCTGAGCAAGCTGTTTCAGCTCATCATTGGCCTTGGTGTGGTCAGTAACCATGCGGGAACCGAAATCTTTTACATCCTGAGTTTGCCCCTTGTCTCTCGCAAGCTGACCAAGCTGCACTTCCATCATGCCACCACTTGCAGCTTCCATAAAAAATTTCTTGTCAGCTCCGCTCGGCCCTTTATCAGCAGCAAAGAGAGGAATTGCAAAAGCAATAGCCAACAGGCCGATCAGTATTCCTAACCACGTTCCCTTCCGCATAGAACCTCCGTTTCCTTGAAATATTTATTAATGTTTCTGTTTAAAAATTACCATGCAAACAGGCGTTGTCAACTGACATCACCAAAGCTTGACGCACCATATATACCCTGATCAGCCGCTAATTGCGGGGCTGATCAGGGGACAATGCATTGGCATTCAAAAGGAAAAGAAGGGGAATCAAGAAGAGCTGAAACGGGAATGGTCAGGGTGCCGCAGGAAGGTAACCGGGGTCACTGAATCCAGTCATGGGACCGGAATTTTTTTCGATAATCACTTCAAGCTTGTCGTTGGCGGGATCTTGCTGCCATCCTGGAACAATAAAGGATGGTTTTACGGAAATAGCATATTCACGACTGTGCGTCTCTTTACCGTTTGAATCAACTTTTACAAAACTGTAGCGCAAAGTACGTGTCTCTGATGCGAGAGCGGGCAGAATAGCCTGATAGGTAAAGTGGGTGTTAACAACCTGTTTCATGGGTACACGAGCCCAGACATCGCCCTTTGCAGAACTGAACCTGCAGAAGAGTGCCGCCATATCTCCGGTACCATCTACAACAGCCTGCAGCACAGTGCGTTTCCCGGTAACAATAAAACTGAAGGGATCATGGGTTATTCCGCTCGTATCCTCGGGCGCGGTCTTTGTGACGGGTACGTCTTTGGATACAGCCTCTTTCAGTGGTACTGCCGCAGGACCGGCAGGACTGGTTTCAGGTGAAGCGGGCACAGAAGTCACACCAGGAGCTGGTTCAGTCATCGTTGCTGCGGGCAGGGGTTCTTTTTTTTCACGTCTCTGCTTCTTGTGACTTTTCTTCTCTTTTTTAGGATTCACCTTCTTGACCTTATTGAGCTCCTGCAGGGTTATATCGTAGTCCGTAAAACCAGCCGCAAAACCAGTCAGTGGTGCCCCACCAACAACCAGTAATAACAAAACCGCACATACCAGTGGCAGTGCCTTGTGAAAAACCATAATTCACCTCATTCCAATGTTGATGCATGTTTCCAGTAGATGCTGCCAGAGCGAGGCACACCTTAGCACACCTTTCCCTGTAAATCATAGAGCCTGCCTGTATTTGACATCACTTTTCACCATCCTATACTTCGAGGATAAACAAAACCGCAGATTGGCCCCGTAGTAGTTTTACCAGCCTGTCAAAAGGAGTTCCCATGTTTGATGTCATCATTGCGGGTGGCGGGATTGCCGGAATGAGCGCAGCGTTGATTCTGGGAAGATGCCGCAGAAATATCCTGATCTGCGACACAGGCAAGCCTCGTAACAGCTCGTCAAAGGCCCTGCATGGGTTCATTTCTCGGGACGGCATTAATCCATTTGAGCTTCGCCACATCATCCAGGAAGAACTGAAGGCCTATCCATCAGTCATACAGATGGAAGCGGAGATCATTGATGCGGAAGCGCATGAGAAGAGTTATGAAGTACGCCTGATAGATGGCCGGACATACCAGGGTAAATATCTGCTGGTAGCAACAGGCATAGTTGATCATCTTCCTGATATTGACGGAATAGAAAGGTACTACGGACACAACGTATTTCACTGTCCCTACTGTGATGGATGGGAACTGCGGGATCAGGCGCTGGCAGTATATGCTGAAGGCGCAACTGGTGTGGAGTATGCCCTGGAACTGACCGGATGGAGCAATGATGTCATCCTTTGCACCGATGGAAAAACATCACCTTCACAAGATCAACTGATCCTGCTTGAGCATCATGGAATAAAAGTTGTTACCCAGCGAATACGCAACCTTGAGGGTGAAATCGGCGGCATGTTTCAAATACGCTTCCAGGACGACACCCTGCTGACACGCCGAGCGCTGTTCTTTTATCCATCCCAGTCTCAGGCCTCTCCACTGGCTGGAAAACTGGGTTGCACCATAACACCGGTGGGTGAAGTTGAAACTGGAAAGTTCCAGCAGACAAGGTCACGTCTCTTTGTGGCAGGTGACGCAGCCAAATCGATTCAACTGGCAATAATAGCTGCGGCCGAGGGAGCAGAAGCTGCATTTGCCCTTAATACTGCCCTACACAAGGAAGACCTTGAGAACCATAAAAAACAAGCCCTTTAAAAGGCAACCTTTAAAAGGGCTTGAGCTTTGCTTCATGCGTGTCAGGCAAGGGCGAGGCGTGCCTCGCCCATAGTGATGCTTCTACCTCCCGCCACCACTTCCGCCAGTTCCGCCACCGGTAGAGCCTCCCATTCCGCCGCTGCCCCCCATGCCACCGCCAGTACCGCTGCCGCTGCCTGTACCACCCATGCCACCGCCAGTACCGCTGCCGCTGCCCGTACCACCCAAACTTCCACCCATACCGGATCCAGTGTCTGTACCGGTTGTACCGTAGCCAGTGCTGCCGCCCGTGCCGCTGCCGCTAGTGCCTGATCCGGATGGGCTTGTAGTTCCATAGCCGGTGCTTCCACCAGTACCTGACCCGATGCTACCGCCTGTGCCGCCGCCGGTGCCAGATCCGCGTGTTGTGCCATACCCGGTGCTGCCACCAGTGCCACCTCCGGTTGCACCTTCTTTCTTGTTGCACCCTGTGCTCAATGCCATCCCTGACAAAGCAACGAGCGCGGCAAGTGCAAAAATAGATCTTTTGACTGTTCTCATGGATCGATCTCCTTTTATCAATGGAATAATCACCTGTCTCCTGCTTTAAAAATTCTAGTTCAGAATACCAACTAGTCAACATTGCCAAACAAGTCGCTCCTTGACTCTTGGCTGGAAAGGATGTATTCAACTTTAAAATTATTTAACAGAGAGGGCTTCATGCAAAAACGTCACAGTCTTATCGTCAAGCTCACCCTGGCCACATCCCTTATACTAATTGGTTTCATGGTTCTCCTTGATTATCTCAATGTGAAAAATTTCCAAAAAGTCATGCAGGAGTATTCCATCTCCACTGCTGACCAGATGGCCGAGATCATCAACCAGAGTGCCTACGATGCCATGCTCAAGAATGATAAGGAAAGTCTTTACAAAATGATCGACAGGATCGGTAAAGGCAAAAGCGTGGATCATATCCGGCTGATAGATCGTGAAGGTAGAATTGCCTACTCAAGCAACAATAAGGAAATTGGTACCGTAATTGATAAAAGTGCTGAAGCTTGTGCCATGTGCCACAAAGGTAAGGATCCCAAACTCTATGCATCCACTATGCATCGAAGCCGCCTGTTTACCAATTCTGAAGGCAAAGAGATGCTTGGGCTTACCAACGCAATCTATAATCAGCCCACATGCGCTGTTGCCTCATGTCATTTTCACCAGGAAAATCAAAAAGTATTAGGCTTACTGGATATAGAAGTATCAATGGCCAACATGCGCTTGAAAACTCAGGAATATCATGCACAGTTTTTCGTTATCGCATGCGTGATGCTTCTCATTACCGGCGGCAGTCTGACGTTTCTAACTCAACGGCTGGTTAATCGTCCCGTCCAGCGACTGGTGCGGCATACTACCCTGGTTTCAGCCGGGGATCTTAATTCAAGGGTACCTGCTGCTTCGGGTGATGAACTGGGAGAACTCGCCAAAGCACTCAATCGTATGACTGAAAATCTTAAGATGGCGCATGAGGAATTAACCAGATGGGGCTATAATCTTGAAGAAAAGGTTGAAGAAAGAACCGTAGAGATCAAAAAGATAGAAACCCAGCTACGACGCTCGGAAAAGCTCGCTTCACTGGGAAAACTGGTTGCGGGTATCGCCCATGAAATAAACAATCCTTTGACAGGAGTGCTCCTCTATTCTTCCATTCTGACCGCGGATAAAAGACTCGATCCGGAACTGAAACCTGATCTTGAAAGGATCACCTCTGAAAGCCAACGCTGTGCCGACATTGTCAGTAGACTTCTGGAATTCTCTCGTGAAGCAGTGCCGCGTAAAGAAGCAGTCTCCCTGAATGCGTTACTGGATAAAGTAGTAACCCTGGTTCACAAGCAACCAACCTTTAGTGAAATATCAATCATCAAAGATTATTCAGGGCATATGTCGGACATACTGGTGGACCCCAACCAGGTTCAGCAGGTGTTCGTGAACCTGTTTATTAATGCCAGCCATGCCATGCCCAGTGGCGGGACTCTCACTATCCGTACTTGCATGATCAATGATGACGGATTTGCCTGTGCAGAAATAAAGGATACAGGGCATGGCATTGATGCGGAGCACCTGAATCACATCTTTGACCCTTTTTTCACTACTAAGGCGGACGGTACTGGGCTGGGGCTTTCCATATCTTATGGGATAGTTGAGAATAACGGCGGGAAGATCGAGGTAAAAAGCAGGTTGGGAGAAGGAACAACTTTCACTATCTCACTTCCGGTGTACGACAATGGATTCCTTGACGACATAATGATTTGATCGGGAAACAAAGCTTGAAATAAAAAACCCGGGGATTTGCCTCCCCGGGTTTTTTATTGTGACGACAGTATTTTAAATGGATTTATCTTTCCTGCTGGGCACGGGCAGAAATCCCCAGCCGTTTGAGCATCCCTTGAAAATTAGGCCGCAGCATGCCGGTTTCTTCGGCGGCCCGTGTTATATTCCAGTTGTTCCGCTCGAGAGCGCCCATTACAAAAGCTTTTTCAATATCCTCCACCGAGCGTTCCCGAATGTGACGCTTCATTTCTTTAAGTTCATCGGAGTTAGATGGCACGTACCCTTCAAATTCCACCTGCTCCACAACCAAAGGTTTTGCTCCAAACAGTTCCAGATCGTCTTTAGTGATTATGTCTCCTTCTGTCAGGACTACAGCTCGCTCGATCGTATTCTCCAATTCCCGCACATTGCCGGGAAAAGAGTAGCCTTCCAGCATGGCCATTGCATCGGGCGAGAGACCGCGGACATCCTTTCCTATTTCTTCAGTGAATTTCTTAAAAAAATGACTGATCAGAAGCGGTACATCTCCTTTGCGCTCACGGAGAGGAGGGAGTTCGATCGGTATTATGTTGAGACGGAAATAAAGATCCTCCCTGAAAGTTCCTTCGCTCACCATCTCCTTCAAGTTGCGGTTTGTAGCTGCAACCAGATGAATATTGGTTGGAATGGGCTGTATACCTCCGATGGGAGTCACCTGGCGCTCCTGAAGCACCCGCAGCAGTTTGGCCTGGGTGGACATGCTTATATTCGAAACTTCATCCAGAAATAAAGTCCCGTTATCCGCCACTTTGAAGAGACCGACCTTTGTCTGGACCGCTCCGGTAAAAGATCCTTTTACATGGCCAAACAGTTCGCTTTCCAGAAGATTTTCAGCCAGTGAAGAACAGTCGACAGCCACAAAAGGCTGATCTCGTCGTGCACTGTTCTGGTGTATGGCCCGAGCAACAAGCTCTTTTCCTGTGCCGCTTTCACCAGTTATAAGCACAGTGCTGTCAGTAGGTGCGACCTGCATGATGCGGCGATATACTTTCTGCATTTCACGACTTTCTCCCACGAAGCTTGCAAAGCCGTGATGGCTGGAGATTTCCTTCTTAAGGTAAACCTCATCGAATAACACATTGCGACGTTCCAGCGTCCGCTCGACCAATTCAATAATCTGATCAGCCTTGAAAGGTTTGGCAATATAATCCGCAGCACCATGTTTCATGGCATCCACAGCAGTATCTACACTCGCATAGCCGGTAATCATAATCACTGGAACATCGGACTGTAGGGCTTTTACCGCCTTCAGCACCTCTATGCCGTTCATTCCGGGCATTTTGAGATCAGTAATGATCAGATCGAACGTACGTACCTGCATAAGTTCCAGAGCACTATGGCCACTCTTGCATGTCTCGACTTCGAAACGGTCATTGCTCAGTATGCGTTTTAAACCGTCCCTGATGACTGCTTCATCATCAATAATCAAAATATTGATTCGTTCCATGCACTCCCCTTTCCACGTCGCAGGCCCTTAATTTGTATACAATTTTTATTTTATACCTTTATAATTCCAACCAAGTCAACTACTTAGTATTCGCAAAAACTTATTAAATCAATAAAATAATTCCAAACACCAGACATGTATAAGCCCACTATACATTCCTCTCTGGCTGAAGATATTGTTATATCTATCTAAGTTTCAGCAACTTACATCCAAATTCCCCTCTCGCAACTCCTCCTTCACTGTATATCAAAACTATTCCTTATGTGACCTATCCATTGGTTCACTACTATCACTTTTGCTATTTTATATATATGTTTCAGTTATTTAGGGCCACCGTCCTTTCTACAATTTAACTTGGCACGGCCAATGCTAATACCAAGACAACACCAACAAACTACTTAGCTTCAGATACATATCCGCTGCACAGGAAAGGAGATTGTCATGAAAACCTCATACGCAACCATCGCAGCTCTTCTGGTACCCGCAACCAAGGCTTTGGCTTCCGGCAACGCAGGCGAAGAAGGAATGAGTCTCTTTGCAGCAATCTTTCTGGCCTTTGCAGTGCTGATCGTCATGTTCCAACTGGTGCCGGGTGTGATGCTGTTTGTCGGAATGATCAAAGGGATTTTCTCCAGCGAGAAAAAAGCTGCAGAAAGTACCAGCAAATCCTGATCGCAGCACATTCTCCTGCAGATATGCGAGGGTGACATCATGCAAGGACTTCTAATTGTTGATGACGACAGGGATAGCAGGAAGATGATGGCCGACATCTTCATCGATGAGGGCTATACGGTAACAGCAACAAGCTCGCTGTCCAGCGCCCTCTACGGCATCCTCAAGAAAACAGCCCAGGTTGTCCTGCTTGGCAACAGGATCGATGACCTGGGAGCGGCAGACATCATCCCTCTGCTCAAACAGTGCAACCAGAAACTGAACATCATCCTTGTGGCAGCAGAGACTTCACTGCCGCTGATCCGCAAGTTACGCAAGGAAGGCATCTTCTATCATGCACTTAAACCCCAGAACACGGCAGACCGTGAAGAGATCCACCAGGCGGTCGAGTGTGCCTTCAAGAACATTGGACATTTTTAAAAATAAGAGGTAATTAATAGTATACTGTATACAAAAGGAGAGCCGCCATGAGAACCACAGCACTTTTAAATGCACTGCTCGCAAGTCTCGCAACCGTTTCCAGCGCGTATGCAGCCGGAGGCCGTGAGGACACCAGCGGATTGTTCGTGTACATCTTTCTCGGCTTCTGTGCTCTGATCATCGCGCTGCAGATCATGCCGGCCATCCTGATGCTGTTCGGCATTATCAAGGGAGTCCGCAAGGAAACACCGGCAGAGGCAAAGGCGCATAAATAAGGATACGGGGAGACGAGGTAACGGGGAGACGGGGGCACCCCCTTCCCCCATCTCCTCGTTACCTCATTACCCCTTCACCCCGTTCCCTGCTTTTCCGCTTCTCCGTTACCGATTCACTGAAAGGAGTTCCTGTGAAGAGAGATATGTGCTGCACCATTGTATCGGGTCTTTTCATTCTGGTTCTGCTCATGGCCGTCGTTGCTCCTGCTTCGGCGGCCTCTGGCGCTAATGACACCTGCCTCGGGTGCCACGGCAGCAAGGATATCGCCAGCCAGGGGGGAGAGCGCCTGTTTGTTGATCCGGCCAAGTTCGCTGCTACCACCCATGCGGTAATCGGCTGCGATTCCTGCCACACGTCGGTTACCCCGCGCCATCCCCATGACGGCAGCAAGCCGGCGAAGGCGGTCTGCAAGGAATGTCATGCTCCGATACATACGGAGTATGCGACAGCCCTGCACAGTACCAAGGCGAGCTGCAACGATTGCCACAATCCCCATGAGGTCAAGCCTGCATTGATGGATTCAGGGGATAACATCAACCGCAAGTGCGCCAAGTGCCACGATCCGGCGACTACGGTGAAGACACACTCCAAATGGCTGCCCCAGGCCGATCTGCACATCGAGGCGCTGCCCTGCATCACCTGCCATACAGGTTCGAAGAATTATGTGATTACGATGACCATTCAAAACCGCAAGGGGGGTGACAAGCTGGCTGATTTCAAGTCGGCGGAATACGATGAACTGACCAAATTGAATCCGGCTGAGGGCGATGTCAAACGTCTGGTGGACAGGGATGGAGATGGCAAGATTACTCTGAAGGAGCTGAGGAACTTCAATCTCGAGCTGCGCGGCAGGGGCATGCGTCTGTGGGGCATGATGATGCCCGAGGTGGTGACCCATACCTACCAGATCCTGGATAACCGCTGGGACTGTTCCTTCTGCCATGCATCAGGTCCCCAGGCGATGCAGACCAGTTATGTGGCGTTTCCCGAGAAGAACGGCAGGGTGACACGAGTGCCGGTTGAGAATGGCGCTGTCATGGACCTGCTCTACGGGACGCCTGATTTCTACATGATGGGTTCCACCCGCAGTACGGCGCTCAATATTGTCGGCGGGCTGATCATTGTGGGTGGCCTAATGATGCCGGTCGGCCATGGGACGCTCCGGTTTTTGACCAGAAAGAACAGAAAGGGACAGGGACACTGACCATGAAACATACCGAGCACATCTACCTTACCCCCATGCCGGTCAGGATCTGGCACTGGCTGAACGCTTTCGGGATTGTTACTCTCTGCATTACCGGGCTGCAGATCCGCTTTCCGGACCACGCCAATATCTTCGGCACCTACAAGGCGGCCATCAGCCTGCACAATACCGCGGGTGTGGTGGTCTCCATTTCCTATGCGCTCTGGCTTTTGTACTACATGCTGGTGGCAGGGACGCTGGTGAAGCTGTACATTCCCACCATTGACGACATTACGAGAGGCGTCTTCCGCCAGGCATTCTTCTATTTCTTCCATTATTTCCTGGGGCGCCCCAACCCCCATCACGCTACGCCGGACAGCAAGTTCAATCCGATGCAGAAGGCGGCCTATCTGATGATCATGCTGGTGCTCTTGCCACTGGTGATCGTGTCGGGTGCTGCCCTGATGTACATTGCACCGATGCGGGAGTTCATCCTGATCATCGGGGGGATCAAGACCCTGGTCAGTGCTCACTTCCTGATTGCCTGCAGCTTCTGCGCATTCCTGTTCGTGCACATCTACCTGGCAACTCTCGGGCATACGCCGCTGGCATACTTCAAGCCGATGTGGAATGGATGGGAAAAGGTAGAACATGGTGAGGAAGAGCACGAGGGGGCGCATAAAACTGAACATGCACATTGAGAAACAGTCTCGAAGTATCGGCGCCTCGGAGTCACGGAGGAGGCATCTTCAGCGACTCAGAGACTCAGAGACTGCCCTATAAACGTTATCCCAGGAGGT
>NZ_JAHDYS010000059.1 GCF_018531195.1 Pelotalea chapellei | reverse complement strand
TCTTACGCAGTAGTTGCTACGGTCTCCGACGCTAATTACACTGGTACAGCTAACGGTACGCTCGTGATTGCCAAGGCCACTCCGGCCATTACCTGGGCAGCTCCGGCTCCGGTGTTTGTTGGAACTACTCTTTCTGCTACCCAGTTAAATGCTTCATCAACTGTTGCCGGAACCTTCGTCTATACTCCGGTTTCAGGTACGGTG
>NZ_JAHDYS010000058.1 GCF_018531195.1 Pelotalea chapellei | reverse complement strand
ATCCCTGAACCTGAGCGTGCTATTGACCGTCCGTTCCTGATGCCGGTTGAAGATGTATTCTCCATCTCCGGACGTGGTACAGTTGCCACAGGTCGTGTCGAGCGCGGAATTGTAAAAGTTGGCGAAGAAGTTGAAGTTGTAGGTATGAAAGCTACTTCTAAAACGACTGTAACCGGCGTTGAAATGTTTCGCAAGCTTCTTGACGA
>NZ_JAHDYS010000057.1 GCF_018531195.1 Pelotalea chapellei | reverse complement strand
GAACACCGATGGCATCTATTCAGTTCATTTTTGCCATCAAAAGCTGAAAGAGATAAGCCTTAATGACATCAAACATTAAAGAAAAAACTGTTACCTATGTCCCCGAACATCTGTAACCCTTGACTCCGGTCTATACATATATTCAGAGGTAGAGGGTATGGTTTTCCTTAACAACGGTGCACGGGACATGGCAGCACGACTGCCCTCTGGGCTT
>NZ_JAHDYS010000056.1 GCF_018531195.1 Pelotalea chapellei | reverse complement strand
TTTCAATTAAATCAGCCAGTAAGACCCAAAAAACCGGGAAGGCCACAAAAAACTGGGAAGTGTCCCTAGTTTCTACTGTCTTTTTCGATGACGAAGATCGGCAGATGTATTTAAAATTGCTATCAGGATACGCACAAAGATATCACTTATCCATTTGGGCCTATTGTCTGATGGACAACCATATCCATATTCTTGCAGTGCCGGAAACGGAAACAGCTTTGTCG
>NZ_JAHDYS010000055.1 GCF_018531195.1 Pelotalea chapellei | reverse complement strand
CGCAAGGGGGGTGACAAGCTGGCTGATTTCAAGTCGGCGGAATACGATGAACTGACCAAATTGAATCCGGCTGAGGGGGATGTCAAACGTCTGGTGGACAGGGATGGAGATGGCAAGATTACTCTGAAGGAGCTGAGGAACTTCAATCTTGAGCTGCGCGGCAGGGGCATGCGTCTGTGGGGCATGATGATGCCCGAGGTGGTGACCCATACCTACCAGATCCTGGA
>NZ_JAHDYS010000054.1 GCF_018531195.1 Pelotalea chapellei | reverse complement strand
AAACATGGTGCCGTGGGACCCGAATTTCATGCAACACACATAACACCTCTTGACACCTAACACAGTTGCTCTCCCACAGGGAGAGGGCAAGGCATGCTCTCCCCCAGCGGGGGAGAGATAGAGAGGGGGCTGCCTCCGCGGGGTTTTCTCCGGGATGCGACGATCTGACTTCTGAGTAACTTCAACATAACCTACTGAAATCACATAAGCGGCACTACTGAAGTTACTCTGC
>NZ_JAHDYS010000053.1 GCF_018531195.1 Pelotalea chapellei | reverse complement strand
CGAAGCTACCCGGAACGTTGGCAGTAGCGTTAAGCTGTGTTGCAGAAAGTGCTGTTCCTACGGTGATCGGAGCAGGAACTGCCCAGGTAATGGTTGGAGTAGCCTTGGCAATCACGAGTGTACCGTTAGCGGTACCAGTGTAATTGGCATCGGAAACCGTAGCAACTACTGCGTAAGAACCTGCTGCAGTCGGAGCAGTCGCACTACCTGCATAGGTAATTGCAACGGAAAG
>NZ_JAHDYS010000052.1 GCF_018531195.1 Pelotalea chapellei | reverse complement strand
CATCAACAATTAGAAGTCCTTGCATGATGTCACCCTCGCATATCTGCAGGAGAATGTGCTGCGATCAGGATTTGCTGATACCTTCTGCAGCTTTTTTCTCGCTGGAGAAAATCCCTTTGATCATGCCGACAAACAGCATCACACCCGGCACCAGTTGAAACATGACGATCAGCACTGCAAAGGCCAGAAAGATTGCTGCAAAGAGACTCATTCCTTCTTCGCCTGCGTTGCCGGA
>NZ_JAHDYS010000051.1 GCF_018531195.1 Pelotalea chapellei | reverse complement strand
GATCAGTATCTTTGGTCAGTAGCTCGCTATATCGAGAGAAACCCAATGAAAGTTGCTTTGGCGGCTAGTGCTGAGTTATATCGCTGGTCCAGCGCCAAAGCGCACATTACCGGTTCAGACAACCCACTGCTGGATGCAACTCCATGGTTGTCATCCGAGAAACGGAGTGCTATGCGGAGTTCGTTAGAGATGCAGATGAAGAAACTGACGACGCCATCCGCCGAGCCACTAGAACCGGACGACCATA
>NZ_JAHDYS010000050.1 GCF_018531195.1 Pelotalea chapellei | reverse complement strand
CGTTATAGGTAGCGGTCAATCCTGCCAGAGTGACCGTTGCTGCCGCCTTGTTCACGGTCAGAGTCACGGTCTTGGTTGTGGTGTTGTAGGTTGTTGTATCTGTTGGTGTGAACGTAGCGGTCAGATTTTGTGAACCTGCATTTAATACAGTACTGATGGCTGGAGAGTAAGTGAATGTGCCGGCAACTCCGCCGGATGTAGCATTCAGCTGAGTAGCGGAGAGGGCAGTACCGTAAGTGATCGCTGCCGGAGTTGCCCAGGTAATGGTTGGAGTTGTCTTGGTGCTGACCGTCAGCGAAACCGTAGCTGATGCAGTAGAATAGTTGACAGCATCGGTCGGTGT
>NZ_JAHDYS010000004.1 GCF_018531195.1 Pelotalea chapellei | reverse complement strand
TGTGGGAGATTAGGTCGCCGCCGGGAATAATTAAAACAGCCCCTTCACTACAAAGTGATGGGGCTGTTTGCGTTTGTATGGGCAGTTTCGTTTATAATATTTCTCTGCCTGAAGTTTAATCTTTAGACTTGCCACGGATAACTGATTCGGGGTGCTGCTCAAGGTAGTCTGCCAGCACTCCCAGCGAAGCCGCTGCCCGACTAAGTTGCCGTAATGTTTCTTGCAAATCAGATTGAAGTGGGGAACCGGTAGATAAAACTGCACGCGCTTCTCCCAATGTTTCTCGGGCTGATCTTAAGGTGTCCCTTAATTCCGGTGTGACCTCCCGGTCGAGTTTCTTTACTAAGTGGTCAACACTTTGAAGCGCTTTTTCAAGCTTCTTGACTGAATTTCTCACATCGTTTGTTAGTTCTTCAACTGGTAATTTTTCTATTTTTTCAGCAACTCTTTGAAACGTATCCTGCAGATCTTTCCCATGGCTATCTTTAACTGGAAACTGTTTGGTGTCTGAGCTTGTTGTCACAACCGATCCACTGCCTGAGAAATCTAGATCGATATATTGCTGACCTGTTAAAAGATTTCCTTTCTTTAATTGCGCGCGCAATCCGTTATTTATGAGCACAATCAGGTGATTATTGTTTTCTGTGGTTCCTGCCCCGATAGTATCTGGTCGAAAGCGCGCCGGATGTAGTATCACCTCTACTGGAATAGCGAATGAATGGTTTGTTTTAGAATCAATGTTGATTTTTGTCACTTCCCCTACAGGTACTCCTTTAAATTCAACTGCTGCACCAATGGACAAACCGTGTACCGATTGTCTGAACATCATCGTGAATGGTATTGCCTCTTTTGTATTTCTTAAAGCCTCATCGCGGTTGGTATAGAGGGTGTAACTGGTATTGCCGTTTGCTCGTATATTATTTTTTTTATCCGGGGAATCGAAAGCAATACCGCCCACCAGAATTGATGCTAAAGATTCCGTATCAATTTTCACTCCACTGGTGCTGAGCTGAACATCGATGCCACTCGCTTGCCAAAAAAAACTTTCCGACATCACATGCCGGTCGTGTGGGGCTTTAATAAAAACGGTCAGTAATACACCTTTACCTTCTTTATCTAGTTCAAAAGTTTCAACCTGTCCCACTTGAATGCGGCGGTAAAGTACTGGTGAACCAATGTTCAGAGAGCCAAGGTTCGCCGCATGGAGAGTAAATCTACTGCCAGGCTCGTCGGTTGATACCGCCGGGGGGACTTCAAGCCCAGCAAAAACCTTCCGCGGTTTGTCCGATTTCCCAACATCAATGGCTATGTAGGGTCCTTCCTTCAGGGTGCCCAGGCCCGACACATTCAATCCGGTGATTCTGGGACGTGCAACCCAAAAGCTGGTGTCCTCCACCAATAATCCTTTTGCTTCCCTATCTATATGGGCAGTTACAAGAACCCGGGAGCGATCATTGGCCAGTGCTATTTTCTTGACCTCCCCGATCTGAACATCTTTGTACTTTATTTTTGTCTGATTTTCTTCCAGCCCTTCACCACTTTTGAAACTGATAGTGATTGCACGTCGATGGTCTAACCATGCATTAATGGCCAGACTTCCTCCAATAAGTGCCGCCACCAATGGAACTAGCCAAACCAGTTGGATGGAAAAACGGCTCTTAGGCGCTGCGACGGCCTCCGGCAGTTCATTATGTTTATTCTGTTTTTCTGTCATGCCCATCTCGCTTGTCGCAAGCGTCCCAGATAAGGCGTGGGTCGAATTGCATCGTTGCCAGCATTGTCAGCACCACTACGGCTGCAAAGGGGATAGCCGCTGGTCCGACATTAACCCGAGCGACCATAGGAAACTGGACCAAAGCCGTCAGAATGGTAATCACATAGATATCCAGCATTGACCATCGCCCCACAACTTTAACCAAGCGATAAAGACGTGTCAGTTGTTGCGGCTGCCATCCCGGTCGTCTTTGTGTTCCATATAGAAGCAGGGCCAGTACGAAAATCTTCAGGAGAGGAACGGTTATACTCGCAATAAAGACAATTACGGAGATACCCCAAGATCCTGATGTCCAGAGCGAGATTATGCCACTTAAAATGGTATCCCTTTGGGTCCCGTTCAATGAGGTTGTCACCATGATCGGAAGCAGATTGGCCGGGATATAAAGGATGGCGGCAGCCAGCATTAATGCCCAGGTTCGGGATACACTGTGCACTTTTCGTGGGTAAAGAGCGGTTGCACAGCGCGGACATGAATTTGCAGGGGAGGGACTGTTTCGGACCAGAAGTCCACACTCCTGGCATGACACAATATTAAGCTCAAATGCTGTTGCATTGTTTTGAGTCATTGTGGTTTTCCATTGCTTAGGACAGTGCCCTGCCTGAAATAGCTCCAAAGGGTCTGTTCATCCAAAGAAACCGTAACAGCAGCAAGCAAGATGGTTAAAACCGCATAGGCCCAGAGTGCGATACCTGGCATTACAGTGGCAATGCCGCCCAATTTAACAAATGAGACGAGCGCCCCAAGCATAAACACTTCCAGCATCTGCCATGGCCTTACTTTGTGCAGTAACTTGACCAGGAGAGGCATCCTTCCGGAAATTCTGCGGCGTCTCAGGGAAAACAGGATATAAAGAAGAAGGGTTATTTCAACTCCTGGGGCGCCTATTGCCGTAATCATTACAGCAGTCGCCATGATTCTCATATTCTGTCCCCACAGTGTACCGACCGCTTGTGCAAGCGTGGAGGCGGTTCGTATACCTTGTTTCTCCAAAAACAGAACGGGATAGGTATTAGCAATTATATAAAAGAAAGCTGCCGTCATGATCAACGCCAACGCCATCTCCAGCCCATGTTTTTTGTTTTTATAGAGAATCGAGAAGCAGCGACAACATCGCGCAGTTCCACCGACATGCAGGGGAACCATCCGTTGGAGCAGGTCGCACTCAGGACATGCCACTATTAAGTCTTCCCTCATTCTACTCTCCTACAAAACGCTCTTTTCTCTGGCAGGCCCAAGCCATTCAGGATGATGGTGGGTTCCGTCGAAATAATCGCTCGTCTTGTACCGCTCATATTTACCTTTGAGTGCTGCTTCGGTAGTGCGGCTGAGCAGAGCGGCCACTTGCTGTTCTGTGAACGGTCGAAACTCTCTGGCTGCCTTCAAAGCCTGTTTGAGAATGACCAAAGAATCGCATCCCGTTATGACTACACTGGTTGGAAGGCTCATGGCGTAGTGCAGGCACTCCACCGGTGATGCTGTATTGCTCTCCAGGATATAGGGAGATCCCATTGATTTCATTCCGAGGATGCCAATGTTGTGTTTAAGCGCCACTGGAAGTACGTTTTTTTCGAAGCTGTCATAGTGTGCGTCCATCACGTTAAGCGGCATTTGCACTGCATCAAACACAAACTCGTGCTTGGCAGCAGTTTCAAGCATTTTTAGATGAATGCTTGGGCTTTTGTGACCGGTAAAGCCGATATAGCGAATTTTGCCGGCCTGTTTTGCAGCCAGAAGTGCCTCCAGTCCTCCTGCGGGTGCAAAGCTCTTTTCCACATCCGACAAACGAATAACTTCGTGGATCTGCATCAAATCAATTCGGTCGGTCTTCAGCCGTCGCAGTGACTCGTCGATCTGTTTTGCGGCTGTTTTACGATCCCGCCCATCAATCTTGGTCATCAGAAATACCTTGTTGCGATAGCCATCTTGCAAGGCCTTACCCATGCGGACCTCACTTTTGCCCTCATTATAATCCCAGCAATTGTCCATGAAGTTGACGCCATTATCGATGGCGGTGCGAATGATCTCAATACTCTCCTTCTCGTCTGCCTGTTTGCCGATATGGAAACCTCCCAGACCGATGAGGGACACCTTTTCCCCCGTACGACCAAGCTTGCGGTAAGGCATCTCCCCTTTGACCATTGCAGCAAACAAGCCTTTCGGAATACAGGACATAACCGTTAATGCCGCAGCAGCCGCGAGCAACTCGCGTCGAGACATGTACATTAGATTAGCCATGCTTTTCTCCTTCCGAAGTCATGATTTCAAGCAATTCATCCAGTTACGTCAGGTATATGTATCACCGTGATGAAGGTAATGAACGTTGTCACGTAGCCGCTCTGAGGTGAGGCCATAGCCGATATGGGCATGGTCGCCGGCATGCAGAAAATTGGGATCAGTAAGTATGGTAAAGCCACCGCATTTAATGACTGTTGTGGCGGTCCCGACCAATAGAATCGATTCTGAATCGAGAGTGGCAGGTGCGCTGAAGTCCTGGAGAGAAAGTGTATTTGTAGCCATTGGGCCTCCTGGTTAGAACCGGAGCGAGTGGCGTCTTTTCATAAAGTCTAGCATGGTGGAAAGGTGCGTCAATTAATCGACAAACGTTACACCAACCGTGGCTCCCGGGCTTGAGCCCGCTCAGCCTCGCAGTGTCATTGGCAATGATCCGGCCGATAAAGACAGTAATGACCCATCGGCACCAGCGGATTATCGGAGGCAACGGCATGGCGGTCGACCAGAAAAGGCCACGGCCCCTGGTGGAATGCAGGGGCCGCGCATATGAATAAAGCTGTTCCGAAATCCTACTTCGACAATTGTGGCTGGTGTCATTCATAGACCAGCACCGACTTCAACACTTTATGAACCGCCGCGTACGGAACCGTACGCACGGTGGGGTGGGAGGACGGCGGAAGTAATTCCGCCTCCTACCCGATCCGGATGGAAAGGATCCTGGGGTAAAGGAGTCTGCTGTCTCTCAATCGAAAGCAGGAAATTTGTAGTTATTCTGAAAAAGGATGAGATTAGCTTCTGTAATATATAGCCCCGCCCTCTATGCTGCCTGCTGTCCCTCACAAAGAAATGTCGGAAATATTTACAATTACTAAAAATTATAAATGTGAGGGCAGTTATGCCACTGATATTAAGCAGTTGCAGGGTAGGCATTTTTATTGCTTAGATGTTAGCCGCTAATTAAAAACCAATTAAGTTGTCAGGCAGTATTAAGCTGCCCCGATTTTGGGAGGACGAGAATGAAAAAGATCATGGTACTCATGCGATTTGCTAAAGGTTTTGGCTGGGCGCTAACAGTCGCGATGATGCTGTTGTCGTTGGGGTTGATCACGGAATCTGCACAGGCGAGGCCGCTGGATCTCACATTGCAACCCTCTCCTGATATGTTTTCCGACGCAATAGAGGTCAACTATGATGCAGCAAGCCAGATGTTTACTGCCAGAGGTTTTGCCGAGCACATCAAGAATGGAACAGATACGCCTACCCAGGTAATAAACGGTCAGTTTGAAATAACGGCTGCTATTTCAAACAGCGGAGACATTTTGTCGGGAACTCTTACAATCACCGGAGAAGTGCCTTCGCTTGGTATCGGCCAGGGACAACTGCTGGTTGGAAATATCAGCGCTCTTGGCTACGGCGAAGCAGGAGGAGCAGTGGAATTTCAGTTCGATACCAGTGACGGAGCGATGTTCACCCAATTTGGCCCGGCCATTAAAGTCATTCTTGGGCAGAGTGGCTTCACAGGCAATTTTGCGCAGAACTTTAACAATGGCGCCATAGGTGTCGCAGGTATCGGGTGGTAAGAGGGTGAAGCACGTTTTATTAATGCTTAAAAAATAAAAATATAATTTGTTGTAAAAAAGGGGGCTACAAATGGCACAGGAAAAAAGAATTAGTGGAATGATGAAGGCAGGTTTGCTGTTGGGTGTTTGTGCAACTCTGCTGTTGGGAGCAATGAGTCAGACGTCGTATGCACTTCTACTGAATTCGACCCCTGATTTTAAAGTTGCTCCTGTTACCGTCGATTACTCAAGCGGCAATTTTTTAGCATATGGATTTGCTGAAAAATACAATGGCCTTCCTGTTACTGACACTATAGGCTTCAGACTGGATGCAACAATAGACTCTTTTGGAAATTTAGCGACTGGTGGATCAATGTATATTTATGACTATACACTGAGCAATTATCTACTAATAGGATCTTTGACAAAACTTGATTTCACCGTGGGCAATCCTGTGCTCAATTTCCTTTTCACACCGACCAGTGGCGATTACCAGGGCGATTACGGTTCACTAGGAGGCATCATTCTCGGTGCCAGCGGTTTTGACTCATCAATCAATGGGTTCGGTTCTGACTTCAGCTCCCTCAGTGCAAGTGCCGACGTGGGAACCCCGGTTCCGGAGCCATCATCCGTGTGTCTGCTACTTTTGGGAGCTGGTGGGTTTTGTTTCCTGCGTAAGCGGAAGTCATAGGAATAGTTAAGAGAACTATTTTGTAAGAGCCGCTTTGTATGGCGGCTTTTTACATAATGATTGTCCGGAGCATGTGGATTATAAATGGGGGTAAACGGGATGAACAAGAGAGTACTTCTGGCAGCGATACTTTTTGTGGCCACAATTGCTGTTTTTAGCGGGAGCGCATTTGCGGCGTTGCTTGGGGTGCAACCGGGATACCCCTTAATCACCTTTGACAGTTTGAGCAGTCCAAGCCCAAATAGCGGCACAACCTTTGATCCGAACACCGGGCTGTTAACTGTTTCGGGAACGCCGACAAGCTATTTTTGGGCGCCATCTCCGCCGCCACCTCCACCACCAAATTTGCCAATTGTATATAAAACCCCTGTTCTCAATGTAAAGGATTTAAAAATCCAGGTTCATGTGGACAATGCCGGTAATCTTGTCCCTGATGTACCTGGTGATCAAATAACTATTACCGGGGTTATAAATACTGGCGGGTTATATACTGGTCCAGCATATAGTGGAACCCTTCTGACCGGAAAGATTACCCGATTTGGTTTTTATAATGGTGGCACGACAGATTCATATGATTTTCGTTTTATGCCTACTGGCGGCGTGATGTTTGATCTCTACAAAAATGGGGATATTGGCATTACCTTAACCAGTGAAAATTCATCTTTTAACGGAAATTTTACCGTCGGTTTTCAGGGTAACGCCAAGGGTACGGTTGGCGTTACTGCCGGTCCTCATTTCGACCTCACCGAAACCTGCACCGATGCCGTAGGCCAGGGGCCAATCCAGTTCTCAGCCACAATTACCAATACCGGTACCGAGAATCTGAAAAACATCACCTGCAGCCACTCTCCCGATACTACATTGACCGGCGTTCCGACTGATCTAACTTTTGTTGGTACAACCGCAACCGCAACTATTACCGGCAGCTATATGCCAGTCGGTTCACCTTCCACCTCAACCCTTACTTGCAACGCGACGGGGGCTGGTAGTCAGGTAGTTATTACCAAGAATAGCAGCGCTACATGTATTACACCGCCCACGGCCAACTGCGTATCTATCACCGCAGTAAAGGGCACGCCGATCACTGCTGTAACCATGAGCGCAAGCGGTGGTGATGGTGGTTCCTACACCTTCAGCGCCAACGGTCTGCCTGACGGACTCGTAATGTCAACTGGCGGCACGATCTCCGGCACACCGACTGTCGGCGGTACGTTCCCTTACACCGTGACTGTAACGGATAGCCACGGCAACACCGGCAACACCAGCTGCTCGGTCACCGTGACCTATCCACCGATCACCGGATCCTGTGTATCTATCACCGCAGTGAAGGGCACGCCGATCACAGCTGTAACCATGAGCGCAAGCGGTGGTGATGGTGGTTCCTACACCTTCAGCGCCAACGGTCTGCCTGACGGACTCGTAATGTCAACTGGCGGCACGATCTCCGGTACACCGACTGTCGGCGGCACATTCAACTACACCGTCACAATTACTGACAAGGCCGGTAACATCGGCACTTCAAACTGCTCGGTCACCGTAACCTATCCCCCCATCACCGGAACCTGCGTATCCATCATCGCGGTGAAGGGCACGCCGATCACAGCTGTAACCATGAGCGCCAGCGGCGGTGATGGTGGTCCCTATACCTTCTCCGCTTCGGGCCTGCCTGCTGGTCTCACCATGGACGCCACAGGTAAAATCTCCGGTACACCGACTGTCGGCGGTACGTTTTCCTACACCGTCACGATTACCGACAAAGCCGGTAACATCGGCACTTCAAACTGCTCGGTCACCGTAACCTATCCCCCCATCACCGGAACCTGCGTATCTATCACCGCAGTGAAGGGCACGCCGATCACAGCTGTAACCATGAGCGCAAGCGGTGGTGATGGTGGTTCCTACACCTTCAGCGCCAACGGTCTGCCTGACGGACTCGTAATGTCAACTGGCGGCACGATCTCCGGTACACCGACTGTCGGCGGCACATTCAACTACACCGTCACAATTACTGACAAGGCCGGTAACATCGGCACTTCAAACTGCTCGGTCACCGTAACCTATCCCCCCATCACCGGAACCTGCATATCTATCACCGCAGTGAAGGGCACGCCGATCACAGCTGTAACCATGACCGCCAGCGGCGGTGATGGTGGTCCCTATACCTTCTCCGCTTCGGGCCTGCCTGCTGGTCTCACCATGGACGCCACAGGTAAAATCTCCGGTACACCGACTGTCGGCGGTACGTTTTCCTACACCGTCACGATTACCGACAAAGCCGGTAACATCGGCACTTCAAACTGCTCGGTCACCGTAACCTATCCCCCCATCACCGGAACCTGCGTATCTATCACCGCAGTGAAGGGCACGCCGATCACAGCTGTAACCATGAGCGCAAGCGGTGGTGATGGTGGTTCCTACACCTTCAGCGCCAACGGTCTGCCTGACGGACTCGTAATGTCAACTGGCGGCACGATCTCCGGCACACCGACTGTCGGCGGCACATTCAACTACACCGTCACAATTACCGACAAGGCCGGTAACATCGGCACTTCAAACTGCTCGGTCACCGTAACCTATCCCCCCATCACCGGAACCTGCGTATCCATCATCGCGGTGAAGGGCACGCCGATCACAGCTGTAACCATGAGCGCCAGCGGCGGTGATGGTGGTCCCTATACCTTCTCCGCTTCGGGCCTGCCTGCTGGTCTCACCATGGACGCCACAGGTAAAATCTCCGGCACACCGACTGTCGGCGGTACGTTCCCCTACACCGTCACGATTACCGACAAAGCCGGTAACATCGGCACTTCAAACTGCTCGGTCACCGTCAATGCCCCTCCCACCGCCAGCTGTATTTCCATTACAGCGGTACAGGGTATTGCAATCACTCCTGTTAAACTGATTGCTAGCGGTGGTATCGGTAGTTCCTATACCTTCACAGCCACCGGCCTGCCTGCAGGGCTTAGTATGGCTGCCGATGGAACAATTTCCGGCACACCCACCGTCAGCGGGACTTTCACCTATACCGTTACTGTCAAAGACAAGAATGCCAACAGCGGCACGTTCAATTGCTCGGTGACGGTCAACCCGCCGCCTAGCGCTATCTGCGTTTCCATCACCGCTGTACAGGGTGTGGCCATCACGCCTGTAGTCATGACAGCCAGCGGCGGTGTCGGTGGCCCCTATGTATTCACGGCCACCGGATTGCCGGCTGGCATCACCATGGCGCTAAATGGCACCATCTCCGGTACCCCGACAGTCAGCGGGACCTTCACCTATATCGTGACGGTCACTGACAAAAACGGTAACAGCGGTGCTAACAATTGCTCGATCATCGTCAAGATCCCCAGTTTCGGTTGTACCTTTACCATCGGCTACTGGAAAAACCACGCCGGCTTCGGTCCGCAGGCCGATGTGCTCAGTCCGCTCCTGCCCCAGTACCTGGGGAACAAAGGGGGAACCAAGACCATTAACGTTACTACTGCCAAGATTGCCTATGATGTTCTCAACCAGAACGTCTATGGCACTTCTTCCAACGGCATCACCAAGCTCTATGCCCAACTGCTGGCCGCTAAGCTCAACCTAAAAGCCGGTGCTGATCCTGCCGCGGTTGCCAGCATTATTACAGCTGCCGACAGTTTCCTGACCACCACCAGCTATAGTGCCTGGGCAACCCTGAAACAGGGTGACCAGAGCAAGGTGCTGTCCTGGGCAGCCATCCTGGATTCCTATAACAACGGCGTTTCCGGCCCGGGCCACTGCGGCAGCCAGGAGAGCGTTGCCTGTATCAATCTGCAGAAGAAGATCAGTGTTGATAGCGGAAAAACCTGGCTAGATGCCGATACCCAGGAGAGCGCTGCCGCCAAGAGCGTTCCCTTCAACGTGCTGTACAAGCTGGTTGTGAACAACTGCGGCACAGTGAATCTCACCAATGTCGACGTCGACGACCCCGTTCTGGGAATCAGCAACTACATGATTTCCGTGCTGCCGGCCGGGGCTTCCACCGCTCTGGGCTCGTCCCAGATACCCAAGCTGGCACCAACCATCAAGGCTTGCCAGAGCTCCGGCGCCTTTGAAAACGTGGCTACCGTAACAGCGGTGTACAACGACATTCCCGTCACCGCCAGCGATTCGGCCTGGCTGGTGTGCACTGTCACCACATCCTGCCTCGACATCATTAAGGACATCAGCGTCGATGGCGGGGTGACCTGGAAAACTGCCGATACCCAGGCTACTGCACCTGGGACCACTGCTCCGCATTCTGCGGATTACCGCCTGACCGTCAAAAACTGCGGCAGCACTACGCTTAGCAATGTTCAGATCCAAGATTCCAATCTTGGGCTCCCGGCCTACAGCGTCGGCAGTCTCTCCGCAAAGGGATCCAAGGTGTACACTTATAGGGAAATACCTCAGCTCAGGGATTCCGATGCGTGTACCACAGCTGGCGTGTTCTCCAACACCGCATTGGTCTCCGGAACCTACAACGGCCTTGCTGTTACCGACTCCGATACGGCCTGGCTGGTTTGCACCGGCAGCACCAGTGGCGGATGTTCCTATACCTGGGGGTACTGGAAAACCCACACCGTGTACGACGGCGCCAAAAAACGCAACGCTACCTGGGGTAAGCTTGCCGGTGGCGAGAATGCGCTTTTCTTCGGCCTTGGGCAGAGCTGGTACAACGTGCTGATGACCGATCCATCGGGCGGGAACGCCTATTACATCCTGGCCCACCAGTACATTGCCGCCTATCTCAATAAGCTGTCTGGCGCCAGTGTTTCGGTAATCGACAGCGATTTCAAACATGCTGCGGAGCTTTTGGAGAAGTATGATGGTTCTCCGCTTATTACCTCGGATGTTTCCGGTGCTGTACGTGATGATTTCATTACAACCGCATCAAGGCTGGATCAGTACAACAATGGTATGATTGGTCCAGGACACTGCAAGTAATCTAAGGTTGTGCCAAATGGTTAGCTTCAAACGCCCTATCAGATGCCTGTCTGGTGGGGCGCTTGCGTTAAATAGGGTTTAATCCTCCCACATGCTCTGATATACTTCTGACATGTTGCCCGAGGCCTTTTTCCATCTGCTGATTTATTCTGCCATAACCGTCGCTTTGATCGGCGGTCTGCTGCTGGCTGCGTGGTGGCTTGGAGGGGGGCGAAGTTCCGCACATAACTCATCTGCCTATGAATCCGGAATTAACCCGACAACCTCAGCACGCCTTGCATGGCCGGTTCCCTTCTACCTTATAGCCATATTCTTTATTGTTTTTGATGTTGAGGCGGCCTTTGTTTTTACCTGGGCTGTTGCCTGGGATCTGCTGGGGCTTGTTGGCCTTGTGCAGATCACTGTTTTTATAATCATCCTAGCAGCCGGTCTGGTCTGGCTTTGGCTGAAAGGTGGACTTGACTGGGGCCCCGCAGCCTCCAGAAGGCGCTCTCCTGATGTCTGATTCCAATCCCGATAACATTCTGCTTGTCCGTCTGGACGATCTGATCAACTGGGGGCGCGCCAATTCTCTCTGGCCCATGTTCTTTGGGCTCTCCTGCTGCTTTGTAGAAATGATGACCTCCTTTACCTCGCGCCATGATATCTCCCGCTTTGGTGCCGAAGTTCTGCGCGGTACTCCGCGCGAGGCAGATGTCATGGTTATTGCCGGAACTGTTTTTACCAAGATGGCCCCTTCCATTCTGAATCTGTACGAACAGATGGCTGAGCCGCGCTGGGTCATTTCCATGGGCAGCTGTGCCAACTCCGGTGGGATGTACGATGTCTACAGCGTAGTGCAGGGAGTGAACCAGATCTTGCCGGTAGATGTGTATGTGCCGGGATGTCCTCCACGTCCGGAAGCTTTCATGCAGGGGCTGATAGAGCTTCAAAAAAAGATTCGCAGCCAGGAACGACCCAGTCGACCGGTACTGCGGCTGCAGGGTGGCAGCCAGGGAACTACCGCACCGGTACTGGTGCCGGGTGTAACCAAGACCAACGATCCGCGCGGACCTGGACTGGAGGAGACAAAAATCAGGGGTACGTCTGTCACCCAACCCCGTTTCTGGCTCTCCCGCACCGATGAGATGTGGCGACCGGCTGCCGCCAGACATGATTACTCCGACTTCGGACTTCCTCAAGAAATTTCAGAGCTGTTCTCCGATCAGGTTATTGTCGACCCTGCGGCGACAGATATGCTTACCCTGCGGGCGCCTGCCGCATTGGTGCCTGACCTTCTGAGGCACTTGAAAAACAGATCCGGTATTGCCTTCCGACGCTTGGAAGATATTGCTGCTGTTGACGATTCTGCCCGTCGGAAAAGAGAAGATTATCAAGACTACACTCTCAACTACCATCTGCTCTCATTTGACCAGCCCGGCTATCTGCGGATCAAGACAGAACTAACTGGTGATGTTCCTGAGGCTCACAGCGTTACCTCTGTCTTTCCTGCTGCCAACTGGTATGAGCGTGAAGTTTTTGACATGTTCGGCATCCGCTTCAGCGGCCACCCGAACCTGCAGCGCATCCTGATGCCCCCTGACTGGGTCGGTCACCCCCTGCAGAAATCCCATCCTTTCCGTGCTACGGAGATGCCGCCTTACACTACTGAAGACGCCCGCAAGCATCAGGCACTCCCGGCTACGGATTTTTTTGAACGTGTAGGCGAAGGGGAAATGGTGCTTAACCTGGGGCCACAGCATCCTGGTACCCACGGCGTCATTCGCTGTATTCTCAAGCTGGACGGTGAAGAGATTACCGATGTGAATTTTGAGATCGGTTATCACCATCGGGCAGCAGAAAAGACGGCGGAGCGCCAGCACTGGAACCAGTTCATTCCCTACACCGACCGCATTGATTACCTCGCCGGGGTGCAGAACAACCTGGCTTATGTAAATTCAGTGGAGCGCCTCTGCAGCTTGACGGTTCCGGACCGCGCCATATATGTCCGCGTGATGCTCGCCGAACTGTTCAGAATTGCTAATCACCTCGTTTGGTTGGGGACATTTGCCGCCGATGTTGGGGCCATGACTCCCGTTTTCTACACATTTACAGATCGTGAAAAGATTTTCGACATAGTTGAGATGATCACCGGTGGTAGGATGCACCCTGCCTGGTTTCGCATCGGTGGAGTGGCCGAAGATCTGCCAGATGGATGGCAGGAACCGGTCAAGTCATTCCTGGCCTGGATGCCGGGTCGGCTCAAAGAGTACGAGCAGCTGTTGAACGGCAATATTGTCTTTAACCGGCGTTTACGCGACGTTGGCGCCATCTCTCTTCAGGATGCGATGGAATGGGGTGTATCAGGTCCTAATCTGCGTGCCTGCGGACTGGAGTGGGATCTGAGGAAGAAGATGCCCTATGCCGGGTATGAGCGTTTTGATTTCGATGTGGCCGTGGCAGAGGGGGGCGATTGCTGGGCTCGCTATCTGGTGAGGTTGGAAGAGATTCGCCAGTCGCTGCGCATTGTAGAACAGGCCATGCGGGAGATGCCGGGCGGCCGTTGGATTGCTGAGGAGTACCGCTATGTAGTGCCGCAGAAGCCGGATGCACTTAAGGATATCGAAAGCCTGATTCATCATTTTGTCAATACGACCCGGGGAATGGCCCCTCCCCGGGGAGAAAACTACTCTGCCATTGAAGCTCCCAAGGGGGAGAATGGCTATTTTGCAGTATCAGATGGACTCAACATTCCCTACCGTATGCGTATTCGCACCCCCAGTTTTCCTCATATTCAGGCACTGCCGATCATGAGCCGAGGATGGATGGTCGCTGATTTTCTGGCCATCATCGGATCAATCGATTTTGTGCTGGCAGATCTGGACCGGTGATCCGCAGAGCGTATCCTTCAGAAATTCTCTCAAAATTTCTTGTACAACAGTGGAACCATGGGCTACTATATTCAACTTTTAATTTAAGGGTGTGACGTGGACAAACTCATCATCAACGGCGGAAAAAAACTCAAGGGCGAGGTGCAGATCAGCGGTTCCAAAAACGCCGCTTTGCCCATCTTTGTCTCAACCATACTGGCCCCGGGACTCAACACTATCGGCAATGTTCCCTTCCTGCGAGACATCAACACGACCATCAAAGTCCTGGAGTCTCTCGGTGCAGATGTGGAAGGCAACGGTAACATTGTCAAGATCAACACCGCCGGCATCAACAGTCATGAAGCCACCTATGATCTGGTCAAGACCATGCGTGCTTCGGTGCTGGTTCTGGGCCCGTTACTGGCCCGCTTTGGCAAGGCGCGTGTTTCGCTTCCAGGTGGCTGTGCCATCGGGGCACGTCCGATCAACCTGCATCTGAAAGGACTTCAGGCTTTGGGTGCCGAAATAACCCTGGAGCATGGTTATGTGGAAGCCAAAGCCAAACGCCTGAAGGGTGCCAGGATTAACTTCGACATCTCCACCGTTGGGGGTACGGAGCATCTGATGATGGCTGCAGCCACCGCCAAAGGGGAGACTATTCTTGAAAATGCCGCCCGCGAACCGGAGATTGTCGATCTCGGACTGATACTCAACCGAATGGGAGCCAAGATTGAGGGGGCTGGGACTGATACCATCAAGATTCAGGGGGTCTCCGAGCTTTCTCCCGTCAATTACAGCGTCATGCCTGATCGCATTGAAGCCGGAACATTCATGATCGCCTCAGCTATCACCGGTGGAGATATAAAGATCCATGGCATGAAACTGGAACATCTGGATGCGCTGGTTTTCAAGCTGCAGGACGCAGGTGTCGAGATCACCAGCCGCGATAATGTGGTGAGAGTCAAGGGTTCCAAAAAAATGAGGGGCGTTAACATCAAGACCCGTCCATATCCCGGTTTCCCTACGGATATGCAGGCCCAGTTCATGGCGCTGATGTGCGTTGCAGAAGGTGCCAGCGTGATTTCCGAAAACATCTTCGAAAACCGCTTCATGCATGTTTCGGAGTTGCTGAGATTCGGAGCGGATATAACAGTGGAGGGGAGCACGGCCACTGTAAAGGGTGTCAAAAAACTCTCCGGCGCCCCGGTCATGGCCACTGATCTGCGTGCTTCCGCATCACTGATTCTGGGCGGGCTAGCGGCAGAAGGCACCACCGAAATCACCCGCATCTATCACCTTGATCGCGGATACGAATCCATTGAGAAAAAATTGGTCGGCCTCGGTGCTGATATCGTCAGGGTGAAGGAGTAGGGGCTGGGTTTCCCCGCCCGCATCCAACGCAACGTTCAGGGCGGCGATCTCGCCCTCTACAAGGAAACATGCAAATGTCAGATTACATCACGATTGCCATCCCCAAAGGCCGCATTCTGGAAGAATCCGTAGATCTTTTCGGCAGGATCGGCATCAATTGCCGTGAGTTGCTGAGCGATTCCCGCAAGCTTATCTTTGAAAACAGTGCCGAAAAGATGCGCTATATGATTGTGCGAGCCACCGATGTTCCCACCTATGTGGAATATGGCAGCGCAGACCTGGGTATCGTCGGTAAGGACACTTTGATGGAGCAGGGCAAGGATGTCTATGAACCACTGGATCTGAAGTTCGGATATTGCCGTATGATGGTTGCGGAACCTGCCAATCTGGCAAAAAATGACGATCCCTCCGGCTGGTCCCATATCCGCATTGCCACCAAGTACCCCCATGTGACCGAAAGCTATTTTGCTGCCAAAGGTATTCAGGTTGAGATCATCAAGCTGTACGGTTCAATTGAACTGGCACCGCTGGTGGGGTTGTCTGAACGAATTGTGGATCTGGTTTCCACCGGTGAAACCATGCGGCAGAATGGGCTGGTTGAAGTTGAAACCATTGCAGAAATCACCACGAGGCTGATCGTAAATCGAGCCAGTCTCAAGACTAAACAGGAACGAATCAGTGCAATTATCCAGGGTCTGGAGCAGGTGCTCCAGTCAGCCTAACAGGGTGAACAATGTTATTCCTTGATATACAGGACCATGATTTCGATCTGAAGTTTGAGGCGATCCTTTCGCGAGGTGATGAAACCGGTCGGGAGGTGGAGCAGGTTGTTCTGGACATCATCTCTGACGTGCGTCGGCGCGGTGATGCTGCTGTTCTGGAATTGACCCGCCGCTTTGATCGTCTTGATGCCGGCTCCCTTGCCGAGCTGGAGGTTACTGCGGAAGAAGTTGAAACCGCCTTCAGCCAGGTTGACCCTCAGGATATTGCGGCCTTGAAGCTGGCTGTCGAGCGGGTAGGGCGCTTTCACGAGAAACAGAAACAGCGGACCTGGCTCTCCACCGAGGAACTGGATGTGATGCTGGGCCAGAAGGTTACGCCTTTGGCACGAGTCGGTATCTACGTGCCGGGGGGCAAGGCGAGCTACCCTTCCAGTGTTATCATGAATGCCGTGCCTGCACGTGTTGCCGGGGTGGGAGAGATTATCATGGTGGCCCCGACACCGGGGGGCGAAATCAATCCGCATGTTGTGGTCGCTGCAAAACTCTCGGGTGTTGATCGCATCTTTCGCATCGGTGGCGCCCAGGCTGTAGCCGCGCTGGCATACGGTACAGCTACAATACCCAAGGTGGACAAGGTTACCGGTCCCGGCAACATCTACGTTGCCACCGCAAAGAAGCTTGTCTTCGGGCAGGTGGGCATCGACATGATCGCCGGCCCGAGCGAAATACTGGTGATCAGCGATGGCAGCGGCACGCCGGCCCATATCGCAGCCGATCTGCTTTCCCAGGCCGAGCATGACGAACTGGCTTCATCGATCCTGATCACCACTGATCGTTCCTTTGGCGAACGTGTGGCCGCCGAGGTGGAGCGCCAGTTGGGCCAACTTTCTCGCGAAACCATTGCACGGACGTCATGGGAGAAATATGGTGCTGTCATTGTGGCCTCTTCACTGGAAGAGGTGATCGAGTTTTCCAACAGGATTGCTCCTGAACACCTGGAACTTGCTGTCAGCGATCCTTTTGCAATCCTCCCGCAGATCACCAATGCCGGTGCAATCTTCATGGGGCACTGGACACCGGAGGCAGCCGGCGACTACCTTGCCGGGCCTAACCATACCCTGCCAACCGGCGGCACCGCCCGTTTCTTCTCACCCCTTTCAACGGATGATTTTGTCAAGAAATCCTCCATTGTCTACTTCTCGGAAGACGGATTAAAGCGTATGGGCAATGACATTGTGCGGATTGCGGGGCTGGAAGGGTTAGAGGCGCACGGTAAATCGGTCAGCATCCGACTGGAAAATAAATAAGCGTTCTCCACAAGGGGGCCCGACGTGGCAAATCTTTCTGCAGGTTTGCTTTGTGTTCTTTGTGGCTTCGTGTGGAATAGGATTTTAATATGAATCAGCTTCGCCACAACATCGCCACCATGCAGGGCTATGTACCCGGTTTTCAGCCGGACGACATCGCCTCATGGATCAAGCTCAATACCAATGAAAATCCCTATCCACCTTCTCCGCGGGTGAAGGAGGCAATTATTGCCGAACTGGGTTCCGAGGGTGATCTTTTGCGCACTTATCCCAGCGCCTCCAGCCAGAAACTGCGCGAAACTGCCGCCCACTTGTACGGCTTCGACCCTTCCTGGATCATCATGGCCAACGGGTCCGACGAGGTGCTCAATAACCTGATTCGTGCCTGCGCCGGAGAGGGTGAAGAGATCGGCTACGTTCATCCTTCCTATTCCTACTATTCAACTCTTGCTGAAATTCAGGGGGCACGGGTACGGACTTTTGGTCTGGGCGACGACTTCCGGATCAAGGATTTTCCTGAACGGTACGAAGGAAAGTTATTCTTTCTGACGACCCCAAACTCCCCGCTGGGAAGGGCATTTCCCCTGTCCTATGTGGAGGAGCTGGCTCAGCGCTGCACCGGGCTGCTGGTGGTGGACGAGGCATACGCTGATTTTTGCAAGTGGAACGCACTGGAGTTGGTGAAAAAGTACGACAATGTGGTGGTCACACGCACTCTCTCCAAGAGCTACGCCCTGGCCGGCATGCGCTTGGGATTGGCCGTTGCCCGTCCGGAAATCATCGCCGCCTTGGATAAGATCCGTGACCATTACAATCTTGACCGTCTGGCCCAGGTGGCCTGTGTGGCTGCATTGCAGGACCAGGATTATTTCCGCGAGTCGTGCCGCAAAATCGTAGAGACGCGGGAGTGGTTCTCCAAGGAACTTCTTCAAATCGGCTATGATGTGATTTCATCTCAAGGCAACTTTGTGTTTGCCTCATCGCCAGACAAAAATGGCAAAAGAGTCTACGATGGTCTTTACAGTCGCAAGATTCTGGTGCGGTTGCTTTCGGACCCGCTGCTTGCCCATGGTCTGCGCATCTCCATCGGTACGCGGGAAGAAATGGAAAAGACGTTGTCTGCAATCAAGGAAATCGGTTAGGCGTTTTAGGAAATATCCAGAAGAGAGCGCTTTCGGAGGGATAATGTCACGATCAGCAACAATCGAAAGAAATACCCAGGAAACCAAGATAAAATTGTCGCTGGATGTAGACGGCACAGGCAAGGGGGTAGTCTGCACTTCCGTTCCCTTTCTAGATCACATGCTCAATCTTTTCGCGCGGCATGGCCTTTTCAATCTTACTGTAGAGGCCTGCGGAGACATCGACATTGATTTCCACCACACGGTGGAGGATATCGGTATCGTACTGGGTGAGGCTTTCAAGCAGGCACTGGGTGACAAGAAGGGAATCCGCCGCTATGGCCAGGCCACCATACCGATGGATGAGACTCTGGCCAGTGTGGCGATTGATATCTCAGGACGCCCTTACTTTGTTTATCATGTCACGCTGCCTAAGGTAAAAATCGGGGATTTCGATGTGGAGCTGGCGAGAGAATTCTTTCAGGCATTCGTCAACCACAGCGGACTGAACCTGCATATCAACGTGATGTATGGTGACAATGTCCATCACATTATTGAAGCCTGTTTCAAGGCCTTTGCCCGTGCAATGGATGCAGCCACTCAAATGGATCCGAGAGTGGAAGGTGTCCTGTCCACAAAGGGTGTTCTTTAAGATCTGATCAAATGAAAAGGGGCAGTGAGTCCAACTCACTGCCCCTTTTTTCATGTCTCTGCACCTACCTGTCTTCTATTTAATTTCCTTTTGCAGGTCTTTTGCTTTTTTTGCCTCTTCACTCTTTGGATAACCATCCACCAGCTTTTTAAGTACATATCTTGCGCTTTTCAGATCATTGATGGCTTTGAATGACATGGCCTGTTTTAGCATGGCTGCCGGTGCTTTTTCTTTGTCAGGAAAGTTCTTGATGACTTCCTGAAAGGAGAGTATGGCCGGTTCGTATGCTTTTTCACTGTAGTGTGTTTCACCTATCCAATAATGGGCATTAGCGACCAGCTCATGATTGGGGTTCTGCTCGATGAACTTCTGGAGACGCTCCCGTGCAGCAGGCATGTCACCCGCTTTGAAAAGTTCCAGGCCCTTGATATAAAGAGCATCGGGGGAAGCAGGAACCTCTTTCTGCTGGGCCACCTCTGCCAGTTTTTTGTTAAGCTCATCCACTGATCCCTGAAGTTTCAGGATCCTGTCTTCCATAAGGATAATGCGTTTGTCGGCATCGTTGCGGTAGCGGGTCAGTTCCTCGCCGGGCTGTTTTGCGGTGGTTGCCGTATCGTCAACCTTACCGCTAAGTGCCTGCATCTCGGCTTTTGTGCTGTCTATGTTTGCCTGCAGGTCAGCCGATATTTTCCTGGTTGCAGATATATCCGCTCGTAATCCTGTCTCGAGCGCACCTATTTGTTCCTTCGTTTCCGATCGTACACTGCCGAGATCCCTTTCCAGAGAAAAGAGCCTTGTTTTGACGGCATCTATGTCACTCCTGGTAGATTCAAGAGAACCTTGAGTGGCACATCCTGCAAGACCAATAACAAGTGGTACAAGAGCAAGCTTGATGATACGGTTCATTCACGGTCTCCTCTGCATTGGAATTGTGCTCAATTATATAACATGGTGCATCAGTGGTTTCAAGAGCCGAGGGAGTTGAGCCGGTGCCGGTACAATATGATACCGTGCTATTGCAATCACGTTAACATGCGGTATTGTAAACAAAATTGTTGACATTAATCGATATTTGCACTAACAATTTCGGGTTTTTATGATGATTGCTGGATGTGTGACTATAAATAGAAACGGGAGGAAATGAAACAATGGAACAGTATGCTGTGCTTTTTGCCCTGGCGTGTGCCATCGCGGCGGTTGCCTACGGCCTGATTTCGGCCCAGTGGATCCTGGCGCTGCCCCAGGGTAACGAGCGGATGAAACAGATTGCCGCTGCTATTCAGGAAGGTGCCGGCGCCTACATGAAGCGCCAGTACACCATCATTGCCGTGGTTGGTGTGGTCATGTTTATCGCACTGTTTGCCACCCTCGGAGTCAAAACCGCCATCGGTTTTGCCATCGGCGCGATCTTCTCAGGGCTTACCGGTTTCATCGGGATGTTTGTGTCGGTTCGAGCCAATGTACGTACCACTGAGGCTGCAAAATCAGGTATTACCAAAGCCCTCAACGTTGCTTTCAAGGGAGGCGCAATCACCGGTATGCTGGTGGTCGGTCTGGGACTTCTGGGCGTTGCCGGTTACTACATGGTTCTGCAGAAACTTATGCCGGGTGCACCGGTCAAGGATGTGGTCAGCCAACTGGTTGGCCTTGGTTTCGGTGGATCCCTGATCTCCATTTTCGCCCGTCTTGGCGGTGGTATCTTCACCAAAGGTGCTGATGTCGGCGCTGACCTGGTAGGCAAGGTTGAAGCCGGTATTCCTGAGGATGATCCCCGCAACCCGGCTGTTATTGCCGATAACGTGGGAGACAACGTTGGTGACTGTGCCGGTATGGCCGCCGACCTTTTCGAAACCTACGCTGTCACCCTGATCGCAGCCATGCTGCTCGGTGCCATCGCTTTTAACAGCAATCAGAGTGCCGTCAGTTATCCGCTGATCCTGGGCGGTATATCCATCGTTACATCCATTATCGGTACCTTCTTCGTAAAACTCGGTGCCAGCCAGAAGATCATGCCGGCTTTGTACAAAGGTCTGATTGTTTCCGGTGTTCTGGCCTGTATTGCCTTTTATTTTGTTACTGTCCAGATGTTCCCCCAGGGGCTTACCAATGCTGGCGGCGTAACCTTCTCCGCACTTAATATCTTTATCTCCGCCATTGTCGGTCTGGTCGTCACCGGAGCTATCTTCTGGATCACTGAGTACTACACATCTACCGAATACGGGCCTGTCAAGCACATTGCCCAGGCTTCAACCACCGGCCATGGCACCAACGTTATTGCCGGTCTCGGTATCTCGATGAAGTCAACTGCTGCTCCGGTGATCGTCATTGCTGCCGGGATTATCGTTTCCTTCCAGTGTGCCGGTGTGTACGGTATTGCCATCGCTGCCGTATCCATGCTCTCCCTTACCGGTATCGTGGTTGCCATGGACGCCTATGGTCCTATTACCGACAACGCCGGTGGTATTGCCGAGATGGCGGAATTGGATAAGTCAGTCCGTGATGTCACCGATCCTCTGGATGCGGTTGGCAACACCACCAAAGCTGTTACTAAAGGCTATGCAATCGGTTCGGCCGGGCTTGCAGCAGTTATCTTGTTCACTTCCTATGTTGATGAACTTAAAGCCCTTATGCCCCCGGGACAGGCTCTTACTTTCGATCTCTCCGACCCCTATATCATTGTCGGCCTGTTCATCGGTGGTATGCTCCCTTACTATTTTGCCGCCCAATGCATGGAAGCGGTCGGCAAGGCCGGTGGCGCCGTTGTTGTTGAAGTACGTCGCCAGTTCCGCGAAATCAAAGGCATTATGGAAGGTACCGGAAAACCGGACTATGCTTCCTGCGTTGATATCGTCACCAAGACTGCCCTTAAAGAGATGGTCATCCCTGGTTTGATTCCAATCCTCGCACCGGTCATCGTCGGCTTTACCCTCGGTCCTAAGGCCTTGGGCGGCGTAATTGTCGGTACCATCGTGACTGGCATCTTCGTTGCCATCTCTATGACAACCGGCGGTGGCGCCTGGGATAATGCCAAGAAATACATCGAAGATGGTCATCATGGCGGCAAGGGTGGCGATGCCCACAAAGCAGCTGTTACCGGCGATACTGTCGGCGACCCCTACAAGGACACCGCCGGCCCGGCTGTTAACCCGATGATCAAGATCATCAACATCGTATCGCTGCTGATCGTGCCTCTTCTGGCAAAAATGATGTAACCGATTAGTAACATAAAATAAAAAAGCGGCATGGGATTGGTTCCCATGCCGCTTTTTTATTTATATTCCCCAAAGTGGGTGGTGCCTACTTGCTCTGCTTGAGTGGATTCTGCTTCCAGTAGATTCCCAATACTTCGCGCTCTTTGGTGTTAAGTTTCAGCCCCTTGGTTTCCATTGCCTGTTGAATTTTGACCATGTCTTTCTTTGCGGCTAATGCTGCGTCGATTCTGGTAGCGCTATGGCAGGTGGTGCATTTCTTTGAGATGATCCCGCGGGCTTCTTTGAAGTCGCCCCCTCGGACATTGCCGAGATTGCTGCCGCTATCAGCTGACCAGCAGGCCGAAGTGGTGATCAGTAGTGCAGCCACACATGTTGCAGTATGTTGATATTTCATGGCAACTCCTTTTCGATAAAGAAAATGGGCCTGACACGAAATGTCCAGGCCCACAATAAGGCGTCTTAGAAGATTAAATATTACTCCCTGACGTAGATGTCCTGATCGGTCTCGTGGACCATAGCCATGATATGAGCATATTCTGATTCGATCAGATCATAATGGCCCTGAGTCTCCTTGACGACACGCTCGAAAACGGCTCTGACCGCCGGATCAACCACTCCCTGTGCCAATTGGGTGTACTGACCGATGCAGGCCTTCTCTTCTCCTAGCGCAAGTTCAAGGGCTTTCTTCTCAACCATATTTCCGTCAAGCACCTTTAGCAGTTGCATATATGTCGGATTTTTTTCGTCAGCAGGGGATTGCATGTAGGAGGTGAGATCACCAAAGTCTCCACCCTTGTAATGATCGAAGAATGCTTTCAGGTGGCCGACTTCCTCATTGGCAAGCAGTTCAAGCACTTTCTTTGCCCGCTCGTTGGTTGCTACAGAAGCCGCTTTGCGGTAAAAATCCATGCTGTCTTTTTCGGCTTTGATGGCGAGTTTCAAAGCTTCTTGTAAGGTGTATTCCTTGCCCATGGTTCCTCCCCTTGCTCAATTGGAATTTTGGAGCCAAGTATAGTCACAAAAAAGAAATGTTCAATAAAGAATTTTCAATTATGAGCGTAAAGATTAATGGCTGGAGGGCCGCAGCAGTTCATTCGTCACCACTCCCGCCATGGTAAGTCCGAACAGTGATGGGAGATAGGAAATGGTGCCGAGGATGACCCTCCGGTTGTCGCAGCTGAAGACCTGCTGGTCACGGTTAGGGCAGATGCATTCGGTGCCGCAGAAAGAGGCGGAGGGATTCAGTTCGCGGTGTTCTTCACTGGAATATACAACCTGGACACCGCTGGATATGCCCACTTTGCGTAGCATCTTGCGCATGCTGCGGGCCATGCGGCAGTTGCGGGTTGCCGAGATGTCTGCAACATGGATCTTGGTGGGATCAAGCTTGTTTGCTGCCCCCATGCTTGAAATCACCGGGATTCCCTTTTCAATGCAGGTGGTGATCAGGGCTGCCTTAGCGGTGAAATGGTCGATTGCATCCAGCACATAATCAGGACGCGGATCCAGCAGCTGAACCGCATTTTCCCCTGAAAAAAAAGCCTTGACCGGAACGATTTCCGCCAAAGGATTGATCTCTCTCAGGCGAGCTGCCATTACCTCCACCTTGGGCAAGCCGACGGTGCTGGTTAACGCATGAAGCTGGCGATTGATGTTGGTTAGACAGATATCGTCAAAGTCAACAAGAGTGATCCGTCCGATTCCGGCCCTCCCCAGTGCTTCAGCTGCATAGCTGCCGACACCGCCGATGCCGCAGATCATGACATGTTTGGAATGAAGTTGTGCCAGTCCCTGCGCACCAATGAGAAGTTCGGTTCGGGAAAGACGATGAAGAGCCATTTTGGGTTACTCCTGGGCTATGGTTGGGGACATTGAAATCAGATAATTAGTTTAGCGAAATTCGGCAGTTTTATCAATCTGCCCGGCCCGTACCCTACAAAGTCTCCATCAAGCTGAATAGGGCCGGTTCCTAGGATTTCAATCTGTTCGGCACATATTCGCGTCAGGTCTCTGCTAGCAGCCGCTCTGTTGCAAAACAGGTTCACGGCAAGGCGAAGGTAGGTTCGCCGCCGGTGGTCCTGTATGCAGACAGCTTCGAATCCTGGTGCGAAAAAAGTCCGATCCGGAGCCAATACAAAGTTGCCCCCATATTTGGAACCATTGCAGATGATTGCTGAATGGCAGGATACGGTCCCGTGGGGGGTGATAATTTCAAAAGGAGTCCTGTCCCAGGCAAAGGCTCTCTTTAGGGCGGAGAGGGCGTAGGCGCCCTGTTTAAGGTACCTCTTGGCCAAAGGAAGAACATCCCTCACAACAGCACCGTCCAGTCCGATGCCAGCCATAAGAACAAATCGGCGGGATTCATTGCTTAATTCAAGAAGGCCAACCGAGAGCGGCTGGGTATTTCCGGCACAGATGCGTTCAATGCCCTCTTCGATGGTCCTGATACCAAGCTCTGCCGCAACGACATTTGATGTTCCAAAAGGCAACACTGCCAAGGTGGCGATTCCCGGCTGAAGTCCATTAATCACGGAATTGATTGTGCCGTCTCCAGCGGCCACGATCACCAGGGGATCAATGACATGGTTGATAGCATCGCAGTGGGAGAGAACGTCGGCAGGGGTGCGTACCTTGAAAACTGCCGGTTCATATCCATGTGCTCGCAAGGCATTCAGAACCTGGTCAAAACGGTGCGAAGAATATCCCCCTGAGGCAGGGTTTACAAAAATGAACACATTCATGGTAGGTGCATTATGGGCTTTCGGTCTGTGAACACGATATTAAAGGCTTAGCCGTTCAGGATTTCGTGGGCTAGTGCCAGAACCTCTTCTTCGGATATGTCACGTACTGAGACATCACCGGAGTTTGGCTTACGGAGGTTGACCTGCGAGGACGTTTTAATAACCCTATTGATGGGCGTCGGACAGATACAGACAGGGGTGGCTCCAAAAAGGGTAATCGAGGGCACGCCACATGCCCAGGCAATATGTGTTGGTCCCGAGTCCCCTCCAATGACAAGATCGCTACGACCCACGGCCGCCTTAAGCTGGTTCAGATTGAGGCGCGGCAATAGCCGGATGTGGGAGTGTTGCTCTGCAATGGCTTTGGCGGCTTCCAGCTCCTGCTGATTGCCATGGCAGATGAGAATGTTTTCCCCTAAGAGGGAGGCCAGGCGCGCATATTTTTTTGGCGGATAGTTTTTATAAGGGGCGCTGGTTTCAGGTACAAGCAGGATGTTGCGGCGTTCTTTCGAAAAGTAGGGGTCAGTGATGGTGTTGTCCGCTGTTGTCCAGTGCAGATAAGGTTGAGGTGGACATAGCTCAGGCTGTTGCAGATCCAGGCCAAGGCTCATGGAGGTGAGAGCCGCATATCGAGAAACGGCGGGCAGCTCCAGTGGAACATGGTAGGTGCAGTTGTAAAACAGGCTGCTTAGTGGTTCCTTGATCAGTTTCCGGTCAAAACCGGATACCTTGCCACCCAGGATGGAAGAAATCGCAGCTGACTTGATCATGCCATGCAGGTCAATGATCACATCAAATTTGCCGACAGATCTTAGACGACGATACTCTTCAAGGATCCCCGACAGTGATTTTTGCTTTTGCAAAGTTTTCAGGTCTATCTTTATGACTTGCTGAATGTCGGGATGGTGATCGAGGATATCGGCAAAGCGGCGGTCCGCCACCCAGGTGATATGGCTGTCGGGCAGATGACGACGGATGATCTGCAGCGATGCCAGGCACAGAATGATGTCCCCCAGGGAGGAAAGTCTGACAAGAGCAATTCGCATTATTTCTGCCGGTACAATTCCGGATTAAGAGAGGGGTCATTGTACATCTTGAACTGCTTGTAGAGTTTCATGCGCTTGTTGCCCGCCTGATAATCAGCCAAAAGCTGATCCAGGGCGTTGTACAGATCGTAGCGCTGGAGCTGAAGCACGGCCAGTCGGTGCAACGAACGCTGACGGTGCTCGTCATCGATGTCGTCGCGACGGCTGTCTTCAGCCATGTGATAGACCTTGAGCGACATGATCGAGATGCGATCGACGATACTCCCTGGGGTTTCAGAGTTGGTTCTTTCTGTGTTTGGTTCGGGAATTGATTTTGTAATTTCCGCTAGAATAGCCTCATCCAGTTTTTCAATCTGGTCGTTGCGTTGCTGATTGAGCTTATCTATGGCGCGTTTGACTGTGGCTATGACGCTGTCATCCACATCGGTGCGACGTGCCTTATCCTCTTCATGCCAAAGCAAATGATTACGCCAGGCCAGTTCCAGAGCAATTGGATTAACCGCTCCCTGGAGCACGTCAAAACTAGAATCATCACGGTGCCATTGTTCAATGGCTTGGTCAAAAGCCGACTCAAGGCCGGCCAGGTGCAGATCGTTCAGCATGGTTATCCTCTTTAAAAAAAAATTAAGCAATCAACTCTACTACGGCATTAAACAAGGCGTCCACCGAAATGCTGCTGCGGCACTCGGCATCTTTATCGCATGATGTCCGGCCGCATCCCGCGCATTTCATGGGGGCCTGAATCGAACGGTGCTGTTCACCTTGCGGCGCATAGCTGGCGGCACTGGTGGCACGGTAGTAGGAAACAGTAGGAGTGCCGACAGCTGCCGCAAGGTAAACTGGCCCGGTGTCGCCGCCGATGACCAGATCCATTCTCCTGATGACCGGAATCAGCTCGCGAATAGTAAACCAGGGCAGCAGACGTACTGCATCTCCAACTTCGCGAATAATATCCTCTCCCAGAGCTTTCTCCGCCGGACTTCCCCAGTTGATCAGAATGGTTGCATCCGAATATTTCTCAAGTGTCTTTCTGGCCAGTTCTATCCATCCCTGTGGATGCCATAGTTTGGAACTCCAGGTGGTGCCGACCTGGAAGAAAAACACCAGACCGCTTGGCAGCTCCGCCATGTAACGGTCAGCAGCTTCCTCATCATCAGGTGAGGAAAAAATATCACTGGAAAGGCTCAGGCTTGGATAATCCCGCCCGAAGGGCACACTGACCACCCGCAGATAGCGGTCTGTCACATTGCGGTCACAAGCGCGAAAAGGAATACGGCGGGTGGTAAAGAGGCTGTTTATCTTTTCCTGCAAAACCTCGCGGCTGAATCCGATTCGTTTGCTCGCACCGGTGAGCCAGGCCACCAGACCGCTTTTCAGATTGCCTTGAATGTCAAAAACAAAATCATAGGGTCGTGCTTGCAGGTCTTCCCGCAGAAATTTCAAATCCCTGCGGGTTTCGGGAGAGAAGGGAGCTTTGCGCCATTTCTTCGTCCGAATGACATGGATTCGGGCCAGATGGGGATTGTGTTCAAGCAATGGCAAAAAATGTTCTTCAATAGCCCAATCTATTTCAATGCCCGAGGAAACCTGGTGCAGGTAGTCAATAACCGGTAGGGCGTGGATGACATCACCCAGGGAAGAGGTTTTAATTATAAGGACACGCATGGTAGTGGATTACTCTTTCAGGCTGATAGTGATGCAAACTGTTTGCTGGTTGTTATCATGTTGATCACAGCCAGTGTTTCTCGTAGGTTACGTTGCATGGTGAAAGCTGCGGCTGTTTCCGCCGCCTGCTTGCCCATCAGCTGTCGCTGAGTGGGTTCAGACATTTTCAGTATGCAGTCTGCTATAGCAGTATCATCAAGCGGATCTTGGACGACAAAACCGTTGATACCGGGATGGATCAGCTCTGCTACGCCATTATACTGAGTCGTGATGATCGGTAGTCCATAAGCCATCGCTTCCAGGCTGGCATTACTGAAAGGATCATACAGTGTGGGAAATACGAAGATGTCGCTCCCCAGATAGAACTGTTCCACATCCTTGCGCGGGCCGGTAAAAATTATTTTGTCTTCAATTCCCAGTCGCTGAGCTAGCCGGCGATAAGTTGAGGTACGTCCCTTGCCGACGATGAACAGCCGGTAAGGTGCCTTTAGCCGGGCAACTGCACGGATTGCGACTGCCACCCCTTTTCGTTTGAAGCCTGATCCCACATACAGGAGCCGCAGTTCATTGCCCAGAGCAAACTCTTGTGCCAGCATCTGACGACTTCTGTCTCTTTGGGACTGTTCCGGGTTAACGGGTTCGATGCCGTTGTACACCACGTGGATGCGGTCGGGATTGACACCGTACAGCCTGATGATGTCCTCTTTGCCCCGCTGGGAATTAGCGATGATCGCCTTGAGACCGGGATCTGTAAACATTCTGCGCTCAAGCCAGATGTAGGCGAGCTGCAACGGGTTCAGCCAGGTCCAGGCCTTGTGCAGGCTTCCCTTGCCCAGGTTTTTCAGGATCAGCCACTGTTGATGACAACCATCGCCTGCCCGGTAAATGTCCTGATGGAGGGTGCGTTCCAGGCTGAAGACGATGTCGAAACGTTCCTGTTCAATGATCTTTGCACACCCCTGTGAAAAGCTCAGTGCTTTCAGCCACCCAGGACGCTTTATGATCTGAACCGGATGAAAATTGACTCCAGCGGTCTGAGGACCTTCCCAGCTGATTGCAATAATGTGGACCTCATGACCTTCTGAAGCCAGGCAGGTTACCAGGCGAGCCATATAACGCTCGGCACCACCATATGGCGTATATTTCTGGCGGACGAGGGCAATTTTCAACGTGCTATTCCCTTACGATAGAGCAAGGTTTCATAAAATTCGACGGTTCTGCTGAACATGACATCCGCAGTGAAGTTGTTCAGCACATGGCGACGTGCGGATGCGCCGAGACGCTGGCGCAAGGGTGCATCATCGAGCAATTTGCCGATGGCCTCGGCAAAAGAGGCGGCATCTCCGCATGCGGCCATTAATCCGGTTTCCCCATGTAGCAGCAACTCACCGGTACTGCCGACCGCCGCGGCAACTATCGGCAGCCCCATGGCCATGGCCTGACTGAGAGACTGCGGTACGCCCTCGAAACGATCCGAGGTCAACACAGCCACATCGGACGCTGCAAAAAGATTCTGGACGTCCTGGCGATATCCGGTCAGGACTACACGCTCACTCAGCCCGGCATCACGAACCATTCCCTCAACCCATTCACGTCCCGGGCCGTCACCGACTATCAAAAACCGAGCTTCGGGAAAACGGGCATTCAAGATGCGAGCGGCTTCGATGAATATGTCATGGCGTTTCATGCTGCGCAGGACCGCCACCATGGTGATGACAGGTACGTCAAGCGGCAATCCCAGCTCACGTCTGGTGGCAGAGCCATCAATGGCAGCCGGATCGAAACGCTGGGGCGATACTCCGGTAGCAATGGATATGATTCGATCTGCCGGGAGCCGGTTGCGTGTGATCAGTTCATTGCGGATCGTCTCTCCCGTTGTAATGATTCCATCAGCCATGCGGTGCACAAAGTTGAAGGGGCTGGTTGATATGGGTATGGAAAGGTGGCGGGTACGAATCAACAGCCGAGAGCCTGATAATCGGGCGGCGATACTGCCAAGCCATGTGTCTTTGCCGCTATGGGTATTGACGATATCGATATTGTGGGAGCGGATAATTTGCACTAGTTGCAATATCGCCCGGGGGTCAAAGCCTGAGCGCATGACTACTTCTGTCACTGGTATTCCGATCTCGCGGGCCTTGGCCAAAATGCCGCTCTTTGGTTGGCAGGCAATCAGCACATCATGTCCGAACTCTTGGGCTTTTTGGCACTCCAGGATTATGCGTTGTTCCTGCCCCCCCCAGCCGGAGGACCATTCGGTGTGAAGAATTTTGAAATGCTTTATAGTTCCACCTAAGTCCTTGGTATTCACGATGCTACCCCTTTACTGATTGCATCTCTGGTAGCTTCAAGGAATTTCCGACCGTTTCTAGCATCCGGTTCTAACTTACATCCTTCCGCCCACTCATTCCACGCATTGATAAACACCAACTGTTCTTCGGAATCAAATCTTTTTACGCTCTCAATAGCCTTACTCAACCAGTTGGCATACAGTGCAGGATCGTCATTCTGGATAATTCTCGCACCGTCTCTTCTTCTGGCACTGTTATCCCAACCTGGGATTACTGTTGGGAAAACTTTGCCGGACTTACCAAGGCCCTTGATTGCTTTATCAACAAATTTTCGATAGTCATATACATCACTCACATAAAAACTTTGTTGCAACATATTGCCTGTCAAGTGCCCCAATATAACGTTAGTTTTTCTTTTTACTTTATTTTTTATTTTTTGCAGCGGATTTCTATGTGGAAAATATGCACTATTAGGTTGAAATTCAACCACCCCATCGAATCCCAAGTCAATTATGGCCTGTGCACTATTTTTGACAAAATTGTTTTTCACAGCAACCAGATAGAGATCAGAAAAACCATTTATCTTCGCTTTGTTACGCCACAATTGCAGCATTTTCTGCACATGAGGTATTAGGTCAATTCTATAGATTAGCAGCAGCGGTTTGTTTTGAACTTTAATGTACCGAACATCTTTGAAGGCCCTAATGAGCCAATCAATGTGTAGCAAGTCGTCATCCTCGCTGTGAGTTTGTTCTAAAAGGACATGTTTGTTCAAACCGGTCCAGTTTTTTGTCCAGGATTCATTCGCCCAACACAAACAAAACGGAAAATCAGGTGCACCGCTGGAAAGAACTTCATCAAAAGGTTGTTCCAGTATGCGTTTACCATTGAACCAATAATGGTAATAACAGAACCCGGATATTCCGTACATTTTGGCAAGTTCGGCTTGTGCGATTCGTGTCTCTTTCAAACGTAGATCATAGAAGCCAAGATCTGCAGGCAACTGCGGTTGGTGATGGCCCTTAAAACGCGGCTTTGCCTTTACTACATTAGTCCATTCAGTGAAACCTTTGCCCCACCATTCATCATTCTCAGGTACTGGATGAAACTGCGGGAGATAAAAACATATAGTTTTCATTCTATTAATCCTTTGCGCCAGTAAAAGGGACACTCAACAAGGTTTTTTGGCAACCACCGTATATCTAGTAACAATGAATTCTTCTAGAAGTCCTAGAGTAAAAAGGTTCCAAGTTTTCCTTTCAACCTCTAGATACGGTTTTATCATGGTGGGCTGAAGTCCCGCATGCGTCATTAAATCCAGAATATTTTTTTTGCAAAAAAAACGTAAATGGGTTTTGTCTAATACTCCACTATGTTTATATTTGAAGTTCCCATTTACGATTAGGTTGAATAATGTTTTAAACTCCCTTACATTGGGTATGCACGCTATAAATGTACCCCCAGGCCTAAGGTAAAAACTGAGATTTTCCAAGGTGCGCCAAGGATCTACCAGATGTTCCAGAACATCTCCACAAATAATGACGTCAAAATATTCTTTTGAATAATTGAGATGCATACCCTCAATATTACCAATAATGAAGTTGTCAATTTCTCCATGAAATTGATTGCTGTTGGGAATGTCCATCAGTTCAACTCCAACCACTTCACAACCCAATCCGAGACGTTTTATCGATAGAAGTGTTTCACCACTCCCAGCGCCGATTTCAAGTATCCGATTGCTTGAATCGGGAGGAATCAGCTGTATCAAGTCCATCCGGGCCTTTGCAAAATAAGAGTTTGGTTTTTCGGAATATATGTGCATCTCCAACCCTCGTTTATTCATTATACTTTTTCTTCTGTGATGTTGATTATTGCAGTCAATGCAGATGCGAGTTTCCTACCTACGCTTTCAAGTGAAAAATCTCTTTCAACAAGAGAGCGCCCTTTTGTTCCAATTTCTGAGCAGAGCACTTTATTGTCTAAGAGATATTTGAGTACAGTACCAAACTCATCGTTACTGCCTGCCAGAAAGCCATTTTCACCATTATTAATGACCTCATTGTTGAATCCCCAGTTCGAAGCGACAACCGGCACTCCCGCCGCCATGTACTGTAACAATTTGTAGCTGCATTTTCCTTCGGTCCATTGATTTTTAGGCATGGGCATGATGCCGATATCAAAATTGGCTATCTCTGCTTCCTGTGTTTCAAGTTTCCAAAGTATGTTGTTGACAGTAACTCCTTCTAAATGAAACTCTTTATCTGAAACGACCCTTAGTTCGAAATTAACGTCCTTTGCGACCGCTTGCAATGCAGGGGCAATCATTGCAAGATGATGCAAATTCCCACCCCCACCTACCCATCCAATAACAGGGCGCTCATGCTGTTTGCTCCAGTCTCGGACACAAACTGCTGTAACTGGGACAGCTGATGGCAGGATTGTGATCCGTGCATTATATTGTGAAGCAAAAAGACCAAGCCCCGGATTCCCGGCAATAACTAAGTCGGCTTTTTTTACAATGTATTTGAAGCGCTGGAGTCGGGTTCTGCTGAATGATTGTGAAGCATTGTCGTCCTTGATATAAATTGCATCGTCAAAATCAAATAGCAAAAGTTTCGAAAAGCGACGTAAACAATAATATTCCATCTGGGTAAGTAACTTCTTTTGTAGAAAAACTACTTCAAAATTTTTCAATTTGGATATTAGGTTGATTTTATCTGAAACATTTTTTGGGTAAGGAATTGCTGTGACATTAAAACCATGACGGGTTAACTCTGGGACAAGATTCAAGACCCGTACACGACTTGATGGCAGGTTGCTGTCTTGGAAGAGCATCAATATTTTACACATACCTGGAATGCCTCTTATTTCAGTGACATTTTAGATCATCAGCTTTGGCTATATGGATCAGGAAGTCGTTAATAATGGCGTACAGTTGCTCTAAAGAAAAATCAAGGCAGTCGCTGACTTTGCTTCCGTTGCAACCATCTCTGTGGCAGGGAACGCATTTCATGTCAGATTGCAAAACCAGATTTCTGTCGCTGCTCTGGATGCCCCGCTCGGCGGTATATGGATTGGTCTGGCAGGTGTTGTCCCAGGGGCCCCAGTTGCTGGCAGATGATGGTCCGAAAAAAGCCAGTACCGGAACATCCAGTGCTGCCGCCATGTGCATCGGCGCTGAGTCAACACCTATAAAACAAGCGGCTGAGGCGGAAAGAGCACCCAATTGTTTAAGCGTCAACTTTCCACCCAAGTCAATTGAGGAGGTCTCGCACAGCTGGCGTACTTTACGCAGATATTCAAGTTCATGTTCAACCGGAGCTGCAGTAAATACAGCGGTCAATCCAGTGCGAGCCGCAATCATGTCAACAGCTTTGGCTGCTGTTGCCGGCGGCATGGTTTTGAACATCCAGCGCGAGGTGAGGTGGGCATGAAAGTATGATTTCTCTTCTACTCCCTGCTTGTTAAGTATCTCCTTAACTGCAGTGGCGTCGGACGGATTGAAGTGAAAAGAGACCTGTCTGATGGGGGTTGGCATGCCTGCCGCATTCAGATAGAACAGGTTGGCCTCGACTGTGTGCAACGACGGATCGGGTGGTTCTACTACTTGAGTGAAAATATGATTTTTGAAAAGCATGCCACGACCGCGTGAATCCGTCCCTACCCGGATGCGAGCCCCGCTGAACAAGGCGGCTACAGCTCCTCGATCCCCTTCCGTCAGATTGAATACGGTGTCAAAACGCTCCCGTCGAATTGCCAGGAGCAGTTGCAGCTCTTTCCGCAGTCGTGCGGACCGCGAAAGTTTTTTGACGCTCCTGTCATACACGAACACCTGATTGATATCCGGATTATCAGTTAACATCTCTTCAGTACCCGAATTAACCAAGGCACAGATGCGGGCACCAGGATAGGCGGCGCGTAAATTGGCAAAGACCGGGCTTGTCAGCAGGACATCACCGATATTCCGCATTTTTATGACAAGAATTGACGTGATGTTTCGGAGGTCGGTCATGAATTTGCTGCTTTCAACTCTCTTAATTTTGCATACTTGCAGAAGGTGTACTGGGTATAGAGCACTGAAAGTAGAAGTCCCGAACTACCTTCCAAGAATCCTTTGCGAATAACATACATCTTGATGAAGGTCGCAATAGGCTTCAGAAGCAGGGAAACAACACCAATTGATTTTCCCGCCCGACACATTTCCTCTGCAGCCAGCGTCGAATATTTATCCATCCGCCGCAGGTAATCTGATATGTTTTCGTAGGTGCGGTGCACCAGATTGCCCTCAAGTGTTACAACCTTTCCTTCGCACTCCAGGGTCTCATGAACTGCACGATCACTGAACGAACATGTGCGGCGGTCATAAAGGCGAGTTGTAAAATCAGGATACCAGCCGCAGTGCCTGATCCAGCGCTTCCCGAAGTAATTTTCCCGGGCCATTCTGGCAGCCGAGAAAGTCGAGGTGTCAGCGTGTATGATTGAATCGCGCAGTGTCGGTGTGACCCGCTCATCCGCGTCCAGGTTGAGGATCCAGTCGCAGCTGGCAAGTTCAGCCGCCCTGTTCTTCTGGGTGCCGTAGCCGAGCCACTCCTGATGAAAAAAACGTACTTTCGGATGAAGTCGACATATTTCTTCGGTTCGGTCGGTGCTGCCGGAATCCACTACGATGATTTCATCTGCAAAATCAAGGCTGGCCAGGCAATCGGCAATGTTTTTCTCTTCATTGCGGGTGATAATGGTGGCTGAGAGTCTCATCTGCTGATCCAGATCCCATTAACAGGTTGTTGAAAAACAGCCATCTCGCCGCCATCCTCGAAAGCCACCTTGTGCGGCGTAGCGCTGCTACGCCTCCGCGGGACCTTCTTCGGTTGCGACGATCTGACTATTTTTGAACAACCTGAGTTTTTCAACAACCTCTTAGCACTCATAATATTCGCGGTACCACTTCACAAACCTGCTGATGCCATCTTCGATGCTGGTTGCCGGCTTGAAGCCCACATCATTCATCAAATCATCTACATCTGCATAGGTGGCAGGAACATCGCCAGCTTGCAGGGGGAGCAGATTCTTGGTGGCCTTTTTCCCAAGGCTGTTTTCCAGGGTCTCGATGAAGTGCATCAGTTCCACCGGGTTGTTATTGCCGATGTTGTAGATGCGGTAGGGGGCATAACTGGTGCCGGGATCGGGTGAATCCCCGCTCCAGGCCGGATTGGCAACCGGGGTCTTGTCGCTGACCCGCATGACCCCTTCCACGATGTCGTCAATGTAGGTGAAGTCGCGGCGCATCTTGCCATTATTGAAGACATCGATTGTCTTCCCTTCCACGATTGCCTTGGTAAAGAGGAACAGCGCCATGTCCGGGCGTCCCCACGGTCCATAGACGGTAAAGAAACGCAGACCGGTGGTCGGCAGGCCGTACAGGCTGGAATAGGTATGGGCCATCAGCTCGTTGGCTTTCTTTGTGGCGGCATAGAGCGAAACGGGATGGTCCACATTGTGGTGAATGGAAAAGGGCATGGCGGTGTTGGCGCCATAGACAGAGCTGGAGGAGGCGTAGACCAGATGCTTGACGCCATTGTGCCGACACCCTTCCAGGATGTTCATGAAACCCACAATGTTGCTGCTGACATAGGCCTGGGGATTCTGCAGCGAGTAGCGCACACCGGCCTGGGCCGCAAGGTTCACCACCCGGTCGAATTTCTCCGTGGAAAAGAGCTGCTCGATAGCCGTCGCGTCTTCCAGTGAACACTCCACAAATCTGAAGCCTGCATCCCCTTTCAGCTGCTTGAGGCGGTCATGTTTGAGGCGCACATCATAATAATCGTTGAGATTGTCCAGTCCGACCACTTCGTCGCCCCGGGCGAGCAGGCGCTTGCTGAGATGAAAGCCGATAAATCCGGCTGCTCCGGTAACAAGAATTTTAGCCATTTCTGAACCTCCAGCAGGTAGTGTTTTTTGAGGGTGCTTTTGCGCTTGTTTGTTTCAGCGGCCCATCAGTTTCTGTGCAGCGGTTACGACATCATCCGCTGTTACCTCTGTCATGCAGCGATGATCGGTCGGGCATTCCCGCAATTTGCAGGGGGCGCAGTGAACATTCTTGCGAACGATGACAGCTTTATCCGTGAAAGGCGATGTGCCGGTGTGGTCGGTGGAACCAAAAATGGCCACTAACGGGACATCCACGGCAGCGGCAATGTGCATGGGACCGGAGTCATTGGTGACGAAGAAATTGCAGCGACGGATCAGAGCCATCAATTCGCGCACGGTGGTTTTGCCGGCCAGATTAAGACATGTACCTGCCAGTTCCTGTTCAATGGCCGCTGCAATGTCCGTTTCGCCTGGCCCTCCAAAGATAACGACCTTGGCGTTCCATTCATGTGCCAGTCGTCGGGCAACCTCGGCGAAGCGCTCGGGATACCAGCGTTTGGCTGAACCGAAAGCAGCGCCCGGATTGATGCCGATCAGGAAGTCCTGGGGCTCGATACCTGTCTGCGCCAGCCGCGAGGCGGCCTGCTGTTCTTCTTGTGTGGTTACTGTTAGCTGCGGATCGCGTGCCTGACCGGTTATGCCGAAGTGGCGAACCAGGTCGAGGTAATACTGTACCTCGTGCCCCTTTGATGTCTGCTTGTCCGGGTTGTAGCGCCTTGTCAGCAGCAGGCCGCGTCCATCACTATTCTTGCCGAGTCGGACCGGTATTCCTGCCAGCCACGGCACTAACGCCGAATCAAAGGAGTTGGGCAGCACTATCACCATGTCAAAGGAGTGTTTTCGTACCTCTGCAGCCAGTCGCAGTCTGCCTGTTATCCCCTTGTGGGCCCCTTTGCGATCGAACCTGATGACACGGTCAACCCATGCATGGGGCGAAAAAAGTTCTGCTACTATCGGGTTGGCCAGCAGGGTGATTTCTGCCTGCGGGAAATATTCCCGAATAACGCCAATGGCGGGGGTGGTCATGACCGCATCCCCGACCCAGTTGGTAGCACGTATAAGCAGCCTTTTTACGTTGCCGTCACTCAAAGGTTTCACTATTTCCTAATCTGATCGTTCGTGGTGGCCTCATTTATCAGCAAGACAGGGATGCCGTCCCGGATCGGGAAGCTGATGTCACACGATTGACAATGAAGCTTTTGAGAAGCGTGGTCCATGGAAAGCGCTCCCTTGCAGACAGGGCAGGCAAGTATGTTTAGCTGATCATGGGAAAGCATGAGTACCTGTTGTTTTAAAAAGTTGATTACTATGCCATGAATTGGCTTATTTTTGAAGTAAATTGCGAAGTGCAGTATTTAGTGGGGTAGGGTCGTCTATGGAAATGGTGAGTTTGGCGAGCAGTACTTTTTGTGCAAGTTCAACGGGAAGATGCCTGAGCTTGACGCCATCTTTTTCGGTTGTTATCGCGTAATCAGCGCCGGAGGAAGCCACTGTATCGGCAAGGGCGGCAATGTCGGCTGGAGTGTAGGTGCTGTGGTCCGGCAGGCACTGTGTGGAGACCAGATTCATGCCATGTGCGCGCAGTCCATCGAAGAAGGCGTGCGGATCGGCTATTCCGGCAAAAGCCAGGATACGTTTGTCGCGCAGGCTGTCAAGTTGCAGCGGTTCTCCGCCTGTCAGGGAAACTGCTTCGCCAAGTTCATGGCTGGCGTTGCACATTGGGATTCCAGGCAACGGTGTGGTGCCTGAATCGTTTTGGGGGCAACGGGTGCGGATGACAAGGTCGGCCCTGAGACAGGCTGAGCGGGGTTCGCGCAAAAGGCCGGCCGGGAGGCACCAGCCGTTGCCGAAAGGTTTTCTGGCATCCAGTAACAGGATGTTCAGATCGCGTTTCAGGCGCATATGTTGAAAACCGTCATCCAGCAGGAAAATATCGGGAGACAGCCGCTCCATGGCCATAAGTCCGGCAGAATGACGGTTGCTGCCAATGACGACCATCAGTCCCGATACGGTGGAAGCGAGCAGAAAGGGCTCGTCACCACACTCTTCTGCGCTCAGCAGTACCTTGCTGCCATCAGAAACAACAGCGGTTGTGCCTTCCAGCGTTCCACCGTATCCACGGGAAAGAACGGCGACTTTCAATCCCTGCGTAAGCAGCAGGTGTGCAATATAGGCTGCGACAGGAGTCTTGCCGGTGCCGCCCACAGTTATATTACCAATGGAGATGACCGGGCGGGGAAGGGTGTGACTCCTCAAGATTCCGGCTTGATAGCACCAGGTTCTCAAACGCTGAATCAGAGCGTAAGGCAGGGAGAGCGGAATCAGCACACCGAGCAACAGGTAATTGAAAGGGCCAGTGTGGGTACCGTTGGCCAAGTGGCGCCAGTATGTTACGAATGATGCCTTCATTTAAAAAGCCTTGTAAACACGGAGCAATTGAGCAACGGAGTAAACTCTGAGAAAGTCATGACAGGTTTAACAAAATAATAAAGTTTGAATAAAAAGGATTGGTGTCCTCAGTTGCTCCGTTGCTTCGTGTTATTCGAAGGAAATTTTGTGTCCAGATATCCGGCAATGATCTCCATATGCCGCTCTGTGGCACCGCCATTTTCCCGCATCATGAGCAGACCATTGCGCCCCAGCTCCTGTCGCAGTACGGGCTCGGACAGAAGTTTCTGAAATGCCTCGGCCAAGTCTGCAGGTGTATCTACCTGGATACCTGCCTGATGCTGCAGAACCAGCGCAGCTATTTCACGAAAATTGGTCATGTGTGGTCCAAAGATGGTCGGAACGCCTACAGAGGCAGGCTCGAGCAGATTATGGCCCCCTGTTGGTACCAGACTGCCCCCGACAAACACGACATCAGATAAAGCATACAGTCCCATCAGCTCACCGATGGTGTTCACAAGGAGAACCTCACCGCTACGGAACATTACGTCGGATGTGGCAGCCAGATCGGTACGGCGGCGGTAGGCCAGTCCGGCGTTTGCCAGAAGCGCGGCCACATTCGCTGCCCGTTCGGGATGCCGAGGAACCAGCACCAGGAACAGGTCACTACGGCTGACCAGCAATTCCCGGTAAGCGCTGATGATATGTTCTTCTTCTCCGGGATGAGAGCTGCCGGCACAGATGACGGAAAGCTCATGCGGAATAGTGTAATGCTCTTTCAGGGCGATGATATCTTCAGGGGAAAGGTGGCGGAATGGAATGTCATATTTCAGGTTGCCGATCCGTAGAGTACGTTCCGGTGGTGCCCCGATGGCGATGATACGTTCCCGATCGACCTCGGTCTGCATGCAGAGGTTGGAAAAAAGTTGAAGTGCATGGCGAAAGAACCATTTGAAAGCAAGATAGCGACTATAGGAGCGGTCAGAGATTCGCCCATTTGCCAGGATCACCGGAATGCCGCGAAGAGCGGCCTGACGGGTGAAGTTGGGCCAGATCTCCGTCTCCATGATGATGATCAGCTCAGGCTTGATGTGTTCCAGGGCGCGGCGGACAGCCGGCAGAAAGTCAAAGGGAAAGTACAGGCTGATATCTTTTTCAGGAAAAGATGAGGTGATGGCCCGGCCGGTTTCGGTAGTATTAGAAACAAGGATCGCATGGCAGGGATACTTCGCGCGCAAAGCCTTGAGCAGTGGACGGGCGGCAATGGCCTCTCCCACAGAAACGGCATGCAGCCAGATCACCGGCCGTCCACCGATTTTTGCAAGTTCCTCTCGTGGTAAAAATCCGAAGCGTTCCTTGAATGCAGGCGACCTGCCGCGGCTGACGGAGCGGTACCAATGGTAGAGGCTGACCGGCAGAACCAGGAAAATGGAGGTTATGTTGTAAAAGAAGAAGAACATATTTTCTCAAAATTAGCAGGTTGTTGAAAAACGTTATGAGGAGGCCAAGATGCAAGGTGCAAGCGAGCGAAAACCCGAGGCGTACCCGCGCGTACGTTGAGGTTTTGAACGAGTGGCAACGCAGCAGATTGGCCCTTTAGGCCCATGGGTCCGCAGTAGATTTTCAACAGCCTGTCAGGTTGTGGTGCGGTCTTCCTTGTTCAGCCCCATAATCACGGATAGTGCCAGTCCGGTCAGGTAGACCATGCCAAATGCCCAGACCGTATCGCTCAGGAAATGCCCTCCCTGGGTGATGCGGGCGATGCTCATCAGGATGCCGAAGCAGATGCCACCTGCCAGCCAGACACGTGCCAGGCAAGGGCGTCTACGGCGGTAAATGAAAAAAGGGGATGACATGTAAAAGGCAGCTGAAGCGTGACCGGAAGGGAAAGAGCGCCCTTGGCCCATGGTACCTTTCTGCCAGGGTTCAAGGTATGTCTTACTCCCCGAGAATTGGACGATATCACGTGGACGGGGACGGCCCCAGCCTTCCTTGAAGACCACATTGACCAGCAGACCCGGTCCAAGTGCCAGCAGAAGAACAAGAAAGACGCCGCTGCAGGCTTTCCGGCTCCATCGTGCCGGTTTCAAGAGAGCAGGGGTGGCCATCCACAGGCCGGCAACCGCCAGGAATAGCGCGGGGATTCTGTCAATACGGTAGAGAAGCTTCCAGGGAAACTGCTCCCCTACAGGCCAGTTGCCTGCCGTATAAAAATGGGATGAGATCATCAGGTCCAGCCCGCTCAGAGCTATTATTGCCGTGAGTGCAACCAGCACAGCAGTGATTACAATTGCTTCATACCAGGCGCTACGCTCCATGGGAAGTTTCCCCGGCCCGTTTCCAGCGGCGATGAACCCAATACCACTGGGTCGGATGGGCCACTATGTAATTTTCCACGTATCGAGAAATTGCCTGGCTTTCCCTGCGGACCCCCTCTTCGGTCATGTCGCCGCCGAAAATATGTGCAGGGTAAAAAGTGATGATCTGTCGCTTCCCTTCACGATGAATGAAGGTGGGAAGCAGCGGCGCCCCACTTTTTTGGGCTATGATCACAGGGGCTTTTGAGGCCCATGCTTTTCGCCCTAAAACATCGATTAATGCTCCATCAGCCTCAAATACCGCCTGATCCGCCAGCATTCCTACCAGCCGGTTTTTCTTGGCTGCTGAAAGAATGCCCTTGAGCGCCCCCTGTTTGTACAGAACCGTGTTGTTGTAGCGCATGCGCATCTTTTCGACCATCTGGTTGAGGTAAGGATTGTTCTGGCGGCGGGCAACCACCGACATCCCCTCATCGAAAATACTGCTTAGCCCCAGGGCGAGCAGTTCCCAGTTGCCGCAGTGGCCCGTGAGCAGGATCATCCCCTTGCCTTTTGCTCTGGCTGCTTCATAATGTTCCCGCCCGCGCAGTTCGATATTGTTGATGATATCAAGGCCTCTGCCGTGGTAAAGCCGGCAGACTTCCATCAGTGAGCGTCCCAGGTTCTTGAAGGTCTCCTCGGCAAGCTGCTCGGCCGTCAGGTTTGGGGTGTTCCAAAGAGGGTGATGCTTCATGAATGGGAGTGCCAGACGGATGTTTTCAGAGGCAATCTTTCGTCGGGAAGGCAGCAGGCGGGATAACAGTAAACCGACCACCGAGCCCACGGGCAAGGCTAGCCAAGAGGGTAGCAGGGCTGCGACAAGGGTGAGAATGTAAAAGACAGCCGCCTGTATCATCCAGGAAATTTTTTTCATTGCGTATAAACCATTTCATCTGTATCCCGCTCCTTGAACTGCAGGGAATGCAGGCGACTGTAAAGACTGTTGTTGGCCAGCAGATCATTGTGGGTGCCACTCTCGACGACACGCCCCTTTTCTAGAACGATTATCTTGTCCGCGTGAAGCACGGTGGAGAGGCGATGAGCGATGACAAAGGTCGTTCGATTGACCATCAGATTGTCGAGCGCCCTCTGAACCATTTGCTCGCTTTCGGTATCCAAGGCGCTGGTGGCTTCATCCAGGATTAAAATAGGTGCATTCCTCAGGAGAGCTCTGGCAATGCAGATGCGTTGGCGCTGACCGCCGGAAAGTCGGATGCCGCGGTCGCCGATGCTTGTGTCATACCCTGCTGGCAGCTGGCTGATGAAATCATGGGCATACGCGGCAGTGGCCGCCTCAGTTACCTCTTCGATCGTTGCGTCCGGTTTGCCATAGCGAATATTATTGGCAATGCTGTCGTGAAAGAGGGTTGTTTCCTGGTCCACAAGTGCTACCTGGGAAACAAGTGAATTCAATGTGATATCTCGTATGTCATGCCCATCAATGAAGATGGCCCCATCAGTGACATCATAAAAACGAGGTAATAAGGAGACAAGGGTTGTCTTGCCGCCGCCCGATGGTCCCACCAGGGCGATCATCTGGTTGCTCGTCGCTTTTATGGAAACGTTTTGCAGGATTGGCTCTTCACCATAGCTGAAGGATACATTTTTGAATTCGACAAGGCCGCTTGCACGATTCATGTCTACAGCGTTTGGTTTGTCCGTTATTGCCCGGCTCTGATCGAGTGTCTGAAAGACCCGTTCCGCGGCTCCTGCCGAGCGTTGCAGCACGTTGTACGAACCCTGCAGTTTATTGACCGGCTTGGAAATCATTGCCAGGGCAACAATAAATGCAAAGAACCCGGGCGCAGTCATGCGTCCTGCCATGACCTGGCTGCCGCCGAAATACACAACGCCGGCAATACCGAATGAGAGAATGGCTTCCGAAACCGGGGTAGCCAGGGATTCGTACTTGATGAACTTGCGCATCTGTTGCAGATAGTTCAGGTTCGCATTTTTGAAGCGATTGATGATCAAGGTTTCCAGCCCAAAAGCCTTGATGACCCTTATCCCGGAAAAGGTTTCCTGAAGAATGGCGGTGATGCCCCCCATGAGATTGAGGCTGCGACCTGACGCATTCTTAATTTTCTTCCCGATCAACTGCGCCGGGTAGGCTGTCAAAGGCAAGGCCACAAAAGAGACGAGGGCCAGCTTCCAGTTGAGGTAAAAGAGGGTTCCCAACAAGGAACAGGCGGATACGACATCACGGAACAGTCCGGTGACGATGTTGGCGATGCCTTCCTGCATGGCGCTGATGTCGTTGGTCATGCGCGACATTAATTCGCCGGTGGAATTGCGGTTGTAAAAGGCCATGTCCAGGCGAACATTGCTGGCAAACATATCGTTGCGAATATCCTGGATGGCTTTTTGTCCAGCCAGCTTGATGCTGGTGTCGTAGGTGAAACGAGTGATGCCACGAACCGCAAAGAGTGTAATGATCCCCAGCGGGACCAGTATGAAAATTCCACTGTCTTTTTCAGCAAATATTCTTTCCAGCATGGGTTTGACCAGGTAGGCGAAAGCACCGTCCATGGCACCCACGATGGTTGAACAGATTGCAGAAATGACCAGCAGTTTCCAGTAGGGTTTAAAGTAACCGAGAATGCGTATAAGAGTGGGCTTCATTGGGGTTCCATCATGGTTAAGGTTAGTCGTGCCATATTACGGGATGCGCCGCCGCAACCGAGTCGGGTTCGCACTTCGGACAATCTGCGACGTATGTCGGCATCATAGGCTGAATCGGTGAGTATTCTGGTGATTTCGGTAACAATAGTATCAGGATTGGCTTCGTCTTGAATCAGTTCCCTGACCACAGTTTCACCAGCCACAATGTTGCAGAGGCCGATCTTGTCGATTTTTATCAGGCGTTTTGCTAACTGATAGGTGAGCGGTGAGAGTTTATAGATTATGGCCATGGGCGTTCCAACCAGGGCTATTTCCAAGGTAACTGTGCCGGAAACCGAGATGATGGCATCGCACGCTCTGATCAGGTCATGAATGCGCTCCCGGGTTACAGTGACTTTAAGTCCCGCTGCTTCAAGTTGCGGAGTTATGTCGTCAGGCTGCAGGGTGGAGGCCAGTGGGAGCACGAACTGAATTCCGGGGAATTGCTCCTGGAGTTTTGCAGCCGAGGAAACAATGACAGGCAGGAGGCGTTCGATCTCGTTTCTGCGACTACCTGGAAAGAGTCCCACGATTTTGCGTTGGGGATCAAGACCAAAGCTCACGGCAGCTGCGGTACGATACAGATCCACCTTGACCATGTCGAGCATCGGATGTCCCACAAAGGTGACCGGTACTCCGGTCGTTTTGTAGAAATCAGCTTCGAACGGGAGAATGACAGCCATATGATCTACAAGTCGGGCAATTTTTTTAACCCGTCCCTGTCGCCAGGCCCAGATCTGCGGACTGATATAATAGAGCACTTTTACGCCGGCTTTTCTGGCGACCTTGGCAAGACGCAGGTTGAACCCGGGGTAGTCAATCAGGATCAGCAGGTCGGGAGGATCAGCGTGCAGAATTCGTTTCAGCTTCAGGAACGCGGACGCGATGACATCAAAGTGTTTGATTACCTCTACCAAGCCTACAACAGCCATATCGGCAGAGTCAACCAGTGTCTCGATCCCGGCTTCCCGCATGCGGGCACCACCGATGCCGAAAAAGTGAAGATCGGGGGCGTGGAGGAGAGTCTCGCGGACAAGGTCTGCTCCATAGATATCGCCGGAAGCTTCACCGGCAACGATCATGATCCTTCTGTTTTTTTTAATGGAATTCTGCAATTTTCACCTTAAATGCATAGAGACACAGAAATTCGGAATGAGTAAGGTTCGTCTGGTCACTCATCCTGTGTTTCCTGTGTCTCTGGGTCGGCAGCTTGGAAAAATACTGGGTTACGACAGTGCAGCTTTGACGGTCTCTGCTACCATCCGTACTGATTCCTCAGGCATTTCTGGATACACGGGCAGTGACATGCAGCGGCTGGCGACATCTTCCGCAACAGGCAGGCTGATGCCGGAACAGCCGGCCGCAAAGACTTCCTGCCTGTGGAGCGGAATGGGATAATAGACAGCAGAGGCAATTTTCTTTTCAGCCAAGAGTGCCATGGCCGTGTCACGACGGTCGGTCAGAAGCGTGTATTGATGATAGACATGCACACCTTTGCCATCTTCAAATGGAACGGTCGCTACATCCTTGAGCAACTCCGAATAAAGATGCGCAACCCGGCGGCGGCCGGTATTGAATTCATCGATGCGCTTGAGCTTGACTCGCAGAATAGCGGCCTGAATGTCATCAAGGCGGCTGTTGTAGCCGATGATATGATGATGATAGCGAATGCGGCTGCCGTGATTGCGCAGTACCTTGATCTGATCCGCAAGCTCTGCCGAGGCACAGGTAACAAGTCCGCCATCTCCGTAGCAACCCAGATTCTTGCTGGGGAAGAAACTGAAACAGCCCAAACTGCCGATGGTTCCGGTCTGTTGCTCGCCTGTGGATGCACCGAATGATTGGGCGCAATCTTCGATCAACAGTAGCTTGTGGTTTTCGCAAATCGTCTTGATGGAAGTCATGTCCGCCGGTTGACCAAAGAGGTGCACCGGAATGATGGCCTTTGTGCGGGGGGTAATCGCCGCTTCGATTAGGGATGGATCGATGTTGAATGTTGCGGGGTCAATGTCAACAAATACTGGAGTCGCACCAGCATAGCAGATTGCCTCGGCTGTGGCGATGAAGGTAAAAGGTGAGGTGATTACTTCATCCCCGGGTCCAATTCCGGCCGCCAGAATGGCCAGATGCAATGCATCTGTGCCGGAGGCGCAGGAAACTGCGTGGGATGCACCAAGGTAGGCGGCGCTTTCCTGTTCAAAGGCTGTAACATTGGGTCCGAGAATGAACTGGCTGCTTTCAATAGCATCCAGCACAGCGCAATCTATCTCTTCTTTCAGGTTATGATACTGGGTCTTCAGGTCAACCATGGGAATCATTTAAAACCTCCAGGTTAAGGTTCAGATTAAGGTTGAGGTTGAGGTGTGGCAAAGGTTTTTACTCAACCTTAATCTCAACCTCAACCTGTTTTTCTACTTTCTTCCCAGGGCGCGGTTAATCTTGAGTGCCGTTTCAAGGGCCATTCTGCCGTCATGACCGCTTACCTGGGGAGGAGTCCCTTGCCTAATTGACATGAGGAAAGATTCAATTTCGCTGCGCAGCGCATCTGCCTCTTCCAACTGCCGTTCATCGACCTTCACGTTGGGCACCCCGGGGAAAATCTCACCATCCCCCTTTTGGGCTACCAGCACTTTGCGGTTCTGGAAGTCAAGGGTGATATAGGCATTGCGCTGAAAGATGCGCATCTTGCGCTCGCTTTTGAGGCTGATGCGGCTGGCGGTAACATTGGCTACACAACCGTTTTTAAAGACGATCCTGGCATTGGCAATGTCCTCTTCACCGGTAAAAACCGGTGCCCCAATTGCTTCGATGCGCTCTACCGGAGATCGGACAATGTGCTGGATGATGTCGATATCGTGGATCATCAGGTCAAGTACAACATTCACATCGGTGCCGCGTGGTTTGAAGGGGGCGATGCGAACGGATTCAATGAATAAGGGCTCCTGCAGCACGCCATCAAGTGCAACCAGAACGGGGTTGAAGCGTTCCAGATGTCCCACCTGAAATACAGCTCTGTTCTGTTCTGCAAGTGCAATCAGTTCATCCGCCTCTGCTATGGTGACGGTGATCGGCTTTTCAATCAGGACGTGCACTCCGGCGGAAAGAAAATCCCGTGCAACGGTATGGTGATATTGAGTGGGAACAACGACGCTGACAGCGTCCACTTTGCCTATCAGCTCACGATGATCGTTGAAGGCTCGTGTACCGAGAGCGGTTGCGATCTCTTCGGCGCGTTTGGGGTCATTGTCAACCACCCCAACCAGTTCTACATCCGCAATGGCGGCATACTTCTGGGCATGAAAATTCCCCAGGTAACCGACCCCTATGACAGCAGTGCGTAGGGCGCTCATCCGCGACAGATCCCTCTTTGGGAACGTTCAATAAATGCCAGCAGGTTATCGACCTCGGCACAGCCGGTGATTTCGCCGCGGATGCGGGCAATTGCCTCCGGTAGTTTCAAGCCAGCCATGAACAAGGTTTTATAGGCCTTTTTGAGGCTGTTGATAGCTTCATCGGAAAACCCTCGTCTTTTGAGCCCAATCAGATTGAGGCCGCGAAGCTTTGCATCCCGTTTCCCTGAGGTGGCGATCATGTAAGGAGGTATGTCGAGACCGATCAGCGTACCGCCGCCGATCATTGAGTAGGCGCCGATAGTGGAAAATTGATGCACCGCCACCAATCCTCCCAGAATGACGTTGTCTTCAACGGTGACATGGCCGGCAAGGGTTGCTGAATTGGCCATAACCACTCCGTTACCTACAACGCAGTCGTGAGCAACGTGGGAGTAGGACATCATCAGGTTGTTGTTACCGACAATGGTTTCGCGATGGCCGGTGACCGTCCCGCGGTGGATGGTGGCAAATTCACGGATCGTGTTGTTGTCGCCGATCCGGGTCCACGTCTCTTCCCCTCGATATTTCAGGTCCTGGGGAGGAGCGCCGACAGATGTGTGATGATAAATCTGGTTATTCGAGCCGATTTCGGTCCAGTCACCGATAACCGCATGTGAACCTATTTTTGTGCCGGAACCGATAGTGACTTGCCGGCCGATAATTGCGTAAGGTCCGACTTCCACATCAGCAGCAATGTGTGCGCTTTCATCGATTATTGCGCTGGGATGTATCATGGGTTCTCCCTGGGATACTGCGGTAAAAGTATATTGTTTCGAAAACAAGCAGTAGTGAAAGCAAATGATTCTCTACTTTGGTGCCCGTGGTGCTGAAGATCTGCTTCAGGTGGCTTTGTCGGCAAAAGTGGCTTTAAGAGCTGCTTCCGTGACCAGTACATCTCCCACGTACGCCTTGCCGTTAACGCCCCAGATGCCTCGACGGTTGAAGGTCGTCTCGATCTCGATACGCAACTGATCACCCGGAAAAACAGGTTTTCTGAATTTGGCGTTATCGATGGACATGAAATAGCTGACCTTCTTTTTGGTAGCTTCATCGGAGGCGACATACGCCATGATGCCTGCTACCTGGGCCATGGCTTCCACAATAAGGACGCCTGGCATAACCGGATGCCCGGGGAAATGCCCCTGAAAAAACGGCTCGTTTATGGATACGTTTTTGATGCCGACACAGTGCTTCCCCGGCTCAAGTTCAACAATTCGATCCACCATCAGAAAAGGGTAGCGGTGGGGCAGGATCTTCATGATTTCATTGATATCCAATTGCATGGGAAACCTTTCTTTATTTTATTTCTGAACCAGCTGGGATTCCAGTTCGGCAATCCGCTTTTCCAGTGCAGTAATGCTTTTACGAAATTCTGGCAGTCTCGGAATCACTGCCATTGATTTGAGCCATTCCTTATGCGGAATGGCTGGCGTGCCGCTATAGCCGGCATTGGCAGGCAGAGATCCTGCTATACCGGATTGAGCACCGACCATGACATTGTCACCGATGGCGAGATGGCCAGCCACACCAACCTGGCCTGCCAACGTGACATGGTTGCCGATTTTGGTGCTGCCGGAAATGCCAACTTGCGAAACAATCATGCAGTCTTCGCCGATCTGGCAGTTATGGGCGACCTGGACCAGGTTGTCCAGTTTGGTTCCCCGCCTGATGTGAGTTGTTTCCAAGGCGGCTCGATCGATGCAGGTATTGGCGCCAATTTCAACGTCATCTTCCAGCACAACGATCCCTATTTGTGGAATCGGATAGTATCCGCGTCCATCCGGTGCATAACCAAACCCGTCGCTGCCGATTACTGCGCCTGGCTGAATGACGCAGCGCTTTCCGATGCGGCAGCGTTCACGGATTACTGCATTGGCATGGACAACCGTTTCACTGCCGATGGTAACCCCGGCATAGATGACAGCGCCAGGGTGGACGATGCATCTGTCGCCAAGCGTCACTCCGCTACCAATGACAGCTCCGGGATGAACGGTAATGTCTGCACCCACCGAAACATCAGTGCCAATGGATGCGCCCGGCATAATTCCTAAAGGTGCAGGTTTTTGTACATAGAAAAGGGTCAGGAGCTTGGCAAAGGCGAGATAGGGGTTGGCAACTTCAATTACATTGCGGCCATAACTTTCGCTTCCAGGAGCCATCAACACGGCTCCTGCACCGGTGGTGCTGACCTTGACAGCATATTTGGGATTGGCCAGAAAGGTGACTTTGTCGGGTCCGGCCGCTTCCAGGGGAGCCAAACCATTAACCAGAAGGGTTTCATCCCCTCGGACTACTCCATCAAGATATTCAGCCAATTCCTTAAGCGTTCTTGGTTCAGTCATGTGTGCGCCTATTTTTTCCGGTTCGCATTGAAAAGCTTCAGGACTTCATCGGTCAAATCGGCTTTCTCATCAACAAACAACATACTTTCGTTTTTGACAAAGATAAAGGTGTAGCCGTTTTTTCTGCCATATTCCTGAATAACTTTTTCCATTGCCTCGAGAATCTTGCGGGTGAACTCCTCGTCCTTACCCTGGAGTTCGTCCTGAGCATCTTTGGTGAAGCGCTGAAATTCTTTAAGCTTTTGTTGGTAATCCTTTTCTTTGGCAGCACGGGCCGATTCGGAAAGCAGCATACCCTGTTTCTCGAGCTCATCCTTTAGTCGCTTCAGATCCTCCTGGCGGGTGTTGATCTCGTCCTGGTATTTTTTGAGACGGGTTGCCAGTTGTTCTTTGGCTTCCTTGCCGGACTCCGATGTGTTGATTGCCCGCTGCATGTCGATATAGCCGATTTTTGTGTCAGCCGCAAATGAGGTGCCGGCTGCAATACAACTTGCTACAAGTACTGCCAGAACTAATCGTTTCATTTGACTTCTCCTTATATGTTGTAATTCTAGAACATGCTGCCGATTGAAAATTCAAACCTTCCGTTTTTGCTGTCTATTTCGCTACGAGGGTTAACCGGAAATCCGTACTCAAGGCGCAATGGTCCGATTGGAGAGGACCAGCGGATGCCGGCGCCATAGCTCATAAGTATGGTGGGCAACTTTCCGCTGAATGCGTTTCCGTAATCAAAGAAAAGCACTCCTTTAACACCCACATCAGAAAGCAGAGGGAAGGTTACTTCCGTGTTTCCGAATGCCTCGGTTTCGCCGCCAAGGTAAACCCGCTCCGATCCCTGGTTTCCTCTGATATCTGAAGGCTGGTTATCCTTAACGGGGGAAACGGTCCGTGCCTTGTAACCGCGCAGTGAAAAAATGCCTCCCAGGTAAAATTTTTCATCGATCGGGATCGTAGCGCCGACTTCCTGAATGTGCCCCAGGGTTAGTTTTGTAGAGAAGATAAGCTTCTTGTAAATAGGATGAAACCAGGTGTGGTCGGTTATGTAGCGGGCATACTTGTTGTTCCCGCCAATCCCGGCATATTCAAGTGACAGAGCATTAATCATGCCTGTGGTCGGATCAAGTCGGTAATCGGTTGTGTTGCGGCTGATGCTGCCGAAAATCGAACTGGTTGTTGTGGTACCCAATGGATAGTTTTGGGTATCCAGGTCATGTAATGACTGATATGCAGCAACAGGATTATAAATATCCTTGATTTCGTACTTGTACATGAAAAATGTACCGACAAAGTCGTTAATCGGATATCCGGCTTTTATGTCGCCGCCTGTCAGTCTGCGACTGTAGTCGAGATAGTCGCGTTCAGAGCGATAGACATCAGCGCCCAAGTTCCATTTTGTATCAAGAAAATAAGGATCAGTCAGGCCTACAGAATAGGTTTGGGATTTGCCGCCAATTGAGCCGGAGATATTGGCCTTGAGCCCCAAACCAAGGAAATTGGCCTGTTGGACCGATCCCTGTCCGATGAATCCATCCAGTGAGCTATATCCGCCGCCGATGCTGAAGGTACCAGTTGGTTTTTCTTTTACATCAACAGACACATTGAGCTTGTTGGCAGCACTTCCCCTGCCTGTAGCAATGTTGGCTTCTTCGAAGAAACCCAGGTTCATCAGGTTTTGTTTGCTTCGCTTCATGCCGGTGGCGCTGAATAGTTCTCCCTCGCTGACGCGCATTTCCCGGCGGATAACCTTGTCGCGAGTTTTGGGATTTCCTGCCACTGATATGCGTTCGATATAGACAAGGTCACCTTTTTCCATATCAAATGTCAGGTCGATAATCTTTTTTTCCTGCTCTGTCCTGGTGAGAGGATTGACATTGGCAAAAGCATAACCCTTGTCAGCATAGACATCGGTCAGTGTCGATATGTCGGTTCGCAGAGTAGCTCGACTGAAGACCTGTCCCTGCTCCGCTTTCAATTTTTTACGCAGTTCCGAGGCTGGTTCAAGCAGTTCACCCTTGAAGTTGATGTCGCCAATCCGATATTGATCACCCTCGGTGATGCTTATAAAAACATCCAGCGCATCCTTGCTGTCGGTCAATTTGACCACCGGCTCACCAACCTTGATGTTGATATAGCCATTGTTCAGGTATTGGTCGGCAATGATCATGGCATCGTTCTTCAGTACCTCATCTTTATAGGTGCCGGCATTGGTCAACCATGAAAGAAACCACTTTTCTTTGGTTTCCATTGCTCCACGCAGCTTACGCTCGCTAAAGGCACGATTTCCATCGAAGTGAATTGCCTTGATAAGAACTTTCTTGCCTTCCTTGATTTTGAAAGTGACCGACATGTCAGTGGGAGTACGTCGGCTGACAATCGGATCGATTTCAGCCAGATAGTATCCGTCGTCTCCATACAGTTTTTTTATCTTTGCAACACTCTTGTTCAGGTCTTTGGGAGAAAATGTCGAGTTCTGCCGGAATTCAAGTGCTTCCTTGAGCTTGTCTGTTGCCAGTTCCTTATTGCCTTCGAATCTGATTTCACGCACCACCGGCTTCTCAAGGACGGTATAGACAAGAACCATTCCCTTGTCGGCTTCCTCTGTAGAAACCTGTACGTCCTGGAAATGCCCCAGCTTGTAAATCGCACGTACATCTTCATCAGTCTTGTCGCTGTAGAGCGTGTCGCCGCTTTTCAGTTTGATGGCGTTCAGAATGGCTGCCGCTTCAATGCGCCGGTTGCCCTTGACAATGATGTTCGAAATCTTTTCACCTTCGGCATGCGCGGTACTGGCTAAAGCAAGTGGCACTGCCAAGGAAACTAAAATTTTGTTGAATGCTATGGGCACGAATCCCCCGTATGCTGCACTGGAAGCTTTTTATTGAGATACAGTTGTCTGTTGAAGCTGTTCCAATCGGCCGTCAACCAGCCGAATTGTTTTCTCCATGGCAGCGGCCAGACGTTCATTATGAGTAACGACAATTAAGGTAAGGTTTCGGCTGTCTTGCAGACTGCTCAACAGTCCGTGGACTTCATCACTGGTTTTCATATCGAGATTGCCAGTGGGTTCATCTGCTAAAAGCAGTTGCGGTGACAGCACCAATGCCCTGGCAATTGCAACTCGTTGCTGTTCACCGCCGGATAACTCCCCGGGACGATGGTTCAGACGGTGTGCCAGTCCTACATCCCTGAGCAATGCTTCCGCAGTTGCAGAAGCCTCGGAGCGGGTTTTTTTGGCAATTAATGCCGGCATCATTACGTTTTCCAGCGCTGTGAATTCAGGCAGCAGATGGTGAAACTGAAAAACGAAGCCGATGCGTTTGTTGCGAAAAAAAGCCAGCTCACGATCACTTTTGGCAAAGATATTCTCTTCCTCAAAAAGTACAGTACCTGCTGTGGGACGATCCAATGCACCCAGAAGTTGCAGCAATGTGCTTTTGCCAGCGCCTGAAGCGCCTACCAGCGCGGTGGTGGTTCCTGCCTTGATGTCCAGGCTGAGATTTTTCAGTACCTCCACTCGATTAGGGCCATTCACATAGGTTTTGCTGAGATCCTGAACCTTGAGAATGCTACTCATAGCGTAGCGCCTCGGCCGGCAGCATTCTGGAAGCTTGCCAGGCCGGATAAAGCGTGGCCAGAAAAGAGATCAGCACGGCGGTAACAGATATCAAGGCAACGTCCGAAGGTACCACCAGCGAAGGGAAACGATCCAGATAATAGATGTCCTTGCTGAAAAAGTTCTGGCCGGTGATCTTCTGGATGATGTTGATAATTGGTTCCAGGTTGAGGGCGATCAGCAATCCTGACACGACACCCAGCACAGTTCCGATGATGCCGATGATCAATCCTTCCAGTACGAAAATTTTCATGATGCTGGTGCCGGTGGCACCCATGGATTTCAGGATTGCAATGTCGCGAGTTTTTTCCATGACTACCATGAAAAGGGTGGAGGCAATCCCGAAAGCTGCCACAAGCACTATCAATGTCAAAATGATGAACATGACCACTTTTTCTGTTTTCAAGGCAAAAAGGATGTTGCGGTTCATCTGCATCCAGTCACGAGCATAGTAACCAGTGCCCAGGGATCGGTTGATGTTGCTCACCATTTCGCCGGTGTTATATACATCCTGTACTTTGAGTTGGATTCCGGTAACTGAATCGTCGAGATCAAAGAAGGATTGTGCCTGATTCAGACTGATATAGGCCAAAGTTGAATCGTATTCGAACATGCCAGTGTTGAAGATGCCTGCTATTCGAAATGGCTTCATTTTCGGCATCATCCCGAGAGGTGTAATATTTCCCATTGGCGAGATAACGTTGACCTTATCTCCCACAAAAAGGTTCAGGTGCTTTGCCAGTTCCTTACCGACCAGGAGGCCGGGTGCTGCGTTCGGACCGTCAGAGATTTTCGGATCAAGGGCATCTATGTTTCCGTCAACAACGGACTTGCTTAACTTTGTAACCAAGCGGTCCGAAGGCACGTCAATGCCACGCAGTACAACTCCGGAAACATTTTTTCCGGACGATAGCATAACCTGGTTGTAAATAAAAGGCGTGGCCGCAGTAACGCCTTTCATTGCCTTGAGCTTGTTCATGATCTGGTGGTAGTCATCCATCGGGGCGCCACTTCGAACCACTACTATATGCGCATTCGTCCCCAGAATCTTTTCCTTCAGATCCTCTTCAAACCCGGTCATTACAGCCAGGACTACAATCAGCGCCATTACGCCAAGCATCACGCCCAAGGTGGATATAAAGGTAATAATGGAAATAAAGGTTGATTTGCGCTTGGCTTTAAGATAGCGCAGGCCTATGAAGAGCTCGAACGGCATGGGGAGTCGGGAATGGGGAGACTGGGGACTTGGGACCGGAAGGCTTTTGCCTGTTCCTCGTCCCTGGTTCCTGGCCCCTGATTCCTATTTTTCCTTTCTTAATTGCGGAAAGAGGATTACGTCGCGGATGGAGGCTGAGTCGGTCAGCAGCATCACTAGCCGATCAATGCCGATACCTTCACCGGCAGTGGGAGGCATGCCATATTCCAGCGCACGGACATAGTCTTCGTCCATGTAATGTGCCTCTTCGTCCCCTTTATCCTTTTCCGCCACCTGCGAAAGAAAACGCTCCTTCTGGTCAATAGGGTCATTAAGTTCGGAGAAGGCATTGGCAATTTCACGGCCGCCGATGATCAGCTCAAAGCGGTCTACGATGTCGGGGTTGTTGTCATTTCTACGGGACAGAGGTGAGACCTCGGTGGGATAGGCGGTGATGAAAGTCGGCTGAATCAGTTTGTGCTCAGCGACTTCTTCAAAAATTTCCATCAGCAGCTTACCATGCCCAATGTCAGCAGGCAGGTCAAGACCGATGCTCTGGGCGTAGGCTAAAGCAAGGTCACGGTCATCCAGTTGTCTGGCTTCAATGTCCCCATACTCCAGAATTGCTTCACGGACTGTCAGCCGCTTCCAGGGGCGTTCAAAGCTGATATCAAGGCCCTGATTGGTAAAGTTAAGAGTACCAAGGACCTCCTGGGCGACATGGCAGAAAAGTTCCTCGGTGAAATCCATCAGGTCTTCATAGGTGGCGTAAGCTTGATAGAATTCCATCATTGTGAATTCGGGGTTATGGCGAACAGAGATTCCTTCATTGCGGAAGTTACGATTGATTTCGAAGACTCGCTCCATGCCACCGACAACCAGACGTTTCAGGTACAACTCAGGAGCAATGCGCAGGTAAAGCTCCATGTCCAGTGCATTGTGATGGGTGACGAATGGCCGTGCCGTGGCGCCACCAGGTATCTGATGCATCATGGGAGTTTCGACTTCAAGAAAATCCCGGCTGGTCATGAAGGCGCGGATCAGATTGACAATTCGTGATCGCTTGAAAAAAATCTCACGAGCCTCAGGATTTACAATCAGATCAACATAGCGTTGCCGATAGCGGGTCTCCACATCGGTCAGCCCATGAAACTTTTCGGGAAGTGGAAGCAGCGACTTCACCAACAAGCGGATAGAACGGGCATGCAGGGATAGCTCGCCGGTTTTTGTGCGAAATGGATACCCCTCCGCGCCGACAATGTCTCCGATGTCAAAGGATTCAAAAGCGGCAAAGGCTTCTTCGCCGATCTGTTCCTTCTTTACGTACAGTTGCAAGCGTCCTTTGCGGTCTTGGAGCTGGACAAAAGCTGCCTTGCCAAAGGAGCGTCGAGCCAGAATTCGGCCAGACACCACAAAATTTTCCTGTGCACCGTCAAATTCCTGGATATTGCCGTAGGCGGTGATAATGTCTGCGGAGGTGTGCAGTGGTTTGAAATCATTGGGATAGGGGTTGATTCCTGCTTCCCAGAGAGAATCGACCTTGCGTCTCCTCTGGAGGAGCAATTCGCTGAGTTCTTCCATAGTATTGGTTCAACCTTTCACAACTGAAAATGCAGTTTAAAGAACGCATAAAAATATCGACAACACTCCGGTACGTCAAGAAAAAAGGGGGTGTCGGTATGGGCATCTGTTTTGAAATAAAACTATTCGATTCTTCTGATGGTGTTGTTTCCGCTGTCCGCCACATACAGACTTAGGCCGTCCGTAGTTATGCCGACGGGGTTGGTAAAACGGGCACTGGTTCCAGATGCATCAACAGAATTGGGAAAGGTGGAACTTATACCACCCGCTATGGTCGTGACCTTTCCCGTGGCAATTTCAACTTTACGGATGGCACTCCAGTATTGGGGGTTGGGTAAGCTCGTGTCGTTATAGTCAGTCACATAAAGATAGGTGCCATCTGTGGTGATTCCATTTGGGTGAAAGAAGGTAGCTGTAGTGGATGGTCCGTCATCCATGCCATGTCTACCCGTTATGCCCGCCAGAGTTGTAACTTTGCCGGTAGCAATAACAATTCGGCGTATAGTGGCGTTGTTGAAGTCAGCGACAAACAGGGAGGTGCCGTCAGTGGTCAGATTTGCCGGTTGATTGAACCGAGCAGCTGACTGTATGCCATCGTCTGAGCCTGCTTTGCCAGGTGTTCCTGCAAGGGTGGTAACGGCTCCGCTCGTTATATCGACCGTGCGGATGGTGTCGTCTGAGTCGCTGACGTAAAGATATTTTCCATCGGTGGTGATGCCGTTGATCTGGTTGAAACGTGCAGCGGTGCCGACCGCATCCAATGATCCTGCTGTGCCCGCAGTGCCGGCGAGAACTGTAACTGCGTTGGTGACAAGATCAATTTTTTTAATCACGAAATTGCCTGAATCGGCAATATAGAGGTTGGTAGATTCCATGGTAATGGCGGCCGGTTGATTGAAGCCAGTAGCTATTGTGGAGGCATCTTTATCGGGAGTTGGGGCCCCTGTTGTGGAAATTTTACGTATCACGTTATTATTGTAGTCAGCAACGTACAGATCTGTTCCGTTGGTGGTGATGCTGATCGGATGATTGAATTTGGCTGCAAGTCTTGCCGTGGAGTTGTTGGTGAAACCAATCGTGCTGCCGGCGAAGGTGTTTACTGTCGCGGTTGTCGTGGCTAATGGCAGCGGTGTCGGTTTCTGGAAAGCGCCACCCATTTGACTGGGCAGTGAAATATTCGTCAGGGGTATGGGAAGTGCATAATTGGTGGTGGCGTTTGTTGAGGAGGAGCCTCCACAGCCGGCAAAGCATCCCGTTAAAAGCATCATGGTAAAAATCTGGAAAAAGCGGTTCATCGACTGACTCCTGCTGGTTATGGGTGTGCCTGCATTAAGACAAAATTGATGCGTGCTTCAGGTTGTTTCCGTTTCCTTTTTCTTGCGCCTTGGACGGGGTGCCGGTTTCTTTTTTATCTCTGCTTCAGGCTCCGCTGGGGGAGGCTCTATTGCCGGAGCAGGTTCCTCCGTCTTCTTTTTTGGCGCCCTGCGCCGGGATTTTTGGGGTGCAGGAGCTTCCGGCGCTTGAGGCTCCGGTGTTGTTGCAACCGTTTCAGTGGCAGGTGATTCCAGTGCGGCCGGTTCAGCCAGAAAGTCTTGCTCAGGTGCGTCTGCTATAGGTTTTTTTCTTGCTCTGGGGGCTCTCGCTCGCTTCGGTTTTTCGGTAGTTGCAGGCAGGATTGCTTCAGCATGCGGTTCAGGTACGATTCCTGGTGCTGGCTCAACCACATGAGTTTCCAGTTGTTCTCCGGCAGATGTTTCCTGCAATGTTGCGGCCGCTTCTTCATGTGCCTTGGGTTTCCTGCTTCGCCGCCGCTTACGCTTTTTGGGCTTGGCTGCACCTTCAGCTTCAGGATGTTCATCGGTTGCGGGTTCATGTGCAGCCGGTGCAGGTTCCTGTGTTTCTGTTTCGGGAGCGATACCCTCTTCGGTGGTCGGCTCGGTAACAGTCGCTTCCACCTGTTGTTCGGTCGCCGCACCAGTCTCGCCGGCCGGTTTTTTCTTTTTGCGGCGGCGCTTGCGCTTTTTGCCGCCTTCTGCGGGTGTGGCATCTTGGGCGGTCTGCAGTTCTTCGTTACTCACCAGCACGGCTTCATCCTTTAGGATCGCCACAGTACTTTTTGCAGGAACAGGCTCAGGTAAAGGAATTTCATCATGGTGGTGTTTCTCGCGCTTGATGACTTCGAGCTCAAGCTGGTTGAGCAGGAATGAGGTCTTGCCTTTTACAGTAACTTCAATTTCGTAGTCCTTCTCGATCTGGATCAGTTCCCGCTTCTTGCGGTTGAGCAGGTAATAGGCCACTTCCAGCGGCAGACCACCTTGCACTTCGGCAACGGTACCTTTTGCTGCAGCGCCATGCACTTTGCGTAAAAATGAAAGAGCCATGGCTTCCACTGATTTTACCTTGCCGCGTCCTTCACAATGAGGGCACGCCAGATGGATCGCATCGTTCAGTGTTTTTGCAATGCGCTGGCGAGACATCTCGAGAATGCCGAATTCGGATATGCGTCCGAGGTTAACACGGGCCTTGTCCATTTTAAGGGCCTGCTTGAGGGTCTTCTCAACATCATGATTGTGTTTGCGGTCGCGCATGTCGATGAAGTCAATCACGATCAGACCGCCCAGGTCGCGCAGGCGGAGCTGGCGGGCTACCTCTTCGGCTGCCTCCATATTGGTCCTGAAAGCGGTGTCTTCAACACCTTTTTCACCGCTGGTCTTGCCGGAGTTTACATCGATACTGACCAGGGCTTCGGTCGGTTCGATAATCAGGGAGCCTCCTGAAGGAAGCGGCACGCGCTTCTCGTAGATCTGGTCGATCTGTTCCTCAAGCTGGAACCGGGAGAAAATCGGCCGTTTTTCCTTGTGCAGCTTGACCAGCTTTTCCCGCTTCGGCATGTTCTCGCGAAAGAAAGACTTAGCTTCAGTATAGGCCTCTTTGCTGTCCACCAGCACTTCATCGATATCATCTGAGAAATAGTCGCGGATAAAGCGGATGATCAAGCCGCTGTCGCGGTAGACTTCGCCGGAACCCTTGATCTCTGCAGCGGTCTGCTTGATGCCGTTGTACATGTTTATGAGGTTGTCCAGATCCCGCTGCAGTTCTTCCGGTGTGCGTCCTACGGCCTCGGTGCGGATGATATAGCCGATCCCTTCGGGAATGTTCATGCCGGACATGATTTCCTTAAGCTGCTTGCGCACCCCTTCCTGCTCCACTTTGCGGGAAATGCCGCTCGAGTCGCTGCCCGGCATGATCACCATGTAGCGCCCCGGAAGGGAGAGATAGGTCGTCAGTGCAGAACCCTTGTTGTCACGCTCGTCTTTTTCAACCTGCACCAGCAGTTCCTGTCCGCGTCGCAATACTTCCTGGATGCGGGGACGTCGCTTACGCTGGTCTTCCGGGATGTCTTCCCGCCACTGCCAGAAATCCGGGTGTAATTCCCCTATCTGCAGGAAACCCGGCTTGGCTCGTCCGATATCCACAAAGGCGGCTTGCAGCCCCGGTTCAACCCGCAGCACTACTCCTTTATAGATGTTTCCCTTGGTCTGTTCCTTGCCGGTGATTTCAATGTTGAGTTCCATCAGGCGGCCGTCATGCACGATGGCCACTCGGGCCTCTTCGGGGTGCATGACGTTGATCAGCATTTTTTTGCTAACGGTGGTTGTGGTCATGGGGGTGTAGAACCTTTCGCTTAAGACAATTCTGGTGCCGCTATCCCCGCAGTATTTCTGAGGGCGCGCATGTTTTTGTATGAAACGGCCGGTGGGCCGAATAAGTCTCTTTAGAAAATGTTAAATTATATATATTTTCCTGCTGAAAGCAAGGAAAAGGAAAATGTCGAACAGGCGAAGAAGTCGGATCTATTCTTCTTCTGCCGATCAGAGTTGCAGTTCTGCAGGAAACATACTTGTGCTACCCATCCTGGGCAGTGATGCTGCCGCCTCAGGTGAAGCCCGAGCCGGCGGTGCAGGCGTAGCAGTGATCTCCAACCGGAACGGCAGTGCCGCAGGCAGGCAGTTGCTTCAGCTCTGAAATATGTATTCTTCGCTCGCCGTGATGCAGTCCGGCGGCCAGATTGAAATCACAGTCATACAGGAAACCATTCCAGTCCACAGAGATCTGTGAGCGGCACATCAGACCGGCCACGGTGCAGGAATTGAAGCTGCCGCTCAGTTTCTTGAGATAACTATCCAAATTGCCGGACTGCTCCAGCCAGGCGCGGAAACGTCCCAGCGGGACGTTGGCAAAAGTATAAAGATTGGTGAACACGATGCCATGGCGCCGTTGCAGATCCTGACGGTAGCGGCGCTCGGTCTGGGCCTGCCCTGCCGGCAAAAAGGCTCCAGCGGGGTTGGAGATAAGATCAAGTTGCAGACCGCTTCCCTCCACGCCGTAGCCGATCCGGTTCAGCTCTTTCAGCATGCTCAGGCTGGTGGCCCACACTCCACTGCCGCGCTGGGATTCAGTCTGCGATGCATTGGTGGCCGGGAGGGATGCGGAGATGATGACTTTGTGGTGACGGTACAACTCCGGCAGCAGTTTCGACTCCGGGCGTGCCAGGCTCACCAGATTTGTGCGCACGATCAGGTGTGGGGCGAGGGGAGCCAGGCTCTCTATCATATGCGGCAGAAACGGCAGCAGTTCAGGCGCACCCCCGGTAATGTCGATTGTGTTGAAAGGGAGGCGACGGGCGCACTGAATGACTGCTGAAACAGTCTCCTCATCCATCATTTCTGTACGTGCCGGTCCTGCCTCCAGGTGGCAGTGGCGGCAGGCGAGGTCACAGGCCAACCCGATATTAACCTGCAGGGCGGTTGTCTCCGCGCGCGTGAGCTGCAGATTGTGGCGTTCCAGTTCTTTTTTGAAATCACACGTGTTCATATGCACAGCCGCAGTATCTAGAGGGACAGTTTCTCAGCAATTTTGCGCATTTGTATGCCATGTACAAGCGATGCTCCACCGCGAATGGCGGTGACCACATGCAAGGCTTCGGTCATTTCCTCCAGATTGGAGCCCTTTTCGAGGCAGGCGGTGGTGTAGGAGTCGATGCAGTAGGGGCACTGGACCGCGTGAGCAACAGCCAGGGCGATCAGTGCCTTTTCCCGTTCAGTCAGGGCCCCCTCTGCGAACACTGCACCATAGTAATCGAAGAACTTGCCAGCCAGTTCAGGGGCATCCTTGCCGATATCACCGAAGCTGGCCAGGTCTGCCTTGTTGTAATAGGTTTCCATTCAGGTGGTTCTCCCTTTTATTTTGGTATAGAGCGCAGGCAACAGGGCGAAAAATCCCAGCAGAGCCAGCGAGCCCAGTACCCGTGGTGAGGCGATGTCTGAAGTCGTAGTGACCGTTGCCAGACTGGCACCGGCGTTGACAAAAACAAAACCGCCGGGAATGATGCCCAGCACTGTGCCGAGCACAAAAGTTGACAGCGGCAGGCGTGTCAAGCCGGCGGCCAGATTGATCAGAAAAAAGGGGAACAGCGGCACCAGTCGCAGGAACAGCAGATAGTTCAGCCCCCGTGCCTCAAGTTCGCTGTTGATCCTTTCCAGCTTATGCCCAAACTTGTTCTGCACCATATCTGCCAGCAGATAGCGGGTTGCCAGAAATGCCAGAGTGGCACCGATGCCGGCAGCGCCTATGGCATAGACTGTCCCGGCGATCGCTCCGAATATGGCACCGGCAGCCAGGGAAAGTATGGTCGCACCCGGCAGTGACAGGGCGGTCTGGATGATATAGATCGCCATGAAACCTGCCACCATGGCAAGAGGGTGAGTCCTGCGGTACTCAAGCAGGGTCTGGTGCCACGCCTTGAGTTCCTGGAGCGTGAGAAAACGCGACAGGTCCAGCCAGAAAAAAAATCCTATTGCTACCCCAGCAATGAGTATGATCAGAAGCTTTTTTCGGTTCAAGGCGTGCGCCCTTTGGTGGCAACGCGCGCCGCGAACTTGTCTTTATTGACTGTGAAACGTTCATGGGTGCCCTTGCCGATGACCTCCACTTCGTCGCGCGCTTCAATCTCCCACACGGTCCGCTTCCCCTCCACCTCCAGGCATCGTACGTGGGCCGTCACCTGCATGCCTGGCGGAGTGGCCGCCTGATGAGTGACGTTGATCATGGTCCCCAGGGTGCATTCGTCGTCATCCAGGTATGGGCGCAATGCTTCCATACAGGCCCACTCCATGAAGCCTACCATAAAAGCGGTGGCAAACACGTGCGGCATGTCCCGGAAGAGGTCAGATTCAGGGTAGACGTGAGGTACGGTTTTTTCAGGTGAAACCTTGAAGCTGAAGGTGTGTTCCAATCCGGGTACGAGTGTTGTCTTCATGGCTATTCCTTTATTTTCGTCGTTGCCACTTCAGCCACCCGGTAAGCAGCCGCTTCAGGAAAGGTGTCAGCCGGGTTCTGTTGTAGGCATCACCCAGTTTTTTGAGAGCTTCCGCCTGGGTCGGGTAGGGGTGGATTGTTTTCGCAATAGCCTTCAGGCCAAGGCCATTGGTGATGGCCAGGGAAAATTCACTGATCATTTCTCCGGCATGTTTCGCCACAATGGTGACACCCAGAATTCTGTCTGATCCGCTTCGCAGATGCACCCGGGCAAATCCCTCCGACTCTCCGTCGATGACTGCACGGTCAACCTCGCTCAATGATACGGTTAAGGTGGTTACTTCATATCCCTGTTTCTGTGCGTTCTGTGCATAAAGCCCTACATGGGCGATTTCCGGATCCGTGTAGGTACACCAGGGAATGGTCAGGGCAGATGTTTTCTGTCTGCCCATGAAAAGCGCATTGGCGATCAGGATGCGCGCCTGGGCATCGGCGGTATGGGTAAACTTGAACTTGGAGCAGATGTCGCCTGCTGCATACACGTGGGGATTCGAGGTCTGCAGGGTGTCATTGACAATAATACCGGCTGAGTCATAGGTGATGCCTGCCGCTTCAAGCCCCAGGCCTTCAGTGTTGGGAGCTCGCCCCACGCCGACCAGTATCTCATCAACAGCGATTTCCTGAAGAGCAGTGCCCTTTTGCATATAAATAATCCGGTCACTGCCGCGGCGTTGTGCTTCTTTGATGCTCACGCCGAGCCGCAGATCGATCCCTTCCTTACGAAGGGTGTCATGCAGTATTTCAGCTGCGTCCCGGTCCTCGCGCTCCAGAATCTGTGCTCCTGACTGCAGCAACGTTACCTGGCTGCCAAAACGTGCAAAGGCCTGTGCCAATTCACAACCAATGGGTCCGGCGCCAATGACTGCCAGCCGTGGAGGCAGTTCTGTCAGCGAGAAGATCGTCTCATTGGTGTGATAGCCCGCTTCGGCAAGTCCCGGAATCGAGGGAGCCGCGGCCCGGGCACCGCTGCAGACAGCCGCTTTTGCGAAGAAAAGTCTGGTGTCGCCGACTTGAATGCAGTCAGGTCCGCAAAACCTGGCTTCACCGATAAAAACATCCACCCCCAGCTCGTCTCGGAATCGCCGTGCAGAATCATGGTGACTGAGGCCGGCCCGGATGCGCCGCATGCGTTCCATGGCAACGGAGAAATCAAAATTTAAATCACTATTGACACCCAGGCCGGCACTGTTGCGAGCATCATGCGCTGCTCGGGCTGCCCTGATAATCCCCTTTGAGGGGACGCAGCCGGCATTGAGGCAGTCTCCTCCCATCAGGTGCCGTTCGATCAGGGCGATTTTGCCACCCAGGCCGGCGGCGCCGGCTGCGCAGACGAGTCCGGCCGTACCCGCACCGATTACTGCAAGATTGTAACGTTCTGTCGGTACGGGATTGACCCAGTCCGCAGGATGCACATTCTCAGCCAGCAGCCTGTTCTCCTCTGTGTCTGGCAGAATATTCATCACCTGGTCAGGAAGTCTTGACGAATTTCATCGCAGCAGAGTTCATACAGTAGCGCAGGCCGGTAGGCCGGGGGCCATCCTCAAAGACATGCCCCAGGTGGGCATCGCAACGACTGCAGACAACTTCGGTGCGATGGGAGAAAAGGCTGTTGTCGGGACGGGTCGCGATGTTTTCTGGCGCGATCGGTTGCCAGAAGCTTGGCCAGCCGGTGCCCGATTCATACTTGTGTTCAGAGCTGTAGAGATCGTTGCCGCAGCAGATACATTGGTAGATCCCTTTCTCATGGTTGTTCCAGGTTGCCCCGCTGTAGGCCCTTTCCGTTCCTTTTTCCCTGGCGACATGGAACTGCTCCGCAGTAAGCTGCTTTCGCCATTCCGCTTCGCTTTTAAAGACCTTATTGCTCATCACATATCCTTTCCGGGTGGCGGAGTAGAGTTTGATCTTCTTCTCCGGTGCTGTTGAGGCTGCGCCGGTCTCTGCGGAAGGAGAGGACGGATTTCCGCCTGAACAGGCAACAGCAGTGGCAACTATCATCAGGATGAGAAGGCGTATGAAAGTGTTCATAATTTCTCCTTCTTATGTTTTTACATATCAAAGGAATGATCCGGTACAGGTAAGGAAGGGCTGTTATACAGGAAGGGAACGTGCGGGTCGCGAGATCTCAACAACCCGCACTATCTGCTAGTTTTCGGTCATGAAATGCTTTTCGTAGAGATCTTCCAGTGCCTGGAGGTGACGGCTTTCTTCCTTGAGGAGCTGTGCAAAAAGCTTCCCCATCGGAGCACCGGAACAGCCATTTGCAACTTTTCCATAAAAATCAACGGCACCTTTTTCCAGATGAATGGCGTAGATTATTGCTTCACGTACACCTGAATTCGGGCCGAGTTCTTCTTTTTTGAGAATGTAGTCGAGGTGCATGGTGGGAATAGTCTGTTCCAGCGATGCATCTCCAGCCATGTTTCCTTCCAGCAGGGCCTTTTCAAGCTGATGTTTGTGGTTCAGCTCGTCAAGTGCGTTTTCGCTTAGAATCTCACGCGCTCCTTTGTTGGTCACCTTGCGGATAGCGGCCAGGTAATTACGGAACCCTTCTTCTTCCATCTGTATGGCCATTTCAACGGCTGCATCGAATGTGTAACAAACCTCATTTTCATTCATGTTATTGTTCCTCCTGTTATAGATGATGAAAAATATATTAAATTATAGATAAAGTTTAGCTTAAAGCAGGTTCTGTTTCAACTGTCGTGGCTGCAGGACGAAAAATGCCCCGCATTCTGCACGGAAGGCGGGGCATTGGTTACTTCGTCCACCGGTAAGTTTTACTGCTCAATTACACGTGCAGATTTGATGAAAACAGGCTCAACCGGAACATCTCCATGACCGTTCTTTGTGCCGGTTTTTACGGCGCGTATCTGATCGACCACTTCCATGCCGTCTGTTACCTGACCGAATACACAGTAGCCGAAGCGGTCAGCCTGTTTACCCTGATGATCCAGGAAAGCATTGTCCACCGTGTTGATGAAAAACTGCGATGTGGCGGAATCGACTATTGCAGTACGGGCCATAGCAAGAGTGCCACGTTTGTTGGAAAGGCCGTTGGTTGCCTCGTTCTTGATGGCGAACTTCGGTTTTTTCTGCTCAAGTTGCTCGTTCATGCCGCCACCCTGGATCATGAAATCCTTGATTACACGGTGAAAGATCAACCCGTCGTAAAAACCTTCTTTGACATAAGTAAGAAAATTTTTGACTGTGATAGGTGCTTTTTCTTTAAAAAGTTCAATGGTGATGTTTCCCATGGATGTTTCCATCAATACCTGCGGGTTCTGCTCGGACATCTGAATCCTCCTTGTATCGTTTGTTTGATCCTTGTTAGATGATTTTCAGAATGCTTTTATCATAATATCCTATTGTTTCAAATCATTTTCCAGCTGTTGCCAAACACATGGTGCTGGAGTAAGGTTTTATCCAGGTAAATAATAAGAGTTATTTGGGAGGGGGCCATGAGAATCTTTAACTGGTGTGCAATTGTTGTGTTGGCTGCCTGCTGTGGAACGGGGGGTGTTTTTGCCGCTGGACAGGATCCAGATGCCCGAGGGGAAAACCAGGTTATGCAGAGTCCGCCTCGTCCTGCCCGGGCAGAAATTGGATCACCAGCGCCTCAGTTTGCTCTGGATGGAGTCATTGGCCTGGAATTCAAGAAAATCAGTCTGACTGATTACCGCGGCAAGTGGCTGGTGTTGTTTTTCTATCCAGGAGATTTTACCTTTGTCTGCCCCACGGAAATTAAAGGTTTTAATGCCGGACTAGGTGAGTTTTCCAAACTCTCAGCAGAAGTAGTGGCTGTATCCGTTGACAGCAAGTTCTCACATCTGGCATGGCTCAAGGGGGGGACGCTGGGGAAAGTTGGATATCCGCTTCTATCTGACTTCAGCAAACAGACGGCCCGCGCTTATGGCGTATTGGATGAGGCCAGTGGTGCTGCCCGTCGAGGATTATTCATCATTGATCCAGCGGGTGTTGTTCAGTACCAGGTGATTCATAATGACAAAGTGGGTCGTAGTGTGGAAGAAACGCTGAGAGTACTTGAAGCGCTGCAAACCGATGAACTTTGCCCACTTAACTGGAAACCGGGAGGCAGCACTATCCGCATGAAAGAGTGAAGCTTCAGTCGCCTGTCGACTCCACCAAACCTTTATGGTTCGTTAATTTATCGACTTTAAGTCTTTGCAGGGTCATTCTTTTTTGCTGGAACCGGCTGTTGTTCTGATATAGCATGCTTCGATTATGAAAGCAGAGATCTGGACAACGCTTAAAATATTGAACTGGACCAGGGAGTACCTTTCATCCAAAGGGGTTGATAATGCCCGTCTGGAAGCCGAATGGTTGCTATGCGCTGCAACCGGACTGGATCGGGTGGGGCTTTACCTCAACTTTGAACGGCCGTTGAACGAGGAGGAGCTTTCAGCCTACCGTGCAATGGTCACCCGGCGAGGTCGACGTGAGCCGCTCCAGCATATTCTGGGAACCCAGGAATTCCATGGCCTGGAATTTGAGGTTTCTCCTGATGTACTTATTCCGCGTCATGATACCGAGACTCTGGTGACAACGGCACTGGCTGCTGTGCCCGATGCGAAAACCGTACTGGATATCGGTACCGGCAGCGGTTGCATTGCTGTTGCCGTTGCCAGACAATTGCCTGCAGCAAAGGTTTCAGCCATTGACATTTCGGAGGCCGCCCTGGCAGTGGCGCGACGCAATGCCGATCTCAACGGAGTTGCCATCGAGTTCCTGCATGGTTCCTTGCTTGCGCCGGTAACTGGCCGCTCTTTTGACCTGATTCTCTCCAATCCTCCCTATATTCCCAGCGCAGATATTGCCAGTCTTGAGCCGGAGGTGAGAAACGGCGACCCTCGTGGCGCCCTGGATGGGGGCGAGGATGGTCTGGACATTTACCGCCTTCTGGTGCCTGCCGCAGCTGACTGTCTTGCTTCAGGCGGATGGCTGCTGGTGGAGGTGGGTGCCGGTCAGGCGCCGGATGTAAAACAGCTGTTTCAAGACACTAACAGTTATGGAGAAACGCTCGTTGTTTCTGATCCTGGAGGCATCGAGCGGGTTGTTGGGGCACAGAAGATTGGCGATTGATTTTATTTTGAAAGGAAGATGTCATGACCGTTGATGAAGTGAACAAGGTGTTATCCGATGCCGATCTTTTAGCAAGCGAAGAGGAGATTGATGCTGCCATTAAGCGTCTGGCCTCGGAAATTACTGCCAGTTTGGGGGACGCCAACCCGATAGCAATGTGTATCATGAACGGCGGATTGATTTTCGCCGGTCAATTACTGACCAGACTGGTGTTTCCAATGCAGGTGGACTATGTACACGCAACCCGTTACGGTCATGAAATCAACGGTGCCAACCTGAACTGGACTGTGCGGCCGCAACTTGAAATAGCCGGCCGGACCGTATTGCTGCTGGATGATATTCTGGATGAGGGTGTAACTTTGGCCGCCATTGCTGATTATTGTTACAAGCAGGGGGCGAGCAAGGTGTTGATGGCTGTTTTGGTTGAGAAGCTGCACCTGCGCAAGGTAACTCCGGGCATGAAAGCTGATTTTTCAGGCATTGAGATTGGTGACCGCTTCCTGTTCGGCTATGGGCTGGATTACAAGGGATACTGGAGAAACGCGCCGGGGATCTACGCGGTGAAGGGGCTGTAGAGTGAAACATTTTTTCGAATTTGAACATTACAAGACATCATACAAGCAGGAGACCCTGGCAGGGATAACCACATTCCTGACCATGGCCTACATCATCATTGTTAATCCGGCCATACTTGAAAATGCAGGTATCCCCAGGGGAGCTTCGGTTACCGCTACGATTCTGGCATCGGTGATCGGTACGGTGATTATGGCTGTCTGGGCACGGCGCCCCTTTGCCATTGCTCCCTATATGAGCGAAAATGCCTTCATCGCTTTTGTCGTGGTCAAGGTGATGGGATACCCCTGGCAGGTTGCCCTGGGTGCGGTGTTCATTGCCGGTGTTCTCTTTACACTGCTGACCGTCTTCAAGGTGCGCAGCTGGATGGCCGAGTCCATCCCCATGTCCCTCAAAGCAAGTTTTGCAGTGGGAATTGGCCTGTTCCTTACCTTCATCGGACTTAACGAAACCGGCCTTGTCGTGCTGGGTGTAGCGGGAGCACCGGTGAGACTTGGCAATCTTTCCCAGCCATCCGTTCTTCTGGCAGTGGCCGGGTTTATGCTGGTGGTAGTCCTGATGGCGTGGAAAGTGCGTGGCGCACTGGTGATAGGCATCATTGCCACCACGATCGGATCTATTCTGCTGGGAATAACCCCGCTGCCGGAACGCTTCGTCAGCCTGCCGCCCCCACTTGCCCCTATTTTTCTCAAGCTGGATATTGCAGGAGCTTTGACCCCTCACTTCTTTCCAATAGTGATGGTGATCTTCATCATGGCATTTCTGGACACCATCGGTACCTTGATCGGTCTTTCCATGAGAGCGGATCTGTTGGATGAGAATGGTAATTTGCCGGAGATTGAACGGCCCATGCTTGCCGACGCCCTGGCCACCATGGCTGCTCCGCTTCTGGGTACCACAACCACCGGCGCCTATATCGAATCTGCAGCCGGCATTGAAGAGGGTGGACGAACCGGTTTTTCGGCACTGGTGGTGGCTGGGCTTTTCGCGCTGTCGCTTTTCTTTGCGCCCCTTTTCACCATCGTGCCACCCCATGCTTACGGCATTGCTCTGATTGTGATCGGGTCCTTCATGATCCGCCCGATATCACAACTGAACTTTGATGATTTTACCGAACTTATTCCCGCATTCCTGACCATAGTACTGATGATATTTACCTACAATATCGGAGTAGGGATGACAGCAGGCATGATTACCTACGTGCTGCTCAAAGTATGTACCGGGCGCTCCAGTGAGGTAAAAGCGGGCATGTGGGTGCTGGCGCTGCTCTCCATATCGTTGTTCGTGTTCATGCCCAAGATGTAGCAGACAAGGCGTCACATTTAAAAAAGAGAGGGCGGAAACTGATGCTTCCGCCCTCTCTTTTTATTGCCTTGCTGCACTTTCCTGAAACCACGTCATTTAACCTTCCGTCAGTACCCTGTCTTCGTAGATGGCCTCCAGGCGTCGGCGGTGTCCCAGTTCTACATTGGCGAAATTCATCAGCACTTTCTGAAGCTTCTCGTCATCCGTCATGCCGGCCGCTGCCTTGTACAGCTGAAAAGCGTTTTCCTCTGTCTTCAGGGCATACGTCAGGATTTCACTGTAAGTCATGTCAGGGCGAAAGGGGACATTGGTCAGGTATTTGGCGATGCTGGATTCAGGCAGGGTGCAGACTTTGGCATGCTCTGCCTTTTCCTGGCTGATTTTGCTGAACACTTCTTTGTGGGTCGCCTCTTCGTCTGCAAGTTCGGCGAACATCTTTTTGGCAGCAATGGAAGTGCTCAGCTCTTCGGCCCTTTTATAGAGCTGGTATGCGGTGTCTTCACGTTCAACTGCAAAGGCAATCACTTCTTCAAGAGTGATAAATTTCATCAATTTCCTCCCAGGTGTGTTGGCCCTGCTACTTTTTGATAAATTCCACTTCCAGTGTAATAGCAACATCTTCAGCTACCACCATGCCGCCATTGTCCATCGTCTTACTCCAGTTTACGCCGAAGTCTTTGCGGTTGACCTGAGTCGTTGCCTCTGCTCCGCGGCGGATGTTGCCCCAGGGGTCCTTGACCTCCGTACTGAAACCTTCGACATCAAGTATGACCGGTCGGGTTACGCCCTTGATGGTCAGGTTGCCGGCTATTTTCAGTTTGTCTGTCCCGACCTTTTCCACCTTAGTCGAAGTGAAAGCCATGGCAGGAAATTTGGCTGCATCGAAGAAGTCCGCACTGCGCAGGTGGTCGTCCCGCTTCTTGATATGCGTGTTGACTGAAGCTGTATCGATTTTGACATCGACTTTGGATTTGGTGATGTCCTTATCATCCAGGTTAAGTGTGCCGCTCACTTTCTCGAAAACACCCTTGACGTTGTTGATCATCAAGTGCTTAACCTTGAACTGGACCGTTGAATGATCAGGGTCCAGAGTCCAGGTGGAGGCTGTGGCAGTTAGTGGCAGTATTAAAACCAGCATGGTCAGAAGAGCTAGAAAACGTTTCATGACATCCTCCTTTATTTTTTCAGATATTTCAGTACCTCTGCGGGGTGCTGCTCCGCTTTTGCCACCTTTGGCCATTGCTTCTGCACAATGCCGTCCGGTCCGATAATGACCGTAGAGCGGATGATGCCCATGGTGGTTCTGCCGCAGGCCGTTTTTTCGCCATAAGCACCATAGGCCTGCATCATGGTGGTATCAGGATCGGTCAGGAGTACAAAGGGAAGATTGAAGGCAGTGATGAATTTGTTGTGAGAGGCTGTGCTGTCTTTGCTCACTCCGAGCAGGACGGTGTTGTCCCCGGTAAGCTCCTGATAGCTGTCCCTGAAACCGCAGGCTTCCTTTGTGCAGCCGGGCGTGTTGTCACGCGGATAGAAATAAATTACCACTCGCTTTCCCAGATATTCCTTCAAGCTGTGTTGTTTACCGTCGCTCCCCTCCAACAGAAAATCAGGGGCTTTTTTGCCTTCCAGAGACATTGATCACTCCCTCCTTTTAAAGAAAATCAAACAGGACAATTTAAGTCCACAATAGCATTTTGTAGGAAAAGGTCAATTAAAAATCTCATTTGATGTGTTCAAGGGGCACATATAAAAGAAATTTGATTTTGGTCAATTGCTTTTGCTCGATTGTAGTTCATTAAGTAACCCGATGTGCACACTGTGTTGTTGGTTGGACATTCCATGCGATGAGTTGTCATCATGTAACGAAAGGAGAAAAGCATGCTGAAGAAAAGAATGGCACTGGTAGCAGTAGTAGCAGGTGCGGCAGCGGTACTCACGATTCCTGCTCTGACTACGGCGGCCAAAGCCAAGCCGGCAGCCAAAACAGCGAACGATGGTCGGGCAAAGTGTTACGAGTGTCATGAAGAGGTTAAGGCGCTCAAGGAAAACTCAAAGCACGCGGCGTTGTCCTGCAAAGTCTGCCATGACAAGATGGATGCTCACATGAGTGACCCTGAGAAGAACAAGCCGGTGACAATCATCGATCAGGCTCTGTGCGCCAAGTGCCATAAGGAACAGTTCGAGAGTTTCTTTAAAACTGACTATGAAGTGTCTGCCCGCAAGGAGAAGGGAACTCCCACCGGACGCTCCCCAATGCAGGACAAGCTCCTCGCACCCTACGGCTTTACATATGAACATAACGAAACCCGTGGCCATGCCTTCATGGTCATTGATCAATTCGTTGTGGATCGTTTTCAGGGAGGTCGTTTCCAGTTCAAGGATGGCTGGCAGGGTATTACTAAATCCGGCAAGACCTGGGATGTGCTGACAGACAAGGCTGAGGGCAACAAGGAGTGGAAGCCGATGTCCCAGACTGCCATGGCCGGGAACCCCACCTGCATCCAGTGCAAGACTTCTGACCACATTCTTAAATGGAAATTCCTCGGTGATAAGGACCCCAAGGCTAAGTGGAGCCGCGAGTCAAATATTGTCGATGTTGCCAAAGATACCAACAATGCGGTGGGCTGTATTCACTGCCACGATCCCCACGGTACTCAGCCGCGTATTGTTCGCGATGAGTTGATCAACCAGATCGACAAGGGAGCTAGCCTGTTTGCCGGAAAAGATGGAAAGACTGATCTCAAAGTGATCAGCTTCCGTGACGGCTTCCGCAAGATCGGTGTCATGCAGAAGACGGATTCCCGCATGATGTGCGCTCAGTGCCATGTGGAGTATGCCTGCGGCAAGGGTTATGAGTTCGGCAGCGGCAAGGGGGTCGGTTTCGATGACAAACGCACCAATCATATGCCGCAAACCCAGGTAATGCAGTTGCTGGAGCATTACCGCAAAATCAATTTCTATGATTTCAAACATGAAGTCACCGGCGCTCAATTGGTAAAACTGCAGCATCCTGAGGCGGAAACCTATGCCGGCAGCGTGCATGACAAGGCTGGCGTGCAGTGCCACCAGTGCCACATGCCAAAGATGAAGGGCAAAGGGGGCAAGATGTTCTCCAGCCACGGCGTGGTTCGCCCCAAGAATCATATCCAGGAATCCTGCCTTGGCTGCCATACCAAGGATAGTGTGGAGAAGAAGCGCAACGAGATGGAATCCGTGATCAACTATACCCGCGGCAAGATGCGCAAGGCAGAGTACTGGTTGGGGCAGTTGATCGACAATTATGCCGCTGCCCAGCGGATGGGCGTTTCCCCGACTGTCCTCGATCAGGCCCGTACCAAGCATGAAGAGGCCCATGTGCTGTGGGAGTGGTGGACGGCAGAAAACTCCGACGGTTTCCACAATCCAAGCCTTGCGCGGGAAAGTCTGGGAGCTTCGATCGCGACCTCCAAGGCGGCTGTAAAGATTCTTACCGATGCCATGGCAGTTGCCAGGAAGGATGAAGCAAAGAAGTAAGCTTGTCTCTTGAGTAACTTGGCAGCAACAAAAACGTGCCCCATTTCGTAAGGAGTGGGGCACGTTTTTGTCTGGAGAATGTATTTCTTTCCGCTTCCCCAGATTGTGTCTACGCATAGAAAAATGTTACATCTTCCCTCCTTTATCCGCGGTAAATCCCCCATATTTTGTTTATAATTTTAGTGTCACTAAAAAATACGTATGTACATATGCGCATGCAATATTGCTTGCATTTTTATAAGGCGTTGTGCATTAATTGATCTGCTTAAGAACTGCGTTCTATTTATGAAATTTTATTCACGCTAAAGGTGGTGCCGTGAAAAAGAAGAAGATGGTGATATCCCAGGAGACGATGGACATTGACTTTGTTCGCAAGGTTGAAGCTTTATCCGGAACCTCTGTGCGCCGCTGTTTCCAGTGCGGTAAATGTTCTGCCGGGTGCCCCATGGCCACCTTCATGGAACATCCACCCAACCGTGTGGTGCGCTTGCTTCAACTGGGGCAGTGGCAGCGAATATTGGCCGGCCGCTCCATCTGGTACTGCGCCTCGTGCGAGACCTGCTCCACCCGCTGTCCCAACAAAGTTCACCTGGCCTCGATCATGGACGCCCTGCGCAAACTCTCCTGGGATGCCGAAGGCCCCTCCAAGGAGAGCTACGTCCAGCTGGCCAACAAGCTGTTCCTGCAGAACATCCGCACCTACGGCCGCCAGTACGAAATGCGCCTCGCCGCCGTCTTCAACGTAAAAAGCGGCCAGTTTCTGAAAGACCTCATGCTCGGCCCCAAGCTGATCACCAAAGGCAAGCTGAAAATGTTCCACAAGAAGAACAGGAACATGAACGAAATCGAGAAGATCTTTGCCCGGATTGAAGAGATGCGGAAGAAGGGCGAAGCGTTGTAAAACATCATACTTATCCGTCGGATTCGACCGATCGGACCGATCCGACGGATCAAACAACTTTCGGAGAAACTTAGTGCCGACAAAAAACTCTCTTGATTACGCCTACTATCCCGGCTGTTCCCTGCATGCCTCAGCCGGCGAATACGACCTTTCCACCCGCAAACTGTTCAAAGCGCTCGGCATCGGCCTCACCGAAGTGCCGGACTGGTTCTGCTGCGGCGCCACACCGGCCCACAACGTTGACGAACTGTTGTCCCTCTCCCTGTGCGCCAAGAACCTGGAACTGGCCGAACAGGTCGAAGGTGATCTGGCTGTCGCCTGCGCCGCCTGCTTCTCACGGCTTAAGTTCACCCAGCACACCCTTGAAGAAAACAGCACCAAGCGCAAACAGGTCGAAACAGCCATCGACGCACCTGTCAAACTGGATGGCAAAGTCAAGCACCTGCTGGAAATCCTGGCCCGCGATCTGGGTCTCGAGCGACTGGCCGCCTCGGTCAAGAAACCGCTCTCAGGCCTCAAGGTCGCCTGCTACTACGGCTGCCTGCTGACCCGTCCACCCGATGTGCCCAATCTGGACTGTATCGAAGCGCCCACCATAATGGAAGATGTGCTGGGAGCGGTCGGTGCCGAAACCGTTGCCTGGAGCCACCGCATGGAGTGCTGCGGAGCCAACTTCACCCTCTCGCGCCCCGGAGTCGTCATCCAGCTGACCAACGCCATCCTCGAATCGGCCAAAGCGGCCGGCGCCGACTGCGTCATGGTCGGCTGCCCCCTGTGCCACGGCAACCTGGACATCCGGCAAAAAGAAATCGAAGGGGTCTACAAGACCACTTACAACATGCCGGTCTTCTACCTCACCCAGCTGGTCGGCCTGGCTGCAGGCCTGTCCGCCGACCAACTGGGCCTGGACGCATTGATCGTCAACCCCCTGCCGCTGTTGAAAGAAAAACATTTGCTGTAAAGCTTCACCACAAAGCCACAAAGGACACGAAGTGAGCGCAAAGGAAGAAATTGATTTTCTCTCAAACAAGATTATCGGGGCTGCTATCGAGGTTCATCGCCTGCTTGGCCCAGGTCTGCTCGAATCCGCATATGAAGAATGCATGTCAAGGGAACTGGAGCTCAGAGGAATCAAGGTAAAACGGCAAGTAATGCTGCCCATCGAATACAAGGGAATAAAGATCGACTCAGCATATCGTCTCGATCTCATCATTGAAGACTGCATTATCCTTGAACTGAAATCAGTGTCAGCAATTGAACCGATTCACGAATCTCAATTGCTAACTTATTTAAAGCTTACGAAACTTTGGCTGGGTCTTGTGATTAACTTTAATGTCCCTCTTCTTAAAGACGGGATCAAACGCATAGTCAATGGTCAGACTTTGTGAACCTTAGTGTCCTTTGTGGCTTTGTGGTGAACAATTTTACGAGGTTTAAATGTCACGAATAGGCGTATTCATCTGCCATTGCGGCGAAAACATATCCCGGACCGTCGACGTCGAACGGGTCGCTGCCCAGGTCGGCAAACTTCCCGGCGTAGCCTTCTCCACCGACTACAAATACATGTGCTCCGATCCGGGCCAGAACCTGCTCAAGAAAGCCATCCAGGAGCAGAAACTCTCCCACATCGTCGTCGCCGCCTGCTCTCCCCGCATGCACGAACGGACCTTCCGCAAAGCCGTCGAAGCCGCCGGCCTGAATCCCTTTCTGTGCGAAATGGCCAACATCCGCGAGCACTGCTCCTGGGTCCACGAAGATAAAGAAGAGGCCACCGCCAAAGCCATCGAAATCGTCGGCATGATGGTCGAGCGGGTCAAGAAGAACCGCGTCCTGCCCACCATCACCGTACCGGTCACCAAAAGATCACTCGTCATCGGCGGCGGCATCGCCGGCATCCAGGCCGCCCTCGACATCGCCGACTGCGGCCATGAAGTCATCCTCGTCGAGCGGGAACCATCCATCGGCGGCCACATGGCCCAGCTCTCCGAAACCTTCCCGACGCTCGACTGCTCCCAGTGCATCATGACCCCCAAAATGGTCGACGTTGCCAACCATCCCAAGATCACCCTCTACACCTGGTCCGAAGTCGAACTGGTCGAAGGGTACATCGGCAACTTCCAGGTCACCATCCGCAGAAAAGCCCGCTCCGTTGATGAAGACAAATGCACCGGCTGCGGCGTCTGCATGGAAAAATGCCCGATCAAGAAGATTCCCAACAAATTCGACTGCAACCTGGGAATGCGTCCGGCCATCTACGTCCCCTTTCCCCAGGCCGTGCCCAACACCCCGGTCATCGACCGGGCCAACTGCACCAAATTCAAAACCGGCAAATGCGGCCTGTGCCAGAAAGTCTGCGGCCCCGGCGCCATTGACTATGAACAGGAAGACACCCTCGTCGTCGAACCTGTCGGCGCCATCGTCGTAGCCACCGGCTTTGACCTTTACACCATCGACGAAAAACCGAAAGGCTCCGCCATCAAAGGCTACGGCGAATTCGGCCACGGCAAAATCCCGGACGTCATCGACGGCATGACCTTCGAGCGCCTCGCCTCCGCATCAGGCCCCACCGGCGGCAAAATCCTGCGCCCCTCCGACGGCAAAGAACCCAAGCAGATCGTCTTCATTCAATGCATCGGCTCCAGAGCCAGAGAAAAAGGCATCTCCTACTGCTCCAAAGTCTGCTGCATGTACACCGCCAAACACACCATGCTCTACCATCACAAAGTCCACGACGGACAAGCCTACGTCTTCTTCATGGATGCCAGGACACCGGGCAAAAACTACGATGAATTCTGGCGCAGATCCATCGAAGAGGAAGAAGCGGTCTACATCCGGGGTATGGTCTCGCGCCTCTACCAGAAGGGTGACAAGATCGTCGTCATGGGCAGCGACATCGCCGTCGGCGTCCAGGTTGAAATCGAAGCCGACATGGTCGTCCTCGCCACCGCCGTCCAGCCCCAGAAAGGTGCCGACAGCCTGGCCCAGAAACTGGGCATCTCCTACGACAAATATAACTTCTACTCCGAAGCCCACGCCAAGCTGCGCCCCGTAGAATGCGCCACCGCCGGTATCTACCTGGCCGGCGCCTGCCAGGGTCCCAAAGACATCCCCGACGCCGTCTCCCAAGCGAGTGCCGCCGCCGCCAAAGTCATGACCCTCTTTGCCAAAGACAAACTCGAGCGGGAACCGATCGTCGCAAGAGTCAAGGAAGGAGGCTGCGTCGGCTGCTTTGCCTGCAAAAAAGTCTGTGCCTACGGAGCAGTAGAAGAAAAGGAAATCAGAGACCGCCAGGGCAACCTGATCAAAGTCGTAGCCTACGTCAACCCCGGCGTCTGCGGAGGCTGCGGCACCTGCCAGGCCACCTGTCCCTCGAAGAGTGTTGAATTGGATGGGTATACTGATGAGCAGATAGTTGCAATGATAGAGGCATTATAAAAACAAGATCGGACCGATCGGTCGGATCCGACGGATCGGTCCGATCAAGGAAATTCAATGCACCCTGAAAAACCAAAACACGACTTCGAACCCAAAATAATCGCCTTTGTCTGCACCTGGTGCACCTATGCCGGGGCTGATCTGGCCGGAACATCACGCATGCAGTACCCCCCCAACGTGCGGGTGCTCAAGTTTCCCTGCACCGGCCGTATCGACCCGGTCTTCATCCTCAAAGCCTTCCAGCAAGGTGCCGACGGCGTGCTCGTCTCCGGGTGCCATCCCGGCGACTGCCACTACATCGCCGGCAACTTCCACGCCAGACGACGTTTCGCCGCTTTCAGGAAACTGCTCGAATTCGTAGGCGTTGACCTTAACCGCCTGCAGTTTTCCTGGGTTTCAGCAGCCGAAGGGGGCAAATGGGTGGAAGTCGTCACCGAACTCACCGAAAAGGTGCGGAGCATGGGGCCGATGGTGGAATTCAAGGAACTGGCCCTGGAAGAACAGTGGTCCGGTGCGATCGACACACCGGAATTGAAGGAAGCGTACGAGCAGATTTAAATGCAAAACAACAAAAGCTTGCCTCTCGCAAAGGCGCAAAGCCCGCAAAGAAAGGCTGAAAATCTGATCAACAGCAATAAACGGCATAAATGATTTTGTTTTACCCCGATTACTAGGGGTTCAGATTTTGTCTTTGCACTTCTTTGCGTCTTTGCGGCTTTGCGCGAGACCGCCTTTCAGTTTTTAATGATTCTGTGCAGCTAAAGGTTCTGAAATGACCCAACCAATCGATACATCCATCTACGCCGCTGTCACCGCAGCCATCCAAGGCGAAGCCAAACGCATCCTCTCCGAAGGCCAGGTCACTGCCATCGTCGGCTACGCCGCCGCCCGCCGCAAAGGTTCTGCCCAGCCGATCGTCATCAGCCAACCTGACGATGCCCAAAAACTTATCTTCACACCAGCCTGCGTCAACAACCTGGCCGTGTACCTGACCAAAGCCAAAAAAGAGATTCCCAAAACCGGCAAGATCGGCATCGTCGTCAAAGGGTGCGACCTGAAAGCGCTGGCGGGACTGATGGGTGAGTCGCAGCTGAAACGGGAGAACCTGTACCTGATCGGCGTCCCCTGCGCCGGAGTACTCGGCTCTACCATTCAGCCGGATACAGAGTTGACCAGTGACAGCATTGCCCCCAAATGCACCGAGTGCAACGAGCGCATGCCTCCGGAGTGCGACTTTGTGCCTGCCGTCCAGGTACCGGTCAATCAGGGGCTGGAGAAGAAATATGCCGCAGAAATCGCCCGCCTGGAAGCCCTGACTCCACAAGAGCGCTGGGCCTACTGGAAAGAGCAGTTCTCCAAATGCATCAAATGCTACGCCTGCCGCCAGGTCTGCCCTTTCTGCTTCTGTGAACAGTGCCTGTGTGACCGCAACAAACCCCAGATGGTCGAAACCACCCCCCGTCCGGCAGGCAACTTCGCCTGGCACATCGTGCGTGCCATGCACCTGGCCGGCAGATGCGCCGGCTGCGCCGAATGCGAACGGGTCTGCCCCATGGACATTCCCCTTAATCTCTTGAACCGCAAGATGGCCAAAGAGCTCAAAGAACTGTTTGAACACGAAGCCGGTTTCGAAGTGCAGGAAAAAGGACCGCTGAACAGCTTCACCGACAAGGATGACCAGAGCTTCATAAAATGATTGTTGTTAAACCACAAAGACACAAAGGCACAAAGAACAGCAGGACTGAAACAATGAAAATCTTTTTAATGATTTAACACCAAAAGCTTTTTGTTTTTCTTTGTGTCTTCGTGCCTTTGTGGTGAGAAAAGGTTGTCGAATGCAAAACTACATCTCCCAACAAAACTTTAATGCCCTGCTGGACAGTCTGATCTCCCAGGGGAAACGAGTCGTGGCTCCGCGCACCAACGCCGGCACCGTGCTCTACGAACCGCTCGCCAATGCCGCAGACATGGTCATCGACCAGTTGCCGCGCAGATCCGGCAAGGAAGCCTTCTTTCCGCTCTGCGAAGACATCATGACCTACCAGAAAGAAGGACAGAAGATCGAACTGCAGGACATCGATCCAACCCGCTTTCTGGAAACCGTGCTGGTCGGGGTACGTCCCTGCGACGCTGCCGCCATTCCGGTGCTGGATGCGGTCTTCTCCTGGGACTACAAGGATGAGTTCTTCCTGGAGCGCAGAAAGAAGACCACCATCATCGGCCTGGCCTGTACCCAGGCGGATGATGCCTGCTTCTGCACCGCCGTAGGACTTACGCCGGCTGATCCCAAAGGAGCCGACCTGTTCCTGACTCCCCTGGAAGGGGGAGGGTATGCCTGCGAAACCCAGAGCGAAAAAGGTGAAGCGCTGGTCGCCAACAACAAAGAGCTCTTCGCAGAACCGAACGGTTACAAACCGCTTCCCTTGGCCGAACCGCAGACCGGGAAATTCGATCTGAAGAAGGTCAAAGCCTGGCTTGACGAGCACTTCGAAGACCCGGCCTGGGACTCCATCGCCACCCGCTGCGTCGGTTGCGGCGCATGCGCCTTTGTTTGTCCTGCCTGCCACTGTTTCGATATCGTCGACGAAGGCACCGAAAAGCAGGGCAAGCGCAGAAAGAACTGGGATGCCTGCGGCTTCTGGAAATTCACCCACCACGCCTCGGGGCACAACCCCCGCGACCAGCAGCCCAAACGCTACAGAAACCGCATCATGCACAAGTTCAAATACTATGACGACAAATTCGGCCAGACCCTCTGCACCGGCTGCGGCAGATGTATTCGTCTCTGCCCGGTGGGGATCGATATTGCCGATATCCTGCAGGATATCGACAAGATCGAGGTTAAGGTTAAGGTTGAGGAAAACTCTTAAAAAGAAAGGTTGAGATTGAGATTAAGTTTGAGGAACCCCCTAAACCTTAATCTCAACCTCAACCTCAACCTGAGGTTTATATATGTGTGAAAATACCAACAAAAACATCTACCTCCCGTATCTGGCTACTGTTGAAGAAGTCATCGACGAAACCCCGGATGTGCGTACCCTCAGGCTGGTCTTTCAGGACGAGCAGGTCAGGGAAAACTTCAGCTTCCGGGCCGGCCAGTTTGCCGAATACTCCGCCTTTGGAGCAGGCGAATCCACCTTCTGCATTGCCTCCTCGCCGACACGCAAAGGATACATCGAATGCTGCTTCCGCTCCGTGGGACGGGTGACCGAAGAACTGCGCCGCCTGGAACCAGGTGACACCATGGGCGTACGCGGGCCCTACGGCAATTCCTATCCCATCGAAGAATTATTCGGCAAGAACCTGGTCTTCGTGGCTGGAGGCATAGCCCTGCCCCCCTTGAGAACCCTGATCTGGAACTGTCTCGACTTGCGGGACAAGTTCGGCGAGATCACCATTGTCTACGGAGCACGGACTCAAGCCGATCTGGTCTACAAACGGGAGCTGCAAGAATGGGAACAAAGAGGTGATGTGCGGCTGGTCAAGACCGTTGATCCGGGAGGAAACGGACCTGACTGGGACGGCCAGGTAGGATTCGTGCCGACCATTCTGGCAGAGACAGCCCCCTCAGCCGACAACACCATTGCCCTGGTCTGCGGTCCGCCGGTGATGATCAAGTTCACCCTGCCGGTACTGGAAAAGCTCTGCTTCGGCGACGATCAGGTCTACACCACCCTGGAAAACAGGATGAAATGCGGCCTTGGCAAGTGCGGCCGCTGCAACGTGGGTAATGTATATGTCTGCAAGGATGGGCCGGTGTTTACCGCTGCTCAGGTCAAGGCTATGCCGATGGAGTTTTGACAGGTCGTTGAAAAACAGCCATCTCGCCGCCGTCCTCGAAATCCGCCTTGTGCGGCGTAGCGCTGCAGACCCTCACCCAATCCCTCTCCCAGAGGGAAAGGGCAATGCATGTTCTCCCCCCTCTGGGGGAGAGATAGAGAGAGGGCTGGGCTCCGCGGGGCTTTCTCCGGGGGCGACGATCTGACTATTTTTGAACAACCTGAGTTTTTCAACAGCTTGTTAAAGGTTAAATCGTGAAAGATACTGGGAGGCGGTAAAGCGGAGAGATCTGAATAGCCGTGCTTATGTTTATTTTCCCAAAGCTTCCTCAATCTTCTTCAAGTCCAATCCCTCTATAATTCTGCCTGAGATCATGAAGGTCGGTGTGGAACGCACTCCGGCCTTTTTGGCAATTTCCATTTGCGCACCCTGCAATTTTATTCCATCTGGAGAAGCATCAAACTTCTGTACTCCATCCATGCTTCCTGACATTACCTGGTGATAGGCACTGGCCTTGTCTTTCTGGGAAAGGATGAACTGCACCTTTTCTTTTGCCTTGGGGTGACGGGGCAGGGGATAGAAGAAAACCTGGCGCGTAACGTCAGGCCGCTTATCAAAATAAAGGGAGGCCTGGCGACAGAAGGGGCAGTCAGGATCGGTAAACTCAACCACAGTCTTTGGCCCGGAACCGACAGTCACCGCTTTGCTGAAATCCAGAGCGGCAGCAGGCAATGCGGTGGCGAGAAACAGGAGTGTTGCGATAGTGCAAAAGTAAAGCTGCTTGTAGGTCGGCATGAGTTTTTCTTTCGTGTGCGGTTATGCTTGGAATTCTTTGCAGGGAAGCAGGATCATGAATTCGCTTCCGGATCCGATGGCGCTTTTAACCCAGATTATTCCGCCAAGGTTCTGTACGGCCAGCTTGCAGAAAGCAAGGCCAAGTCCAGCTCCGCCTTGTGCACGTGAACTCTGCCTTGACTGTACGAAGCGATCAAAAATACTTTCCAGGTCTTCTTCAGGAATGCCGCTGCCGGTGTCCTTGACACTCAGGCAGAGGAGACGATCAGAGTCCAGCAAAGTCGGTGATTGACTGATCGCATAGGGAGGGATCTCCAGCTCTTCAACAGAGCTGCTGCTGATGGTATGACAGGAGAGTTTGACTTCACCATCCACGGGCGTGAACTTGAATGCGTTGCCTAATAAATTGCCGATGACTCGTGTAAGGGCGCGGCGATCCACATCCATGGTCGGCAGATCAGAGCCTAATTGCACAGTCAGCTTGACTTCTTCACGCTGTGCCAGCATGGTCAGTCGGCCAGTCAACGAAGATATTATTTCGTGAATATTCTCAGGCCGGATCTTCATCGGCATTCTTCCCGCTTCGAAGCGATGAATGTCCAGAAGGTTGTCAATCATCGATACCACTTCGTTGCAACTATCAATTGCTGATTGAAGGTACTCGGCCTGTTCCGGGTTGATTGCGCCCAAGCGTCCTTCTCTCATGATGTCAATTGAGCCGATGACAGCGGTGATTGGATTCTTCAGGTCGTGGGAAAGCATGGAAACGAAATCATCTTTTTCCTGCTCAAGGCGTTGTTTTTCCAGCAATGTGATCCGGTTTTCAACGGCCCGTTCCACGCGTTGAAGTAAATCGTTCAGATCAAAGGGTTTAGCAACATAATCCTGCGCACCCTTTTTCATGCAATCAACAGCCAGGCTTTCACTACCGTGGGCAGTCATCATCACGACTGCAGTATCGCAGCCTGATTGGCGGGTTTTTTCCAGAACCTCGACGCCGCTCATCCCTGGCATTCTGATGTCCAGCAGCAACAGCGAATAAGTATCTTTCGCCAGCATTGCCAGGCAGGTTTCACCGTCTTTTGCCCAGGCGGTTTCGTATCCCTGATCTTCAAGATGCAGTTTGAGAATCAGGGCGATATCTGCTTCGTCATCGGTGATAAGAATCTTGACAGGAGTTTTCATGAAGGTGCTCCATTTTGAACCTGTGCGGCCAGAAATGCTTCAGCCAGAACCAGATCTTCGGGAGTTGTGATCTTGATGTTGTGGTAATCGCCCCGAACTATACGTACTTTACCACTACTCCGCTCGACCAGGGAAGCATCATCAGTGCCGAGGAAACAATCCAGTTCAGCTTTGCGATGGGCCTCATGTATGACGCTGAAGCGGAAGGATTGCGGAGTCTGGGCCTGCCAGAGGGTTTCTCTTGCAGGAGTGTCGACAACGATGCCGTTTATGACGGTTTTAATGGTGTCCTTGGCAGGTACGGCCACCAGCGCCCCGTCATTGGAACGGGCAACATCAATCGACTGTTGCAGCAGATCAGCGGAGATAAACGGCCGAACACCATCATGTATGAGGATGACATCGCCAGCCGAAGCATGGCGCTCAAGAGCAACCAGGCCGTTCATCACTGAGTTTTGTCGCTCTTTACCCCCTGGTACTATTTCGATTACCTTGCTGAAGTTGCCAGCCTTCACTACCTCTTCCCTGCAATAGGGGATCTCATCGGCGGGTGTGACCAGGCAAATGCCAGTGATCAAAGGACACTTTTCAAAGACCGAAAGTGTGTGGGCCAGGATGGGGCGTCCGTCCAGCAACAGGTACTGCTTGTTGATCGACGCACCCATGCGTTTGCCCATGCCTGCTGCAGGGATCAGTGCAAATGCTTTTACTGCGTTCATGGATGCTCCGTAGCCAGAGAACCGGCTGCTTCTGTCAGAGACTGGGCCAGTGCAGGGATGTCCTGATCCATGATGGTGCGCACATCCAGGAGGAATTGGCCTTTGTGGATCCGGCCGATCACCGGAGTGGATGCCCGCCTTAATGCAGTTTCAACTCTCTGGGGAGAGTTGTCGGCGATGGTTACTTCAAGAAGGGTCGTTTTTAGCTGGAGTAGCGGGAAAGAACCGCCCCCTGCACTGGATTCTCCCTGATGTTTGGTGAGCGATACTGTCGGAGGGAGGGATTGCCTGAGTTTGCGGCGGATGGTCTCTGCGCGCCGGGACAGCTCTGCGGCTGACATGGTCAGCATTCGCAGGACAGGGATTTCCTGCAGTGCACGGCGCTCGTCGCGATAGAGCCGCAGTGTTGCTTCCAGGGCAGCAAGGGATAATTTGTCCATGCGGAAGGCGCGCAGCAGTGGGTGCTGTTTCATCGGGTCCACCAGATGCTTTTTGCCGGCAATGATACCGGCCTGTGGTCCGCCAAGGAGCTTGTCGCCGCTGAAGGTAACTACATCGGCGCCATCTTGCAAATATTGCCGAATGGTTGGTTCACCATGAATGTCATAGGGGCTGAGATCTACCAGGCAACCGCTTCCGGCGTCCAGCATCACAGGAATTCCCTCTTTCTGGCCAATGCCGGCCATGTCGGAAATCGTTGTTTCCGCAGTGAAGCCGACCACCGCAAAATTGCTGGTATGGACCTTGAGGAGGAGTGCAGTGTTGGCGGTAATGGCGCTTTGAAAATCTCGGGGGTGAGTGCGATTGGTTGTGCCGACCTCTACCAGAGTGGCTCCGCTTTGGCGCATTACATCGGGGATGCGGAAGGAACCGCCGATTTCGACCAGTTCGCCTCTGGAGAGGATTACCTCGCGGTTGCCGGCAAGTGAAGAGAGAGCCAGAATTACGGCAGCGGCATTATTGTTAACAACCAGAGCTGACTCCGCCCCGGTTAATTCGCAGATCAGTCCCTCCACATGGGAGTTGCGGCGACCGCGATTGCCGCTTTCCAGATCGTATTCCAGATTGCAGTAGCCCGGTGAGACAGACTCGACAGCAATCTCGGCTGCACGGGCCAGCGGGGCTCGTCCCAGATTGGTATGGACCACAACGCCGGTTGCGTTGATCACTCGTTTGAGACTCTGTGCGCTGCGCTGCTCAAGCTGCAAACCTATTGCTGCAATTAGCGCGGTACGACCGGTCTGCGCACCTTCCTTGCCATTGAGGAGCTGCTCTCTGAGGTGGTCCAGGGTAGTGCGCACCGCCTTGAGTACTTCTGATCGCGGATGGTCAGCCAGCAGGAGCGCCATTTCAGGCCATTCCAGTAATCGATCTACTTTAGGGATGTCTTTTAAGGTTTTCAGATTCAGTGCAGCCACCCCTGACCGACCAGTTGAGGGCTGACCGCTTTGTCGCCTGCCTGGGCGGGCAGTGCCGTCGGTGTACGTCCATCCACCAGAACCCGGCCGCCATATTCGGCATTCAGGCGGACTAGCGCCTCGGCAGTTGCCGCATCTCGGCGACGAAAGGCCTCAATTATTTTTTCATGTTCCTGTACGGATATCGTCATTCTTTCGGGCAGGCTGAGTGACATCAGCCGCAGGCGCTGAAAACGATTAACCACGCTGGTAATCAGTTCCCGAAGTTTTTCATTGTCAGCTGCTTTAATGAAAAGATCATGGAAATCGTTGTGGATCTTAAAAAAGGTTTTGACGTCATTATGGCTTGCCAAATCAGCAAGACGATTATTGATGGCCTGGAGTCGGTCAAGTTCTTTGTTGGTCAGCTTGTCGCATGCACAGCGGGCCGCGTAACCTTCCAGAATGGCCTTGATAGCATAGAATTCTTCCACATCCTTCTGGTTGAATTCGCTCACTACAGCTCCCCGTCGAGGAATAACCGTCAGGTAGCCTTCTGACTCAAGCTGGCGAAAGGCTTCTCGAATGGGAGTTCGGCTGATGCCGTAGCGTTCGGCCAGCTCCGGTTCAGATACACGGCTGCCTGCTTTGAGCGATCCGGAAATGATTGCATCCCGTATGTTTTCGAGGATTTTTTCACGCAGTGTCAGATGTTTTTCCATCGGTTTTTTCATTCTGGGACTCCGCTCCAAAAAATTTGGCCCATTGTATACAGTATGCAACTTTTGTCAACTCTAACCTTTTAGATTTTAACATTTTTATACATCTCCCCAGAGGTATTGATCGGTTTTTTAAAACACAGCTGAGGATCTGGTTGGGAGCCGGAGGTAGAATGGCAAACAAGCCTTGAAATTTATGGCTTCAACAGGTAATCTGCGGGCACTTTGCGGGATGGGTAAACATGGATCCAGTCAGACATTTGAAAATTTCTATGGCGGTCCTGATGCTGCTGGTTTCAGCCGGCAGTATCGGATTTGTTTTTATTGAGCATTGGAGATTTCTTGATGCCCTCTACATGACCGTCATCACCCTTGGAACCGTTGGTTTTAAGGAAATCCATGATCTCTCCGACGGCGGAAAAATATTCACGATGATGCTGATTGTAGTTGGAGTCAGCGTAATTGGTTACATCGTGGGCAGCTTGGCACAGATCATGTTTGAAGGTCAGATTCAGCGGGTGATGGGGAGGAAGAAATTGGATAAAATGATTGAAAAGCTTAATGGTCACTACATCATTTGTGGGTATGGCAGGATAGGTTCACTGATCTGCAGGGAATTTTCAGCGAATAAACTTGGGTTTGTTGTTGTTGAAAAAGACGTTGAAACTACAGGGAGATTGGAAGACGAAGGATACCTTCATATGAAGGGTGATGCCACCCTTGACGAGACATTGCTTAAGGCAGGTATCAAGCGGGCAAAGGGGTTGATCTCGGTAGTTACTTCGGACACTGAAAATGTCTATATCACCCTGACCGCTCGTGGACTCAACCCCGACCTTTATATCCTGGCACGTTCAGGTGAAGAAGGTTCGGACATCAAATTAAAACGGGCAGGGGCCAACAAAGTGGTTTCTCCCTACATTATTGGCGGCACCAGGATGGCACAGTCGATTTTGCGCCCTAATGTGGTAGACTTTATTGAAATCGCAACAGGGAGTGACCATATTGATCTGCAGATGGAAGAAATTACCATACCCCCGCATTCTGCATTTGCCGGTGAAACGCTGATTAGCTCCGGATTTCGCAAGGAAACCGGAGTAATCATTATCGGCATCAAGAAATCCAATGGGAAAATGGTGTTTAATCCGCACTCAGAGGCAATGATCGAAGAGAAAGATACTCTTATCGTGCTGGGAGAACCCGCGGCAATCCTGAAACTGGAGGGGCTTGTTGATCGGCCCCTTACGGATGACTTAACCAAACTTCAAAGGAAAGAACAATTCACTCATGCCTAGCAATTTGCACGTCCACGTTCCATATCTGCGTCTTTCAGAACACTTGCAGTATATTTTGCACAATCGGCTTAATCCAGAGATCTTTTTTTCGGCTGAAGCCCTGGACACGCTTATTTGCGAAAAACTTGATGCCCAGTCAAATCTGCTGAAAGAGGCAGGATTGGCCACAACCATTCACGCCCCTTTTCTTGATCTGAATCCGGGGGCGCTGGACGGCACCATCCGAGATGCTACCCGTCGCCGTTTTGAGCAGTTGTTCAAGGCAGCGGAAATTCTCCAACCCAGGGTAATTGTATTTCATCCCGGGTATGATGAACTGCGTTACGGCGACAGTCGCATGGCCTGGCTGAAGAACAGCATCGATTTCTGGCGCGAGTTCCTCCCTACTGCCAAAAGTGTCGGGTGCATCATTGCAGTGGAAAACATCTTTGAGAAGGAACCCTCCACCTTGCGCGGGCTGCTGGAGGCGGTTGATGATCCCTCATTCCGCCATTGTTTTGATGTTGGGCACTGGCACATGTTTTCAAAGGTTACCTTGGAGGAATGGTTCGCTGAACTGGGACCCTACATCGCGGAATTCCATATCCATGATAATCATGGGGATGCTGATGAACACCTTCCGCTGGGGGAGGGAGTTATAGATTTTGATCTGCTTTTTGGTCTTGCGGGACACTATGCCCCCCACGCGGTAAAAACCATTGAGGCCCATACAGCCGAGCGCCTTGAACGGGCACTGAAAAATATAGATAAATACCTGAAATAGTGATGCGCAAAGCCACCGCCCTTCCGGACGGTGGCTTTTTTATTTTTAAAGGAGAGTACATGAGCGAGAAGATTCTTGTTACCGGCGGCTGCGGGTACATCGGCAGCCATGTCGTTCGTCAACTAAGTGAGGCGGGGCGTACAGTAGTCGTCTACGACAACCTTTCCACCGGCTTCCCCGATGCCCTGGTCCATGGTGAAGAGCTGATTCAAGGGGATCTTTCGGATCGGGAAACCCTGGATGCGGCCTTTCAAAAACATGCCTTCTCGACTGTGCTGCATTTTGCAGCATCCATCGTTGCACCGGAATCTGTATCGCTGCCGTTGAAATATTATGGCAACAACACGCGCAATACTCTTGGGCTTCTTGAGGCATGTGTGCAGCACAGTGTGGCGCGTTTCATCTTTTCCAGCACTGCGGCGGTCTACGGTTTTCCTGATGGTGGAGTGGCTGCGGAGGAAAGTCCCTTATCACCCATCAATCCTTACGGCACGTCAAAGCTGATGAGCGAGTGGATGTTGCGTGATACATCTGCTGCCCATGGGATGAAGTATGTTGCCCTGCGTTACTTCAATGTGGCTGGCGCTGATCCTCAAGCCCGCATGGGACAGCGTACTCCTGAGGCGACTCATCTGATAAAGGTTGCCTGTCAGGCAGCATTGGGAATGCGTGAGAGCGTCGGGATCTATGGTACGGATTACCCGACTCCTGACGGCACCGGCATTCGCGATTATATCCATATCGAGGATCTGGCTGCAGCCCATTTGAATGCTCTGAAATACCTCGAAACCGGCGGAGAACCAACTGCCATGAACGTCGGTTATGGTCGCGGCAGCAGTGTCCGCGAAGTGCTGAAGATGGTAAAAGAGGTCAGTGGGGTGGATTTCAAGACTGTGGAGGCGGAGCGTCGTCCCGGAGATCCGGCCTCGCTGGTTGCGCGAGCCGACAAGATCGGCAATCTGACCGGTTGGAAACCGAGATTTGATAGTTTACGAACAATTGTGGAAGATGCCTGGCGCTGGGAAAGCGCGCTGGCAGCCAGGTAGAAATTCAATTTCTTTTTCAAAAAGCCCACCAAAGAGAGCAACCTCTTGGTGGGCTTTTTTGTGTGCCGGTGCATGGCACTCTGTTGACTCAGAGGCCGAACTGTTTCGTGTCTATCCACTTCATTGACAGCAGAGACCAAAAATCAATGGCAAGGCGATTAAGGACATAGTCGTAAGGCAGCCAGCCATATCCGGCATCGCCCCAGGATGTTCCCCAGGAGTTGCGGATCAGCAGTGCCCCTGTAGTCTGTTTTTTGCTTAGTGTGTTGGTTACCTTTTTGGCATCATCGTAACCAACCGCCACAATCGCATGCCCCCATTGGGCCTGTTCATTGGGGGCAGGATAGGGAATACCCCCCTTCACATCTGTTTTATCGAAGGAAGGGAAACCCCAGAAACCAAACATGGCCGGGACACCTGCAGCCAGATAGTTCTTTACACTGCTGAGAACCGCGGCAGTCGGTACATTGGCTCCTTGCGGATCGTGACAAAAATAATTCAGAGCTTCGCAGTTATCTGCAACACTGTACAGAAATGCTGTTGGCTCAGTATCGAATGCAGCAATGTTATAGGGACAATACTTTTCCGGAACAACCCCGAAGATTGCCAGGGCTGCCATTACATTTCTCAGCCAGGCTCCCGTGTCTCCCGTTACTTGCATGAGATTGCGAGTGGTCTTGTACAGGAACAGACGCGACCCATCACAATGTTTCCCGTAGGCGCGCTTTTCAAAGTACTCCACGATACCCATACCGGCATGTGCCGAGCATGAACCGAGAGAACCCTGGTTTTCCACCGGGGAACACCATGCTCGCAGATCGACAGAGGCCGGTGCTTTTGGAAGCTTTGTGGCCAGTTTCAGTTTCTTCGCAAGTTCAGCGACCTGGGGGGTGGCTGTGCTGTAATCACGCAGATCAGGCAGCGGTGGGAGCCAACCTGTTCCAACAGCCATACTGCAACTGTCCAATTCTATCGCTTTGCATGACATGATCATACTATCCTCCTTGGCATTGTACTGGTGGATGTCTATTTGCCGGTGTCGTGGAACGCCTCCTTTCTCCCGCAAAATGCGAGTGAAGTATCCAGAGTGGAGCAGTATTTGAAAAAGACCAGGAACTGATCAATAAAAAAGCCGGGCGTACCAAGGGAATATCCTTTGGCAGCTCGGCCATCTTGAAATCAAGATCCGTTACTTTCCGTACCTGCTTGCGACAGGTTTGGCTTTTTCTGGGATAGTTTAAATATAAAGATGTTTTTGTTTTGATTAATGCTTTTTATTTATAATCTGTCAATAATAATATCAGAAGGGTCACAAGACCCACTGCTGAAGTTGATTCTACCGCGTGCCGTAGCGTAAGTGGTTGCATCGTAATCATGATATCGTTGTTCTATAAGATGTGCCGAGAGGAGAAAAGTAGGACTGCAGGTGAATGCTGCGGTGGGTAGTTTTGCTAGTATTTCTTCAGCCCTTTTTTAGAAAAAATTCAGCATAGCGCATATCTTCGGAAAGAATGTGGTTGAGAAACCAGTCTCTGAGCAAGATTACTTTTTCGGAACTGCGGGGCGAAGTATCACTCGATTTAAGCTGGTCGAGGTGCTGTACGAAGAGGTCATGTTGAATTTTATGTTCAAGGGTAGTCGGGAAACTTCTGCGTTCCATCAAGCGCTCTTCATCGAAAAAGTGTCTTTTGCAGTAGATCTCTAAAACATTGACCACGGAGTTCATATCCTCAGCAGATTCTGCTCCGGTAATAACCTGATCGATTGCGGCCATGCGGTCCAGAATCTGTTGATGCTGCCGGTCAATAGTAGCCAGATTCAGATGGTAACTCGCTTCCAGGGTAAACGATGTCATGGTCATACCTCCATCGAGGATCAGTATAAAAGTGTACCAAAGAAATCGAGTGGTTGGGGCTGAAAGTTTTTAGATCAGGTGTCAGGATATGACAGTGGGATCTGGGCTTTTTCTGCCTATACTCTGACGGACTTTTTCAAGAAATTTCTCTGCTGTAAAAGGCTTTTGCAGAAATTCAATGCTCTCTTCGAGCAATCCTTTGTGCACGAAAGTTTCGTTAGCATAACCGGAGATGTAAAGGACTCGTAGTTCCGGGAGCGAGTCAAGTAGCTGTTCATATAACTCCTGACCATTCATTTCAGGCATCATCACGTCGGTGACCAGCAGATTGATGTTGGTGCCATGTTCCAGAGCCATTTCAAGTGCAAGAGTTGGAGTCTCTGCAGAAAAAACCTGGTATCCGGAAGATTTCAACAGCTCTATTACCATGGTGCGCACCATCTCGTTGTCTTCGACCACGAGGATAGTGCTGTCTCCATGTTGTAAGTCGGACGCGATTGGTGTCATGTTCGACAGGTTTACTGGCTGGCCGTTGCTGAGAGGCAGGTAGATGCTGAAGGTAGTTCCCTCTCCGACACGACTGCTGACAGCAATGTAGCCCTCATGTTGTTTTACGATTCCATACACGGTGGCAAGACCAAGTCCCGTCCCATGGCCGACCTGTTTGGTGGTAAAAAAAGGCTCGAAAATGTGGCTTAAGATTTCATCATCCATCCCGCAGCCACTGTCGATAAAGGCGAGCATTGCATAGTGACCAGCCTGCAGGCCGGGGTGCAGTCGCGTGTATTCGTTGTCCAGTACAACATGCCCGGTTTCCACGACAATCGTTCCGTTGCCCGATATGGCATGCTGTGCATTGACGGCAAGATTCAGGAGGATCTGTTCGATCTGGCCTCTGTCGGCCTGGACAATTACACCACCTGGTGCGGGTTGAAGGTATATGGCAATGTTTTCCCGTATGGTTCTGCGCAGAATGTCATGGAAACTGCTGATAATTTCATTGAGATCCAGTTGCTGGAGGGAGAGGATCTGCTTGCGACCGAAACTGAGTAGTTGCTGGGTCAGATCACGGGCCTTCCATGCCGCTTTGATGATGCCCTGGGTCTTTTCAAGCATTGGATCATTTTGAGGCAGTTTATGTTGGATCATTTCTGAGTACACAAGAATGGGAGTAAGAAGATTGTTGAAGTCGTGAGCAATTCCTCCGGCTAACTGACCGATCGCTTCAACCCTCTGAATATGGTGCAGCTGTAATTCCAGTTTCTTTTTCTGCATATCATTGCGGAACCGATCAATGGCAATACTGGCGAGATGAGCAGCAGATTCGATGAGCTGGATTTCATCTTTTTCCGGGAAGCAAGGTTCGCGATGATAAATAGCAAAGGTGCCAAGCAGTTCACCTGACGCCGAAATCACCGGTTCAGACCAGCAGGAACGTAGCCCTGCCTCGTGTACCGGCTGAAAGCCCTTCCAGCGAAAATCATTTTCAATGTCCTCAACAATTACCCGCTGCCGCAGATAGGCAGCGGTGCCGCACGCACCCATGCCATTGGCAATCCTCAGGCCATCCACGGCCTTGTTGTAGCTGTCCGGCAGGCTTGGCGCAGCGCCGTGATGCAGATGCTGGCAATCTTCATCTGCAAGAAGTACTGAGCAGATCGCTTTCTCCCGCTCCTGTTCGACATATTGTACGATATGCGTAAGCAGTTCCGGCAGATTTGCACCGGTGGCGAGTTTCTCGAGAATATTGGCCTTGGTCCGTTCACGGCGTTCGCTTCGTTTACGCTCACTGATGTCCCGGACAATGCTGATTATGAAGTTTTTACCGTCGCTTTCCATGATTCGAGCACTGACTTCTATCGGCAGTACCGAGCCGTTCCTGGTGAGGTAGGCTGATTCGAAGGTCGCCTCGCCGTGCTCTTGGATCATGGAAATATTAGATGCTACGCGCGCGCCGTATTCGGGTGGTTCCAGATCGCCTAGCTGCTTATTCACCAGTTCTTCCTGGTTATAGCCGGTCAGTCTGCAGACTGCGTGGTTTGACTGTATCAGCCGGCCATCCATATCAACCATCAGAATGCCGTCATGGGCGGCGTCTATCTGTGCAGCCTTGATGCGTGCCTGTTCCTGTTGAGCACCAAGCGCCGTCTGTGCCGACTGCAGTCGGTCAAGATGGCGTATCAGCAACTGCATCAGCAGGATAATTGAGAGGCAGAGTCCGAGGGTCAGGCCCGACTGTAAGAGTGCCTTGTTCCTCCATGGTTTGAGAACCTCACTTTTATCCAGCGAGACCACGGCTACAACGGGAAAGCGCGACAAACGCTGGTAGGAGATAATGCGTGGAGCTTTGTCAACAGGATTGTGCTTTTGACCGACATGAAAGGTGCCGGATGATGCGCGCGGTAACTTTTCGCGGAAAAGAATCGTCTTACTGAAATTGGTCTCGTAGATTTTATCGACGTATGGTTCAAACATCAGGGGAGCCCCGTCTGTACGGATCAGGGCTATCCGGCCATTGGGTCCCAGGCTTCCCTCACTGAGAAACCGCTTGAAATAATCAACTTCAAAGGCGACTGCCAAGAGGCCGGCAAACTGCTCTTCAGGATCGTTAAGCGGACGCATCAGGTTGAAGCGCCAGCGTTTGACCAGGCGGCTCATTACCGGTTTGCTGATAGAAAGATCAGCGCCGGGTGTGGTCATGTAATAGTGGAAATAATCGCGATCTGATACTGAAATGGGTTTTCCAGGGAAATCCACTGAGCTGATGAACATTGTGCCGCTTTTGTCGACGATGAACAGGGATCCGATCTGCGGGGAATTACCCACCTGGCGTTGCAGTTCCTGAAACAGTTGCAGGTGCTTTTCTTTTTTTATTCCCCCCGCTCTCTGCAGGTCGTGAAGCACGTCGCGCAGCACTCGATCGGATTCTGCAAATGCGCTTTCGCTGTGTTCCGACAGCGCCCTGACATATCCCTTGGCCTGATGTTCGGCGGTTTTGATGACATCTTTATATTGCGAAAAGATACTCCAGCCGTAAATGCCGATCACCGCCGCAACAAGCAGTGCAATGGTGATCTTTACCCGTGATTTCAGCTTTTCTATGGATAAATTTGATGTGGACATTGAGGCCTTTTTTCCCGATGTGTTAGCAAGCTGATCGGCATTTGTCTGCAAAGGTTTAGCGGGCGAGCAGATATGGAACGCTGCAAAACTTTTACAGGGGCCAACCGGTTTCATAATCGGGCGGGTAGAAGTTCTCTTTTGTACGGTTGTAGTAACCGAACTGCAGGCGCGGGAATTCCTGTTTCAATTGCTGCAGCAGGCAGTACATACCGATTCCCCTGGTATTGGCGCCCATTTCCCTGTTGTAGTAGTCCGGATCGATGGAGAGGTTGCGCAGCTGGATCATGTCGATACCTGTGTCGGCAATAAATTGAAGCAGAGCTTCTACCTCCTGCGGCGCATCGTTGACACCTGGTGAAACCAGGTAGTTGATCATGGTGAAACGGCCGGCTTCCTTGGCGGTGCGAACCGAACGTTTCACGTCGGAAAACGTATATCCCTTAGGACGATAGTAGCGGTTATAGAGCTCTTCGCGCACCGAGTTCATGGAAAAGCGGAAGGAGTCCATGCCGCTGTCGCACAATAGCTGGATTTTGTCAGGTAATGAGCCGTTGGAATTGAAATTGACCGTGCCGCGCACAGTCGCCAGCTTCAGTCTTCGGGTGGCCTCGGCAATAGTATCTGCCTGTAGAATCGGATCCCCTTCACATCCCTGGCCATAGGAAACAATTGCCTGCTCAGCCTGCTCCAGGTGAGGTAGCGATATTTCACAGATTTCTTCCGGAGTGGGGACAAAAGAGATGCGTTCATGGTTTGAAGGACAACATTCCGATGGCTGAAGGCTGATGCACCCCAGGCAGGCGGAGTTGCAGACCGGCGACGTGGGAAGTGGCGCTTCCCACCGACGATAAAACAAGTTTTTTGCAGCGAAGCAGTGATAATCGACTGCACAGCGGGAAAGCTGCTCGAGCAGGCGATTTCCCGGCATTTCCTTCAGCATCGCCCGTACCAGAGGGTCCAGAGTGCGGTCATCGTAATTGGCCGGATCCCAGTTGCTGTTGGCATCCACCTTGGTAGCCGCAACGACAAAGCAGTCTCGTTCCTCGTCCCATCCCACCGCAGTGTAGGACCAGAGTGGCAGGTGCTCCTTCTTTTTTGAATAATCACAGGCTGGCAGCAGGGTACGCATATATCCGGGAGCCATAAAGGCGGCCACAGCCTGAATCTTTTGGCTTCTGCGCCCTTCGCGGATTTCGTTCAGAATGGTGAACCGTTTTTGGCGGGCATCCCAGGCAATTGGCGGCATATCCGGCATGGTAAAGAGCTTGCTGTCCTCTGGCAGGGGAATCAGTTCCATGTGATCCGGCAGCACCGGTTCGTTTCCATTCATCCCTGTCATACAAAGTTCGGGATGATCATAAATGTTCCCGGTGGAATCGGCGTACAGCATCTTGGGTAAGCGTTGAGACATGGGAAATCCTTTCTATTGTTGAAGAGCCATTATACGCCGGAGTGCCTGACAAGTTCAGCGTTTTTCGACAGGCAGTATCTTGAAAAACGTTGTGCAGGGCGGAACGAATATTTTATATGCTGGGAATGCGCAGCAGAATGTGGAGGTGCTTTCGGAGAGAGTTTATAGTTTCAATGGCGGCTTATGAGTTTGCGTCTTTAAGCCGCCTTTGGGGAGAAGCTGAAAATAAAGATCCGAGTGGATTTGCCCTAAGTAGGTCGACAGGCTCCTGAAACGGTTTGCTCCGCGCCTGGGCGTCTTAAGCGAAGCGAGCGAGAGCACTTGAAAGACCTTTTCTCTCGCGAAGCCGCAAAGACGCTAAGAAAAGCAATTCTTTAAGAAAAGAGATACTAGCGTCCGACCTCATTGATAGCGGCTTTTATCGCCTGCTCATTGATATCCCGATCACCCACCAGCAGTTTCGATTTTTTTGTTTTGGAATTGGTAATTATCGCGGTGGGAGTGGCTGTGACATTAAAACCGCGATATACGGTCAGATTTGACTGCATCCCGAAAAGAGTGTCGGCATAATTCATCTGGCGCAGTTTGACACCCAGAGGATTTACGGCTGCCTGAACCTCGGCTTCACCAGGGCTCTTAGTTTTAAGCGCGAGCTTGGCCAAAGCACTGCGTAAACTCAGGTACTTTTCTTTTTCAAAAGCAAGAAACTGAAGATTATAGGGAGTGAAGTTGAGGGATTCCTTGTGAATTGGCATATCCACGAAGCCGACTTTAACTGATTTTGCCAGTTCCGGCACCATCTTCTCGATGGCCGGTTCTGCTTTTTTACAGGCCGGACAAAACCAGTCGCTGACAAAATAGACGGTGGTAGGGCTGGATTTTTTGCCAAGGAACAGGTCCAGGTCGGCAGCATCGGCAGTTTTTTTGACACCGAGGATAGAACCACCCAGACCGGTGGCAAAGCAGAGAGTGGCGACAATAATAAAAAGAATTCTTGATTTCATGGGTGCTCCTTGTGTCGTTGAACTTCGTAAGGTTTCCCAGCTGATGGCTGTACAGGTCAGAAAAACAGTCGCTGCCAATCCGAGGCAGACTGGACACCACTGGCCGATTTCATATTTTTGGATCCAGATGAAGCGAGCTTCTGCTCCGGCGGCGCTAAACATCATCAAGGCAATGATCCAATTGCACCAGCGGTACCGTTGCCTCAGGATTAAAGCACATAGTATGGCAATAAAAAAAGCTATTCCAAACCAGCCGAAATCCATTCCAAAAATGCGGTATTGTCCGGTTTCACTGCAGGCTGAACAGATCTTGAGAAGAGAAACCACCGATAAAATAAGTCCTGCCATAGATGACAGCCAAACAAGTATGGCCGGTGCATTTATTCCTGCTCCCGGCTTGTTCCGGCTGATGTTGTTCGATATCACCAACAGTCTCCTGCTCCTCTGGATCGCCTGGGATTTGCGGAAAATTTCAGGGGGCAGCAGGCCAGAATTTGATCTGTTGCACCTTACCGATCAGCGATTTAAACGTGTGCATATTAGCATAATTGCTCTTTTTTGAGGTATGAAATTTTATTCAAAAATTGCCTTGCATCACGTCACATCCCGAAGCAGTGGAAGGTTCTTCTGGCAAAGTGGACTTCTATACGTAGAACCTTCGTTCTCCGCTTCCCTGTAGTGCCTCGTGGAAAAGGGTCAGGTATTCACGTAACTGCCGGGTAAGCAGGAAGTTTTCCCTGATAAATTCCTTTGCCTTGATACCGATTTCCTTCTTGAGATCGTGGTGATGCAACAGAAATCTGATCCGATGAGCCGCACCTTCCGGCGTATTGACCAGGAAGCCGGTGTGATAGTTGACCACCTGACGGCGGATGCCCCCCACGTCGCCACCGATTACCGGTTTCCCTTTCCAGAGACCTTCCGTGACTGTCAGTCCGAAGCCTTCCTTGGTGGATTTTTGAATGATGATATCTGCCAATCTCTGCAATGCATTGATAGTGCGGTCGTCATTGGGGGGCAGCAGAAGCACATGAATATCCGGATCACCTGCCGCCTCTTCCATGACTTCATCCAGCATGGCCTTGCCTTCCGGATCATCAGTGGCTCCGCCGCCCGCCAAAACAAGCTGCAGGGGGGTGACTGTCCGCACTAGTCGACATGCGGCGATCACGCCAAGCGGGTCCTTGAAGCGGTCAAATCGGGAAACCTGCACCACCAGCGGACGATCAGGATCCAGGCCAAAACGGGCTCGTACCTGCTCCAGCTCAGAATATTCCAGATCGCAGTTTTTATCGCTTAAGGGATCAATGCTGGGGGGGACAATGAACTGCGGGTGGGGCAGGGGATGGGCAAAGGTATTCATGGAAAAGATGCTCGCGTCGTATCCCGCCACATAAGGCTTCAGACCCTTCCAGACCGGGCGGTAAGGATGGCTGATGTCGATATGTCCGCGCCAGATCCACTTGCCCTTCCGGTTCTGGCAAAGCTTCAGCAGTGGGGCTGGTTGCGGGTCATGGATCAGCACCACTTCCGCTTCCTCCAGAATCGGACGCAGCGTCTCGAAATTGGCAACATTGACATCGAGATAAGTCTGCCATCCACGGGTGGTAATGGGTGCCGGGTACCCCTGGAGGCCGTTGTGAATGGATTTGGTTACATTGAAAAATTCGTTGGTTCCCTGGATAACTTCCCAACGGGCGTCGATGCCCATGTCGCACATCAGCGGCACCATCCAGTCTAGAATTTCGGCTACCCCGCCCCCTTCGCGGGTGGAATTGACATGCACCACCCGCTTGCCCTGAAGTCCCTTGGCCAGTTGTCTGAGCTGGCCGATGACCGGAGCCCCCACGATTCCCTCATACATATCAAGATGAATGGTCATGGGATGCCTCCTGCATGCGACAGCAGTTTTGCCAGTTCATTTCTGAGCTCTGAAAGGGTGAAGAAGGTAAAATCGATCGAGTGCAGTGCGTTGACCTCCATTTTGAATTCTTCAGGAGAGTCTAAAAGCCATGCGGAGAAATCATCGATATTCTCGGGGTGACGGCGACGCGCTTCAAGGAAATGAAAATAAATGCTGCTGCCTGTCATGGTCAGAATTGAACTTGCCAGATCACGCGGATGTTCAATGGCCCGTCCGGTATCGAACACCACAGTTGTCGATTCCATGAAGTAAAATTCAGACCCGGGGGGAGCACTGGGGACAAATGGAAGTTCACTCAGGCGTTCGTCGATCAGATCAAGGGTAAGGACGCGCAGCTCCTCCATGTCAAAAAACGAATATGGATCGATTATGCCAATCCGCTCAGCCAGTACCCGATCCCCCAGGTGAAGTTTAATCCAGACCGCTACGTCGTTGCGATAATCAGGATTGTCAAAGGAGGCTACCATTGGGGTCTCACAGAAATGATGATAGATCACATTGCTGCTGCAGGAAGCGAGTCGTTCGCGCAGCTCCCGCAGGTTGAGTGCTGTCGGCAATCCGCTCGTCCTGGCCAACAGGGCGCAGTCATAAATCCGGAAGTTTTTCATATGCACTTCCTTATGATCATTTTCTACTCTATCCGAAAGCATAGCCAATAATCGATCAAGAGCAAGCGGGGGCGCCATCTTGCCATATTCATATTATCTGTCACATTTTAGGAAGAGATTCGCAGTTTCGGAGAAGATTATGGATGCTGAAGTGCGCACACAGAGGGAACAGGTGGTCAGCATAATCCGGATGCTTCAGGCAATGCTTGTCGAGATCAGGGAAGCTTTTGTGCGCCAGCAGGTGCATTTACTCAATAAAGTCGGGAGTGAGCGGAAAGATATTGCGGAGGAGACTGCTTTTACAGCCGCAGAAGCGGATGAATTGATGGTAGGTCGGCTGTGGCGTGATCGCGAACCGATTATAGAATATCAGGATATCCTCAGGCACCTGAAGCTGTTGGCCGGGGATCTGGAGGGAATAGCCGAGGTCCTCCGTCGCCAGATAGGGGATAGAATACCCTTCTCGGACAAGATGATGGAGCAGGTTAATCTGCTCTTGGGGCGCCAGGAGATGCTTTTGCATTCTATCGCCGGTATGGTCAGTACCGGCGAAACGACGCGCTCCAGGGAAATCAGCCGAATCTGCAGCTGGTTGGGACAGCACTGTCTTCTTTTTGCCACCCAGCATGAATCACGTCTGGTGGAAGGGCTTCTGTCAGCCTCAGCACCACTTTTTCTCAGTATTCTTGATCGAATGCAGACGCTTGTCCATCATGAGCTTGAACTCATACGCCTGTTGGAGGCCTGGATTGAATCGAAAACATCAGGCCGAAGTATGGTTAACTACTCATAAGTTAAGAGCAGGAAAGGAGGCATCAGCCATGACACCACGAGGCAGCAGGATTTCCATGGAAGAAAAGGGGCAGAGAACTGCCCGCAGTACCGATGTATATATCAGCGATGCGGGGATGAAAGAGGTTGCGGTGTGCACCGGGTGCAAGGCACTTTATTGGAACAAGCGTTGGTATCCGGATGAGAGTGCCTCCGCCGGTTTGAGTAATGACATGATCAGAAGCGAGGTGCTCTGTCCGGCCTGTCATCGCATGCAGGATAACAATCCCGCCGGCATTGTCACCTACAGCGGAGAATATCTGCACGACCACGAAAGGGAGATTCTCAGCACCATTAAAAACACCGAGGAAAGAGCCCGCATAAAGAATCCCCTGGCGCGGATAATGGAGATAAAGCAGGAGGGTGGCAGCATGACCGTCAGTACCACTGATGACAAGCTGGCCCAGAAACTGGGCAGGGACATCTATAAGGCTTACAGCGGCAGCCTGGAATACCAGTGGAGCAGGGAAAACAGGTTTGTGCGGGTCAACTGGAACCGGTGAGGCAAAACCTGACTAGAATGAGAGGCTCACCCAGATGATTTTAAAGTGGCATATTGTGTGCCGACATAATTAAGAGGATTGACATGGCCATTGACCCCATTTGTGGCATGGAGATAGATGAATCGTCTGCTTTGCCTGTCGAGCGTGATGGCCAGACATTCTACTTTTGTAGCGCCCACTGCCGGCAGAAGTTTTTGTCAGAGCCTCCCACCGCGAAGTCTGAAGAAAAACCGCATGGCAAAAACATTTACACCTGCCCGATGCACCCAGAGATCGAGCAGGATTATCCCGGCGATTGCCCCAAGTGCGGCATGGCGCTGGAACCGAAGATACTGACAGCGGGTTCGGATGAAGAGGAAAATGCTGAACTTGATGACATGACCAGGCGCCTCTGGATTGGGGCAGCGCTGACGTTTCCTGTGTTTGTCCTGGCTATGGCTCACATGGTTCCTGCATTGGCCCGGCAATCCTGGGCAAATGGCCATATCTCGCGCTGGTTGCAATTTGCACTCACCACACCAGTTGTACTTTGGGCGGGCGGGCCCTTTTTTCGCAGGGGCTGGCGTTCCATCATGACGCGTCACTTGAACATGTTCACCCTGATCGCCATCGGCGTAGGCGCGGCCTTCATCTTTAGCACTGTGGCGATGTTGAAGCCCGAACTGTTTCCGTACACGATGCAGCACGAAGGCAAGGTTGCCATCTACTTTGAGGCCGCAGCGGTAATCATTGTGTTGGTGCTCCTCGGTCAGGTGCTCGAACTGCGTGCCCGAAGCCGTACGGGCAGCGCCATCAAAGCGCTGCTGAACCTGGCACCACCCACGGCACGGCACGTTGCAGAAGGGGGCGATCAGGAAGTTCCGCTTGATCAGGTGAAAGTCGACGACCTGCTGCGCGTGGTTCCGGGGGACAAGGTGCCGGTTGACGGCGTGGTAGTTGAAGGACACTCCAGCGTAGAAGAATCCATGATCAGCGGCGAACCGCTTCCGGTGGAAAAGAACGTCGGGGACAAGGTGACGGGCGGCACCGTCAATGGCGCCGGCAGTTTTATCATGCGCGCCGAGCGGGTCGGCAACGACACATTGTTGGGGCAGATTGTGAACATGGTTGCCGAGGCCCAGCGCAGCCGCGCACCCATTCAAGGTCTTGCCGACAAGGTCGCGGGCATCTTCGTGCCGGTTGTGCTGGCTGTTTCGGTGCTCACCTTCGTCATCTGGCTGTTGCTTGGTCCGGAGCCAAAACTTGCCCACGCCATCGTCAACGCCGTTGCGGTCCTCATCATCGCCTGTCCATGCGCTCTCGGTCTGGCTACACCCATGTCGATCATGGTAGGCGTCGGACGCGGTGCGCAGGAAGGCGTGCTGGTAAAAAATGCCGAGGCGCTCGAACGGCTGGAGAAAATTACTACGCTGGTTGTGGACAAGACCGGCACTCTCACCGAAGGCAAGCCCAAACTCATGGATGTACTGCCCGGCGATAGTATTGATGCGAAGGAGTTTCTGCGGCTCGCCGCCTCACTGGAGCAGAGCAGCGAACACCCGCTGGCCGCGGCAATTGTACAGGGTGCGAAGGAACAAGGAATTGTTTTGGAGCCCGCGAAAGACTTCTCTTCGGTGACAGGCGGTGGTGTTATCGGCACCGTCGCTGGTCGTGCGGTGATGATCGGAAAACCGGATTTTCTGCGGAATGAAAAGATCACCGGCCTGGAACAGCTCGAAGCATCGGCCGTGAAACTTCAGGAAGATGGCAAGACCGTCATGTTCGTAGCCATCGATGGGAAACCGGCCGGAATCCTGCCCGTTGCTGATCCGATCAAAGCCACCACAATAGAAGCCATTCGCGAGCTTCATGAACTCGGACTGGAACTTGTCATGCTCACCGGAGACAACCGGCGCACTGCCGATGCGGTGGCCAGACAAATCGGCCTGGATGCGGTGGAAGCAGAGATTGAGCCTGCAGGAAAAGTCGCCCATGTCAAAAAACTGCACGAGGAAGGTAAACATGTTGCGATGGCCGGCGACGGCATCAACGACGCGCCTGCCCTCAGCGAAGCGGAAGTCGGCATTGCCATGGGCACCGGCACTGACGTGGCCATGCAAAGTGCCGGCATTACCCTCGTACGCGGTGACCTGCGCGGCATTGCCAAGGCCATTCGTCTTAGTCGCGCCACCATGCGGAACATCCGGCAGAACCTGTTCTTCGCCTTTCTCTACAACGCGCTGGGTATCCCGGTGGCGGCGGGTGTGCTGTACCCGTTCTTCGGCTTGCTGCTCAGTCCGATCATTGCCGGCTCCGCGATGAGTTTGAGCTCTGTTTCGGTCATCAGTAACGCCTTGCGGCTGCGGAATTTGAAGCTGTGAAATGTACGAAAATAGAGGAGGGGAGAGGTTGGGCGGGTTTTACATTTCGTGGTAGTCGGCAGGGAAAAGCATATTCACGTCCATCCATGGTCCGCTAAATGCTAATTCCCGAAATCTGGATTCTGTATTTCGTGGTTCCACCGTCATCATTGCTCAGTGTACCTTTACCTCAAGAGATACGACATCGTTCCCTTCTGCCTGGCGTCCCAGCTTATCAACAACCTTCCAGCGTACCTTGATCGGCATGCGTTCCGTAAATTGAGACCGGTTCCTGGGTTTAAGCACCCCTGCCATATCGAAAGCTGAATGATACAGATCACCTTCATACTGCTGCCCGTCGTGGGCCATTAGCTTAAGCTCCTTGACATCAACCGGTCGATCAAAAAACGCATCCACTTCCTCAACTTCTTTGACCCCTTTGTCTTTCATGGCCGTTACACCCAGCAGACGGGGCGGGCCCGGCTGTAGGATGTCACTCTCGCTGGACTGGACCGGGAGCGGAGCTGCGTTTCCGTCGATTCGAACGCCGACAGCCGAAACTCCTTTGAACTGGCGAAGGGTCTGGTCAAATGCCTTTACAAACTTCGATGCATCTGACGTGGTGCCAAACTCTTTACTCAAAGTGAGGGTTGTTGTCCCCTGGGCTTCCTGCAGGCCGACGATGCGGCTACCGGCCGGCGCATTCAGGAAATCTCCCTGGTAGCTGCCGGTATCCATGCCGACGAGGAGACGCTCGACGGCTACTTTTTTGATACTTCCCTCGTCGAAGGTGAAAAACGGGAAAGGCACAACTTTGCCCGGTTCTTTACGTGATGGAAAGTAAATCACAAAAGCATATGCCACGCCTTTGTCAACCGGCGGAACAGCGCCAAAATACCTGGCATACGCGGCTGTCGAGATCACCTCTCCAGGTTTCTGAACTGGAATTTCCTTTTTTTGAAAGGTGACGGCATAGATCAGAAAGCCGAACAATGCCGTTGCTGTAATGATGGAGAGTATTCTTTTCATGTGTGTGGATGAGAATGGTGAGGCGGGCTAAAAAGCCCGCCTCACCACTTCATGCTGATCCTTGAAATGTCATCGAAAGGTTTGTTGCTAGTGAGGTTTTTGCAGATGCTCTCATCCTTCCCTGATTAATCGATTGGGCTACTTGACTGTGTACCAGAATTTGGACTGGCGGGTTTTGCCATCCTTCAGCTGGAACTTGCACATCACGCCATATTTACCTTTTTTGGAAAGGTCGAAGTCTGCTCCGAAGTGTCCCTGCATGCCCATCAAGTCCTTGACCTGCTCGCTTTTGTCCGGGTTTTGTACCTTGACCTTGACTTCGCCTTCGGTCAGGGCCTTGCCTGTTTTGGCATCCTTGAATTCAACCGCAATGTGATGGGTCTCTTTCATTTCCTTGGGCATCTCCATCTTCATCGCTTTCATGTGCTCCTTCATGCTCATGACCTTGAAGGTGGCCTTTACGCCATCCACAACTTCTTCATGGGCGACATCGCCATGATGGGCGCCATGTCCCATATTCATGGAGCCATGATCCATTGCAGCGAAAGAGGAGATCGGCGCTGTGAGGGCAAAGAGTGCTGCGATTAATACGGTCATTTTTTTCATGTTACTGTTCTCCTTTGGGTTAAGTGGTAATTACGTAGCTTTTGCTAAAGCATTTGTCGTGCCACAGCATAACTACCTGTAAAAGAGGTTAATTTAATGCCTGCCGGGATGGTGGTGGAGAATATTCAACATGTATGGTGAAATATCCTCCCAATCTTTTAAGCCTGATACGAGGGTTCAATGCTTCATTCCTGAATAATGCAGCTTCCCTTTCTTTAAATCCCGTTTTTTCATCATTACAAAGATCACCGGCGTCATGATCAATACATGCACCGCCGAAGAGATCATCCCGCCGATCATTGGCGCGGCAATCGGCTTCATCACATCGGCTCCGGTACCGGAAGACCACATGATCGGCAACAGACCCAGCAGAGCCACTGCTACAGTCATAAGCTTGGGCCTGAGCCTGAGTACAGCCCCTTCAAAGGCGGCATCGTAGATATCCTGCTCCGTGCAGGGACCGTTGATCAGTTTCTTGTCCAGGGCCTCGTGCAGGTAAATGACCATTACTACACCGGTTTCCACGGCGATGCCGTACAGAGCGATAAAGCCGACCCACACTGCCACCGACAGGTTATACCCCAGTGCCGAAACCAGGTAGACCCCACCCACCAGGGCGAATGGTACCGAAAGCATGACCATGGAGGCTTCCAGGGCCGAGTGGAAGGTAAAGTAGAGCAGGATGAAGATGATCAGGATGCCGATCGGCACCAGCATCTGCAGGCGTGCTTTGGCGCGGATCTGGTTTTCCCACTGGCCGGACCAGGCCACATAGTAGCCTGGCGGCAGCTTGAGATTCTTTTCCAGCACCTGCTTGGCCTCGGTGACAAAGCCACCCATATCCCGGCCGCGGACGTTGAGGAATACCAGTGAACGCAGGAGTCCACCCTCACTGTTGATCTCCGGCGCGCCGGTGGAGATTTTCAATCTTGTTACCAGTGAGAGTGGTACCTGGGTGCCTCCCATCCCTGATACAAGGATGCGGCGGATGGCCGGGATGTTGTCCCGGTAGTCGCGCAGGTAGCGGATGCGGATCGGGAAGCGGTTTCTGCCTTCAACCGTTGTGGAGAGCATCTCGCCCCCCAGAGCGGTCTCGATCACATCCTGGATGTCACCGACATTCACACCATAACGGGCCGCCGCTTCCCGATCGATGTCAATGTCGATGTAATTGCCGCCGGTGACCCGTTCTGCCACCACGTCAGCTGCGCCGTTAATCGGTTTGAGGATTGTTTCGGTCTGCAGCGCCAGATCTTTCAGCACATTCAGATCATTGCCGAAAATTTTGACTCCCAGGTCTGTTCGCACCCCGGTGGAGAGCATGTTGATGCGATTGATGATCGGCTGGGTCCAGCCGTTGCGGACGCCGATCTGCTGGAGCTTGGAGTCCAGCTCAGCCACAATGTCGGCCTTCTTCATCCCTGCCCGCCATTTGTCCTTGGGCTTGAGGATGATGATGCTTTCGAACATTGAAACCGGCGCCGGGTCGGTGGATGTTTCGGCCCGGCCCACCTTGCCGAGTACATGCTCGACCTCGGGGACACTTTTGATGATGGTGTCCTGTACCTGGATGATGCGTTTGGCCTCGGTAATCGAGACATTGGGGAGCGTGACCGGCATGTAGAGCAGGGATCCCTCATCCAAAGGGGGCATGAATTCACTGCCCAGCTGCATGAACAGGGGAACGGCAATCAGCAGGGCCACGATGTTCAGGGCAATGGTTGTTTTCTTCCAGACCAGTACCCAGCGGATGACTGGCGAATACAGCTTGATAAAGAAGGTCGAAACCGGATTGGAACTCTCCGGCGGCATCTTGCCCCGCATGAAGAAGTACATCAGCACCGGCACCAGCGTGATGGCAATAATAGCCGAGCCCATCATAGAGAAGGTTTTGGTGAAGGCCAGGGGGTGGAACATCTTGCCTTCCTGTCCCTCCAGCAGAAAAACCGGCACAAAGGAAAGCACGATGATGGCCAGGGAAAAGAAGATAGCCCGCCCGACCTGTTTGGCCGAAGTAATCACTACTTCCAGCCGTTTGCCGGCACGTTCCTCGGGCGGCATCTCGGACAGGTGGCGGTAGCAGTTCTCCACCATGATTACCCCGGCATCCACCAGCACCCCGATGGCGATGGCGATGCCCCCCAGGGACATGATGTTGGAGCTGACCCCCATCAGTTTCATGGTGATAAAGGCGATCAGGACGGAGATCGGCAGGGTTAGCACGATGACCAGCGCGCTCTGGAAATGCAGCAGGAAGATCAGGATCACCAGCGAAACGACGACCGATTCCTCCACCAGATTGTGTTTCAGGGTGTCAATCGCCCGCTGGATCAAGTCGGAGCGATCGTAGGAAACCATGATCTTTACGCCCGGAGGCAGTCCCTTTTCCAGTTCCTTGATCTTGGTCTTGACCCGGTCGATGACCTCCTTGGCGTTCTCGCCGTAGCGCATGACCACGATGCCGCCCACGGCCTCGCCCTCGCCATTCATCTCCAGCAAGCCACGTCTGATGGCGCCCCCCATCTGGACCGTGCCGAGGTTTTTGACGTAGATCGGTGTCCCGCGCATGTCGGCACCGACTACAATGTTCTCCAGGTCTTGCTTGGATTTGACATAGCCGCGTCCGCGGATCAGGTATTCGGCGTCAGCCTGTTCAATCAGGCGGCCGCCAACATCCTTGTTGGCCGCCTTGACTGCTTCCATGACCTTTCCGGAGGTGACTTTGTAGGAAAAGAGCTTGGTGGGGTCCAGGTCGATCTGGTATTCGCGCACCAGGCCGCCGATGGAGGCCACCTCGGCCACACCCTGGACGGTGTTGAGCTGATACCGCACGAACCAGTCCTGCAAAGTGCGCAGCTGCTCCAGGTCGTAGCCTTTGCCCTCGATGGTATACCAGAAGACATGGCCCACGCCGGTGCCGTCAGGGCCGAGAGTAGGGACTACACCGGGTGGCAGCAGCGAGGCTGCATAATTGAGCCGCTCAAGGACACGGGTTCTTGCCCAGTAGATGTCGGCCTTGTCTTCAAAGATGACGTAGATCATCGAGAAGCCGAAGGCTGAAGAGGCCCGTACGGCACGGACCTGTGGCAGTCCCTGCAGGTTGACCGCCAGCGGGTAGGTGACCTGGTCCTCAACCACCTGCGGTGAACGACCGGGATAATCGGTAAAGACGATTACCTGGTTGTCGGACAGATCCGGTATGGCATCCACCGGTGTCTTGTAGACCGACCATCCCCCCCAGGCGATGATCAGTCCGAAGATCATCAGGACAATGACCCGATTGCGGGCGGAGTATTCAATAATTTTTTCGATCATGTTGGGAACACCTTAGAGGCAATAGAACGCGGATTAGACGGATTGAGCGGATTTTCGCAGATTTTGTTCTGTGTAAAGATTACCCTCTTAAACTCGGCACTAGGACCAAAATTGAAAAGAAGGCCTACTTCTATACCAGTCGCTTTCAGATAATTAGTTAGTTGCGCCGCGTGTTCCTTACGCACGGCTTCAGCTGCCTTAAGTTCAATAATTACAGAATTATTGACAACGATATCGGCAAAGTACTCACCGACTACGATCCCTTCATAATGAACGGCCAAAGGTTTCTGCTGCTCTACATTAAGCCCCTGTTTTCGCAACTCAATAAGCAGGGCATTTTCATAATTTTTCTCAAGAAAGCCATACCCTAGAGTATTGTACACGGTGTAGAACGCCCCGATTATTATATCTGTCAACTCTTTCTGAAGCATGGTTTCCTCCCTTCCCTTTAGCAAATAATCCGCGAAAATCCGTCCAATCAGATTTGATCCGCGTTCTATTGCCTCTGACATCACATCTTCATATCATCCATCTTCAATGAATCCTTTTTCGCTGGCGTCGCAGGGGTTTGTCCCTTCGTCTCCGGTTTGTCACCGTGCTTGCTGTGGTCCTGACCACCGCCACCTTTTAACTGGGATTCCGAGTCAATCAGGTAGGAACCTGAAACCGCAACCTTGTCACCAACTTTGATGCCGGACAGGATCTGCACTTTATCGTCAATACGTTCGCCAACTTGTACCTCACGCGGTTCAAATATCCCTGGAGACATTTCGACCCAGATCAGCTGGCGTTTACCGGTGTCGATCACCGCAGTTACCGGGACGACGATTCCTTTTGCCAGCGGCATTCTGATGATCGCATTGACGAACATATCCGGCTTCAGTTTGTGGCCCGGGTTGGACAGTTCCACGCGAGCCTTCACTGTGTGGGTTTTGGGGTCGTGAAAGGGGTAGACGAAGCTGATCCTGCCGTTGGATACTGCGCCATGTTCTGTTGCGGAGCGTATTTCCACCTGCTGCCCGACCCGCACAAAAGGAACTTCATTTTCAAAGACATCTATTTCTACCCAGACTTTTGAGAGATCGGCGATATTGAAGAGCACCTCACCAACATTGACATATTGTCCCTGCTGGACCATTTTTTCGATGACAACACCGGATAGCGGCGTATAAATCGGCAAGCGAATATTGGGCTTTCCTGCTTTTTCCAGTTCGGCGATTTGTTTTTCCTTGACACCGTACAGCACCAGCCGCTGTTTTGCAGAAGCTACCAGGCTATCACCGTTTTGCGATATGGAGGAAATCGGTGAATTTTTTAACTGGTCTCGGCTCTTTACCGCCAGCAGGTATTCCTGCTGGGTTGCCAGGAGGTCGGGCGAGTATATTTCTGCCACCGGCCTGTTCTGGCTTACCTGCGCCCCTACCGTATCGACGTTCAGTTTGTCAATGCGGCCGGCGATCCAGGCGGTAACCTTGGCCTGGCGTGACTGATCGAATTGTACGATACCTACTGCGTTGATTTCCTTGTTCAGGGTGCCATTTTTTGCCTCGATGGTGGCAACGTTGGCCATGATCCGCTGGTTTGCCGACATCGAGACCTGTCCAAGCATTTCTCCCTGTTGGTTTTGTTCTGCGGTCTGGGCACCGCCTGCGGCTCCATCGATCTTCTTGATCAACTCCATGCCGCAGATCGGGCAGGTTCCCGGCTTGTCCTTGATGATAAAGGGATGCATCGAGCAGGTGTAAAGCTGTTTGCCCTGAGCCACTTTCTGGTCGGTTGCCGTGCCCGGATGTTTCTGTTGCCACAGGAACCAGCCACCACCCCCTGCCGCAGCCAGAATGAGTACCAGCAGGGGGATTGCGATTTTTTTGTTCAGAGCCATGATCGTACCTCGGTGCGGTAATTTTAATGATGTTGTGGATGCTCGGGTGCAGGTGCTGCCGGTGATGCTGTTTGTGGCTGATCCAACGCAGCCGCCGGCGGAACTGCCGTCTGCATTGCCGGCATAGATACAAGATCGGTTCCGATGGCCGCTTCTAGTTGCGCCAGTTTCATCATGTACTCAGCCTGCGACTCGTACAGTTCCCGTTCATAGTTGAACAGACTCATTCTGCCGTCGAGGAGGGTCAGAAAGTCGACTTTGCTCACTCGATAGCTGATGATGGCGGATTCCAAAGATTGCTCCGCCTGTGGGATGATGCCCCCCTTGTAGAGCTCTATCAGCTTGCTGCGTCGTTCCAGTTGGGCCAGGGTGTCATTGATGGTGTACGAGATGTTATTCTTCAATCCGTTCAGTTCTTCCATGGCCATGTTCGTTTCCGATGTTGATTCGGCCAGCATCGCCCGGCGGCGTGCCTGCTGGAAGGGCAGGTTGAAGGTCACGCCGACGGTAAACATGTTATAGCCGGGGTCACTTACCATTTCTGTCGAAACGGCTTCCTTGAACATATACTCGAAGGACAGGTTAAAGTCAGGATAGAACTCTTTTCTCGCCAGACGATGAGACGCTTCTCCCTTGTTTGCGAGACTGATAAGGCTTTTGATCTGGGGGCGATTTTCATAGGCCGCCTGATTCAGCTGTTCGACGGAGAGCGGGGGCTGCGGCAGTTCAAAGTCTGCAATGGGACCAATCGCAGTCGTGCCGGGGCGAGAGAGCAGGTAATTGAGATTTGCTTCCAGGCTTTTGCGCTGCTGGCGCAGGTTGATCTGCATGTCGAGCATCTTCGATTTTTCCAGGCCGGCCTTGTAGATGTCCTGCTGTACCCCTTGGCCAACCGAATACTTCGACTCGGCAATAGTCACGAAGTCGCCCAGAATCCTCAGGTTTTTGTCAACAATCCCTGAAAATTTTTCAACAGCCCAAAGTTGGTAGTACGTCTCTTTGACCATACGAATCAGCTCAAGCTTGCGCTCTTCATTGGCCCATTTGTAAGACTCCCCCTCATATTTGGCAACTTCCTTTTGGAGAGCACGTTTGCCCCAGAAGGGAAGTTGTTGTGAGATGCCGATCACCTTGGCGGACTGAGGGTCCTTGTTGAAAACGAGCGGCTCACGGGCAAGCATGTTCTGGAGTTTGAACATGAACATCGGGTCTTCAAGATTGCCAGCCTGTTGAGCCTTATTGGCAAACATCCGCCAACGGGCCTGGGATGACTTTAATTCCGGATTGTTCGCCACAGCAGTAGCTATAAGATGCGACAGGTCTTCGGCAGGTAATTTTTGTTCGCCTGACCATGCCACGGCAGCAGAAAAAGAAAACAGCATCAGGGCAAATGCGAGGTTTTTTATCATAAGTAACTCCTGAAGGTAGTGTCGAACAGGATTACACGGATCATGCCAAAGTTTTAAGTTGCTAAAAAGCAAAGGACTAACATGCATAGCCCTCAATAATTGTGAAGAATATTCTTCAGTATGGATCAATATTCTGCACTAATCATGTGTAATTATACTTCAATGTTCTTTTTCTGTGATTACATTACTTCTTCCACATGCAGGGTTACTGCTGACTAGGCATCTCACCCGTTGATTTGATGGGCGGAATAATCTCGTATTTTTCCATGCGGTAGATCAGGGTGTGCCGCGGAATGCGCAGAAATCGCGCAGCCGCAGTCTGGTTCCACTGGTTACGCTCCAGAGCCTGCACCACAACCTCACGTTCCAGCTGCTCAAGCGAGTAGCCTTCTTCCGGCAGATTGATCACAGTCCCCGCTTCGCCGGCGGAGGCTTGGCCAGCGCCGGTGCTGATCTTTTCAGGCAGATCCTCCAACGTTATGGTGGCACCGTTGCGCATGATCAACAGGCGCTCCACCGTGTTTTCCAGTTCCCGTACGTTTCCGGGCCAGTTGTAGGAGACGAGCTTGTTCAAGGCCTGCTTGTCAAAGGTTACCTGGTCCGCACCATGTTTCCCGCAGAAGTAGCGCAGCAGCAGGGGGATGTCGTCGCGCCGCTGCCGCAGCGGGGGGAGGTGGATCGGGATCACCGCCAGGCGGTAATAGAGATCTTCTCGAAAAAGACCATCTGCCAGCGCTTTTTCCATGTCCAGATTGGTTGCTGAAACCACCCGCACATCCAGCTTGTGCGCCGTTGTGCCTCCCACCGGCTCGATCACGCGCTCCTGCAGGGCTCTCAGCAGTTTTGGCTGTAACTCAACCGGCAGTTCGCCGACTTCATCCAGAAACAGCGTGCCTCCGTCAGCCATCAGAAATTTGCCTGTCTTATCCTTGATTGCCCCGGTAAAGGCGCCCTTGACATGGCCGAAAAGTTCGCTCTCCAGCAGGTCACGGGGTATGGCCGCGCAGTTGATGGCGACAAAAGCCTTGTTTCTGCGTCCGCTGCGGGTATGGATCGAGCGGGCGACCAGTTCCTTGCCGGTGCCTGATTCACCGGTAATCAGCACCGACGCTTCGGTGTCAGCCACCTTGTCCACTACCTGAAAAACTTTCTCCATGGCATGGGATGTACCTACCATTGTGCGGAAGTCGGCCCGGTCTGAGAGCTCGTCCTTCAGGCGCCGGTTCTCCGCAGCCAGTCCGGTGAATTGAAGCGCCTTGTTTACTGTCATGCGCAGTTCTTCACGATTGAAAGGCTTGGTAATGTAGTCGTAGGCTCCCAGTTTCATGGCCTCAACAGCCACATCCACCGTGCCGAAAGCGGTAATGATTATGACCAGTGTCTCGGGCGAGCGCTCCTTGATCGCCTTCAGCACCTGGGTGCCATCCATGCCCGGCATCTTCATGTCCGTGATGACCAGTGCCGGGTTGACCTGGTCGAACAGCCCCAATCCCTCTTCGCCGGAAGCGGCGGTGGCCACGGCGTAGCCGGCCTCCTGGAGGTTGTATTCCAGCACCCGTCTGAGCGAGGTGTCATCGTCGATAATCAGAATCCTGGGCTTCATTGTTCCTGTCCCTCCGCCAGCACCGGCAGTTGTACGATTACTTCCGTGCCGGCGCCGATCCCGCTCTTTACTTCCAGTGTTCCGCCATGACCTTCGATGATCTTCTTCGTAATGGCCAGTCCCAGGCCGGTGCCGTCCGCTTTGGTGGTGAAAAAAGGTTCAAAAATATGCTGAACGGTTTCTTCGTCAATACCGGGACCGCTGTCCCTGAAGCAGATTTCATAATACAGCGCTTCGCCGGAAGCTGTCTGCCGATGGGAGATGATGACGTTGCCGTCGGTTGGAGTGGCTTGCAGCGCATTCATGATGATGTTCAGGAACGCCTGGCGCAGTTTTTCCCCGTCGCCCCGTACCAGGGCATCCCCCTTGAAAGGCTCCAGTACGAGCTTGATGTGGCGATCTCTGGCATCGCTGCCGGTCAGGGTCACGATCATTTCCAGCTCTTCGCGCAAGGAGCAGCGGCGCATTTCAACCGCCTGGGGCCGTGCCATGCGCAGAAAATCCTCTACCACATGATTGAGCCGATCGGTCTCCTTAATCTGGATCTCAATGAACTCAAACTTGGGGTTGCCCGGTTGATAGTCGTCCCGCAGGATCTCTGCTGTTCCGCGGATGGAGCCGAGCGGATTCCTGATCTCATGGGCCAGAACCGCCGCCATTTCTCCTAATGTTGAAAGTCTTTCTGCCCGCCGCAGTTGCTCTTCGATGGTGATGATCCGCTCCGACTGAAGCCGAAGCGCATTGTAGGATTCCTCCAGGCCATGTGCGGTTTTTTCGAGCTCGATGCTACGCTCCCGTTCGCGCTGGGAGAGCAGTCCGGTGATGCCGCCGACCACGTTGTACATGACGATTTCCAGGTACTTTTCCATTTCCAGGGTTAGTCCGCCCCCCCACTGGAACAGAATGTGCGGGGCATAGACAATGCTGACTGCCAGGGAACAGATCAGCCCCCCGCGGAGGCCGAACCAGATGGCTGCCAGGATGATGGGCAGGTAATAGAAGCGCTGAAAGATGTCATGGAGATAGTGGAGGTGCAGGGGGGTCAGGTAGTGCAAAAGACTGATCGCAAGGATGGAAAGGGCCAGAAGCCCGATGCGTATGATGGTGGATTTCATGTGAACGTTATAACCCAGAGTTCAAGAGTTCACAACCTTCCCATCCCTCAAGGCAATGGTCCGGTCCGCATACCTGCCGTTTTCTGCGTTGTGGGTGACCATGACAATTGTCTGGCCGGCGTCATTGAGCTCCCGGAAGAGAGCCATGACATGCTCGCTTGTGGTGGAATCAAGATTGCCGGTCGGCTCGTCTGCCAGCAGGATATGTGGATTGTTCACGATCGCCCGGGCGATTGCGACACGTTCCTGTTCGCCGCCGGAAAGCTGGTTGGGCAGACGGTCTGTTTTTGCGCCGAGTCCCACCTGTTCCAGCGCCTTGCAGGCTGCACTTTTTTTGTCGTGCGTACTCATTTTGACAATGGCCAGGGGCAGCATCACGTTTTCAACGGCAGTCAGGTAGGGCAGCAGGTGAAACGACTGGAACACAAAACCGAGGTGCTGCGCCCGAAAGTCGGCCAGTTCTTCTCCCGGTAAATCGTAGAGTTTTACTCCGGCCATCTCGACTTCGCCGGCTGTAGGATGGTTCATCCCCCCCAACACCGACAGAAGTGTGCTCTTGCCGGAGCCGGAGTGTCCCATGATGGTAATGAATTCGCCCGCTTCGATGGAAATGTCCACTCCTGCAAGGGCTTCTATGGTGTCTTCGCCACTGGTGTAATGTTTTTTCAGGTTGTTGATTTCGATAAGTGCCATTGTGCTGCTCTCCAAGATGGGTTGTTGAAAAACAGCCATCTCGCCGCCGTCCTCGGAAGCCACCTTGTGCGGCGTAGCGCTGGCCCCCTCCCTATCACTCCCCCATAAAAGGGGAGGGCATTCAGTTCCCTCTCCCTTTATGGGAGAGGGTGGCCAAAAGCCGGGTGAGGGGCCTCCGCGGGGCTTTCTCCGGGGGCGACGATCTGACTATTTTTGAACAACCTGAGTATTTCAAAAGCCTTCAAAGGTTTGAATTTCTACAACGCCCGTAATGCCTCGGTAGGATCCATTTTGGACGCATGCAGTGCCGGATAGAGGCTGGCCAGAAGCCCCAGCAACAATGCCAGGCCGACTGAACCGCCTGCCACGGTTGCATCCCAGGCAACGTGAGCGTTTTTGCTCTCTGCCATTAAGGGCAGTGCGAGCGCGGCGCCCCCCATGCCGATCAGGTACCCCAGGCAACCGGCCAACAGGCTGACCAGGGCCGCCTCAAACAGGATGATGCGCATGATATGTTTCTTGCGGAAGCCGATGGCGCGGAACACGCCGATCTCGGTGGTGCGCTCGTTGACGCTCCCCATCATGGTGACAAAAACTATCAGGGAACCGATGAACACCACAACACCGGCCATGGCGTAGGAAAAGCGTTTAAACTGGTCAAGGGTCTTCAGGCGCCCCTCCACCACCTGCTGGATGGCTGACACTTTCGCGTCAGGCAGCTTCTCGGCAATCTGGGTGACCATGTCACTGATAGGACAGCCCGAGCAGAGTGCCGCCACTTCGGCCAGTGTGATCCTGCCCTGTTTGCCGAGCAGATCCTGAGCCTTTTTCAGGGAAGCAAAAACCAGGGCGTCATCCTGTGATCCGGTCTGTTCAAGCACACCGGATACCTTGAAGGTTTCTCCCTTGATCTGAAGTGTGTCTCCGGAGCTGACGTTCAGTACCTTGGAAGCATCACTTCCCAGCAGCAGCTGATTGTCTGTTGCAGGCGCCTCCCCGAAAATACGCCACCACTGTTTCATCTTCAGTTCACTGTCAAAATGAACGCCGACCAGCAGCACATCGTGCTTTCCAATTTGAATCCCTCCCAGAACCTTGGGGGCTATGGCGGAAATGTTTTTGTTGTTCGCGATGGTTTTTATCGCTGCCAGGTCCTCTTCGCGGATTTCGCGCTGATCAAATGTCACTCCTCCCAGGCCGATGCCGCCATAGTTCATGGAGAGGCCGTTGCTTTGGGGGGTGATCAGGATGTTGGCCCCGAATTCCTCCATCTTGTGCTCAATGTCACGAGACATGGAGCTGGTCAGAGTCATCAGGATCACAATCGTGGCGATGCCCACCATTAATCCGATGGTCAGAAACGCCATCTTTGCCTTGCGGCGTTTAAGGTTGTTGATGGAGATAGTGTGCAGCTTCATCAGAAGTATCTCGCTCCGTTTTTGAGGTCACTTACGTTGATGGTGACGGTGGTGCCGCTGATCTGGTTGGGCAGGTAGCCGGGGTTGCAGCCACCGGTCGCGTTGGGGCCAAGGCGATTAATGGCAAATTTCTGATTGCAGTTCTTGCAGTTCAGCTTGTCGCCCTGCTGCTCATAGCCTTTTTTGTCCCTGTAGCAGGCGTCGCAAGCGTCAAAGGCGGTTTTGATAGTGCCGTCGGCAGCCTTGACCGCGAAAAAGGCGATCTCCTTGCCGCTGTCGGTAAACTTGTAGAAGTGAGCCTTGCCGTCATTCACCTGGGCCACCGGCAATGAGACTACATTCCCTGTGGGTTTGACCTTTTCGTATTTGCCCAAAGAAAAAGCAAATACGCTGATGATGCTGACCAGCACTAAAGCGACAACACCTGCTGCTATTCCGAACTTCTGAGTATTCCGTGCCATTACTCGCTCCTTTTGGTTAACTTCTGTTTTTTGTATTGCATCCGCCGCTACCGCAGCAGCCGGATCGTGGTACGTTCTGCCCGATGTTTCGGCCTGTGATCTGCTTGAACTGTTCCGGGGTCAGGACGGTTTGAACAACATTGGTAAAGCCGGTTTCCTTCACCCGGCCGGACAATAGCTCCGGTTTCGCAGCATGGGAGTCATAGCCGATGATCACCCAGCCACCCGGCACGTCTACTTCAACAGCGGCAACGCCTTTTTCTGTTTCCAGTGCCTTGGAAATCTTGCTGGAGCAGCTGCTGCAGGTCATGCCCCCTGTTTTCAGGACAGCAACTGAATCGATAGTTGCGCCTGTTCTGACATATAACGCCAATACCGTCAGCAGGGTGCCCACCAGCAGGATCAGAATGGCATTGATTATCTTGTTTTTCATTGGGTCCTCTTTTTCTGTATTTCAGGATGTGTTTCCTACATTATCAAGTACTATGCCAAGTCGGTCTTCAAGAATTCTACTGTAATTGCAGTATAATAGAAACGTGGATCTCAGCGTGAGAAAATAACAGGAGAATATTCAACAAAACTGTTGAGTATTCCACGGTCTGCTGCCAGGGCAGTGTATTCGGGGGTGAAGAAAAAACTCTCCCGACTTTTTGCAACTATGATTATTTGGTATTGACAGCTCTTTGGAACTGATGGTATAAACCCGCTTACCTTTTGGACGGCCCGTCTTGACAGGTTTCCAAAAGATCATATTCCCCAATAGCTCAGTCGGTAGAGCAGGTGACTGTTAATCACCTTGTCCCTGGTTCGAGTCCGGGTTGGGGAGCCAGAAAAAACAGGGAGTTACGATTAAGTTCGTAGCTCCCTTTTTTTGTTTTGTCTGGTGTGAAAGTACCCTTTATTGCCACCAGATTGCAGGTCACATTGCTCCGCATCCCTCCATGCCGCCAGCTGTTTTCCCTGAGCTGTATCCGGTGCTGTCGCGGCAGAGTTTTTAACTGTAAATGTTTCTCTGACAAACTATAGTAACCATCTATAATAGCCGCTACATTATAATAGCTGAGTAAAGTCTGCTTCTAGAAAATGATGGGGTGAGGACTGATGCGCTTTGGTTTGTGTTGCCAATTAAAGAGGAAAAAATTTCCTTCCGCACGACCACCGCCAAAGCGCTGCTCGCCATGAACCGTAGCGAGCAGCTGCTCAACCTGTCCTGGCAGCAGAAACCTGGCATATATCCAGTCGTGAGCAATACTGCCATTTGTCATCACCCAGAGCTGGCGGTGGTAACGTTGATGGCTGAATTGAAACGTGGAGGCAGTCAATGATAGTAAGGTTGCGAGGAAGGGGCATCGTCATGTGTGCATTTTCAGGCCTACTGGCAGCCTGCGCCGGGGAACGCCCGAGCAATCTGGGGGTGCGGGGCGAGAGTTTGTCTTCCTGTCCGTCGTCGCCCAACTGTGTGTCCAGTCAGGCTTCCGATGAGCGGCACAGTATTGCACCGCTGGCATTCAATGGCGATCCTGATGCCGCATTTGCACGGCTGAAGCAGATTCTGGTGCAGCGCAACGACACTGTTGTTATCGAGGAAAGTTCGGGCTATCTGCGGGTCGAGTTGCGAACGATGTTGTTTGTTGACGATGGAGAATTTCTGCTGGACAGGGCTGGGCGAGTCATACACGTCCGATCCTCATCGCGGTTGGGGTATTCGGATCTGGGCAAAAACCGCAGCCGTATGGAGAATATCCGTCGTGGATTTTCACCGGTGGAGGTAAAACCATGAATATACTGATCGGATTGATCACGGCCATACTATTACTGCTGTTCACAGGAGCGACCATTGCCATGGCAACTGAAGAAGCCCCCTACACTCTGCTGAAAAGCGACGATATCTTCGAGTTGCGCGACTACCCGCCCCAGATCCTGGCGGAGATCATTGTCGACGGCGACTTGAAAGGTGCCGGTAACAAGGCATTCAGACCGCTTTTCCGCTACATATCCGGTGACAACAAATCTCGCAAAAAGATTACTATGACGGCTCCTGTTTCGCAGGAACAGGAGGGAGAGAAAATAGCCATGACCGCTCCGGTCAGTCAGCAGAGTATACAGGGAAAGTGGGCCGTCAGTTTCATGATGCCGGCCTCATTCACCATGGAAACCCTGCCTGTTCCAGATGATCCAAAGATTAAGCTGCGGCAGGTTCCCGGTCGCCGGGTGGCTGCCGTTCGATATTCCGGTTCCTGGAGTGAGGAGAAGTATCTGCTCAACAAAGACAAACTGGAAAAATGGATCAAAGATAACCGCTACACCGTTACCGGTGAACCGATCTGGGCTCGTTACAACCCACCTTTTACTCTTTGGTTTATGCGTCGCAACGAAATCATGATTCCGGTGACTGCAGGTGATAAGTGATACTGCCAAAGTCGCTATGATCGAATGCAGGATATGACCGATGCAGGTTGGCGATAAAGAAATCTGAACAGCAATAGTACAATCATCCCCACTGCACCACTCAGGAAAAAGCCGGCCCGAAAACCCTCCCCTTTGATGACCATCCCCATGCCAACCGAACAGAGCATCATGCCGGCATAGACGCTGGTGTTGTAGCATCCCATGGCGAGTCCCCGCATTTCCCGCGGTACAACATCGGCAATCAGTGCGCAGATAACCGTGAAGGCTACTCCCATGCTGACCCCCATCACTGCCGCAGCGGCCATCAGCGACACCACCGAGTGACAGAGCCCGAAGGCTGCCAGTGCCAGGGCAAAAACAGCCAGCCCGCCGGTTACGAGGAGACTCCGGTTCTTTACCCGATCGTAGAGCCGACCGGCAGGCAGACGCGAAAGTGCATTGGCCAGGGCCTGGGTTGCAAAAACGAACCCCACCGCCCCCGTAGTCATGCCTTGGCTCCGGATGTAGAGAGGCATGAAGGTGACAAACATACCGAAGCCGAAACAACCGCCGAGTGTGGCGACCAGACAGGCCACCAGCGGGCGATTGCTCATAAGGCTTTTCAGTAAAGGCATGATGGCAGGCGAAGCCAGGCCATCACGATCGTGAGCCGGGTGGGTAGGAAGGAAGAAGAGCGCAACGAAAAACATGATGAAGACCAACCCGCCAGCAACGAGGAACACCGGCCGCAGCCCAAGTGCCGTCCCAAGGAAGCCGCCGGCAGCCGGACCGAGTGTCATGCCGCCGTACAAAGCCATGGTATACCAGCCGTAGGCCTGCCCCAGCATCTCAGGCGGTGTGACATCAGCCACATAGGACATGAGGGTGGGTGAAAAGGCTGAAAGCCCCACACCAAACAGCAGATAAATGACGGCCATCTGTAACGGGCTGCTGCACCAGTAGAGCAGAAACGATGAACCGGCTAGCAGGATCATTCCTCCCTGCAGCGGCAGTCTGCGCCCAAGCCGGTCCGAGATGAGTCCCGACGGTATGGAGAGCGCACCCGCCATCAGCATGAACGCGCCGTTTATCATTCCCACCTGCACCGTGTCGGCGCCGAGCGACGTGGCGAACAGCGGGACGATCGGAATCCGCATATAGGAACCGAAGAAGCAGACGAAGCTGATGATGCATGCGGTCAGGAGCAAGCCGCCAGTTGAATTTCTACGTGAATTCATGTTGTAAACATTCCTGTTCAAGAACTTGCCGGCAGCCAGCTGATGTCCTGTAAAGGCATTCCTTCCTTGTAGTACAGGGAGGGAGCGAGCAGAACAAAGAAGATGTGAACATCCCCACAACCGTGCCTGCTGAGAATGGCATGAAGTGTTGCAGCAATGGCGTCATGTTTTTCCTGTGTCCGCGGAAACATATATATTTCGAGCGAGCGGGGCGTAGGCGTTATCTGCGTGATGCTGAGCAGCTCAACTTTTACAATTTCCCGTGGAACGGCCGCTGCACGGGAAAATTCCTCCACGAACAGCGGTGCCTGCTGTCGCACAAACTCTTCATCAAATCCTTTGAATCTCAGGTATGGCATTGACAATTTTTCCTCGTAACAAACGGCAATTGCGCCGGAGGTTGTTCATCACGAATGTGCAGGAGGGCTGCCTGAACTGATGAGTCATAATTTGCGTGATTGGCTTCCACTGCCCTGCTGAGGGTTGTGGAGACATCTTCCAGTATCGACAATATTTCTCTTGTTTGCGGAATAGCCGCGATGAGCTTTAGCATGGATTCCCGGATGGCGCCCAATGCCTCCGGGGGAATTCCATCGGCCCTTTCGGCTTCTCTCAACCGTTGCAGGTACCTGCCGATGGCCAGGGTTGCGAGTCCCCCCTCCACGATAGGATTTAGATCCTCATCCAGTTTTCTGGCGTTGGCGAGCATGCGCAGGACCCTGTGGTGCGTCCGGGCTCTACACTTCTCCACCAGCAGGAGTGAATCCGCTGCAGCCATACTGTTCAGATCGTGGACTATGGCGATCATGATTGAACGCAGCCGTCTGGCAGGATCGATCGGCAAGAGGAAGCGGAAAGCAAGGATGGCAACAGCGATTCCTCCCAGGCAGGCGAACCCGCCCGCCACAAAGCTGCTAGGTGGAGGGACGGCGGGCAATCCCGGCTGCATGACAAACAGGAAAAAGAGCAGGTAGTCCATGGCCCCAAGAGCTGTCCGGCGATGGGAGAGGGCAACAATGCCGACCATGAGAAAGGGAACGATGATGACCGCCTGGGTGAGCGTGTTACTGGTTCCCGGTAGCAGGAACAGTCGGCAGAGAAAGGCCGCTGCAACGCCGAGCGAGGCCCCCCGGAAAATATGAGAAAGCATGACTGACGGGCGGTCATGCGTGGAGAAAATACTGACCATGATAGATGTTGCCATCATCATGAGTGGGGCTCCATCCCAACCGGTCATGTGCCAGACAATACCGACTGCGGATATGGCTGCCGCAGCCCGGATTGCCGCACGCCCTGCCTCCTGCCAGTCGCGGTGTCGTACGAACCTGGTACTGGCCGGTCTTTCGATTTGAGGTGTTGTTGTGTCCCACTCATCCATGACGAGTTGTAGTGCATTGATCAGTTCACCCAATGTCTCACCCAGCAGGGGGGCGCGGATACTTGTTTCGGACAGAACCAGTCTCATCTCGGTAATATCAGGTCTGGTTGATCCCTGTTCGGCCAGGTGCAGTGCAACGTCTTCCAGGTGCCGGGCAAGGGATCCTCGCCAGGGTGCGAGGCGCGAATCCTGCCGGACCAGATGATCACCGGCCAGTTTGCCGGCTTCCAAAAGGGTCAGCAGCGAGACGATCAGATCTCTGATATGGCGCTTCCTGCGTTTGAGGTCCAGAGAGCCGGCCCAGGCGGCATCCACGGTGCCTTCGATGTCAGCGATCTCTACAAGGAGCTCTTGCCGCAGGGCAATCAATTCCTTGTCATTCCCTCCACGCACAAGCAGCGCCACCCATTCGATATTCTGAATGGTAACCCTGCGCAGGCGGTCCAGCAGTTCGCGTTTCGAGCGGCCATGGGAAAAGAGCAGGGTCACCGTCGTTGAGATGACGATTCCGATGACAATGCAGGCGATTCTTCCGAAAACCAGGTCGTGCAGGTGGGGTGGGTTGTTGTAGCCGGCCATGGCAATGACGGCGCCGGTGCAGGCGGCCACCATGGCACCATAGGAACGGAGACCGTACTGCAGGTTGCCGGCACCAACGCATGCCCCTAGCCAGAGGGCGAGCAGGATCGTTAGCATGGCCGGCGACCGGGAGGAAAGGAGCATCATCATTCCCGCCACTGAACCGGCGGCTGTGCCGATCAGCCGATAAAAGCTCTTTTCCAGGAGCAGTCCGCGAGTAGGCTGGATGACTATCAGCGCAGTCATTGCCGCCCAGTAAGGGCACTCCAGTTTCAGCAGGACTGCCACTGCCAGGGCGGCAATGGCGGCAACGGTCCCGCGGGCGGCAAGGACCAGGTGTGGCCACTCGCGGCGAAAAAGCAGCTGCAGGTTGCGATGCATCATCGCTTCACACGACTCCGCACGTCATTTAGGGTTGATTCCAGGGAGAGGATGAAATGTCCGAAGCGGGCGATGTCACTGTCGCTGAAGGAGCTGAGAAGTTCGTTTTCAAGAGGCATTACGATTCCCTTGATCCTGGCAACGATCAGCTGTCCTTCCGGCGTCAGGCAGAGCTGTTTCGCTCGACGGTCCGTACCATCTTCAGAGCGCTGGATCAGCCCCTTGGTTACCAGGGTATCGATAAGGCGGACAAGGGAGGGGCCTTCAATGCCGACAGATGCCGCCAGGTCTTTCTGGCGAACGCCGTCACCAAGGATGTGGAGGTGCAGCAGGGGACGCCAGGTGGCATCCGTCAATCCGGCGGCATTCAATTCACTATCCAGAACCTGGCGCCAGCGCCGTGCCAGGAGTCCAAGATGATAGAGAAGGTTGCTGCGATCGATTTTAGTGTTGGATATGTTCATATATAATGGATAGCACTCTATTTATTGTGTTGCTATTAGTTTATCTGTTCTCGCAATCGCGTGGATCACCGCTCTACGATCAATTCCTGGAAAACACCTACATTAGATTAGCCTCGTAAACATTAATGTTTTACCAGCAGGTGAATCAAGTTGTGGCCAGCCAGAAGAAGGCTCTTCCACAAGGGAGAAATAAGCTGGAATGGACGCAATGAACGCATTCAAATTCATATGAATTTTCCGACTTCACGAATCCACTCCCTTACCTATCTGATATTAATATTTTTGGGCTGAATGGTGATACAGAGACATTCCCCAACTGCATACGTAGTTTTCTCGCAATAAATGCGGCCATGAACCATTATTTTACGTCCCTCTGCGGATACGACCTTGGTCTCCACACTGACAACCTTATGCAACGGCAGCATGTTTCGGAAACTGACGCTCAGATTGCCGACCACTATCGAATACCCGGCAGCCCAGGCGGCCAGCCCCAGTACCTCATCCACCACAGCGGCCATTGCCCCACCGTGGGCGTGGCCGGGAGGCCCCTCAGTCTCAGGACCGAACCATACCTTTGCCTTGAGATGTTGAGTTGAGTCCAGATAATAGCTGACTCTAAAACGATTGCCTTCGGGATCGCCGGAAACAAAACGAAGTGAAGAACCGACGAATGCAGCGGCATCGAATGGGATCCAATTAATTTCTCCCCTTAGATCTGGTCTGTTGCTGCATGTACTGTTTGCATGTGTCTTATCCATTGCTGATGCTCCGTATGAATGTGATGTGATAAGTGACTGTCTTCCCTGGTCTGACGGTGTACTGATTCCAATACCGGCGTGCATGCACATCTACGTCTCATAACGGTAGACCCGTGCCTATCCCCAGGGAAACAGAAGGAACGAAGTCGCCGCAGGCAAAGGAATAATCATAATGCAGGTGGTCGTGACAGTCTCCGGAGTGAATGGCTGCTGCATCCTCGGCAAGGACAAGCTCTTCATTGGTTGGAATGACGAAGACCCTTATCCGGGAGTCGGTAGCGGAGATTTCCACCTCTTCCCGCTTCGAGCCAGTTGTCCGATTCCTCTCCCGGTCGAGCTGTATGCCGAAGCAATCAAGTCCATCCAGCATCATCTCCCTTACCGGCCATTCTGGCACACCTGAACCCGTGGTAATAACGATTGCATCCAGAGGTCCGACAATCGCCAGGTATGATCCGATGTATTTCCTGATGCGGTAGGTTTCTATATCGAGAGCCAATCTGCAGCGGGAGTCCCCGTCCAGGGCTGCCTTCAGAAAGTGCTGCCGCTCCATGTGCCGTCCGGTTATGCCGAATATGCCGCTTTTGTTGTTGAGGATCTGTTCCAGCTCACACGCCGAAAGGTTCATCTTCTGCATGATATAGAACTGGATGCCGGGATCGATATCACCGCAGCGTGTCTCCATGACCGTTCCCTCGAGAGGTGTCATTCCCATGCTGGTATCCATGGAGAAGCCGTTCCTGATGGCGCACAGCGAGACACCCCGGTCGAGGTGGACAGTGATCAGGTTGCAGGTATAGACCGGTTTGTCGAGAAGTACCGCCGCCCGCCGCGAAAGGTAGAGGTGTGACGGACCGTGGAAACCGTAGCGGCGGACGCCGTGCTTTTCGTACCATTCATATGGCAGAGGATATATGTAAGCGCAGCCCGGCATGGACAGGTGGAAGGCGGTATCGAAGACCGCTACGTGGGGAATGGCAGGCAGGTGAAACATGGCGGCCTCGATGCCCGCGATGTTGGGAACCGAGTGAAACGGCGCCAGATGCTGCAGGTTCCGGATGGAGTCGAGGACCTGGTCGTCAATACGCAGCGAGTGCCGGAATTGGCTGCCGCCATGCGCTACCCGGTGACTTACGGCTGAAATCTCCCCTCTGTCTGCAATGACACCCTGCTGCGGGTCTGTCAGGGTGGCGATAATCAGGGCTAGGGCACTCTGGTGGTCGTTATATTCCGTCCCCATACAAAAAAGCTCGCGGCCCGGAATCTGCTGGCTGATGAACGAGCTGCCCAGGCCTACCCGCTCGACTGTTCCCATGGCCAGCAACGCTCTGTCGTCCCAGGAAAAGAGGTGGTATTTTATCGAATGACTCCAACAATTGAGTGTCAGTATTTTCATAAACTCTTTGGCGTTCCCACAGCTCTTGAACAAACGGGGGTGCATTCCCGCATGTCCCTCGAAACAGCCGGAATGACATGCGGGAATGATGTGCAGGTTGCTACAGATCCCAATTATCGATTTTCATGGTGCCATTCTTTGCCAGGTTGACCTGCATCTTGAAGACCCGATCGAGCAGCTGCGGTTCATGTCCAGCCTTCCTTGCCAAACAATCCTTGGTTGCCATATCGAGGTATTCCTGGAGGATCGGTTTGTAATCGGGATGGGCGCACTTGTCGATAATCAGCTGGGCGCGGGATTTTGGATCAAGACCGCGCAGGTCGGCCAGCCCCTGCTCGGTGACGAGCACATCCAGGTCATGTTCGGTATGGTCAACGTGCGGTACATGCGGCACCACACAGGTGATACCGGTCGGGTCGGTTTTGGTTGGCCGAGCCGAGGGTGTATGCATGATGGACAGATAGGCGTTGCGCAGGAAGTCGCCCGAGCCGCCGATCCCGTTGATCATCCGGGTGCCGCCTACCAGAGTTGAATTGGCGTGGGCGTAGATATCGAACTCGACCGGGGTGTTCATGGCGATGCAGCCCAGACGCCGGATTGGTTCGGGATGATTGGCTATGGAGAGCGGCCGCATTATCACCTTCTTGCTGTATTTATCCCAATCTGCGTAAAAGCGCTTGAAACCTTCGACCGAGAATGACAGGGAGACCGTTGAGGCAAAGTCGAGTTTGCCTGAATCGATAAAATCGAGCATGGTGTCCTGCAGTACCTCGGTCCAGACATTCAGACCGCTGAAGGGCCCTTTGGCTAAACCGCCGATGACCGCGTTGGCAATCGAGCCGACACCGGACTGCAGGGGCAGCAGATTCTTTGGCAGTCGGCCGTTCTTTACTTCAAACTGGAAAAATTCAAGGATGTTGTTGGCGATGGCGTCGGACGTCTCGTCTGATTCGCTGAAGGAACGGCCATTGTCCGGCAGTGTTGATTCCACAATAGCAACGATCTTATCGGTATCGATGCGGACGTAGGGGGAGCCGGCCCGATCGTCAACACGGCTGATCAGGTACGGTAGTCGACGGGGCGGGTTGATCGGTTCGATGATATCGTGCAGCCCTTCGTAATTGGGGAGCGAAGTGTTCAGTTCGATAATAATCTTGTCGGCAATCTGGACGATTTCCGGGACTGCTCCGCAGGAGGCGGTCAGAACCAGGCTGCCGTCCTCCATGATTGCGGAGCATTCGATGATGGCGATATCGAGGCGCCCGCCATTGTCCTTGGTATAAAAACCGTATCCCAGGTCCTGGGCGAACATGGAGAGATGCCGGTCTCCCATGCGAATACGACCTGAATTGATGCCGGCTTGAATGTTTTTGCCGGTCTGGTACGGCCAGCGGCGGTCGATCATGTCGAGCGAGGCCCAGCGGTCTTCGGTTTCAACACCGACGGAGGCGCCGATAAACAGGTTGAATTTCAGTTTTCCCTGCAAGCTGTTTTTCTCCACATGATCCGCCAGGGCAATCGGCACGGCTTTCGGATAACCGGCGGGGGTAAATCCCGACCACCCAAGATTCATCCCGTTTTTAAACATGGAGATGACATCTTCAACCTTTCTGATTTTTGCGTGAAGACTGGTCCTTTTGATTCTCTCATGAAGTACAGACACGTGTTTACTCCTTTATCTTTTTTTGTCCTGCCCAGCGCTTTAAAAGCATGGTGACTCTTTCGTATGACAGTGTTCCCTCAGGCCGGAATCATTGCTGCAAATTCTTTTTCGACCCGTTTGGGGTCCTTTTGCAGCCCGGCATGGACACCAAGCGACATGGGATCGGGAAAAATATCCTCATCGCCGTTTCCCAGTCCTGCGACAATAGCGGCTGCAACTTGTTCCGGTGTTGCCTTGGACATCTCCTGGCCGACTGTCATCCTCGTATCCACAGGTCCTGGATATACCCCAACAACCCGGACTCCCCGGGGAGCCAGTTCGGCCCGTATGCCTTGCAGCAGGGAGTGGACGGCAGCCTTGGAGGCACAATAGGTCCCATTTATCGGAAGATTGACCAGGCCGATGATGGAGCAGACATTCACTATTGCCCCGTCGCCACGAGAGGCCAGCAGCGGTGCAAAAGCCCGGCACATTGCCAAGGTGCCGAAAAAATTGACCTCCATCTCCTCACGGGCGCTTTCCATCCCGGCGGGCGCCATTAAGCTCTCACACCCGTTGACGCCGGCGTTGTTGATCAGCAGATCCAGGTCCCGGCACTGCTCCGCTGCTGCCGCAACGCTGGATGCGTCAGTGATGTCCAGTCTGAGCGCGACGACCCGGCCCTCATGCTGTTGAACCAGATTCGCAACCGCAGCGGTGCTTCGCGTTGCTGCATAGACCTTCGCGACGCTTTTATCGATCAGCGCCTTAACCAAAGCTTCGCCGATACCTCCGTTGGCACCTGTCACCAAAACGATCTTATCTTTGAGATTCATCCCTTTAACTCCTTTATTCTGTAACGATTAGCCAATAATAACTCCTGGCGCCGGCACAGTGTCAGGAGTCCAAGATGGTAGAGAAGATTACTGCGATCAATTTTCGTGTTGGATATGTTCACATATAATAGATAGCATACTAACTATTATGTTGCTATTAGTTTTTGTGGAGAAGCAAAGAGTTGTTTTTTTGAAGCCATAAAGTCTGCCGGCAATCGCTGCGCATCGCGTTCCATTTATTGAAAATTTTAATTTACAGTCACTTAAACTGCCTGTATGTTTTTTCGACGAAAAAAGGCTGTCAGACTCTTTTTACCTGTTTATATCCAGAGCAGGCATCTTATCCACCAGGAGCAGACCATGGAAACCTATGAGTTATTTTTCGCCACAAACAGAAGTCACGAAGGCAAGGACCGCTGGCATCCCAACGGATATGGCAGGAAGTTCAGCGACGATGGAGTGGAGAACCTGCGTTTCGGTAAGCTGAAGCTGAAGGCTGATGGAGCAACGGTTGCGAACCATCTGGCTGCTGCGGGTGACTATGGGGTCGGTGATGGCATTGCGCTTTCGGAATATCTTGGGAAGCAGGCCGGCAGCAAAGGCAACATGATCATCGATGCCTATCAGGAGGTCATACCGGACAAGGAGGTTTATCAGGATCATCAGGCAGGGGTTCAACTCGGCTCCCGTGCCATGTTCGAAGACTTGAAGCAGCTCATGGATAAAACCACTGATGTAGTGGTGTACATCCATGGCTTCAACGTTTCCTGGAGTGAGGCGGTGGGGGCGGCGCTGGCCCTGCAGATCAGGCTGAATGCATCGTCCCTTGGGGACCAGTCCCAGAGCCTGAGGGTAGTACTTTTCTCCTGGCCCTCTGATGGCATGGCGCTACCCTTTGTCTCCTACAAATCCGATCGTACGGAAGCAGAGGCATCCGGCAAGGCATTTGCCCGGGGCGTTCTGAAACTTCGTGATTACTTGCGGGAGATCTGCAAACGAAACGGCAATCCGTGTGGGCAGGACATCCATATGCTGTGTCATTCCATGGGGAATTACGCTCTGCAGGAAGCTTTGCCTAAAATTGCCGATAATTCAGGTGGCAGGGCTCTGCCACGTATATTCGAAAACATCTTCATGTGTGCTCCGGATGTGGATGCAGATGGCTTTGAAGATGGCAAACCACTGGCGCGCCTTCCCGAACTGGCGCGCACTGTTTCCATTTATTACAATCGACAGGACAAGGCCATGTATGTATCGGATTACACGAAAGGAAATCCCGAACGCCTGGGGTCCGATGGTGTGGCCAGGCCGGCACTGCTCAACTCCAAAGTCCAGACAATCGACTGCACGTCAGTGGTGAGAGGGGAAGGGCTGATCGAACACAGCTACTATTTAAACGGATATATCAATGACGATATCCGCCAGAGCACCGACAGCCTGGCCTTTGACGATACCAGGCGCATGAGGAAGAAAAAGGGTGAGTGGTTGAATCTGTGGGAGTTGACGGTCTGACTTGTTCAATTTCTTAAAAAAGGGCAGGGTTATCAGCCTGCCCTTTTTAGTATGACTTCTTGCCAGATCCCACTCCCCCCTCAAAGCTAAAAAAACCCCTTAAAACAACCCCTTTTGATTTATAAAATCTAACTTTAATGTTTTTTGGTCTTTATCTAAAGTGTGGTAAGGTCAGGAAACTCCAAAAGAGGTAATAACTCATGAGAACACTTCCGAGCATTGTGCTCTTCTGTCTCCTCGCTTTTGTTCTTTCCATAGCTCACCCTTCTTTCGCACAACCAAGCCAGCAAAAACTTCTGATCGGTATCGTGCCTGAGATGAATGTTTTCAAGCAGAAACAGCGCTTCCAACTGCTCGGCGAATATCTCTCCAAAAAGACCGGCACCAGGATTGAGTTCACAATCCTGAGCAGATACGGCAACATCATCAACTCTTTTGCCTCTGAAAAAATGGATGGTGCGTTTTTCGGGTCTTTTACAGGAGCCCTGGCAATTCGTAAATTGGGCGTTGTTCCGCTTGCGCGGCCGATGAATCTCGATGGTTCCTCTACCTATCAAGGCTACCTATTCGTCCGAAAAGACAGCGGAATTAACGGTATTCAGAATATGAAAAACAGAAAAATGGTCTATGTCGACAAGACGACATCTGCCGGATACCTTTTCCCGTTGGCATATTTGAGGGATAACGGTATTTCCGACACGACTCATTTTTTCAGTACTACGTTTTTCTCAGGAAGCCACGACGCGGCTGTCAGCGCGGTACTGAACCGGAAGGCTGAGGTGGGGGCAGCAAAGCACAGTATCTATGAGGGGATGAGAAAAAGTGATCCCCGAGTGGACAGCGAACTGACGATTCTGGCCAGATCGGCCTGGGTACCGTCAAATGGCCTCTGCGTCAGGAAAGATCTCGATGAAGGGCTCAAGAAGAAACTGAAGGCAGTGCTGCTCCGTCTGCATGAGGAGCCTGAGGGCAGACAAGTCCTGAAGCAGTTTGGCGCAATAAAATTTATTGAGACTACCACCAAAGATTACAAGCCGGTTTTCGAGATGGCTGCAAAAGCAGGTATTGACATAAAAACATATGATAACAGCAACAAATAAGGCTGACAGAGTTGGATGGAAAGCGTTGTGTTTTTAATGTGATTTGGTGAAAGGGTGGCCTTGCTATGAGACGGAAAATAATTCTGTCCTTTCTGACTGTTTTCCTGCTGATTATTATGGGCGCGTGTTTTGCCACGATGTACGCCGGAAACGTTACTTCCATGCTCAGCAGGCTGATCCAACTCCACCAGATTGAAGGTCTCAGACATCGTCTGATTATGTCGATTCAGACTGTCCAGTCCGATCTTTACACCGTCCATACTACTGCCGGCAGAAAGCTTGACTCCATAGCAGACAATGTAGCCTTGCTCGAACAAGCTGCCGAAAAATGCAGTTCCTGTCATCACACCCCCGAAGTTACCCGCCAGATAGAAGAGGTTCAGTCGCTGATTGATGACTATCAGAACTCTTTAAGTTACTACATTACCGCTTCCGCTAATTTTGAGCATATCGACAAACTGAAGTTTGAAGCAGCTGGCATCGGCAACACACTTCTGCTCAAGACGGAGGATATGTCGGTTCATGCCAGTTCGAAGCTGAACACTCTCACCACCAAGGTGATGAGCGAAGTGAAACGGGTATCACTGATCTTCATTTCAACGATGCTGTTTGCAGTCATCCTCTCGATATTTGTCGCTGCACGTCTGACCAAAGCCATTACCAGGCCTATTGATGTATTGGTCAATGCTACCCGGGTGGTGTCGACAGGAGATATGGACCACCTGATCGATTACACTGACCGTACCGAATTTGGCGAGCTGGCTTCACATTTCAATGCGATGATCACCACGCTTAAAAATAACTACACCAAGCTTGAAAAAGAGATCAGAGAACGCAAGCGGACAGAATCGGAGCTGGTAAAATCTGAATCCTTCCTCAGCAACATATTCGACAGTATTCGTGACCCTTTCTGCATAATCGACAAAGAGTTCCGCGTCATAAGGGCTAACGAGGCCTACGCGGAAATGAAACAGGTCAAGCTGGAGGATATACTCGATAAAATTTGTTATGAGTCACATCATGGACAAACCAGTGCCTGCGAAGAATGCATCGTGGAGAGGACTTTCACAACCGGCGCCTCCTGCACTGTAGAGCGGATGGATATCGCACCGGACGGATCCGAAAAATGGAACTTGATCCACACCTACCCGATCCTGGATCGGACAGGGGCACTATCGCATGTCATCGAATATGCTCGGGATATCACCGAACGAAAGAAATCCGAAGAGGCATTGCGTGAAAGCGAAGAGCGCTATGCGCTGGCGGCCCGTGGCTCCAATGACGGACTGTGGGATTGGGATCTGAGAAATGACAAGATCTACTTTTCCTATCGCTGGAAGTCGATGTTGGGATATGACGAAGAAGAGATCGGCAATTCTCCTGACGAGTGGTTCAATCGCATTCATCCCGACGACCTTTCCGAGGTAAAAGCCAAAATTGCTGCCCATATCAATGGAGTGGACCAACATTATGAAGGGGAATTCCGTATCTTGCACCAGGATGGCAACTACCGCTGGATGCTGAGCCGCGGGCTTGCCGTATGCGATACCTCCGGAAGCGCCTGTCGCATGGCCGGTTCTCAGACGGACATTACCTCAAGAAAAACCGCCACGGAGCAGTTGGTATACAACGCTTTCCACGACAACCTGACCGGGCTGCCCAACCGTGCCCTTTTCATGGATCGCCTGCAACATGTTGTGGATACACAGAATCGGCGTAGCAGTCCAATGCTGTATGCGGTTCTTTTTCTTGATATGGATCGGTTCAAAGTTGTCAATGACAGCATGGGGCACCAGATCGGGGACAAGTTGCTGGTGGCCATGGGGCAAAGACTGACCGAATGTCTGCGGCCGGGAGACACGGTTGCACGTCTCGGTGGAGATGAATTCTCGATTCTGCTGGAGAACATATGCCTGCTGGAAGATGCTTACGATGTTGCCGACAGGATTCATCAAGCACTTTCTACGCCGTTCATGATCGATGAGAATGAAGTTTATGCATCTGTCAGTGTTGGCATTGCACCGGGGCCGGAAGGTTATGAGCGGGCGGAGCAGGTTTTGCGGGATGCGGATATTGCCATGTACCAGGCAAAGAAGCGTCACGATTCATCGACTGAAATCTTCGATTCCACGATGCATGCCAGTATCCTTGACAGGATAATGCTTGAATCCGATCTGCATGCAGCCTTGGTTCACAATGAATTTGTTCTTTTTTATCAGCCGATTATCGATTTGAAAACTCATGCACTGAGTGGCTTCGAAGCATTGGTGCGATGGAATCACCCTTCTCGGGGCCTGGTTCTCCCGGCAGAATTTATTCCGGTGGCGGAGGAGACCGGCATGATAGCCGGCATCGGTGAATGGATCATTCTTGAAGCATGCCGCGAACTGAAATCATTGCAGACACGCTATCCAGCGCAGCCACCATTGAAGATGAACATAAATATTTCCGGACGGCAGTTTGCACATGAAAATCTGGCGGATATGATGGCCAATGCCCTTCAGCAAACTGGTGTAATTCCCCAAAGTGTAGCACTTGAAATCACCGAGAGCATGCTGCTGGACAATGTGGAACTGGCTATTATCACGATGAACCGAATTCGCGAGATGGGGGTTGAGATCCATATCGATGACTTCGGCACCGGTTATTCGTCTCTCAGCTACCTGCATCGCCTGCCGATAAATGCTCTCAAGGTTGACCGTTCCTTCATCAGCAAGTTGACTGAGAATGGGGAAAACCAGGAAATCATACGTTCGGTGATTTCACTGGCTAATAGTCTGAATCTGGATGTAATTGCCGAGGGAGTTGAGCTTAATCACCAGCTGGAGTTTATCAATGAGCTGGAGTGCCAGTTTGGGCAGGGTTACCTGTTCTCCAAACCAATGGAAGCAGCTTCATTGGATGAATGGATTATGACGAGAATCGCCAAAAAGGGCTGACACCCTGCATTGATAGAGATTGGGTGCGTTTCTGAAATTACAAACTCATTAACGAATGGAGGCATCAATGGGAATCCAATGGCATGAATCTCTTTCAATTGGTGACGTGGTGATCGATGGCCAGCACAAAGAACTGGTTTCAAAATTCGATCAGCTTTTGAAAGCGTGTGAAATGGGGCAGGGAGCGAGCGAGCTGAAAAAACTGCTGGTCTTTCTTGATGAATATGCAATCCAGCATTTTCAGGACGAAGAAGAAATTCAGCGGAGACATAATTATCCCGACTATGAAGCCCATGTAAAAGAGCATGAATCCTTTGCTATTCGTATCAACAACCTGAAAAAGGATATTGAAAAAGAAGGTGTGACTACACAGCACCTTGTTGACACCAACAAGTTTCTCGTCAAATGGCTCATCCATCACATTTCCTCATCAGACGCAGCGATAGGTGTGTATATAAAACAAAAAACGGCTTGATATTGCTACACCTGATCCAGGGTAGTGAGGCCACAGAGGATTAGAGGATGGGTTGCTGTTGTGAAGACAATTGTTCGCTGGACAGATTGCGAGAACGGCAACGCGGAACATTGCAAGTCGTCCTCGGCATCAATGCCGTGATGTTTCTTGTCATCGTTGCAGCAGCTTTATACGGCAAATCTACCGCGCTGCTGGCTGATAGCCTTGACAACCTCGGAGATGCCTTGACATATGCTCTCAGCATTTATGCTGTCTCGAAGGAGTCTGCCATCAAGGCAAAAGTAGCCCTTTTCAAGGGGGGGCTTATCCTGCTTGCTGCTGTCGTTGTGGTCGCTCAAATCCTGTACAAGTATCTCGTGCCAAGCGTTCCTGTTTTCGAGGTCATGGGCACCTTCAGTTTGCTTGGTCTTGCCGCAAACTCCATCTGTCTATTTCTGTTATGGCGACATCGCCACGAAGACGTAAACATGAGCTCGGTCTGGGAATGCTCGCGAAACGACATCGCATCAAATCTATCAGTTTTTGTGGCAGCTGGTGGGGTTTGGCTTACAGGTTCAGCTTGGCCTGATACTGTAGTTGCATTGGGGCTGGTTTGGCTCTTGGCGAGTTCTGCCATTCGCGTTATTTCTTCTGCAGTGGCAGAGCTGCGTGCGGCAATCTGAAAATTTGCTTGAGGCTGCCTGATTGCGGGCAGAACCAGATACTAAAAAAGTCGGATGTCCTCAAGGAGGCATCCGGCTTTTGTAGTTTGAGCGTCTGCGAATCTGTAAAAAGTAAAAATTCTGCTTTACCGGGCTGATCGCATGAAATTGTATAACCTCCAGCCGCTGCTATACTTTCAGATAAGGTTGCTGTCCTGAAAGCCCCCCTCATTCTTGTAAGCTTGTCCATTGCCAAGGATATGATGAAGAACCCAAAGGTCATAGTGACAGCCTTGCCCCGCCCGAAGATCATCGCGGTTCTTGTCTTTGTTGTTGCTGCCATTGCTTTTGCTGCACTGCTCTGGCGTCTGGAAAAATATCATCTTAAAGAAGCGCGCTCTGAGGTTTCCCTGTTTGCGGCTGATCATGCTGTTTTGCTGCAGCGTCATCTTGAGCGGGTTTTTTCAGCCAGTTACGCTTTGGCTGCACTTGTGCGCCAGGGAAATGGAGTAATTAAGGATTTCGATACGGTCGCACTCCAGATGCTGCCCTTTTATCCTGGAGTTGCCGCCCTGCAATTAGCGCCCGAAGGAGTTATTAAATACACCATTCCGCGTGCTGGCAATGAAGGTGCAATCAACCACGATCTGCTTAAAGATCCTGTGCGCAACAAGGAGGCATTGCTCGCTCGCAACACCGGTCAGCTTACGCTTGCCGGACCATTTGAGCTGCTTCAGGGGGGATTGGGGGCAGTTGCTCGTCTGCCGGTATTCCTTGATGACCCGCAAGGTCACAAGATTTTCTGGGGATTCACCTCGGTTCTGATCCGATTTCCTGAAACCCTTGCCCCGGCAAGGCTTTCCCAACTTACCGAGCGTGGCCTGGCATATGAGCTCTGGCGCAAACATCCTGACACGAATAAGAAACAGATAATAGCATCATCCTCGAACCTTCCTTTGGAGGAGCCTGTACTGCAGTCGCTGGAGTTGCCCAATGGCACATGGATACTGAGTGTTGCCCCTGTAGGCGGTTGGGGCCATTCCTTGTGGTTAACTTTTAAGATTGCACTTGGACTATTGACCAGTTTGCTGCTGGCTTGGCTGGCAAAATTGCTGGTTGAGTCGAAGGCGCAGGAAATAAAGCTCGAAACCCAGGTCGCTGAAAGAACAGCTGAATACCGGGAAAGCATGGAGCGGCTGCTCCTGCTGAGTGACAATCTGCCAAACAGCTATGTCTATCAATATCTTCATGATGATTCGATACATCGTTTTTTATACCTAAGTGCCGGCGTGGAGAAAGTTCATGGTGTGAGCAGGCTTGAGGTGATGCAGGATGCAGGAATCCTGCACAGGCAGATCGATCCGACACAATTGCCACTCTTGTCGGCAACGGAAGCAGCCAGCAAGATGAATATGTCTGATTTCCATGTTGAATTGCGCATGCGCCGACCAACCGACGGGGAGTGGCGATGGCTGCAACTGCGGTCGCGTCCCCGTCGAAAGCCGGGGGGGCAGGTTTTTTGGGATGGAGTGGCAACGGATATCACCGCACAGAAACAGACGGAGGATGCTCTTCGTAACGAGCGGGATTTCTCTGATACCGTTCTCAATACCTTGCCTGGAATTTTTTATCTGTTCGATGACCATTTCAAGTTTATTCGTTGGAATCATAATTTAGAGCAGGTTACCGGTTGCTCCGGAAGCGAAATTGCCCGCATGAGCCCGCTGGACTTTTTCAAGGATGACGACAGGGAATTGGTGGCTGCTTGTATCCGGGATGTCTTCAGTAAAGGTACAGGGGAGGTGGAGGCTGACTTTGTCTCAAGGGACGGGACGTCAAAGCCTTATTACTTCACTGGGGTCAGAACCATTATCTCCGGGCAGGTATGTCTGCTGGGAGTCGGTTTTGATATCACCAGACGCAGGCTGGCCGAGGAGGCGCTTGAAGCCGCCCGTGTTATTGCCGTGCAAGAGAAAAGCTATCTGGAAGTGATTATGGAGGTACTTCCAGTAGGTGTGGCAATTCGCGATGCAAGAGGAGAACTTATCAGGTCGAATCCGATGTACAGGGAGATCTGGTCAGGATCTGATACTTCGCTTCGTGACGCGAACCAACAATGTTCCGTTTACAATGCCTGGTTTGTGGAAAACGGCAAACGGGTCCAGCCGGAGGAATGGGCTTCGGCTCGAGCTCTGTGGAAAGATGAGAAAGCGGTAGAGCAATTGCTGAGGATTGAACGTCTTGATGGGTCTCACGCATACATTCATAACAGCGCCGCACCATTTCACGATGCAAAGGGTCAGGTGGCGGGATGCGCGGTAGCTGTTATGGATGTCAGCGAGCAGATGCAGACAAGGGAATTCCTGCGATTGGCAAAGGAAACAGCTGAAGCGGCAAACTCGGCGAAAAGTCAGTTTCTGGCAAACATGAGTCATGAACTCCGGACCCCGATGACAGCAATTATCGGTATGGTTCAACTTGCCCTGGAGGAAGATCTCAATCCGACAGCACGGGACTGTCTGGAAACAACGCTGAACTCGGCCCGGTCGCTGCTTCAGATCCTTAACGATATCCTGGATGTGACCAATGTTGCTGCCGGAAGGCTTTCCATTGAAAAAAAACCTTTTCTTTTGAGGCGATGCATTTCTGAAGCAATTGATATAATCGCTTCCGAAGCGCACCGCAAAGGGCTTGACCTTCTCCTTTCAGTGGCAGATGAGGTTCCGGATCAGGTGGTTGGTGATCAGGTGCGGTTGCGTCAGATTCTCCTCAATTTGCTTAGTAATGCCGTAAAGTTTACCGGACAGGGCAAGGTCGAAGTACGTATTACTGCTGGTGAAATGACTTCCGGTCAGCCCAGGGAAATTACCTTCGCCGTCATTGACACCGGCATAGGTATTGCCGAGAGCAAGAAAGAGCTGCTGTTTCAGGCGTTCAGCCAAGTGGATGCATCCCACAGCCGAAGTTATGGCGGGATTGGGCTTGGGCTTTTTATCAGCAAGGAAATAGTCCAATTGTTAGGCGGAACTATCTCCTTTGAAAGCAGGGAGGGAGAGGGCAGCAGGTTCTCCTTCACGATTCCCTTTGCAGAAGAGAAGCCGCAGATTGATGAACCTCCGGCGATGAAAGCTGAAACAACCGGGACAGCAATTTCTGCTGCTGGAGAGCAAAAGCCCGCGCGGGTGCTTCTTGCCGAGGATGACCCAACAATCCGGCAGTTGCTCGGGAACATGCTGATAAAGTCAAGATATGAGCTTGATGTTGCCGAGGATGGATGTGAGGCGGTGGAAATGTGGGAAAAAGGAAACTACGATCTTGTGCTGATGGACATTCAGATGCCGCGGCTTGACGGTTTTGAAGCGACTCATGCTATTCGGGAGAAGGAGCGGGTGCGAGGCGGCCATACTGCAATAATCGCCGTTACAGCGCATGCTTCGAAAGAAGATGTGCAAAAATGCCTTGCCTCGGGCATGGACGCATATGTCCCAAAACCAATTGATTTTAAGAATCTTTTTACGGTGATGAGGGAGGCCATTAAGAATAGGCCCGGTAGATTACCTGGAGCTGTTGGTTCGTGATGTTGTTCATGTGTGTGATTCAGCTGCACCGGTTTAAGAGCACAGTGCCCAGAACTTTTATGATTTCTTCAACACTGTAAGGCTTAAGCAGTGTGGCGCAAAATCCGAATTTAGCATAATCGGCCATGATGGCATCTGCAGAGTATCCGCTTGATACAATCAGTCGAGCGTGCGGGTCTATCTCCAGGATGTGCTGTGCCGCCTCTTTGCCGCCCATTCCCCCCGGAATTGTCAAATCCATTATTGCCGCGGAATAGGGGGTTCCAAGCTTCTGTGCCGCCTTGTACAGCGCAACCGCTTCTTCGCCGCTGGCACAGGTCTGGGACTGGTAACCCAATTCCTCTAAAATCATCGAAGTCATATCTCTGATGATCTCCTCGTCGTCCATCACAAGCACGGAAAGTCCCATTTTTTCCCCCAACGTAACCGATTCTTTGGAAATGATTTTTTGGACAGGCTGCTTGTCACTGACAGGCAGTAGTAGTTCAAATGTCGTGCCTTTGGCAACCTCTGAGATGACCGTGATAGATCCGCCATGTTGAGTGATGATGGAGTGGGCTGACGCAAGGCCAAGGCCGCTGCCCGAGAGCTTGGTGCTGAAATAAGGGTCGAAGATCCTTTTTTGATCTTTTTCAGAAATGCCACATCCCGTATCGGTTACACGGACTTGTACGTACCGGCCCGGGGCCAGCAAGAGTCCATCAGCGGCAGTGACCGTCACCTGCCTCCCTCTGATGATTATTGCACCCCCTTCCGGCATGGATTGGGATGCATTGATAATGAGATTATTGAAGACTTGGCCGAGTTGACCTTCGTCGGCTTCGACAGCAGGGAGGTCATTGGGGATTTCAATAGTGATAGATACGTTGGAGCCGCGCAAAACAAACGAGGCTGACTCTGCGATGATGACCCGTATTGAAACAGGTTGTTTGATCGGTTGGCTCCCTTTGGCAAAAGTAAGCAGTTGCTGGGCAAGATCGGCAGCCCGATTGGCGGCCTTCTCTGCTTTGAGAAGTATTTTAGTCGATTTATGGTCTTTATCCAGAAAGGCTCTGGCAAATGAGATATTACCGATGACCCCGGTAAGAATATTGTTGAAGTCGTGAGCGATTCCACCTGCCAGGACTCCCAATGATTCAAGTTTCTGGTTTTTAACGATTTCAGCCAGCATCATGCGGTGCTGTGTGATGTCGTCGCATATCACCACAAGATGGCTTACATTACCGTTGTTGTCGAATAATGGTACCTTGCGTGTACGCAGATAGATCGTTCCCCTGCTGGCATGGGTGCAGATCAGTTCAGGAATGTCCAACGGTGTTCGTGTTGCCACCACTGTACGGTCAAGTTCAAGGTATATGTCCGCTTGCTCCTTTGGCCATACGTCGTGGTCATTCTTGCCGATCATGTCTATTGCCGGTAAATCGAATATCTTTTCAGCAGCTTTATTCCACAAAACTATCCGGAAGTTATCCTGTACATCTTTGACGAAATAGGCAGAAGGGGCATTCTCAACGATGCTGAAAATAAGTTTTTGGGAGTGGCTGAGGGATTCTTCGATCTTTCTGCGCTGGGTAAGGTCCAGAGCGATGGAAAGCAGTCGGTCTTTTCCTTCAACCGTGATCAGTTCTGCTGAGTATAAACAATATATCGGCGTACCATCTTTAGCCGCCAGGACAAGTTCAAAATCCTGTATACGGCCGTCGCGCTTGAGGATCGAGATTATCTGATTTCGCCCGGAAGGGGATATCCAGCCTATTTCAAGCGGAGTTCTTCCAAGGACTTCTTCGCGACTGAAGCCGGAAATCTCAAGGGACCTGTCATTGATCTCCAGAAAACGTCCATCTTCAACGTCGTTGATAGCCATCAACACCGGCGCGTGTTTGAATGCTCGCTCAAATTTTTCTTCGCTGGCCCTTAGCTGGTCCATAGCTTTCCGAAACAGGCTGATGTCCCGGTAGATGCCCTCGACTCCGGTAAAGGTGCCATCCGCTGCAAAAAGGAGCCGGCTGGATGTGGCGACAGGCAGCGGAGTTCCGTCCCGGCGTTTCAGATTCAGTTCATAGCCATTGACCTGGCCTTTAAGACGCAGATTGTGGAGGAAAGCGTCACGCTCCATCGGGTCATAATAGAAGGTGTTCCTGATGTTAAGTCCTAAAACCTGATCCACATTATCATAGCCAAGAAGAGATACGCCTGAGGGGCTGACCATGATCAGCTGCCCTTCCGCATCCGATCGGTAATACACATCCTGCATATTCTCTATGATGGTGCGATAGCGTTCTTCACTTTCCCTAAGCTGTTTTTCTGCACGCATGGAATCCGTGACGTCTCGTGAAATACTTAATATAAACTCTGTAACGCCATCGTTATTTCGTTCCGGGACGACACGTGATTCAAAGTGTCTGATCCCGGTCTCTGCCTCATATTCAAAACGCACATTGACAATTTCTCCGGTGTCAAAGGCCTTGGTGACTGCCTCAACCCAAAGCTTGATCAGTTCGGGATTAAAGCCCAGTTCCCAATGGTTTTTGCCAAAAAAAAACTCTGCCGGACTACCAGACACCGCCTCAATCTGGCGATTGATATAAACATAACGGTGAGCACGATCGATACGTGCCACGATGTCCGGCAGGTTCTCTGCCAGGGAGGTAAACTGCTGCTCCCTTTTTTTTAGGTCTTCCTCAGCCTGTTTTATCTCCGATATATCGGCGATGACTCCTACCAGCGAGATCATCTTTCCCTGGGAATCTTCGAGCCGCCTGCCACTGAGGTGCCCCCAGAAGGTGCGGCCATCCCTGCGCATAAAATAGCGTTCGTGGTGTACATGGTCTATATCACCGGCTATGAGTCGATGCATGCGCTCGTCACCAACATTGCGCTGGGTAGGATGGACATGCTCCGAATAGGAAGTGCCGATCAATTCAGCGAGAGGGTAGCCGAACATATCGGCCATACGTTGATTGGCGAAAGTGATGATGCCTTGTGGATCGACCATGATCAAACCGGCCTGCATGGTGTCGACAATGGTTTCGAGTTGTTGTTTGGTCCCTGTAAGATCATTCTCAAAACAGGTCCGGGGCGCTGTCTTTCTTCCGAAGATGCATGAGAATTCCTTGCCCTCTTGATGCAGATAGGTGGCCGACACCTCGATAACGTAGTATTTTCCCAGGCGCGAACGCTGCCTGACCTTCGATGCCATCTGTCCGGCAGACTTCAGTTGTTGCCAGTATTCAGCCCATTTGTGCGCCGTGAGGTCGGGACAGAAGTGGCCAACCGTCATGGTCAGCAGCTCCTCCTGCGAATATTCGAGGGTGGAGCAGGTGCTGTGGTTGGCATAGATCACCCGCCCGACTGCGTCAACCCAGAAAACCTGATCCTGTGCAGCATCGAGGGCGAGGCTGGCTAGAGCCTTGAAATCGAAGCCTGAAGCAACTCCGTCCTGTCCGGAATCCGTCTGATCCATACTTTTCCCCATCACACAATCAAACTGCTAAATTATTAAGATTGCCAGCTTCAGAGCCTTCTATCTCGGGCGAAATTGTTCCGTGGCCTAAAATAAAGTAGATACTACACAAGCTCTGGTACAACAACCAAAAGAGTGCCAATGAAGGCATCTTTATGAACGGTTAATTTCATGTCCGATGAAGAATTTCGATAGGAGGAATACTGCTGAAGGGGGCTGACACCACCATGTCAGAGAGGCCATGGTGGTGTCGTGAGCTACGAATTTACAGCGAAGTAACCTTGGCCACTGATTCGGTAGCCAAGAGGTGAATCACATCTCTACCCTTGTTACAACACCTTGAAGTTTTGCCGCTGGCAACTTGTTGAACTGCACAAAGTTGGGGGTCTGGCGCTTGATAGTGGAGAAGATCCTCCAGATCGGGTTGTCTGTTGCAATATCTTCGATGCCGTAAAAGATTACTTTTTCCTGTATTCCCTTTTCCCTCAGAATACTTTCGATATCCAGCATCTCCATATAGCCGGCCTTGACTTCGACAGCATCCAATCCGACAGCCAAATCGGACTTCAGGCTGGTCTGCTGGCCGTAGGGATGGTCGGTTCTGATGATGGAAATCAGCACATTGCGTTGGTAGATGATGTTGCTGCGGATAATGCAGTGCACCAGGTAAGGAGGGATGACGCTCCACTCCTTGACAAAGAATAATCCGGTGCCGGGAATGTTGTGTCCCTTGGCATAGATCTGATTGTAGGCCAGTTCGAAGGTTTCAAAGTCAAGCGGTCTGAGAGCCCGGTAAAGAGCCCGTTGTCCATAGGTCCACAGCAGGATGGTTGCAAAAGGGAAGGAGGCCAGGACAATGGACCAGTAGCCGCCGTGGGGTATTTTGTTCATACAAGAGATGAAAAAGATAAGATCCACAATCGTGATTCCGACCGCCAGGGGCACTTTCCACTTTTTGGTGGTACGGCTGAAGATCATGACCATCATTATGCCGGTGATGGTCATTGTGCCGGTCACCGCTAAACCGTAGGCCGCCGCCAGGTTCTCCGATTTGCGGAAAATCAGCATAATGAAGAGCACGGCTGTCATCAGCATCCAGTTGATTGAGCTGATATAAATTTGTGATTTGAAGTGGGTCGATGTGTAATCAACCCGCAGAAGCGGCATGATGCGCGTGGTGATGCCCTGGTAGACAACAGAGAAGACACCGCTGATCATGGCCTGGGAGGCGATGACTGTGGCCATGACCGTTAGTATCAGAAAGGGAATGTAGAGTATCGGAGCCTGGTGCTGGACCATTCCGAACAGATAGTTTTTGGCATAGGGATGCTTGAAAAGGTATGCACCCTGACCGAAGTAGTTAATAGTCAATGCAACAAAAGCAAAATACCAGGCGCGCATGATCGGTTTCCGTCCCAGGTGTCCCATGTCGGCATAAAGCGCCTCACCGCCTGTGGCACACAGGATTACCTCGGATAGTACGAAGAAGCCGGTCAGCCCGTGATGAAGCATGAATTTGATTGCATAGTGCGGGCTGATCGCCATTGCAATGGAAGGCATGGAAGCGATTGAAGTCAGTCCGGAAAGCGTGAGGGAGACGAACCAGACCACCATGATCGGGCCAAAGGCTTTGGCTACCTTGTCAGTGCCTTTGTACTGGGCGACAAAAAGCCCTACTGCGATGACTCCGGCAACCAGGATCAGAACATTCTGAGAGGTATGTTCCAGGCCGGGAATGAGCGCCATCCCCTCAACCGCCGAGAGGATCGATATTGCCGGGGTGATGACACCATCTCCCAGGAGCAGGCAGACCCCCACATACGAGAGAAAGATCACGAACCCAAGCTGGCGGCCAGGCTTGAGCATGCGCGCCAGGATTTCCTTGAGCACGATGGTGCCGCCTTCTCCTTTTCGTCCCAGACTCATTGCCAGCCAGGCGTATTCGGCAGTCACAAGTATTGTCATAGTCCAGAATACAAGCGAGAGAATACCGAAGACGTTATCAAGGGTTGGCGCGGTGAGGGCGAAGATGACGGTCAGGGTGTAGATCGGGCTGGTGCCGATATCGCCAAATACCAGCCCCATTGATTTGACGATGCCGCCCCAGTATGAATCAGCTTTATCCTGCATCTTATTGTGCTCCTGCGAAATAATTCATTTTAACCCTCTTTCAGTCTCAATCGGTAACCGACACCCGGTTCAGTGGTTATGTGCCGTGGGCGAGAGGGATCACGTTCAATCTTTTTTCGCAGATTGCTTATGGTCACACGGAGTACTTGGGATTGGTCCTTATATGCGACTCCCCAGATCTGTTTCAATATCTGGGAATGGGTAAGTACTTTTCCGGCATGGGTAATGAGCAGGCGCAACAGATCGTATTCTGTGGGTGTCAGCTGTATTTCCCCACCATTTGCAAAGACACGGCGCTTGGGGATATCCACCGTGAGATCATCACTTTTGAAAACCGGTTCTTCCGAATTTTTCAGGGAGCGTCTCAATGCAGCTCTGATTCGGGCCACCAGTTCACCCACGCCGAAAGGTTTGGAAAGGTAGTCATCCGCCCCGGCATCAAGTGCGGCCACTTTGTCGTCTTCCTGTTCCCGAACCGAAAGGATGATGACAGGAACATTTGACCATTCCCGTATGCGCCGGATGACTTCGATGCCATCCATGTCAGGCAGGCCCAAATCAAGAAGAATGACATCCGGCCTGAATGAAGCGGCAACAGAAAGGCCTTCGTGACCTGATTCAGCCTCATTCAGATGGAATTCTTCCGAAGACAGGGCGGAGTGAAGGAAGCGCCGGATTGCCGCTTCATCGTCGATCACAAGAATCCGGTGTCCGGTGCTGTTTTGGGTATGTGTCACGTGTCCTCTTTTCGAACGGCCAAGGGAAGTTGGATTTCAACGGTGAGTCCGCCAGCGATCCGGTTTTTGGCGCTGATTATTCCGCCGTGGGCTTCAACGAAACCTTTACATATGGAAAGACCCAGGCCAGTGCCACCCCCCCGTTCGGGTACGGAGATGTGGTAGAACTTATCAAAAAGATGAACCAGTTCTGACTCCGGAACACCTGGGCCATGGTCTGAAACTTCTAGTTGCAGCCAGTCATCCTCAGTTGATACTCGTATCTCAATCGGGCTGTGATCGGATGCATGTTTGTTGGCATTGTCGAGAAGGTTCACCAGAACCTGGTTCATAAGCACCATGTCAAGCGGTACCAGGGTGATCCCCGGGGGGAGGTCAACTGAAACGGGCCGATCACCCAGGCGCATCTCCATGGCATCCAGGGCACAGCCGACCAACTCCTGGATATCACAAGGCTCCATCTTGAGGCGCATTGCACCCGCCTCGATTCGTGTCATGTCCAGCAGGTTCCCGACGAATCGGTTAAGGCGTTCCGTTTCATCGTAGGCAGTTTCCATAAGTTCACGTCGGGCGTGACTGCTCAAGTGGTCGCCTTTGTCCTTGAGTGCGGAGATGGCGCCTGTGATGGATACCAGAGGGGTACGCAAATCGTGGGAAATGGAGTTGAGCAGTGCGCGCTCCAGTTTCTCCTGTGCCTGAAGAATCCGGGCTTGTTCTGCCTGCCGCGAGAGCCGGGCCTGCTCTTGTGATTGCTCCCGCACTTTGGCAACCAATGAACTGATAATGACACCCACAATAATGAAACCGGAAAATGTCACCAGATATTCTTTGTCTGCGACGTTAAAAGTAAGACGGGGAGGAATAAAGAAAAAGTCGAATGCAAGCACACCGATTAAAGCAGTTGCGATTGCCGGCCGCAATCCCAGTTTAACGGCGGCAATGACCACTGCCAACTGGTAGATCATCGCCATGTTTGTCGGGACCATGTAGGGGCGGATGAATTCACAGATAATTGTCGCAGCAGTCACAAGGCAGATGCTGAGAAAATATCCGGTTGCTTCAGAAAACAGTTTCACGATTGTCCCATGGGCAGAGGCAGCCTTATCTCGGAGAATTTCATAAGTTTCCAGCGCTCCATCGCGGCATCAAACACCGGTACTTCGTTGCAAGCGCATATTGGGGGCGCGATGCCTGTTGCGCCTTGAGTGCATTGGAGGTCGGATTCCTCCAGAAAATCCTCACCCTGGTACACACCTGTTTCAGGACAAAACCAATATACTCGCACAGCCGCCTCCCATCAACAACGGCAAGGTACTACCATTTCCCTATTCATCAGATTAACGGGTTGGGCATAAAATTAATGTTAAGATATGGCTGGTGGGCATAAAGATTTTGTAAAGGCGGGTCGGAAGCAGCGGTGGGCCATTTACCGCCCCGGTCCGATCGGGATCGGTAGCCCTGGCGTGTATTCGTTTTTACCGCTGGCCCAGTCTCTTCAGGGCACCAGGGAAGTCAAAGATGCAGCAATTTCTGCCCGGTGTGGCTTATGTTTGTCTGGCGTCTCCCGATTCAGTCGGTCCACAGCAAAAGGAAGCTGCAGTATCTTCCCCACTGTCAATTCTTCCGGATTTTGGTAAGCCTCCACGCCAATGGTAATGCTGTCTTGTGGAACATTCAGCCTGGACGTGCCATGAAGATAATCGGGCCAACTGAAGATGGTGGCCCAGTTGGAATCGGTTTCCTCCCGCACGACAGAGTGGTGAATTCCGTGGACCCGCGGAGTAACGATCAGGCGGCATAATCTTCGTTCGACCTCGTATGGCAGCCGCATGTTGGAATGGTGAAACAGTATCTCCATCAGGGTCAGTGTCTGCCAGAGCGCGAGCCCCAGCGGCGAGATGCCGAGGACCGCCACCTGTGCAGCCCGCCATGGCACCGATAACAACATTTCTCCCGCATGAAACCGCAGTGCTGTCGAGGCATCAAGATCCAGATCAACGTGATGAGCCAGGTGGAAGCGCCAGAGCAAGGGCACCTTGTGGGTCAGGTAATGCCAGATGTACAGGGTGTAGTCAAGAAGCACCACCGATAGCACAAGTTCTGCCCATACCGGCAGGCGACGGAGTTTGAGCAGCCCGAACCCGTGATGTTCCACTGCCCGGGAAAGGGGAGCGGTTATCGGTTTTTCGGTAAGGGAGATGGTGGCCGCGGTTGTAAGCGACATGAACACATTTCGAATGTCCCGGGTTGCCTTGTCCTGCCGCATTCTGCGCAGCGGGCGTTTAATTTCAAGATAGACTACCGTTGCCACTGTTCCGAAAATCAGAAGGGCACTGAGCCAGGAGGGCAGTTCCCGGCTCATCATTGATCGTGGTTGTGCCATTACAGCTCCTTTATCTTGCCTGTAATTTTGCTGCCGCCCGATGCACCATTTCAGCTGTTGCGGTCCAGGCAATATGATTTGCCATCTCTTTTACACTCGGCTGCCAAGGCACTTTTTTAAGGTTTGGGGAAATGCCCAGCAAGGGTGCCATAAGGCCGTCGCAGGCAAAGAAGAAAGGAATGGCGAAGGGCAGCCCGGCAGCCCGGGAAAGCTGGGGATATTTCTTTCTCAGCATGGCATAGATCATTCCCCAGCCGATGGAATAGGTAACGCTGAATGTGGCCTTTGCCCGTTTCCTCCCGCACTCTCCCAGCTTTCTGCCCATTATTTTCTCCGCGAAATAGGGACCAGCTATTTCGTGGGCTGTTCCTTTGCGTACTCGATGGTCTCGTTTTTTTTGCTCCTTGCTGACGCAGCGGTCAAGCAATCGGTCGGTCAAACCAGTGAAGACCGTTGCAACAAGTCCTGCAACCGCCGCAGTCAACAATGCTCCCTGATTCACCCGTGGACTCGCTGTCATCTGAGGCATGGCCATTCCTCCTGAAGCGGGGCAGGAACTGCATCCCCTGATCCTGTCTATGGGAACTGCTGCTAATACATCAGCTGATACTGAAAATTGTAGCATGAGTTGTCAAAACAACACGTGCTCATTGGCAGTATGTCCGGGCGGGTATTCTACTGGATCTTTTTTGGATGTAACTGGTGGAAGATGACCGGGTGGCAGAGAGATGGGTGGTGGGTTAAACTTCAATTCTGAATTCAGTACCGCCTTCGATATTTCGGGCGGTCAGGCTACCAGCCATGTTTTTTTCAATTATGGCTTTTGACATGAAAAGTCCCATTCCTGTGCCTGATTGGGATCCTTTGGTGGTGAAATAAGGATCGAATATCTTGCAAATGATGTCATCAGGTATGCCGCCTGCATTGTCAGAGATTGTGACAATCGTTTTTCCTTCGTCATTAAAGACAGTAATTATGATATGAGGCTGGCAGATTTTATGTTCGATGAAAGCATCGCTGGCGTTGCTGAGAATATTGATCAGCACTTGGGTAAACTCATTGGGGTACCCGTACATCATCGGTTTTGACTCGGCATGAACTGTTACTTTTATATGTTTGGCTCTGAAATTTCCTTCCATCAATGAAAGCGTTTTTATGACGCTATCATAACAGCAGAACCCTGTTCTTTCTTTGTTCGGTTTGAAGTAACTTCGGAAATCATCAATGGTTGCAGACATGTGTTGAATGAGTTCCATTGATTTTTCCACACACTCCACGAGAAATTCCCGGTTGAATTCACCCAGGTCATAAAAGAGCAGCATTTGTTGCGCTGTCAGGCCCAACGAATTAAGTGGTTGGCGCCACTGATGGGCAATATTGCCGATCATTTCACCCATGGCAGCGTGCCTGCTCTGCTGAAGCAGCATCTGCTCCTTTTCGCGTAACGCCTGCTCAGCCTTCTGCCGTCGTTTTTCATTTTCAATTACACCAAGGGCAAAGGAAATATCGGTCCCCATCTGTCGGATCAGTTCCATCTGATGGGAGTCGAAATAGTCCTTATTATCCGCATAGAGAGCTAAAGCGCCAATCACATTATTGTCTCGGAGTAGTGGAATGCACGCAGAAGCATGAACTCCATCGCGCAAGGCTCGTTCATGCCAGGGCCAGCTCGTGGGGTCATTGCAAGAATTACCGTATGCCGGCATGTATTCAACCGGGACACTGACAGGTCTTTTTCCGTCAGGTTCCAGTCTGCTGGATATTTGCAGATCATCAAGATATTGCGTGTCACCATGGGATGCTGTCACGGTAAACAAACCGGTTGTACTATCGACCAACCCGATAAATGCCGATTTGAATCCGCCATGTTCAATTGCAACGTGGCAGAACTTGCGGAAGATGGTGGCTTCGTCGCGGCTATGTACTATTGCCTGATTGGTGGCTGATAAAACAGCATGCATTCTGTTCAGGCGCAGTATCATCTCTTTTGAACGTTTTTCCTCGCTGATATCACGAGTAACACCGATAAAACGGACCGCCTGTCTTGAAGTGTTATAAAAAATTTCCCCCCGGCTAGTTATCCAGCGTTCAATGCCATCATCCATGCCGATGGTGCGGAATTCTGCAGAGTATGTTCCACCACTCTCGGGATCTGATACCAGATTGGCTATATATTGATCGATTCGGTTGCGGTCATCCGGATGTAGTGCGGACAGAAAGAGGTTGTAGTTCGGGGATGCGTCTGGCGAAAATCCAAAATGGTTTCTGGCTATGTCTGAGCAGAGCAGTTTTCCCGAGGCGGGATAATAATCAAAAGTACCAAGATTCGCCATTTGGACTGCCAGCATGAAACTTTCCCTGCTGTGTCGGAGGTCCTTTTCAATATTTTGTCTTATGTTAATTTCATATTGTAGCCGGTGGATGGTATCCGTCAGTTCGTCAATCGATTCTGTGGCCCATTCTTCAGTCAGATCTTCTGCGCAGGCTGGTTTCCGAGCGGCTGGACCGTCGGTTCCGTAAGGCTGTTGCGCAATTTGTTCATCTTTAATGGTCACATTGGCCATTTTCTCTCTCACTTAGTTTTGATTTTTCTAAGTGTTTTTCAATTTTGCCCACGCATTTTATACCATTGCTTAAATAAAAGGTTAAATAAAATAAATGAGTGTCGCGGCAACGCGCTTAAAGTGTCATTTGTTTCTTTTTCCTGCCACTGCCTGGGCTGACCGAGGACAGCTACCAGTGAAACGCTACCGATGATGTTTTCGACAGCAGCTCTTGGTTGCTCAAGAAAAGACATGACTGCCAGATTAAAATTATTTATTATGCGTCTATGAAAATTTTAACAATTAATTGCTGGAACCACTCAATCAGATATCACCTGTTATCCAGCGGTGGACAGACAGTGCTTGCCATGGGGGTGGTTGAACGTGTGGGATTGGGCAGTGCTTTCCTTATCCAGAAGGCTCCCGGTAAAAAGCGGGTTTTTCTGGATGCCGAGTTCATTGATCACCATGGTGCTGTGGCCCTTGCCATAGCAACAATGACTGATTCGCGACATGGTGTTATTCCAGATGCAGGTCATATCTCTGTAGTAGGACATCGTGTGGCCCATGGTGGTGACCAGTTCCGTCATTCCGTAAAAGTGGATCATCACCTGCTCACTGCCATAAGGGATCTTGGACACCTGGCACCCATGCATTGTGTTCCCAACATTGCCGGAATTGAGGCCTGCATGAAGCTGTTGCCCGATGTCAGCCAGGTGGCGATTTTCGATACGGCCTTCCACCTGACTCTGCCCGAGTGTGCCTACATGTATCCACTTCCATATGAATGGTATGAAAAGTACAGAGTGCGCCGCTACGGTTTTCATGGACCTTCACACCTGTACGTATCAAGGCGGGCAAGCGTACTCCTCGAGAAACCTGTTCAGGATTGCAATCTGATAACAGTACATATTGACAGGGGTGTATCGCTCTGCGCCATCCGAAATGGACAGTCGGTCGATACCAGTATGGGAATGACTCCACTGGAAGGTGCGGTCATGGAAACTCGCTGCGGTGATATTGATTCGGGCATACAATCCTACATGATGCGGAAGATGAATCTCTCGGTATGGGAACTGGAGCAGATGCTCAATCAGAAGAGTGGCATTTTGGGCATTACGGGATCATGTTCAAGCAGGCAGCATCTTCTTGAGGCCGCCCTGGATGGGGATCCCCGGGCTGGACTTGCCTTGGACATCGATGCCTACCGCATCCGCAAATATATCGGTGCTTATCTGGCAGTTGTCGGGCCTTTGGATGGAATTGTCTTTACAGCAGGTGCGGGAGTCAGAGAATGGTATGCACGGGAGAAGATTCTCAATGGGCTGGAATGCCTGGGGATCGGGTTGGACCTGGAAAGGAACCGTACCATGCCAGAGAACAGTGAGTATGAAATAACCGGTTCTGGCTCGCTCGTCCGAACCTTTGTCATTCCTACTAATGAAGAACTGGTATATGCCGAGGATGCTGCCGCCGTTCACGCCGGTATTTATGTTGACCATCACAGGCACGATTATGCCTTTGCACAACACGAGTTTGTTCCTGTTCAACAGCTGGTTTGACATTTCCGCTCGTCAGGGCAACTGAGAAAAATTCTTCCCCTGAGATCCTTCACGGAATACAAAGATATCCGGATTATCCCCTCCTTTAGTTATCCTCAGTTTACTCACAACAAACTTGCGAAATCTAAAATGGGCATGGAAGCTTCGACAAACTTCATGGCCAAGTGCAGCAAGCCTGGATGTCGTTAGAAGTTGCGCGAAAAGATTAACATGGATTAAATTTTTACCGATCGCTCCAAATCTGCGCTGGAGCTGAATTGGTGTCTGTTAATTAAATAAAGAACTCTTTTCGCTGCACATAAATAAACATCAGTCCCTTTCGTAAAGTTCTGTTTTTGCTGGTTTTGCCTTGGCATGTTTCGTGTTTTATCTGCCGTGGACGTGCAGCAAATTCAGGTTAGGGAGGGAATAATGATGAAGAAGATGTTTGCTTTGGTTGTGTTTTGTATGCTTGGCATTTTTGGTTGCGGTGGCGGTGGTGGTGGTGGTGGCAGTGGTTCCGGCAGTGTTGGCAGTGCAGTTGATAAACCGCTCTCAATAAAGGTAACTCCATCGGACAATGTCTTGGTAGTGGGATTGCAAAAACAGTTTACCGCCACGGGCATTTATTCGGATGGCAAAGAAAAAGATCTCACAACAGAAGTGACCTGGAGTTCATCAAATGCCGGCGCAGCGGCTGTCAGCAATGATCAGAGCTCCAAAGGCATGGTGACTGTCCTCGGTCACAGTGCACAGGGTATCGTCATCACCGCAGCCCTGGACGGCATTTCGGGTAAGACCAATTTGTCGGTGCCTGCCATATCTCTGGTTTCTATTGCGGTCACTCCGGGAAACACAACAATGGCAGCCGGTACAAGTTATAACTATAAAGCCACCGGCACCTACTCGGACAGTACCAGCTCTGTCATAACCGGTGCTGTGCAGTGGAGTTCGTCACAGCCTTCTGTCGCAACCGTGGCTGGCCTTGGCAAGGTCACTGGCGTTGCTGCCGGCACAACAACCCTCACTGCAACCTTGGGCAGCATTGCAGGTTCATCTAATCTGACAGTAACATCTGCTGCTCTGCAATCGATCTCCATCACACCAGACAACACTAATCTGGCAGTTGGAACCGGATCGCAATTCCACGCTACCGGATTTTTTTCCGATAATACCAGCCAGGACCTGACGACCGCAGTTGTTTGGAGTTCATCTGCTTCAGCCATTGCAGCCATCACTGCAGAAGGAATGGTAACCGCTGTTTCGGCTGGAAATGCGACGATCAGCGCATTTTATAAAAATATTCCCAGTGATATTACAGTTAGCACGGGGTTGACCGTCAGCAATGTAGAGCTGCGAACAATTTCAATCACTCCAGAGATTGGCAATCTCACTGCAGGTTCTACCAAACAACTCAAAGTTATTGGTGCGTATTCTAACGGCACTACTCAGGATCTTACCGGCTCCGTGACATGGGAGTCATCTGATCCGACCATTGCAGGGGTTGATGAGAATAACAGACTTCTGGCTTCCAAGGTTGGATCCACCACCATTAAAGCTACTTTAGGGGGTGTTACTGCTTCGGCCGGTACTACGATTACACCGGCAGATGTAAGTGGTACATGGACCGGCACTTACACAATCTACGATGACCCTGCAGATCCCAGCCAGATCGGCACGTACAACTTCAGCCTGGTGCTTAATCAGAGCGGTGGCGTGCTCAGCGGAACAACAACGCTGCGTGAATCACGTGCGGACGCCGCTGTAAGTAACTTGTTAACCGGAAACATATGGGATCGAAGGATTGATTTCCGATTCACCTACTTCTCACCCTTTTTCTCCAGGTTAATGGAAAACCTTGGCAAGTTGGAAATCACAGATGGCACCATGCGTGGCAACGCTGTGGAGAACTATAATTCCGGGTATAACTGCAGTTATGTAATATCAGTGACCAAGCAACCATAAGCAGAAAGGACATCACACGCAGAAAAGGCTCGGCCGGATAAGACGGCTTGAGCCTTTTCTGCGTGTGCAGTTTTGTAAATAATAAAGGCTGGCATAGGACAGAGTATGAAAGAAAGAATAATTGAGAGGAAGAAGGGAAAATTTTTGACGCATGGTTGGTAGAGTGGTATCTTTTTCCGTCGCAGTTCATGGTGTTTTCGAATCACGACCTCTCTACAGACTCAGCAAAGGTTTAACAGGTCAATTAAATGCCCGTACGTCCCACGTCAGGTTTCCGCGCCAGTTTCCGCCTCAAGCTATTCTGCATTTTCACCGTCATGACGGCTCTGGTTATTGCTACATTCTGTGCGGCATATATCAGAGTTGTCTCCCATAATGAACGAGAACAGGCTGCTTTTGCGAGCCGACTGCTGGGAGAGAAGTTGGCCGGTTCAATCCGGATTTACCTCTATGCAGAGACTGTTGAAACGCTGCAACGGTATGCGGAAGAAACGGCCCGCGAACCTGACATCCTGGCCGTGGTCATAGCCAACACGCAGGGCCGCGTATTGGCTGAAGTTCGTAAACCCGCAGATTCAGCGGATGTAATCACTCAGACAGTGGAGGTTCATACTTCCTCATTTGTGCCTTCAGCCGAAGAAGCCATAACCGGCAGCAGCATCGATTCCAGCGGCAACCTGCTTGGAACGGTTCGCATTGACAGAAGTACTCGGCAGCTGGTGCAGAAGAAAAATCATGCCATCACAGCAGTCTGCGGCATAGCTTTTATATTCTGGGCAATTGTCTCCTGTCTCAGCTACCTTGCGATGCGCAAAGTAACCCAGTCTTTTACAGAACTTGCCCGAAGCGTTCAGGCAATTCATTCAGGTGACTATATTGGTCCACTGCCTGTGAGGAATGATGATGAGTCAGGTCAGGTCGCGCAGGCAATTAATGACCTGGTGCAGTCACTAAAATTGCAGGAGTCCAAGAACAGGGATCTTAATCAGGCGTTGTCCACCGCTCTGACTCTTGAGGTGGAATCCAAAGCCCACGTAATGAAAACCAACCGTCTACTTGAGGAAGAAATTGCCGAACGAAAAAAAGCCGAACGGGCAGTACGTGAAAGCCAGCAGGCCTTGACAAATCTGATGGACCATATGCCGGTAGGTGTTGCATGGACATCTGCGGATGGAATCATCAATTACCTCAACCTGTTTTTTGTAGAACGATTTGGCTATGGCAGAGAGGAGATCAACACCATCGATGACTGGTTCTCCCGGGCATTTCCAGACCCAGCCTATCGCATGGAAATGGTGGAAGCACGGCGAGCCGCCTTGACTGCAATCGGTCGAGATGCCGAGCCGATTACCATTGAGGCCCGTGTGACATGCCGGGACGGTGCTGAACGTCATGTTCTTATCAGCAATCAGATCGCTCACAACATGATTGTTGATCTCATCGTTGATTTGACTGATCGCGAGTTGCTTCAGGAACAGTTTATCAAGGTTCAAAAGCTCGAATCACTGAGTGTGCTGGCAGGGGGAATTGCACACAATTTCAATAATGTGCTTACAGGGGTGATGGGGTACATTTCTTTTGCGCGCAAATGTATGGATGAGTCGCACAAGTCATACACTTTATTGGAGAATGCTGAAAAAGCTTCAAAGCGTGCTGCCGGAATTGCCAGGCAGTTGCTGAATTTTGCTCAGGGGGGCACACCCGACCGAAAACCTGTTTCAATTGTCAGATTAGTCCAGGAATCAGTTGACCTCGTTGTTATGGGGACCTGTGTACGTTCATTGATTGATATGCCGGAGTGGCTGAATGCGGTAAAAGCAGATGAAAGTCTCCTTGGCCAGGCTTTCAACAGCATTATCATCAATGCCGTGCAGGCTATGCCGAACGGAGGGTTGTTGACAATCCGGGGCGCCAACACCTCTTTACCTCCGGGTAATGTGCTCAATTTGCCACCGGGGGAGTATGTCGAAATCTCTTTCGATGACGAGGGGGGCGGGATTATTGAAGAACATCACAAGAAGTTTTTTGTCCCTTACTTTACCACCAAGGCTGAAGTCGGCACCGGCCTGGGGTTGGCTACAGCATATTCAATCATCACCCGGCATGGGGGAACAATCACTTTCAGGTCTCAATCAGGCGTAGGTACCACTTTTACAATCCATCTTCCGGCTGCTGGAGTTGTTCTGCCTCAAATGCTGGATCCGGAAATCGCATACAGAATCAATGATTAAGTCGCCACAACGCCCCGCTACAAATCCTTCCCTGCTGCTCGCATACTAAAAACCTGCTTTCTCCGCTTTGACATCAGCTTGTTTGGTGATAGTCTTATTTATTGCAATACATTAATATTGGAGGAGGTTTTTGAGAGATGAGCAGCAGCGGAAGGTACCAGTCGCTTGAGATGGTTGACCAGCAGCACCAGGCACTTTATGATAGATTTCTATCCACCAGTGACCCGAAAGAAAAGCCTTTCTTACTTCGCAGGCTTGCCAATCTATGTCAGGTAAAGAAGTTCTTGTTGTCAAACGTCAACTCAGCTACAGAATGATAATCATTCCTGTGCAGTCATATCAGGAGATCAAACAATGGGAAAAGCTAGCATAACTACCAGCGAAATAAATCAGGACGAGCGACAATATCTTAGACAGATGTTCTGCTTGCTGATGAGGAAAGACAGGACCAATCAGCGTCTCAGATTGCGGGAAAGAACACCCGACAATCTTGTCGCTCGTTTTTATGATGGTGAAAACCAGATCCAATAATCCCTCTTTAGTTGCTATCTGACAACGATAAGGCACGGTAATTTACCGTGCCTTATTGCTTTCCCCCATATCTTGTACAACTTATGACGTTGCTCGTTTCCTCAACAAAGCCAATCCTCCCAGGCAGACACTCAGAAGGATGAAAGCTGAAGGTTCCGGTACTGGTGCCGTTCCATTTCCAGTGAAAGTTGTCTGCCCAGTGCCATTTGGGGCTGAAGAAAATTCATTCCCTTTCACGTTCAGGATTGAATCTTCCAAACGGAAGCTGTTTACGTTCGTGGCCGTAATACTTACAGGGAGCATGCCGCTGCCAGAGAATTCATTCAGAACGCTGGAAGGGAGTTGGACCCTTGCTTCTTCCGAGTTGGTAATTGTAGTGGTGAAATTCCCGATTTTTATCTCCGCTGAGTCACGGCTATCTATGTTTTTAAAATGAAGCACCAACTCTGCACTGCTTATGCTGTCTGCCCCCGGCAAGAACGCTTTATTGCCGTCCACGATATTGTTTATGTTCGTGATGTCATAGGTGTAAGCGTAGGTGGGGTGCCCGTTGTTGAAAGTATGGGTTGCAGAACCGCTTTCGCCGACCGTGTCTGTCCAGGTGGTTGCACCTGCGAGACCTGAGAAAGCTATTACTGCCCCAAACCCAACTGCTGCACATGCCTTTTTCATTTTTCATCTCCTTTCCTCGTAATGTGCTGTTGAATATCCCTTGGTCGCAGCAAGAGTAGTGCCCCGTTTTGTAAGTAATTAATTTTTAGTATTATTTTTTTATGCCATCTGTCATGCGCAGGCGAATCTGTAAAAAAAGACAACACCATTGTCAGTCATGTCGACAGCAGGTTGCATAATTTTATTTAAAAAAATATACACTGGTGGTGTGTGTGACGGCGGCTCTAAAGCCACTACAGAAGCGGCTTTTTTAGTTTATTGCTTCGAATGGGTCGTATATTTCGTGTATACAGTTGGCGGGGTAATTGTTTGGGGTCACTATCTGATTTACGCGGATGAGGCTGGAAGTTATTGTTTTTTCGGACCTTTATTCAATAAAAATGCTTTCCATGGAACTTGGCACATCCAGTGCTATCCAGTATTTCAAGAACACAATCCACCACATACAGGAGGATGTCATGAAAACATTAGCAACGATAATTGGAACTCTAGCCCCTGCAACCTCATTTGCAGCTTCATCGGCTCGCGAAGACTCCAGCGGCTTGTTTGTATGGATCTTTCTTGGTTTCTGTGCCTTGATTGTGGCTGCACAAATGGTACCGGCTGCTTTGATGTTCTTTGGAATAATCAAAGGGGTGACCGGCAAAACCGAAGCAAAGGAAGGCGTTTAGTTCTGAGCATGAATATGCTTGATCCGAATTTTAAATAAAAGGAGCTGCTATGCCTGATAACCTCTTGATACCTTCCGTAGATTTGCGTATCGGTTCCCTGGAAGAATACAATCGCAAACAGCAGGAAAAAGCCGGCAAGCCTAAGCCTCAGACAAAGCGCCCTTGCATCAGCATTTCCCGGGAATTTGGCTGTGAGGCCTACCCGGTGGCAGAAAAATTACGCGAAATGATGACCAGGAAAAGCGGTGAAGAGTGGGTGCTGATGGATAAGGCCCTGCTGGAGGAGGTGGCAAATTGTCACAATATCTCGGAAGAAATCCTGCGAGGCCTCGGAGAGAAGAATCGGTTTCTGGATGAGGTGCTGGCCACCTTTTCGCCTCATTGGAAAAGTGAAAAGGAGTATTTTGACTTGTTGTGCCGGCACATTCTGTCACTTGCTCATCAGGGGAATGTTATAATTGTTGGCCGGGGAAGTGCCATCATCACCAGACATCTCAATAACTGTCACCATTTCAGGCTGTATGCATCACTGCATTACAAACGTAATTCCCTGGCACGGCGTTTGAGTATGCACCCGGATGACGCGGAACAGCTGATAGAAAAGAAACAGCGGCTGCGGGACCGCTTCACCAGTGATTTTCTCGGCACGGATGCCCGCGACCTTGATCACTACACAATGCTCTTCAGTAATGACAGGAACTCGTCAGAGCAGATTGCCCGATCTATCGCTGACTACGTTTCTTCCGTATGATTTCAGGTATCTCATGCAGGGCATGACAAGGAGACATGGCAATGGAAGGTAATAACCTGATTTTTGTATATGGTTCTCTCAGGCAAAATCATGTCAATCACCATTTGCTAGTCGATGCCCGGTATTATGGACTCTGCACAACCCGCGAAAAGTACGCGATGTATGTGGTAAGCGGCTATCCCTATGTGACAAGTTCAGAAAATCGTTACCCGATCGTTGGCGAGCTCTATGGCATCGATGAAGAGACCCTGCATACGCTGGACAAGATGGAGGGGCATCCACGATATTACGTGCGCCGGGAGACAACCGTGATCCAGGGCAATACGGAATATACCGCCTGGATGTATTTCAGAGATCCCTACGGTACCTTGATGACAAGTGGTGACATTAATGACGGTTGTTCTCCTGGCTCTCAGAATCGAAAAGCACAAGAGGGGTAAGGAGATACTTATGGTGGTGTATGTTTTCAGGCACGGTGAGGCGGTCGATGCCGATGAGTCATTGATTGATGAATGGCGCTATTTGACTGCCAGGGGACGAAAGGCAACCGAGGCTGTTGCAGGGCGCCTGGCTCACCACGGCCTATCCATGTGTCAGATCGTCAGCAGTCCTCTTGTTCGTGCTGTGCAAACCGCTCAAATCGTGGCTCAGTCATGCGGGCCAGCCGCCGCCCTGGAAATAAATGGGTTGCTACTCCCGGGCGGAAATCTGTCAGAGCTGGTAAGTTTTGTGCGATCTTATCCTGCAAAACATGTAATGGTGGTGGGGCATGAACCCCAGCTCGGGATGCTGGTTACCGGACTGCTGGAGTATGGTCAGCTGATCACGTTGAAAAAGAGCAGCTGTGTCATTCTTGAAATAGAAAGGGATAAACCTGATAAACCAGCTCAATTTTGCTCCTATGCCGTGCCTGGAACCAAACCGGTCAAATCGTTAAAAAAAGCTTTTGGCAAAACCAGCGAGTAATGAATCAGCCTGACCTGATGGCGAGGACGCCGCACATTCCATTATCCTTCCATATATGCAGCATATTCCTTGCTGATACATTTCATGCCTTCCCCCATTTTTTGTTTCAAAATCTCCTCTGCCTGTAACAAGATTGTGACATTTAAAACCTGCTCACCCATGATATTATTCGCCTTCAGAACCGAGGGAGAATACATGAACCGGATTTTAATCGTCGAAGATGAGAAGGACCTGGCGGAACTGCTGTCTTATAATCTGGAGCGGGAAGGATTTCGCGTCACCTGTGTTCACGACGGGCTGAGTGGCCTGGAAAGAATTCGCACTGAACTGCCTGACCTGATCCTGCTGGACCTGATGCTGCCGGGGATGCTGGGAACCGAGGTCTGCAAGGCACTTCGCAAGGATGCAGCTACATCCAGGATTCCGGTGCTGATGCTGACAGCCAAAGGGGACGAGATCGATCGGGTCGTCGGCTTCGAGGTGGGTGCGGATGACTATATCGTCAAACCATTTTCAATGCGTGAGATCGTGCTGCGCATAAGGGCGGTGCTGAGGCGCAATGCACCTGAGGCGCCGGTGCCTGATCTCTTCACCATTGGTGAGATTGTAATAGACAAAGAGCGCCATGTTGTTACCAGCGCCGGAATCGAAGTGGAGCTGACCAGCACCGAGTATAAGCTTCTGCTCTATCTGGCTGAACGCTCCGGGCGGGTGATCAGCCGCGAGCTGCTGCTGCAGAATGTCTGGAGCTATAACAATGTCGGCGACACCCGTACGGTTGATACGCATATTACCCGTCTGCGGAGCAAGCTTGGCCCACCAGGCGATCTGATCAAGACGGTTCGTGGATTCGGTTACAAAATGGAGGATCAGTAGCATGAAATTCCGCACTAAACTGATGCTTTCCTATCTGTTGCTGATTCTGATGGTATCGGGCAGTTTTTATCTTTTCTTCAAGCGTAACCTCCAGAACTCCCTGGTGGAGGAGAGCCGCGCAAACCTGATGAACCAGGCAACACTGGCAAGGCTGCTGGTTGAACAGGAACGTGACCGGATTCCACCGCAGAAACTGGCCGAGAAAATCGGAGCTACGATCAAGGCACGGGTGACACTTATCAGTCGTGACGGTACTGTTATTGGTGAGTCTGACGTCAACCAGACCCAGCTTTCCAGGCTGGAAAACCATCTGGGACGCCCAGAAATCCAGGCGGCTCTAAAATTTGGCCAGGGTAGCGCAATGCGCTATTCCGAAACTCTGCGGCGCAACATGCTGTATGTCGCCCTCGATGCCGGAGGAGGCTTCGTCCGTCTGGCACTGCCGCTGGACTATCTTGCCCATGCAACGGAAGCTTTGCACAATGTTCTGGGTGTAATGGCCCTACTGACGATTGCGGTGGCGATAGTTCTCAGCTACGTGCTTTCGAACCTCACCTCCCGGCCGTTGCGTGATATTGCCGCCGCTGCCGCCCGCATCGGCCGAGGAGAACCGGGGGTCACCATCAGTGTCGCTTCAAGTGATGAAATCGGTGATCTGGCGGATGTGCTCAATGACATGGCCCGGCGCATCGAGGCCCAGCTGAAGCGCCTCTCAACGGAGAAACAGCGCCTGGATACCATCCTGCACGGCATGGGTGAGGGGGTGATGGTTACTACGGGCGACGGTACAATCTCTCTGGTAAATCCTGCCTTTGGTCCTCTGTTCGGTATCCGGGGCAGTGTTGAAGGCAAAAGCCTGATCGAAATATCGCGCCATCCTGATCTTCAGGCTGCTTTCAACGAGCTTCGCGCCACCAAAGGGGAGCTGGTCCGGGAGATCACCATCCCTCCGGCCACTACGCTTTTGACCCACTGGACACCCCTGGTTGTGGACGGAGATGATCAGGGAGTGGTGGCGGTTTTTCATGATATCTCCGACATGAAGAAGGTAGAAACAATGCGTCGCGATTTCGTGGCCAATGTTTCCCATGAGCTGCGTACACCGGTCACGGTCATCAAAGGGTATGCCGAGACTCTGCTGGATGGGTTGCTGGAGAGTGACCCCCAGCGCGCGAAGCGTTTCGTTGAGATAATCGGGAATCATTCAGAACGGCTGGCATCGCTGATTACAGATATTCTCACTCTCTCCCATCTGGAATCCAAAGAAACCGAGCTGGACCAATATCCATTAGATGTGCATGGAACGATGGCCAAAGCGTGCCTGCTTCTCGCAGACAGTGCGGCCGGCAAGAATATTGTGCTCAAGAATGAAGGAGCATCCGGGGTTCCAAAAGTCATGGCTGATCAGGGGCGCCTTGAGCAGGTACTGATCAACCTTCTTGAAAATGCCATCAAATATACTCCTGAAGGGGGCACCATCAGACTGTTCGTTAAGGATTGCGGCCCATACGTCAAGGTTAGCGTGGCAGACACCGGCATCGGTATCCCCTTCAAAGACATGCCGCGCATCTTCGAACGTTTTTACCGGGTAGACGAGGCCCGCAGCCGTGAGCAGGGGGGGACCGGTCTCGGATTGGCGATTGTCAAACACATCGTGCAGCTGCATGGCGGGGAAGTGTCTGTGGCCAGCGATCTGGGCAAAGGATCCCTGTTCTCATTTACCTTGCGAAAAGCTCCCCATGCCCTTAACTGAATCGTGATGCCGGAACGCTGGAACGGGTAAATTTCAGACACGTGAAAGCGTGGAGGCATCACGATTCAAGGCCTGAAGTTAACCCACCTTTTTCTTCCCCGTAACATCCCTGTAACATAAGCCTGTTATACTTCCTGCATATGAAACCATATGACAGGAGGAAGACATGTTGAAGAAGTCATTACTGACGGCAATGCTGCTGATCACCACCACGGTGGCCAGTTATGCGGCACCCACCAAAGTCGATTCAAACCTCAAAAAGTATTCTCCCACAGCCGGGGTTTCCGGCAATCTCAACAGCATCGGTTCGGACAGCCTGAACAACCTGATGACCTACTGGGCCGAGGGCTTCAAAAAGAAATATCCCAGCGTGAATATCCAGGTGGAAGGCAAGGGCTCCGCCACCGCTCCACCAGCCCTGATTGCCGGCACCGCCCAGCTCGGTCCCATGTCCCGGGAAATGAACTCCAAGGAACTGGAACAGTTCGAGAAGAAGTATGGCTATAAACCGACCAAAATCGGGGTGGCTCTGGATTCTCTGGCGGTATTCGTCAATAAGGACAACCCCATCAAGAGTCTGTCTCTGGATGAAGTGGATGCCATTTTTTCCAAGACTCGCAAGCGTGGTCTGCCTGAAATCACCACCTGGGGCCAGTTGGGAGTGACCGGCAAACTGGCTGCAATGCCCGTCAGTCTCTATGGCCGCAATTCTGCATCAGGTACCTACGGCTATTTCAAGGATCATGCCCTCAAAAAAGGCGATTTCAAGCCCACTGTCAAAGAACAACCCGGCTCGTCATCTGTCGTGGAGGGTGTTGCCAAAGAGGTTGGAGCTATCGGCTACTCCGGTATCGGCTATGCTACCTCGGGAGTGCGTGCAGTACCCCTGTCCGACAAGAAAGGCGGACCCGTTGCCGAAGCCAGCTATCAGAACGTGCTGAACGGCAAGTATCCCATGAGCCGCATGCTCTACATCTATGTTGCGAAAAAGCCGGGCCGGCCGCTGCCCAAGCTGGTTGAGCAGTTCCTCGAGTATGTCCTTTCCAAAGAGGGCCAGGAAATCGTCGTGAAAGACGGCTATGACCCCCTGACCGCAAAGCTTGCTGACACTCAGCTCAAGCAGTTGAAATAGCGGAACCCATTTTTTATCCATCCCCGCCATCCTCTCCTGAAGCAGTTTCAGTGCGAGGACGAGTGGGGGATGGATTTGTTTGACCTTTACTTCAAGCCAGGCAGTGACCATGAAAAAAAATTATACCCAGGCATCGCGGCGCCGTGACCGGCTTGCGGAGCTGCTGATTAGAATCTGCGGTCTGTTCGTAATCGTTGCGGTTGTCTGGATTCTGGTGATGATAACGCGGGTAGCCCTGCCGCTCTTCTATTCTCCCAAAGCCACCTCCATTGCATCCATTTCCCTGCCTGTGGAGCTGAAACAGTCCAGATTGCTGTCCATTGGGATTGACGAGACCCAGCAGGAGCTTTTTTCGCTCGATGGCAAAGGACTGGTGCATTTTATAGATACCCGCGGGGGCACCCTCAAGGAGAGTGTGCCGGTGCCTGATCCCCCGCCCGGTGCTCGCACCGTGGTGTCTGCGGAGCTGGTTTCAAAATCGCTCTACAATCTTTTATGGGATACGGGGGTTGTCAGCTCGGTCAAAATAGCCTTCTCTTCCACCCGCAGTGAAAGTGGAAATACTATCGTTTCCCATGAAGTGTCTGCTGATCCTGAAGGTTTCTTCCCCGGCAGCGGGGCGTTCAAGCGCTCCTTTGTCCGTACCATCGAGGGAAAAGGAGCAGTGCGGGTGGACCAGCTTGAGTCCGACCGCATCAGGGTGACCTGGCGAAGCAAGGAAACCGACCTTTTCGGCAACGAAAAGGCCACCACCAGTTCCTCAGAAATACAGGATCCGCTGCCGGCTGCAATTACGGCTGTAGTTCTGGACCATGCGGGACATTATCTCTATGCCGGCACACGCAACGGGCAGCTCATGCGCTGGGATATCTCGGAACCTGGAGAGATACGTTTGCTGGACAGCACCGCCGTTACCGGCAACAGCCCGGTTACAGCGCTCAATCTGGTGCTGGGAGATATTTCAGTGGCAGTGGGCGATGGCAAGGGGGGCTACACGGCATGGTTCCCGGTGACTGCCGCCGGCAGCGGCGAAGGCAAGCAGCTGGTCCGTACCCATGTACTCAGACCCCATACCGGAACAGTCTCCGCAATTCTCCCTTCACCCCGTGACAAATCTCTGGTTTCTGTCAACGATCAGGGTGTCATTCACATTGATCATGTCACTTCCGAGCGGAACCTACTCACGCTGAAGGGGGCTAAGCCGGTTGCGATGCTGGCCCTTTCCGCCCAGGGCAATTCCTTGTGCAGCCTGGATACAGCCGGAAATTTTGCGGTCTGGCGTTTGGAGATACCCCATCCCGAGGTGTCCCTTGGTACCCTGTTCGGCAAGGTCTGGTATGAAGGGTATGACCGGCCGGAGTACGTGTGGCAATCCTCAGCGGCCAACGATGATTTTGAACCCAAAATGAGTCTGGTGCCGCTCATATTCGGCACCCTCAAGGCGACGGCCTTTGCCATGCTGTTTGCCGTTCCCCTGGCACTTCTGGGGGCTCTGTACACGAGCCAGTTCATGGCACCCCGGCTCAAGAGCCGTATCAAGCCGGCGGTTGAAATCATGGCTGCCATTCCCTCCGTGGTGGTCGGTTTTCTGGCAGGACTCTGGCTTGCGCCTCTTATCGATAAGGTTGTGCTGGCCTTTTTCCTGAGTTTCATCATCATTCCGGTGATGCTGCTGGTGACGATCTTTTTCTGGCGTCTGATCAAGACCGCTTCACCGCTTGAGCGGCGCTTGCGCGGTAAAGAGTTCATTGTACTGATTCCCATTGTGCTGGTCGGCACATGGCTGGCGTATCTGCTGGGGGGGATCGTTGAGGTTCAGGTGTTCGGCGGAGATTTCAAACAATGGCTGTACAGTGTGCTGGGCATACGCTATGACCAGCGCAACTCCATGATCATCGCCGTAGCTCTGGGATTTGCTGTGATTCCGCTCATTTTCACCATCGCTGAGGATGCCCTTTCCAATGTGCCCCGCAATCTGACGGCTGCGTCCCTGGCGCTTGGGGCCAGCCGCTGGCAGACCGCCTGGCGGGTAGTGCTTCCCTCGGCCCTGCCGGGTGTTTTTTCCGCAGTCATGATCGGCTTTGGCCGTGCTGTCGGGGAAACCATGATCGTACTGATGGCCACCGGCAACACGCCGATCATGAGCGGGAGCATCTTCAACGGCTTGCGTTCTCTTTCGGCAAACATTGCCGTGGAAATCCCGGAAGCGTCCCTGAATGGGTCCCTCTACCGGGTGCTGTTCCTCTCGGCAGTGTTGCTGTTTATTTTTACCTTTATCATCAATACAGTGGCCGAAGCTTTGCGGCAGAGGTTCCGGCGCAAGTACGGGCGGTACTAAGTTGTGTTTCAGAAGTCAAAAGCAAGAGAAGTCCGAAGTCAGAGGTTTAAAATGAAACAATACTGGAAAACAGGAGAACCGCTGGTGATGCTTACCGGCGCTGCGCTGGCCGTGATCCTGGTTATGACCCTGACTCTGGTGGGAGTGGTGCTGACCAATGGCCTGGGCTATTTCTGGCCATCGCACCTGGTGCGCCTGGAGCTCAAGGACGGCAGCACAGCGCTCGGCCAAATCATGAAGCGGGAGAAAAATCCCCTTACCGGCGAGCATCGCCTGCAGCTCAAGGTGTCCAACCGTGACCTGTACGGCCAGGACTTCCGCTGGATCGATGAGAAGGATGTTACCGGCCGCAGCCTGCCAAAAGACGCGCTGCTGCTGGAACGTCGGGAACATGGCAATTTTGCCGGCTTTCTCAGTGGACTTTCTGTGGACGGGTTGAAGGTGGACCAAGCGACATCTCCCCTGGAGAAGCTGAAACTGGCCCGTGCAGCCATAGAAGAGCGGCAGCCCCACCTCGATAACATTCGAAAAAAGATGATGACGCTCAACCAGCAGGCCGAGAGCATGCGGTTAAAGCTTCTCAAGCTGGAATACAGGAACAGGGAGCAGCATGCTGCTGAAATCGCACGGCTGACTGCGACTCGCGAACAGGTTCTTGCAGAGTTCAATGTGCTTAATGGTCAGGCAACCACCGCACAGGCTGAAATCGGCGGTTTCACCGCTCAATTCAAGGATGTGAGCGGAGGTGCCAAAGACATTCCCCTGGTGGATATCATGCGCATTCTGGCCCCCAACGATATGTCCATTCCGGCCAAAATGCTTGCCTACGCATCCCGTGTGAAGGAGCTGCTGCTGGATGAGCCGCGGGAATCGAATACCGAAGGGGGGCTGTTTCCGGCAATCTTCGGAACTGTGATGATGGTGCTGGTGATGAGCTTTTTCTCGCTCCCCTTTGGCGTGATTGCTGCCATCTACCTGCGGGAATATGCCCGCGATGGCCTGATGACACGTATGGTGCGGATTGCGGTGAACAACCTGGCCGGCGTACCCTCTATCGTCTACGGAGTCTTCGGTCTGGGGTTCTTTGTCTATGGCATCGGCGGGAGCATTGACGCGATTTTTTTCCCGGAACGTCTGCCAACCCCAACCTTCGGTACCGGTGGCATTCTCTGGTCCAGTCTGACGCTTGCCTTGCTGACCGTGCCGGTGGTGATCGTGGCCACTGAGGAGTCGCTGGCCTCTATTCCTCGTGGCCTGCGTGAGGGTTCTCTGGCGCTGGGGGCGACGAAATTTCAGACGTTGACAAGGGTACTGCTCCCCATGGCAACCCCCGGAATCATGACCGGCCTGATCCTCTCCATGGCGCGGGCGGTGGGCGAAGTGGCGCCCCTGATGGTGGTGGGTGTGGTCAAGCTGGCTCCATCGCTCCCCTTTGATACCACTTTCCCGTTTTTTCACATGGATCGTAAATTCATGCATCTCGGGTTTCACATCTACGATGTCGGCTTCCAGTCACCCAACGTGGAGGCGGCCAAGCCGATGGTGTACATCACGACACTGCTGCTCCTGGGCATCGTCATCGTGGCCAGCAGCATGGCAATCTATTTCAGGACCCGCATGCGCAAACGCTATACTTCTTCGCATTTTTAAAGGAATTGACAATGACTGTACCGACACACAATCCAGCTTCCCCGATACTGACGGTCAAGGATCTGGACCTCTTTTACGGAGCCAAGCAGGCCCTGAAGAAGATTAACATTTCCATGCAGCGTAATCAGGTCACAGCTTTCATCGGACCTTCCGGCTGCGGAAAGTCAACGCTGCTCAGGTGTTTCAACCGCATGAACGACCTGATTGACAACGTCAGGGTGGAAGGGAGCATTTCCTTTGAGGATCAGGAAATCTACGCCGCGTCTACCGATGTGATCACCCTCCGCAGGCGGATCGGAATGGTGTTTCAACAGTCAAACCCCTTTCCGAAGTCCATCTATGAGAATATCGTTTATGGCTTGCGTATTGCCGGGGTGAATGACAAGAGTCTGCTTGATGAAACCGTGGAGCGCAGTCTGAGAAGTGCAGCCATCTGGGACGAGGTCAAGGACCGTTTGCATGATTCGGCACTTGGACTGTCCGGCGGCCAGGCGCAGCGCATCTGCATTGCACGGGCGATTGCGGTTAATCCGGAGATCATCCTGATGGACGAGCCATGCTCGGCCCTTGATCCGATTTCCACCCTGAAAATTGAAGAACTGATCGATGAACTGAAGCGGAAGTATACGATCATCATCGTGACCCACAACATGCAGCAGGCGGCCCGCGTGTCCGATGTGACCGGCTTTTTCTATCTGGGAGAGCTTATCGAGGCGGGGCCGACGAGGAAGATATTTACCAATCCGGAAAAAACACAGACTGAAGACTATATTACAGGGAGATTCGGGTAATGGAACGAGTACACATCAGTGCATCATACGATATGGAGCTGAACGATCTTCGCACGCGGATTCTGGCCATGGGGGGTAAGGTGGAGATGATGATCGCGGGATCGATAAAAGCCCTGGTGGATCGTGATACACCGCTGGCTGAACAGGTCATTGCCCAGGATCATGAAGTCAACACCCTGGAGGTGGCGGTGGATGAAAAATGTCTGGAACTCCTGGCCCTGCGCCAGCCTGCTGCCCGGGACTTGCGTTTCATTACGCTGGCGCTCAAGATCGTGACAGATCTGGAGCGCATTGGCGACCAGTGCGCCAATATCGCCAAGCGCGTCCGCGAATTGAATGTCGATCCGCCGCTGAAGCCTTATATAGATCTTCCCCGCATGGCCCAATGGACGGAAACCATGCTGAAGGAGGCTCTGGATGCTTTTGTGCGGGGCGACGCCGAGTTGGCCATCAAGGTCTGTGGTGACGATAATTTCGTGGATGATCTCAATGTGCAGATTCAGCGCGAACTGTTGACCTACATGATCGAGGATCCCCAGACCATATCCCGCGCGATGAGATTGACCTATATCTCAAAATATCTGGAACGCATCGCGGATCACGCCACCAATATAGCCGAGATGGTGATTTTCATGGTCAAGGGCAAGGACATCCGGCACACGATTGCATGATGCAGGTGCAGGTTGAGTATGCCTGAATCCGTGACGCCTTCACGCTTGCTCTTTTCCCGTTCACGTCAATCCTTTGATCACACAAAGGCACGAAGGCACAGAGAGATGATATCTTTGTCCTTCGTGCCTTGTGCCTTCGTGTGAGAGCGGATTTTTTGACTTTCAGGTTGACTTAAACCGGTTCAGGTAGGGATATGAGGTTGAGTCTTTTTATGGGGTTGGCAGGATTTAATGCCGGCGCAATGATCCGAGTGAGCGGTAGAGTCCCTGCGGAGAGGCCTCGAAGGCGGTAGCGACACAGCCCAGGTGCTGCCCCAGTTCTTCCAGTGACATGCCGTCCAGAAAGATACCTTCCCCTTCCTTAAGCATCACATCCGGCACCATCAGTCTGTCTCCAACAGGCAAGCCGTCCAGCGCGGCAACTATGTCGTTGCCGGTCACCAGGCCGCTGACGGTTACTTGCTCCCCGAAGAGACGGTTTTCAACCGCGACAGGTACCAATTCCAGACCGGTCTTCTCCCCCAGCAGCACCAGAAAATCAGACACAAAGCCAAAGGCCGATGCGCCTGTCACTATTGTTGCACGATAGGGACCGACAGGCCGTGCTTTCCGCAGGGTCAGTTTTGCATCGCGCATGAAGAGCGGCACCATGCCGACACCGTTTTCAATCTGGGGCAGATCACCGTATTTCCTTAAGGGTGGAAAGGGGATGCCTGCCTTGAGGAAGAATTCGTCTGCCAGGAAAAGAAACGGCTCGCCGAGCTCGTGTGCCAGCTGTTCTGAGCGAGATTGCCAAACGGCGATGAAGTTGCGGGCATACTCGCTCTCAACCGGTTGAAGCAGCGGCAGATGCTGTCGATGGCCGGTCAGGCCCAGCGGTACGATGGCCAGTGACTGCACTGCCGGATAGAGACCGGCCAGGTCGGTTACGGTCCGCTCCAGCTCATTTCCATCATTCAGCCCGGGACAGAGCACTACCTGTGTATGCATGGTGATGCGGTTTTCGGCCAGTGTCCGCAGTTGATCCAGTATCGGCGGGATTCTTTTTCTTCCCAGCAGCCGGGCACGCAGGTCAGGATTGGTTGCATGAACGGAAATATAGAGCGGAGACAGGCGTTGCTCGACGATGCGGTCAAGTTCAGCCGGCGTAAGATTTGCCAGGGTGACGTAATTGCCGTTAAGGAAGGAAAGGCGGTAATCTTCATCCTTGACGTACAGAGGGCGGCGCAACCCCTTGGGGAGCTGGTGAACGAAGCAGAAGACGCAGTTGTTGCGGCAGCGGACCGGCTGCGGTGCCGGAAAGGTCAGTCCGAGCGGTTCATGGGATTCGCGTTCGATCTCCAGCTCCCATAACTCACCATCTTTACGCTCGATTTCAAGCTCCAGCTGCTCGTTATCCGCTACCAGGTAACTGTAATCGATGATGTCCCGCAGGGGATGGGCGTTGATCGCGAGCAGGCGGTCGCCCGCTTCTACTCCCATTTCCTCCATGACTGAACCGGGTAAGACAGATTCAATGACAAGTCCGCTCATGACAGGTCCCGGTAAAAATGCGAATCGTGATAGAGGTGTGCGAGGGAACGCAGGAATACCTGCAGGACTGCCGTCACCGGTACTGCCAGAAGCATGCCCATGAGACCGAATATCTGCCCCCCGATCAACAGCGCGATAATTGCGATCAGCGGATGCAGTCCCACGCTGTTTCCGACAACACGGGGAGTGATGACCATTCCCTCAAGTCCCTGAACCACGCAGAACCATCCCAGGCAGAGCAGGGGATGGAGGATGTCCTGAAACTTGAGCAGGGCCATGATGACAGAAAGAATGATGCCGATGATCGTGCCGACATAGGGGATGATGAAGGTGATGCCGGCCAGGGTGCCGATGGCAATCGCCAGATCGATTCCGGTGAAGTAGAGGCCGATACTGTACAGCACCGCCAGAATAGCGCAGACCGAAAGCTGGCCGCGAATAAAGCCGGAAAGAATGCTATCTATTTCCAGAAGTTTTTCAGCTGCCACCGGCCGGTAACGTGCGGGAATCAGCGAATCAAGAAACAGTTTCAATTTAGGCAGATCCACAAGCAGGTAAAAAAGATAAACCGGTATGATGAAATATCCAATGATCGCCAGGATGAATGAGATGGTGGAGGAGAAGGCTCTCTGCAGAAACAGCAGCACCGGTTTGAGCAGGTCGGGAGCCATGCCGCGTACCTGCTGAAGCAGTTCGTTGAGACGCAGAAAGAGCTTCTCAGGCGTTTCAATGCGCAGATATTCTTTGATTGGCCGGGGAGTTATCTCATAGAGGTGCTGGGCGTACTCCGGCAGATTCAGCTGCATGCTCGATAGTTCATTGCTGATGGAATATCCCAAAAATAGTGTAAATCCGATAAAAGCCACCACAGCAGCAGTAAATACGATCAGAACGGCAGGAATCCGCGGTATGCGCCGCACTCCCAGCCAATTGACCGCCGGATTGAATATGTAGGCAAGGGCAAGGGCAATGAAAAGCTGCAGAAAAACCGCATGGGAAAAGTAGAGAAGGAATACGATTAGTGCGAGCAATGCGGTTCCGCAGGTGATCAGGATCTTATTTTCATTGGAGATGGTGTTTGCGATGACAGGCACCTTTTTGTGGCCGAAAATAGCGACAGGGATGAACAGGATACACAGGATTTTTAAACCTGTCTATTCTGTTCATCCCTGTCGGGGTGCTGGAACTGCTGTTAGTTGGCTGTTACTGGTGAAGCCGGAAGGTACCGTCCGCCGACGTGATGGTAGCGATGGAGTGCTTGTAGATCAGAATGTCACATGTTGCATCCAGTAGTACTGAAAAGTTGTCGAATGACTTGATGAACCCTTCCAGTTTGGTGCCTGACATCATCGTCACAGCAACGCGAACTCGTTCTTTCCGGGACTGATTAAGGTACTGGTCCTGAATATTGAAAGGTGCTTTTGCCATGTTCAGACCTCCTTATCAAAAAAATCAATTGCATGCCTCGAAATACTAGCAAAGTTTCCTGGATATTCAAGCCATATTGTTTCAGGATCCGCAGTGAACCAGGTCAACTGTCGCTTCGCATACCGACGTGTGTCACGCTTGATCAATTCTGTTGCTTCTTCCCGTCCCAGTTCTCCCGCCAAAAAGGCACATGCCTCTTTGTATCCTATGGCACGCATAGATTTTAACTCCGCACCATAGCCCGCATCAAGTAATCCTTGTACCTCTTCAAACAGTCCTTCGCTCAGCATGCGTTCGACTCGCTCTTCAATGCGGCGGTACAATTCCTGGCGTTCGACTTTGAGTCCAATCTGCAGAAACGGGTAGCGCGGCGTGGAAAAACCATGCTCCTGCTGGTACTGGGAGAGAGGGATGCCGGTAAGTTGATGTACCTCCAGCGCCCGGATGATGCGCACCAGGTTGTTGGGATGAATGCGTTCTGCCAGCTCGGGATCAACCAGGCGCAGTCGCTCCAGCATGGCCTGATTGCCAAGTTCGCACGCCTCTTGCTGGAGTTGCTGACGAATTTCTCCGGCGCCGCTGGGGGAATCCACCAATCCCCTGAGCAGGGTGCGGATGTAGAGACCGGTACCCCCGACTACTATGATCCGTTTGCCCTTGGCTGCAATGGTTTCGATCGCGGCGTCTGCAGCTGTTACAAAGTCGGCTGCCGAGAAGAGCCGGTCAGGATCTACAATGTCAATCAGGTGATGAGGGATTTCAGCGCGCTGGGCAGGCGTCGTTTTGGCCGTTCCTATGTCCATGCCGCGATACACCTGCATGGAATCGGCGTTGACTATCTCAGCATCCAGTTGGCGGGCGAGGTCCAGGGCCAGGTCGCTTTTACCCGAGGCGGTGGGGCCGCAGATGATGAGCAGTTTGGGGGTAGGGAGCGGATTCATGTTCTTTTGAAGATCTTTTCCAGCTCGGCATGGGTGATGGTGTGGGAGACAGGGCGGCCGTGCGGGCAGGAGGCGGCAAAGTCAGTTTCATCCATTCGCTGCAGCAGTTCGCGTATCTGGCGGTGCTCCAGCATCCGCGGACCACGTATGACACTGTGGCAGGCGATCCTGGAAAGCAAGCTCTCCTGAATGTCGTGGAAGGCACTGCTCGCTCCGAGCTGCGACAATTCGCCCAACAGGTCCCGTACCAGTCTGATGCAATCCCGCTCGATGGCCAGACGTGGGACAGCGCTGACAATGATCGTGTTGCCGCCAAAAGGCTCCATTTCAAAACCAATTCCGCTTAATTCAGCGGTGAAACGTTGTGCCGTTGCAACTTCCCCGAAGGACAGCTCCACGGTTTCAGGGAACAGCAGTCGCTGAGACTCTACGGCTCCACATTCGTATTGCCGGCGCAGCAGCTGAAAGGCAACGCGTTCACTGGCAGCGTGCTGATCGATAACGACCAGTTCGTTTCCGGACTGGCAGAGGAGATATTCGGCATGGAACTGACCGATGATAGTCAACGAGGAAAAGTAGCCATTCTCTGCGGAAGCTGGGGGCTCTGTGGCCTCGGGCAACTCTATTGCTACAGCAGCGGGTGGTTCCAAAACTGCGGGTGCAGACTGAAAATGGGGCGTGGGCTCGGATACACGGGGCGCAGTCTGTGCCGCAGTATAGGAAGGAACCTCACGCCGGGGAAGATTCAGGGAGGTCTGCGCCGCGGCGGCAACCCGCTCCAGATATGCCTGGCTGACTGACGGAGTTGTCGGAGGGGCCGCTATAACCTGCCGGCTTGCCAGCCAGGGAGACGCTTTCAGTACTTCTTCAATCGCACTCTGCAGTGTGTCATGCATCAGTGTTTGACGTCGAAATCGGACTTCATGTTTGGTGGGATGAACATTAACATCAACCTCACCGGGGGGCAGTGCAATAAACAGAGCGCACACAGGGTAGCGTCCCTTGTCGATCACACCGCGATACGCCTGCATGATGGCATGCTGTACAACCCGATCCCGCACGAAACGGCCATTGATGTAGGTGAACATTGCAGATGTGGTGGAGCGGGCAGCCGTTGGGCTGGAGATGAAACCAGTCACCTCGATACCCTCTGCCGAGCTTTGTACTGCATGAAGAGCAGCAGCGGAAGTCTTGCCGAGAATCTGTGTCAGTCGACGCAACAGATCCCCGCGCTGCACTCGCAGCAGTTCACGACCGTCACTGGTGCAGCAGAAAGCAACGTCAGGCCGTGAGATGGCCATGCGGGTCACGCTGTCTGCCACATGGGCAGCCTCTGTTTCAGCACTGCGCAGAAATTTCAGGCGAGCCGGAGTGTTAAAGAAAAGCTGTTCAACACTGATGACCGTGCCGGGAGCCATGCCACAGGCCTTGACATCGCGAATACGACCCCCTTCCATGTTTATCTCCGTCCCTTCCAGGCTGTCCGGCTCACGGGTGGCAAGCCGAAAACGGGAGACCGAGGCAATCGAGGGGAGCGCTTCACCCCGAAAACCAAGGGTAAGCAGACTTTCAAGATCACTGTCGGTTTTGATTTTGCTGGTTGCGTGGCGCTCAAGTGACAGCAGGGCATCTTCCCTGGACATGCCGTGGCCGTTGTCGGTAATGCGCATCAGCCGCCTGCCGCCTGCGGTTACTTCTACCGCAATGTCGGTGGCGCCGGCGTCCAGCGCATTTTCAATCAGCTCCTTGATCACGGAAGCGGGGCGTTCCACAACTTCGCCGGCAGCGATTTTGTTGGTAATGATTTCAGGAAGGATGGCGATGCGTTGGGACACAGCGAGACTCCATGTAAAGAAAAAAGAGCGGGTTACCCCGCTCTTCAGTTGCACTATCCATATGGGTGTTATTTCTTGTCGTCTTTGTTGCCAAAGAGGTTGTTGAAGTCTTCTTCAGGTTTTTCGGTTCCTGTCGGTTCCGGTTCATCCCATGAAAAACTATCAAGGTCGAATTCACCGGGTGAAGTCGCTTTCTGTGGGGGAGGGGGAGGTACAGGGTCCTGAACCGCGAAAGGATCTTCGGGTGTGGACTCCAGCAGGCTGGAAAAGTGGTCGTTCTTGTCATCCGCACCAGCTGCAGGCTGATCCCGCTCCGGCTCATCGTTGAATGAAAACTCTCCAAAACTGCTCTCACTGCTATCTTCGTTCCCAAAATTGAAGGGATCTTCCTGGATATCGGCCGTAACTACGCCGCTGTCCATTCCTTCGTCAGCAAGGTCAAAAGAAAACATTTCAGCGGTTTCATCAACTTCATCTGGTTGCTGATTATCCAGGAGTGTTCCATTCAAGCTGTTTGCCATGACGGAGCGTGCCGCCTGGGGAATAACAATCGCCTTGAGACCGAAGGTGTTTTTATAACCGGTAAGGTCATGGGAGCATTTCGTACAGGCGTCATGAAATTCAAAGCTATTGTATCCGCATTTGGGACATTTCATTTGTGACTCCTTGAATCAGATATCTTCCCATATATACTGTAATATAGCCGTAATGGCAAGAGAAGCGGTTTCTGTGCGCAAGATCCTCTCGCCAAGGGAAACGGGCTGGAATAACCGGCTTGAAAAATGTGCTACTTCGAGCGGGTCAAAGCCTCCTTCAGGTCCAATGGCGACTATGGTCGAAGCAGGTGTGGCATGACCGGTAAGAATCTGTTTGAGCCTGTTGGTGCGCTCCCCTTCCCAGAGAAGCAGCCGCACCTCGTGGTCGGCTAAGTCGGCAGCTTCTTTTGCCGATTTAAACCATTTGATGTCGGGAATGGTTCGTCTGCCGCACTGGCGAGCCGCTTCGGCTGTAACCCGCTTCCAGCGTTCCAGTTTTGCCGTAAGCTGGTCTTCACGTATGCGGGCTACTGACCTGCATCCGCCGAACAACCAGAAATCATGAACACCCAGCTCAGTACCCTTCTGCAGAATAAGCTCGGTTTTTTCTCCTTTGGGAAGGGCCTGGCAGATGGTAATGCGCGGTGCTGAGGTGATTGTTGATATTTTCGGGGAGGCCATTATTTTTACGACAACCCAGTCACGGGCAACTTGATTGATGACGCCTTCATACTCGACACCGCTCTCGTCGACGAGCAGGAGAGGGTCTCCATGTCCCAGACGTAGGACGCGCACCATGTGGTTGAAGAGGTCGCCATCAAATGTAGCGAAGCCATTACAGATGCTGCGGGATTTGATCATGAATCGACGGCTGCTCATTAAAGGCTGACCTTGCGATACAGTAATGCCACCCAATCACCCTGGTTGCGTGTCTCACAATATTCCACCGGCTGTTGGGAGAACCCCATGCGAACCAGTTTTTCTTTCTCAGACAGAATACCGGAAAGTACGAGTCTGCCGCCGGGTGCAAGACGCTCCATGATCTGGGGAGCAAGTCTGACCAACTCTTCAGCAAGAATATTTGCAAGAATGATATCGAATTCGCCACTCAGTGATTCCAAAGGAGTGGTGGAACATTGGACTTGTTCAGATAGATTGTTGATAGCCAGGTTCTCTTGCGCCACTTCGACTGCCTGCGGATCAATATCCACAGCGCAGATTCGACCCGCGCCCAGACGAGCCGCAGCCATGGCAAGAATGCCTGAGCCGGTACCAAGGTCGAGAACTGAAGGGATCTGCAGGGTCGGCATGTCATCCATGATCTCTTCCAGCAGTTCAAGGCAGAGGCGGGTTGTCTCATGGCCACCGGTGCCGAAAGCCATGCCGGGGTCCAGTTGCAGAACGATATCATCTGGCCGCGGATGGGCTTCCTCCCAGGACGGCACGATCATCAGCCGCCGACCTACCCGCATGGGCTTGAAATGTTCCTTCCAACTGCTGCTCCAGTCTTCCGTTTTGACGGTTGACAGCGAAGGGGGAGGCAGGGTTAGGCCGGGATGCTGGGATGTCAGCTGTTCGAGAAAGGAACTGATTTCATTCATCTTGGTCTGAATGGGATCGGTGGAGGGAAAATATGCTTTAATTGTAACTTGCGATGAATGCTGGATCTCATCATGTGAAAAGGCATCCACATTCAGATTTTCCGTGCAAACCCCGTTACCGGAGATTTCCGTCAGGAATTCTGCCACAACGTCTGCGAAATCGGCGGGAACATCGCAGGATATTTCGATCCAGGTTTGGGTCATTGTGTCGCCTTCGCGCTTCAAGGTAAGGTAGTTAAAGATTGAAAAATTAGCAGAGGGTCTGATTATTCGCAACAAAATTTCTTGACAAAACACCTTCTTCTAATTAGAAATATAACAGTAGGCTAATGAAACCAGGATGTAATAGATGAAAATCATTTATGTGATTTCCGATGCAACCGGTGAAACGGCCGAAAGAGTTATAAGGGCTGCTCTTTCACAGTTTTATGATGAAGATGTCCGGGTTCAGCGCCTTTGTCAGATTCGCAGCCAGGAAGATGTGCAGCGAGCCATGTCTGTTGTCGTTAATGATCCCGGGTTGGTGGTGTATACCCTGGTTGATCCGAACCTGTCTCAGATTGTTGAAAGGATTGCTGAAGAACATGGCCTGATGGTTGTGGACCTGCTCACCGGCCTGATTTATAACCTCTCGCGGTATCTCGGAGCGCCCTCAAAAGAAATTCCCGGGCTTCTGTACCGCATTGATCCGGAATATCACCGCCGCATTGCAGCCGTTGATTTTACGGTCAAGCATGATGACGGTCAGGAAACGCGCTATCTGCATAAGGCGGATCTGGTGCTGATTGGTGTTTCGCGTTCATCGAAGACGCCGCTCTCCATGTATTTGGCGCATAAAGGCTACAAGGTGGCAAATGTGCCCCTGGTCAAGGGGATTGAGCCTCCCGAAGAGCTGTTTCAGATTGATCAGAACCGGATAGTAGCTTTGATAATCGATCCAAAACGGTTGGTGGAGATTCGGGCTTCACGACTGATCAACATGCGTCAGAGCACGCGCGGCAGTTATGCCGATTATCAGTTGGTCGAGGATGAAATAGCTTATTGCAGGCAATTTTATCGGCGCCATCCGGAATGGATGGTTATCGATGTAACCAATAAATCGGTAGAAGAGTCATCGTCGGAAATCATGAGGCGTATGGATTCTCTGTTTCAGAAATAATAACAGCAACCTACAGAGGCAAGGGGGAGATCATGAAGATTCTTGTTGTTGAAGATGAAAAAAAAGTAGCCGGTTTTATCAAGCGTGGTCTTGAAGAAGACCAATATGAAGTGATGGTTACCTATGATGGTGCCGAAGGTTTGAAGCAGGCGCTGGCAGGTGACTTCAGTCTGGTGATTCTGGATGTGATGCTCCCGAAAAAAGACGGCCTGGCTGTAGTAAAGGAACTGCGTGAAGCGGGCAAGCATATTCCTGTACTGATGCTCACTGCACGCGGCACAACCGATGACATAGTTTCCGGACTGGATGCCGGTTCGGACGATTATCTCACCAAACCGTTTGCCTTTGCCGAGCTGACAGCCCGCGTCAGGGCTCTGCTGCGTCGCGGCGAGCAGGACCGTGGTGCTGAAATTCATTTTGCAGACCTGCGGCTGGACCCGGTTTCCCATAAGGTATGGCGCGGCGATAAGGAAATAGATCTTACGGCTAAGGAATACGGGCTCCTGGAATATCTGGTTCGCAACCCTAACACTGTACTTTCACGTGCAATGATTGCAGAACATGTATGGGACTATGCGTTTGACAGCTTCACAAATATTATCGACGTTTATGTCAACTACCTGCGCAAGAAAGTTGACAAGGACTACCCAACCAAGCTGATACACACTGTGCGCGGCCAGGGATACATCTTGCGTGAGGGGTAATTTCTGTGCTTTCTGATTCGAAGGCTTTATCCATTTCGGTCAGCTTCCAGGTCGTAAGTAGAGTACAAGAATGACAGCTTGCAGGCATTGATTTTCAACTTTTAGTTGTTATATTGTAGCAAGAGTTGGTGAGGGCGGAATCGCGATGGCGAACCGCCCTTCGCTGTTATTTTACTGGTCAAGGAGGAAAAATTATGCCGAAAACCATTGTCTCAGCGGTACGTCTTTGGGTGACAGGGGTAGTTGTTGCGCTCGTATTCCCTGGAGTCTCACTCGCCAAGCCGGTCAGTCCTGATTTTGTGGAACTGTCCAAACGGCTCACGCCAACTGTAGTCAACATTCGAACAGCTAAAACCATCAAACCCAAGCAACGTATGCGTCGCCCCCACTCCCAACAGCCCCAAACACCTTTTGATGAATTCTTCGAAGATTTTTTCGGACGCATGTATGATGAAAATCCTCAGCAGCGGCCGCGCCGCGAGCAGAGTCTTGGCAGCGGTTTCATCATCAGTGCGGAAGGTTATATCATCACCAATAATCATGTGGTCAACGATGCAGATGAGGTAATGGTCAAGCTTTCAGATGGACGTGAGTTGAAAGGCGAGCTCAAGGGAAAAGACGACAAACTGGATATCGCGTTGATCAAAATAAGTGATAAACAGGCACTTCCACATGTCGAATTGGGGGACAGCGATTCACTTGAGGTAGGTGAATGGGTCATGGCGATTGGCAACCCATTCGGTCTCTCCCACACAGTGACAGCAGGCATCGTCAGCGCCAAGGGGCGTGTGATTGGTACCGGCCCGTATGACGATTTCATTCAGACAGATGCCTCCATCAACCCCGGCAACTCAGGTGGTCCATTGTTCAGTTCCGACGGTAAGGCAATCGGCATAAATACCGCAATCCTCAGCGGTGGTGCCGGTGGCATCGGATTTGCGATTCCGATCAATGCTGTCAAGGCTGTTGTTGAACAATTGCGCAGCAATGGCAAGGTGACCAGGGGTTATCTCGGTGTCAGGTTTCAGCCCTTGACACCGGAGTTGGCCAAATCTTTCGGGCTTGAGTCCGAAAAAGGAGCGCTGATTGCCAGTGTTGAGAAAGACACGCCTGCGGAGAAAGCAGGGTTAAAGACCGGTGATATCATTCTGGAGTATGACGGCAGGCGGATCATTGACGGCAATGAGCTTCCCCGTTTTGTGGCGGGAACCCCGATCAACAAGAAGGTCAAGCTGGTGATCTTTCGGGAGGGGAAAAAACAGGATGTGTTCGTAACGGTCGGTAAATTGAAGGATGGAGAGATAGCGGCTGCTGTACCAAACAGTGGCAGTGGCGATGGCGATAAGATTGGCATTACGGTGCAGGAACTTTCCAAAGAACTGGCTGACCGTATGGGAATGAAGGAAAGCAAGGGACTTATTGTTACAGAGGTAAAACCGGGATCATCTGCAGAAGAGGCAGGCGTTGCAACTGGCTCAATCATTATCGAGGTCAACGGTCAACGTCCTGAAACATTAGAAAGTTTCCGCAGTTTGCTCGCTGCTCTGAAAAAAGGCGATCTGGTTCGCCTGCTTCTCAAACGCCAGGATGGCAGTATCCATTATGTTGCCATGAAAACCGAATAACCTCGAGACAGAGGGGATAGTATGACAAAGCCATGAGGGCTCTGGAGGAGGCGAGACTTGCTTTCCTTTGTGAACCTCATGGCTTTATGCTACAAGAGAAGTACCCCCGCATCTCGGAGAAATCATGTCTGCCCGGTACGTTCAGCCGCTTCGCATCCTGATCCAGTTTTCATTCCTTTGTTTCACCCTCCTGCTTGGCTTCCGTTTTTACCACTTTGTGATGTATGTCCGTGGCACCACCGAACCGGTTGCCCGTCCCGTAGGGATTGAAGCATTTCTTCCCATCTCAGGATTGTTGGGTTTGTCAGGCTGGATCAAGGGTCTGGGTATAAATCCGATTCATCCGGCGGCTGTGGTGATTTTTCTATCGGTGTTGGCTGTGTCGCTGGTTTTACGGCGTTCTTTCTGCTCATGGATATGCCCGGTGGCTACCATTTCCGAATGTTCCTGGAAATCAGGTTTTCACTTCTTCCGGCGTTTATTGAAGCCGCCGGGTTGGCTTGATGTAACGCTGCGCGGGATAAAGTATCTGCTGCTGATTTTCTTTGTTTACTCAATTGTGCTGATGATGGATGTCCATGCTTTGCAGGCGTTTATCATGTCCGATTATCATAAAATGTCCGATGTGCGTCTGCTGGATTTCTTCATGCACATTTCACCTGCGGCTCTTGGTATTATTCTTGGATTATTTGCGGTGTCGCTGCTGTTGCGCAATCCCTTTTGTCGATATCTTTGCCCCTATGGCGCCCTCTTGGGTCTGGTGGCCACCCTGTCGCCTTTCCGCGTAACACGCGACAGGACGATTTGCGTTTCGTGCGGTGTCTGCAGTCAAGTCTGCCCGACTTATATCGATGTAATGCACAAAAAAAGCGTCAACTCTCCGGAATGCATTGGCTGCTGGCGTTGTATCAGTCAATGTCGTGCCCAGGGTGCTCTTTCAATGCGTGTTGTCGGGAAATTTACCATAGCCGGATGGCTGTTTGCTCTGCTGGTAGTGGCAGTCTTTTATGGGGGAACCCTCCTGGGTAAAACTTCAGGTTACTGGCATTCTGCCATAAACAGCTCAGAGTATCGTCTGCTGCAGGGAAGGCAACCCTAGCCCTGATTACATTGGAACTTCACTTCCATCTATGGCATAGTGTCAGACCGTTTGTACAACCAGATGAATAAGAAAGGATGCAGTAACGATTATGGGAGTTTATGCAAATACAGTCAGTATCATCCAGTTCACAATTACCGGCAATCTGCCCACCAGTGACGAGTTTCAATGGTTTTCCCAGAAACTGTCTGCCAGGGCTTTTCAAAGCATAGAGAACTCAAGCGAAGAACTCTCCGAGGGGTGGACCCAGGTTGATCACCCTGATAATTCCGTTTTTGATGTACCTTCTGCATTTTGGCGGGACAACTATCTGGTGTTTTCACTACGGCGTGACCAGCGCAAGATTCCTGCCGCAGTTCTCAAATCACATACCGCACGTGAGGAAGGGATGTTTCTTTCCCAATACCCCAATCTGCGTCGTACACCAAAGAAGAAACGTGAGGAAATCAAGGAGCTGGTCCAGGTACGATTGATGGCCAGGTGTCTGCCGGTTCCTTCCACGGTGGATGTGGTCTGGGATCAGAAAACCGGAATACTCACGCTTTTTAGTCTTGGCAGTAGCGCTGTCGAACGTTTTGAAGATATTTTTCGCAAAGGATTTGAAGGATTGCATCCGCTTGCTATCCATCCCTTTGCTCGTGCTCGTATGCTGCTGGATGGACAACTGCTGGACAAGCTTGAGGCTGCCAATCAGGCTAATTCCGACTCAGCGGCCGCTTTGATGCGGGACAACCAGTGGTTGGGCTGGGATTTCATGCTTTGGATTCTGCAGCGCGGACTGAATGGTGAGGGTGAATATTCTGTCTGCCGTGCCGGACATTTCAGCTCGGGGGAACGCTTCTCGGCCTGGATCGATGATCGCATCCAGTTGCAAGGTGGAAGCGAGGATGGTGGCATTCAGAAGGTATCGGTCTCCGGCTCCCAGGATAATTACCTGGAAGCGATTTCAGCCGTCAAAGGCGGCAAGAAGATCACCAGTGCCACTATCTATCTGGAGAAGGATGAAAACCAGTGGAAGCTGACTCTTAAGGGAGAAACCTTTGGCCTGGCCTCGCTCAAATGCCCCCAGATTCGCATTGAACGTGACAGGACAGTTGACGAGATGAGTGAACGTGAAGCAGCTTTTTTCGAGCGCATGTTTCTGCTGGAGCAGGGGATGCAGCTTTTTGAAAGCTTGTTCAAGGTCTTCTTGCAGGAGCGCCTCGGTGATAAATGGAATGACCGCCTGATTACTATCCAGCAGTGGCTTGAAGGCAATCAGAAGATTGAAGCTGCTAATATGTAATAGCTTTTTGGAATAAGTCGCTACTAACTTGATGTAAATGTCTCACCATAAAGGGTAAAAAAACGTGAAATTTATAGATGAAGTAACCTTGTTTGCCTCTTCCGGTCACGGCGGAGCTGGATGTGTATCGTTCCGGCGGGAGAAGTTCATTGCCTTTGGCGGTCCCAATGGAGGTGATGGCGGCAAGGGGGGCGACGTGATTTTTGAAGCGGTCTCCAATCTATCTACTTTATTGGAGCTGCGCCACAAGCCGCATCAGAAAGCGGAAAGTGGTCATAACGGCATGGGCAAGGATCGTCATGGAGCCGCTGGTGCAGACAGGCTGATTCGGGTGCCGGTAGGAACGGTCATCAGGGATGCGGAGACTGGCGATCAGTTGGCCGACCTGACCGAAAACGGTCAGCGGGTGATTCTGTTGAAGGGAGGCAGAGGGGGGCAGGGTAATGCCCGTTTTGCCAGTGCTACCAACAAGGCTCCCAAATTCGCTCAACCGGGGGAGGAAGGTGAAGAGCGCAAGGTGCGCCTGGAGCTGAAGCTTATGGCAGATGTGGGGCTGCTGGGGCTGCCCAATGCCGGCAAATCTTCGTTGATCAGCAAAATATCAGCAGCACGCCCTAAAGTTGCCGATTACCCATTCACCACCATCAAGCCTTCCCTGGGAGTGGTGCCTTACAAGAATAAACTTTCTTTTGTCATGGCTGACATACCAGGCATCATCGAGGGTGCTCATGAGGGTGCCGGTCTTGGCCACCGCTTCTTGAAACACCTGGAACGTTCCGGCATTCTTCTGCACCTTGTGGACATATCATGGATGCCGGAGCGTGATCCCATTGCCGAGTATCAGGCTGTTTCCCGCGAACTCGCCATGTTCAGCGCCGAATTGGCTGCTAAAGAGCAGGTCGTGGTGATTACGAAAATGGATCTTCCCCAAACACGGGAACAGCTCCCGGAAATCAGAGCCTGGTTCGAGAAAAAGGGGGTCAGCACGTTTCCCATCTCATCTGCCACCGGAGAAGGAATTCCAGAACTTCTTGATGAGATCGCCCGGCGGCTGTGGGGCAGGGCCGAGGAGGAGTGGTGATGCGCAAAAAACTTCTGAAGGGCGTCAAGCGAGTGGTGGTCAAGATCGGTAGCCGCGTGCTGACCGACGATGACGGTGCCCTTGATATGACCGTCATCGGAAGCATCTGCAATGACATTGCAGCACTGCGCGGGCAGGGGGTGCAGGTAGTAGTTGTTTCATCAGGAGCAATTGCCGCCGGACGCAGCGAACTGGGGCTGCTAGAGAAGCCGAAGACTATTCCTCAGAAACAAGCCGCTGCTGCCATAGGGCAGACCCGCCTGATGCGGGCCTATGAGGAAGCCATGAAGCCACATGGTCTCAAGGTAGCACAGGTGCTGCTCACCAGTGAGGATCTGGCGAGCAGGCAGCGTTTTCTCAATGCCCGTGCCACTGTTGATACTCTGCTCGGCTTCGGCATCATTCCAGTAATCAACGAGAATGATACGGTGGTGGTGGATGAAATCAAGTTCGGCGACAATGACAACCTGTCGGCACTGGTAACCAATATGGCTGAGGCTGACCTGCTGATGATCCTCACCGACATCGAGGGTCTCTATGATGCCGATCCCCGAACTGACCCCGCGGCGCAGTTGATTCCCCTGGTGAGGTCGGTTACCCGTGATATCGAGCGTATGGCAGGCGGTGCCGTCTCCGCTGTCGGTACCGGCGGTATGGCCACAAAGGTGGCTGCCGCCAAAAAAGCTGCCAGAAACGGCGCTCCCACCATGCTGCTTTTAGGCAAACAAGCAGGAATCATCATTAACGCAATGGAAGGGAGTGAAGTCGGCACTCTTTTCCTTCCAGCCGCTGCCGGATTGAACCGCCGCAAGCACTGGCTCGCTTACACTCTCAAGCCTGCCGGAAGGATTACGGTTGATGACGGGGCGCGTGAAGTGCTGCAGAAAAAAGGAAGAAGTCTTTTGCCGTCAGGAGTAGTCCAGGTGGAGGGTCGTTTTGACAGGGGGGGCTGTGTGCGCATCTGTGGGCTGGACGGCAAAGAGTTTGCTCGTGGATTGGCGGATTATTCAGTAACCGAGATCGCTAAACTGGCAGGCCGTAAGAGCAAGGAAATAGAAGAAGTACTGGGATATCGCTATGGAGATGTGATAGTGCATCGCGATAATCTGGTTGTGTTATAATAAAACTATTTTTTTACCACCACAGCTGCGGCTGAGTTAAAGACTTCTTTCAACTGCAGCTGTCTATTTGTTACTTCAATTCTGCAGCGCAGTTCCTGTTTGTCCTCAATATCTTCTTTTACTCGTGCAGTAAGGGTGAACTCCTCAACTCTACCCGTTTCCAGAACATCGATTTTGAAAGAAAAAACTCCCGGCGATTCTTTCTGGTGTGTGCCGGCCGCCTGGACGAATTCCAACTGCTGCGGCAGGATCGTACGCACAGTCAGGTCTCGTGCAGTCAGTGACCCCGCATTGATCGTGGTAATACGATAGGTAACTATTCCTCCTCCCGATGTCTGTGAGGGAAGAGGCCTGGCTACTACTCTGACCAGAGGAGCCGATGCCGCAACCAGAATGTCTTTTGAGAAATGTACATCGCTGAATCTGGTGGAAACAGCCTTGAGTGGAATGCTGAGTTTATAACCGTCAATCCTGCTCTCAGGCATTTTGATGTTAAGCACACCTTTGAAGGTTTCTCCAGCAGCCAGGGATATTTGTTGGAGCGCTTCAGTCTTATCAACGGCTGTCAAGGCCGGAGCGTACTCAGCGGGGAGGGGCACCGCCAGATGAAAATTTTCGCTGGTAATTCCTTTATTGTGCAGTTCAAACAGGATCTTGCCATGTGTACCGGCTTCGATCTGTCGAATATCCTGAGGAAGTGAAATAGCCAACCGTATGCTTTCTTTCGCCGCTTTTTCAGCAGCAAGGCGCTCGCGTTCCTTGCGCTCGGATTCGGCTTTTTCTTTTGCGATACGAACCCGCTCCGCCTTTTCCCGCTCAAGTCGTTCCTGTTCTGCCTTCAATGCTGCAGCTTGTTCCATGGCAATCCGATCAGAACGCACCTTTTGGGCTGCTACTCGTAATTGCTTGGTGGGAAGCAGCTTCTCGCCTTTTTTCTGGCGCTTCGCCAGGGCCAGTAACTCTTCCTCTATGCTCGGTACCAGATTGCTTTCAGGGAACTCTTGAGTGAACAGCCTGATCGTTTTTGCAGCCAGATCGTTATCCCCTGATTTAAAAGCGGCCCGTGCCATCAGGAGCAGTGAAATGTCACGCAGGGGGGTGTCCGGAAATATCTGGTGGAGGCGTTCTAATCTCTCAATGACGAGCAGATAGTCTTTTTGGTGGGAAGCATTGAAAGCTTCGACAAAAAGGCCTGAATCATCCGGTTCAGCAGAAAAAACAACGCCGGCCCCCAACAACACCACGAGGATGCAGCAGAGGACCGGCTTGATCCCAAATTTCACTAGGTTACTTCTAAACATATTTACTCAACGAAGCTCTTCAGCTTTTTGCTACGGCTCGGATGACGGAGCTTGCGCAGGGCCTTAGCTTCAATCTGCCTAATTCTTTCACGGGTTACTTCAAAATCCTGGCCTACTTCTTCCAAGGTGTGGTCGCTCTTTTCGCCTATGCCGAAACGCATACGCAAAACTTTTTCCTCGCGAGGGGTCAGGGTGGAAAGAACTCTGGCAGTCTGTTCGGAAAGGTTTGCCTTGATAACCGCCTCAATGGGCGATACCACTGCCTTGTCTTCAATAAAATCTCCAAGATGCGAATCTTCTTCCTCCCCAATTGGTGTTTCAAGAGAAATAGGTTCCTTGGCTATCTTGAGAACTTTGCGCACCTTTTCGAGGGGCAGTTGCATGCGCTCCGCAATTTCTTCAGGAGATGGCTCACGTCCGTTTTCCTGAACAAGCTGACGGCTGGTGCGGATCAACTTGTTGATGGTTTCGATCATGTGCACCGGAATACGTATGGTGCGCGCCTGATCGGCAATGGCACGTGTAATAGCCTGGCGAATCCACCATGTTGCGTAGGTGGAAAATTTATATCCGCGCTGATATTCAAATTTATCGACAGCCTTCATCAGGCCGATGTTTCCTTCCTGGATCAGGTCAAGAAACTGCAGGCCGCGATTGGTGTATTTTTTCGCGATGGATACAACGAGTCGCAGGTTGGCTTCGATGAGTTCTGACTTGGCAAGCCGCGCCTTGCATTCACCCTCTTCGATAGCTTTAAGCGCAGTGGAGAGCGCGGTGGCCTTGAACCCCGATTCCTGCTCTACTTTTTGCTGTTTGCGGGCTGCTGTCCTTAGCCGTTTGTCGAGTTTGTCGATTTCTTCCGCACTGAGTTTAAGTTTCTTTATTTCAGCAGCCGCTTTTTCTTCATCTTTCTGATACTTGTCGATAAGAATCTTGAGCTTGTCTGAAGGTATCAGCTTTTCAAGGTCGGACAATTCTCTCATCATCCGGTCGACCGTATAAGAAAGCTCTTTTAGTCGCTCTGAAATCTTGTTGATGTGGCGGTCCTTGAGGCGCAGGGAAGTAAGCAACTCCTCCTGATGATCCTTGACCTCGCGTAACCTTTTCTCCATCTCACGTTTTTTAGCAACTGCTTTTGAATCTTCAATCTCGGTAGCAAGGGCGGTCAACTCCTGGTCACCAGCCGCAATTGCATCGATTATTTCCAGGATGCGCAGTTTAGGCACATCCTCTTCATCCTCTTCAAGTACTTCCTCTTCAACTTCTTTGCTGATCTCAGAGGCGCCAATCTGGAATTTACGCAGTTTCTCTCCCAGTTGCACTACTTCTTTGATTGTGATTGGCGTGTTGAGAATAACACTGGCAACATCTCTTTCACCATCTTCAATACGCTTTGCTATTTCAACTTCACCCTCACGAGTAAGTAGTGAAACTGATCCCATTTCCCGAAGGTACATACGTACAGGATCGCTGGTTCGACCAATGGAGCCCGGTTCAAATTCTACCTCTTCGGCCTCGCCTTCGGCTTCTTCATCTTCTTCCATATCTATTTTGAGTTTTGGAATCTTTACTTTCTGGGAAGAATCAACAATTTCAATATCCATATCTCCGAACATGCCCATAACATCATCGATCTGTTCGGTGGCAATATCTGGAGGGAGAATGTCATTTACTTCGTCAAAGGTAAGGAAGCCTTTTTCCTTGCCGAGGTCTATCAATTGTTTGACTTCATCCATATTTTTCTTTGCCATTCTTTCACCTCAAAAAGTAGCGCTTAGCTACAGTCTCGATTTTCTGGTGCGCAATGCATCAGCCTGTTGCAGCAGTGCCGTGTATTCTTCGCTGTCCGGCTCCAGAACAGCCAATTGTGCTGCAATGTCCTTCATTGAACCGAGGGCTTTTTTCTCCCGACCGCGCCGGCAATGGTCAAAAACATCCCGCCAATTTATGTCCGCAAGATGATCATCGGAAACAAGCAGACGTGTCAGAATCATCTTGAGTTCTTCATCTTCTATCTTTTCGGTCAAGTGACGCAAAACCTGAATGTCTTCGTTGTCTGACAAGGCGGAGGCTATCCGTTGTGCCAGTTCCAGGTAAGGGCCATCAAAAAACGAATTAGCTCCGGTACCACAGATTTCCCGACGTGCTTCAGGGTATCTGATCATAACTGCAAGCAGTGTTTCCTGCCGCTTGTCTCCCTGGCGGGAGGGGCGAGGTGACTGAGCTCCATCGATATCCCGGGCTGTGAGATCCATTCCACCGAGACGCTTGCGAAAAGCATGCGGTGCAATCGCCATTAAGCGGCAGATCTCTTTCTCATAGAGATCTCGTTCAACCGGATCCGCAATTTTACGAAACCTGGGTGCTAGCTCATCAATCACCCGTACTTTATTATCGACACTGTCGGCGGGTGTTGCTGCCAGCAAGGATCGCACAAAAAAATCAAAAGCCGGCCGGGCTTTTGTCTGTCGGCTGCGAAAATCTTCCACAGTGTTGGAGGCCAGAAAACTATCCGGATCATCACCGGCTGGCAAAGTTATGACATAAGCCGGCAACCGCTGTTCAAGGAAAAGTTCCATGGACCGAATGGTTGCCTTGCGGCCTGCCGTATCGCTGTCAAACAGGGTAAATACCTTTGCTGCATGACGTTTCAGTAAAGCCGCATGACTGGCAGTCAGCGCAGTGCCGCAGGTTGCAACCACGTTGCGAATGCCTGCCCGAAAAAGCGCCAAATGGTCAAAGTACCCTTCCACAATTATGACACTGTTTTCAGATCGTATGGCCGGAAGAGCCATGTTAATGCCAAAAAGCACAGAACTCTTGTGGTAGAGCGGCGATTCAGGCGAATTTATGTACTTGGGCAGGGAAGCGTCAAGTACTCGTCCGGCAAAAGCGATAGTATTTCCCTTCGGATCACATATAGGAAACATCAGGCGGCTGCGGAACAGGTCATACCAGCCTCTGTCGCTTTTTCGTATGATTCCAAGTTTCAGGGCCTTCTCCAGGTCAGCCCCATTTGCCTTAAGATGTTGCACCAGGCCATCACTTCGGTCTGATGCATATCCAAGCTGATATGCCGCGGCAATTTCTCCCGTGGCTGTGCGTTTTTCAAGATATTTCCGGGCAACGGCGCCTGCCGGTGAATGCTCAAGGACCGATCGGTAATATTCTACTGTCAGGTCGTTTATTCGCTGAAAAGCCTGTCGATCGTTCTGGGCCTGCTTTTCTGCAAGCGTCAGTTGCCGCTCTTCAATCTCGATGCCAGCTTTGCGGGCCAGCATTTTGACCGCCTCGGGAAAAGCCAGGCCTTCGATTTTCATGACAAATGAAAGCGCATTCCCACCGGCGCCACATCCGAAACAGTGGAATATTTCCCGAGCCGGATTGACGTTGAATGAAGGGGTCTTCTCTCCGTGGAACGGGCAAAGCCCTGTATAATTACTGCCTGAGCGCCGCAACTGAACGTAGTCCGAGACAACTTCCACAATGGAAAGCCGCTCCAGGACTTCGCGGATTTTTTCTTCTGGAATCATGGCTGACTGCCTGTTTTTCCACGCCAAACGGAGAGCATTTGGTCGCCCAGCTGGGCAAACATTGCAGCCGACTGGTTTGAATGAATCTTCTGCTTCATTATCCCAGGCATGAAATCGGCTGTCCCGATGCAGAAGAGCATGCTGAGCAGCAACGCACCTTCTGCGGCTCCAATCAGCAATCCTCCAACCCGGTTAAGGGTGCCAAGCATGATGACCCGCAAAGCTGTGGTGATGATATTGCCAAGGACGTGGGCGATGAATCCTGTCAGCATCAGCAGAAGCATGAAGGCTAAAAAAGCAGCTGCATGGGCTGGAATGTGCAGGATGTTCCGTAGTGGAATGGAAAAGGCCGGGTAGTAACGGTATGCGAGCCAACCTCCGAGGATAAGGGCGGCAAGTGAGGCAGTTTCGTTGATGAGCCCGCGAGTCAACCCCTTGATGGCAAAAAACAGCAGGGTCATCAGAATGAGGATGTCCGGAAGACTCATTAGAAACTCTCAGTATGGCCAAAAAAAAAGGCGATCAATAGTGATAGCCCCTTCGCGGTCGAATATTCAGCTGTTAGGCCGGATATTCGTGTGGCGGTCAGGAAAGATGCTGTTTCACCATGTCGCTGACAACTTTGCCGTCAGCCCGGCCTGCCGTCACTGGAGTGAGCGTCTTCATGACCCGTCCCATGTCCTTGATGCCCGATGCCCCTATTTCGCCAATAACCTTTACTACCAAATCAGAGATTTCATTGCTGCTGAGTTGTGTGGGGAGAAAACCGAGCAGGATAGCCAATTCCGCTTCTTCCTTTGCAACCAGATCCTGCCGGTTACCTTCCTGGTAAAGACGGATTGATTCTCGGCGCTGTTTGACCAGGGTCGAGACTACCTCGATTATTCCCTGGTCATCCAGTTCCTGTCTCTGATCAATTTCACGATTTTGCACTGTTGAGCGGATCATGCGGATGACGGAAAGACGCAAATCATCACGTGCTTTCATGGCTTGCTTCATCGCATCTGTTATCTGCTCTTTGAGTGTCATCGTTATCCCTAGTCCATCATTTTGCGCTGTTTCTTGAGGGCGCGTTTGCGAGCTGCGATGGCCTTTTTCTTGCGTTTGATACTTGGTTTTTCGTAATGTTCGCGTTTGCGGACTTCGGAAAGAATTCCTGCTTTTTCACACTGTTTTTTGAATTTCTTCAGAGCGAGTTCAAACGGCTCACTTTCCTTGATTTTTACTCCCGGCATCCATATCCCTCCCCTCATTTTGAAGTGACTGCATAGATGACGTGATTGCTACGCCGTGATGTAAAAATTTTGAGAGTTTTATAGAATAACAGTTAACGCACAGTTGTCAACACATAAAAGCAGATGCTTAGTTGGATCAACCACTTGTGCTGGTGCGCGCATTTTTTTCAGCGATACCGGATATACCAAATCTGCGGCGAAGTTCTGCATAGACTTCTTCCGGGGAAATCCCCTGATGTCCCAAAAGAACCAGCGTGTGAAAGAAAAGATCAGCAGTCTCATAGACTATCTGTTCGCGGACCTCTCCTTTGCCGGCTATCACGAGTTCAGTAGCCTCTTCACCCACTTTCTTGAGAATCGTATCAAGACCTTTTTTCATCAGGGACGCGGTGTAAGAACTATCGCCCGGATTGGCCTTGCGGTCGAGTATGACTTGATAAACATCATTAAGGATGTTGTCGTTCATTGACTAACCTCGTGCTGTAAATCTGCATGTGCCCAAGCTTCCACACAGCATTTACAATCTTATTCAGAGCCTTACGGAAACATTTTTATCATGCAGGTACTGTTTGGCTTCACCAATAGTGTATTCACGGTAGTGGAAGATGGATGCAGCCAGACAAGCGCTGGCTCCGGCCTTTGTAAAACCGTCGTAAAGATGTTCCAGATTTCCGACGCCCCCCGATGCTATCACCGGAATTGAGACTGCATCGACAACTGCGCGTGTCAATTCGAGATCATAGCCATCCTTGGTGCCATCGCAATCCATGCTGGTAAGGAGGATTTCACCTGAGCCGTAAGCTTCCATCCTCACGGCCCATTCAATGACATCGATACCCGTGGGCTTGCGACCGCCATGTGTGTGAACTTCCCATCGTTTCTCGCCCGGTACCCTGCGAGCATCAATTGCCACGACAGTGCATTGGGAACCAAAACGTTCGGCAGCTTCGCGTACGAAATCGGGTCGATGGACAGCCGCCGTATTGATGGATGTTTTGTCCGCTCCGGCATTGAGCATACGGCGGATATCCTCAACCGTACGTATGCCTCCACCGACGGTGAGCGGCATGAAGACTCTTTCGGCCGTGCGGCGTACCACATCCACAATGGTGTCCCGATCATCGCTCGAAGCAGTGATGTCCAGAAACGTCAGCTCATCTGCCCCCTGATGATCGTACATCTCGGCAATCTCGACCGGGTCGCCGGCGTCGCGCAGTTCAAGAAACTGCACCCCCTTGACGACACGTCCCCCTTTGACATCCAGACAGGGTATAATGCGTTTGGTCAGCATCAGGCCTGCCCTCTTGTTAATGAAATGGCTTCGGCCAGTTTTATCGATCCAGTGTACACTGCTTTGCCGGTAATTACGCCGGTAACGCCACTATGCTCAATCGCCATAAGATCTTTGATGTCCTTCAGGCTGGACACTCCGCCTGAGGCGATGACCGGTATGGAGACCGCTTCGGCCAATGAGCGGGTTGCTTCCAGGTTGGGGCCTTGCAACATGCCGTCCCGGCTGATGTCGGTGTAAATAATGGCCGATACTCCGCAATCCTCAAATTTTTTGGCAAGTTCAACAGCAGTGATGCCGGTGACTTCTGCCCATCCCTGAACAGCTACCATGCCGTCTTTTGCATCAATGCCAACCACAATGCGTCCCGGGTATCTGACACAGGCCTCGCGCACAAGTTCGGGATTGCGCTGGGCCGCCGTACCAATAATTACGCGTGACAGTCCCATTGACAGATATGCTTCGATGGTTGCCAGGTCACGGATTCCGCCGCCCAATTGAGCCGGAATGGAGATGGTCTTGATAATGGCTTCGATGGCTGCCCTGTTTTTGGGTTCACCGGCAAAGGCCCCATCCAGGTCGACCAGATGCAGCAGTTCGGCACCTTGATTTTGCCAATCAAGAGCCTGAGCAGCAGGATTCTCGTTAAAAATTGTATCCTTGTCCATCAGCCCCTGTTCAAGACGGACGCACTTGCCTTCCTTCAAATCAATGGCGGGTATGACTAGCATTCATCATCCTTTTGTTACCACGAGAGACACGACTCCAAGGAATGTTCCGGATGAAATTCCTTTGCAGCTCTTTGTGTACTTGGTGGCTCAGTGAATTTCTGCGAAATTTTTCAGTATCCGCAATCCTGCGTCCTGGGATTTTTCCGGATGAAACTGTGTTGCCACAACATTGTCCTTCCAGACAGCAGAACAGAAATCAATGCCATAGCTGGTGGTGGCGGCGATTACGGATTCATCTTCCGGCTTGACGTAGTAGGAATGGACGAAGTAGACGTTGGTGCCCTCTTTGATGCCGTCAAAGGCAGGAGGTCTATGGGTAACGTGAAGCTGGTTCCAGCCCATATGGGGGACTTTCAGGATTTCGTCCTGCTCCCGTACACCATCGGGGAAACGGAGTACATGCCCGGGAATCACATTCAGTCCCTGGTAGAGTCCGAATTCGACACTGTCGGTAAAGAGCAGTTGCATACCAACGCACACTCCCAGAAACGGCCGTCCCTCTGCGATAACGCGAAGGATCGGTTCAACAAAACCCCCTTCTTCAAGGTTGTGCATGCAGTCCCGGAAGGCGCCTACACCAGGAAGAACAATTCTGTCAGCTTCAAGCACAGCCTGAGGGTCTGCTGTGATGACAGCTTTGGCTCCGATCTTTTCAAAGCCTTTCTGAACGGAGCAGAGGTTGCCCATGCCGTAATCTATGATTGCAATCATTAGCGGATACCATTCTTTATCAGGTGAGGGGCGTAACGCTTGTCAGTTCCCTTTATGTGGTTAATCAGCCAGCCTTGTAGGAACTCGATGACACTTTGTGTGAGCACCGCCTCGCCGGCATTGAATTTTCCCTGCAGTTGAAGTACCTGTTCCACCAGTTTGGCATGTTCCTGTTTATGTGCGGTTTCATCAGGATAGCGTGTGGTGCGGAAGGCATCCTCTTCTGTGGCAAAATGTGATGCGGTGTATTCTATCAGGCGTCCCAGTATCTGTCCGACCGCCTCCTTGCTTCGTTTCTGCTGCATGGCGTCATGAAGATCATTAACCATGTCGAAAAGTTTGCGGTGCTGAGTATCGATTGAATTGATGCCCATGACAAAGCTGCTGTCCCACTCAAGAGCCTTGGCAAGCTTGAATTTGCCGACCAGCTGATGCAGATCGTCCACCTGGGTGGCAAGCATTATGGTTGCCTCAGTGGTGCTGCGTGCATTATCCACGTTTCGGTTTACTACATCTGTGATCATCTGGATGTTATTGGTTATTTCGTGGGTGGTGGCAGTCTGTTCCTCTGCAGCTGTGGCTACCTGGCTGATCTGCATCGAAAGCTCGTTGATCTTTTCCAGAATGTCTTCCAGGGCTTCTCCTGAGCGGGCAGTTTCGGCTGTGCCGCGTGTAACTTCGTCAACCCCTTCTCCCATGGATGTAACGGCGGCCAAAGTCTCTGCCTGGATGGATTTTATCATTGTACTGATTTCTTTGGTAGCCCTGGTGGTACGTTCGGCAAGAGCGCGCACCTCATCGGCAACTACCGCAAAGCCGCGACCCTGTTCACCGGCCCGGGCCGCTTCAATGGCGGCATTCAATGCCAGAAGGTTGGTCTGGTCGGCAATGTCCTGGATGGTATTGACAATAGCGCCAATCTGGTCCGAGCGTTTTCCGAGCCCTTCTACAGTCAATGCAGATTCATTGACACGCGTGGCAATGTTTTCCATGAGACGGGAGCTGTTTTGGGCAAGTTCAGAACCGGCATGGGTCTGGCTGCTTGCTTTTTGTGCGCTTTCGGCTGCATAGAGGCAGTTGCGTGCTATATCACCCGATGTGGCAGACATTTCCTCACTGGCCGTGGCAATGGTGCCGGCCTGCATTGCTACGTCTTCGGCTGCAGATGCCATGGCATCGGTTGTCGAGCGGACCATGCCGACCGAATCACGCACCAGGTCTGCTACTGAAAAAAACTGACGCATGGCCTGGTTCATATCATTCATCATTTTGTTGAAGGAAGTGGCAAGTCGACCCAGTTCTCCGGAGTCGTGAACATCGGCACGCACAGAGAGATCCCCTGCAGCTGCCTTCTCCAGTGCCTGGACGACAACAGTCAGCGGTGCAAAGGCCTTGCGACAGAGTAGCCAGAGTGCCAGCGAGGAGCAGGCCAGGATGGCTCCGCCGACAAGCAGTGAAACCAGCAGGTGATCTCCAGGACTCAGAGCAGTTATGGCAGCGATTGCAGTAGTGAGAATAACTGCATTGCTCGCCAGGATGCGGCCTGTGAACGACATAAGCATCTCCTTGTAGAATGACACATTTTGTTCAGAGCTCCGGCCAGACAGGTCAGGCGATTCGCGAGAAATCGGCTATGCGACCGAACATGCGGGCGATTGCAGTCAGCAATGCCAGCCGGTTGGTCTTTACTCGCTCATCCTCAGCCATGACCATTACTTTGTCGAAAAAAGTATCTACCGGTCCACGTAATGTGGCGATACGGGTCAGCGCATCCAGCCAGGCACCCTCGGCAGTCTTTTCCTGTACCTCGTTTTTGACAGATTGAAAAGCAGTGTAGAGACCGTTTTCTGCCGGATCTTGGAAAAGGGCAGGGTCCACCGGTGCGTCAGTACCTTCCTTGATAATGTTTCCTACCCGTTTGAATGCCACGGTCAGAGGCTCAAAATCAGGATGTTTTTTGAACTCAGACAGTGCCGCAATGCGTGCCTTTACCTCCACCAGATCATTGAAACCGGCGGCAATAGCTGCTTCAACAGCATCTGATGCGTACTCGGCGGCGACCACATTGACAAAGCGGCCGCGGAAAAACTCCAGTACATCGGCAGCAACCTGTTGCTTGGGGCGGGAAAGTTTGGCCGTCAGCAGATCAAGCGCCTTGTCGATCAAGTCTGTCAGCGAGAGTCTGTACTCTTTATCCAGGACTATGGCAATGATGCCGATGGTGGCCCGACGCAAGGCGTAGGGATCAGCAGCACCCGTGGGAATAAGACCCACCCCGAAGCAGCCGCAGATTGTGTCGAGTTTGTCGGCGATGGATACGAATGCGCCGATGTCGGACGTGGGCAGGCTGCCGCCCGCCTGGGCAGGGAGGTAGTGTTCGGCAATGGCATTTGCCACGGCAGCGTCTTCTCCTTCCAGAAGAGCATACTCACGTCCCATTATCCCCTGCACTTCAGGAAATTCTCCAACCATTCCTGAAACGAGATCCGCTTTGCATAACCATGCAGCACGCGCGGTTTGGGCTGTAACCAAGGGGTTGAGTTTTTCTGCCAGCCCGGAAGCCAAGGCTTGAAAACGTTGCATTTTTTCAAAGGAGGTGCCCAGCTTTTGCTGGTACACCACTTTTTTAAGGGCTTCGACCCGTTCATCAAGCTTTATTTTCTGGTCTTCTTCGTAAAAAAAACGGGCGTCGGAAAGACGTGCACGCAGAACCCGTTCATTCCCCTTGACCACTATGGAAGGGTCTTCGGAGAGGGTGTTGTTGATCGTGATAAAACCGGGCATCAGTGTGCCATTAGCGTCAACAATGGAGAAGTATCGCTGATGGCTGCGCATGGAGGTGATCAGGACTTCTTTAGGCACCTTCAGGAACTCTTTTGAAAAAGTTCCATGAACAGCGCTGGGGAATTCCACCAGATAGGTTACCTGGTCGAGCAATTCCTCATCCGGCAGCAAGTGTCCCCCCGCAGCAACTGCAACCCGGTGGGTTTCACGACGGATGATTTCCTTGCGTCGTTCCGGGTCAGGAATCACGAAATGCCGTTCGCATTCCTCCTGATAGTGGGAAAAATCACGTACAGGAAAGGTGGTATTTGCCATGAAACGGTGGCCGCGGGATACCGTGCCGCTGTTGATGTTACCGAAGGAAAAAGGTACAACAGCGCCGTCAAACAAAGCCACAATCCAGTGTATGGGGCGAGCGAAACGTACATCAAGATCACCCCAGCGCATTGATTTTCTAAAAGGAATGCCGGAAATCAGGCCAGGCAGGATTTCTGCCAGCAGATCAAAGGTCGGCCGTCCTTTTTCCTGCTTTGTGACGGAGATATATTCGCCCTTTTCCGTGGTAATAATCTTGAGAGCAGATGTCTCTACACCCTGTCCGCGCGCAAATCCCTCGGCAGCCTTGGTCGGTTTGCCTTCACTGTCGTAGGCGGCTTTTCTTGATGGACCGGTGGCGGTGATTTCCGCATCCGGCTGTACAGCCGGTATCTCATCAACAACCAGTACCAGGCGGCGCGGAGTAGCGAGAGTCCTGACCTTACCGAAGCTGAGGCGGGCGTTGACCAATTCCCGTACGATGATGGCCTCCATTTCGGCCAGGGCACGTGGTATGAAGCCGGCGGGAATTTCTTCAGTGCCTATTTCGAGGAACAGTTCTTTGGTTTTCATCAGAGGGCACCTCCTTTCAGCAGTGGAAAGCCCAGTCGCTCACGCATCCGCAGATATCCTTCTGCGCAGATTCGTGCCACATTGCGCACCCGGCCAATGTAGGAGGCGCGCTCGGTGACCGAGATGGCACCGCGGGCATCCAGCAGGTTGAAGGTGTGGGAACATTTCATGACACAATCATACGCCGGCAGAACCAGCTGTTTATCGGCAAGACGCAAACACTCTTTCTCATACATGGTAAAAAGCTGCAGCAGCATCTCGACATCAGCCTCTTCAAAATTGTATTTCGAAAACTCCACCTCGCTTTCATGGTGGATATCTCCGTATTTGATCCCCTTGACCCACTCCAGGTCATAAACATTGTCTACACCCTGGAGATACATGGCGATACGTTCACAGCCGTAGGTTATTTCGGAGGAAACCGGCTTCAGGTCGATGCCGCCAGCCTGCTGGAAATAGGTGAACTGTGTGATCTCCATGCCGTCCAGCCAGACCTCCCAGCCCAGGCCCCAGGCGCCGAGCGTGGGGGACTCCCAATCATCCTCAACAAAACGGATGTCGTGCATCTTGGGGTCAATACCGAAAGCCCGCAGGGAATCCAGATAAAGATCCAGAATGTTCTGGGGTGATGGCTTCATGATTACCTGGAACTGGTAGTAGTGCTGCAGTCGGTTCGGGTTTTCACCGTAGCGTCCGTCAGTGGGTCGGCGGGATGGCTCCACGTAGGCAACATTCCATGGTTCGGGACCAAGTACACGCAGAAATGTAGCTGGATTGAAGGTTCCAGCGCCCTTCTCGGTGTCGTAGGGCTGCTGGATGACGCATCCCTGCTTGGCCCAGTAGCTCTGCAGGGAGAGGATAAGATCCTGGAAAGTCAACAATGTAGTCCTCCAATGGGGGAGTTTTGCAGAAAAGGGATATAAACTAGCAGTTCCGGCTGGTGTGGTCAAGAATGGGATTATATAAGAACGCCAGGGTTATGGTGACCTTGTCATCAAGTAGTTCAAGTAGTCTGGCTGCTGGCGCTGCTTGAATGGGATTGAAAGTTTTTATATAGCCTGTTGACATACGTCAATAAATAAAAGCGAGGTTGGTGGAATAACGGCGAATTCGTGTTATTTTATTATTGACAAGCCCGAGATAATAAATGTACGGTTACCGAACCTCAACAAGGCAACATAACGACCTCTGCTAACCTTCATTTTTTATACGATCTCCGATTGCAATCAATGACCACTGTCGAACATGCCGCCAAGGCATTTATTCCCTTCACCGGCGCCTCTTTGAGGAGCAGTCAATAACACCTCAATATTAACCACGCAATATACCTTCCATTTTTGCAGCCACATGACACATGTTTCATGAACAGGCAGGAGAACCGATGAACCTACAGGAATTAAAAGGCAAAAAGATTAACGAACTCAATGCCATTGCCCGTGAACTCAATATTGAGGGAGCGTCAAGCCTGCGTAAGCAGGATCTTATTTTTGCCATACTTAATGCCCAGACAGAGCAAAACGGGATGATCTTTGGCGAAGGGGTGCTGGAGACGCTGCAGGATGGATTCGGTTTTCTGCGTGCTACTGATTACAACTATCTGCCGGGACCTGACGATATCTATGTATCACCCAGTCAGATCCGACGCTTTAACCTGCGTACCGGTGATACCGTTTCTGGTCAGATCCGCCCGCCCAAGGAAGGCGAGCGTTACTTTGCGTTGCTTAAGGTAGAGTCTGTAAACTTTGAGTCACCTGAAGTTGCCCGCGAAAAAATTCTCTTTGACAACCTGACTCCGCTATATCCTGAGGAAAAACTCAAGCTGGAAACGGGCGCTGACAATCTTCCCATGCGGGTTGTCGAGATGGTTGTTCCGATCGGCAAGGGTCAGCGCGGATTGATCGTGGCTCCGCCTCGGACCGGCAAGACCATGCTGATCCAGAATATTGCCAACTCCATAGCAGCAAACCATCCCGAAGTGTATCTCATTGTTCTACTGATCGACGAACGTCCGGAAGAAGTGACTGACATGCAGCGTTCTGTAAGAGGAGAAGTTGTCTCCTCGACCTTTGATGAACCTGCCACTCGCCACGTCCAGGTTGCAGAGATGGTAATAGAGAAAGCCAAGCGCCTTGTTGAGCACAAACGCGATGTGGTGATCCTGCTGGATTCCATAACTCGTCTGGCCCGAGCCTATAATACCGTCATCCCTCCATCCGGCAAAATTCTGTCCGGTGGTGTGGACTCCAATGCACTGCACAAGCCCAAGCGTTTTTTCGGGGCTGCACGCAATATCGAGGAGGGCGGCTCGTTGACCATCATTGCTACTGCCCTTGTTGATACCGGCAGTAAGATGGATGATGTCATTTTCGAAGAGTTCAAAGGCACCGGCAACATGGAGCTCCATCTCGACAGAAAGCTGGTGGAGAAGCGTACGTTCCCGGCGATAGATATCAATAAATCGGGCACACGCAAGGAAGAACTGCTTATCGACAAGACGTCACTCAACCGCATCTGGATTCTGCGAAAAGTTATCCATCCAATGAATGTAGTGGACAGCATGGAATTCCTGCTGGACAAGCTTTCTGAAACAAAAACCAATCAGGAATTTCTGGATTCCATGAGCAAGTAGCCAATCGTTCATCGGTAGCGCCTGGAAAAAAATGTTGCAAAAAAACATGCTTCTCGCTACGATCAAACTTTGTAAAAGCATTCGCTCACTATGCGGCGAGATATGAAGGAGGAAGAAAATGAAAGAAGGAATCCACCCCCTGTACAATGAAGTGACCGTGAAATGCCTGTGTGGCAACACGTTCCAGACTCGTTCAACCCGCCAGGAAATCAACACTGAGATCTGTTCCGCATGCCATCCATTTTTCACCGGCAAACAGAAGCTGATTGACACCGCAGGTCGCGTCGAAAGGTTCAAGAAGCGTTACGGTCAAGCATAGCCGGACATCGGTTCACTGCGCAAGGGGGGGTTTTGTCAGCAGACAAACCCCCTTTTCATGTTCTGAACAAAAGTAATCATGGAATGAATCAATGAACGTAGAACTTCTTCAGCATACACCGGAACCGGAAAGAACCATTGCTCTTGCGGCGCGACTCTGCTATTCGCCGGCATCAATCAACCGGTTGCGTGAGCAACTGGATGCTTCAAGTATTGAATCATTTCTCGACAAGATCATGTCTCTTGGGCACCACTCGGTGCTGGAACATGCTTCCTTTACTTTCGGGATTGAAGGTATCTCCCGCGTAACGACGCACCAGCTTGTGAGGCACCGTATTGCCTCGTTTTCCCAGCAGTCCCAGCGCTACGTCTCCCACAAAGAAGAATTTACTTCCATCATGCCGGACAGCATTGCTGAAAACAGTGAAGCACGGCAGATATTCGCTTTCATGTCCGAAACGGTTCACAAAGCCTACGCGCAGCTTGTGGATATGGGTATTCCAGCTGAAGATGCCCGTTATATCCTGCCGAATGCGACAGAGACCAAAATCATCATGACCATGAATGCCAGGGAGCTGCTGCATTTTTTTGCTCTTCGTTGCTGTCAGCGCGCTCAGTGGGAAATTCGGGAAATGAGCATAGAGATGCTGCGGTTGGTGAAAAAAGTAGCCCCTATTATTTTTCAGGAAGCCGGACCGGGCTGTGTGGGCAGTTCCTGTCCGGAGGGGCAGTTTTGCTGCGGACAGACCCAGGAAGTACGAGAATATTTCAAGGCATTGGAATAGCAGAGCCGATCGTTGTTTTGTAACGTGCTAAAAGGGAATATATGGAAAAAATAAATGTGGGCGGTCAGGCAGTAATTGAGGGTGTGATGATGCGTGCCCCGCGTTCAGTGGCAATTGCTGTTCGCAGGCCCAATGGCGAAATCGTTGTGCGACGTGAGATGGTTGCACCGTTGTCAGAACGCTTTCCGGTCGTCAAACTGCCTATCGTCAGGGGAGCAGTGGCCCTGATCCAGTCTCTGGTCATCGGCATCAAGGCTCTTAATTTTTCAGCCAATGAGGCCATGGTTGAAGAAGAAAAAGAGAAGGGTGGCGGCGAAGAACTTTCGTCATGGGCAATGGCCGGCACCATGGCAACAGCCTTTATTTTCGGTATCGGCCTGTTTTTCGTGTTGCCGCTGTATGCAACCAAATGGCTGACGCAGCTTGCCATTATCAGCGACCACAACATAGTCTTCAACCTGGTAGATGGTGTCATCCGTGTCATTGTTTTTTTACTGTACATCTGGACTATATCGCGCATGGAGGATATCAAGCGCGTGTTCCAGTACCACGGTGCAGAACATAAATCCATTTTCGCTTTTGAAGCGGGCGAAGAGCTGTCAGTTGAAAATGTCCGTCGCTACAGTCGTCTGCATCCGCGTTGCGGCACCAGTTTTCTTCTGATTGTTATGCTGGTGAGCATTGCAGTATTTTCCCTGATTCCCAAGTTGTGGCCCTTCTATCTCAAAGCCGGTTCACGGGTGGTGCTGCTGCCCCTGATTGCCGGAATCTCTTATGAGTTACTCAAGTGGAGCGCCAAACACGATAACAACCCGCTTGTAAAAATGATAATAGCCCCTGGACTGGCCCTGCAGCGCCTTACCACAGGCGAGCCTGACGATGCCCAGCTTGAGGTGGCTATCCGTTCCCTTAATGAAGCGCTTGATGTTAATGCCGGGTATGCAGATGACCGGCTGGTAGTCTAGTTTAAATTCTCTGAGCGCAAAGAACTTTGCGCTCTTTCTATGACTTGAGGTTTTGAAATGTTTGACAAAATTGAAGAACTTGAGCGGCGCTATCAGGAGGTAGAGGCGCTCTTGTCTGATCCCTCCGTGATTTCCAATCAGCCGGAATTCCGCAAACTTTCCCGAGAACATAGCGATCTTTCCGAACTGGTGGCAGCCTATCGTCGCTGGCGCAAAGTTATGGAAGAGATCACCGAAAACCGTGAACTACTGTCCGACCCGGATATGAAGGAAATGGCCGAGGAGGAATTGCAGAATCTGGGGAGCGAGCAGGAAAAGCTGGAAGCTGAAATTCAGCTGCTTTTGCTTCCCAAGGATCCCAACGACAGCAAGAGCATCATCCTCGAAGTCCGTGCCGGAACCGGTGGCGACGAATCTGCCCTGTTCGCTGGCGACTTGTTCCGCATGTACTCCCGTTTTGCAGACCTTAATCGCTGGAAGGTGGAAACTATTTCAGCTTCGGAATCGGAGCGTGGCGGTTTCAAGGAAATCATTGCCTCTGTTGAAGGCGAGGGTGTCTACGCCAAGATGAAATATGAATCGGGTACACATCGCGTGCAGCGTGTACCAGAGACCGAGGCCCAAGGTCGGATTCATACCAGCGCCTGCACCGTGGCAATCATGGCCGAGGCTGAGGATGTGGATATAGACATCAATCCAGCAGACCTGAAAATTGATGTTTATCGCTCTTCAGGCGCTGGAGGACAGCATGTCAATACTACAGACTCCGCAGTTCGAATTACACATCTCCCCACCGGCACGGTAGTAGCCTGCCAGGAAGAGCGCAGTCAGATCAAGAACCGCGCTAAAGCCATGAAGGTTCTAAAGACGCGCATCATGGATACCCTTCTGCAGGAACAGAATGCCAAGCTGGCTGCTGATCGCAAGCAGCAGGTCGGCTCCGGCGACCGTTCAGAGCGCATCCGTACCTATAACTATCCCCAAGGACGTATGACCGATCACCGTATCGGGTTAACGCTTTACAGGCTGGATTCTATTATGGCCGGTGACATCAATGAAATTACAGAAGCATTGCGTGCCCATTATCAGATGGAAGCGCTCAAAGCGCAGAGCGAGGCCTAACCAGAGGTAGGAAACATCCGAAATAACTTAGCCCGTTCAAAGGAATTGAACGGGCTTTTTTTATGGGAACAGAGGGTTGTTTGGCCAAAGCGGCGGATTTCAGGCAAAGCCTTCAGGTAGCCGGTTTCTGATCCTGAATTGCGCACCCCCTTCCAAGTTGGTTACGTTCAGACTTCCCCCCATATGCTTCTCGATGATCATCTTTGACATGTAGAGGCCGATCCCGGTTCCGGTATTCTGTTCTTTGGTAGTGAAGTAGGGATCAAAGATGCGTTCAATTAATTCGATAGGGATGCCGCCTGCGTTGTCGGTGATGGTAACCACCGCGTATTCCTCTTCGCGCCCAACTGTCAGGCTGATTTCAGGTTGTTCCACCTGCCGCTCCATCAGAGCATCGCGTGCATTGATCAACAGGTTGAGTAATGCCTGGGCGTATTCATTAGGATAGCCGTCAATCAACAGGTCCTCTTGTTGATTCCTGATAATTCTTATGCCGTGAGTCATCAGACTTCCCTCAAGTAAAGTAACCGCGCGACTGATGCTCTCTGCAATGCAGAAGCGTTTTATCTCTTTGTCTTCCCTGAAAAAAGTCCTGAAATCATCAATTGTCTGTGACATGAACTGGATCAATTCCATTCCAAGTTTCATGTCGAGATCCATCTGCTCGGGTGTTAACAGTCCGGCATCAAATTCGAAATGGGTATTCTGGATGACCAGGCCCAGGCTGTTGAGCGGTTGCCGCCACTGGTGGGCGATGTTGTTGATCATTTCTCCCATGGCAGCTTGCCGGTTTTGCTGAATAAGGATCTTGTCTTTACGTCTCAGTTCATCAACCGTGTTATTAACCCGCTCTTCCAAAGAAGCATTTAGTTCCTCAAGCTGCCGCTGTTTCATTGCCAGTGCCTGTTCGGCCTGCTTGCGTTCGGTAATGTCATGGGCAATAAAGAAGAGTAGAGGCTTGTCCTGAAAGGTCAATGGACCTCCAAATACTTCTACATCCCGGATCTCCCCGCTTTTTAGAGTGTGGCGCCATTCGTTGATGTAGTTCCCGCGGCTGGATATGTTTTTCCAGGTATTCTGAAGCATCTCCAGAGAAGCAGTATTTATATCCGTGATGCACAGGGAGCGTAGTTCTTCGAGGCTGTAACCCCAGAAAGCAGCAGCTGCTTCATTGGCATCAATAATTTTGCCATCAGCCGGATCAAGCAGATAAGTTATGGATGAATTGCCTTCAAACATTTGGCGATAACGGGTCTCGCTCTCGATCAGTTCATGATTCATTGCCCGCGCCATCTCCAATGCACGAGCCCTGCTGGTTGTCATCTGCCAGGTGAACAGTGCCAGCATCAGGCTCAGGATCATACCTCCCAGAGCAATGGCACCGATCATGTTCAGACGAGAATCCAAGCCTAAACCATCATGAAGTTCCCGGATTGCCGCTCCTCTTTCCTGCATCCACAGAATCAGCGAGATACAGAATCCGGTTAAAAAAACTACTGATGGTAGCCATTTCCCAACCTCTTGTGTTTTGCTGCGTGGAACTCGGAGATGTTCACCTTGTAGTACTGGTTCGGTCATGTTGTCTCTGTTCCGGCTATCGGAAGCCATAGGTGAAAAGTTGTCCCCTCTCCGGGGTTTGTTTTGACTGTGATTGACCCGCCATGGTGGAGAACGACAGCGTGGCAGATGGAGAGCCCAAGCCCTTGTCCCTTCCGGCAGCCCATGGCTTTGGTACTGAAATAGGGGTCAAAGATCTTGTCAAGCTGATCATTGGGAATACCCCGCCCGGTATCGCTGAAGACAATGTGCACATAACGGCCGGGCTGAAGTGGGAGATCTGTGGCTTGAGGGACGATAAATGGTTCGGCGCTGACGCGAAGTGTACCCCCTTCAGGCATTGACTCACGGGCGTTAAGGGCCAGGTGATAAAAAACATGCTGGATCTGGTGTCCGTTCAGGGCCAACTTAGGCAGGTCTTGGGGTAGGTTCAATTCCTGAATAATAGTGGTTCCGTCAAGAGCTTCATCCAGGCCTGCTGTGATGAGTGGCGCCAGCGAGAGGGCATGCCGGGTGGAATCTCCTTCCCTGGTCAGTTCAAGCAGTCTCCGGCCGAGGGCGCGTGCCTCTTCGGAGCTTTTTTCTGCCATGTCGAGTATTCCATGTACAGTGCTTTCCGGCTCGGACTTCATTTTTGCAAGGGATATGCTCCCCAGAATAATCTGAAGAAGATTATTGAAATCATGGGCCAGGCCACCTGCCAGAACGCCCAGGGATTGAAGATGTCTGGCCTGCAGGATCTCTGCTTCAAGTCTGCGTCGCTCGGTAACATCTTCAGCTGTTTTTATATACTTTGACCCTGTTCCGTCAGGCAGATTGAAGGGGGTTATGCCGCAGTATTCCCAATACAGGGTGCCATCTTTACGGCGATTATAAAGTGTGCCGTGCCATTCTTTTCCGTTCCGAATTGTATCCCAAAGCTCAGTATAGGTGCTGACAGGCGTCTGCCCTGACAGGATGCGGGCATTGACGCCGAGTATTTCGTGAGTGGTATAGCCTGTTACCTCGCAGAACTTTTTGTTGACATATTCAATGTTCCCTTGGGTGTCAGTGATCATGGTAATGCTCGGGCTCTGCTCCAGCGCGTCGGAAAGCATGCGGATGTGATCATGCTGTTCTTTGAGCAGACGGTGCAGAAGGATGTTTTCTTTGCTTTTTTCCATTGCTGCAAAGAGCTTGTCCAGCTGGACCGGCTTGAGTACAAACTGGGTTATGCCTATATCAATGGCATCCAGCAGAAAATCGTTATCATTATATGCAGTCAGAACGATGATTTGAGCGTTTGGATCTTCCTTGCGGATTTCACGGGCAAGCTCAAGTCCCGTCATAATCGGCATCATTATATCGGTTAAAACGATGTCGATGGAGTTATTGCGGTACAGTTCCAAACCAACTTTGCCGTTTTCAGCCGTGATCAATTGAAAGCCTTTAAGGCTGATCATTCGGCCTAATTGTTCGCGCGTGGTTGTTTCGTCCTCAACATAGAGCACTTTGATGTGAGTTTTGGCGGGGCTGCTGTTCATGTTGTTCCTGTCGGAGAGCACAACCTGCTAGGGAGTCTGTCGGACGTAGGATAAATCTACTGCAAATTCGTCTGGACGGACCATATTCAGCCGCTTTCTTGGTCAATAGAACAACTATTGACCTGCAAAATCGTCTAAATCTGTCCTCGCCCAGCCTAATTTTCGCTACGATTTCCTAAGCCCGACAGACTCCTGGGTTGTTAAAAAACTAGGCAAGTATACCATGAAAAAGAGAATTCGCAAAAAATGCGCTGGGAAAAAATGCCACATCTACCTCATTCAGCAAGGAACTGTGATTTCCGGTAAAAGAACTTGCTTCCGGGTTACCCAACCAAATAAAGGGAATCACATCATGTCGACCGGGTCAATGTCGATCATCTCGCGGATGGCTGCTGGTGGAGTGCGGTGGGAAAGCCAGTCAGTAATCAACCGACGTAAATCGTTGCGGGAATGAGCCTTGAGCAGGATCTGGCGACGGAAACGGCCGCGCAAACGGTAGAGCGGTGCTGGCGCAGGACCGAGTATTTCGATCCTCAGTTTCAGCTTATTCTTGAGCTGCAGCAGTAGGGCGGTTGTCACTTCAGAACGTTGTCCAACATTCTGTTCCGAGGTACCTGAGATGCCGATGGCAGCAAGAAAAGCGAAGGGGGGGTAGCCGGTTTCGCGGCGAAACTCCAGCTCCTGTTGATAAAAACCGGCACCATCGTGATTGATGGCGCACTGGATGGCATAGTGAGTGGGATTGAGCGCCTGCAGCAGCACCCGACCCGGGGCATCGCCTCTTCCGGCCCTTCCAAAAACCTGGGACAGCACCTGGAATGTCCTTTCCGAGCTTCTGAAGTCAGGCATATTCAGACTCGCTTCGGCGCTGATTACACCGACCAGGGTCACGCCGGGAAAATCGTGTCCCTTGGTGATCATCTGAGTGCCAATCAGTATGTCCGCAGAGCCATCGGCCATGCGGGACAGCAGACGATTATGGCTGCCCTTTCCGGAGGTGGTGTCGCTATCCATGCGCAGGATGCGTGCCTGGGGCAGCAGCTCTACCAGATCATGCTCGACCCGCTCCGTTCCGGCTCCCAGCTCTTTCAGTTCCAGCGCGCCGCAGGAAGGGCAGGTGCCTGGCGCAGGTACGGCATAGTCGCAGTAGTGGCAGACGCTCTGGCGGCGCTGGCGATGATAGGTGAGGGTGACCGAACAGTTGGGGCAGGTCAGGGGCTGGCTACACTCGCCGCAGACGAGGAAGGTGGCAAACCCGCGTCGGTTGAGGAAAATGATAGCCTGTCCCCCTTCCGCAACAGTTTCGACTAGTGACTGATGCAGCTGGGGAGAGATGGTGCTTTTAATTCCCTGCATTGCAATGGTTTCGACTACTGGTAACCGGCTGCCCCCGGCACGAGTCGGCAACTCCAGCAGTCCCAGGCGGCCCTGTTCAACAGCGTAAAGAGTAGTCACCAGTGGAGTGGCTGATCCAAGCACCACCGTGGTTCCTTCAAGCTGCCCCCGCACCAGGGCCAGATCTCGAGCGTTGTAGCGCAGGTTGTCCGCCTGTTTGAAGGATGCTTCGTGCTCTTCATCAACCACGATGATACCGATCTGCTCCAGGGGAGCGAAGATGGCCGAGCGTGCGCCGATCACAATGCGCACCAGGCCGCGCCGGATACGGCGCCATTCGTCGTAGCGCTCTCCATCGGACAGCCCGCTGTGCAGGATGGCGATCCCTCCACCGAAACGAGCCCTGAACCGGTACACAAGCTGGGGAGTCAATGATATCTCCGGCACCAGCACTAAGGCGTTGCGCCCCTGCTCCAAGGCATGAGCAATGGCCTGCAGATAGACTTCGGTCTTGCCGCTGCCGGTAACTCCGTGCAGCAGGAAGGGAGAAAATTCGTGCCGGTCCAGGCTGGAACTGATCTGCACAAAGGCAGTTTGTTGATGCTGGTTGAGCACGCGCGGTATATCCCGTACGGATGCCTCATTGCGAAAGGGGTCGCGGTATACTTCCCGCTGTTCCCGTTCCACCAGTCCCAACTCCTCAAGGCGTTTAAGCTGTGGAGTACACTGTCCAAAGCGGCGGCGCAACTCCGCTGCAGAATTCACCCCATCCTGACGGAGAAACTCAAGCAGGGCAGCGGCCTTGGTGCCTAGCGTACGCTGTGGTTCCGTGCCGTTTCCGGCACGGAACCAGGTTTCGTGGCGAACGGAACGGCCACCGCTCAGCTCGTCTTCATTGCCCTGGCTTTTGCGGGTCTGCAGATTAATTCCTGCCGGCAGCGCCGTCCTGAGCACTTCACCAAGGGGATGCATGTAGTAGCTGGCTATCCAGCGGAAAAACTCGAGCTCCTTCTTAGTCCAGAGTTCTTCATCATCCAGAACGTCGAGAATCTCCTTCAATTTTGTAGTGTCTGCAGTCTCTACTATAGCAAGAACATAGGCGGTAAGACGGCGATTGCCAAAAGGAACCAGCACGCGCTTGCCGGGTGCGGTCGCCTCGGAAAGCCGGGAAGGAACCAGATAGTGAAAGGTCCTCTCAATGGGGAGCGGAACGGCAACTTCGATAATTTGGGATGGCAGGAGGGTCATGGAATGGCGATAGCAGAGCGGCAGGGGCCAGAGCCCCTGCGCAGCTACCAGTATTTCTGTGGTGGGGTGGTCTTGCCGACCAGCGTAATTTCGCCGTCAATGATCTTGAACATATCACCAACTTCAGTGGTCCATTCATCACCCTCTTCCGGAGGGTTGGGGAAAGAGCGGTGGCCGAGGAACATTTCCTCTTCGCCGATATAACCGAACCAGTCCAGACTGCCGGTCATCCAGATGCGTGTTTTAATTCCCATATATCACCTTGTTTGAATTAGTTTGCAGCACATTTGTCAGGAAAGCTTGTCTCTGAAGTCCGTGTATCCGAAGCTGCGTTTGACCTCCAGCAGACCGGTTTCCGGTTCAAAGGTACAGATGGCCGGGTGCTGAATGCCGTTGAAAGTGGTGGTTTTAACCATCGTGTAGTGGGCCATGTCTTCGAATGCAAGACGATCACCTGGTTTTAAAGGGTTCTCGAAAGACCAGTCGCCGATGATGTCACCAGCCAGACACGAAGGGCCGCCAAGACGGTAGGTATGGGATTTCTCACCGGCATCAAAGCCGCCGGTGATTCCTGGGCGGTATGGCATTTCCAGGATGTCAGGCATGTGGCAGGTGGCCGAGACATCGAGAATAGCAATGTCCATCTGATTATGCACCACGTCCATCACTTCCCCCACCAGAACGCCGGTGCCAATGGCAATGGCCTCACCCGGTTCCAGATAGACTTCCACGTCATACTTCTGTCGGAAATACCGTATCAGATCCACCAACCCGTCAAGATCGTATCCCTCGCGGGTGATGTGGTGGCCTCCTCCAAAGTTGATCCATTTCATGCCGGGTAGAAATTCACCGAATTTTTCCTCAAAGACCTGAGCTGTGCGTGCCAAGGGTTCGAAGAGGTGTTCACAGAGGGTATGGAAGTGCAGTCCCTCGACTCCGCTCAGGGACCTTCCTTCGAACTCGGCCCGGGGGATGCCGAGTCTTGAGCAGGGGGCGCAGGGGTCATAGATGGGAGTGTGTCCTTCGGTATGCTCGGGATTGATGCGCAGCCCGATTGAAACCCGGCCCGCCTCTTTCTCCCACAGGGGGCGAAAGCGTTCCAGCTGGTTGAAGGAGTTGAACACCAGGTGATTGGACAAGCCGAGCAGTTCAACTATATCGCTTTCCTTGAAGGCAGCGGCGAAGCTGTGCACTTCGCGGCCAAACTCTTCCCGTCCCAGACGCGCTTCCCAGGGGGAACTGGCGCAGACTCCGTGAAGCGTTTCCCGGATGATCGGGAAGACCGACCACATGGAGAAAGCCTTCAGTGCCATCAGGATCTTGGCCCCGCTGCGCTTTTGCACCTCATCCAAAATGGCAAGGTTATGGCGCAGCCGTCCCAAGTCCACCACATAAGCAGGGGAGGGGGCAAGCTTAAGGATTTTGGGAATATCAATACCGGTCATAGAGGTCAGGTTAAGGTTAAGGTTAAGGTTAAGGTTAGGTCGGGAATGTTCGATCGCTCAACCTCAACCGGTGAGCGGAGCGAACGAAAATCTCAGCCTATTCGCGCGGCGAACTACAGCTTGGGCCATTCGCCGCCGTCAACGACTACTGTCGGAAGGCCCATTGGTCCCAGGACCTCCAGAAACAGTTCCGGATCAAACTGTTCCATGTTGAAAACTCCGGCTTCATGCCACTTGCCGGAGAGCATCATGATGGCTCCCACCACGGCAGGTACACCGGTGGTGTAACTGATTGCCTGGGATTTAACTTCCCTGTAGCAGGCCTCATGGTCACAGATGTTGTAGATGTAGACCTGCTTTTTCTGGCCATCCTTTGTTCCGCGGGCGATAACGCCAATGCAGGTTTTTCCCTTTGTTAGCGGACCAAGAGAGCCTGGATCGGGCAGCAAGGCCTTCAGGAACTGAATGGGCACTATCTTCTGGCCAATGAATTCAACTTCGTCAATGCGGGTCATGCCGACATTCTGCAGTACCTCGAGGTGTTTGAGGTAGTTGTCGGAAAAGGTCATCCAGAACTGGGCCTTCTTGATTGTCGGGATATGTTTGACCAGCGACTCCATCTCTTCGTGATAGAGACGGTAAATGTTCATCGGGCCGATTCCTTCCGGAAAATCGAAGGAGTGCTTGGTGGAGAGCGGCGCGGATTCCACCCACTGACCGTTTTCCCAGTGACGGCAGGTGGCGGTTACCTCGCGGATGTTGATCTCGGGGTTGAAGTTGGTCGCAAAGGGCTGGCCATGGCTGCCGGCATTGGCATCGATGATATCGAGTTCTTCCACCACATCCAGATATTTTTTTGCAGCCAGGGCGGTATATACATTGGTCACGCCCGGATCGAAACCGGAACCGAGCAAGGCCATCAACCCTTTTTCCTTGAAGCGCTCCTGATAAGCCCACTGCCATGAATATTCGAATTTGGCTGTGTCCAGAGGTTCGTAGTTGGCGGTATCAAGATAATCGACACCGGTTTCAAGACAGGCATCCATGATGGTCAGGTCCTGGTAGGGGAGGGCAACATTGATCACCAGTTTTGGTCCAATCTGTTTGATCAGGTTTACCAGTTCAGGCACATTATCGGCATTTACCTGGGCAGTATTGATTGGGGTGGAAATCTGTGCAGCAATGGCATCGCATTTGGATTTGGTGCGGGAGGCCAAGGTGATCTCGCTGAAAATGTCACGTCTCTGGGCACACTTGTGGGTAACGACCTGCCCAACACCACCGGCTCCGATAATCAGAACTTTGCTCATATTGGATTCCTTCCTGCTTACCTGGGTAAATTGTCTGCGGCCGGACATAATACGGGTATTTGCTTTTCAGCACAATACCCGTAACAGAATTTTATAAGATTAAATCAGCAATTCAAACAAAAATGAGCTGAACTGGTTTGGCCAGTGTACTTCGGCAAGAAACCTCGGAATCAATGACTCAGGTTCGGAAGCATGGGGATTAGATGCTGGTAGTCAGCCAGTGTGAGGGAGCTGTGCCAGTGATGGCCAGCCATGCCGACTCCAATCACTGCGGCGAAGATCAACAGCGCCACAACTGGAAACAGCCAGACCGGCAACGACTGTTTCCAGAGGGGCAGTTGCATCTGAAGGACACCCTCCTTGGGACAACGGGCGACACAGGTGAGGCAGCCGGTGCATTCGACTGAATGTACCGTATGGCGGGAGTGAACCGGCAATGCGGAAGGGCATGCTGAGCTGCAACTCCGGCAGTCAGTGCAGCCGGTTTCATTGCGCCGGATCTTGAATGGGCTGAACAGGCTTGCCAGGCCCAGAAGAGCGCCATAGGGGCAAAGATAACGGCACCAGAAATTTTTATACACCAGTGACAGTCCTGTCAGGAGGGCCAGGATCAGCATGGCTGTCATGGACATACTGGTAAAGAAATGCAGCATCTTGATGTCGCTGACCGCCCAGTAAGGTGCATTCATAAATCCGGCCAATGCTTCAGTGGGCATGTCCAGGAGGATCAGTTTGATAAACAGAGCCAGCAGCAGGTATTTGAGTCCGCGCAGGGCATAATCGAGCCAGCGCCAGATGCGGAAATTGCGGCCGAAGAGCCGACGTCCTCCGTTGTGGGTGATTTCCGAGAGAGTGCCTACCGGGCAAAGCCAGGAGCAGAAAGACTTTTTGGCCAGCAGGCTCATCAGTAGAATGGCCAGGAAGATGATCAGTGCCGCAGGGTGAACTGGATGAATGATGCCGGTGGAAAGCCAGTATTTGAGGCTGGTGAGTGCTCCAATCGGCAGGAATCCCTCGACTCCAGGCGGCCGCGAGACCAGCGGTACAGTACCGTTTTCAACGGCATGGACAAACATACCGAAGCGGATGCCAATACCGATGACCCATATCAGAAAGCAACACTGAACAGTCCGGCGCAGTGCCGGAATGTTCTTCAACAGATTATGCATATGATTTACCTCTTTTAGTTTTTGCTTTTTGTAGGATTGCGATATACCCGGTGCCACCAGGGAGTGGAGAGATGAATAGCTATTCTAGCAATCCCCCGCCAACACTACTGTGACCTGGATCTCACATATCTCTGGCATTACAGTATGCCTTTATTGCCGGTATCCTTATTGAATAGCATTTTAAGCGAACAGCGGTTTTGATGTGAGTCAAGTTATGCGAAAGAAACTGATCAAGTAGGGAGTGGTAATTACGGTGGGGAAAAACTGCTCTTCACACGGTTCAGGCTCTTATCAACATGATGACACCCAACACCATCAAAGCAGTGCCGAATATCCTGGAAAACACATATTGCTCACGCAGCAGCCTCGCGCCAATGAAAACTCCAAACAACATCGAAAGTTCACGCACCGGAGCAACATAACTTAATGGGGCTTGCTGAATTGCGTATAAAATCAGCATGTAAGCGCAGGGAGAGAGAATTCCAACGGCAATGATGTAACGCCGATTTTGTGACCATTGGTCTTTAAGCAGGTGCCGGGAACGTAGTGCACCTGGGGCAAGTAATATGGTACGCAGTGCCAGTCCACTGACGTAATACAGTATGGGAGAAACCCCCAGTACCTTTATCGAGTATCCGTCGATAATCGTATAGGCAGCAATGGAAACACCGGTCATGGTTCCCCACAGCATGCCTTCTGATAGATGATCATGCGTATTGCGAAAAAGTTGAGGGATGCCGGTAATAAGTAGTATCCCGAAAACAATTGATGCTATGCCGAACCATCCCAGTGTTGTCGGCATTTCTCCTAAAAACAGCACAGCGGCAATGATCGAAAATAATGGGCCTGTGCCGCGTGCCAAGGGATATACGATGGAGAAGTCGCTTTTCTGGTAACCCTTTTGGAGAACGACCGAATACAGCACATGCACGACTGCACTAGCCATAATCACTGCACATATCTTGATATCGAGAGCCTGTGGCGTATGAAACCAGGTGAATAGCCCGACCGGAATAGCACACACCAGACTCACCAGTCCGAAAAGCCATACAAATGGCACCCCTCCCGAAGCCTTTTTTGCAAATAAATTCCAAGCCGCATGCATAAGTGCGCCAGTCACCACCAGACATAATGCCTCTAAACTCATATGGACTTCCTTTTTGATTGGAGAAAGAGAGCTGTGGTCAGAAACATAGTGTAAAAGGCTTCGTCAGAAAACAAAAAAAGGACTCAAGCTATTAGGCCTGAGTCCTTGAATTTATTGGTTGCGGGGACAGGATTTGAACCTGTGACCTTCGGGTTATGAGCCCGACGAGCTACCAGACTGCTCCACCCCGCGTCAATGTGAAACATGTTTATAGCAAATGGATCTGGTGGTGTCAAACTAAAAATTCATAAGGTTATATTTTTTTCTATAGTTCAGTCTGGGATGACGATAGCACCCTTTCCCAGTTTGCCTGCAAGTTCCTTGGCTGCTTCTGACTCCAGTTTTTTGCCGACTCTGACTCGATACCAGATTCCTTTGTCTCCCTGATTTGACTCATTGATGAACGCGTTATATCCCTTGCCGGCTAACTTGTTTTTCAGTACTTCCGCTTCTGATCTCAAACTGAATGAAGCGAGCTGCACTGTGTATTTTGTGTCGGTCAGCTTTGCAGCAGGTTTGTCAGGGGAGGGCGGAGCAGGCCTGTCTGCAGTCGATTGTGACGATTCAACTGCCGACTGTCGGGCAACATTGGACGGAATGGCTGCCTGAAGCGGCTGTTTTGTTTTTGTTTCGCTATTGATGCCACTACCAAGGGCGGTGTTTTTCTGCCCGCTGGGTAGAGTCTTGTAAAAACTAAGGGCTGGCTCAGGCGGCGGCTGTGGTGCTGTCTGTGGGGCCGAAGTAGATGTGTCTGCAGCGGTTTTTTGAGGGGGCACCGGGGTTTGCGGTTGCGGAACGAGTGTAGGTTTTTCCGCTACTTGTTTGGGGCTGTTTTCCAAACTTGTCTGTGAGGTGGCGGCCTGGAATGACTTTATTGCCGCCCTGTGAGAAAAGAACCAGCCGGTGCCGAATCCGGCAATAAACATGATAATGCCGGTGACGATGACCACGGTTGTCATCAGGGCAACTGACTCTTTTCGGGGTCGGGGTTTATTCTGTCCGGCTACGTAGGACTGTTTTGGCTCACTATAATCAATCCGCATTGGGAACTCCGTTAAACTTTCAAATCAAGCGCGGCTCATTGTGTGGCCTTTAGTTGAATCACATTCTTTCGGGTGCTGATATCCCCAAAATTGTAAGGGCATTCTTCAAAATCTGGGCAGTACGTGCAAGAAGATAGAGGCGTGCGCTGGTAAGCGCTGCATCTTCGCCGATGACGCGATTTTTGTTGTAAAAGCTGTGGAAGCAGCCAGCCAGTTCGGTCAGATAATACGTAAGCCGATGGGGCTCGAATTGCTGGGCAGCGTCTGCAACTGTGTCCGGCAGTGCTGCCAGAAGCTTGATCAATTGCAACTCTTCGGGGGTAGTAAGTGCGGCTACCTGCTCAGGGCGCGGCTGCAGCGGTGCGACGTGTCCTTTTTCGGCAGCGTTTTCGAAGATGCTGCAAATGCGTGCGTGGGCGTATTGTACGTAATAGACCGGGTTGTCCGGGGACTGTTCTTTGGCCAGATCGATGTCAAAGACAAGCTGTGAGTCAGGTTTACGCATGATGAAGAAAAAACGGGTCGCATCCCTGCCGACTTCATCGATCAGGTCCCGCAATGTCACGTAGCTGCCGGCCCGCTTGGAGATTTTAACTTCTTCGCCTGCACGGAGGACCGTAACCATCTGGTGCAGAACATACTCAGGCCACCCTTGCGGAATATCGCATTTAAGCGCTTGGAGCCCCGCACGGACACGGGTGATAGTGCTGTGATGGTCTGAGCCTTGCTCGTTAATGACCCTGGTGAATCCGCGCTTCCATTTGTTGAGGTGGTAGGCGATATCGGGAACAAAGTAGGTATAGCCGCCATCGGTTTTGCGCATCACACGATCTTTGTCATCACCGAACTCGGTGGTTCGCAGCCAGAGAGCGCCATCCTGCTCGTAGGTGTAACCGTTTTCGGCAAGAGATTTGACCACTGCATCAACGTCTCCTCTCCGATATAGTTCGGATTCGAGAGTGAAGACATCAAAATGCACATCAAAAGCTTTGAGGTCCAGGTCTTGTTCCCGGCGCAGGCAAGCAACTGCAAACTCGCGAACAGCATCCAGATTGTGTGGATCTCCCAGGGCTTCAACATGCCGGTCATCGGCATGCACAGTTTCCTTTGCCAGATAGGAGCGCGCAACATCTTTGATGTACTCCCCCTGATAGCCATCAGTCGGCCAGCTTGAATCGTCTGGTTCAATCCCCAGGCAACGTGCCTGAACGGAAAGTGCCAGATTGGTGATCTGCTGTCCTGCATCGTTATAGTAAAACTCGCGGGTGACATCCCACCCGGTAGCGCCAAGCAGTCGGCATATGGTGTCGCCGATAGCCGCTCCACGTCCATGGCCGATATGCAGGGGACCGGTGGGATTCGCACTGACAAATTCAACCTGTATTTTCTTTCCTGCACCGGTGGTGGTACGTCCGAAATCTGTTCCGGCGGATTCTATTTCAAGGAGAGCGCCTTGCCAGGCGGAAGGAGAGATGAAAAAATTAATGAAACCAGGCCCGGCGATCTCGGTTTTCAGTAGCAGCCCATTACCATTTCCCAAGTAGCGGATAATTGTCTCTGCAACCTGGCGCGGAGCCTTGCGCTCGCCCTTTGCCATCTGCATGGCAATGTTGCAGGAAAAATCCCCGTGTTCCTGATTGGCTGGTGTTCCGATTATGATGGAAGGAAGTGGATCGGTAACAAATTCGGCAGAGGTATGCGCTGTACGCAGGGCGGTTTCAACAAGTAAAGCAATTCTTTGACGCATCATGTTTTAGGGGATTCCTTGAGAGTGTTCGGTGTGTCTGCATCCTCATCAGCGTCTTTAATGCTGATGTCGCGTGAGAAGTCGGGGCAACGCGCCCCACCGTCACTTACGCAGAATTTTTTGGAGCAGTTCTCGCGCCAGGCGCAGACGGCACAGCGTTGTCGTGGCATGGTAGAGCCTTTCTACTTTTTCTCCTGGGCAAACTGATAGATGACTTCGTTGCTGCGCACGAGCCCGAGATCTTTGCGTGCAATGCTTTCTATATAGCGTCGGTCCGTTTTGAGGGCGTGAATGTCGTGCTTCAGTTTTTCGTTTTCTTCACGTGTGGTAGTGAGGCGCGCATCTATTTTCTCTTTGTCCTGCCGGAGTTCATAGATGCGCAGCAACCCCTTGTCACCGAAGACGGTAAAGAAGAGGATGAAGGCGATGCATCCCGCAGGAATGAGGTACATTCTTCTCTGGAGGCGCAATTTCACGGTGTCAGACCTGATTAATGCGTTTTTTGAAATAATCGGCGGTTGCCAGAAGGCCGTCGTTAAGGGCAACCTGTGGATTCCAGCCCAGTTTCTCTCCCGCTAGGTCAATTATCGGACGACGCTGTTTGGGGTCGTCCTGCGGCAGGGGATTGAAAACGATTTTGGAGCGCGATTTGGTTATTGTAATGATTTTCTCTGCAAACTCAAGGATTGTGTTTTCAACGGGATTCCCCAGGTTGACCGGCCCTATGAAATCCTCGCATTCCATCATGCGGATCATCCCTTCCACCAGATCTGATACATAACAAAAAGAGCGTGTCTGGGAACCATTGCCATATACGGTAATGTCTTCATTCCGCAAGGCTTGAAGGATGAAGTTGGAGACAACACGACCATCATTCTCTGCCATGCGTGGCCCATAGGTGTTGAAGATACGGATGATGCGGATGTCCACCCCGTTTTGGCGATGATAGTCCATCATCAGGGTTTCCGCCACACGCTTGCCCTCATCATAGCAACTGCGGATGCCGATCGGATTGACGTTCCCCCAGTAACTTTCGGACTGGGGATGCACCTGGGGATCGCCGTACACTTCGGAAGTCGAAGCTTGTAAAATGCGAGCCTTCACCCGTTTGGCAAGCCCCAGCATATTGATGGTGCCCATAACGCTGGTCTTTACCGTTTTAACAGGGTTGTACTGGTAATGCACCGGGGAGGCGGGACAGGCAAGATTGTAGATGCGATCGACTTCCAGTAGGATCGGTTCGACGATGTCATGGCGCACCAGCTCGAAGCGGTGGTTGTCCATCAGGTGAATTATGTTGTCTTTGCTTCCGGTGAAGAAGTTGTCCAGGCAGATTACATCATGCCCTCCATCAAGTAATCGTTCGCAGAGATGCGATCCGATGAATCCGGCTCCGCCAGTAACAAGAACGCGCATAATCAGTGCCCTTCCTGGCTGATACCATGGCCATTACGTCCCAGGGGGAGGTAGCGAAATCCGGCAGCAGCCATACGTTTGGGTTTGTAAAGGTTGCGGCCATCGACGATGGTGGCGTTTTTAAGGGATGCTTTTATGCGATCGAAGTCAGGATTGCGATACTCGTTCCAGTCGGTAATAATGGTCAGGGCATCAGCATTATCAAGTATTTCGTACTGGTTGTGGCTGAACTCGATGCGGTCACCGAAAACCTTTTTGGCTTCTTTGATTGCTTCGGGGTCGTGTGCCCTGACAGTGGCGCCGGCAGCCAACAGTCGTTCGATTATGGTGATTGCCGGAGCCTCGCGCATATCATCGGTGCGAGGTTTGAAGGACAACCCCCAACAGGCGATGATTCTTCCAGCCAGCGGTTGCGCCTGATTGGGTGCACCAAGTTCACGGATCAGTCGGTCTGCCAGAACTTCTTTCTGGCGTTCGTTGACCTCTTCCACAGCCTTCAGTAACAGAAAATCGTAATTACACTCTTCGGCTGTTCTGACCAAGGCTTTGACATCTTTGGGAAAGCAGGATCCGCCGTAGCCGGGGCCGGGAAAGAGGAAGTCGTAACCAATGCGTGAATCAGAACCGATTCCCTCGCGCACTGCAGATACATCCGCGCCCATGTGGTCACACAGGTTGGCGATCTGGTTCATGAATGATATGCGGGTCGCCAGCATTGCATTTGCAGCATATTTCGTCATTTCTGCGCTGCGGATGTCCATGACGATCATCCGGTTCTGCTTGCGCATGAAGGGATCGTAAAGCTCCTTCATGATTTCAGCGGTGCGGACATTGTCGGTACCGATGACCACCCGGTCCGGTTTCATGAAGTCTTCGATGGCAGCGCCTTCCTTGAGGAGCTCCGGGTTGGAAACAACATCGAATTCCAGGTCGACACCCCTTATATTCAGCTGTTCCGAGATTGCGGCTCGAACCTTGTCGGCAGTGCCGACCGGTACAGTGGATTTGTCTACAACAATTTTGAAACCGGTCATGGCGCGGCCGATTTCGCTGGCCACCTCCAGTACGTATTTAAGGTCTGCTGAACCATCCTCGCCTGGCGGAGTTCCGACAGCAATGAAACTGACCAGGGAAGACTGTATAGCTTCGGTGGCATTGGTGGTAAAAGAAAGCCGGCCTTCCGCAAGATTCCGGAGAATCATTTCTTTGAGGCCCGGTTCATAGATGGGAATATTGCCTTGTTTGAGCGCTTCAATTTTGGTTTCATCCACATCAACGGCAGTGACGGTATTGCCGCTTTCGGCAAAGCAGGCAGCAGCAACTAGGCCGACATACCCTGCGCCGAAAATACATATTTTCATTACTTTTTACCCTCCCAAGCGGGTTGTTTTAACGTGGAGCTATAACATAGTACCCAATAAAAATTCCAGCACTATTATATCTGGCCGCCCTCGTTTTTCAAGCGCAGGGCCTCAGAATAGGCTTCGTTGCGCGTGACACCTGTAATTTCGGCTGCCTTGCGGGCAGCATCTTTTACGGAAAGTTGTTCCTCGTACAGAAGGCGATGGAGCGTCTTATCAAGTGGTTCAGTTTCCTCCTGAACAGGTTCGCCGGGTGCGATCAGGATAACAACCTCGCCGCGTACTTTGCCCTTGGCTACAGAGGCCATGACTTCGGATACTGTGCCTCGGATGCACTCCTCGTAGATTTTTGTCAGTTCCCGAGCGACGACGACCTGACGCTCTCCGAGAACGTGAAGTATGTCCTGCAGTGTTTCTTCAAGGCGATGGGGTGCCTCGTAGAGTACAAGGGTGCCGGGCAAGTCGGTCACCTTTACCAGAAATCCCCGGCGTTTCCCCTGGCGTGAGGGGGGGAAACCGGCAAAAGTGAAAGTGTCGCTGGGCAGACCGGAGACGGAGATTGCGGTAATTGCCGCACTGCAACCGGGTATGGGAACAACTGAAATGCCTTCGGCCACTGCATCACGGACCAGGTGATATCCGGGATCGGAAACGCAGGGTGTGCCGGCGTCTGAGATCAGCGCAACAGATTTTCCCTGGCGCAGTGCGTTCAGTATGCGCTCTCCCTTGAACTGCTGGTTGTGATCAAAGTATGAAGTAAGCGGCTTGGAAATATTGAAGTGGTTAAGCAACTTGAGGGAGTGGCGCGTATCTTCGGCAGCAATCAGATCAACCTGGGCCAGGGTGCGCACAGCCCGATAGGTCATGTCTTCCAGATTTCCAATCGGGGTAGCTACTATAAATAGAGTGCCGGACATCTTACTTCACACTCGATATATACGTTCGAACACCTTCAAGAATGCCTTCGGCCGTCATATCCTGATAGGCTGGATCTTTCAGGCGTGATTCTTCCTGGACATTGCTCACAAAGGCGGTTTCAACGAGGATACTCGGCATCGTCGCGCCTACCAGAACATAAAACGGACCCTGCTTAACCCCCAGGTTCCTGGCATCCGCGTATTTTCCGCGGATTTTTTTGTGCAGTGACTTCTGAACTTCTTCTGCCAGATGGGCCGAATCGTTCAGCTTGTAGTTGGCCATCAGATCGAACAGAATTGCCTGCAGGACGCTGACCTTCTCCAGCGTAGTACCGTTTTCCTTGGCAGCCAGTTGGGCCGTTTTCTCAGTTTTGGCAAGGCTTAGATAATAGGTTTCAATACCGGCGGCACTCCGGTTAACGGCGGCGTTTGCATGGACTGAGACGAACAGGTCGGCATTAACCTTGTTGGCTATGGCAGTACGTTCCTCAAGTGGAATGAAGACATCCGTGGAGCGTGTCATAACCACATCCAGGCCCAACTCCTCCTTGAGTAATTCGCGTAATTTTAGTCCAATGGCAAGAACCACGTCTTTTTCCTGGACACCATTGGGGCCGACAGCACCTGGGTCGTGACCACCATGACCCGGATCGACAACAATGCGACGGATTTTGGAAATCAACGGCTTTTTTAACGGTTTGGGCTTTTTCTCAACAATCACCGCTTCTTCACGTTTCGCTTCTGCAGGCATCGGTAATGCCGCGGTAATAGACTTTTCGAGGCGTGAGATTTCAGTGGGACGTACACCTCGTACATCAATCACCAGGCGAGACGGGTCGGAAAGAGAAAATACCTTGTAGTCCTTGATGTTCTCAGTATCTAGAACCACTCTTACCACGTCCGGTTTATACTGGCCGATGCGTGCGCCCTTCAGCAGGCCGTCTTCGATGGTGATATCCTTTACACCCCGTGCCAGCCTGGTCCGGTTGATGTCGATATAGATCCTTCCCGGTCTTCCTGCTCCCCCTTTGCCCAGTTCGTGGGCTTCCCAGGTTACATCCTGATTCAGATCAAGAGAAATTCTGGTGTAATCAGGGTTTGACCAGTGTTTCATCTCGCTCAGCAGAGCAGTGGGGCGTGTCGAAGTGGATGAATGTCCACTGAATATAGGTTGCTTTGTATCCTTTTTCTTTGCAGCAAATGCAATCAAGGGAAATACCAGGGAGAGGCACAGCAGGCAGGCAATTGTCCGAACTAATTTGTGCATAGGGTGAGCCCTTAAATCATTTTTTTCAGTTCGTCGAGCAGGTTGAGTGCTTCCAGGGGAGTGGTGACAGAAAGATTCAGTTTCTTCAACCGCTGACGCAAAAGATCTTCGTTGCTTTCAAACAAAGTAAACTGCGGAGAAGCTTCGGTGGATTTGGTTTTGCGGCTCTTGGCCAGGCGGGGAGCACCTTCTTCGTACTCGCCTCGTTCCAGATTATGCAGAATTTCTTTTGCGCGCTCGATCACGTCACGGGGCATGCCTGCAAGACGAGCCACCTGTATGCCGTAGGAGTGTGAGGCGCTGCCAGGGACGATGGTGCGCAGGAAGATGACCTGGTCGTTCCATTCCCGTACTGCAACGGTGTAATTCTTAATCCGTTCCCGTGTTGTCGCCAGTTCGGCAAGCTCATGGTAATGGGTGGCGAACAGGGTCCTGGAGCGGCAGGTGGGGGTGTCGTGGATAAATTCGGCCACTGCCCAGGCAATGGAAACTCCGTCAAAGGTGGAGGTGCCCCGGCCGATCTCGTCCATCACGATCAGGCTGCGAGGGGTGGCGTTGCGCAGGATACCGGCTGCCTCCATCATCTCCAGCATGAAGGTTGACTGGCCGCGTGCCAGGTTGTCTCCGGCACCGACACGGGTGAAGATGCGGTCGGCAATACCGATGCGGGCCGCAGCCGCAGGCACGAAGCTGCCGGCTTGAGCCATCAGCGTGATCAGTGCAACCTGGCGCATGTAAGTTGACTTGCCTGCCATGTTGGGACCGGTGATCATCAGGATCTGATTTTCAGCGCCATCCAGTCGGGTGTCATTGGGCACGAAACGCTCACCCAGTTTCATGCTTTCGATGACCGGATGTCGTCCGTCAGTGATTTCGATGCTGTCTGACTCATCCACCTGCGGCTTGGTATAGCCGCGCTCGTCAGCCACCAGTGCCAGTGAAACCAGTACATCGAGTGACGCCAGACCATCGGCTGTGCGGGCAATGCGTCCTGATTGGGCTGCCACCTGCTCGCGGATTTCCTGAAAGAGAGTGAACTCGAGCTCGCAGATACGATCCTCGGCTCCCAGGATTTTTTCTTCGTAGTTTTTCAGCTCCTGGGTGATGTAGCGCTCAGCATTGGCCAGTGTCTGGCGACGGATATAATCTTCCGGTACATTGGCGAGGTTGCTTTTGGTAATCTCGATCGAGTATCCAAAGACCTTGTTATAGCGAATCTTGAGTGAAGATATGCCGGTGCGGGCCCGTTCCTGGGCCTCCAGCCGTGCAATGAATCCCTTTCCCTCCCGGCTGATGGCGCGCAACTCGTCCAGTTCCTCATTGTACCCGGTGGCGATGATGCCCCCTTCGCGCAGGGAGAAAGGGGGACTTTCGACAATGCCGCGCTCTATTAAATTGCGGAGTTCATCCAGCGGGTCTATTGCCGTGCAGAGGGAGCGTAGCAGGTCGCTCTGCAGTGGCGCCAGCAGGTCCACCAGAGCCGGAATCCGTTGCAGGGAGTCGTGCATGGCGCGCAGGTCCCGACCGCCGGCACTGGCCATGCCGATGCGTCCATTAAGCCGCTCCAGGTCTGCAATGCCCTTCAGCTGTGCAACCAGTTCTTCCCTGACTCCAGCCTGTTCCAGTAGTTCTTCCACTGCGTAGAGACGCTGCCGGATCGGCTCCAACCCCACCAGAGGATAGCTGAGCCACTGCTTAAGGCGTCTGGCCCCCATGGAGGTGGAGGTTCTGTCCAGGCAGCCCAGCAGAGAACCATTTTTCTTGCCTTCGGACATGGTCGCTGTAATTTCAAGATTGCGGCGGGTGGCAGGGTCCAGGGCCAGATGTTCTGAGCGCTGGTAGACCTTGATCTCACGTATGTGGGGAATGGCGGATTTACGATTTTCCCTTAGATAATGCAACGCCGCACCGGCAGCAATCAGCCCCCACGGCATCTGTTCCAGCCCCAGTGATTCCGGAGAAGCCGCACCGAACTGGTCGCAGACCAGCGAGCGAGTATAGTCTCTTTCGTAGACCCAGGCCGGAGCGCGGGAAACGATTTTATCGGTCACAAAATCCCGCAGGTCTGCCGGCAGGGTTTCCAGCTCCACTCCCTCGCCAAGCAGAATTTCCCGGGGATGTACACAGACAGCCTCTGCGGCTGCTGCCGGTCCTCCGTTCAATTCGGTGACGCGGAATTCACCGGTGGAAAGGTCCAGCCAGGCAATGCCCCACTGATCTCCTTCACCCTGACAGAGAGCCAGGAGGTAGTTGTTTTCATCCGGAGCGAGACTCTCGGCTTCAATCAGCAGGCCTGGCGTAATAACCCTGACCACTTCGCGCCTGACGATCCCCTTGGTCTGCTTGGGATCCTCCACCTGCTCGCAAATGGCCACCTTGTGTCCGGTCTCGATCAGTTTTGCAATATATGGTGTGACAGAATGGTACGGAACGCCACAGAAAGGGATTTCATCGCCGCTGCCCTTGTTTCGGGAGGTCAGGGTAATGTCGAGGATGCGCGCGGCAATCAGGGCATCATCCAGGAACATCTCGTAAAAGTCCCCCATGCGGAAAAAGAGGATCGCATCCGGGTATCCGGACTTGATCTCCAGGTACTGGCGCATCATGGGGGTTTGCTCTGCCATTTGTACATGCCTCTGTGGGTAGTGTGGTTCATTAAACGCGGTACTGTAGCAGAAACGACCCTTGTATGTAAACTTCTACTGCTCGTTGATCATCAGCCGAAAGGGAGTTCCAGGGAACAGGGCGGATGAACCGTCGTAGGAATTTTTTCTGGCTGAATCCCAGTGTGGGCATGTGGTGACCCAGACGAGGGGCAATGGAGAGCGGAGTCAATTTCCAGGGCCTGATACTCTCGGTCAGGCAAGGATTGAGCATGACGTGGGACTCACTGCTTGCACAGGGGCCGGTGGTCTGTTTGCCCAGATAGAGGATGAAGTTGCCGGGGGAAGTGCGCTCTGTTTCCAACAGGCGAATACGCTGTACTTCCAGGCTGACATTCTCAAGAGCACCATGATGTGCAAAAAGCAGTGGTTGCAGGCCTGACTGAGCTACCATCTGCATGAACTCATTGATGCGGTAGGTCGTCACCCTGGGATGCAAGAGGCTGTCCGCAAGCCCTGCTTCAAAACCTGCTTCGGGTGATGTCTCTGCAAAGCGGTGCAAGCGGGAATCTGGTGCCGCACGTTTAAGCAATCCTCGCACGGTGACCGGATCAGATATTTTGAGGAGCCTGAAGGCCCTCCTGATGGATTCCTCTTCCCTGCGGGCATAACGACTGTAGACCATTACCCGCAGGATGCCTCCTTTCGCAAGCCGTTGAGCAAGGGCTTGCAGGCCCGCTGCCGGATCTTCCAGATGATGCAGGACACCATAGGCATCAATTAGTGAGAATTCTTCCCCAGCTACCTGAGGGTCAAGCAGGTCCCCCGCCTGGCAGGTGACATTCAGTCTTCCGTGCAGTAGGCAGTGCAGGCGGGCCCGCCGGAGACTGGGCCGTGAAAGATCCAGGGCAGTGATCGGAACAGCGGGGTTGGCTACGGCAAAAGGATAGGGGCTAAAACTTCCGCATCCGGCAATCAGGATTTTTTTGCTTGCTGCAGGCGGCAGTACACCATTGAAGCGGGCCCAGAGTGCGTCAAGGTTGAGAGCATAGGTGTCACAGTGTCGCACTGTAGCAATCAGCGGATAATGGGGATAGGGGTATATTTCGTAATGGCGGCGGAGGAGGGTGTCTGTCATTTCAGAGGTCTCTGCTTGAACATGTCTGTGAGAATAACAAAAGCCCCTCCAGGGGGAGGGGCTTTTGTTGTGTGTCAGCGATGAGGATGGTTATTTCTTGAATTTGGCATTTTCCACGATGGCGTTGTATTTGTATCCGGCGCCGAAGTCCTTGTCTTTTGCAAGTGTACCGGTAACGGTGATTACATCGCCAATGTTGGCTGTCTCATCTGAAGTGCAGACCAGGTTGTGGTTGGCTTTTGCCTGGCTGCCGGTACCGTCCTGAATATGTATCCAGTTTTTGCCCATGATGCCGCTGGAAACCTTGACCACTTTTCCTTTTACAACAACCTGTTTCTTGTCAAGCTTTGCGCTGTTGCCGAAAATTCCTTCCACTGTGTAGGCATTGGCTCCGGTTGCCTTGGGAACGGAGATTTTTTCTTTTGCAGTGGCAGCACCTTTGCTGCCGGGAGAGGCAGCCTGTTTGGAATCTGCAGCCTTGGCAGCGGTCCCTGAGGCAGCAGCAGTAGTGCTGGCAACACCGTCGGAGAAGATGATGGAGTCAAAGGTGCGTTTCAAGCTCTTGCTCTGGAAATTAGCCATTTCCATTCCAGGCTTGAAGGCGATTTTGTCGCCAACTTTAATGGGTGTTTCACCTACGGCAACCCAGACTTTTTTACCGTCTTTCTTCTCCAGGAATACATAGCTGTATCCGCCGCTGTTCATGGTTTGCAGCACTTTTCCGGAAAGAGGTTCAGTACCTTGGGCTGCGGATGCCGCTGGTGCCGCTGCTTTGCCAGCCATGCTGGGCATCGCAGTTGCTACTGCAGCGGTGGTAACTACTGTTGCAAATGTAATTGTCAGGAGGGTGTGCTTTTTCATGAAATCCCCTTTTTTGAATTTACCAGCTTCGATTTTCTGATACTATCACGAAAAAAAGTTCCCGGTCATCCTAAAAAAACCTTCAGAAGAGGTATTCATGCAACCCAAAGCAGTCATCCTTTACAGTAGCGGACTCGATTCCAGTACCTGCCTTGCAATGGCCATCCGCGACGGTTTTGCGCCCTATGCCATCAGCTTTGCTTATGGCCAGCGTCATGGCCACGAACTGCAAGTGGCCAAGGCCAATGCCAAGCGTCTGGGTGCGGTGGAACATCTGGTGGTGGAGTTTGATCTCAGGATGATGGGAGGCAGCGCTCTCACTGCTGATATCGATGTGCCCAAGGAGGGGGTGGGGAACGAGATTCCGGTGACCTACGTGCCGGCCCGCAACACCATTTTTCTCTCATTTGCCCTGGGATGGGCTGAAACGTTGGGTGCCTCGGATATCTACATCGGGGTTAATGCTTTGGATTACTCCGGCTACCCCGACTGCCGCCCCGAATACATCGCCGCATTTGAGACCATGGCTAATCTGGCCACCAAAGCCGGAGTGGAAGGTGGCGGCGGCTTCCACATCCACACCCCGTTGATTGCCATGACCAAGGCCGAGATCATAAAGGCCGGCGTTGCCCTGGGGGTGGATTATGGTCTGACTCACTCCTGCTATGATCCTACACCGGAAGGCTTGTCCTGCGGTCGATGTGATTCCTGCCGGTTGCGCTTGAAGGGATTCAGCGAGGCGGGATTGAGCGATCCGCTGCCGTATGCCGATTAACAGCTTGTTCAACAGCCTCTTAAGATGAGCTAGCTGCCGGTGAAGAACCGCTTGAAAGAATTCCCCAGGTTCCTGAACCAGTCGCCCATGGTTTTTCCTGTTTTTTTAGCTGCCTGGCCGGCTTCCCTGGTTTCCTGTTTGATAGTCTGCCCCGTATCCTTGCCGATCTTTTTGGCCCCCGTGCCGATCTCTTTGCCCCCTTCCTTGAAAGCCTGACCGATCTCCTTGCCTCCTTTTTTGGCGGCCTTACCGGTTTCGGTGCCGATCTTCTTCAGCCCCTGCCCGACCTCCCGGATACCTTCTTTGGCGGAATCAGCAGCCGCACAGGGAAGAGCCAGGGCCAGAATCATCATTATTTGTACGAGGGTGGTAACCATTCCTGTCTCCTCAAGGCTTGCAAATGAAGAAGGCGCACCCGATTCGGATGCGCCTTTAATTATACAGCAATCAAACTGATTCCTACTACCCTTGGGCAGCCTGTACGGCAGTGATAGCGGTGACATTGACGATATCATCGATGGAGCAGCCGCGGGAAAGGTCGTTGACCGGCTTTGCCAGACCCTGGATGATGGGACCGACAGCCTCGGCACCTGCAACACGCTCTACCAGTTTATAGCCGATGTTACCGGCATCGAGATCAGGGAAGATCAGAACATTGGCCTTGCCTGCCACTGGGCTGCCTGGTGCTTTTTTCTCGCCAACCTTGGGGAGCAGGGCAGCATCAGCCTGCAGTTCTCCGTCGATCAGCAGGTCGGGCTGGATCTGCTTGGCGATTTCCATCGCTTTGAGCACCTTGTCGCAGTCGGGATGGGTGGCGCTTCCCTTTGTTGAGAAAGAGAGCATGCCCACCCGGGCTTCCACATCAAGGAATGCCTTGCAGTTGCCGGCCGTTGCCACGGCGATCTCAGCCAGAGCCTGGGCATCGGGATTGGGATTCACGGCGCAGTCTGCGAACAACACAATGCCATTTTCGCCAAAGCTGGGGGTCTTGGTGACCATGAGGAAAAATGAGGAAACGGTCTTGATGCCTTTAGCAGGACCCACGGTCTGAAAGGCAGCCTTAAGCACATTTCCGGTTGTCCCGGTTGCCCCGGCTACTTCTCCCCCTGCATCGCCGTTGCGGACCATCATGCCGGCGTAGTAAAGGTTATCCTCGCCAGTTAGCAGTTTCCGGGCCTCATCGGCTGTTATACCCTTACTTTTGCGCAGTTCAACAAAATCGGCAACATATTGCTCCAGTTTGGGCGATGTCGCCGGATTAAGCAGTTCCACACCGGTCAAATCGACCCCTTTGGCGGTCGCCTCGGCCTGGATTTTTGCAGGGTCACCCAGAATGATGATCTTCGCCAGTCCTTCCTTGACGATCTTTTCGGCTGCAAACAGCATGCGCTCGTCGTAACTCTCCGGCAGCACCACTGTCTGCAGGTTTTTCCGGGCCTTCTCCTTGATCTGATCCACAAGATGCATTCTGTTTTCCTCCTTGTGATGAAAAGTAACAATGGGTTTTGCTGTGTAAAACAGAGTTTATCCTTATAGGCGAAGTTGGGGGATCGGTCAACAAAAAATGCCAGTATAATCAAGCTTTTAATGATACTGAAATTGTTAAAATATGAATTAATTTCAGCCGTCAGCTATACTTTTGTGTGAGGGCAACCTGGAGCAGTCGGTCGCCTTCGAATGTAAATACACTCCGATAGAGCTGCATTATCACGATGGAGGTATCTATGACTGACGGCACAAGGCTGGCCGGCAAGGTGGCAGTTATAACCGGGGGAGGGCGTGGGCTGGGACGGGCCGCCGCGCTGGCCTTTGCTGTACAGGGGGCATCCGTCGCGGTCGTCAGCCGCACGGAAGGCGAACTGGTAGAGGTGGCTGACCTGATTGGCCGGGCGAGATGTCTGCCCCTGGTGGGGGATGTGGCGCTGGAGGAAACGGCGCGGCGCGTGGTGGCGGCCACGGTGGAGCGTTTCGGCGGGATCCATATACTGATGAATAATGCGGCCGTGGTTGGGCCATTCCGGCGGTTAGGGGATGTGAGCGCTACGGAATGGGATGTCGCCCTGGGGATCAATCTGAAGGGAGCCTTTCTTTTGGCCCGGGAGGCGATTCCCTATCTGAAGAGAGTCGGCGGGGCGATCATCAACGTCACCTCCAGTCTGGGAAGCTCGGTGCTCTCCCCCTTCGGCATGTACTGCATCGGCAAGGCCGGCCTGAACCAGCTGACCCGCATGCTGGCACTGGAACTGGAGCAGGATGGCATCCGCGTAAACGGACTCGATCCGGGGGTGATAGACACCTCTATGCAGGAGCAGATCCGCGCTGCCGGACCCCAGGCTCTGGGCACCCATACGTGGCAACGCTTCGTGGATTTCAAACAGCAGGGCGCACTTGATCCCGCCACGAGAGCGGCGGCCCTGGCCGTGTTCCTGGCTGCACCGCCTCCTTCGGTTAACGGAGAGATCGGCAATGCTTCCCACTTCGCCTCCTTTGGATTCAAGGGTTAAATCACCCGGGACCGGGGGCTGGGGATTGGGGATTGGTTTGTGCCATTCCTGGTTCCAGGTCCCACGTCCCACGTTCCAGGATACGTAATATCCCTTCACCCCCCAGGCCGATAATGGTCACCTCTTCACCGGTCCTGCCCAGTTTCCTTCTGGGAATATCACGGCCTCCTCCCATGTCGTTCGTTCTCCAGCAAGTGTACCGGCAGTAAAACATCACTTCAAGCTGTGCCGCATATGGGATTTTTTTTCTCACGACATTCCCACACGCTAATCATCGCAATGCTTCTTACTTACTTATTTCGGCAGTTAAGCTGGTACTCTGGCAGGAAGAACTTGGTGAAGGTTATCAAGAGCAAGCTGGTCATGGAGAGCAGCAACATTAGGGTAGAGGAGGAACAATGAGATTTACTGAGGAAATATTAGAAATTGTGTTATTCGTGTAGTCATTTTAAGATCCATGGGTGGTGCTGGTTGTCTGGCAAAGCCTGCGGGTTCTTCATGATCAGGGTGATTCCAAAAGTTCACGCGCACGTGCAAGCAAACATGCAACTATAAACAAGTTTTCATTTCCACTTCTCTTTATTTATCATCTACCCAAAAGGCTTATCTTGAAAACTTTATTTATTCCTATATTTATGATTCTTTGTCTCTGTGGTTGCTCAGGTGATTCTGAAAGTAAGCTAAGCAAATGGAAACAAATCGGCCTTGAGGAACAGGCCTCATTTAACTTAACACAGTTACCATCGAATAATTCTATTTTCGCTACTACTTATGATGGTGTTTACAAAAAAAATATAAAAGAGTTGAATTGGAATAAAATATATAATGGTTTTACTGTGTTCTTTGCCATTTATCAGGATGGTACTGTCCTTTATACCGGATACCCAATAAATGGAACATTGTCCGGAAAATTTTTAAAATCAACTGACGGAGGTAATTTTTTTGAAGTCTTAGAACCATTTGGGTCTGGAATAACTTCAATTGTTATAGATCCAAGAAACAAGGAAGCTGCTTACCTTAGCGCTGAAAATAACGGAACTTTTTCAGGTGGAATTTATAAAACAAATGATGGCGGTAATAGTTGGAATAAAGTAGTTGACGCTGAAAGCTATACTCTTGCAATTTCAAATGATGGAAAAATGATTGTCGCCGGAACTAACGTAGGTATTCTGAAGTCTTTTGATGATGGCTTAACGTGGGAATCTATGGAATTTGGACAACGGATTCGCTCCGTTTATCTCCATCCTTATAACAATTCTATAGTGTATATTTTAGCATACGATGGTGGTTCCACTCGAATATGGAAAACAGTAGACAGTGGCATGAGTTGGAATCCTTTGAATAAAGGTATTAGTGAATCAATAGAAACGCTTGCCATTGATTCTAACGATCCTCAGACAATATATGCAGGAGGAGGACTCCAAGGTACTTCCATTGGTAATAATTTTTTTAAATCTGTGGATGGAGGTGGGAGTTGGACTCTTATGAATGAAGGTATTGAAGGACTTATGATCTATTCAATAGTAATAGACCGCGCTGACAATCACACTCTCTATGCTGGCACATCTCGCGGAGTATTTAAGCGATGAAGGATTTTGCCACTAATTTATTTCATACTGATTCTTCCACCATTCCCACCGTACAAATCGGTGCTAATGAAGTTAGGGCACTTAACCTTCAACCAATCGGGTCATGCCTGATCCAGCTGCTCCTGCCGGTTGCCTGTTCAGCAATTCAATCACGTCCTTAGCATAAAAAGTTCTGTACCTCTGGTGTTTTTCCCGCTGTACCAAAATTCCCTTTTCTTCTAAAAGAGTCAACGCCGCACTGGCCGACGGGAAGGAAATACCAAGAGCATCCTGGCTTTGTGCGCTGTCAAAACTGGGGTTCCAAGCATAGTTTGGGAAACTTGTACAAAACAGACTGGCGACGCAGCCCAAGTCCCGTCACAATTTCTTTCCACTTCCGGAGGATTGCTCCTAGCCTTAGCACCGTGCTGATAGACTCCTGGACAGCAGCATCGACATCAATTGCGAAAAACTTGATCCACTCTGCTCATTTCCCCTGGAGTTGCACCCTGCCAGCGTGTCGTAATATTCTCTCTGATTATCCTTCAAATAGCCTGACAAATAAACCGGCGGATAACCTTCCGCATCCAGCATCAATGGCAGGAGGATACGGCCTACCCTCCCATTGCCATCGAAAAACGGATGAATCGTAACGAAGCAATTGTGTAATTTAAAGTTCCCGGGGTTCTGGCTACCACTGTTAATGGTCAGCATTGACCCTGCCTGCGGTAGCGCTTCGTAGGGAATAACTCCGCTGATTCGCTTCAACTCCGCTTAGCGACGTCCGTTCCCTGAGCGGAGTCGCAGGGAACTTACTCAGAAGCCGACTGCTGATCTGCTGGTGGTGAAAATTGCAGCTAGACGTTCGGCGATGGTGTGGGCAATCCATCTCCGATGGCGCCATTGTTAGCACCGGATGTTCAGAACCTGCTGTCATTTCATTGAGTTGTTTTCTCGCTACTTCCGCTGAGATGGTACAATTGACAAAATAGTTGCGAGAAAAAGTTTCGCCAGCCTTGTGGTTCATCTCTTTAGGATTAGCTTGGGGCCAGAGGTTTCGTCCTCCAGAACAATTTAAATCTGCTCTTCCGCTACTGGCATCCTTCGGGAGAAAAAGAATAGGCAAGCAACCGAGAAATAGCACAGGAGAAGACTATGACTTCAGTACGAACAATCAAAAAAGTTTCCAAAAGCAGGCCGACGGTTGAAGGGGCGGGAGTTCATCTGAAGCGGGCCTTTGGCTATTATCAGGTGCCGGAATTTGATCCGTTTCTGATGCTGGATGATTTTCATTCCGATGATCCGCAGCACTACCTGAAGGGCTTTCCCTGGCATCCTCACCGCGGTATAGAAACCATCACCTACATGTTCAAAGGGCGTGTGGAACATGGGGACAGCATGAAAAACAGTGGTGTCATCGAAGCGGGGGATATTCAATGGATGACCACCGGCAGCGGCATCATTCATCAGGAAATGCCTCGTGGTGATAAGGATGGTGTCTTGTGGGGCTTCCAACTCTGGGCGAACCTTCCGGCTTCCCACAAAATGATGAACCCGCGCTACCAGGGCTTTGGCGCGGCAGTGATCCCTGAATTTACCCGATTGGACGGGGTCGCGATCAAGGTGATCTGCGGTGAGGTCGACGGGGTGAAAGGTCCGGTTTCTGATGTGATCGTTGATCCGCAGTATCTGGATGTCAAAGTGCCGGCGGAGACAACCTTCACCCATCCCATCAGGCAAGGCTATACCGCATTTGCCTATGTGGTGGAGGGGGAGGGATATTTTGATCCGCAGCGGGATGCCTATGGCCATGAAGTGGTGGGGCAGAACTACTTTGATTTTGAGCGCAGGAAATGTGTCTGCTGTGCCGAAGACTTGGTGCTCTTCGGTGATGGAGATGAGGTGGTTATCACCACCAGGGGAATTCCGGTTCGCTTCCTGCTCATCTCGGGCAAACCGATCGGTGAGCCGGTCGCCTGGTACGGGCCGATCGTGATGAACAGCCAGGAAGAGCTTCAGCAGGCATTCGCAGAGCTGGAGCAGGGGACATTCATTAAGGACCGACAGGTGGATGTTACGGAGGGATAGGTACTTCGTGAAACTTAACAGCCAGAGCATCTAGTGCGCTGTAACATCTAAAACCCCCTCCCTAACCCTCCCCCTCCAGGGGAGGGAACACGCTCCTCCCTCCAGCGGACCCACAGGGCCTAAAGGGGGAGGTTGGGAGGGGGGAAGCCGTGGTGCGAAAAATAAGAGTTACACGGTACTAGAACTGGCTTTCCGGCTGATTCCACGACAGGAGGAACAAGATGTCACTCTGGCCGCGCTACTGTCCACCGGACTTTTCCATTCCGGAGCTGGTACATGCTCCCAAGGTCACAACGAAACCAGCGCCGCTCGATGGAGTGGCTCCGCTGGATTTCCATGGGACCTCAAATCATCCGGAGTATCTTCATCTGGGGAATGGGAACTGGCTCCTCATTGCCGAGAGCCGCATGGATGGGGTGGTCGTGCTGCGCGACGGCGCGGTGGAGGTCGTGGAAGCCAGAAGGCTCAAGAAAGGGGATCCGGTTGTCGTGGGGCGAACCGAGAACGGCGAGGAGGGCATTTACGTCCACCCCTATGGGTTCGCTGTCCCTGAGGTTGTTGATGATGAAAAATTTTCCTTCCGCACCCGGGGCACCCGTGAAACCCCCTTCTCCCGCTCCTATGACGATCTTTACCAGGTCCTGCGCCACGACCGGGATCACGGCCACATCGTGTGGGTGCTTGGGCCGGCGGTCGTCTTTGACAGGGACAGCCGCAGCGCCATGCAGGGGCTGATCGAGAATGGGTACTGCCACGCTTTGCTGGCAGGGAATGCGCTGGCGACCCACGACCTCGAGGCGGCATTGTTCGGAACCGGTCTCGGGCAGGACATCTATACCCAGAAGCTCGCACCACATGGCCATTACAATCACCTGGAGATCATCAACCGCGTGCGGCTGCACGGCTCCATAAAAGCGGCCATTGCAGCGCTGGGGTTGTCTGACGGCATCATCTGTGCCTGTGAAAAGTATGGCATTCCCTACGTCCTGGCCGGTTCGATACGGGATGACGGACCGCTCCCCGAAGTAATTACCGATGTGTGTCAGGCTCAGGATGCCATGCGGAACCAGGCCCGACGCGCCACCACTGTCATCGCCGTGGCGACCCAGCTCCATTCGATTGCGTTTGGTAACATGCTTCCCGGTTATCGGGTACTGCTTGGGGGGGAAGTGCGACCGGTATTTTTATATCTCGTGGACATGAGCGAATTCAGCGCCGACAAGCTGGCCAACCGCGGCTCCGCCCAGGCCCAGGCGATTCTCACCAATGCGCAGGACTTCATGGTGAATCTCTTCAATAACCTGCTGAAGGAGTGATCGTGGAGAAGGCGAGGGTAGCGTGAAAAAAACGATCCGGCTGATAGGGGTGCCGCTTGATCTTGGGCAGGCACACCGTGGAGTAGACATGGGTCCCAGCGCCGTGCGCTACGCAGGGCTGGCGATGCGGTTGAGGAAGCTGGGGTATGAGGTCGAGGATTGCGGCAATCTTTTTGTACCGGTTCGGGAGATTCTTGAGAAGGAGCGAGACCTTCACTATCTCGCTGCCATAACGCGGGTATGCAAGGCTGCCTATCACGCGGCGCGTGAAGCGGTGGAGCAGGGCTTTATTCCCGTTTTCATCGGCGGAGATCATTCGCTGGCCATGGGCACTATCGGCGGCATTACCCATCATGAGCCGGCAGGGGTGATTTACATCGATGCCCATGCCGACTTCAACACCCCCAAGAGCTCACCCTCCGGCAACATCCATGGAATGCCGCTGGCTCATCTGCTGGGTGATGGTTACAGCCGGCTTGTTAATGTGGGCAGGAAGGGTGCCAAGCTGAAAGTAGAGGATCTGGTGCTGATCGGTGTTCGGGAGATCGATCCGAAGGAGCGACTCCGGTTGAAGGAAAAGGGAATCACCGTCTTTACCATGCGCGACATCGATGAACGGGGCATGGGGAACATTGCGAGGCAGAGTCTCGACTTTCTGGGGCACCATGAACGGATCCATGTGAGTCTCGATGCCGATGTCCTTGATCCTATAGAAGTTCCCGGCGTAGGTACCCCCTCACCCGGCGGAGTTTCTTATCGGGAAGCACAGCTTCTTATGGAGATAATTGCTGATAACCGAAGGCTTTGTTCCCTGGACATTGTTGAAATCAATCCGATCCTGGATAGTCGCAACCACAGCGCGGTGGTGGTATGCGAGCTGGTTGCTTCTGTTTTCGGCAAGAGCATCTTGTGACAGGTTTGTTCATCCGGAATTACTGCAATAAACCAGCATAAATTGCACAGCAGGCGGACGGTGGTATTGTGGAGGTAAGGATGATCAATTTCCTGAGGGGGCACATCATGCTCAGCGAAGAGATTCAGCAATTCATAAGAGTTGTCCCACTGGCAGTTGTGGCCACCACTGATGATACCGGCATTCCCCATCTGGCTCTCGGCACGGATCTGAAGCACATTAATGGCGAGCTGGTGTTTGAAAACTGGTTTTGTCAGACGACCCTGCAAAACGCGGCTAGAAATCCATGGGTGGCAGTGGCGGTCCTGAAGCAGGACATTGGAACCGGCTATCAATTTATAGGCAAGATAGTCAACACGGTGGACGCTGCGATCCTGGATGGTTACACGCCAGGCGAGGAGGCGCAAGGTCAACCGCAGGTTCTCACCCGCCTTGTGGTGCGGGTGGAGGAGGTACTGGCTTTTTGCAGCGGGTTGCACAATGATCTGCCATTGAAACTGAAATAGTTTTTTTCATGCGATAACACTTCTTTGGCGGGTTGCAAAGCCAGATTGACACTAAAAACCAAGTGACGTATATTGATATTTATTATATACGTCACTTGGTTTTTTTGGGAGGTGCCATGCAAACGAAACTTACTCTTCGTCTTGAGGATCAGCTAATTGAGCAAGCAAAGTCTTACGCAGCACAAGCAGGAAAATCAGTTTCCCAAATAGTTGCGGAATACTTCAAATTGCTTACATCTCAGAAGATCAATCCAACCCCACCTTCAACGCCAATTACCCAATCTCTTCGAGGACTTTTGCGGGATTCAAAGCTTGACGAAAAGGATTACAAAAAATATCTGGAGGAAAAGCACCTTTGAAATTACTCCTGGATACCAACATAGTTCTTGATGTGCTCATGGACCGGATGCCGTTCGCAGATTCCGCGGCTGAACTATTTTCCAGGGTGGAAGATGGGACCATTATTGGGTATCTGTGTAGCACTACAATAACGACCGTATATTATCTTGTATCTAAAGCGTTAGGTGGGCCAAGGGCACAGGAAGAAATAAAGAAGCTACTGAGTCTGTTTGAGGTGGCGCCTGTTAACAGGCTTGTTCTCGAAGCTGCTCTTGTTGCTGATTTTAATGATTTCGAAGACGCCGTGATTCACGAAGCAGCCCGGCATGTAGGAGCTGAAGCCATCGTAACGCGCAACCAGAAGGATTTCAAAAACTCACGGATATCGGTGTACTCTTCGGATGAAATGGCTAAAATACTTGCTTCTCAAAGTTATTGAAAGAGAAGGCTAAATTGATACTAGAATGCCCGGCATGATGCGATCGTGCGGGCATTTCTGTTTTTGAAGTTAAGCCAGAGGATTTATAGATCAGATCGAACTTAAAAACTTACTCCCATGGCTTCCGCCACGGTGTGCATGTCCTTGTCACCCCGTCCGGAGAGGCAGACCACAATGCTCTGGTCTTTAGCCATGGTCGGTGCCAGCGCCTCCTGCGGGTGAAGTTGAATCCGTGTTCTCCGATTTAGCCAGTGGCAGACAGATAATTACCCTAAGGCCACCGCCACTACGATTTTCAGCATGCACCCTTCCTCCGTGGGCCTCGACAATTCCCTTGCAGATTGACAGACCCAGCCCGGTTCCCCCGGCACCCTCGGGAACCGGTATGCGATAGAACTTGTCAAAGATTCTCTTCAAATCATGTTCCGGTACGCCCGGACCTCTATCGGAAACTTCCAGTGAAAGCCAGCCGTTATCGACGGCAACGTCAATTTCGATGATACTTTCGGCAAGTGAATATTTATGCGCATTGTCCAGGAGGTTTACCAGCACCTGGGTCATCAACACCAGATCCATGGGTACCAGCGGCAGGTCATCAGACAGGTGGGTCTCAACCGGACGGTTGCCGATCCGTTGTTCTATTGCAGCCAAAGCGCAGCCCACCAGATCCTGGATATCGCACAACTCGATGTTCAACCGAATTGCTCCTGCTTCAATTCGAGTCATGTCCAACAAGTTCCCGACGAAACGATTAAGACGTTGCGCTTCACTACAAGCTGAATCCAGCAAATCCTGGCGGGTATCGTCATCCAGATGGTCACCATTTTCTTTCAGGCTGTGAAGTGCACCGGTCACGGAAACCAATGGAGTCCTTAAGTCGTGGGAAATTGAGTTCAACAGTGCACGTTCAAGATTTTCCCGTGCCTGGAGAATTTGCGTCTGCTCCGCTTGTCGGGAGTAACGGATTCGTTCCATGGCCATGGCGGCCTGAGTGGCAAAGGCATCCAGCAGGCGGCGGTTATCCTGTGAGTGATATGCCTCAGGACTCTCTAACTGGACGCCCAGAACACCCATGGCGCTGTCCTGAGTCTGAAGTGGAAGGTAAATCAGCTCGGCAGAAACCAACGTGTCAGTGGCACACCCGGCAGAATGCCTGTTGCGGAAAGCCCAATCAGCCACCGCCTGCTCCTTGATATTCAGCGTCAGTCCCCCACTGGCCGCGCCGACATCAAGCCGCTCTCCTTCCGGTAGCAGGATTACCACCCTGGCATTGAGAGCCTCTTCCACATTTGTGATTACTGCCTTTAATACTGCATCGATATCTGCCGAGGCCGCCAGATCGCGGCTGAGATAGTACAGGCTGGCAGTCTGGATCTCCCGGGCGCGCATAACCTCAGCCCGTTCGCGGGCGCGGGCCACCAGAGTGCTGATCACGAGTCCCACTACGAACAGCCCCAGAAAAGTTAATAAATACTGGGTATCTGCAACCACAAATGTCATGCGCGGGGGGACAAAGAAGAAGTCGAAGGCCAGAACACCGAGAAATGCGGTGGCAATGGCGGGTTTGCGGCCAAGGCGCACAGAGGCGATAACGACCACCAACAGATAGAACATGACCATGTTGGTCGGTGCCAGAAAGGGGCGCAGAAGCTCACAGAGCAGTGTTGCGGCAGTTACGAGAGCCAGGCTGGCTGCATAACCGCGCGCTTCAAACGGACGTGATCGCCTGGGTTCCTTTGGGACCCTGTCAAGCTCCTCGGGTTTGAAGCTGACAATGACAACATCAATGGCCCCGCTTCGGCGAATTAGCTGATCAACGACAGGAGGCTGGATAATTTCCCGCCAGCGGGGTTTACTGGGTTTGCCCATTACAATCTTGGTTATATTGTGTCGCTTTGCATATTCCATTACCGCATCGGTGACATCGCTTGCTGTTACAGTCGTAACCTGGGCTCCCAGGCTTTCGGCCAGCCGTAGGTCATGCCAGATGCGTTTTCTGTTTTCCCTGGCATGTTTCCCGCTGCCGGGTGTCTCAATATAGATCGTGAACCACTGGGCTTTGAGGTCTTCGGCCAGTCGACAGGTGGCGCGAAGCAGTTTTTCGCTGTAGGGGCTGCCGCTGATGCAGACCAGCAACCGTTCCGCTGTGGGCCAGGGGCCTAAAATAGACTGGTTTTCCATGTAGGCCCGCATCTGCTCATCAACCCGGGAAGCTGTGCGTCGTAGCGATAATTCCCGCAGGGCCATCAGGTTGCCGGGCCTGAAAAATTTCTCTATGGCTTTTGCGGCCTGGTCCGGGATGTAGACCTTTCCTTCGTGCAGGCGCTGGATAAGGTCTTCAGGTGGGATATCGATCAGCTTGATTTCAAATGCCAAATCGAGCAGGCGATCAGGAACGGTCTCACGAACGACGATTCCGGTAATTTGCGTGACCACATCCTTCAAACTTTCGAAATGCTGAATATTGATTGAGGTGTAGACGTCAATGCCAGCTTCCAACAATTCCTCGACATCCTGCCACCGCTTTTCGTGGCGTGAACCGGGAGCATTTGTATGGGCCAGCTCATCTACCAGAACTATCTGAGGGCGACGTTCAAGGATTGCGTCAATGTCCATTTCCGGCAATGTAACTCCGGAATAGATAACCTGCCGGCGTGGGGTACTCTCCAGTCCTTCCAGCAAGGCGTCGGTTTCGGGACGTCCATGGGATTCCACATACCCTGCTACAACATCTCTGCCGTCAGCCTTACGCTTGCGAGCTGCTTCCAGCATGGCGTAGGTTTTACCAACCCCTGCAGCATAACCGAGGAAGATCTTAAGTTTGCCCAGTTCAGCCGTGACCTCTTCGGTTTGGGCCAACTTGAGCATCGCCTCAGGAGAGGGGCGTATGTCGTCACCGTTACTGGTCATCTTCATCCTGGAGGCCGGTCATTTTGCCGGAATTTTATAAAAATATTCGTGGATAACAAGTTTGTTCTGGGACGTGAAGGTCTGCAGCAGATAAACAGAACCATTGCTGTCCTGAACCACAAATTGTTGGAATTGGATTTTTCCCCATTGGAAACACTGATGAGTTTCCATGACTTCGGAATAAATGGTGGCATGTTTGTCCCTTGGGCATCACGAAACCTGAAAGCCTCCACAGAGGTAAAATCTTCAACCGGTGGAGGAGGAACCTGTGGAGGGTAGGAAACTGCCCAGACAACAGGAGTGGTGAACAGGAACATACTAATTAATAAAGATAGTCGCATAATTTTTTTCCTCTCTTGAGATGCCTTTGTCAAATCACATTCCGACACAGATTTTAAAAGCAACTATTGCCGATTCAAGATCCCAGGGCATGATTCAGCACAAGCACATTTACCCGCGGTGCCCCCAGAAATCTTAACTGACGCCCTTCGGTAGTCTGGGCAACGATCTTTATCAACATCTCCTCCGATACGCCGCGTGCTTTGGCAACCCGCGGCACCTGCAATAGCGCAGATTCCGGCGTTATATGCGGGTCAAGTCCGCTGGCCGAGGCCTGCACCAGGTCGGCGGGAATTTTGCCGGTCACCCCTGTATCCCGGAGCGTCTTGATCCGGTCACTCACCGTCCGGATGTATGACGGATTGGTCGGTCCGGCATTGGAGCCACCCGATGCCATGGCGTTGTTGGTGAAGTCGGAAGTGGCGGATGGGCGCGGCCAGAAGTATTTAGGGTCTGAGAAGGGTTGGCCGATCAGAGTGGAGCCTAGCACCTTGCCGCTCTTGTCGGTGATGAAGCTTCCTGCGGCCTGCTTGGGGAAAAGGAAGTAGGCTACGCCGGTGACTAGCGCAGGATAGATGCCGCCGCAGATGATGGTGAATATTATGAAGAGCAGGATGGCCGGTTTTATGTCTTTCATGGGCTAGTTCTCCTAGTGTAATTTTACATCTCCACGGGCACCCCCCTCCCGACCTCCCCCTCCTGGGGAGGAGATCTGCTCCCTCCCCAGGAGGGGGAGGGTTGGGGCGGGGGATTTGCTACACCACCATTCCAATCACCATATCAATGATCTTGATCCCGACAAACGGCGCAATGATGCCACCCACCCCGTAGATCAGAAGATTGTGGATCAGCAGTTTCTCGGCCGGCATGGGGCGAAACCTGGTTCCCTTCAAGGCCAGTGGTACCAGCATCGGGATGATGATGGCATTGAAGATGACCGCTGAAAGGATCGCGCTGAACGGGCTGGCCAACCTCATCACGTTGAGCACCCCCAATTGCGGGTAGATCGACAGAAGCGCCGCCGGGATAATGGCGAAGTACTTGGCTATGTCGTTGGAGATGCTGAAGGTGGTCAGGTTCCCGCGGGTCATCAGGATCTGCTTGCCCACCTCGACAATGTCCAGCAGCTTGGTCGGATTACTGTCCAGATCAATGATGTTGGCCGCCTCCCGTGCCGGCTGGGTACCGGTGTTCATGGCCACGGCCACGTCGGCCTGGGCCAGGGCCGGGGCGTCGTTGGTGCCGTCGCCGGTCATGGCCACCATGTATCCCTGCTCCTGATATTCGCGTATCAGGCGCAGTTTCTCCTCCGGTTTGGCTTGGGCCAGAAAATCATCCACCTGGGCCTCGGCTGCGATGGCGGCAGCGGTCAGGGGGTTGTCGCCGGTGATCATCACCGTTTTGATTCCCATGCTGCGCAGCTGCAGGAAACGCTCCTGTATACCGGCTTTGACGATATCCTTGAGATTGATCACACCCAGGATCTCGCTTCCCTTGCAGACCACCAGCGGTGTGGCGCCCCCCCGCGCAATCCTGTCCACCACTTCGGTCAGGTCACCGGGAACTGTTGTACAGCCCCGTTTTCTGACAAACGCAATGATCGAGTCCGAGGCACCCTTACGGTACTGATTGCCGGCCAGGTTGATGCCGGAGAGGCGTGTGTCGGCACTGAACTCCATCACTTCGGCATCCTGTGGTGTTTCTCTGACAAGGCCGTGTTGCTCTTTCGCCAAGACCACTACGCTACGACCTTCCGGGGTCTCGTCTGCAATAGATGCCATCAGGGCGGCCTCGGCCACATCCCGCTCGCTGTGGCCACCAACCGCTACAAAGGTAACTGCCTGTCGATTGCCATGAGTGATGGTGCCTGTTTTGTCCAAAAGCAGCACGTTGACATCACCGGCCGCCTCGATGGCCCGGCCGGAAAGTGCGATTACGTTCTTCTGGAACAGCCGGTCCATGCCGGCGATGCCAATGGCCGGCAACAGCGCGGCAATCGTGGTGGGCGCCAGGCAGACAAACAATGCCACCAGGATCGTCAGTGAGACCGGCGTACCGTGCCCAGCCTGTTTGACACTGTAAATCGAGAGGGGGCTGATGTTGGCGCAGACCAGCAGAAAGACCAGGGTCAGGGCGATCAGTAGCACTTCAAGGGCAACCTCGTTAGGGGTTTTGCGACGTTTGGCGCCTTCTATAAGTGAGATCATCCGATCCAGGAAGGTTTCGCCCGGATTGGCGGTGATACGGACGATGATACTATTGGCAATGACCGTGGTGCCGCCGGTGACAGCGCTCCTGTCACCGCCTGATTCACGGATTACCGGCGCTGATTCTCCTGTCACGGCTGATTCGTTGATCAAGGCTGCGCCGGCTACCACGTCACCGTCGCCGGCGATCATATCGTTGGCTTCCACCAGAATCAGGTCACCCTTGCGAAGTTGGCTGGCGCCGACCGTCGTGTAATTCTGACCAAATTCTGCCTTGTCCAGTCGCTTGGCGGTCACGTAGGTACGCGACTTTCTGAGTGAAGCAGCACGGGCTTTTCCCCGTCCCTCGGCCAACGCCTCGGCAAAGGTTGAGAAGGTGACCGTTAGCCACAACCAGACCGAGACAGTGCCGGTAAACCAGGCCGGTTCCCTGTTGGCGCCGGTCAGTGACATGACGAAGGTGACCAGGGTGATACCGCTGGCGATCTCGACACAAAACATGACCGGGTTGCGCCAGAGGGTACGGGGATCCAGCTTCTTGAGAGAGTCGCGCAGGGCTCCTTTCAAAAGCGCTGCATTGAAGATGGATTGTGGTTGTTGGCTCTGTTTCGACATGTGTTTATCCTCGCCTAGCCAATCATCATTAAATGTTCCACTCCCGGTCCCAGGGCCAGAGCAGGGAAGAAGGTTAACGCGCCGATAATCAAAATGACCAGCACCAGCCAGATTACAAAGGGAGCCCTATCAGTCGGCAGGGTGCCAAGACTGGGAGGAATATACTTTTTCTCTGCAAGCGAGCCAGCCATGGCAAGCACGGCTATTGCCGGTACATAGCGTCCGAGGAGCATGGCTAGAGAGCCCAGCAGATTATAAAAATTGATGTTGGCGTTCAGGCCGGCAAATGCGCTGCCGTTGTTATTGGCCATGGAGGCAAAGGCATACAGAACTTGGGTCAGGCCGTGGGTGCCAGGATTGGACATGGAAGCCACAGCAGATGGCGTGACCAAGGCAATTCCGGAAAAAATCAAGACAGTGATCCCGGCCGTGAGTATGACCAGGATTGACATCCACATTTCTGTGACCTCGATTTTTTTACCCAGGTACTCTGGAATGCGGCCGATCATCAGGCCGGAAATGAAGACAGCAATTATCGCAAAAGCAAGCATGGTATAAAGCCCGGAGCCGACTCCGCCAAAGACCACCTCGCCGGTCAGGATCAGACTGAGTGGTACCAAGCCGCCAAGAGGGGTCAGGGAGTCGTGCATGGTATTGACTGCACCGCATGATGTGCCGGTGGTGGCAACTGTAAAGAGACTGCTGCCTGCCAGACCGAAGCGGACCTCTTTCCCTTCCATATTACTCCCGCTCACAGCCAGCCTGGACACAAGCGGATTGCCGCTTTTTTCCGCCCATTGCAGGGAACCGAGGGATAGCACTAACAACAAGAGCATGGCTGTCAGCACTCCCCACCCCTGGCGGGTGTTGCCCACCATCAGACCAAAAGTGTGGGTCAAGCTGGCCGGAATCAGCAGGATCAACAGAATTTCCAGAAAGTTTGAAAGCGGTGTAGGGTTTTCGAAAGGATGGGAAGAGTTGGCGTTGAAAAAACCGCCGCCATTGGTGCCAAGCTCCTTGATAGCCTCCTGCGAGGCAACCGGTCCCATGGGTATGGTAACTTCTTGGATCGGCACATGTTCGGTGACCGGTTTACCAGCTGTATCTTTGAGTGGGATGCCCTTATGATCAACTTTGGGCCTGTCATAGCTGGTTGATTGCAGTAGCGGGACTGTTTTGTAGTCGCTGTAGTTTTGGATCACCCCTTGAGGCACGAGAAGGATTGCACCGATGATAGAGAACGGCAGCAGGATGTAGAGGGTGCTGCGGGTCATATCGACCCAGAAATTGCCGATGCTGGCAGTCTTACGGCTGACAAATCCGCGGATCAGGGCAACCACGACTGCCATACCCGTGGCAGCCGAGAGAAAATTATGCACCGCCAGTCCCGCCGTCTGGGTGAAGTAACTAGCGGCTTGTTCTCCTGAATACGTCTGCCAGTTGGTGTTTGTCATAAAGCTGATCGCGGTGTTGAGGGCCAATTGCCAGGTAAAGGACGGGACCTTCTGGGGGTTGAATGGCAGAAGGTGTTGCACCATCAGCATGACAAAGAGAGCAGCAAAGAGCACCAGGTTGAAAAGCACCATTGACCAGGCATATCGTTTCCAACCCATCGCTTCTTGACGGTCGACTCCACAGATCCGGTAGATCAAACTCTCAAGGGGGCACAAGATCGGCGAAAGGAAGGTGCACTCTCCCCGGTACACATTCATCATGAAAATACCCATCGGTTTAGTCAGTATGATCAGGATGGCGAAAAGGATGATAGTTTGCAGCCAGTCATACATAATCATGGCTTGTTCTCCGTGTAGATTTAGTGATGAGCGTCCTCTTGGCCGATGCTTCTTGCATTAAGGGTAACAAAGGAAATGTAAATTGAACGTCAAAATGTGGATGGAAAACATAAGTTTTGTATAAAGATAGAAAAAAGATCAGTTCAGAGGAGAAGAGGCAATTGACCGGATATCGGTGGTTGACATCAAATCAGTTGCGACAGCTGGTAGACTCATGATTGGGCAGAAGTACTGACAAAAACCCGAAAGGCCATAACAAGGAAGCTGCACCTGAGTTAAAGGACATCAAGTGGGCCACACCATTAAGAAGGAGAGACGTTGCACCCAAACTGCTATGCAACAGATGAGGAAACCCTTGAAAATGGTCGTTTCCAAGAAACCACACAAAAAAAAGGCCCGGTATGATTGCGATCATGCCGGGCCTTTTCGTTTTTGAAGTTCAACCAGGGTTTTGGTTCGGGCTTAGAAATTTACCCCCATGGCCTCCGCCACAGTGTGCATGTCCTTGTCACCCCGTCCGGAGAGGCAGACCACGATGCTCTGATCCTTGGCCATGGTCGGTGCCAGTTTGAGGACATGGGCAATGGCGTGCGACGATTCCAGGGCGGGAATGATGCCTTCTTCCAGGGCCAGTGCCTTGAATCCTTCCAGAGCCTCATCATCGGTGATGGAGACATACTCGGCCCTTTCCGTGTCTTTCAGCCAGGAATGTTCGGGGCCGACACCCGGGTAATCGAGCCCGGCCGAGATGGAGTGGGCGTGGGTGATCTGGCCATGCTGGTCCTGCAGCAGATAGGTGCGGTTGCCGTGCAGAATGCCGGGTGAGCCGGCGCAGAGCGGTGCGGCATGTTTACCGGTTTCGATGCCGTGTCCGGCTGCTTCGACGCCAACCATGCGAACATCTTTATCTTTGAGGAAAGGATAGAAGAGTCCAAGGGCATTGCTGCCCCCGCCCACACAGGCAATCAGGCAGTCCGGCAGCTTTCCTTCAACCGCTTTATGCTGTCGTTTGACCTCCTTGCCGATCACGGATTGAAAATCGCGCACCATCATGGGGTAAGGGTGGGGACCGGCGACAGTGCCGATTACGTAGAATGTGTCGGCGATGGTGGTGACCCAGTTGCGCATGGCCTCGTTCATTGCATCCTTGAGTGTGGCGGTGCCGGCGGTGACCGGTGTTACCGTTGCTCCCAAAAGGCGCATGCGGAAGACGTTCTGGGACTGGCGGCGGGTGTCTTCCTCCCCCATGAATACTTCGCAGCTCATGCCGAACAGAGCGGCGATTGTGGCGGTGGCCACGCCGTGCATGCCTGCCCCGGTTTCGGCGATAACCCGTTTCTTGCCCATGCGTTTGGCCAGCAGTCCCTGACCGATGGTGTTGTTGACCTTGTGGGCGCCGGTGTGGTTCAGGTCCTCACGCTTTAGGTAGATCCGTGCTCCCCCCAGCCGTGCAGTCAGTTTCTCTGCGAAATAGAGCGGATTGGGGCGGCCGACGTACTGGCGCAGGTAATAGTTGAATTCTTCCTTGAACTCGCGATCATTGCGATAGTGGGCGTAAGCTTGTTCCAGTTCCAAAAGGGCCGGCATGAGGGTTTCAGGGACATATCGTCCACCAAAATCTCCGAAATGACCTTTTTTGTCAGGCAGTTTCACTATGCAGCCTCCCGTGCTTTCTTTATAAACTCGCGAACTTTTGCAGGATCTTTTATGCCAGGTGCCGTTTCCACTCCACTGGATACATCCACCGCGTAAGGGCGAACCTGCCGTACTGCAGCAGCCACATTATCCGGGGTCAGCCCTCCGGCCAGGATGATCGGCAGACGGGCGGCGGCCGCGGCGGCGATCTCCCAGTTGAAGCTGTGGCCAGTGCCGCCGTGTGCAACCGGGGACCAGGCATCCAACAGGTAGGCGGCTGTTGGATAGCTCTCCATGCTCTCCAGACTGCTGGCGTCCTTGACCCGGAAAGCCTTGATCACCCGCCGTTTGACTGCGGCGCAGAAGTCGGGCGACTCTTCCCCGTGCAGTTGAATGATATCCAGCCCACAATGGTCAGCAGTGTTGTTGACGATTGCCAGCTCGGCATTCACGAACAACCCGACGGTCTGCACAAAGGGGGGCAACTGGCGGATGATTCCGGCAGCCTGATCGGGAGTGACGTTTCGCGGGGATGCACTGCAGAAGACAAAGCCGAGTGCATCTGCACCGGCCTGCACAGCTGTCAAGGCGTCTTCAAGGTTGGTTATGCCGCAGATTTTAATTTTCATAGGGGATAGACAGATTGAGGTTAAGGTCGAGGGTTTTCCTCAACCTCAATCTCAACCTTAACCTGATTTCAGATGCTTACCTTGGGTAGCCGCTCCAGGGCATCCTTGACCATGGCATCGGGGTATTCGTAGTCTTCAAGGTTGCCGGAAAGATAGGAGTCGTAGGCAGCCATGTCCAGCTGCCCGTGACCGGAGAGACCGAACAGGATGGTTCTTTCCTTGCCCTCTTCCTTGGCCAGCACCGCTTCATCAATCGCAGCCCGCACGGCGTGGGAAGATTCCGGTGCAGGCACAATTCCCTCACTGCGGGCGAATAGCAGAGCACCTTCAAAGCAGGAGTTCTGCTTGTAGGATTTTGCTTCTATCTGCCCGGCAGCATACAGCTGGGAAACCAGCGGTGATTCGCCATGGTAGCGCAGTCCCCCGGCATGGATCCCGGGGGGCATGAAGTCGTGACCCAGGGTATACATCATGGTGATGGGAGCCACCTTGGCTGTGTCACCATAGTCAAAGGCATAGACACCCTTGGTGAGAGTCGGACAGGAAGCGGGCTCCACTGCCAGGCAGCGAACGTTTTTGCCGTTGGCGCGGTCGGCGATGAAAGGGAAGGTCAGTCCGGCAAAATTAGAGCCGCCGCCGCAACAGGCGATGACTACGTCGGGATAATCTCCCGCAATCTTCATCTGCTCCTGAGCCTCCTGGCCGATAACGGTCTGGTGCAGACAGACGTGGTTGAGTACGCTGCCCAGGGCATAGTTGGTATCGCTATGGGTGGCGGCATCCTCGACCGCTTCGGAGATGGCGATGCCCAGGCTGCCGGGGCAATCGGGATCATGGGCCAGAATGCTGCGACCGGAATTGGTGAATTCGGAAGGTGAGGGGATTACGTTTGCGCCCCACAACTGCATCATGCTCTTGCGGTATGGTTTCTGGGTGCAGGAAACCTTGACCATATAGATGGTGCATTCCAGGCCGAACATGGAACAAGCCAGGGCCAGGGAGCTGCCCCACTGGCCGGCGCCGGTTTCGGTGGCCAGGCGGCGGATGCCGGCCTGCTTGTTATACCAGGCCTGTGGAATTGCCGAGTTGGGTTTGTGCGAACCGGCCGGCGAGACACCTTCGTATTTGTAGTAGATCTTGGCCGGGGTGCCCAAGGCCTGTTCCAGACGGCGGGCACGGAAGAGCGGGGACGGACGCCATAGCTGGTAGATCTCACGAACCTTATCCGGAATATCTATCCACCGTTGGGTGGACATCTCCTGCTCGATCAGCGCCATGGGGAAAATGGCCAGCATATCCTCCGGCGTAACCGGCTTGAGAGTTTGCGGGTTGATGACCGGTGCCAGTGGGCCCGGCATGTCAGGAATGATGTTGTACCACTGGCGGGGGATCTGATCTTCATTGAGCAGGATCTTCGTGTTCATGGCAACTCCCTTAGAGGCAGAATAAGGTTGAGGTTAAGGTCTAGGAAATGCTCAACCTCAATTTTAACCTGAGGCCTGTCTATTCCAGATTGTCCTCGATCCTGATGAAGACGGTCTTCTCGCAAATGAATTCAAAGCTGTCGATTTCTTTCAGGGCTGCCTGTACTGAGCCTTCCCGGGCTTCGTGGGTCTTGATGACGATGGGAACAGGGGCGGCGTCGTCTTCCTGGTGGGCGGTCTGCACCATCGATTCGATGCTGATGCCGTTGGTGCCAAGTGCGCCGGCGATGGAGGCCAGTACCCCCGGCCGGTCCTTGACACTGAAGCGCAGCATGTATTTGCTGGTGATGTCATCCATCGGCTTGACTGAAAGCGTTTTGATCTCTCCATCTAGATAGCCAAGAGGTGACATTCTGCGTCCTGCTCCGGCCATCATGCTACGGGAAAGGCCGATCAGGTCGCCCGCAATGGCGCTGGCGGTCGGATTCTGCCCTGCGCCACGGCCGTAGAACATGACCGGGCCGACGAAATCGCCTGTCAGGCGAATGGCATTGAAGACGCCGTTGACGTCAGCCAGGGGGTTGTGCAGCGGAATCATGGTGGGATGGACTCTGGCTTCAACCTGTCCGTTGGAGTGTTTGCCGATCGCCAGCAGCTTGATACGATAGCCGAAGTCCGCGGCAAATTTTACGTCCAGGCCGCTAATGCGTGAAATACCTTCGGTGTGAATGTCTTTGAAGTCTATGCGGGTTCCAAAGCAGAGTGAAGCGAGAATGGCCAGCTTGTGGGCGGTGTCGACACCTTCGATATCAAAGGTGGGATCCGGTTCGGCATATCCCAGTTCCTGGGCTGCTGCGAGTACATCGGAGAAGTCGGCCCCTTCCTGTGTCATGCGGGTCAGGATATAGTTGCAGGTGCCGTTCATGATGCCGATCACGCTGCCGAAGCGGTTGGCGGCCATGTTGCCCTTGATTGCAGAGAGTACCGGAATGCCACCGCCAACAGAGGCTTCGAACTGAACCTCTACGTTTTTGCGTGCTGCCGCGGCGTAGATTTCTTCACCATGCAGCGCCAGCAGCGCCTTGTTGGCGGTGACGATGTGCTTGCCATTTTCGATTGCCTTGAGCACAAAGGTTTTGGCAGGCTCATAGCCCCCTACCAGCTCGATCACAACCGAGATTTCCGGATCGTTGAAGATAGCGTTGACATCTGTGGTCAGGCATTCAGGGGGCACGGTAACCCCGCGATCCGTGGTGATATCCAGATCTGCAATGCGTTTGAGTACAATGCCGGTTCCCACTTTGCCGCGGATAAGATCTGCATTTTCCTGAAGCAGCTTGACTACTCCGGCGCCGATGTTACCGAATCCGATCAGGCCAACCTTGATGTCGTTCATTATTCCTCGCTAGATTCTTCAGTTTTGGCACAAGCTTCAATTTCATCCAGTATGCCGTTCACAAAGGCGGGGGAATCCTTATCCCCGTAACGGCGGACGATTTCAATCGCTTCGTTGATGGTGACTTTCTTGGGGATATCAGTGCGGTACATCAGCTCGTAAACGGCCACACGCATGACATTCAGGTCAACCCGCGGCATCCTTGCCAGGGTCCAGTTCTTGGAGCGCGCCTTGATGGCGGCATCGATATCCTTGCGTTTTTCCTGCACACCCAGAACAAGACCTTCGGCAAAATCACGCACCCGCGTGGCGACTTCCTGCCCTTCACGGAAGTTCTGTAGCGTTTCCCGCAGAGTTGCAGACGGATTGGTGTCAATTGCGTAAAGAATCTGTAGAGCCAGTTCCCGGGCTTCTCTTCGTAATCCCATTATTTAAGTGCCTTGAATAGATTTATTGTTTCGATGGCTGTAACGGCTGCCTCAAAACCTTTGTTGCCGGCTTTGGTGCCTGCGCGTTCAACGGCTTGTTCGATGGTGTCGGTGGTCAGCACGCCGAAGGAAATCGGTACGCCGCTGTCGAGGGCAACGGAAGCTACACCCTTGGAAACTTCCGATGCGACATAGTCAAAATGGGGGGTGGAGCCGCGAATTACGGCACCCAGACAGACTATTCCGTCATACTTTCCACTGTCGGCCATCTTCCGTGCGGCCAGTGGTATTTCAAAAGCCCCCGGCACACGGGCAATGTGGATGTTCGCGTCATCACCGCCGTGGCGGACAATGGCATCCACAGCCCCCTCCAGCAGGCGTTCGCAGATAAAGCTGTTGAAACGGCTGACGATAATGCCGATTTTTTGGCCGGTTGCATCCAGTTTTCCTTCAAAAATCTGTGCCATGGATTCCTCCCTCAAGCTGCATAAAGAAACCGGGATATTATCATATTTTTCCTGCCAGGGTAGAAAAAAGTGAGGATATGCGGGCTGTATCGGGAGCGACTGCTCTGCCCGGAGTTTCCACTAGGGGGCAGGCGCAAATGCGAAAGGCGACCTTAGCCGCCTTTCGATCAGATCATGAAGAGATACGTTATGCAGTTACTCTACTTTTTTCAGCGGCTTGCCGCAACCACATGTGCCCGGTTTCTGGCTGATGGTACCGCAGGTGCAAGCATCACCGCAGCCGCAGATGTACTTTGCCTTGGTGGAAAAGCTCAAATCTTTTCCTGCTACGGTCACGACAGCCTTGTCCCCTTCAACGCTGCTTACGGTACCTTTACCGAGCTTGTTGCCACATGCGCATTTACCTTCTTTGCGGGACATGGTCTTGCACTCGCATCCCTCGCCGCAGGCGCATGAATATACTGCATCCCCTTTGTTATAGACCGGCAATCCCTTGTCCGCAAAGGCCACTACCGCCATCAGCAACATGCCTGCCATCATTACACAGCCCACAGTTTTTCTCATGAATACGCCTCCTTGTCTGGATGTGAAATCGTGGTGAAATTAACATAATGATCATGAAATACAAATTATTTTCAGGGGGATTGTTCCGATGAAGCGGCGATAGATCCATCATAGGCGCAGACCCAAAAACAGGCAGCAATGCCAGAGGCATGCCGGGAAGCCTCCTGTTCCGCCACCCGGATGATCAGCGCCGTGAGCGCAGGATCGTAGTTGCTGGAAATGGCGACCTCCCGTGCCGTATTGGCTGTGCTGATTATGTCGATGAGGTGCGGTGAGAGGGATGCCGCGGTCGCCCACTTTCGAAGGGTTTGCAAATCAAGCTCCGATGCTGCGGCATGGGTATTGGGATGGCCGCAGGCGATTTTGAGCAGCTTTGCAAACTGGCAGGCAATGATGGGATGGTTGAATCCACGCTTCCGACAGGCTTGCAAGGCATAGGCAACATGATCGCCCATCATGATATAGGCCTCTTCGGTAAGGGCTGGGACGTGGGGCGTGGGACCCGGGACCGGTAAAATCATTCTGTTGTCCCCGATCCTCTGTGCCGCCAGTTCACTGGTGCGTCCGGTGGAAAGTACTACGGTCTGACAGCCGCAGGCGCGGGCAACGTCAAGGGCGGCGTCGATCGTGTCGGTCCAGGCTTTTGCCGAGATGGGCCGAACGATTCCGGTGGTGCCGAGAATGGAGAGTCCCCCGATGATCCCCAGGCGTGAATTGAGAGTTTTCTTTGCCCGTTCTTCTCCGTCAGGAATGCTGATGACTACATTTACGGGGAGCGGGGAGCGGGTGTGGGGGGCTGGAAGCAAAGCCTCCCGTACCGCCTGCTCTATCATTCTGCGCGGTACGGGGTTAATGGCCCATTCTCCGGGGGGGACTGCAAGTCCCGGTTTGGTGACTTTGCCGATGCCGGTGCCGCCGGAAATTTCGATGGCTCCCTCCTGTTCAAGGGAAGAGGCAGGTCTGTGGGGGGGCAGTGACACGGTTGCATGCAGCTCCGCTCCGTTGGTGATGTCCGGATCGTCTCCGGCATCCTTGATTACATAGCATGAGGCGGTGTCGGAGCAGAATGTTTGGCCATGGAGCTGGAAGATAACGACATCTCCACCGGGCAGTTCAAGGGATACCTCGGCAACAGGTTCCTGCCGCAGAAGCATAAAAGTTGCGCCTTTGGCTGCTGCCGCCGCGCATGCCCCGGTAGTGTAACCGCTTCTGAGGGGTCTGGAATGTGTGGGTTTCAATGTGCCCCCGTTAGAAACATATGCCAGAAATGGAGTGTGAGAAATGAGAGCGGTATGCCGATGCCGACCGTCATGCCTACCAGAGGCGGGTCGAGTTTATGGTCGATGGCAATAATGCCGGCTGTAATCATCGGGGCCATGGCTGCCTCAAAAATGGTTACCTGTGTGACGGTGCCGCTGGCACCCAGCAGAACGACATACAACAGGTAGATCAGTGCCGGCCCCAGCAACAGTTTATAGCCCAGGCCGACAAACAGCGGTTTCAAAACAGTGCGCAGACCGCCGAACTGAAGCTGGAAACCGACCGAAACCAGAGCGAGTGGGGTAAGGGTAGCCCCGAGTTTTTCAAGTATCGTAACCCACCAGTCAGGAAAAGGAAGCGGCCTGAGCAGAAGCGCCAGCAGCAGGGCCTGAAAAGGGGGGAAGAGGATGATCTTGCGCAGCATCATACGCGGCGAGGCATTGCCGGACGAATAGATTGTAGCGACCAGGATGCCGAGCGTGGAGAGTACCATGAAGGTGCCAAGCTGATCAGCGATGATACCAATTCCCAGGAACTCTTTGCCGAAGTAGGCTTCAATCATCGGAAGACCCACAAAGGTGGTATTCCCCAGCCCTCCAACCAGAATCAGGGCGCCGACGGTCTGGGAAGGCAGCTTGAGAAGCTTTCCCCCCATATGGAAAAAAGGCCACGACATCCCGAACAGCAGCCAGGCCATAGCTGCTGTCAGGACCAGTGAACCGTCCGCTTTGAGGTTGTGAATGTGCAGGATTGCCAGAGCCGGAAGGGAAATGTGGATGATAAACCCGTTAAGTGCGGCAGGTGTGTTGGTCGGAAAGCGCCCGGTGCACCTGAGCCCGATCCCTGCCAGCAGGCAGACTGCCAGAAGAATTATATTGGCCATGGAATCGGGTGTCAGTCTTGTTTGGCCAGGATCGCCAAAGCATTCACAATGGCGGCTGCGACGTTGGAGCCCCCCTTGCGGCCAACATTGGTGATATAGGGAATGCCGAGCTGTGATGCAGCCAGATCCCGCTTGCTCTCCTCGGCCCCTACAAAGCCGACGGGCATACCGATGATCAGGGCCGGAGAGGCCTGCTTGAGCTGTGTCAGACGCAGCAGTTCGAAGAGTGCTGTGGGGGCATTGCCGATTACGAAGATTCGATTGTTCGGGTTGCGTATGGCCTTGCGCATGGCGGTTACCGAGCGGGTCACTCCCTCGCGTTGGGCCAGGGCGCGCACATCAGAATCCCCTATGTGACAGAGGATCTGACAGCCGAAAGGGAGCAGGCGGGGCTTGCCGATGCCTGCCAGTGCCATATTGGTGTCAGTGTAGATTCCGGCGCCGTCTCTGATGGCGGCAACTGCCTGAGGCACCGCTTTTTCAGAAAACAGCATGTTGCGGGCATAGTCAAAGTCGGCACTGGTGTGGATCACACGACGGACCACCTGCCACTCCGCATCGGGCCAGTCGTGATCGCCGACCTCTCTGTCAATGATGCGAAAAGATTCGCTCTCGATTTCTTCGGGTTTCATGGTCAATGATTCCATCAGCTCCACCCTAGACGGTTCAGCGCCTCGTTTATTCTCTCAGCCTCTATTTCGGCCAGTTTGCGGTGTGCCCCCAGATGTTCTCCCATTTCCATGATCAAGCCGGGATGCCGCTTGCGGGCTTCCGTAATTTCCTCCGGCAGGTCGTGCTGAACATGAGCCCCCATAAAGAGGAAGTAGGGCATCAGCAGGATGCGCTGAACCCCGCGGGCGACGCAGGCATCGATGCCCTGCTGGATATTGGGCTCATGCAGCTCGCGGAACGATACTTCAATGATCTCGATACCGGTGATTTCCTGAACCATCCTTGCCACCTCGCGGGCGGCGTCATTGGCATTGGCCACACGGCTGCCGTGGGCCATCATTAAAATTGCAGTTTTCACTCATCAATTCCTTTCGTGTAGTACTGATAGTCCACCTTGTTCAGGGTCTAATTGTTTCAGCCGCTCCCAATGCCCTGAGAGCGGAGCATCTAAAGATTGTGCACCCATGCGCGACATGAGCAGTTCGATCCACTGCCAGGCCGGAGTCGGTTCACTGCCTGGAGCCGTTTTTCTGAACCCATGCGGCGGATGCAGTTCCGGAGTAAGTCCTTTGATCGGTAACCCCGGATGCATGACCTGCTTGAACCGCTGGGCACGACCTTCATTATTGATGAAGGTGCCATCCATCTCCACCCAGGCGGTGGTGGGCAGGACGATCTCCGCGCGTTCAACCAGTGCAGTCGCTCGCCAATCAGCGGTTGCCAGCACCTGTATGTTATCCGGAAGATCGTCAGCCAGATCAGTCTCGAAGGCAACGACTCCCTTAATTGTACCAGCGGCCAGGGCCTCTGCAAGGGATGCGGCACCCTGCTCAGCGGCCAATTCGGCACAACCGAAGGCATTGGGGCCATTCAGGAGAAAGGCAAATTTTGCAGGCGGCGTGATCTGGAGCGCTTCCAGCCCAGCTTCATTGGTGCCGCAGATCAGCACCGGTCGGGCTGCCTCTGCCAGCGGCAGACTGGCAACTGAATCCGCATGGCTGGACTCATACAAGGGAGAAATTCCGGTGTCTCCGGCCTCGCTCCGGCCGCTTTCGACACGGAATACCCGTGCCCCTTTTCTCCATGCCTGGCGTATCGCAAGGGCCATCATGGGGGACTGTTCGGAAGGATCGCAACCGATGATTGCTACCAGATCAGCACCGCGCACATCGGCCAGTGATGCCGAGGTGTCGCGGGTCAGACGACCGGTTGCTTCCAATGTTCGCCTGTTCAGCTCAGTATCCTCGAAATAGCTGAGTGTGCCGGCTTTGAGAAAATCCCGCAGGCGGGCGGCCATTATGTTCCCTTCCATGCTCATGCGGGGTGAACCGACAATGGCCAGGGATTCAGGGCCATGAATCTCCAGAAATTTCTGCAGCCGCTCAGCCAGCGTATCCAGGGCTTTATTCCAATCGACCTCCTGACCGTCCACCAGCGGCTGGCGGGGCCTTTCCGGGGTATTCACCGCAGCATTTGAAAAACGTCCCCGGTCACATATGAACCAGCCGTTTATCGCATCATTGCGGCGGGCCATGACCTTGAGCAGCTCGCGGTAGCGAGCGGCCGGAATGGTATTGCACCCAAGTGAACAGTGGGGGCAGACCGAGGGAGCCATGTCGTAGTCCCAGTAGCGTGCGCGGAAGCGGGCGGTCTTGTCGGTGAAAACTCCCGTGGGGCAGATGTCCACGAGGTTGCCTGAAAAGGGGGATTCCAGCTGGCCATCCTGCTGGCGTCCAAAATAGATCATGGCCGCTCTGCCCATGGTGCCGAAATCGGTGCCCCCGGCATATTCCTGGTAGAAACGTGCGCAGCGGTAGCACTGGATGCAGCGGTTCATCTCGTGCTCGATGTACGGCCCGAGGTACTGGTTTATGTACGTGCGCTTGCGACCGTCATAGCGGCGGATGGAGTGTCCGCCGGCAATGGTAAAGTCCTGCAGCTGGCATTCGCCACCCTCATCGCAGACCGGGCAGTCGTGGGGATGATTGATCATCAGCCACTCGATCACACTTCTGCGCAGGGCCACCGCCTCCTCGTCACCGGTGGAGACGACCATGCCATCCTGGGCCGGCAGCATGCAGGACATCTGCACCCCCTTGGGGGTACCTTCGAGGATTTTGACGGCGCAAACCCGGCACGCACCTGCTTTGCCCAAGGCGGGATGCCAGCAGAAATGCGGAATAACGATCCCGACGCTGCGAGCCGCCTCCAGCACGTTGGTTCCTTCCGGCACTTCCACTGCTATGGTATCGATGATCAGTTTTGGCATAGGGTCTTATCCTGTTTCCAGGTCTGTTTATTCAATTTTGTCAGGTATCTTCCGGCCGTTGATCCAGTCGATAATTACCCGCATGACCTTGTCTTCGATACCGAAGAAACCGTGGGTACTCAGGTTGTCGCAGGGGAGTGTCATGGGGGTTGCGCCGCCGGAAACCTCAACGAAATCAACCTTCGTATGGAGTCGCAGTGCATCCCGGGTCTTCATCGCTTCGCTGAAAGCGCTGACCCTGCATTGATCCTCCCGGTTATGTATCATGAGCACCGGCAGCCTGACCTTTTCCAACGGCAGCCAACGCATGAATTCATCATAATCCAGTGATGATGTTAGAATCACCCCCGTGAGATGAATGTCGTGCAGGCGTCCTGCCAGTGCGGTGGCTGAGATTGTGCCCCGGCTGTTGCCCACCAGGAAAATTTTATGGTATCCCTGTGCTGCCAGGTACGCAGCCAGTTTTCCAACGTCATCTGCATGTTCCATGGATTCCCTGAAGCCGCTGCTCATGCCGTTGGGGCGGTCTGAAGGGGGCGATACAATGGCTAAAGCAAATCCCTGGCTCGATAACTCCTGGGCGCTGCGTACCAGAAAATTCCATCCCTGTACCGCACCATCATCCAGCAGCCTGTAGGCACGGGTGCCATTTCCTCCGGGAAAGAGGATCAAAGCTGTCTTGCCGGCATTTTCCCCGGGCGACATGAAGAGGAATTCCAGAGTGACACCAGGGCGAGTAGGAATACTGCGCACTTCGGTAAGGGCATTGGCGTGGGATGACAGGCTCAACAGGGCAATAATCAGCAGCAGGAAGCGGTTCATCAGTGTGACCTGCTTCCCTTGAAAGGGCATTTGCCTTTGGCGATATGCTCATCGAGCTCATCCCCGAACAGTCGCAGCAATCCCTCTACCGGCCCCATGGCCCCGGGAGCCAGGGCGCAGAAGGCATAGTTGAGACGCTGAACATGTTCCCGCAGAATATCGATATCTTCCGGCCTGCCCAGTCCATCTTCGATCCGCTCCAGAATGTGCTGCACAAAAGGGAGTCCTTCCCGGCACGGGGTACACCAGCCGCATGATTCCCGGGCGAAGAAACGGATCAGATTGAGGGTCGCACCGACCATGCAGGTATTCTGGTCAAAGACGACAATGCCGCCGGTGCCGAGACGTGAACCTGCCTTGGCCACCGCATCGAAATCCATCGCTACCTGCCAGTGATCACTGGTGAAATAGGGAGTGGAGGCGCCGCCGGGAATGCAGGCCTTGAAGCTGCTGCCGGGGCGCATGCCGCCACAGGGGCCGTCGATGATTTCCCCAAGGGTGATGCCCAAAGGCAGTTCGATGCATTCGGTTTTCTGTACATGGCCGCTGATGCAGAACAGTTTGGTGCCGGCAGCTTCGGGGATGGCGGCCAGTCCCTTCCACCAGGCCGGGCCGCGTTCGATAATGGCCGGAATGTTGGCCAGGGTTTCCACATTGTTGACTACCGTCGGCTGCCCCCACAATCCTTTTATGGCCGGAAACGGCGGCTTGGCACGCGGGTTTGCCCGTAGTCCTTCCAGGGCGTTCATCAGTGCTGTTTCCTCACCGCATATGTAACGTCCTGCTGACTGGTGCAGATCCAGCTCCAGGCTGAAACCACCGGCCAGTATGTTTGATCCCAGTAAACCTGCTCTACGGGCTTCATCAATGGCTTGGCGCAGGTTGTGGGCTGCCTGTTCATAGCCGCGGCGGATGAATATAAAAGCATGATTTACCTGCAAGGCATAGGCGGCCAGGGCCATTCCCTCCACCAGCAGATAAGGGTTTTTCTCCAGCAGCACACGATCCTTGTAGGTGCCGGGCTCCATCTCGTCGCAGTTGCAGATCAGATAGCGCGGCCCCGGCAGGTCGCGGGGGACGAAGGACCATTTCTTTCCTGTGGGGAAACCGGCCCCACCGCGGCCGCGCAGACCCGAATCGATGACCGCCTGCTGTACCTCGTCGGGAGACATGGCGCGTACCGCTTTAGCCCATGCTTCAAAGCCACCTTCCAGGCGGTATTCTTCAAGGCTGACCATGCGGTCCGGGTGGTTATGTCTGAAGAGCACCTGTTCCATCTAGCGACGTCCCACCAGGTCAAGGGCCTGTTGAACTGTAATCGGCCCATGAAGTTGTTCTCCGATCATGATAGCCGGGGCGTTGCCGCAGTTGCCCAGGCAGGAGCAGGGAAGCAGGGTCACCGCACCATCGCCGGTGGTCCCGCCGGCTGATATTTCAAGATGATGTTCCAGCTGTTGCAGCAGGGTCTCGCCCCCCATCGACCAGCATGAGATGGAGTCGCACACGTGGATCACCTTTGGCCCCACTGGGCGGCGGTAGATCATTTCATAAAAAGTGGCCAGTTCCTCCACCTGAAGCGGAGAGAGCCCCAGCAGCTCGGCAGCTTCGGTCACCGCTTCATCTGTCATCCAGCCGTAGTGACTCTGGAGCCGCTTCATAACCCCCACGGCGGCTTCGCGTCGGGTGACGGCGTGGGCGATGCTGGACTGTAATTCGGTTTTGAGCGGTTCAGGAATCATAAGCTCCCATTATAGATGCTTTGAACGGTGAGGCAAGACCAATCATGGCAGAAACCGGGAGAAGACCTGGTTGGAGAGCAGCATGCCGCGCAGGGTGAGCTTGATGCTCGTTTTATCGACGGTCAGGAGTCCTGCCCTGGAAAGCAGATCGAAGGTTGCGGCATAGATCTTCAGAGGTGAGCAGCCGAAGTTGCTTTCAAACTCCCGAAACTCGATTCCTTCTTTGAGGCGCAGCCCGAGGTACATGAACTCCGCCATGGCCTCTTCACGTGAAAGGCTGATGGTGTCGTGGTGTGGCAGGATTCCGCCGTTGATGGCGGTAGTATATTCATCCAGGTCCGAGGTCGTGCTGAATCTGACATCGCAGGTTTCATCCCGCAGCAATGAGTGGGCGGCAATTCCGAGTCCCAGGTAGCCGTCCCGCTTCCAGTAGCCGCTGTTGTGTCTGCTGCGAAAGCCATGTCGGGCGTAATTGGCAATTTCATAATGTTCATACCCGGCTGCGGTAAGCAGGGTATCGGCGGTTTCGAACATGGCGGCCGACAGATCTTCGTCAGCCAGCAGTGGACTTTCCTCCGTGTATCTCAGGGCAAAGGGGGTACCCTCCTCTATGGTCAGACCATAGATAGAGATGTGATCTGTTTCGCATTGAAGAGCGCGGGCAAGGTCACTGCGCCACATGTCAAGAGTCTGGCCGGGAAGGGAGTGAATGAGATCTATACCAAGATTGTCGAAACCTGCCATGCGAGCAGCTGAGACTGTATTCACTACCTGCTGTTCAGTGTGGATACGTCCCAGGCGGGAAAGCAGTTGATTATCAAAGGATTGAACGCCAAGAGAAAGGCGGTTTATGCCTGCTGCATGAAAATCCGCCAGGCGTTGGGCATCCACGGTGCCCGGATTAGCTTCAAGGGTTATCTCTGGTCGAGCCTTCCATTTGAACAGGAGAGAGGATTGTTCCAAAAGGCGGGCAATCTGGTGCGGAGAGAGCTGCGAAGGCGTGCCCCCCCCAAAATAGATCGAATCAATTCCATCCCCCGCGCCATATGTCGCCCGAACAAGACGCATTTCTTCCAGAAGAGTGACCACGTAGTCCTCGATGGAATGCTGATTCGCCTGCATGGAAACAAAGGAACAGTAGTCACATTTGCGTTGGCAGAAGGGTATGTGGAGGTATAGGCGGGTGAACATAATGGATTGCAATTTTAAACGAAATAAGTAGAATAAATCCACTTATAAACCACCTTGAGGAGTCATGGAAATGAAACGAGCTATTACCCTTATCGCTGCATTTGCTGCAGTGGCGTTACTAACAGTGGCTGCCCAGGCTGAAAACAAAGGGGAGCAGGTTTTTAACCAAAAATGTGCCATGTGTCATGCGGTCAAAGGTAAAGGGGGCAAAATAGGCCCGGAACTGACCAAGATTTCTGCACGACTGGGCGAAAAGGATCTCAGGGCAAAGCTTGAAAATCCTAAAAAAGCCAACCCGGCTACTTCCATGCCGGCATTCAAAAATCTTCCAAAAGCTGATTTGGATCTCCTGATCGGATACCTCAAAACACTCCGCTAGATTTTTTCAAAGGGCCTCCCCAGGCCCTTTTTCTTTAATACGCGGTCCGCCGCCTGAATGTTTCCAACACAAAGGTTTCCATGCGATTGAAAGAAGAGCAGATACGCCGCCTGGCTGAGAAGATATATGCCGATCTTATCGGGGATGGCTTGATCGTGCCGCGCCGTGAGAAGTCGCTGGCGGTGGAGGGCATCGTGAAAGCGATCCAGCATGATATCAGCCGTGATCAGACCCTGGAGAAGGATGCCGAGCGGATGCTGGATGAGACGATTGCCGCCATGGGACGTGGCGGCGCTGACATTGATCGGCGCAAGATGCTGCGCATGATTAAGGAAAAGCTGGCCAAGGATCGCAAGATCGTTCTCTAGCAGGTTGTTGAAAAACAGCCATCTCGCCGCCGTCCTCGAAAGCCACCTTGTGCGGCGTAGCGCTGCTACGCCTCCGCGGGGCATTCTCCGGTTGCGACGATCTGACCATTTTTGAACAACCTGAGTTGCACCAGCCTGTTAGGAGGAAGAGATGCAGTTTTCCGAAGATCGTATATCCAACCTGTCGCATGAAATCATGAAACGCCTGTGGAGTGATGATCTGGCGGATGTTACCGATGAAGGTAGGGCGCTGGCCCGCGTTAAGCAATCATTGACCGCATTCTTTCAGGTCGCGGATGAGGTTGATGATGCCGTGCGCGCCAAACTCCGAAACAGGGCTCAGGGTAGCCGGGACTATGAGGTCCTCTACCAGAAGTTCTATCAGGAAGAACTTGTCCGGCGGAAACTGTGACGGGGGGAGTCCGCATGGTTGCTGTCATGTTGCTGGCTCTGGCTGTACTGGCCGGCTGCAGTGGCGCAAATACCAAAATCTCCGGAAGCTTCAACACCCAAAAAGACTACGAAGCTGTCTACGTTGTTCCCTTTGACACTACCCTTGTACCCCCTGAAATCGGTGAGCCGGTGTTTAACGAGTTTGTTGACCGTCTTAATGACCAGCGCAGGAAGACCCGCATCTCCAAATTTGTGATCCTCAAGGAAGAACTCAAGGAGGTCGAGCCTGCCTGGCTTGTGAAACAGACCTACATCTCCGGTGATCTCTGGGGTTATGTTGAGAGTAGCGGGTGCTGTTCCACGGAGATGAAGATGAAATCCCGCCTGTACCTGTATGAGCCGGGCAAGAACGAGCCTTCGGTGCAGGTATCCATTCAGGAAAATGATTTTTTTGAGCATGACCGCGTGGCTGTGTCAGCCGGAAAAGAACGCATGAGCAAGAAACTGGCCCGCTCACTGGCGGATGCCATCATTACGAAGCTGTCACCGTAAGCCCTTCAACCACTGCTTTGACAATCTCAAAGAGAAATTGATGTTTGATCCCGATCTGACAGCCCAGCTTAAACGCGTGTTGACCTCCATGGAACAGATCCTGCCTCGACCGGTACCGGTTCTCGACTGGAATTCAACTGTTGCGGCCAACTGGCGGAAACATTCGTTTGCAGGATATCTAGAGGCGCTGGATGATGTTGAGCGGATCGGCCTGGACGATCTTCTGGGAATAGACGAGCAGAAGTGGGTCGTTGAAGAGAATACCCAACAGTTTCTGAACGGCCTGCCGGCAAACAACGTGCTCTTGTGGGGTACTCGGGGGACCGGGAAGTCATCTCTGGTGCGCGCCATCCTCAACAACTACTCTGCCCAGGGGTTGCGTGTAGTCCAGGTTGACAAGGAGGATCTGGTAAACCTTCCGGATATCGTTGATGCCATCAAGACCCAACCCTACCGCTTCATCATCTTCTCTGACGATGTCTCTTTTGAAGTAGGCGAATCAAGCTATAAAATGCTGAAGAGCGCTCTTGATGGTTCAGTGTATGCTCCGCCGGAAAATGCCTTGATTTACGTTACCTCGAATCGCCGTCATCTGCTGCCCGAGTATGAAACTGATAACCGGGGAGCGATGCTGGTAAAGAACGAAATCCATCACGGCGAAGCTGTTGAAGAAAAGATATCTCTGTCCGGCCGATTTGGTCTGTGGGTCGGATTTCACCCATTCAGCCAGGCTCAATACCTGGAGGTGGTACGCCAATGGGTTGGAAAGTTGGGAGCAAAGGCTGGAACAACAATTGAATGGAATGAGGAAGGAGAGCAGGCAGCCATCCTTTGGTCCCAGCAGAAAGGCGACAGTAGTGGTCGCATCGCCTACCAGTTTGCAAACTACTGGGTGGGCAGCCAACTTCTGGCTTTCAGGAAAAGCGGCAAGAGTTAAGCAATATGAACAAGTCTGGAAATCATATTAGCTATAGCATGCTGCTCAGGCATGTTATGTGAACTATCCATTTTCGGTCAGAGGCAAAAGCTTCTGACTTTTTTACTGAAGAAAGGTCATCATGTCTCACTTTACCCGTAGATCGCTTGTTTTCGCCCTGAGTGGAATGTCGCTCGTATCACTGCTCGGTCTTTCATCATATGCCGACGATCTTTTTTCACAGGCTGTGACACAGTTTCGTGAAAAGGATTACAAAGAAAGCTTCACAATTGCCAAAAAGAGCTCTGAGTCTCCGCAACGCAGCTTTTTGCTGGGGGTTAACGCCCTGCGGTTGGGGAATTATGAAGAAGCTGTTGCCCTCCTGTCGGAGGCTGAAACCAGACTTCCGCTGGTTGGCGATTATGCTGCCCTATATCAGGCCGAGGCACTGCTGAAGCTGAGAAAATTTGGTCTGGCCGCTACCAAGGCAGGTGCAATTTCTAAAGCGTATCCAGCATCAACCTTGATTCGCAAGGCGGAAAAGCTGTACGTGGACAGCATTATCGCATCTGGTGATTACAAGCTGGCACTTACCGCATGCGATAATTTTATTGAAAAATATCCTTCCGGCAGTGATTCGGTGGAAGTCTTGTTCCTATCAGCGCGTTGTCGTGAGGAGTTAGGTAATAAATTGGGAGCAGCACAGATCTACCGCGGTATTTGGCTGGATAACCCCCGGACTCAGCAGTCTCAAAATTCGCAGGAGCGGCTCAAGGAACTTGAACAGGCAGGGATAAAAACGGCACCTTATACAGCAGAGGAATTGGTACGCCGTGCTTCTTCGCTGTTCAGTCAGAATGATTTTTCCTCATCCTTGCAGGCGCTTCAGTCAATTCCGTTGGAGGGTCTGCCGGATGGCATGATTTCTCGTATCAATCTGCGAATCGGAATTACCCAATATCGTCTGCGGCGTTACAAAAATGCCCAGGAGACGCTGACAAAAGCTGCCACCAGTGTGGTTCCCGCCATACGTTCCGAGGCCCGTTTCTGGAATGCCAAAGCCATTGAGCGGCAGGATCAGCAAGAATCCGCTTTTGCACTGTACATGGAGTTGGTTGCGGAAGGAAAGAAACAGGAATTCGCGGCAGATGCCCTGGTTGAGGCGGCCGGTCTGCTTCGGGGGCAGGGTAAGTACGGCGAAGCCGCACGTCTTTTTGAACAGGTTATCTCAGGTTTTCCGGAATCCAGGTTCATGACCCGCTCCGCATGGGATGCTGCCTGGTGCCACTATCTTGCAGGTGAGAATACACTTGCAGCCGAATCTTTTAAAAGATTGCTGAAGAATGAAGGGGTGCGCGAAAAGGCACTCTACTGGTTGGCTCGGACACTTGAAAAGGGTGGCAATGCGGATGCTGTCGAATATTACCGCGCATTACAGGATGAGTTTCCTGCCGGCTTCTATGCAACGTGGTATCGAGAACAGAAGGGGATCAAGGATTGTCGCGAACAGATTGCACAGGGGAAAAGACCTGTTGTACCGGTGCTGCCTGCTGCTTTTGATAAACCACGTCTGTTGGCTTCTCTGGGGATGGTGGATGAAGCCCGCCGCGAGATGACGGCAGCTCGAAAAAAAATAGGATACAAAAAAGCCCTTGTGCCGGCTCTTGCCCAGTTCTACCGGGAGATTGGCGATTTTGGCGCAGTAATTTCTCTTTTCCAACAAAATGTTCAGCCAAAATGGGAAAAGGATAGTCTACCGCTCTGGAGCGCGGGTTATCCTCTGGCTTTTAATGATTTCGTTTCCCAGCACACCGCTGCAAACACACTCTCCGAATCATTGATCTATGCGCTTATCAGGGCTGAGAGCTGCTTTTCTCCCACCGTAAAATCCCCTGTGGGGGCCGTTGGTCTTATGCAGCTCATGCCTGCCACAGCCAAGGGAGTGGCCCAGGAAAAGGGCACTTTCGATCCGGCCAGGCTGACAACACCGGAATACAATATAAAACTGGGGACAAAGCATTTTCGGGATCTGTTGAAGGGGTATGATGGGGATGTGGTTTATTCGGTTGCAGCTTACAATGCCGGATCATCGGCAGTGGCTCGCTGGAAAAAGAATCTGAAGGGATTGCAAAAGGATGAGTTTATCGAAAGCATCCCCTATCAGGAGACGCGTGATTACGTCAAGAAGGTCTATGCTTCGGCTGCTACATATCGGCAGTTGTACGGATTGAAGTAGCGGAGAGAAAAAATAGTTTATTTGAAGCTGTTGTCGGTCAATCCCGCAAGATTGAAATTGACGTTAAAGGAATGGTTGCCGGGGCGTTCGTGGTAGGCGAAATTAACGCTCCAGCATTGGTGACGATACTCGGCCGAGTACACGGTCTCTAGAAAACCACTGCGGTCGAAAGAATAACGGGCTGTGTAGCCGAGGGTCCAAGGATTGAGTAGTTTGGTCGAGAGTCGGCCCTCGAAATACTCTACGAAATTACGCGACAATCGATAGCTTGCTGCGACACTGTTTCCCATTTTATCATCCAGTTCAACACCTGGAGTAGCGCTGGAGACGCGGTTGTCGTAGACATTGTAACGCGCGTCGAAGGTAAGTCGTGCTTGGGGGTGAAGCCACGTTTCCGATTCCAGGATCACATCTGTCAAGGGGCGCTGGTCGTCGACCATGGTCAGCAAGTCACGACGTGACCCTTCCATGCTGTAGCCCTGCAGTAATCTTAGCCGGGATATATCCCGGTACTCCATTGAACTTCCTGCCTCAAACTTTCCTCCAAGCAGACTAGTGACACCATAGTAAATTGTATTCTGGTGGAGCGGGCGGTCATAGAAATCGTAAAACGGAAGTCGTGACTGATCCCGTTCCGGTGCATAGCTGTATGAAATTTCCGGGATGATTTCGTGGCGCAGTTTTTTAAGGTTGCCGCCTTGAATACCATAGACCTTGCTCAGAGAAGAGGAGAGGGTTGCACCCAATTCCGGTTGAAAAAGGCTTTCATTGCTATTTAGATTGCTTCCCGCCGGGATGTTCGACGTGTTGTATGCCTGCATGCGCATGCCTGCATATGCCGAAGCGTGCAGATATTTTCCGGTACCGGTAACTGCGGTGACACGGGGAAAAACATAGAGCCGTTGCCCGGTGGTGCCTGTCTCGCGGTAGAAATTACTGGCTGTTGCATCCATATCAAAATAAAAGGGGGACGATAGCAGTTGCTGTCTGACTGCAGCCAGCCCGATTTCCGGCAAGGTCTGCAGGGTTTCTGTGTTTGTGGTAGCGTAATAGTTTTCTGTGTAGCGCAGGTTGGCGGTCAGAGCATAGTGTTGCCATGTTTTAAGCGCGTTGACGGTGGTGTCGCTGGATTGACGATTGTATTCACCATTTAACTCGCCAAAGTCTTGCAGAAAATTACGGTCGCTGGTCAGGTTGACGTTCATGCGCAGGTTCAGATCAGGCGAGTGTACTTCCTTATGATTCTGCACAACCTGACCACGCCAGCGACCCTGAGGGGAATCATAAATCAGGTACCCCCCGAAGATCCCTTCACTGCCGCGTTTGCGTGCATAGCGGTAGTCAAGGCCGGTGCCGACACCCCGTTTTGACTGAATATCCAGGTTAAACAGGGCATCCTGGTTGGGGGCTATGACCAGATAAAACGGAATGTTGATTTTTGCGCCGCGGGTTTTTGAATAACCGATATCAGGAATAAGCAGGCCGGATTTGCGCTCCCTTACTATAGGGAAGGCCATCCAGGGAAGGTAGAGCACCGGCACGTCCTTAACGTAGAAGATCAGATTTCTGCCGATTGCATATCCCTCGGGATTGACATCAAGGCTTTCGGCGCCAAATTTCCAGCTCGGGGTGGGGGCATTGCAGGTGGTTAGTTCGGAACCGTTTAATTTAAATGTGCCATCGGCGTTTCTGGTGATTTTGCTGCCACTGATCATGGCATTCGACAACCCTATACTTCCAGTGGCGTTGTTTACGTCGCCCTGGCCGGTTTGGAAATTAAAAAGTGCGCTGCTCCCCCGCAGCACATTCTCCCCCTTGGTCATAATCACGTTGCCCGTTGCTATGAGCACGCCCTTGGCGCGAATATAAGAAGCCTTTTCAGCCGTAAGCCGATTCCCTTCCCACGTTACCTCGACATTGCCATCGGCTGTAACGATATCCTCTGTTTGGTCGTGGTTTATGCTGTCAGCTTTGACTGAAATATCTTTCCCCGTGGCAGGGGAGTTTTCCGCATTGGAAGAATTTATCGGCAGCAGGATAAGGCAGGCAAGAAATACCAGAAGCCGCAGCAAAATTATGAATGGCATGTTCCTAACCCCGTACTCCCACAAATTGTATGCCCTGTAACCATGATTTGGCTTCGCCCACGGTAAATAATGAGCCGCACACTACGATCAGGTCGCCAGGACCTGCCTCTTTGCGGGCAGCTGTGATGCCTTCGGCCACTGAACTGAAACCTATGGCTGTAACTCCATCTAGCATGAGTTCTGCGGCAAGAACGGTTCCATCCAGGGCGCGTTCAATAGTAGGGGTTACGCAGTAACATGTGAATGCCAGGGAAATCAGCGGCGCTAGTATTGAGTGGCGGTCCTTGTCCGCCATGATGCCGATAACCAGCAGTAGCCGGTTGTAGCGGTAGTCAGCCAGCGAAGTGGCCAGGGCTGCGGCGCCTGCCGGATTATGGGCACCATCCAGCAGCAGGGGAGGGTTGCCGGGAACCAGTTCCATGCGTCCCGGCCAGTGCGCGGCAGCAAGACCCTGTCGAAGTGCATGATTTCCAGTAACAACGCCTGCTGTTTCAAGGAGTTCGGCGGCCGCCAGGGCCAAAGCGGCATTGTCTGCCTGATATCGGCCTGAAATCCCTGGGGTAAGACTCGGGAGATGAACGTTGAGGCCTCGGTATGTCAGTGTGCCGTCACTCTCCCAGGCGGCGGAAAAGTCCTTTCCAGCAAACATGCAGCGTGAAGCCATATGACGGCAGTGGGAATACAGGAAATTTAACACTGCAGGAGTCTGGTGGCCCAGGATTGCCAGCGACCCTTGTTCGATAATGCCCGCTTTTTCCTCTGCAATTTTTTCTTCAGTTGTTCCCAGATAATCGCAATGATCCAGCGAGATTGGGGTGACTATTGTCATAATGCCGGGGAGCGCAGCGGTGGCGTCGGAGCGTCCGCCCATGCCGGCTTCCATGACAGCCACTTCAACACCCTGCTCGGCAAAGGCAAATGCTCCCAGAGCGGTAACTATCTCGAAAAAAGTGGCCTCAGCTGGGGTATTGGACAGGACTTTTTCCAGCATATGCGTGAGCCGTTCTTCATCGACTTCATGGTCATTGATGCGAAAACGCTCGTTGAAGTTGATCAGGTGGGGAGAGGTGAACAGCGCGGTACGATGACCTGCTGCAGTCAGAATTGAAGAAAGAAAGGCGGAAGTTGATCCTTTTCCATTGGTGCCGACAACATGGATGCTCTTGAATGTGCGCTCGGGATTGCCCAGGCGGTCGAGCAGGAGACGTATCCTGTCGACGCCGGGACGGATGCCGAATCGCCGGCGAGCATAGAGTTTCTCCAGCATGTCGGACAAGGGCATTTCAGATAGCAGGGGAGTGAAGCATTTTAAGAATGGAGGCTAGCTTGGCACGCATTTCGGTACGTGGGATGATGATATCAACCATGCCATGATCCAGCAGATATTCAGCGCGCTGGAATCCCTCGGGAAGCTTCTGACGGATAGTCTGCTCAATGACTCGCGGACCGGCAAAACCAATTAAAGCCTTTGGCTCGGCAATGTTAAGGTCGCCCAGCATGGCAAAACTTGCCGTAACCCCGCCGGTGGTAGGATCGGTCAGAATGGAGATGAAGGGCAGGCCAGCTTCTTTTAATTTGGCTAGTGCAGCTGATGTCTTTGCCATCTGCATCAGAGAGAGAATGCTCTCCTGCATGCGTGCTCCACCAGAGGCAGAAATTATTATTGCCGGCTGGCGCAGGTGGAGGGCGCGTTCAATGGAACGGGTGATTTTTTCACCCACAACGCTCCCCATGCTGCCGCCCATGAAAGAAAAGTCGAAGATGGAAACCTGAACGTTCACGCCTTCGATTGCACCCTGGACGCAGATGACGGCATCTTTTGAGCCACCTTTGGCAACAGCAGCATTAATACGCTCCTGGTAACTTTTGGCATCCTTGAATTCCAAAAAGTCAACCGAAGTAATGCCTGCATCAAATTCTTGCCAGGTGGCTCCATCCAGGAGAGCTTCCAGTCGGCGCCGGGCGGCGATCCGGTAGTGGTGGCCACACTTGGGGCAGACATTCAAGTTTGCATCTATTTCTGTAGCAAGAAGGGTTTCAGAACATCCTGGACATTTGGTCCACATTCCCTCAGGGACTCTACTCTTTTTTGCCACTGATTTTTCTATGCCTGCTTTTTCCTTGTTGAACCAGCTCATGGAGAACCTCGAAATCTTTTAAGTTAAACAGAAAGAATTTTATCGAAAATGAAAGGGTTTGGTAACAGATATACCAGGCAGTGTCAAGTGAGTTGGCTCGACAGGGCTTGCTTGAGGGACTTGACAAAGTTGCCTGCTTCCCGTTCCAGTTCTTTTCCGGTGTACTGTTGGAAAAGTTTGACAATTGCACTGCCGACTACGACGCCGTCAGCCAGGGCAGCCACACTGGCGGCCTGTTCCGGTGTTGATATGCCGAACCCGGCCACAACAGGAATGCTGATGCTGTCACGTACTCGTAATAACTCGGCTTCAATGCTGCTGGATACTTCCTGGCGAGCCCCTGTTACCCCGGTAACAGTTACATAATATACGAAACCTCTGCCTAACCTGGCAACAGTAGCGATACGTGCAGCGTTAGACGTTGGTGTCAGCAGGAAGATTACCTGCAGTTCATGGGTGGTGGCAAATTCAAGAAATTGCGTTGATTCTTCAGGTGGCATATCCACCAACAGGACGCCATCAACCCCGGCATCAACGGCATCCCGGCAGAACCGCTCATAGCCATAGGCATGAATCGGATTCAGATAGCCCATCAAAATGATCGGGATGGAGGAACTGCGGCGTACCGAGCGTACTGTGTCAAGGGTTCTGCTCAGCGTGGTGCCGGCGGCCAGTGCCCGCTCGGAGGAGAGCTGTATGGTTGGTCCATCGGCCATGGGATCGGAGAAAGGCATGCCTAGTTCGATGACATCCGCCCCGGCTTCTTCCAATACATGAATCATTGTTTCAGTGGTGGCCAGATCAGGATCACCGGCAGTAATAAAGGTTACAAGTGCCTTACTATTCTGCTGTTTCAATGTTTCGAAACGCTGTATGAGTCTGTTCATGATGTTATGTCCAGGTAGTGGGGATGAAAGCAGATCTGCAGAGGTATGACCGATTAGATTTTGAATCCTGCCATTTCTTTTTCAAGCAGGTCGATTTGTTTGGAAAGACCTGCAACAGAGCTTTCCATAACTCTGGTTGTTTCTGTGTTGGCAGTGGATGATGCCTGTATATTAGAAACAGCCTTGGAGATCATGGCGGAGCTTTGTACCTGGGATCGACAGGCATCGCGGAATTGTTCAATCATAGCGGTCACATCTTCGGTTGCATGGGCAATCAAGCCACTGGTACGGCTCTGTTCCCGGGTGGAAAGGCGCACGTGAAGAGTAAGGTCTTTCATTCGCTCGACTGCTTTGGCTATCAGTTCACTGGTGCTGGTATGTTCGGAAGCAGAATTGGCAATCTGTTCGACCATCTCAGCAACACTTTCCATGGCTTCCTTGATGCTGCGGCTACCATGAGCCTGTTCTACACTGGCGCGGGCAATTTCATGGATCTGAACGCTGGCTTTCTTCACGCCAGCAACAATTTTCTCCAGAGCAGCACCCGAACGTTGGGACAGTTTCTCTCCCTCGGTGATACTTTCTTCAGCCAGATTAATGGCATCCACCGCACGGCCGGTCTCTTCCTGGACCCCGTGAATTACTGTGGCTATTTCCCGTGTGGAGCTGCTGGTGCGCTCGGTCAGTTCCCTGATCTCGTCGGCGACCACTGCGAATCCCTTACCATGTTCACCCGCCTGGGCAGCAATGATGGTCGCATTGAGTGCCAGGAGATTGGTTTGCTCGGCCACTTCGTCGATAACCGAAAGAATGGCTCCGATATCCGTGGCGCGTAGTGAGAGGTTTTCGATAACTTCAGCGGTAATGCGTGAAGCATCACGTATTGCCTGCATGCCGGCAATGGCTTCTTCAACGGCCTGTTTTCCTGTCTCGGCGTCGTGTTTGACTCCTTCGGAAATGGCGGAGGTGTCCATGGCATTTTTTTCTACCTGCCGGATGGTGGCGTCCATTTCGGCGATGGAAGAGGCCGTAGTATTGGAGGCGTCCAGCAGGTTGACGATACTGGAACCAATTTCCTTTATTGAGGAGGTCATCTGCAGGATCGATGAGCTGACTTCATCGACAGATTCACTGAGCTTGTCTGCGCTGATGGCAACTTCTTCGATACTGGCTGCCATTTCAAGGCTGGAAGAGGAGGTTTCAGCCGCTGAAGTGGAAAGTTTGTCTACCCCTTCTGATACCTCATTGATAGATTCTTCAATATCTTCTACAGCTTGCGAGGTTTCCTTGATAGCATTTTCCTGCATGTGAGCAGATTTGACCATCTGGCGTGAGGCCTTTTCAATGCTATGGTCAATGGTGGTGAGTACACCGCTTGCTGAACTGATCCGCGACACCATGCTGTGGAGATTTTCCGCCATGGTGTTCATGGCAGCAGCCAATTCAGCTGCTTCGCCACCTCCAGTAACCTTGAGCCTGGCATCCAGTTTACCGCCCGCCACCCCTTGGGCAAATTCCAGGCAGGCCCGCATGGGGCGGGTAGTGTAGATAGTAATCAGGTAAGACAAAAGGGCGATCATGCCGATAATCATGGAGGTCACCAGCCCTGCAAACATGCTTTTGCTTCTGATGCCTGCAGCAACCTGTTCCTCGGTTTTGGTTACATCTTTGCGGATAAGATCGACCATCAAGGCTACTGACTTGATGAAGGTTTCGAAGCGCTGCGTCTGAACGCCGTTTATCAGGGAGGTGGTTCTGGCAATGTCTCCCTTTAAAGCGGCTGGCAAAATTTCCTTCTGCAATGTCTTCTGGTACTCTTTCCAGATTGTTTCAGCCTTGTTAATGGCTGCACGTTTTTCTTCCGATTCAACAGACTCAAGCACAATTCCGAAATTAAGCTCAATGTCATTCATTAAGTTAGTGATGGCAACTTCATTGCGATGAATCTCTGCGGAATCGGTTTTGTTCAGAAATGTCTTCATCTCGCCATGGATTTGGTAAAGGTCTGCTTTAAGCAGCGCAGTACTTTCCAGTGCGTCTTTATTTCTTTGAATAGATTTGTACGCAGGTCCGCCGATGCGGGCTTCGTTCAGGAGGAACATACTCATGATGGTTACAACCAGGATGCCGCAGATGGCCGCTAAAGAGAGTAGCACCATTTTGGTGCGCAGGGTAAGGCTACTGGTGTATGGAGACGAAACATTTTTCACAAAACATCTCCCTTGAGAGAATGAGGCTCTTCGCATAAGTTATTGTCAATAGACGTAAATGGCGCAAACTATAACAGAGCGGCAGCTTTGTTATCAAGTAAAAAGACCCGCCAGAAGTTGTAGTAAACGGTTCGGAAATGAATGGAGACGGTTGATGCAGAGGGGAGGATGCATATGGTTGGGAAGTAACAAAGTTGCTGGTTTGTGTTCAGCATGTACAGCAGTGTCCCCGTGGAGTGTTGATAGCGTGGGAACTTCAGTTGACAGGGATAGAAATGAGTGATGTTGACCTTTGGGTGATATGGTTGTAGTGCGTCAATATCCTTACCCGCATGCATCAGCGGGTAAGAATACCGGTTTCTCCCATGGCCAGACGTTCGGTCTGTTTCTCCAGCACAACCAGCATTTCCTGACGAATTCGTTTCACTTTCTTTAGATAAAAATCTGCCTGAGGGCCCTGACCACAATAGAGCTTTTTAGCGCGCTCAAGATTCCCCTGAGCCATCTCAAGTTTGCTATACAGCTCGCGTACCGCGGCTTCAGCGCATTTTTCATCATTTTTCATGTCTTGGGGGCTGTAGCCATGGCTTTTGGCGCGGCTCGGCATGAGTTGCCAGACTCCGAGAGCGCCTTTGGATGAAATGGCGGCTGCCGAAAGTCGGTGACCACCTGTTTCTGCCAGTGCAATTTCAGCCAGATCAAAAGGGAGGAACGGGGTGCCGAGGGTTTTGGTGAAACAGAGAGCCGCCAGTTGACGGGCTCGCTCCATGGTGGTGAAGCGTTGGAAGGATGCTTCAATGGCCGCCACCTGACGTTTGCGTTCAGTCATGGAAACACCTTTTTCAAGTATTCCCCTGATTTCTCGGTCAAGTGGTGAATCCACTGTCACGGTTGCTGCTATGGGCTGCTCAGTCATCTTTACGGTTGAGGGTGTATTCTCACAAGCGGTCAGAAGGAGCAGGCATGACAAACAAATTAGATTTTTTTTCATAATAATAGAGGGTCGGTTGTATCGGCTTTGCCGGACCGGCGCGAGCGCCTAAGCGGGGATTCAGAGGAATCCGGCTGAAACTCCTTTCATTCGTTTATGCCCCTGAAATGCCAAAGTCCCGGTTGTCCGAGACTTTGGAAGGGCTTGTTTATGTACGTACTCTTATACTTTACTTGTTGTATTTGTCAAGTAATTCAAGTGAAAATATTATAATAACATAGAGTTAACTAATTTAATATGCTTCAGAATCACCCAGCACGTCTTCATTTGTAATCCTGGACCGGAAGATTCTATACACCCAGATCTTGTACGCTATGACAATCGGGACAAAGATCAGGGCTACCACTGTCATTATCCTGAGGGTGTACAGGCTTGAAGACGAATTGTAGATAGTGAGATTAGAACCGGCATCTATGCTGGAAGGGATTAAATTGGGGAAAAGCCCGGCTACGCCGGTAAAGCAGACAAAGGCAATCGTAAGGCAGGAGAAGGTGAAGGCCCTGTGTAATCTGCCGGTGGAAGCGCTTACTTTCAACATGAGCAGCGATCCCACGGCGATAAGAGGGATTGCCAGTAGTGCTGCAGAGTTAAGATAATTGTCATACAGTTTGGTGGCGGGATAGGTATAGGCCAGGAAGGCCACGGCGACCACCAGTAGAGGCAACCACAGTCTGGACGCCATAGCAGCGGCCCTGTCCGATAGTTCCCCGGTGGTTTTGATTGCGGCATAGAGCGAACCATGAACGGCAAACAGCATCACGAACAGCACACCTGTCAGCAGGCCGTAAGGATTGAGCAGGGAGAGCAGCCCCCCTTCATAGGCGAAGGTTGCGGTAGTAAAGTCGTTCCTCATCGGAATGCCTTCGAAGATGTTGCCGAAGGCAACTCCGAACAGAAGTGCCGGCAAAAAGCTGGAAATGGTGATGGCAGTGTCCCAGCCCGCTCTCCATGGTGCGCCATCTATCTTGCCGCGGAACTCGAACGACACTCCGCGTACAATTAGAGCAAAGAGCAGCAGCAGCAAGGCTGTGTACAGATTGCTGAACATGAGTGCATATGTGGTGGGGAACGCCGCGAAAGTAGCCCCGCCAGCTGTAACCAACCAGACCTCGTTGCCATCCCACACCGGTCCGACCGTATTGATCAAGACACGTTTCTCTGTGTCATTCTTTGCCAGGAACCTTGACATAAAGCCCAGTCCCAGGACAAAACCGTCCAGCATGAAGTAGACTCCCCAAAGAAAACCCCACAGGATGAACCAGGTAATCTGAAATATGGACAGTTCCATGTGTTATGCCCTCCCCTGCAGGTGGATAAGTTCGGAGATATCCGTTTCCGGCCCTTTACGTGCATATTTGAACAGTAGATAGATGTCGATGATACCGAGCGTGGTGTACAGCAGCGTGAAGCCCGCCAGGGATACCGCCACTTGAATGCCGGAGACATTCCTGGAGACGGCATCGCTTGTTTTCAGCACTCCGTAAACAATCCAGGGCTGGCGACCTACTTCCGCTACGACCCATCCAAGCTGGTTGGCAATGTAGGGAAGCGGTATGGAAAACACGAGCAGCTTCAAAAACAGACGCTGCGATTCTATGTTTCCTTTAAATGATAAGAAAACTGCCAGCAGGCTTGCCAGGATGAAGAAAGTACCGAGTCCAACCATGGTGCGAAAGCTGGCAAAAACGGGCAGGACAGGGGGGCGTTCGTCTTTTGGAATGTCTTTGAGTCCTTTGATCTCTGCATTGGGGTCGTGAAAGGCCAGCATACTGATCATGTTGGGCACGCAGAATTTTTCCACCAGGTTGCACTCTGCCGTCACATCAGGCAGCAGGAGCAAATTCATTCCCACACCTTTTTTTGTTTCCCATATGGATTCCATGGCAGCAAATTTGGCCGGCTGGGTTCGTGCTACTTCAACTGAATGCATATCACCGAGTAAAGCTACCAGGATGGCTGCTACGAGCCCGAAGATTGCAGCCTGACGGAAAGAGCGCTTGAAAAGATCGATTTCATTCTTGCGCAGAAGGTGCCAGGCGGAAATCCCCATCACAAAGAAGGCTGCAACTGTGTATCCCGAAAGCAACTGGTGGCCGAATTTTATCAAACCATAGGGATTGGTAAGCACAGCCAGGAAGTCAACCATTTCAGCACGATTGTTGCGCAGCACGAAGCCGACCGGGTGCTGCATCCAGCCATTGGCAAGCAGGATTACAAGGCCCGAAAGATTGGTGGCTATTGCCACCAGCCAGATGCTGATAGCATGGACTCTTTTGGAAACCTTGTTCCAGCCGAAGATCCACAGGCCGATGAATACTGATTCCAGAAAAAAAGCTACCGTGGCTTCAATTGCAAGTGGCGCCCCGAAAATATCACCAACATAACGCGAGTACTCGGCCCAGTTCATGCCGAACTGGAACTCCATCGTAATTCCGGTAACGACCCCCAGTGCGAAATTGATCAGAAACAACTTTCCCCAAAATTTGGTCATTCGCAGCCACATCTCGTCTCCGGTCATGACATATCTGGTTTCCATCCAGGCGATCATGACTGAAATTCCCAGGGTGAGAGGCACGAAAATGAAGTGAAACATGCAGGTCACGGCGAATTGAATACGACTGAGCATCAGTGCATCCATATGTCCTCCTTTTGGTTAAAATTTTTTGCTAACAATGTTTTAAAGAGACTAAATTGGTCTTAAATGGAGACAAATTTTTTTTGCTATTGGCCTGACAATTCTTTGAGGGTAATGCCGTTCAAGAGATCACGTACCTGATCCTGAACTTTTAGCCAGACAGGGTGAACAGTACATGCGTTGCTGCGGTCACACTCTCCGGCACCGGTGACACAACGATTGGGTATGATGGGGCCTTCAACTGCCTCTACTACTTCCAGCAACGTGATTTTGTCCGATGTGCGTCCCAGAATAAAACCACCACCGGTACCGCGGTAAGATCTGACCAGGCCTATTTTGCTGAATTGCTGGAATATTTTGGCAAGAAAGGTTTGAGGAACATCAACGGCTTTTGCAATTTCGCTGAGAAGACACACCTGGTCCGCGGGGCGTGAAGCCAAGTATACGATACCTCGTATTGCATATTCACCCTTGCGGGTCAGTTCCATCATGAAAACCCCTAAAAGACCAATTAAGTCTTCTTTTAACCGTAATTGCCTCGGCTGTCAACAGAAAAAACAGCGAATTTTCGATAGAAATTTAACGTCCCAACGTAATTCCGATATCTTCGGCAGCCTTGACGATTTCTCCATCGGGATCCACAGTATTTAATGCGTTGGTAGCGGATTCAATGGAGGCTGTGCCGATGGTTCTCCCTTTGAGGCAGGTCATCTGGCCGAACTGGCCGGCAGCTACCATTGCAACCGCCTTTGTGCCAAAGCGCGTGCCCAAGGCCCTGTCAAACGTGCTGGGCGAACCCCCGCGTTGCAGGTGCCCAAGCACCATGACCCGTGCATCCATCTCCAGGCATTTTTCGACCTGATGGGCCACAAACTGACCGATGCCGCCCAAGCGCTCAATGGCATTACGCTCATCCGGCCCTTTGGCAACCAACCTGTCACCGCCGATTGGAAAAGCGCCTTCACCAGCGACAATAATGCTGAAGCGGCTGCCGCGCTCGCAGCGTCGTCTGATTGCCTGGCAGATCTTTTCTATATCATAGGGAATTTCAGGTATCAGAATAACATCGGCTCCGCCGGCAATGCCTGACTCAAGGGCAATCCAGCCAGCATAGCGCCCCATTACCTCCATAATCATTACCCGGTGGTGACTTTCAGCAGTCGTGTGCAGCTTGTCCAGAGCGTCTGTGGCGGTTTCGAGAGCGGTGTTGAAGCCGAAGGTGAAATCTGTTTCGCGCAGGTCGTTGTCAATGGTCTTTGGCACACCGACCACCGGCACCCCTCTTTTCCATAACTCCAGCGCAATTTTCAGGGATCCCTCGCCACCGACTGTAATCAATGCATCCAATCCCAGGGAACGGATGTTTTCAATGGCACGATCAGAAAAATCAACATGCACGGTCCGGCCATTTTCTTCCATGGGGAATAAAAAAGGATTACCTCGATTGGTAGAGCCGAGGATGGTGCCGCCGCGGGGCAGAATGCCCCTGACACTCTCAAGGGTGAGGGGACGACACTTGTTGATGTCGAGCAGTCCATCAAAACCGTCTTCAATGCCGATTACTTCCCAGCCGTGCCGTATGACAGCACTCTTGACCACGCCCCGTATAACCGCATTCAATCCGGGGCAGTCGCCACCGCCGGTAAGAATTCCGATTTTCTTGGACATGAGATACCTCCTTGAAGTCAGCTTTCTGTGAGTTCCGGCTCAACGGGAACCTTTTTCTTGCCAAAGATCAAGGCAACCCAGACGCTGATTTCGTACATCAGGTAGAGGGGGATCATGATCACGAACATAGTGATCAGATCGGCATGAAAGGCCGAGATGATAGAACTTGCCAACAGCGCGTACTTGCGTTTTGGAGCCAGGAACTGATAACTGACGATGCCGAAGCGCGCCAGTACCAGGGTCAGGACAGGGAGCTCAAAGATTAGCCCGAACATCAGGATCAGACGCAGGCAGAAATTGATGTAGGCACTGATGTTGAACCAGCTCTGCAAGCCCTCCGCTTCGTAGGAGAGGGAGAAATTGATGATGACCGGCCAGATTACGATCAGGAAAAACATGGCCCCAACGCAAAAAGTGACAGTGGCAGCCGTAACGAAGGGCACAACCATATGGCGTTCTTTTCGGGTCAGTCCCGGAGCTATGAACAGCCATATCTGATAGAAAACAATCGGCAGAACCAGGACAAAGCCTGCAAGCATGGATATCTTGCACTGGATGAAGAATGGTTCCAGCGGCGCGCTGTAGTTGAGGACCCGCGCCTTGTGGGGGGCGTTGATTTCATCGCCCAGCTTGTAGCGGGTATAGAGGGCGGGAGAGACTTCCTTTACCTTGGTATAAATCTTCTTTTTGATGTCGGTAAGGTAGGTTGTGCCGGTCAGGGGCTTTTCCACGAAGTTGAGAATGTCGCCGGAAAAGTTCCAGGCAACCCCCATGCCGATCACAACAGCAATCACGATAACCATCAGGCGTTTGCGAAGTTCAACCAGGTGTTCAATGAAAGGGAGTACTTTTTCTTCGGTCATGCCTATTACCTATCATGTGAAAACTGGATGCGCAACCGCTTTCCGGTACACCCATTTATCCTGTTGAAAAAAAGGGGGTAGCCGGGCTTACTCTCATTTGTGCTCGACATCCCCGTTTAGTTGGGTGTAGATAGAAAAATTGCAGGTTTTCATGAGAGAGTCAATAAACAGGGGGCTGTATGGAAGATGAAGCCAGAAGAAGGTTTCTAGGTGTCTGCCTGGGTGGTCTTGGTGCTGCTGCAGCGGGAGGTGTGCTGTGGCCGGTCTACCGCTACCTCACTCCCAGGAGCGGAGATGAAGCCGGACGCACCTTCTCCATGGCTGAGCAGGACCTGCCGGAGGGAGCTGTGAAGTTTTTCGATTTTGCCGGTTCTGCCGCAGTGCTTGTGCGCAAGAAGGGGGGCGAACTGGTTGCGCTTTCTGCCGTCTGCAGCCACCTGGGCTGCATCGTGCAGTGGGACAAGGCTCGCATGAGTTTCGTTTGCCCCTGTCATGGCGGTCAGTTCAGTACTGATGGTGTGGTGCTGGCCGGGCCTCCCCCCCGGGCACTTGCCAAACTGCCGGTTTCGGTAGCCAAGGGCGTGATTACCGTCGGGTGAATGGTTGTCTGTCGCTGAACTATAAAAGAGGCAAGGAAAAAGTATGATCCTGCTTGATAAACTGTATGAATGGCTCGATGTGCGTATAAATGCGCGCGAAGTGGTGGCTCGAGAGCTGACCGGTTACCTGCTCCCTCGCAACATCAATGCATGGTACTCCCTGGGCAGCGTATTGCTGTTCATCTTTGCGCTACAGGTGGTCAGCGGAATCCTGCTGCTGATTTACTACGTGCCCGATGCGGACAAGGCTTTTACCAGCGTTGCAACCATCATGAACCAGGTTCCCTTCGGCTGGCTGATCCGCATGTGCCATGCCGTCGGATCGAACATGATGGTGCTGGTGCTGCTGCTGCACATGTTGTCGGTGCTGTTTATGGGAAGCTATAAGCGCCCCCGGGAATTGAACTGGCTGACCGGCTTCATTCTGCTGAGTCTGGTTCAGGCAATCTCCCTGACCGGCTACCTGCTGCCCTGGAGCCAGCTTTCCTACTGGGCCACCACCGTAGCCACCAACAGTGTTGGCGCCATCCCTGTCATTGGTCAGTTTCTGGTGGAGTTTCTGAGAGGGGGCAAGCAGGTCGGACCCCATACGCTGGGACGTTTTTTCGCCTTGCACGTGGCACTCATTCCGGCTGGTATTGCCGCCCTGATCGGAGTCCACCTCTTCCTGCTGAAGCGCACCGGCATCTCCAGTCCCCCCTTTGGCCGGTCGGATACGAGCAACCACTGGACAGGCGAAAGCTATCACTACGAGAAGCATCCGGGAGGAATCCCCTTTTTCCCCAACTACCTCCTCGAAGACCTGCGCTCCATCTCACTGTATCTGGCTTTTTTCCTTGCGGTCGTCTTCTTTAATCCCTATGTTTTTTTCCCGTCAGCAGCCTTTGTCCCGGCCAACCCCTACCTGACCCCGGCCCACATCAAGCCGGAATGGTATTTTCTGGCCAACTACCAGACATTGAAGATATTCCCCAGTGAAATCATCGGCCTGGCCGTGCAGGGGCTGGCCATGACGTTTCTGGCGCTGCTGCCCTTCATAGACCGGGGTGCGGAACGACACCCCCTGAAGCGTCCCGTGTTCATGACCTGTACTGTTCTTGGTCTACTGCTCTGGATCGGACTGAGCATCTGGGGGCACTACTCATGAACTACTTCAGTCTTTCCAAAAAGAACGGCATGTTTGTCTGGACCCTCTGCATTCTTGCAGCTTTGACTGTGCTGGCGCGACCGGTTCCGGCGCTTTCGGCCGAAAATGAAATTGTCTGCCTGCAGTGCCACGCCAACCTGCCGGAGCAGTACAGCCGCCCGGTTGCCCTATGGCGGGCCAGTATCCATGCCGAAAACGGCATTGCCTGCAACAACTGCCATGGCGGCGATCCAAAGGACATGGCCGATGCGATGAACCCGGCCCGTGGTTTTCTCGGTGTTCCCCGGCAGACAGAGATACCAGCCTTCTGCGGCCGCTGCCATGTGGGGGTCCTCAAGGATTATCTCGCCAGCGCCCATGGCCGTGCACTGGGGAAAAGAGGGCCGACTTGTGTCACCTGTCACGGCAACCATCGGGTCGTCAAGGCCTCGCTCGATCTGATCAACGAAAAGAGCTGCAGCAGCTGCCACAGTTACGAGCGTGCCGGGGCCATCAAGGCCGCCATGCAGGCCACTGAAGCCATGCTGCTGGCCACCGACATGCGCATAGCCGCCTACAAGCAGATCGGTGCGGATACGGACCGGCTGGAGAAAGGGCTTTTCGCAACACGCAACCGCTTCCACACACTGTTCCACAACGTTGATTTGACCAGGATCAAGGGGGAGACAGCCGCGATTCGGGCCGAGATACAGAAAATCGACCAGGCTCTGGCCAGACTGGACCAGGTAGGGGCTCAGCGCCGCAAAGCTGGTGCCGCAGCGGTTGGCGCATCCCTGCTGGCAGCGCTGCTGTTTCACCTCTTGCGCAAAACCTACCGCTGACAGTATGGGGAATGCATGATCATGCAGCTCTACAATTCCGGTTTCCGTATCCTGGTCATGTTGCTGGTTCTGCTGGCGGTGCAGTCGACTGTTGTCCCCGCCCAGGATCAGCACGATGAACACCGGCATCCCCTGCAACAGCAGGATCAGAGCGGAGTAGGGCTGGATGAACGGCTTGGCTCCAAGATCCCCCTGAATCTCGTTTTCCGCGATGAAGACGGCCAGGCCGTAACCCTGGCAGAGCTGATTAAAGGTCCGACAATCATCCTGCCGGTCTATTACAGCTGCAGCAACATCTGCAACTTCCTTCAAGGAGGTCTGGCCCGGGTCTTGCCGCAGCTTACTGCCCGGCCGGGGCAGGATTACCGGGTGCTGTCGATCAGCTTTGATGACACGGAAGCCCCGTTCCAGGCGGCTCGTGCAAAGCGGATGCACCTTGCCTCAATCAGCACCCCCTTCCCGGAAACGGGCTGGCGGTTTCTGCCCGGCGACAGTGAGTCGATCCATCGTCTGACCAGCGCCGTTGGCTATCGCTTCCAGCGCAGGGGGCGCGACTTCATTCATCCGGCAGCCAGCCTGATCGTGTCCGGGGACGGCACCATTGTGCGCTACCTGTACGGAACAAATTTTCTCGCCAAGGACCTGAGCCTGGCGCTGCTGGAAGCGCGGGAAGGAAAGGTGGGAGTCACCGTCGCCAAAATGGTGGAGTATTGTTTCAGCTTCGACCCCCATGGCAAGACCTATGTCTTTAATCTGCTGCGGGTCAGTGCCACGGTGGTGATACTCTGTGCGGGCAGTTTTCTGCTCTTCCTGATCCTTGGGGGCAAGAGGCGGAAAGGTAAAGGGGATACGAGAAAACGGGGTGACGAGAAAACGGGGTGATGGGGTTAAAGTTTTTCCCCTTCTCCTCTTAACCGCAGCGTAGCCGCACTGTCCCCACTAGATTCAAAGGAGTTTCAATGACCACTGCACCACCCGATAATTTCTGGAATGATACCGGCAGAACCGGTATCAGTTCCTGGATCTTTTCAACCGACCATAAGCGCATCGGCCTGCTGTATTTCTACTCGGTGTTGACCTTTTTTCTGGTGGGGGTCGCACTGGGGCTGCTGCTGCGGATTGAACTGATGGCCCCCGGGCGCACCATCATGGGCCCCCAGACGTACAATGCCCTCTTTACCGTGCACGGCGTGGTAATGATCTTTCTCTTCATTCTCCCCGGCTTTCCGGGCGCATTCGGCAATCTGGTCATGCCGATCCAGATCGGTGCCCGGGATGTAGCCTTTCCGCGTCTGAACCTCTTCTCCTGGTGGCTCTATCTGGCCGGCGCCGTGATTATTCTGGTTTCTCTCTTCACCGGCGGAGGCGCACCCGACACCGGCTGGACCTTCTACGTCCCCTTCAGCACCCGCACCGGCACCAATGTCTCCCTGGCTGTGGTCGGGGTTTTCATCCTCGGTTTCTCCGCCATTCTGACTGGGGTCAATTTCGTTACCACTATCCACCGCTTGAGGGCGGAAGGCATGACCTGGACCCGCCTGCCGCTCTTCACCTGGTCACTGTATGCCACCGCCTGGGTGCAGATCCTGGCTACGCCGATCCTGGCAATCACGCTGGTGCTGATCTTCTCCGAGCGGGTGCTGGGCACCGGCCTGTTCGACCCCTCCCGGGGAGGGGACCCGATCATGTTTCAGCACCTCTTCTGGATCTACTCCCATCCGGCGGTGTACATCATGATCCTGCCCGCCATGGGGATCATCTCCGATATCATCCCTGTTTTTTCGCGCAAGCCGATTTTCGGCTACAAGATGATCGCTTTCTCTAGTCTGGCCATTGCCGCCGCCGGTTCCCTGGTCTGGGGGCACCATATGTTCACCAGCGGCATGAGCGACAACGCCGTGCTGGTCTTCTCGTTTCTGACCTTCATTGTTGCCATTCCTTCGGCCATCAAGGTCTTTAACTGGGTTTCGACTCTTTACAAAGGTTCGATCTCTCTTGAAGCGCCGATGCTGTTCGCTCTTTCTTTCATCCTGCTCTTTTCCATCGGAGGTCTGACCGGCCTGATTCTGGGGGCCGCCGCCACCGATGTGCATGTGCATGATACCCACTTCGTAGTCGGACACTTCCACTATGTCATGTTCGGCGGCACCGGCTTCGCCTTCTTTGCTGCCATGCACTACTGGCTGCCCAAGTTCTACGGGCGCACCTACTCCCAAAGGGGCGCCATCGTTGCCTGGGCCCTGATGTTCGTCGGCTTCAATGTCCTCTATTTCTCCATGAAAGTTCTCGGCATGAAGGGCATGCCCCGACGTTATTACGATTACCTGCCGGAGTTCACCACCCTGAATCTGGTTTCAACCATTGGCAGCTGGATCCTGGCGATCGGACTATTGATCATGCTGATGAACCTGTTTCGCGGTCTCTTTCGGGGGACACCCTTCACCGGCAATCCCTGGGGGGGCGCCACTCTGGAGTGGAGTATCCCCACCCCTCCGCCAACGGAGAATTTCATAGAGGAACCGGTGGTAACCCACGGGCCCTATGACTTCACAGGAACAGGCCGGCCATGAGTCACCCGAAACATACTGACTACAACGGTGACAAGCTTGGCATGTGGCTGTTTCTGTTTACCGAACTGCTCCTGTTTGGCGGCCTGTTCATTCTCTATGCAGTCTACCTTGCCCGCTATCCCAAAGAATTCTCCGCAGGGGGACACCAGCTCAACCTGGTTCTGGGTACGATCAATACGGTCATCCTGCTCACCAGCAGTCTGCTGGCAGCCATGGCTGTCACAGCCGTTCAGCGGGGGCAGCAGCGCCTGACCATGGGGCTTCTGGGGGGAACAGTTCTGTGTGCCGCAGGATTCATGCTGATCAAGTATCTGGAGTGGAGCGCCAAGATTCAGCACGGCATCTTTCCCAATTCCCCACGTTTGATTCAGGGCGCTCCCGGCGAATCGATCTTTTTCAGTCTCTATTACCTGAGCACCGGCATTCACGGGCTGCATGTCTTGATCGGTGCCGGACTGCTGGGCTGGGTGGCGCTCAAGGTGCGCAGCGGAGCAATCCACAGTCACGACTACGTCCTTCTGGAAAACAGCGCCCTGTACTGGCACCTGGTGGATCTGATCTGGATCTTCATCTTTCCGCTCTATTATCTGATGCTGTAGGAGCCGCCGTCATGCCTTCTGACACAACTGCAGGACACATTGCAAGCTATGGGAAACTGACTGCGGTCTGGCTCTGTCTGCTGATCCTGACCGGCCTGACCGTGCTGATCACCCGTATGGATCTGGGGGGATACAAGGTCGTGGGAGCGCTGACCATCGCTTGTACCAAGGCTGGGCTGGTGATCGCCTTTTTCATGCACATGCGGTACGAGGGGCGACTGTTGCGGGGCCTGCTGTTTCTGGCCCTGATAACCCTGGCTCTCTATATGGGGCTGACCTTTGTCGATGTGCTTTACCGGGGGCTGCCGTGAATCCTGCCGCCCTGACATCAACAACCGAGGCCATTGATCCGGTTTTCATGTTTATCTTCGGTGCCTGTCTGGTGCTGCTGCTGGCTATTACCGCAGTCATGCTCTTCTTTGTCATCCGTTATCATCGTTCCCGCTCACCCCGACCCACTTCCCAAGTTGCCGGAAATCTCTGGCTGGAGATAGTCTGGATCACCCTGCCGACCCTGCTGGTGCTGGCCATGTTTTATTACGGCTGGGCCGGTTATCTGTCGTTGCGCCAGGTTCCCGCCGGGGCGCTGGAGGTCACCGCCACGGCTCAAATGTGGTCATGGAGTTTCAGCTATGCGGACGGTCGCACCAGCAACAAGCTGTATGTGCCGGTCGGCCAGCCGGTCAAGGTCGAGCTGGTTTCCCGGGATGTGATCCACGGTTTCTATCTCCCGGCTTTCCGGGTCAAGCGGGACATCGTGCCGGGCCAGAAAAACCAGGTCTGGTTCGTGGCCGGCAAGCCCGGTTCCTATGATCTTTTCTGCTCCTCCTATTGCGGAACCAATCATTCCGCGATGATAAGTACGGTGGAGGCGCTGCCCAAGGCAGAATTTGCCGCCTGGCTGCAGAACAGTGGTAAAGGGAAAACCACCGGGATTGACGGCAAAAAACTTGCCGAGGAACAGGGCTGTCTTGGATGCCACTCTCTTGATGGCAGTTCCGGTGCAGGCCCCAGTTTCAAGGGGCTCTACGGTGCGCCAAGGGATGACGGGAAGAGGAGGGTGGTGGCTGAAGAAGCATACTTGAAGGAATCGATCCGCGAGCCTGGCGCCTTCGTGGTGAAAGGTTTTCAGCCGATCATGCCTTCCTTTGACCATCTGTCTGAGGAGGAAGTGTCGGCCCTGATCGAGTTCATCAGGAGCGTGAAATGATGATGCTCGTCCGTTTGCTGCGAGTGCGTCTGGCAGTGATGAACGGCGTGGCGACCATGGCAGGATATCTGCTGTTTCCCGGGAATAGGGAGATGGTGGCGGCCTGGTTGGCTTGCTGTGGAGTGGGGCTTTTGGCGGCCGGCGGTTCGGCCCTGAACCAGGTCATGGAGCGTGATCTGGACCGGTTGATGGAGCGTACCCGGCTTCGCCCGCTGCCCCAGGGGGAACTGTCGGTTGCTGCTGCAACGGGCATAGCCGCAGTCCTTGTCAGCGCCGGAATCATGCTGCTCTTGAAGGCGGGTGGTGTACTGCCGGCGGTGTTGGGGAGCGCAGCCCTGGTCTGGTATCTGGGGGTCTATACCCCCCTGAAGCGCCGCACCGGCCTGGCCCTGCCCATCGGAGCCCTCTGCGGGGCGGTGCCGCCGCTTATCGGCTGGTGCGTTGCAGGAGGGTCTCCGGGAGATCCCCGCATCATGGTTCTCTCAGGTGTATTGTTCCTCTGGCAGATGCCTCACTTCTGGCTGGTCCAGCGCCGTCATCGTCAGGATTATCCGGCTGATGCCGCCTTTCTGCCGAGCCTGCCCGGAAACGGTGAGCAACTTTCCCCTCTGTTCGGCCTCTGGTTGTTGGCCCTGCTCGCGGCTGCCCTGCTGCTGCCAGCCTTCGGTCTGCTCAACGGCCCGGCGGCTCTCTGTTATCCCATCCTGCCCCTGGTTTTGATCCCCCTGGTGCTGCTGCGTCGCGAGCGGGCGCTGCGGGGAGTTCTCAATCTTTTCCCTCTGCTGTTGACCATGACCATCTTGTGGGAGGCTGGTTTCTGAAATCCTTCGGAGGCTGTCTGCGGTGTTTGGGAGGATTGGGAAATTGGCGTATTTGTGAAGCGCTTTTGAATTGCCATTAACGTGACGTGTTGTGCCTTGTTGAGCTGGCGATGTTTCTTGATGATCAGTAGATATGTTCCATTTGAGGGGATGAGCAGTTCTTTGTTGACTAGGGGAGCTCCCCTAGCTGGAACTAGTCCTTTTCATCCCCTGAGGCCGTGTCACCTTATTATTTACAAGATTTTTTTCTTTTCTTCAGCCAACCCGCCATGCCGGCCAATCCCGCGACCGCAAGCATCATGGCCGAAGCTGGCTCCGGTACAGGGGCAGGACCAACGGGTGCAGGTTCAGTTAGAAGAGCAACATCATCCAAGCCTACAATCGCTGACATGACTAAGTTAGGATTAAAAAAATTGAATGTCATACTGTACTCTGTAAAGTATTCTTTTTCGAAATTACCATACAAAAGTTCAGCACTTCCCGTTAACACCCCCTTTGCAGGACCATTTTGAGGTGTAACCCACCCATAATCTCTGTAGCTAATCATGCGACTTTTACCAGTATCGTTTTTCCCATCGATTTCAATTCTAAAATAGCCTTCGTAAACGGGCTGATTAAGAGGATTCACCACTTCCCAAGCCACAGCGTAGTTAAATGAAGTCACCGTAGGGACCGAAGCGCCTGTTGTAATAACGGTGGTAAGGTGATTGCTACCGGTATTCGTTGGATCGAACTGCACTAGAGCAAAATTACCTTTCATCACGCTATTCCAGCTCGACAGATCCCAGTTTGACACATAGGACTGTGGTAGGGTGCTATACGAAACAACATCGACATTCCCTGTGGCATTCCACCCCGTAAGGTCGCCGGTCAAGAAATCGCCGTTGGTGTTGGTGATGAGTGAGGCCCGTACCCCCGTTGTGGATCCCACCACCAAAAGAACTGTTAGCATCAGGACAGCAAGGGTTCGGGAAAACAGGATTTCACATGCAGATCTCATGGCCGTACCTCCTCGAAGACTATTCCTTCCATTCCTTGATATAGCAAAAGACATTCCAGTTCGTAATACCTCGATTTAGCGATCATTGCGTCCGATCGCTACCAGAACTATCTAAAAGAACTGTAAAAAATTTATTCCGACAGACGGCCTTTTTTACATAGTTTCCAGTTTACATAAGTCTATGGGACTGCACCAGGAGAGGCCTCGGGGACGTTGTTTATTTGTTGACTAAACTGCGCTGCCGCTGTTACTTTCTGCCATGCCAAGAACTGCTCGCCTAGATATGCCCGATCTTTTACAGCACGTCATCGTTCGTGGTGTAGATCGCTGTGACATCTTCCGAGATGATGATGACCGCAGGAGATTTCTCCTCAACCTCAGTAAGCTCCTTGTCCAGACCGGCACCGAATGTCTTGCATGGTCATTGTTGACCAACCACTGCCATCTCCTTCTCCGGCCGCGCAAAACACTTCTTGCGCCTCTCATGCGCCGGCTTCTCACTGGCTATGCCATCTACTTCAACCTCAAACACAATCGCTCCGGTCATTTATTTCAGAACCGATACAAGTCCATCGTGTGTGAAGAGAACGAATACTTGCTGGAACTGGTCCGTTACATCCATCTGAATCCTTTGCGCGCAGGATTGGTGAAAAATCTCGAGGAGCTTGAGCGCTATGCCTGGTCCGATCACTCAGTAGTATTAGGAAAAGCCGCATTGGATGGACAGGTCACGGATGAGGTACTTTTGCTCTTCTCCCAGAAAAAACGCGAAGCAAGGAAACGGTATCAGCTTTTTGTTGCTGATGGTGTCGTATTGGGCAAGCGTCAAGAGTTGGGCGGCGGGCGGAGACTGTCAAGAGCGCTCCTTGAGGATCTGGGTGAAGAGCAGTACGACGAAAGGGTTCTCGGAAGCGGACAATTCGTCGAGGATCTTCGGATGCGTCGGGAGCTTGAATCGAAGTTCCCGTGCGCTATGGAAATAGAAGATATTATTACAAGAGTATGCCGCTACTACGAGATTAATCCCGAAGAACTGAGGCTCAAAAGCCGGGCGCGCAGGATAGCGGATGCCCGAAGCATTATCTGCTATCTTGCTGTGCGGCAGACGGGGCACAGCGGCGTCGAGGTTGGACGACAGGTGACTCTCAGTCGTGCGGGAGTCAGTGTTGCTGCCGGCAGAGGGGAACACATGGTAAAAAACGACAAGGCGTTGCTTGCGTTAATTGACAAATAAACAACGTCCCTGGAGAAGTCCAAAGGAGCTTGGCCTATGAAATGTCCGTACTGTAAAAACAAATTCGGAATGTTTAGTAAAGAAGTTCAATCTGGTGGCACTAAAAAAACACAGTAATAAGGGGACAGGCTGAATATGCAAAGGAAACTTGGCAATAAACAGCCTGTCCCCTTATTGCCCCCCGCCCCGGTGATGCCCCTGTTCATGTAATCTCCCAGCGGTCGGTTCTGAATGAGAATGATTCACCATCCTGGCGCATCCATATCGCTTCTTCTGTTGATATGGCAAGCATCCAGGTCCGGGTTGCAGCATCAGGTTTTTTTGCTGCAAACGCCAGCGGGGTTAATACTGCAACGCAATAATGTTTTTCCGGGTCGCGCACGGATTGATACTGAATGGCACCGATGTCCGCTTGCCGTGCAATTCGCGCTAATGCCTGAGTAGCTGAATAATCAGTTGGATGTAGCCATTTAGAAGATTCACCGGCAAAGGGCTGTTCACGCAGATCTATGCAGCTTGTTTTGATTGGCACTTTGAACGCAGTGAATGAGCATGGCTGAAGACGTTCCAGCCCGGCAGTGTCATGAAGGAAGCGCCATCTCCAATAACTGACTTCGGCAGCTGCTGTCCGTACTGTCTCAGCAGCGTAGAACACTCCTGGCTCATGGACGGCACGAAAACGTGAGCCGTTTGGTTGACGGGGTTCATAACGAAAGGGACTGAAAAGCAGAAAGTGAAGGTTGGTAGCCTCTTTGGGGATTGGTGGTTTGCTCTCCTCAAGAATATCCTCCAGCAGGGCCTGTTCTGCCATGGTATCTACGATCTTGGATGTTGAAACCATGTGTTGAGCCTCAACCATACGCCAGACTTTACATGAGATGTCTCGAGCTTTAAATGACAGCTCGGCAGGCGTCAAGGTAGTTAACGACACGTACAAGCCCCTCCGTTGATTCAATTAATTCGGCCGGTTTCTTGCCTGATAACGCCTTGTTTTCACTGTTAAGCCATTTTTTTGCATCGTCGCCAGCCCCTCCAACTATGGAATCCAGGGAACGGAATAATCTGATCAGAAGAACGGCAAAGTCCCATTCCTTTTTGTCGGGTGAAAGCTGGTATGAGTTGACATAGAGGCGTGTAACCGTGGCTGAGCTGACTCCAAGAACACGAGCAAGTTTATTCTTTGGTAAATCGAGATAATTCGCAGTATTAACAACCGCCCTGGTTAGTACCAGCTGTTTGTGCTGTGCCTGTTGTGCTGATGCTGTGCGTGGCATTCAAACATCTCCTTTTTTTGATTGTCGCTTTCTGTGGAAATAATATCATATATAATTTTCTACAGGTAAATTATTTAATCACTTTGCCCCTGCTGTTTTGACTGGCCCTTACAATAAAAAGGGCGGCCTCCGAAGAAGCTGCCCTATGTTTTTCATCAAATTTTCGAAACCTCAACGTCGCCGTCTACCGCCGCTCTTTGGTGTGCCGGATCCGCCCTTTCCTGAGCCGGTTCGTTTCGGTTTTCCCGTGGTGGAAGGAGCCGTCTGTTTTCGCTGCACACCCGCAAGGCGTTTGCCCCGTATCGGTATGCGCGGATACTCATCGGGCATGCCATTGTCCCCTGCCGGTCTGGTCGGCGTAACTGAAGCGGTGTGGCCGACCAGGGCGAACTCGATCCTGCGGGTGGCCGGAACAACCGCGGCAACTTTGACCCGCACCGCATCACCGATGCGATACACCTGGCGTCGTGTACGCCCCACCAGGGAGTGCTGCTTCTCCATGTAGGTGTAGACATCGTCCTCCAGCATGGAAACATGCACCAATCCTTCAACGAACAGTTCTTCCAGCTCCGTGAAAAATCCGAAGGCAGTCACGCCGGTAATGAAACCGTCAAATTCCTCTCCCAGGTGCTGCTGCATGAACTGGATCTTCTTCAGCTCCACAATGTCCCGCTCTGCTTCCATGGCGGTTCGTTCACGCTTGCTGGTGTGTTCGCCGATAACTCCCAGGTTTTCGGTGGCGCGGGCCAGTTCACGCTCTGCCGCTTTGCTCTCTTTCTGTGCGTCCAGTGCCAGGGTGGCGCGCAGGATGCGGTGCACCACCAAGTCGGGGTAGCGGCGGATCGGAGAGGTGAAGTGACAGTAGCAGTCTGATGCCAGGCCGAAGTGGTGCAGGTTCTCGGCCGCGTAACGCGCCTGTTTCATGCAGCGCAGCAGGGCGTAGTTAATCATGCGCTCTTCGGGTCGTCCTTCTGCCTGGACCAGCAGGCGCTGCAGGTCGGCCGGGTTGACTCGTTCATCGACCAGCGGAAACTCGTACCCAAAGCCGTAGACAAACTCCTGGAAGTTGACCAGTTTGGCCGGGTCCGGATTTTCGTGGATACGGTACAGGAAGGGGATGTTCTTACCGGTAACGAAGGTCGCCACTGCTTCGTTGGCCGCCAGCATGAACTCTTCGATCAGCTGGTGGGCCAGGTTGCGCTCGGCGCGGATGATGTTTTCGGTCTGTCCTGTCAACCCGATGATGATCTCCGGTTCGGGCAGGTCAAAATCGATGCTTCCCCGTTTTTTGCGCATGGCCTGCAGGATGAGTGCAAGTTCTTTCATCTCCAGCAGCATCGGCACCAGCGGGCGGTGTTTGTTCGCCACCTCCCGGTTGTCATCCACTATGATCTGTTTGACCAGAGTGTAGGTCAGGCGGGCGGTGCTTTTGATGATGCTAGGATAGAAGCTGGATTCCAGCACGGCTCCGCTTCGGTCAAAAAGCATTTCAGCCGTCATGGTCAGGCGATCCACCTGGGGATTGAGGGAGCAGATGCCATTGGAGAGGCGTTCCGGCAGCATGGGAATACAACGGTCGGGGAAGTAGACCGAGGTGCCGCGCAGATAGGCGTCCCGGTCCAGGGGGCTTCCCGGCTTGACATAATGGGACACATCGGCGATGGAAACCCACAGGCGGAAGTTGTTCCCTTCCCGGCGCAGGGAGACTGCGTCATCGAAGTCCCGGGCCGTCTCACCGTCGATAGTAACGGTCTGCATTTTGCGCAGGTCGACGCGATCTTTCAGTTCGGTCTCGGCGACGGTTTCGGCAATGGATTCGGCTTCAGCAAGAGTATCCTTGCCAAAGACGTGGGGCAGGTCAAAGCGTCTGATTGCCGATTGCACTTCCACTTCCGGATCATCGGGCCAGCCCAGGACTTCCACGATGCGTCCCTCTGTCGGTCTGCCGCCGATGGGGTAGGACGTTATCTCAGCTACGACCTGGTGCCCGTCTTCAGCCAGTCCGCGCCCTTTGGGGGGAATGGAGATCACCATGTTGAGGCGCTGTTCTTCGGGTATGACGATCGCTCCACGGCGCGTTTCTTCATAGCGCCCAACTATGCGGGTGGTGGCACGTTCTGCAACGGATAGGATGCGCCCTTCCTGTTTTCCGCCCCCCATCCGGCTGCGTTCGGCACGCACTTCGACCGTGTCCCCATGCATGGCGCTCTTCATCTGGCGCTGGGGGATGAAGATATCTTCTCCGCCACCCTCGGGAGTAACAAAGCCGTAGCCGTCGCGATGGGCGGAGAGTTTGCCGCGAACGCTGACCGCAGCTGTTGCCAGAGCATAACTGTTTCCGCGCAGCCGGACTATCTCTCCATCTCCGGCCATGTCATCTAGGGTGCGTTTCAGCTCGTGTTTCACATGTCGGCCACCGAATTCGCGCAACAGCCCGGCGAAGTGCAGTGGCCCCTCCTGGGCTTTGAGCAGTGCGAGGATATGTTTTTTGGATAAAGGCTTCATGGCAGATCCTTCATTTGTATTGTTTCCGGCAGTTGCCGAATGATATGCTTTTCATCCTAAAGATGCGACCATTTTTGTTTTTCTGGATGCTCCCGTGAACCCTTTTATCGTTACCCTTGTCTCCGCGGTACTGACACTCTCTCTGATCAGTGTATATCCTTCTCTGGCCAGCAGCCCTGATCTGGAGGAGCTGACCGGTGCCAGTCAATCCACGGCAACCACTCCCCAGACTTCAGCTTGTGTTCCCTTCAACAACCTTAATACCAGTATTCGGGATGGAAAGATCGGCAGAGCAACTGCTCAGGCTGAGCTGAAGGCGCTTCTGGCCGAGATACGGGAAGAATATTTTCGAAAAGGTGGAAAGGGAGTTTCTGCAGGTTCATGGGTTTTTCCTCTGGCCGGCTATACCAGTCGGGCCATTACAGGGGGGCAAACAAAGGCTATATTGCTGGAGGCTATGATTTTTTCAGCGGCAATCGCCACGGTGGTCATCCTTCCTTTGACATCTTCATCCATGACCGCGATCAGGACAGTCTGGACGATCGTACCGGACAGCCGGTGCAGGTGCTTTCTCTGACCGCTGGTATCGTTGTGGCATTGGAGCAGGAATGGGAACAGGGGAGCTCCCTGCGTGGCGGGAAATACCTGTGGGTGTACGACCCGGTCAACGAGCTGCTGGTCTATTACGCTCACAACAACACGCTGCATGTTGCGCTGGGTGATATTGTCCAGCCTGGTGATGTGATCGCCGAGGTTGGACGCAGCGGGTACAATGCCGCAAAACGGCGATCTCCGACGCATCTTCACTTGACTGTCCTGAAGGTGAAGGATGGCAGGCCTTTGCCGCTGAATGTGTATCAGGAATTAGCGCGGATGCGTACCAGGCCGGCGCATTGACAGCTTCTCAATCATTTCCTTACAAACATCAGTCCCCCTCTATACCCTCCGTTGCCTCTTCTGATTCTGCTTCTCCCGCAGCAGGTGCCCGGATGTCAGATCAATATTCGGATGTGCCGGCATTCTCCTGCGCCTCTCCTCTGATACAATAGAAGGATGATATGCTCAATTCTGCTTTTGAGTCAGTGCTGGGCCAAAGTTAGGCGGATAAGGAGAAAACCATGAAAGCGATCGTCTTTGAACAGTATGGGGGACCTGATGTTCTCGAGTTGCGCGAGGTGCCCCGGCCGTTTTTGCGGGCGAATGATGTGTTGATCGAGGTGCATGCCGCGTCGGTAAATCCGGTGGACTGGAAGATAAGGGCAGGGCACTTGAGGGAAATGATCCATTACGACCTTCCCGTGATTCCGGGGTGGGATGCGGCTGGAGTCGTGGTGGATGCCGGGCCGGAGGTGGAGCGCTTTAAAAAAGGGGATGCTGTTTTCAGCAGAACGGACATTGCCAGAAACGGAACATACGCAGAGTATGTAGCGGTGGACGAGAAGTATGTAGCTCTGAAGCCGTCGGTCCTTTCCTATGAAGAAGCCGCTTCCATTCCCCTGGTCGGGCTTACTGCATGGCAGGCGCTTGTAGACTACGCCGGCATCAAGAAAGGGGACAGGGTGCTGATCCATGCAGGGGCCGGAGGGGTGGGTGCTTTCGGCATCCAGCTGGCAAAGGATTTCTGCTGCTATGTGACGACAACCTGCAGCACCCCCAATGTGGAATTTGTCAGATCTCTGGGGGCCGACCATGTCATTGATTATACCAAAAGCGATTTTTCAACGGAGCTGCAGGACTTTGATGTGGTCTTTGATACCGAAGGCGGCGAGATTTATAAAAAAAGCTTCAAGGTTTTGAAGCGGCAACAGGGTGTGATCGTTTCAATACTTGAACAACCTGATCACGATCTGGCTGATCGGGCACGTGTGAGGGCGGGCTATCTCTTCATGCATCCGGATGGAATGGAGCTGGCAAACATTGGGGAACTCATCGAAAGAGGCTTGATAAAACCAACCGTAGAGAATGTTTTCCCGCTTGCTGAGGCGCGCAAAGCTCACGAGCTGAGTGAATCCGGTCATGCACGGGGAAAGATCGTGATCAAGGTTAGGTGAGCCGAAACAGGCGATGGTCTCTGCGTCAGCAGATAATGAAAAAGGCACTTAGATTTCTCTAAGTGCCTGAATTTTTGGAGGCGGCGAGCGGATTTGAACCGCTGAATAAAGGTTTTGCAGACCTCTGCCTTACCACTTGGCTACGCCGCCATTCGTAATGTGAATAACGTTTATATAAATTTATCTCCGCCCTGTCAATCCCTATTTGAATTTAATGGCGATCCCGGTGGCGCGATATTCGGTAGTGGGGACGATCAGATAGTTGGTGGTGGTTCCTGATACTTCGGGCAAAATGACAGCATCAGCTCCCATTTTTTCAGCCTCCGCCCGAATGCCGGAGTGGCCCCACTCGATGAGATCGGGCTTGATTTCCGGATCAATAATTCCGTAGACTTCTCTGGTGATCTGAACTCTGCCAAGTTGGACATAGGGACGAATCAGCTCGTCCTGTGCCAGAATTGGTGGAAGATTGCTGCCGCCGGCACGAGTCGGCAACAGCGAACAGCCGCTGCAGATCACTGCCAGCAGGAGGCAGAGAGCGATAATGATGTTTCGTGAAGTGGGCATGGGCTAGCCTCCGCTTGTGGTAAATTCCTTCTGGACAGTGGTTAGCCTGCATGCTAATATTTGCCGCTTTTTAAGGCAACACTAAAATACATCGGTATCACATTAATCTCAAGGGAGCGGGAAAGATGTCAGGTCATAATAAATGGAGTACCATCAAGCATAAAAAGGGCGCAGCAGACGCCAAACGAGGCAAAATTTTTACCAAAATAATTAAAGAAATTTCCGTGGCAGCTAAGCTGGGTGGGGGCGATCCCGCAGCCAATCCACGCTTGAGGACAGCTGTCGATAAGGCTAAAGCCGAGAACATGCCCAAGGACAATATCGAGCGTGCCATTAAGAAAGGTGCCGGTGGTCTGGAAGGCGTTACATACGAAGAGATCGTCTATGAAGGTTATGGTCCGGGAGGCACGGCTGTGCTGGTGGAAGTCATGACCGATAACCGTAATCGTACCGTCTCCGATGTGCGCAGCAGTTTCACCAAGTGCAATGGCAACATGGGAGAGGCCGGCTGTGTTTCCTGGATGTTCAGCAAAAAAGGTCTGCTGGTTCTGGACAAAGGTATCGATTTCGAGCAGCTTTTTGAAGCAGCCATCGAAGCGGGAGCCGAGGATGTAACCGAGGAAGATGAGCAGTTTGAGGTAACAACCGATCCCTCAAGCTTCATCGAGGTGCGTGAGGCGCTGGAGGCGAAAGGTTTTAAATTTGCCAGCGCCGAGGTTACCATGATTCCCCAGACACTGGTGGCGCTGGAGGGGAAACAGGCGGAAAGCATGCTCAAGTTGATGGACAGACTTGAAGATAACGATGATGTTCAGAACGTGTATGCGAACTTCGACATATCAGCGGCGGAGATGGAAAAGATGATGTAAAAAAAGGGAGCTTCGGCTCCCTTTTTCGTATTTTTGGGCCGACCCAAATCCGTGACGCCTTCACGCTTACACTTGCCTGGAATGCCTATGTATTGACCTTTGGGGAATGGACAATGTTCGGCGAAGGGCACCCGGCACATTCGGCATGTTGCAGAGCACGCGACGATCAACTCCGGCATTCCGAGCGTTCCAGCGCTTCGGCGTCACGGATTCAGGGGAGGAGTTATGGAAAAGGCTACTTTTGCGGCAGGATGTTTCTGGGGCGTGGAAGAAGTTTTCAGGACTCTGGCTGGTGTGAGTGCCACGCGGGTTGGCTATACCGGCGGCCACACGGAAAACCCCACCTATCGTCTGGTGTGCACCGGTGACACGGGCCATGCCGAGGCGGTGGAAGTCACCTTTGACCCGGCCCTGATCAGTTACGAGCAATTGCTGGAATGTTTCTGGCAATGTCATGACCCGACCCAGCGTAATCGTCAGGGGCCCGATTTCGGCACCCAGTACCGCTCGGCTATCTTCTGCCATGATGAGAGTCAGAGGCAGGCAGCCGAGGCCTCGCGAGAGCGGCTGGAACTCTCGGGCACGTTGCGGCGCAGCATCGCCACTGAAATCGTGCCTGCTGCAGCTTTCTGGGAGGCAGAGGCATACCACCAGAAGTATATTGCTAAAAATGGTGGTGGTTGCGGTTTTTAAGACTTTTGTATCTAAGGTATGTTCATGCGAGTGCTCGGCATAGATCCAGGATCACGTATCACCGGTTACGGGATAATTGAACAGCAGGGAAGCCGGCTGGTGCATGTGGATAATGGCGCAATCTTTACCGATTGCGCGGCAGATTTTCCGGGACGCCTGAAGCGGATATTTGACGGGCTGGCAACGGTAATCGCTGAATACCGCCCCGACGAAGTCGCGGTGGAAAATATCTTCTTCTCCACAAATGCCCAAAGCGCACTTAAGCTTGGTCAGGCCCGGGGTGCAGCCATTGTCGCTGCCGTTCATGCCGGTCTGCGGGTTTCTGAATATACGGCGCTGCAGGTAAAACAGGCGGTGGTCGGGCAGGGAAGGGCTGAAAAAGGGCAGGTGCAGAAGATGCTCAAAGCGCTGCTTGGACTTCCGGAAACAGCTCAGGCTGACGCCTCCGACGCGCTGGCGGTGGCAATCTGCCACATCAACTCCCAGGGGCTTGTGCGCAGAACTGCTGCCGTTTCACCCCGCAAATCCACATCCTGGAGAAACTACAGACCATGATTGCCATGCTGACCGGCATTATCGCTCATAAATCGCCTGACCATATTGTGCTTGATGTGCACGGTGTAGGCTACCGTGTCCAGATCCCCTTTTCGACTTACTATGAACTTCCCGAAGAGGGAGGCAGTGCCACTCTGCAGATTCATACCAGTGTGCGTGAAGATGCCATCCTGCTCTACGGTTTTCGTACCCGCCTCGAAAAATCCTTCTTCCAGTTGTTGATTTCTGTTTCGGGAGTTGGACCCAAGCTGGCCCGGGACATTCTCTCCAATATCCAGCCGGCACCTCTGGCCCAGGCACTCATGCAGGGTGATATTCAGAAGCTTTCCTCAATTCCCGGGATCGGCAAAAAAACCGCCGAGCGCCTGATTCTGGAGCTGAAGGAAAAAATAGGCAAGCTTGACATGGGGGCGACACCGGTGGCGGAGCCGAGGAACATTCCTGGTGAGGATCTGGTTGAGGACGTGGTGTCTGCCCTGCTGAACCTGGGATACAAGGAGCCGCAGGTACGCAAGGTGGTGGGCAGCCTGGATGCATCACAAAATGTTTCACTTGAGGATCTGCTTAAGCAGGCCTTGAAGGTGTTGATGAAGTAGCGTTTTTAAAAGGTTGTTGAAAAACAGCCATCTCGCCGCCATCCTCGAAAGCCACCTTGTGACTTCGGCCTGCGGCCTCACCCTTTGGGCGCCTTCGCGGTCCACTTTCACACGTGAAAGTGTGCGGTGGATTAAGTTCATGCCTTCGCGGGGCGTTCTCCGGTTGCGACGATCCGACTATTTTTGAACAACCTGAGTATTTCAAGCCTCTTAATGGAAGGGCAAAGAGAAAGCGGGTAGGCTTCAGGCCTGTCCCGCTTTTTATTTATTACGATGTGTTTTGGATTCAGTCCCTGTCGCGGATTAGGTCAGGCAACTCATTGGTGTCGTCGCTTCTGCTCGGGAAATGCTGCTGCAGGATGCCGCCCACCTCGGTAATTACTGCTGTCAATGACTGTGTCATGGTTCCCTGGCGGATACCTGCGGAGAGGCGTGAGGCAAGAGAGATCCAGTGATCGGCAGGGATAACGGCATTGATGCCGTGATCCCCCAGAATCCAGACCCTTCGTTCCAACATGGAAATGAAGATCAGGATGCCATTTTGTTCGCGGGTGCGGTGCAGCCCTTCTTCATAAAAAGCGCAGACAGCCTTGTCGCGCACGATGTCACTGATCCGGGCGGCGGGGGTGAAGGCGATTTTAAGCCGCGGCATACGCCGGACAAGCGCCAAAGCAGGGAAGTAGAGCAGAAAGGCAACAGGCAGAAAAAACCAGATCGAGGTATCGCGTAAGACGATTGCCAGTATCAGCGATACGAGAGCTGCGACCAGAGTTGCTGCCTGGCAGGCCGCCTCACCATACGCGCCACTGCTGGGTACCAGCATCGGAACGATCTCTCCGGAGGTGCGAGCCTCGGCTCTTTTTACCGCTTCCTGGACAGCTGTTTCCTGCTCTGCTGAGAGTATTGCTGAATTCTTGATAGTCATTGAGCTCACCAACTGTCTGATGCGCCGCCGCCGTCAAAACCGCCGCCACCGCCTGAAAAGCCGCCACCGCCTGAAAAGCCGCCACCGCCACCGAAACCGCCTCCACCGAATCCGCCACCCCCCCAGTAGAACCCACCTCCGCCGCGACCACCACCGTGGCCAAAGAGAATGCTCAGCAGTATTCCCGCCACAAGTCCAACTCCACCGAGGATGAGCAGATATGTCAGGGCAAGTCCCGGAAAAGCCATGCTGGCGGCCAGAGGCAGCCCGATTGCACCGGAAAGTCCGGCCAGCAGCCGTGAGATTGCCCCGAGTACGACTGAAGCAACTGCTGCAAAGAGCAGGATGGTGAAAAAGGGGGAGGATCCTCCATGGCGAGGACCTGATGGTGCTTGCGGCTCTGCCGTAAATTCGCCCTTTACAGCGGCCATGATTGCTTCGACTCCAACTGAGATGCCTCTATCAAAGTCGCCGTTTCTGAGGTGGGGGCGCATCACATCCCTGATGATCCTTCCGGCCGTCAAATCAGGCAACACCCCCTGGAGTCCCATGCCTACTTCGATACGGACCTTACGGTCAGCCCGGGACAAGATCATGATCACACCATTATCCTTGCCCTTTTGGCCAATCTTCCACTGATCAGCCACTCTGATTGCGAATTGTTCCAGATCATCACCCTCAAGTGAAGGAATGGTCAGAACAACGATCTGTGTAGACTGTTCACGCTCAAAGGCGGCCAGTTCACTATCCAGCTGGCCGGCACTGGCGGGGGATAGCATGCCGGCATGGTCGTTGATGCGCCCCGAGAGTTGCGGGACATCCAGCGCGAAAAGCTGGAACGGGATCAGCATCAGGATCAGCAGCATGAGGATTTGTTTCAGGTTCACGGAGGCCCCCGGTGCACCAGGCGGAGAAGCTAGAACTTGACAGCCGGGGCTTTGCTGGCACCCGCCTCAGCCTTGAAAGGCTCCTTGCGCTGCAGGTGCAGCAACATGGAGTTGGTAAGAGAGTTGGGGAAGGTACGGATGCTGACATTAAAATCCTGCACCGTTTTATTGTATCTTTCACGGGCAACGTTGATCCGATTCTCGGTGCCTTCCAACTGTTTCTGCAAGTCCATGAAGTTCTGGTTTGCTTTCAGGTCCGGGTATTTCTCGACCACGACCATCAACCGTGAAAGGGCACCGGAAAGTTCGCCCTGGGCCTGCTGAAATTTGTTCATCTTGTCCGGGCTGTCGATGACATCCTTGCCCACCTGCATTGATCCAACCTTGGCCCGTGCTTCTGTGACCGCCTTGAGGGTGTCGGCCTCATGCCTGGCGTATCCCTTGACCACTTCGACCAGGTTGGGTATCAGGTCCGCCCGTCGCTGGTAGGACGACTCCACATTGCCCCAGGCAGCATTGACAGCTTCTTCGTTGGCCTGCATTGTGTTGTAGCCGCAACCGGACATGAGTACCAGCAGGACAAGCAGCGGGAGAGTCGAGAAGAATCGTTTCATGGGACATCCTCCTAAAAAGGGCTGTGTATTTAACAGTTGCCATTGTTGCGATAGTGCAGTTTCAGCGCGGTCAGCATGGCATTGCAGACCAGGGGAATGATGTTTGCCAGGATCAACGGCAGGTCGTGAATCAGCATACCGTAGATCATCCAGAGTGCAACTCCGACCGCCAGCAGGAGCGGCTGCCAGATGGAGATGTCCCTGGCATGGCGGGTGCGCAGGGTTTTGATGAGTTGAGGGACAGCGGCAATACTGGTCAGAGTTCCGGCGACAAGGCCGACATGGGTCGGATTCATGAACGCTTTCTGCCGTCGAACCCGGTGCAGGCCCAATCTATCTGGGTCATCATGCCCCGCAATATTGCCACTTCACGGTTGTCCAATTCAGAACGGAAAAAAATCCTACGCAGTGACCGCATGATGTGCCCAGGATTCTGCTCATTGAGAAAGCCGATCTTCTGAAGACAACCATCCATCTGCTCGAAAAGGTGTTCCATGTCTCCCGAGGTGGCCAGTTGCTCAAGTCTGCCCCCTCCGGGAGAAGGTGCGGCAATATTCAGCTCATAACAGAAAATCAGTATCGCCTGGGACAGGTTGAGGGAACCATATTCTGCTGCAGAGGCAATGGTGGCGTGCCAGCGGCAGAGGGAAAGTTCGTCGGTGGTCAATCCGCTGTCTTCGCGCCCGAAAACGATGGCTGCACGGTTGTCGGGACCTGCATGCCCTTTGATCAGGCTTGCTGCCTCGGATGGCGAAATGATCTCCTGACGGTATTTCCCATGCCGCCGAGTGGTGCCGACGGTCAGGGTGCAGTCGGCAAGGGCAGAGGCGAGATCATCGAAAAGTTCAGCACCCTCGAGCAGGTCTTTGGCGGAAACTGCAAATTTGAGCGATTCGGGATGAAAACGGTCACACCCTTTGACCAGGCGCAGGCGCGAGAGGCCCATGTTTTTCATGGCCCGGCAGGCCATACCTATGTTGCCGGGAGATTGTGGTTCAACCATGACGATGACAATGTTTTCTGCAGTTACGTTCACTCTTTAATTCTCCGGGAGTCGCGCAGCGCGCGGATTCTTGCCAGGCGCAGGCGGGCAGGTTTTTTCAGGTTCCAGACGTGATACATGTGAAACAGCCAGGCTGTCGCTATGAAACCCAACAGCGCCAGCATCAGGTAATGTTCGTATTTCCCTACGTCATCCAGAAACAAAGTGGCACTTTTGCCGAAGAGGTAACCTCCCAGCGAAAAAACAATGGCCCAGGTGACGGCGCTGAGCATGTTTATCCAGAGAAAGGTGCGTGGCGGAAGCGTGGTAATGCCGAGGATAATGGGCAGAATGATCCGAAAGCCATAGGTATATCGTGAAATAAACGCTACTGCTATGCCATACTTTTCGATCAGATGTAGTGCTTCGCGGAATTTTTTTGCAATGGAATGGAAGCGCCGCAGAAGCGCTTTACCTTTGTAATAGCCGAGGTAGAAATAAAACTGGTCTCCCAGAAAGGAACCTAAAAAAGCTGTTGCAATCACGGCACGAACATCCAGATATCCCTGGAACGCAAGGAAACCAGCCATAATCAGGATGGCCTCACCCTCGAAAAATGTTCCGATGAACAGCACCCAGTAACCGTGGGCCTCGAGATATTCATGAAGAATGTGATGGTATGATATCATGAGCTCATTCAGCAGGGAGTTGGTGTGAGTGCCGAATTATACTGCAAGGCGAGCGGCAATTTCTGTCTTCATTAGATCAACCATTTCATCAATTCGGGCGTGACTGTCGATGCGGCCTGCTTCCTGCCTGATGTTGACAAGCAGCTCTGCAGCTTTTTTGCTGTCAGTAAGGATTCTGCAACCGCCGGCAATCTCAAGCTGCTGTTGAACCATGGCGCGACCTTCTTTTGAAAGATAGGCCATTGCCAGTTCCTGTAAATCTTCCGCCAGTTCCGTAAGTATAGCGTCAAGTGGTATATTGTCGCGATTTGTGGATCCTGTGTCTGTTGCTTTCATACGCCGAGCTGCTGAACGCTCCTTTGCAGCAGACCATAGCTTGTCCAGATTCACCAGTTGCAGCAGGTCATGCCGCATAAGATCCTCAATCGGTTTGGTGGAGTACACGAAAAGCCTGGCCCGGGGAAGTGCTGCAACCTTGCGAGATTCTTCGGGAGATGCATCGAGAGCTGATGCACCATCATGATAGAACCCTATGGACTGACCGCTTTTGTAAAAGATCATCGCATGACGCTCAGGTGCCGAAAAAAGAACAACCCCATTGAGCCCCTGATTTTTCAGGCGCGCCAGTACCCCCTTCATATCCACCTGGCGAACTTCATCACCATCGAACAATCGGGTTCCCTGGACCAAGGCATGGGCACACATGCTTAAATCGGGGGTCATGCGGTAGATGCTGATCTCTCCCTCTGAATTGATGAGCTTTTCAAAGATGGCAGTCAGGGCTTCGAGCCCGGTGCGCTCTCTGCTCTTCTCGCTGCTGATGGCACAGATGAGCTTGCCAAGAGAGAAAATGCAATAGGCTGCAAACTGGGGTGCGGTATGGTGTAAATAACCGGTGAACCCACCTTTTGCCAATCTCTCCAGCATGTCGGGCATATTGACGCCATTGGTGTCGACATGTTCATGGATAGGGTGGAGTTTGGGTAAAACATCCATTTTCTGCAGCTCCGAAGATAACTGGAATAAAGGTTGTTGGAAAATTTTATGACGAACTAGGAACCGTAATTGATTTCCGGGTACAAGTCAAAAATATTCGAATCTGTGATGGAAATAACTGAAATTACTACCATAAAACTGCTATAGTGCTTGACATGCACAGCGGGCTGCTATAGGTTTTTCAATGCTGCTATTCATTCTCATATGTCTGCAGGAAGGATCCCAAAGCTAATGATCTCAAAGAAGGACAAGCTTATAGAAGAAGCACAACGCCTGGCGCTGCGCGGTCAGTTGGATAAAGCTATCAAACTTTATCTGCAGGTGGTGTCTCAGGACCCATCAGCTCTTAATCAACGCCAGAAACTGGCAGAGCTTCTCATCAAGGCAGGGCGGGTTGATGATGCCAGAGCAGAATACGAAGCCATTGGCAAACACTATTCATCTCATGGTTTCTATCTGAAAGCGATCGCAGTTTACAAGAAACTGCAGATGCTTTTTCCCGCAGATATCGCGATAACTCTCAGGTTGGCGGAACTCAACGAAAAGAATGGGCTGCTTGCCAATGCACTGGCTGAATACAAACTTGTCCATGACCATTACGAAAAAATATCCGATACAGATAATGCTCTTAAGATCCTGGACAAGATGCAACGCGCTGATATGCAGAATGTCGGGATAAAGCTTAAGCTGGCAGAAGCATATTTTCATGCTGGTAAAATAAGTGAATCCTATGCTGTCTTTGGCCGTCTGGCTGCGTTGCTGCAGGAACGCCGCGACGTTGCGGCTTTTCAGAAGATTGCCACCCGGATACAGCAACTGTTTCCGGAGAAGACAGATTTTACGTTTGAAGTATTGTCGGAACAGGTGTCAGGAGGTAATGCCGCCAGTGCGGTAAATAATATCCGCACACTCTTGAAGAGCAATCCCAGGGACAGGCGCTTGTGGATTTTGATTGTAGAAGCCTACAGGAAAGTTGAACTGCCCGAACTGGTTTTAAATTCTTGCAGACATTTTCTCAGATTTTTTCCGGATGATGTGACTGCACGGATGTGGATGATAGAATGTATGGTTGCCGGGAAGGATATTCAGGGTGCATTGTCGTTGCTCGACCAGTATGAGCAGAGCCTTCTTGATAACTCTGCTGCAGAGTTGATGGGGGCATACAGGGCACTTGAAAAACTTGATCCAATAAATCTTCGCATCTTAGAAGGCTATAGACGTGCCTGTGAAGTTGTCGGCAACCGGGAAGGTATAGTAGAGCTTACGCACAAGATACAATCACTGCAGTCGGTCAAAGGCCAACAGACTACGGAATTACTTCGCCACGAAGAAGTCCAGAATATACAGCAGGAATCTGTAGATTCTCCCCCTCCCATTCAGATCCTTCCTGAAGAAGAGACGGTTACTCAGTTTGACTTTCTTCCGGAAATTGACATTCAACAGCCTGAATCTGATCTTTCCTTTTCGGAATCTCTCGGCATCCTGAACGACCCAGAGGATGAAATTGAAATCGTAATCGAAATCGATGAAGAGGCCGACTCTGACGCTATTGCCAAGGAGGGAGAATCAGGTGAAGCCGTTGAAGATGCCTGGCTAGACTCAGTAGGTGAGGTTTTCGACGCTATTGCCACAACCCCCAGGTCAGTAAGATTTGGCAGTGATTTGGATACCTCGGATGCACAGTCTCATTACGATCTGGGTGTCGCTTTCAAAGAAATGGGGCTGTATGACGAGGCGATCAATGAATTCCGCCAGGCAGCGGGCGCTGCTGATCGGAAGATTGAATGTCTCGTATTTCAGGGAGCATGTCTGAGAGACAAAGGTGATTTGGCAACGTCGGAAAGCCTGCTGCGGTCATTGTTGAAGCCCGGTCTGGCCGTTGATGATTCCTGCTTAATTAAATATGAACTTGCGCTTACCTGTGAACGTGCAGCCAAAACTGAAGAAGCGGCTCTGCTTTTGGCGGAAATTGAGACAGCCAGGCCTGGATTTCGCGATGCCCGGTCACGTATAAGCGAACCCGGTGCGGAAGTTTCTTTGGATTTCTCAGATGAGGAACTGCAGGGGTTTGATCTCACTTAGCAGGTTGTTGAAAAACAGCCATCTCGCCGCCATCCTCAAAGCCACCTTGTGCGGCGTAGCGCTGCTACGCCTTGTATGTTGGACTGACAGTAACTAGATTCTCTGTTCCAGGACATGGCAGTTTGATTACGCCTTGGGCTATAACCC